>CAWCMU010000010.1:0-366343 GCA_963796695.1 uncultured Acidobacteriaceae bacterium | reverse complement strand
GTCCACACGGGTCTCGTCCTGCTGCTGCAAGGTGCCAAAGACCAGGAAAAAGTCCCAAACGTTCACGCGGACCTGGACACTGTTGGCATAGCTCTCACGGTAGTCGGGGGTGTTGGTCAATTGAATTGCTGGTTGCGCGGGATTGGGCATCATCACCTCGGAAAACAGTGGACGCGTATTGGCCTATGAGCGCCGCAACCGACAACGACTTCTGAAGTCTACAGTTCCCGAATCTTGAAGTGTAACAAAAGCAGCGACGGTCGATTGCTGTATGCGACGACGAGCGATAAGGGGTGACGACTGCATAAAAAACGGCGGCCCCCGAGGAGCCGCCGAGACGAAGCATTGGAGATCGATCTAGAACACCAGCTTGCCCTGGAACTGGATGATGCGTCCCGAAGGCGAGCCGGCAAAGAACGATCCGTACGGTCCGGTTGGCGGAGCGGTCGTGCTCGTGATCTGGCCGAAGGTGCTATCGCCAATAAAGTTATCCGGGCTGGCGAAGTTCGGGTGGTTGAAGATGTTGTAGAAGTTCGCGCCGAAACCGAACGCCACCCGCTCCGTGATCTTGAAGTTCTTGTTGATGGTGAAGTCGGAGTCAAAGAACCCAGGACCACGATAGGTGTTGCGACGTTGGTTGCGTCAACGGTCGGTCAGCGGCACGCCAGTGATTTCCGGAGGCATGTTGTAGACCGGATTCAGCGTGCCGTCCGGTCGGATCCTGGAACGGTACGCACTGGCTGAGGCCGTTGCTGCAACTGTTGTTGACGTACGTGTTGATCGAGGCTACCGGGCTAACGTCGGCCCGATAGTTCGCCAATGAGCATCGAAGCCATCGAGCATGCGTGTACGGCAGTCCGGTGCGAGCGAAGAAGTTCTGCGACAATGTCCATCCGCCGATCGCGCCGTTCGCCCACTTGTTGCCGAACTTGAACGGTGTCTGCCAGACGTAGCTGGCGCTGAAGTAGCTGCGAATATCGTAGTCGGAGTTGCCGTAGTTGTTGCAACGCAGACAGTTGGGATTGATCTGGTACTGGATCGAGGTGTTGCCGTTGTACAGCAGCGTGGTGCCGCCGTTGGATATTTCGTCCATGGTGTGGCTCCAGGTGTAGTTGGCCTGGACGGTGAAGCCGTAGGTCAGGCGCCGGCTGAAGCTGGCGGTCAACCCGTTGTAGTTGGACACGCCCGGAGCTGGCGTACTGCTGCACGACGCCGAACGAGCCGGTCGGAGCAGAGACGGCAGGCTCCGGATAGCAAGCGCCTGTCGGCGTCGCAGTAACCCGGATCGATTGGCATTGACGCCTTCATTCAGGATGGGAATGTGAACGCCGTGGTTGCCGACGTAGCCCAAGGACAGACGAGGTCTTGTCGCCGATGGCCTGCTGGATACCCAAGCTCCACTGCTCGTAGTACGGAGTGTGGAAGGTGCCGGCCGGGTTGTTGAAGGCAGGCTTGCGGCAAGGTACGCCGTCGACGACGTTGACCGGGTTGGCACCCGCCCAAGAAACGCCACTGGTGAATCCGGTCTGGATGGCCGCAGCGCAATCTGCCGCTGCGGCAGCCGTGGATGGGTCAGCCCACAGAGCACCGTTGACGCGCTCGTCAACGCTCTGCGGCAGGTTCTTGATGTACTGATCGACGACGAACGCCGGCAGGGCATCGTAGAAGATGCCGAAGCCGCCGCGAACGACTGTGGTATCGCGTCCGCCCGGCGACCAGGCAAAGCCGAAGCGGGGCGCGTGTTGATCGAGTCCGTGCCGCGGTAGACCTGGTGACGGCCGTTATCCACGATCTGGTTGTAAGGAGTGGTGCCGTCAGCGTTCAGCAAGCCGGCAGTTCACCATCTGGTGGAAGGTGCCGAACCCGATGGCGCCGCAATTCGTCTGGCAAACCGGGTTGGAGTTGTGTTCGAAGCGGATAGCCAGCGTCAGTTTCAAGCTCTTGCTGACGCGCCATTCGTCCTGTCCGTAGACACCCAAGCCCCACAGGGCGATCGGCTGGGTTCCGCGCTAGGGAAAGTCCTGGCGATACTGCTGACCAACGCCGTCATACAGGCCGCCCGGTCCAAGGTTGTCGATCAGGACGCGCGGAATTGCCAACACGCCGAAGGTGTAGTCGGTGATGTCGTAACGGCGGAAGTTGCCGCCGAACTTCAGAGCGTGCGCACCCTTGGTCAACGAGAAGTCGTCCACGAACTGATACTGGGTGACGTTACGGCCCTGGGGGAAGTCGTAGGAACAGCCGCCGACCGATGGTCAGATTGACGCCGTTCGGAAACATCGAGTAGGGGAACACCTGGGGTTGATCTGGTCGAAGATCGCGCGATAGTAGCTGCCGGCATAGATGAACTGGTTGGTGGCATTGGGGCTGAATACGTGGCTCCACTGTCCCTGACCGTCATACGAAGGCTGATAGCTGGCAGCGCTGAAAGCGTTGTTGATGGGATCGGCGGCGGTGGCCTGCGTGCCGTGATCCATCTTTACCCGCCAGAAGAGGTGATCTTTGTCAGACAGGTTGTAGTCAACACGTCCGGCCAGGAGCCACTCGGTTCCGGGCAGAGCAGGCGAGGCCTGGTACTGATCCAAAGCAATTCTCACCATTGGAGAAGCCCGGGATGCCATTGCCGGAATCAGGCCGCAACCATGGTCGCCAGGCCAAACGCGGTCGCGCCGCTGTAGCCGGGAGCCGTCTGGTAAAAGTGGAAGAGCTGCTGGTAAACCGGCAGCGCAGGCGGATCCGTTGGCGGCGATGTTGGCCAACGTCGCGGTTACGTATTGCGGTGTCGGCGAGTAGACCTGCTGGGTCGAAGGCACGATGTAGCGAATGCCTTCGTTGTCGACGAAGAAGAACAGCTTGTCCTTCTTGATCGGTCCGCCGAACGAAGCCGCCCACTGGTTGTTGTTGGCGAAAGGACGCGGCGTGCTGTTCAGGTTGTTGAACCAGTCGTTAGCATCCATGGCGCGGCCGGTCCACCAGTACTCGGCGTTGCCGTGATACTGGTTGGTGCCCGACTTGGTCACGTAGTTGACCTGCGCGCCAGCCTGCTGTCCGTACTGGCCAGAGTAAGCGTTGCTGATGACGGTGGCTTCCTGCAAGATCGTTCTTGCCCAGCGTCAAGTTGGTGGCGCCGGAGTTGTTCAGGTTCAGGTAAGGATCCATGTCGTTCTCGCCGTTCACCGTGAACAGGTTCGAGGTGGCGGGAAGTCCATAGCTGGTGAAGTTTCCGTATCCGCCGCCGACGTTCATAGCGACGCCAGGCGCGGTCTGGGCAACGTAGGTAATATCGTTGCCGCCGTTCGGCTGATTCTGAATCATCGAGGAGCCGAAGTTGGTGGACAGGTCGGCGTTGTCAGCCTGAACCAACGGGGCGGCGGAGGTGACTTCGACCGTCTGCGTGCTGGCGCCCACCGCCATCTTAAGATCGGCAACGGTAGCCTGACCGATGTTGACGCTGGTCTGGGTTTGCGCCTTGCTGAAGCCGGATAGCCGTGACGGTCACCATATAGCTGCCGGGCTGCAACAGTGAGAACGCGGTAGGTTCCGTTGGCACCGGTTGTCGCGTTGCGAGTTGCGCCGTTCGAATAACTCTGCAACGTCACCGTTGCGCCGGAAACAACCGCGCCGCTTGGATCTGTGACCGTACCGGTAAGATCGCCCGAAACCAGTGATTGCGCCATCAACGACGGCGCCATCACGGCGGCGATCACCAGGAGGGCCAGAAGTCCTGTGATCAGTCTTTTTGCTGTCATATCTCCCCTCAAGACTTGCTTCTTTTTGCTCTGTTAACTTCCAGAACCTGTCGGCATTCTGGGAACCGTTGACCTAAATCAGTCCAAAACTGCGAATCGCTACCCTTGTGGGGTACACGGGTGTTCAAGCAGAGAAGTGCAATGACTCTGCCATTTCGCAGTTTTGCGCAAGTAGAAGCAAGTTATTGATATGTAGGAAGTTATGTTCTAAAACAAAAGACATGAAAGCGAGACAATCCCACTTTTAGGATAAAAGTCGGGGCAAGACTCCAGTTTTTGGTAGATGCTTGGCGCTCGATTCGAACATTCTGGCAGGAAACACCACGGGACGGACCAAAAAAAGGCGGCCCCGAAAGGCCGCCGAAGGGTTGCAGGTTTTGAAGCTGGTTAGAACACGATCTTGCCCTGGAACTGAATGATGCGTCCCGAAGGCAGACCGGGGAAGAACGATCCGTAAGGACCGGTCGGCGGGGCCGTGGTCTGCAGGATGTTGCCGAACGTGCTATCCGCGTTGTTGTTATCGGGAAGGTCAAAGTTCGGGTGGTTGAAGATGTTGTAGAAGTTCGCGCCGATGCCGAACGCCATCCGCTCCGTCAACTTGAAGTTCTTGTTGATGGTGAAGTCGGAGTCGAAGAAGCCCGGGCCACGATATTGGTTACGCTTCTGGTTGGGGAAGGCCCCGACAGCGGAGGTGAACGCAGCTGGATTCAAGCACTGGCTGAATCCGTTGCTGCAACCTCCCTGACCGGAGACTCCAGGCACCGTGTCAGCGATGTTGAGACCGCTGTTAGGCGCCCAGTTGCCGATGCCGATGTTGCCGTCAAGCACGGTCAAAGGCAGGCCGGAGCGGGCGAAGAAGTTCTGCGAGATCGTCCAGCCGCCAATGGCGCCGTTGACGTACTTGTTGCCGAACTTCCAGGGTGTCTGCCAAACGTAGCTGGCGCTGAAGTAGTTGCGAACGTCGTAATCGGCGTCGCCGTAATTGTTGCAGCGCAAGCATACCGGGTTGAGCTGGTACACCAACGAGGGGGCGGTGCCGTTGTTAAACGGCGTGCTGTTGATACCACCGTTGGACACTTCGTCCATGGCGTGGCTCCAGGTGTAGTTTGCCTGGACCGTAAAGCCATAGGTCAACCGCTGGCTGAAGGTTGCGGTCATACCATTGTAGTTCGACACGGCGCTGGAGGTGTACTGCTGAACCGTGCTGAACACATTGGTTGGTGCCGTAGCCGGGAAGGGGAAGTAGTCGGCTCCGCCGCCGATATAAGCGTTCACGCCCGGGTTGTCGATCGGGATGTGGACGCCGTGGTTGCCGACATAACCCAATGCCAGTGAGGTTCTGTCGCCAATCGCCTGCTGGATACCGAAGCTCCACTGCTCGTAATACGGAGTGTGGAAGGTTCCGGTCTGGTTGACATACGTCGGGGTCTTGAACGAGCTTCCCAGCTGCGCCAGAAGGCTGTTGTAGGTAGCGCCGTTGGCAAAGCCCGACATGATGGCCGCCGCCGAAGCTGCGCCCTGGATGTAGGGGCTGTTCGGAGTGGTGGTGTCTGCCCAGGGCACGCCATTGCTGTATACCGTGACAACGTTGGGCAGGTTCAGCATGAAGTTATCGGCTACGACCGCCGGGAAGGCGTCATAGAAGATACCGAAGCCGCCGCGAACCACTGTTCTGTCGCTGCCGCCCGGTGACCAGGCAAAGCCGAAGCGCGGACCCCAATCGATGGCGTCGGTGCTGCGGTAGAGCTGTTGCCGGTTGGCCTGGATGATCTGGTTATACGGCGTGTCAGGCGTGATCAAGCCGTTATTCAGCATGGTGGTGAAGTTGCCGTTCATCAGCGAACCGCAATTCAGCTGGCACACCGGATTCGAGTTGTGCTCGGCGCGCAACGCAAAGGTGAGCTTCAGGCTCTTGCTGGCCCGCCATTCGTCCTGTGCGTAAACGCCCAGGCCCCACAACGCAACCGGTTCGGTGGCGCGGGAGGGATAGCGCTGGCGGTTCTGGTCCGAGATGCCGGTGAAGAAGCTGTCCTGATCGAACGACAGTACTTCCGGATTGTTGAGCACGCTGAAGGTGTAGTCGGTAACGTCATAACGGCGGAAGTTGCCGCCAAACTTCAGAGCATGCGCTCCCTTGGTGACCGAGAAGTCATCCACGAACTGATACTGGGTGACGTTGCGGCCCTGGGGGAAGTCATAGACCAATCCACCAAGCTGGCTGAGGTTATAGGTAGCGCCGATCACCGCGTACGGGAACAGGTTGGGATCGGTCTGGGTAAAGATCGCGCGGTAATAGCTGCCGGCGTAGATGAAGTTGTTGGTCACGTTCGGGCTGAATACGTGAGTCCATTGTCCCTGGCCGTCATACGAGGGCTGATAGCTGGCCGCGTCGAAGGCAGGATTGATGGGATCAGCATAGGTAGCCTGGGTGCCGTGATCCATACGTACTCGCCAGAAGAGGTGGTCCTTGTCAGACATGTTGTAGTCAACACGGCCGCTCAGAATCCATTCCGTTCCGGGCAGAGCAGGAGTTCCCTGATACTGGCTGACGCAGTTGCCGACCACCGGAGCGTCGCAACCACCGTCACCAGGTCCGAATGCGGTTGCGCCGGCAGCGTAACCCGGAGCTGACTGCATCAACTGGAAATACTTCTGATACAGCGCCAATTCAGCAGGCTGAGTGGCGGCAATGGTGGCCAAACTGCCGGTGACGAAGTTAGGACTCCAGACGAAGACCGGCTGGCTGGAAGGCACGATGTAGCGGATGCCTTCGTTGTCGACGAAGAAGAACAGCTTGTCCTTCTTGATCGGTCCGCCAAGGGAATCGGCCCACTCATTGTTGTTGGCGAATGGACGCGGCGTGCTGTTCAGATTGTTGAACCAGTCATTGGCATCCATGGCGCGGCCCGTCCACCAGTACTCGGCGTTGCCGTGGAACTGGTTGGTACCAGACTTGGTCACGTAGGAAACCTGCGCGCCGGCCTGCTGGCCGTACTGACCGGAGTAAGCGTTGCTGACCACGGTCGCTTCCTGAACGTCATTCTTGCCCAGCGTCAGGTTGGTGGCGCCGGAGTTGTTCAGGTTCAGGTAAGGATCCATGTCGTTCTCGCCGTTCACCGTGAACAGGTTCGAGGTGGCGGGGAGACCGTAGCTGCTGAAGTTGCCATAGCCCATGCCGGTGTTCATGGTCGCACCTGGCGCGGTCTGGGCAACGTAGGTCAGATCGTTACCGCCGTTGGGCTGGTTAGCGATCATGTTCTGGTTGAAGTTGGTCGAAAGGTCGGCGTTGTCAGCCTGCACCAGCGGAGCAGCGGAGGTAACTTCCACCGTCTGCGAGCTGGAACCTACGGCTACTTTCACGTCGGCGACCGTCGCCTGGCCTACGTTAACCGTGGTGGTCGACTCAGCCTTGCTGAACCCTTGCGCCGTCACGCTAACCGTGTAGTTGCCCGGCTGCAAGAGTGAGAAACGGTAGGCACCGTTGCTGTTGGTTGTGGTCGTACGTGACGCGCCGGTCCCTGTGTTCTTCGCAGTGACCGAAGCGCCCGAGACGACCGCGCCGCTCGGATCGGTGACCGTGCCGGCAAGATCGCCCGTAACCAGTGACTGCGCCATCATCGAAGGCGCCATCACGGCGGCGACCACCAGCAAGGCCAACAACCCGGTGATCCATCTCTTTGCTGTCATATCTCCCCTCAAACTGCAATTACTGTTTCGTATGCCACGATTCAGAAACCTGCTCTCGCTGCCGGAACCCTCGATATCCAATTACGATGTTTTGCTTTCCAGCATCAAAAAACAGGAGTGAGTTCTGAGAGAGTCAGTGCACGGTAGGCACCAAACGACCGAGCTGCCTCGCAACTCCAACCAACGTCCCAACAAGCAGTTGCAGGCGTATTCAATTCCAGTCGCAGGGTGAATTACAGAATTTCACAGATTTAGTTGTGTCTTAAATCCGCTTTTGTGAAGGACAGTTAATGGCTATCGAAACTATGTAACTGTATTTAGAAATTTCTAAATCAAAAACATCTATTCGTGTCGAAAAAGGCAGCCCAGATCGGCCGCCAATGTACGACATGATGGTGAATAATTCGAAAGCAGCAAGGCTTGTTCTACTTACTTGGCCGGCATGGAGTAGTAACCGGTGCGATGGCGAACCGTGAGTTCGGCGGGATCAGAATAGTCCTTCGTGTCAGGATTGATTTTGATTTGAATGCGGCGGAAGTCTGAATCCGAAAGCCGGCTGCTCGGATAGTAGGCGAGCAGATACTGGGTGCGAAGTTCATCGCTGATTTGGCGGAAGGCGGCGTCGAGTTGGTCCATGCCGGAAGCATAGAAATACTTGCCGCCAGTGTCGCGCGACAACTGAATCAGGGCGTGCTCCCCGCCAATGTCTCGTCCCGCGCTGTTCTCGATGGGAACGATGATGATGCTGTACAGGATGACTTCCGCCTGTTGAGCCTCGCGAACCGCCTCCTGATAATTCGTTTTGCTGACCGTATCGCCGCCATCTGTGATCACCACCATCACCTTGCGGCCTTGCCGATCCAGCAGCGCGTCCGATCCCAGGTACAGCGTGTCATACAAGGCAGTTGCCGCTCCTGAATGAATGCGATTGATGGCACGGTCAATCACCCGCAGATCCGCGGTAAAGGGGGTGATCTGGTCGACAATCTCGCTGAACTGGAAAAGCGAGAGGCCATCAATGGGCCGCAAAATCGTATGCGCGAAGCGGCGTGCTGACTCAAGTTCCAGTTTCTGATCACCCCGCGTGCTCAGGCTGGTATCGATTGCCACCACGATCGACAGCGGCAACTCTGATTCACGATGAAACACCGCGATCTTCTGCGGCTTTCCGTCCTCGAACAGCTGAAAGTCGTCTTGCTTGAGCGAAGAAACCGGTCGGCCCTCTGCATCCGTCACGGTCGCAAACACGTTGACCAGTTTTACGTTGACCCGAAAGGTTGTGCCGGCCTGGTCGTCGGCATCGGCTGCCTGCTGCTTCTGCGTGGCCGGAGGATGAGCCACACCGCTCTGCGATTGCTGCGCAGGACGATCAGGCGGATGTGGCACCGTGCTTTGCGCCAGCGACGATGTGGCCCACGTCAAACAGCTGAGACCAGCGAACAACATTAAAGCGCAAACCGGCGTGATCGATTGGCCCGATGTCCTTTTGCGTGGGAGCATGTATCTACTTGAACCCCGATTCCACTACTTTGACGCGCCCTGGCCAGCGCGGGGAATTTCCGGTGGAAAGGCCTCGCCATCAGCCCAGACCGCTCCGTCCTCAAAGTGTTCCTTCTTCCAGATGGGAACCGTCTTCTTCAGGCTGTCAATCAGCCAGCGGCAGGCCTCGAAGGCGGCAGCCCGATGCGCCGATGTGACCGCAATATAGACGCTGGTTTCGCCGACCTCCAACCGTCCCAGACGGTGCACCACGCGAACGTCACGGATAGCAAAACGGCTCAGCGCGTCACGCGCCAGCTGTTCCATCTGTTGCAGAGCCATCGGCTCGTACGAGGTGTAATCCAGGTAGAGAGTCCGGCGGCCACGCGAGTTGTTGCGCACGATACCGTCAAAAGTAGCGACGGCTCCATCCTCCGGCTGCTTGAGGGTTGCTGCGATTTGAGCACTGTCAATCGGCGCGCTAACGATGCGGGCATGCTCGGACGATAGGGGCAATTGAATCTCGGCGGACGCTTCGTATCCTGAGCCTCCACTCACCGGAGGAATCAGCGCCACTTCATCATTGTTCTGCAAGCGGCGCGCACCGTCAGCGTATTCGTAATTCACCGCCAGAGCGATTGCATTGCGGAACTCGCCCAGCTTCGGGATACGCTGCTGCAGACGCGCAAACAGGTCAGCGAGCGGGGCATCCTCGTCAATCTGCACCTCTTCCCGCTCGCAACCCGCGATTTCCTTCAGCATTCCCAGATACAGCACCCGCACCTGCATGGATTCAAGGATAACTCACCGAGTGGCGCAGTACTGCTATCGTCGAGCAGAGCCGGCCGCAGGCTAACCAAACATGACCGGCGTCGTCTTATGCTGGTTGAGGGTGAGGAAGAGCTGCGTTTCCAGGACCCCGTCAGCCGCGCAGCGGCGACATTTGTGTTAGGCGCGGGCGTAAGCCCGCGGGTGGTCGCGGCAAATGGAGAGCCGCGCAGCGGCGACACCCGGTTGCGACACAGCCTCTTTAGCCCAGGAATCCGAATCGCACTCACAACTCGAAATCTAGATGTTCCGGCTCGTGCGCCGGTTCGCATCGAATAACCGAACTCAAGTCAGGAGGGTCGCAATGTCACTTTTCTCCAGAAAACGTTGGCTGCTGAGATTCTCGGCTGGACTCTCTTTGTGGCTTGGCCTCACCACCGCAGGCTTCAGCCAGGTGGACTTGAAGGTACATCCTGCCCCCGACTTCGGATCAGGTGTCGTGTGGCTCGACGAAGGATCGCCAGTTCCTCATCACATCGCTGACTATCGCGGCAAAGTGGTGCTCATCGATTTCTGGGAGTACACCTGCATAAACTGCATTCGTGATTTCGGCGTCGTCAAGCGCTGGTACACGAAGTATCACCCCTACGGATTTGAGGTGATTGGCGTTCACTACGGCGAATTCAATATCGGATTCAAAGTCGACAACGTTCGCGAAGCCGCCCAACGCTTTCACTTGCCATGGCCGGTGGTCGCCGATCAGGACGGGACGACGTGGAAAGCCTACGCCGCAGACGGATGGCCTGACCGATTCCTTATCAACCCTGAAGGGCAAATCGTGATGAAGGTTTTCGGCGAGGGCAACAACCGGCAGATGGAGGAGAAAATTCGCGAGCTGCTGGCCGTCGCTCATCCCGAAGTCCTGAAGATCCCGCTCGATCCTGACGAAAACGAGTTCGGCACGCAATGCGGGACAACTACCCAGGAAACTTACGTAGGAGAGCTCTACGGACGCAGCTCCGTCGACGACATGGCCGGCCATAAGATCGGGGATGAAGCGGACTTTCAGCCTCCACATTCTCCGCCCGATGGCGGCGTCATGCTGGTCGGACGTTGGAAGGTGGAAAAAGACGGCATGACCGCCGAAGGTCACGGCGCTGCTGCCGAGATTCGCTACCACGCACGGTCGATGTATGCGGTGCTCAGCCTGTCGGGCACAAAGCAGGTTCGCGTCAATCTCTTTCAGGATGGCAACCCTATGCCCAAAGAAGGCGCGGGCGCAGATGTGAAGTTCGATTCCAAAGGAGCGTACCTCGATGTGACCGAAGACCGCATGTACTACGTCGTGCGCAGCCCGAACTTCACCGCACACCTCATCTCACTACAGCCGGAAGGCACAGGGCTGACGCTGCACTCCTTCACCTTCGGCAACAATTGCCAACTCGGAGATCAGCCCTAGGGGGCAGCGGTTCGCAATTCGCTATTTGCTTTTCGCTTTCCGCATGGCCTTCGCTGCGTTGCGGGTAGAACGTCGTTCAGGCATTCCGGGAAAATTGGCGCTTCGATATCCCGGGTAGTGCGGCGCTTAAGCGCCGCGTCATACGCTGCCATAAATGAGCAGGGGCTTGAGCCCCGGAATCGAAATCGCAGACTGGATCAGATTTTCCCGAAAGGCTAATAGCCAAAAGCGAATGGCGAATGGCGAATCGCGAACAGCGTCTTCTTTGTGTTACTCTCGATTCGCCGGAAGTGCCTTCAACAGGTCCACATTCGTCGGCCCCACCCCTTGACCTATGAAGACCCAGACCTCACCCCTGCCCGGCGCGATTCCGGAAACTGGTAGTTCAGAGTTGCTGTTGGGTCACTCGCACTTCCCTTCCAGTCGCAAACTTTTCTGGCTCGACCTCGCATTCGCCATCGTCGCCGGTTTCTTATACGCGCTACTCGTGATGGGGCCGGGCCCGCTGAATCCCCGGAACGTGAATTGGGTCGCGTTCGATCCCGCATATCACTACATCGGGTGGGAACTCTACCGCCAGGACCCGCAGATGCACTGGCCCATCACGCACACCGACAGGTTGGGCTATCCGCAAGGCGAATCCATCGCGCTCCTGGATCTCAATCCCTTGATGGCAGTGGTGCTGAAGCCGTTGTCACCGTTGCTGCCGGAACCATCGCAGTATTTCGGTTTCGAGGTGATTCTCGCCTGCACCTTGCAGTTCTTCTTTGCATTTCGGCTTTTTCGTTTGCTCCTGGGATCCAATGTTCTTGGGATCGCCCTGTGTAGCGCATTCTTCCTGCTGGCTCCGCCGCTGAACTATCGTTTCTGGGGCCACTACTCGCTCAGCAATCAGTGGGTGCTGATTGCGGCGCTCTACATTTTCGCCAAAGCCCAGATCGAATCCAGCACGACGGCTCGCCGCTTCGTGATTTCTGCCGTGGTGCTGACCGCGATCGTAGTCGGCATCAATCCTTATCTAGCCTTCGAAGTGCTGCTGCTCATGACGGCAACGGTCGCCAGCCTGCTGTGGCGGAGACGACTCACGCTAGTGAAATCCGCCGGCGTCATGGCGATCCTGGGTGCGGTCGGCTTTGCGATGTCCTACGCCATGGGCCTTGTCATTAGCGGCGGCAAAGGCTACGGCAGCGGTGGATATCGCGATTTGTCGATGAACCTGCTGGCGCCCATCGATCCGCGAACCTGGCATTCCGTTCTGTTCCCGCGCCTGGGAAGCGCTTCGTTTGGACAATACGAGGGCTACAACTACCTGGGGGCCGGTGTCCTTATTGTGGCAGCAGTCGCAATCGTGGCGGTGGTGCTGAGTAAGCAAAAAAGCTGGCGACCAGACAAGCGTTGGTTTGTGCCCTTGTCATTATGTTGCCTCTTGCTCGCGGTTCTTTCTCTGTCGACAAAGGTGACTCTAGGCGCGCACACTCTGATCGACCTTGATCCCAAAGGGACGTTGACGCCGTACCTTGCGCCGCTGCGGGCGACCGGTCGTCTGTTCTGGGCTCCCTATTACGCGATTCTGACAGCAATCCTCGCCGCGCCTTTTTTTCTGATTCGCAGAACCTGGGCGACGCTGCTGATTGCGGCGATGCTTATCCTTCAGTTCGCGGACACCGCCGCACTTCGCGGCTGGGTACGCACCACCATCAGCGAGCATCATCCCTCGCCGCTGAAATCGGCTGTGTGGTCGCAGCTGGGATCGGTTCACGAAAATCTAATTGTGTTGCCAGCGTGGCAATGCGCGCACAACGCCTCGCCCGGCGGCCCGGAAGGCTATCGCTTCTTTGGCTTCCTCGCCATTCAGCAGAAGATGCGGATCAACAGCTACCAGTCGGCGCGTTACACCGGCGTAGCTCAGGACTATCACTGTTCGACAGCAGTTTCCCTGCTCTCGCAACAGCCTTTGTCGCCCGACTCGGCTTACGTGGTTACGCCTGAGTTGGCGAACGTAATCGCGCAAGGTCCTACTGGCCCGGGAAAGTGTCACGATGTCGATCGGTTCATCCTCTGCTCAACCAAATCCGATTTCGGCTTAAGCCCGGTGCTGATGACGCCGGAAGAACGCGTGGAGAATGCGGTCGCGAATCCGGGATTTGAAGATGGCGACATGGCCCCCTGGTCCACCAATGTCGTTCAAGCGAGCACCAGCCAGGCGCAGGCCCACAGTGGCAATCGCAGCCTGGCCGAAACCGGGGGTTCGGGCACCGTTTATCAAGATATCAACGGACTGGAGCCCGGGCGGACTTACACCATGTCGGCCTGGGTCTCGGCTTCACCGAGCACATCAACCACCGCCCAGATCAGCATCTTCAATCCCACCGACGATACCGCGGTATCATCCCTGGCGATCCACTGCGATCCAGGCTGGCAGCGGCTGTCGCGCTCGTTTACCGTCGGAGAAGAGGGCGCGGTTCGCATCCATCTGGCCCGCGGACCAGGCGGCGGCACCGTTTATTGGGACGACGTTCACATTTCCAGCGGGAAGGAATCGCAGTAGATGATTGAGGCAGACTCCAAAGAAGCGGCTGCGGATTCCACGACGCAAAGCTTGAGTTTAGGCAAGAAGCTGCTGCTCCTCCTGATCTCGTTTCTCTTTTGTGCGGGCATTTTTATTCTGCTGGATGGCGCCTACAGCGCGTTGTCGCGCAAGTCGTCGGTGCCTACTCCTTCGGAGCTTTTCGGATGCCTTGGTCGAGATCCCCTGCGCGTTCTTGCCTTGCAACCGAACTGCTCCTGCACTCGTGCCTGGGGTAGCGAACGATACTCGCTCACCACCAACAGTCTGGGAATGCGGGATGAGAAAGTTCGCGAAGTTCCCATGACTGATCCGCGACCTCGCATTCTGATGTTGGGCGATTCGTTCACGGAATCGATGGGCCCCTGGAAGACGAGTTTCGTGGGAAGGATCGCCGATAAATTTCCGCAGTACGAAATTCTGAATGGCGGCGTCGGCGGATATTCGCCTTCCAACTACCTCAATACCGCGCGCATCGCCTTGCGAAAGGGTTTGGACGTCGATGAGGCCATCGTCTTCATCGACATCTCGGACGTGCAGGACGAAGCTGGACTGGTGCACGACATCGACGACTCAGGCGCGGTGGCGCTGGCCAGGCATCAGTATCACTATTCGAACTGGTATTCCAGCCTGCGCCTGTTCGTGAGCAAATACCTGGTCCTGACCAATTATCTCTGGAACCTGGTTGAGCGCAGTCTCGTGGGACTCGGGTACTACCATCTCGATCACGGCTTCAATGGCAACGTCTTCAACCTCGAACGATCAGGCTGGACCTATCGCAAGGTGGTCGAGAACAAGCCCTTTGAATTAGGATTTGCGCCGCTCGGAGTTGAGGAAGGGATTGCCAAAGAGCAGCGCAAAATGGATCTTATCTACCAGGAATTTTCCGAGCGCGATATTCCTGTGAGCGTGGTGGTTTATCCCTGGCCGGCGCAGCTGATCTACGACAAGGTCGATTCACGCCAAGTGCAGATCTGGCGCGACTGGTGCACGGGTAAGTGCAAGCGCTTCATCACTGTGTTTCCGGAATTTTTCGCGCTGAAGGATGCGTGTCCCAAGTGGCAGCCAGGTTGCTGGTATTTGCAGAACTGGACCTTCGGCGACATCCACCTCAACGCGAACGGCAATGCGATCGTCGCCGACAAAGTCAGTAAGAGCCTGACGGATGTCCCGGTCGTGAAACACCCGCAGGCAACTTCCGTAAGAACTGAAGAGCAGTTGAAGCCATCTCTGCCGCATTAGCGAGCGATACCCCGCAAGACAACGGGGCTTCTCGCGCCGACGCGAGCCTGCTTCGCATATAGGTCGGCTTCACCCGCGCCTTTCGCATTTAGCTGGCAATCTTCACCAGTTCATCAGGCTGCTCTTCTTCGGGCGGGGACACCGGTGGCTCGTCGGCAGATCCAGGACCGCGACCCACCAGATTTTTGGCGCGCTGCCAGGCGTCGCCGATACTGGCCGAAGCCCAGAACAGATGACCAGCAGTAAGCGGACCAGCCAGCTTGTAATTGCCAATGGAAGCCAAACCCATCGAAGCGATACAGCCGCAACGTGAGCAATCCGGATCGCCGCCGAACTGACAGGGCTCGACCTTCGTCTTTAGGTCCGCCGAGATGGTGCGGGTAGTGCGCGCAAAAATGCAGTGCGCCGGCGATTTCGGGGGCGACAGGTACTCGCGCAATACAGCTTCCGGCATGTCGAGCTTGGGAAAAACTTTGCGGAGTTCAACCAATTCCGCGATGACTTGCCGGCGCTCCTCGGTTGACAGGCACTCCACCGGATTTGCGCCGCGCTGAGGCGTGAAGATGCTCATCCAGACCTTCTCGACTGCCACATTGTCAGACCAGAAGGCAAGAAATTCCCGCAGATATCCCGCGCATTTCGTCACTGCGGTGGTGATAGTGCAATGGATGGCTACATGCTGGCCCTGAATATTGCGCAGAATCTTGTCGTAGGTCGCCGGCTTACGACGCACGTCATGGTCCGGCTGTAACCCATCCACCGACACGGTCACCCGCAAATTAGGAATAGAGGCCCAGGCCGGCGAAATGGGCCGGAAGGCGCTGGTCACCACCTGTACATGTATCCCACGCTGTGAGAGTTGCGGAAGCAATACATCCAGCTCACGATAGCGAACCAGAGGATCGCCTCCGACGATCGAGAGATGTAGAGGCTGATGCTCGTCCACCAAAGCGAGCACGCCACGAATCAGCTCGTCGCCGCGATAATCGGACAGACTGCGCAAGTTGGTTGTGCCCAGATGCGCGTCTTCATAGGCGTAGCAGCCCGGACAGCGCAAAGGGCACTCGCGGGTAATTTCTATGGAAAGGGTTGGAACTCGACCATTAAGAACACGGCCCCAAGTCTGAAGAATCGGTTTGATTTGCAATAGAGCCCACTTCCTCGTTTCTCGCCTACCAGGTTGGATGTAACAGAAGGCGAACGGATGCTGAGATCCCGCAATTCCCCGTATAGGCTTGGACGAGAGAAGATGCTGTCGGTAAGCCGAAGGCTCTGCGTGCGACGGTGGAAAGAGCAGCAGGCGATATAGGCACAGCAACCATCGCCGTGCATGGCATAACCATCAAATTGGACAAGACTAGTTACAATGGATGCAGTGCAAACCAAGCGACCAGCAGAGTTCCAGTTCGATTTGACAGGCGGAAACCTCAGCCTCAACTTTGCCAATACAGTCAGTCGCCGCGATGATCCCGAGCGCCGCAGAGAACACCTGCAAAACTACGCCGACCTGATCTCTTTCGCAAGTCAGTCTGAGCTGATCTCCGCCAAGCAAGCCGGCGACCTGCATGCTTACGCGCAGCAACATGACAGCGAAGCGCGGCAGAGTTTCCGCAAGGGAATTATTCTCCGTGAAGCTCTTTATCGTACGTTTTCTGCCATCGCGCAAGGCCGAGCGGCCGAGGCAGCGGATCTTGTGGTGATCAGCGATTCTGCGGCTGAGGCACTCCAGCATCGTTACCTGGCTCGCGCCAACGACGGTTATCGCTGGGAGTGGCGACCGGCTGCGAAGAATTCCCTGGATAGGATCCCTTGGGCGGCGGCACAGTCAGGGGCAGGCTTGCTGACATCGGATGAATTAAAGCTGGTACGGTTCTGCGAAGCGCCGGACTGCGAGTGGCTCTTCCTGGACCGCAGCCGCAACCGCAGCCGCCGCTGGTGTGACATGACCAGTTGCGGTAATCGGCAGAAGGCCCGTCGGCATTATCAGAGAGTGCACGCCTGAGAAAACTCCGATCGAGCCCGCGATTTCCGATCCGGTGGCTGAAGCCCTCCGCTTTTACCGAAGTTTCGAGGCAGCGACGAGGCGCCGCTCTATCCGCAATGCAGGCCCGCCGCCGCTCAATCACCAGTTCTTCCCTCTACCGGTCCGGCGGCGTTTCCGCCGAAAGCATATGGGATGCAGAGATTTCCTGCACGTGCGCAACTCCATCCTTACCAATGCTGGCGCGAACGTGCACCGGCCTGCCGGGCGTCAGCAGCATCGGCCGGCGCTGAACATACTGCGGCCCGATATTGACGGAGACGGATCGCCCAGTCCGCAGAGTCAAGCGCAATTGGCTGCGACTTGATTCGCACACCGTTCCGTAGAAGTCATGCACCGGCGCAGCGCTGCCTTTCACTGCACTCAGCGGAGCGACGCTCGCCTGGCAGGTGATGACGTCCGGAGTTGAAACGGCCAGGCTCCCAGCCTTGTGGGAAAGACGCGGTCCCATATCGCTGGTAAGTCCGAAGATCTGCAACTGCTGATTGCTGGCTACATACACTCGGCCATTCGAGACGGTAGGAACGATGTTGGCATTGCTGTTGACAGCGTGTACCCAGGTGCCGGCTGGCATGGCGATCAGGGCGTGAGTCAAATTGGACGCAGCGTATGCCTTCAAGGTGACCGGGGTGCCGGGATTATGATCCGAGGAGGTAGTCGGTTTCTCCACAAACCATACAATCGCGGTTCCGTCCGTCGTGCCATTCGACGAGACGACCGGGATCACACCACCGTCGTCCGGCAAGCCGGAAACAGAAGCGGCGCCAGTACTACTTTCCTGGACCAGTTGCACGCCCGGCGAAGTTTGCAGCTGCCAACTCATTACTCCGTTGCCTCCGCCGGTGACCACACGCCCTATCCCATCCGGCCCGAGATAGTACGCCGGCCCGCACCAGCAGCTACCCATGGTTACAGACTGCACCAGACGGTCCGGGCCGCCAGGCGCATAGCCGCCCATGCTGTCGCGATTCACCAGAAACGCTCGTCCATCCTTGCCGCCCGCAACCCCCAGATGAGGCATCGAGCCGGGTTGGTCAGGCAGCAGAATCATGCCGCCGGAACCCACATCCAGATCGGACTGATCAAGCTGATAATAGTTAGACGGAGTGAAGCTGTCGTTGAGCGACAGCAAGTCGCTGGAGAGGCGCATCATGCTGTCCGGCCGGTTGTACGCCTGGTAATAGCTAGGCCGCCTGGGATCGCTGTTGCCGGTCGCGAAAAAGATGTCACCACTCGCGTCCGTTGACGGGCCAAACCCCGACTGCCAGATGGACGACAGATAGAACTGGTTAGTGGTCACGCGCAACCTGTCGTTGAGGTGTCCGGTAAGCGGGAGCAGCGTGGTCGCATCGAAGCGCATGATGGTGCCGCGCGACTGCGAGGGAACAATATCGCCATTGCTGCCGAAGGCGACGTAGATGCTGCCGTTGGCTTCCAGCAATGCGGGACGCTGCAACTGATATTTCGGCAGAGACGTCCACATGGTTCCATCCCACAGCTGTTCCGAAAATGCGATGGTCGTGGGCGGCACCGCGTCCAGACCGGTACTGAGCGCCACAGCATGCAGACGGAAGATGTCGCCGCCGCCGCTCAGGCTGTCGGAGACAAAGTAAATCACGCCGGCATCGCGGTCGATGACCGGAGTGCTCAGAATCCCCATAAACGGGTAAACGTTGTCATCGTAATTCTTGAACTGGTAAGGGACCGGTAGTCCGAACCGGGTGTGCCAGAGAATGACGCCGCTTTCGGCATCAATCGCGTAGAGGCCGTTGGCCTCCGTCGCCAGGTACACCACGTCGTGAACTCCCTGGCCTTGGATGGCCTGCCCGGTCACAATCAGCGGCTCGGCATCCACTCGTCCGTCGAGCGCCACCGTTTGCAGCAGGCCGAAGGTATCGGGACTTACGTTCGATGGTGTCAGCTGGGTCTCGGCAGAAAACCATCCGGTGCGAAGGTTGTCGGCGTGATAGGTCAGCACGTCCTGTGCAGACAGCATCACGGCCGTGAACAGGCAAAGCGTAATCAGTCCGCCGACCGCGGACCAGAGAGATTTCTTCGACATGGCGCAAACCTCAAGCTAAATTTCGACTGCAACCGGAATGAAGGCAGGGAGATTTCTTCGACTTCCGGGAGGAATTCAATGAGGGCCTGGGAGTGAGAAGATGCCGCAGTGTAGCGAGCAACAAATCAGGAAGCAAGTATTTTATTGCCTAAAATTGCTCTATTACTCTATAATTCCAGAAACATGGAAACAATGATTCTAGTAATATAGAAATACGATATCGCGAGGCGCCATGCGGAAAAAACAATACTCTGAAGAGGTTAGCCGGTACGCGAAAATGCTGGCGGCGATGGGAACCGAACCGCGGTTGCGCATTGTGCAACTGTTGCTCACTTCGCACCCCCAGGGCATGATAGTCGGCCAATTGGGCGCCAAACTCGAAATACCTAACTCAACCCTTTCACACCACTTGGACAAGCTAAAGAGGCAAGGCTTGGTCAACGTCCGCCGGGAAGGCACCTTTCTGTGGTACACGGCAGACACTGAGGCGCTACAGGAATTGTTGAACTTCCTCTTTGCCGAGTGTTGTAGCGCGACCAAAGTATCGGATCGAAGAAAATCAATTCGCTTTTGTAACCGGAGAGTGCGATGAGCAAGGAAATCAAGGAAGTAGTCAGAGAAAAATACGGGCAGGCCGCGTTACGCGTCCATTCCGGCGGCGGATCATCGTGTTGCGGGGCCTCCGCGGCGCTCGACAACTGTTGTGATCCTATTACTACCGATTTATATGATGCTGCGCAGATCTTGCAGATTCCCGAGGAAGCGCTCAAGGCATCGCTCGGCTGCGGCAATCCCACGGCTTTGGCGCAACTGAATGCCGGCGAAACCGTGCTCGACCTCGGCTCGGGCGGAGGAATCGATGTTCTGCTTTCCGCCCGGCGTGTAGGACCGACAGGCAAGGCTTACGGTCTGGACATGACCGACGAGATGCTGGCTCTGGCGCGCGACAATCAGCGCAAGTCGGGCGTGCAGAACGTGGAGTTCCTGAAGGGCGAGATCGAGAGCATTCCCCTGCCTGATAATTCCGTGGACGTCATCATCTCCAACTGTGTCATCAACCTCTCTGCCGACAAGGACAAGGTGCTGCGCGAAGCCTTTCGCGTGCTGAAGCCGGGTGGCCGTTTTGCCGTGTCTGACGTTGTGGTACATGGCGATGTGCCGCCCCAGGTACGGGAGAACGTCCTGCTGTGGGTGGGCTGCATTGCCGGCGCATTGCAGGATACCGAATACGCCGCGAAGCTTGCCGCTGCGGGCTTTGAGTCCATCGACATCGAGCCCACTCGGATTCACAAAGTTGAAGATGCCCGCGTGTTTCTTGCCGAACAGGGCCTGGATGTGGATCGCCTGGCCGAACAGGTGGACGGCAAGTTCAGGAGCGCCTTCATTCGCGCCCGGAAGCCGACTTCATCCCCGGCGGGAAAATAAATATCATGCCAGACCAATACAACGTGCTTTTCCTGTGCACCGGCAACTCAGCTCGTTCCATCATGGCGGAGGCGATCCTGAACTTCAAAGGACGCCCCGGCTTCAAAGCTTATAGCGCGGGCAGCCATCCCTCGGGAGAAGTCAAGCCCGAGGCGCTGAGCCAATTACAACGCGCGCACCTTTCCACCGAGGGGCTGCGCAGCAAAAGCTGGGAGGAGTTCTCCCGGGACGGCGCGCCCGCGATGAACTTCGTGTTCACGGTTTGCGACAACGCTGCCAGGGAGGTCTGCCCCATCTGGCCAGGGCAGCCTATGACCGCGCATTGGGGTATCCCGGACCCTGCCGCGGTCACCGGTAATTCCCACGACATTGAGCGCGCCTATCGCGAAGCGTTCATGATGCTCGACCGCAGAATTGGACTGCTGCTGGCGCTGCCCATCTCGAGCCTGGACAAACTCGCGATTCAACGAGAAATCGATCAAATCGGCAAGCAGTAATCGCCGACTGCAATAGCGGAGATTCGTGTGCAGAACAAAACCACCTCAAGACTAAGTTTTCTCGATCGCTATCTCACCGTATGGATTTTCGCCGCCATGCTGGTGGGCGTGCTCTCCGGATGGGCTCTCCCCGGCATTGTTCCCCTGCTCAACCGCTTCAGCGTTGGCACTACTTCTATCCCCATCGCGGTCGGCCTTATTTTGATGATGTATCCGCCCTTGGCCAAAGTGCGCTACGAGGAGCTGGGCGAGGTGTTCCGTAACAAGAAGATTCTCGCCATTTCGCTGTTGCAGAACTGGCTGATCGGGCCGGTACTCATGTTTGTCCTCGCCATTATTTTCCTGCGCGGCTATCCGGAATATATGGCGGGATTGATCCTGATCGGGTTGGCTCGATGCATCGCCATGGTGATCGTGTGGAATGAACTGGCGAAGGGCGATACGCAGTACGCTGCCGGACTGGTAGCCTTCAACTCCGTCTTTCAGGTGCTGTTCTATTCCGTTTATGCCTGGATCTTCGTCACCAAACTGCCGCAATGGTTCGGCTTGCATGGACTGGTGGTGAACGTCTCGATTCGCGACATCGCGGAGAGTGTATTCATCTACCTCGGCATACCATTCCTTGCCGGCATCATCACTCGCTTCTCGTTGCTCTCGCTCAAAGGACGCGAGTGGTACGAGAATACTTTTATCCCGCGCATCAGCCCACTCACCCTGATTGCCTTACTGTTTACGATCGTGGTTATGTTCTCGCTGAAGGGCGAGTACATTCTTCGGCTGCCGTTCGACGTTATCCGCATCGCAATACCACTACTGATTTACTTTGTGCTCATGTTCCTGGTGTCGTTCTATCTCGGCTACAAGGCAAAGGCCGATTATTCGCAGTCGGCAACGCTGTCCTTCACCGCGGCCAGCAATAACTTTGAGCTGGCGATTGCGGTCGCAGTCGCGGTTTTCGGCATCAACTCGGGCGAAGCATTTGCTGCGGTCATCGGTCCTCTGGTGGAAGTTCCGGTGATGATCGGGCTGGTGAACGTTGCCCTTTACTTCCAGCGCCGATACTATGCGCCAGCCGAGAAGTTGCAAGCTGTGGGCTCGGCCTGACGTCCGACTTGGGAATATCGCGTTTCGCAACACATTCCGTGCCGTGCCCCACGCGGCGCTTTGCATTTCTCGCCAGACTGGGCAACAATGAAGCTCCAGCTTTTCTGTCCTGGTGAGGATTTGCCTTGAAGTTACGCGGTTGGCTGATGCTGTTGTTGTTCGCGCACGTTCTGCTGCACCCTTGGGTGCATGCGATGGGCGCGACCACTCCAACTCACAATCGCGTGTCTGCTTCGCAACCGACCGATATCGTGGCCGGCGATCAATGCGAACTGTGCCGCGTAGGACACAACGCCACCGTCACACCGCGTCTGCCTAAAACCGATCTGCTGAATCCTCGCTGGGTTCGCGTCACCCTGCAGGCGGTCAATTACGATTCTCTGCAAGCCGACCGCAGGCTTCCCTCCCGCGCTCCGCCCCTCCTCTAGTCCAAATCGCTCCGCAGTACTAACAAAGCTGCGTCTGTATAGGCGCGGCTGAACTGTTCCCCCCGCTCCATCCGCGGCGTTTGCCTCATTGCAGGCCGAACGCGACGCAATGGAGCCCCGCGATGGCTGGAGGATTCATGTTTCGAAAGCTGCAACTTGCACTTTGCACTATTACATCTGGAATACTGCCCACTTCACCGTGGCCGACAAGAGCGCTGATCTTAATTCTCGCCTGCGGGCTGACGCTTTCGCCGAGCATAGTTCGCGCGGAAGCTGGCGGGTCGCCGTCGACCATCAACGGCACCGTAACCGATCCGTCAGGAGCGGTCGTACCCGGAGCTACCGTAGAAATTCAAAATCCGGTGAGCCAGTACACGCGCACCACGACCACTGACGCGACCGGAAAGTTCACCTTCCCCAACGTTCCCCTGAATCCCTATCACCTGACCGTCAATCTTGGCGGATTTGCGCCTTATGTGAAGGACATCGACGTGCGCTCCGCAGTGCCCATGAGCGTGAATGTCGTGCTCAAGGTATCGGCGAACGCGGAAAACGTGACCGTGCAGGGTGAAGCCGGAGACCTGGTGGAAAACGACCCCACCTTCCACACCGACATCGATCGCAACCTGTTCCAGAAGCTTCCGCTGGAAAGCAGTTCCTCACAGTTGAGTTCCCTGGTAACCCTGTCATCGCCCGGTGTTGCCGCCGACTCTAACGGCCTGTTCCACGGCCTTGGGGACCACGCCGAAAACTCTTTCTCGCTTGACGGCCAGCCTATCACCGACCAGCAGAGCAAGGTGTTCTCTAACCAGATCCCGCTGGATGCGGTGCAGTCCATTCAGGTGATTGCGGGCGCTCCTCCTGCCGAGTACGGAGACAAGACCAGCCTGGTTATCGATGTAACCACCCGTTCAGGCCTGGGCTCGACCACGCCTCACGGCAACATCACCACCTCGTATGGCAGCTTCGGCACATCGAATCTCGATGGCGACTTCTCCTATGGCGGCAAGAACTGGGGAAACTTCATTGCCGCCAGCGGCCTGAATACCGGACGCTTTCTCGATCCGCCGGAGTTCACCATCTTTCATTCGCACGGCAATGAAGAAAATGTCTTCGACCGGGTCGATTACCAGTTCTCGCCGGATGACACGCTGCATCTGAATTTCCAGTACACACGCTCCTGGTTTCAGACTCCGAATTCTTACGATCAGGAGTTCCACGATTTCAGCGGCACGGTTATCACCAATCCCTTAACCGGCGCCCCGCTGGGTCCGACCGACCAGCGCTCCAAGATTCAGACCATCAACCTCGCGCCTACCTGGTCGCATACCATCAGTAACAATGCGGTCTTCAACCTGACCGGATTTTTTCGCCGGGACGCGTTCAACTATTACCCCAGCGACGATCCCTTCAACGATCTGGGCCCAGCCAATCTCCAACGGGAGAGTGTCGGCCAGCAACGCACGCTGCTGAACTCCGGCGCACTCGCGAACATCACTTACACCAAAGGCAATCAGAGCATCAAGGCCGGCATCACCTATGAGCAGACATTTCTGAACGAGAACGACCAGCTCGGGATCGTCGATCCTACGCTCAACGCGCCTTGCCTGAACACCAGCGGCGTACCCGTCAACGGCTTCACTAATCCGGGTCAATGCGCAGGTGCGGGCTACCAGCCCAACATTGCCACCAATCCGAACGCGCCTAACTCGTCTTTGTATCCGGTGTTCAATCCCGTGCTGCTGCCCTACGATTTGACGCGCGGAGGCACATTGTTCCCCTTCTACGGTCATACCGACGTGAAGGAGCTCGCCATGTACGTGCAGGACACCATCAATGTGCGGAACTGGAGCTTCAATCTTGGCATTCGCGGGGACGTGTACAACGGCCTCGCCACCGCGAGCCAGGCAGAACCTCGCCTCGGCGTCTCTTATAACATCACGAAAACCAACACGGTGCTGCGTTTCTCGTACGCCCGCACTTTGGAAACTCCATTTAATGAGAATCTGGTTCTGTCCAGCGTAGGCTGCGCCTCGCCTGTGCTAAACCCGCTTCTAGCTTGCTCGTCCAGCACCATTACGCCCCTTACGCCCGGCACTCGCAACGAATACCATGTAGGCCTGCAACAAGCCTTCGGCCGCTTCCTGGTGGTGGATGGCGAATACATCTGGAAGTACACCAACCTGGCCTACGACTTCAGCGTGCTGGGTAACACCCCGATCACGTTCCCCATCGAATGGCAAAAATCCAAAATTCCGGGCTTCGCGCTGCGGGCCAGCATGCCGGTCTACCACGGCTTCAGCGCGCTGGTGGTGATGTCGAGCGTTGCCGCCCGCTTCTTCACTCCACAACTTGCGGGAGCCGGTGCGACTCCGTCGGCTCCGCTAGGCGTTTTCCGCATCGATCACGACGAGTTGTACAACATGACGGCGCACATGCAATATCAGACACCTTGGAAACGCGGGCCATGGGTTGGATTCAACTGGCGCTATGACAGCGGATTGGTTGCCGGCGAGGTGCCGTGCTATGGAATTGGTGCGGCCAACGACTGCCCGCAGTCGACCTCCCTCAACGGCATGCCGGCCATCACCATGACGGATGCGGAAGGAATTCCCCTGACCGCCGATCAGGAGTTCCAAGCCGGATTCACCTGCAATGGCGTGCACGCGACCCCGACGGTTCCACTGCCGTTCGTTTGTCCGGCATCGCAGTTCGGATCGACCCTCACGCAGGTGCCGACGCCGGGCACCGAGAACGACGATCACAATCCGCCGCGTATTGCCTCACGCAACCTGTTCGATGTGGCCATCGGAGTCGATAACCTCTTCAACAGCGACAAACACCGGTGGAGCTTGACCTTGACGGCGATCAACATTACCAACAACTACGCGCTATACAACTTCCTCTCAACCTTCAGCGGGACGCACTACGTTTCGCCGCGCGGGCTGACCGCGCAGATCGGGTTTCACTTCTGAACGGGCAAGGGCTGACCCGGGTAGAGCGGCGCTTCAGCGCCGTTCCACCGGGAACGCTGAAGCCATGCTTTACCCAACAAGCCCTTGAAAGTGAGCTCCCTCAGCAGCTGAAGCCGAATTGATTTGCAATACTTACGGACGGCCTTCAGTGTCTGCGTGAGAACTAAGGTTTCGAATTGGTAGTGGAGCACAACGGTCAAGAACCCAGCGCCGTAGGCGCGGAATAGCTCAGCCCAGCACGCAGCCGAACCGGGGTCCCCAAGTCGCGCTGCCTTTGCGCGAACTGGGGTGGGATGGCGGAGTGCTGGGTAAGTGGGAAATTTATATGAGTCCTGTAGGGACGACAGAGGTTCTTACGTACGCCCTAAAAGGCCGTCCCCTTCAAAGCAAGCTTAATCAGAGTTTCCTTGAGCTCTTCCGGCAGCCGTTGCCACTGCACGTCGAAGGAGGTCTCGATCGCAACGGCTTGCTTGCTCCGAAAAACAAGTTTCCTGATGAATACTTCCGCAAAAACAATTACCCTTCTTGGCACAAAACTTTCTGAGAACGGGTTACCGTCTCCTGGGATGAAATCGACCGTGGAAAAACAGAAGAGTAAGTTGGGCCGGGTACTCGGTATTCTTCTTCTACTGTTCGTTGCGCTCATCGCGTTTATCGTCGTTTACAACAATTACTCCTTCCGGCAAACCTCGCGTAAGCAGTTCGATGCCCAGCTCGACCGCGCCATCGATTCCGCTACCAATTGGCTGGACAAGAATCGCGACTACTACAGCAATTCGTCGCTCATGTTCATGGTCGGCGACATGGCGAGGATGTCGAGCGACCCGCGCCTGCAAAACATTGTCAGCGAATATCTCGCCAGCAAATACGTAAAAGTTCCCGGCGAGCCGATCACGTGGTATTACGCGCGCATGGTCGATCCCAATACGCCGGTGCCTGATCTCTCGGCTGCACAGGCCATGGCCTCGGGTTGGCAGCCTCGCTGGAATGCTTACGCGACCGCACCCACTCGTGTGCACTTGTCTGACGACGATCGCGCCGACCTGTTTTCCCCGACCAAATACAGTTGGGGAACCAGGCTGCACATCCAGTTGTTGTCACTCGACATTTATCGGAGCTTTAACGGGCCGACGGCTGAGTTGGAACAGTCCATCAACCCCATCGCCGAGGGCGTCGCCAAAGATGCTTTTCGCGACTTCCGCGTCAATGACGCTTACTTTCAGCGGACGGCCTTCCTGTTGGGAGCGGGCCGGCCTGACCTGGTGCGCAGCCGGTGGGTAGAACGCATCCTGGAGAATCAGCACGAGAACGGCTCCTGGGGATACTGCTGGTACGGATGGTGCCGCGGCGCTCTGGAGTTCAGGTTAGGCGACTATTACCCGGTGCATCCGACCGTGCAGGCGGCCTGGGCCCTATATCAACTGAAATATAAGTATCCACAATGGATCGCCGAGCATTTCCACTGAGCTGCGTGGTAGTGCGGCGCTTTAGCAGCGCGGATAAAGTAGCGCTTCAAGGTAGCGGGTGGAGCGGGGTGTTAGCTGTGTCGCGTAAATCAAGGATTCGGCGTTGTCGGGTAGTGCGGCGCTTTAGCGCCGCGTCCAAGCCGCTCTAAAAGAGGAGGGGCTTCAGCCCCGGGATTCGACCCCGCCGATTTCCCATTGATTCGGCGTGAATGTCCTGTAGAACAGCGTACACTGAGACCATGGACAACAAGCCTTTGACCAACCAATTCCAGGAAGTCCACAAGCAGGTGAAGGAACGCCTCGAACGCGACCGCCAGGCCCGCGAAAAGGGCGCGGAAGTTCGCAAGGAAGAAGCCGAAAAGGAAGCGGTCCGCGAAGGCTTTGACCGGCCGTAGAACAGCGTTTCCGGTAACGTTCCCGCTCTGGAGGGCATTGCCTGCTCGCCTCAGAACTTGGAAGAAACCCAGGTCCTGCTTCTCCGCTTCCGGCTCTACGGAATAGCCGATTCCACCTACGCTCCCCGCCTTGACACTGTCCCTTCATAACTTTATCCTTGATGTTTGTCCTGAGAGCGATCCCGCCCGTCTGTACCTGCCAGTGTTTCCCGTCAGGGGCTGGGCCCACCGTGATGGGGGCTGCAACCCGCGTTGTTGATGCGGACACAAGCTTTCTGCTGAAGACACAAGGGCTTATGGGCGATTCAACTCCGGGCTGAGGCCACATCGCTATGCTGATTCGTGTTCGGGAACTGGAACTCCACCAGCTGGAGTTCAACGAAAACTATCAGCCGGGGGCCATCGAGTTTGGGCCTGACTTTCGCCAGGTAGGTCCGCTCGACAGCCGGGGCCATGCCGAGTTGATTGTGGAGCATCGCGGCCACCATCAGGATGTCGAGGACATTCGCGTGATTGGCGAGGTTAGGGCGCACCTGGAATTCAGTTGCGCGCGCTGCCTGGCTCCGGTGAACCACGCGGTGGACGCCAATTTCGACCTGATCTACCGTCCGCTGGGCGTCGATCGCCGGGCGGATGAGGTTGCGATTACCGAGGCGGAGACCGAGATCGGCTATTATCAAGGAGAAGGTCTGCTGCTGGAAGATGTTCTACGCGAGCAGGTGCTGTTGGCCACGCCGGTCCGGGCGCTATGCCGCGAAGATTGCAAGGGTTTGTGTCCGCATTGCGGGCGGAACCTGAACGTCGAGCAATGCCATTGTGAGCAGCATCTCAGCGATCCGCGCTGGGACGCGCTGAACGAGATTAAGAAGAAGCTACCAAGCTAAGTTCCGATCGCCTGCCGGTTGCGGGTGGTCCTGTTTGTGAGGTTGTCATGCCTAATCCGAAACGGCGTCATTCGCAGGCGCGCACATCCAAGCGTCGTGCCCACGATCATCTGACGGCCCAGTCGTTGTCCGAGTGTCCCAATTGCCACGAGCGCAAGTTGCCGCATCGTGCCTGCCCGAAGTGCGGCTACTATAAAGGCCGCGAAGTCATCGAGATCGAAGAGGCTACCAGTTAGGTTGGTTGCTCCGGGGATCTCCCCTGACGGCCCGGCAGCGGCGCTGATTTTCGGCACCCTCGCCCTGGCCGGAGTTTTCTCGGGTTTCACGCTTACGAGCAAGCATGCCAACCATCATCGCTCTTGACGCCATGGGCGCCGATCGCGCGCCTAAACCCGAAGTGGAAGGCGCCATTCTCGCTGCACGTCACTATGACGTGGAGGTGGTGCTGGTCGGCAAAGAAGAAGTCATTCGAGCGGAACTGGATCTGCACCGCTTCTGGCGCAGGCTCCCCATCAGCATTGTCAACGCCGGCGAAGTGATCGGCATGGACGAGAAGGCCGCGCAGGCCGTCCGCAGCAAGCGCGACTCCTCCATGCGCGTCGGGCTTCGCCTGGTGCGCGACGGAAAAGCTGCCGGCTTCATCACCGCAGGCAATACCGGAGCGGCCATGGCCACGGCCAAGATGGTGCTGGGCGCGATTCCCGGTGTCGATCGGCCCGCGCTGGCGGCCGTTTTCCCCACCGCCCAAGGCACCGCGACTATCCTGATTGATGTCGGGGCCAACGTCGACTCCAAGCCGCAAAACTTGCAGCAGTTCGCCATCATGGGCGACGTCTACTTCCGCACAATTTTTGCCGGCAAGTTTCCGGGCGCGGATTATCCCCGGGTGGGACTGCTCTCCATCGGCGAAGAAGAGACCAAGGGCAACGAACTCACGCGCGAGTCC
Organism: uncultured Acidobacteriaceae bacterium; assembly: GCA_963796695.1. Classification (GTDB taxonomy): domain Bacteria; phylum Acidobacteriota; class Terriglobia; order Terriglobales; family Acidobacteriaceae; genus Bog-257. The sequence goes on along the minus strand of CAWCMU010000010.1, from coordinate 337,170 downwards.
TACAAGCTGATCAAAGAGCTGGCCATGAATTTCGTGGGCAACGTCGAGGGCCGCGATCTGTACAACGGTAAGGCTGACGTGCTGGTGTGCGACGGCTTTGTCGGCAATGTGGCGCTGAAGATCTCTGAAGGCATGGTGGAGACGGTGCGCTTCCTGCTGAAGCAATCGTTGCAGGCGACCCTCAGCGGGCAGGTGGGCGCATTACTTGCGCGCAAGGCCTTCGCAAATTTCAAGAAGCGGCTGGACTACTCGGAATACGGCGGGGCTCCGCTGCTAGGGATCAAGGGCGTCTGCATCGTGAGCCACGGCTCGTCGAATTCCAACGCCATAAAGAATGCGGTGCGGGTGGCCATGGAGTTTGCCAACAGCCGCTTGAATCACACCATCGAAGAGCGCATTGCGGCGGCTGGCAAGTGCGCAAACCATCGCGCCGCTGAATCGCATCCGGCAGGATCGGTGGGGTAGCGGGCTGCTGTAGTTAGCCTTTCGCACTAGGTAGGTCTGGATAAGTGCGTTGAGATTAGAGCCTCGCTCGGGCATTACGGGTAGAGCGGCGCTCCGATGCGCCGACGCTAATGCGTTGACGGTAGAGCGGCGCTTCAGCGCCGCGTCAAAGCTGCTGTAGATGTAGGGCGTCTGTCTGAGAACTAAGAGTTTCGCATTGGCGGTGGATAACATCAGCCGCGCAGCGGCGACATTTGTGTTAGCCGTGGGCGTCAGCCCGCGGTGGAGTGGGAAAAACAGTTGAGCCGCGGAGCGGCGGCATAGCTACGACACCTCAGCGGCTGAAGCCGAAATTGATTTTGCAATACTTAGGACGGCCTGAAGGCCGCCCCTTTCAAAGCAACTTACTCGGAGTTTCCTGGGCTTTTGGCTCCTAACAATTGCGAGCCGTACACTGTAACCTCATGACCTCACACTCTTCTCCCATTGCATTTCTTTTTCCCGGACAAGGTTCGCAATCGGTTGGCATGGGCAAGGAACTCGCGGCCATGTATCCCGTCGCGCGTGAAACCTTCGACGAAGCCGATGCCGCCCTCGGTTACAAACTTTCGCAGCTATGTTTCGAAGGCCCGGAAGACCAGCTCAAGCTCACCGAAATCACGCAGCCCGCCATCCTCACCGTGTCGGTGGCGGCCTGGCGCGTACTTCAATCCAAGGGAATCACTCCGTCGTATCTCGCCGGACACAGCCTGGGCGAATACTCCGCCAACGTGGCTGCGGGCACTCTGTCGTTTGCAGACGCCGTGCGCACGGTCCGCAACCGCGGAAAGTACATGCAGGAAGCGGTACCCGTCGGCGTCGGTGCAATGGCCGCAGTGCTCGCCCTGGCGAGTGAAAAGGTGCAGCTCGTCTGCGAGGAAACAGCGCAAGGCGAAGTGTGCTGCGCGGCAAACCTGAATTCCCCAGACCAGACGGTGATCTCCGGCAGCAAAGCAGCTGTGGAACGTGCGGCGGAACTGGCCAAACAGCGCGGCGCCAAGCGCGCCATCATGCTGCCGGTGAGCGCTCCTTTCCATTGCGCGCTGATGCAGCCGGCGCAGGATCGCCTCGCGGCCGACCTGGCAGCGCTGACCTTCCACACTCCGGAAATCCCAGTCATGTGCAACGTTGACGCAACCCTGGTCACCACGGCAGATCAGGCACGCGACGCGCTGATCCGGCAGGTCACAGGCGCCGTACGTTGGGACAAGTCAATGCGCGAGTTGATCTCGCTGGGAGTGGAGAGCTTCGTCGAAGTAGGTCCGGGAAAAGTTCTATGCGGACTGATGAAGCAGATCGACCGCTCGCGTACGTGCTTCAACGTTGAGGACGAAGCATCGTTACAGAAGACGGTGACCCACTTCAGCTCCGCGTCGCCGAAGCCAGACTAATCAAACTACTTCAGCCCAAACGAATACGTTAGTCCTGAGCTGGTTCCATAATCGCTGCCCGACAAGTGCGGTGGCGGCTGGTTGTCCCAGTTTCCGTAGAACGATACATTCCACGACAAGTCGCCGGTAATCTTGATGTAGTAGGAAGCGTTGGTGTTGAAGTAGATACGGCCCGGTTCGGAGAGCGCCGGGAACGCGGTCGCAGTAACGCTCAGATTGGTCTTGTTAAAGCGGAACAGCTTAACCTGCGCGGCCACCAAAGCTGCGGCGACGTTTTGTGTGGGAACCGGCACTTCGCCTTCTTTGTAATCGGTGCTTTGCCAGGCAAACCCGCCGACGATTGCTATCGTCGCGTGGTTCGTGTTCTTCAGATAGCGTCCGATTCCGCCGCCCAAATTGGTTTGCAGCCGGATGTCCTGCTCCGAGCTCTGCAAGAAGCTACCAATGCCGGTGTAAAAATAATTTGCCCACGGCAGCAAATGCATGCCGCTGAAGTTAACCTGATTGCGGGTTGCGGCCGACGCAGTCCCGCTACTGGAGGACAGGGTCGAGTTCAGGCTCGCTTCCGTGGACCAGCGGTCGCGCAAATACTCCACCTGCGAGCCCAGGCTGTATTGCGTCGTGTTATTGCCTTTCGAAAAGATGATTCCGGAGTCAACCTCTCCGCTGAAGCGTTCCCAGAACTTGTCCGAGGTTTCGCCCATCCGGACGATCTGCGTCCGCGGCAAGACCGCCTGCTTGTCCGCCGACTCGGTCACCTCAATTTTGACCGGCCGTTTCTCCTGATCCTCGGCGGTGCTCAGGGTGCCGGTGTACACCGAGCCATCGGTTGTTCTCACAATGAAGAGCTGCTTGCTCTCCAGATACTTTACTTTGGACCACTGCACCGAAGACGTGCCCAGAATGTAATCGAAGCTGACGTAAAGCACCCCGCCGTCGAGCCCCTTGATTTCGCAAGTGAGACGATCGCCATTCTTCATCACCAGCACGTCGGTCTTCTCGCGAGCGAACAGTGGCGATGCCGCGAGAAGCAAGGCGAAACTCAGAACTATGGCGCGAACGTTCATCGGCAGCTCCTGGCAGCGCTAGACAGGGCCAGTCATGCGCCCGGTACTGCGGCGCTCTTTCACCAGCCAATGCCTGAAATCTTGGGGATGCAAAGGTATAGTACGGCTTCGCTGCGGGATTTGGGATAACCGTTTGTGGGCATGGGCGGGCGTTTGGCCCTGGGGCAACCCGGGAGAACCACGTGTGTGCTCGTCTCCTTCTAGCGGTGCCTTCAAAATCTTGCACGCATCGAATCTAATTGTTCGCACAGGCAAGAACTGGTAGCGGCGCTTCAGCGCCGCGTCACCGCGTCGCTCAAATCAACAGAGCCGGACTTCAGTCCGGCGGCACAGCACCCTCCGCATTTTCATTTGGAATGTTTTGGGGAGAGCTGGCCTTCAGTGTCTGCGTGAGAACTAGAGTTTCGCATAGGCGGTGGAATAAACCAGCCAAGAAACCAGCGCCGTAGGCGCGGAACAGCTTAGCCCAGCACGCAGCCGCAGGCGGAGTGCTGGGTAAGTGGGAAATTAGATGAGTCCCGTAGGGACGGCAGAGGTTCTCACGCAGACACTTCAGGCCACAGCCCTAACGCTGGCCTGAGGGCCAGCTCTTCCACCCAAATTCACAACCCGCGATGTTGTCGCGGAAAGCGAAGGCTAAGAGCCAAAAGCTGAGAGCTGACGGTCAACAGCTACCAGCCGACGCGAAAAGCGAACCGCGGCCCGCGCCCTTAGTACGGCGAAAACCCCAGCGTCTTGTCGTTGTTTTGCACCCAGATGTGCGCCTTGTCGGCTACGCGGTTGTTCACACTGACCACCACAACCACGCCACTGGCGGTGGCAAAGGGCGATCCACTGTAGCCGGACGGAGTCGCTGCGCCTTCAATGTGGTGGCTCTTGATGATGCCCCATTCGCCGCTCGGACCCCAGTCCTTAAGAAAATCGCTGTAGGGATAGCGCGCGTACTTGCCGGCATGCTGCTTCCAGTCAGGGTCGTGCATCCAGATGCCGTAGGCCTGCTCGAAATTCTGCTGTTGCAGGGCATCGAAAAACTGGCTCACCAGGTGCTCTTGCGGCCAGAAGCGCAGAAACCACCACAGCACTATCAGCGCGAGGACCACAAAAACAATGGCGATGGTGAGGTTTCGCTTCTTGCGCCCGCGCGACGGATCGTAAGGCTCAGCTTCGAACAAGGTCATAACCGATACAGTTTACTAGTCCCGGCAAAAGTCTGCGCAAAAGCAAAACCGGCCGCCATGGCGACCGGTCCTGAGTTTCGCGGCAATCGCGACAACGGAACGCTTCTATTTCTTGCCGAGTGCGAGCAGTTTCTGGCTGGCAATCTCCGCCACCATGCTGGCCGGGCTTTCCTTCTGCATCTGCTCGTAGATATGCCGCGCCTCGTCGGGCTGCGCCATCGACTCGTACAACGACGCCAGCATCAGCTGGGCAGTGCTCTTGCCCACCGACGTGGTGGGATGCTCGATCAGCTTCTTGTAAATGTCCACTGCCTGCAGATTGCGATTGGTGTCGTGATAGATCGCTGCCAGGGCCACCTGCGCCAGGCTGGCAATCTCGTGATAGCGGCTGCCGGCCACTTCCTGCAGATCTTTTTCGGCAGCAGCATTGTCACCCAGGTCGCGGGCCGTGATGCCGGCAAAGTAACGGGCCACCTGTGACGACTGCGTCAGGCTGTACTTGTCGGCAATGCGGTTGAAGTCAGGATTCGTAGCCTTGGCTCGCTGCTCGGCCGAAGCGAAGGTCGGCGTGCCGGGCTCCGCCGGCGTACCCGCGGGAACGATAGGAGCATCGTACTTCTCGATGGCCTTGGCCAAGTCGGCGCTCGCCTGCTGGTCGCGGTAGTTCACGTAAGCCCAGCCGCCGAGGGCGGCAGCCACAATCACGGCAATCACCACGCCGACGGCAGTGAGTTTAGAGCGATGGTCGACCGCCCAGGAAATGGTGTCGGCGGTCGAAGTCGCAAAGGCGTCCTGCTTAAGCTGATGTCGAGTGTAACTGCGCACGGATGGTCCTTATCTAGAATGCCACAAAGGTGGGAAAACGTTAGTTTATCAGCCGATGGAATCAGGGGTCAAACGCAGGACAAGACGGGGTAGTGTCTCAGTTTGAATCTAATGCGCGGGTGCTGTTGCGTTTACGATGTTCTCGATGAGTTGTTCCACCGTGTCGCCGCGCCGCTCCGCCGCGATAACTACGCTGGAGTCAAGGATCAGTCCCATCCCGGCGTTTTCAGCGGTTCGCGGTGACTATTAACCGTTGCCTCCAGGTCGCGAGCAAAGTCACCGTCGAGTGTGGCCGTCGAAGCATGTTCCTTGGCCAGACGTAAAGACTCCGAAAGCAGACGGACATGCGGTGCCGCGGCACGAAGCACGGCAACGGGCAGCTTCCCATTCTGGCTTTCGATGAACACCTCCGCACCTGCCCGCACGTGGTTCATGAGGCCAGCGAAGTCGCGAGCGGCTTCTTCTTCCGAGATGTGGATTGCACGGTCGGCCATGGCAGGATTATACCGTTCTTCTCCTCCAGTTTTCTTCTTCAGATTCCCAGGCCATAGGCGCCAATCGCATTAAGGGTAAACTCACGGTTCACATCAGGTGCCCCATCCTTCTCGCCTGCTTTTGGCGAGGGGGTGGAACAGGCTCGTACTCTGCATCGGACTTAGTTAACGTGTGCCGGGAAGACTTCTTGCACGGCCGGAGTTTGCCAGGGGAACACACGATTGCGTTGCATCCAGAGAACGATAAGATCGGCGCGGCGCTGTACCCCAAATTTACTCAGCAGATTGGAGACGTGAAACTTAATCGTGCGCTCGGAGACGAAAAGCTTGGCCGCGATTTCCTTGTTCGCTAGATTGTCGAGCAGCAGGTCCAGCACTTCATGTTCGCGCCGGCTGATGGATACCTCGCTGTCGAGCGACTTCGAACCTTGCAGCTCCGGCAAGACCGACTCGACAAAACCGGTCAGCACTTCTCGCGGAACCCAATACCCACCATAGGCGACCTGTTGTGCGGCGCGCGCCAGTTCGCGTGAGGCCGACGCGTAGGACAGCACCCCTCGCACTCCCAGCCGCAGCAAAGAATAAGCGATCGCGTCGTCCAGCTTTGGCAGCAGGACCAATACGTGAGTTGAGCTTTGCTGGGCGCGAAGGCCGCGAATCAGGGCGAGGGCGTCGTTGAGATCGCTGCCATCGACAACGGCGAGCCAGTCCACAGCAGCGTCGCTCTGGTTGAATGCCGGCACATGGAATTCCGAACGGGTCAGCAGCCGTAAGCCGGTGCGGCGCAGCAAGCGCGAAAAGCGCTCCTGCGCAACCGGATGGCTGCAAAACAAAATCAGTCTGGTCCGGGCACCGTCACAGCTGCGGCTTCTTTGTAAGGGGGCCATGTGCCGAATCGTCGTTCAATGTTTCTATCGGCTACGCAACAGACCCGCTTGAACGCCCCTGGGGAGGCTTTGATTAGACCCGAGACTCTGATCTCGGGGCTGAAGCCCCTCGCATTTACACAAACTTCCACGCGGGGCTGAAGCGCCGCTCTACCCGCAACGCACTTGTTCAGAACGCAGCCTTAAAACTTGCTGATCCGGATGCTGCCGTCGCCGGTGCTGATCTCCAGCAGCGGGCCGCCGCCATTGATCTTGCCGCGAATGCGTGACCGCTCGATGGAGCCATTTACCGTCACCGGCATGTCGAGTTGGATGCGGCCGTCCCCGGTATGCGCGTAAAGCTCGGCGGCAAAGTCCTGCGGCAGCCGAGCCTCGACCTGGCCGTCGCTGGTGTGGATGATCCAGCCATTATTCATCTTCGATCCGGGCCGCACCGTGAGATCGATGTGGCCATCGCCCGTGCGCAGGTCGACATCGGTCAAGGTGCCGTCGATGGTCATGTGGCCGTCGCCGGTGTGAGCGCGCAGAGCTCCGCTATAGCCTTGTACGTCGATGTGCCCGTCGCCCGTATCGAGCCGCGCCTGTCCAGCAACGCCGTTCACGGAAATGTGGCCATCACCGGAATGAAGATCCAGGCTCGCCTGCGGTGGCACTTGGACTTCAACCCGAACGCCGCGATGCATGCCAAAGTGAATTCCCCACTCGTTGGGAGTGTGCACCTGCAGATCGACTTTGTCGCCATCCTGGTGATCGGTAACGCGCACCCCGGTGTTCCCGATGCTCATGCTGTCACTGATCACGCGAATCGAGACGGTGTTGCTGACGCCGTGGGTCACTTCGATGGAAGCGTCGTTGGTGTCGACGTGCAGCATGGGATTGGAGCCGACCTGGTAGGTGCGGGTCCATTCCTCGGCGAAAGCCGCAGTGCCGAGGCTGAGAAAGCAAAGCAGGAAAACGAGGAATTTATGGCTCACAGTGCTCCTCCTCGTAGTGGTACGAGAAGGAGCTCCTGCAAGTTCCGTTGCGAATGAGGAGAATAAGGAGGGCAATTTGCGGTGCCCGGGGCATGCGATCTAGCGGAGTGGAACGTCCCGCATGCCCCTCATGAGCATCGCTCCCTGCTTAATGAAATAGACGAGGAAGGGAAAAAAGGGTTAGCGGTGGAAGGAATCAGACGAAAAAATTTGTGCGTTCCCTTAGCTAAACCGCCGTCCCGCAGTGAGTTGAAGTCCAGGAGATTTATTATCCGGAGCTGCTGCTTCCGATCATCGCTGAGCACGCGAAATTTTCGGCTTCGTACCAACGACAAAACATTCCCTGCCAGTCGCTAGGATTTTCAGTGCGAAGGATCTCTCCCAGGCGTTCGATGAGGTTTCCTCGACTGGGAGAACGGGGAGAGTTCTCGAATTGAAATTCGGCAGACGCCCGGCGAAAAATAAAAATAGTCTTACTGGTAAGATCGCCCAGGAATCTTACTGGTAAGACTATTGTTTATTTCTGACCGGTTCAGCCGCAATCCGAAGAGCGGGGCTTCGAAACGGCGGGACTGCATCGGTCCAAGTGTCGCTGGCCTCAATTACTTGACCAAGCCAAGCGAAACCCCGAGCTGAAAGCCAGCTCTTCCACCTCAAGCGCAGGGATAGCTCTCACCTCACCGCGGGAGAATCGGGCTGACGCAATCGGTCTGGCCGCTGCGCGTCCCGGCGCAGGCAGTTCGCCGGCTCGGCTCATTTGCCGGAGAATAGCGGGTTCGTTATAATTCATGCAGGCGAGCGGGAGTAACTCAGTGGTAGAGTGCGACCTTGCCAAGGTCGAAGTCGCGGGTTCAAATCCCGTCTCCCGCTCCATACCTTTCAAGCACTTACCTCCCTTACTCGATTCTCAGCTACTCCCAAGCGCCAAAAACTCGCGCTCTGTGATTCTCGTCACAGCGTTCTGTGCGATCGATGCCGCACACTTAGTGGTGTCTATGGATCGCTTCGCCATCATTAATAACCGCAAGCGCGCCATCATTGCGCTGGTTCATTCCATCTTTTTTCTTGGAGTGGCGGGAGTGCAACTGGCCATCTCGCATGCCGAACCGTTGACCATCCGTGGCGAGAGAGTTGCTAGTGGCTTCGTCCTGCTGACCATCTATGTGATCGTCACGACCGTCCTGCTCATCCTGCTGCGCTTCTCAAAATGCGCGAAGGAGAAGCTCTACTTCGCCCTGTGCGCGGCCAGCGCCGCCTTCGGACTGGTCAGGATCCTTCTGGGCGATCCGGTACTTCATGCCAACGTGCTGCGGGTACTCTTGCTGTTTTGCGCTGTTCTCATCGGGACGGGCATCCTGCGCAGCCATTCGGCAGCTCCGATCGCAGAGCGAGTCGAAGCCTAAACCCGTCAGCCGCAAAAGCTGGGAGTGCCTTCGTTTGAGATGTGCCTTTGGAAATTCCGGTAGAGCAAACCTTTAGGTTTGCGGAGAAGGAATAAACCTGCAACACAGGCGAGCTACAGCACGCGCGTGTGCTCTAGCTCGCCAAGTTCATATTTATGCGAATGGACGCGAACCTGAAGGTTCGCTCTACCATTTTTTCGCTCCCAAGAATTTCAAATTGAGGCACTACTGACCGCGCGGTTTCGCCGGCTAGAACGCCGCCGCGCCCGCCTCGGCCACGGCCTGATCCTGCTCGCCCATGCCTCCGCTGACTCCGATTGCGCCCACCACCTTGCCGTCACGTTTCAGCGGAATACCGCCGGCAAAGATCATGATCTTGCAATCGTTGGAAACATGAATACCAAAAAATTGGCCGCCCGATTGCGAGTGCGTGGCCAGGTCCTTGGTCGCGATATCGAAGGCGCGCGCGGTGTAGGCCTTCTTCATGGAAATATCAATGCTGCCGATCCAGGCTCCGTCCATGCGAACATGGGACACGAGGTTGCCGCCCTCATCCGCGACGGCGATGTTCATGGGTTGTTTGATTTCTTGCGCTTTCTTCTCTGCGGCCGCAATTACGCGGCGCGCGTCTGCCAGAGTTACTCCTGCCATTCTTCCTCCAGAAATCATGAAATAACAAGGTTAGATGTCACGCGAGACAACGGGTTGCGGCCAAGGGCGAACGCGCCCAACTTCCAACGCGAATATTCATTCAAGCCGTTCCGAACAGGCTGTACAGCAGGATGGCCAGCACGATGAGAGTGATCACGACGTACATCGAGTCACGCTCGAAGGCAAAGGCAATTGCGGAGAACAGAACGCGCGCAACCGGCGTCGCGATGAGCAGAAGCAGCCCCAGTTGAATGATGGCGCGCGCGCTGCCTCCCAAAACTCCGCGCACGATCTCGGCCGGAGACTTCAGATCTTCTGGCTCCCCGTGAAACGAAGTGTAGTTCGGAACCTCGTGGCCGTGGCGCTTGAGGTAGAGCACGCCACCAATCAAAACCACCGACGCGGCCAGAATCACGCCGGTGCGCAGCAGGGTGCCGATAATGACTTCAATACGCTGGTCGTTCCAGCTTTGAGCGCTCATAACCGGCCTGTCACTCCGTTAAAAATCATTTCAACCCCAAGCACGACAATTACCACGGCAAACAAGTAGCGCAAGGCTTTGACTTTGGCCTTCACCAGCACGCGTGCGCCGATCATCGAGCCTGCCAGCACGCCCAACATGACCGGCATGGTGATGCCGGGAGCAATGTATCCGCGGTTCAGGTAGAGACCGGCGCTGGCCGCCGCGGTCACGCCGATCATGAAGTTGCTGGTGGTAGTGGAGACCTTGAACGGAATCTTCATTGCCTGGTCCATCGCCAGTACCTTGACGGCTCCGGAGCCAATGCCGAGCAAGCCGGAGAGTACGCCCGCGCCAAACATCAGGCTGTAGCCGGCGGGCACGCCGGTCACGTTGTAAGCCTGCTTGCCTTCGGGAGTCGGGTAGGTACTTCCCAACCGCAGCTTCTCGGCCAGTTTGGACGACTGCATTTCCGGGCCGTGCTCCTCGCGATGACGGCTCGACAGATACGCGGAGTACAGCAGCACCAGTCCGAAGACGATGGCGATGGCGCTCCCGGAAACGTGCAGAGCAATCGCTGCTCCTGCGATGGCGCCGACGGTCGTGGCCGTCTCCAGAAACATGCCGATGCGGATGTTGGAGTAGCCTTCGCGCACATACGCGGCGGCTGCGCCTGAGGAAGTCGCGATCACCGACACCAGCGACGCTCCAATGGCGTAGCGAATGTCGACATGAAACAGCAGAGCCAGCATCGGCACGACTACGACTCCGCCGCCCAGGCCGGTAAGCGCACCCAAAAATCCGGCCAGCAGAGAGCCCAGCGCGATCAGCCCACTGAATTCAAGGATGTTCATCGAAGCTCGTTCAGTTTGACGCCGGCCATCGACTCAGCGGCCGGCAAAAGGTTCTATGGATTGTACATGTGGCGCTCGGAAAGCTTGATTAGACGTGGCTGCCGAGTTGCTGGGTTGGTTGCAGAGGCGCGCCGGGTTGGCGTTTCACAATGGCCGCTGGCCGCCCGGTGGCGTCCGGGGACGCCGCCAAACATGCGGGGAGCACTGGATTTTGCGCCCAGAACACGATAACTTAGAAGAATCGAGGCGCGGTACCCAAGTGGTAAGGGAGAGGTCTGCAAAACCTTTATGCGTGGGTTCGATTCCCACCCGCGCCTCCAATCTTTTCTTAAATCTTAGTTTGGGTAAAGAGGTCCTGCGCTGCGCTCAGGATTTCGCCTGCGGGCTCCCACGCCCGCATCCCGGCTCAAGTTCGATTCCCACCCGCGCCTCCAATCTTTTCTTAAATCTTAGTTTGGGTAAAGAGGTCCTGCGCTGCGCTCAGGATTTCGCCTGCGGGCTACCACGCCCGCATCCCGGCTCAAGTTCGATTCCCACCCGCGCCTCCAACCTTTTCTTAAACCTTAGTTCGGGTACGAGGTCCTGCGCTGCGCTCAGGATTTCGCCTGCGGGCTCCCACGCCCGCATCCCGGCTCAAGTTCGATTCCCACCCGCGCCTCCAACCTTTTCTTAAATCTCAACCAGGATCCCCTGGCAGAGCCGCGTTTCTTACTCGCTAGGCGGCTCCTTCTGCAGCTTTCAAGCGATTTGCCAGCCGCGCCGCAACCTTGACAGTGAGTTGCCGCCATTCACGGGCCGACACGGGCAGACCATTGATTGCTTTCACCTCGCGCAGCCAGTCTTCCGCTGACAGATCGGCCTGATGTGCTCCGAACAACGCCTTCACCGCATTGAACAATGCTGCGAATTCTTGCTCCGCCATGGTTAGCAGGTCGGCGCAAGTAGAGCTGTAATTCTTCGCGCTCTGACTAAACGCAAGTTCATTCATATTTCTAACCTCCCTGGATGAAGTTGAACAAAACTGCCTGATCTTCCGAAAGCCTTTGGGGTGTGCGGAGCCTCTGGGGTGTGCGTGCTGGATTGCCGCAGCCCGGAATGATCGTGACGAGCTCTCGACCTTCGCTCGCATCAGCGCCTGCCGGCATGCTCAAATCTCACGATCGCTTTTTCCGATCAGTGCCCTTTGAGTCTGTCCGGCAGGTGAAGATTCACAGAGAGCCGCTCGCACTTTGGCTTACGCAGCCAAGGCAGTAGCAAAATAGTGTTCCTGGTCGAGATCGGGAATGAGCCCTGGCTGCTTCGGACGCCATCCCAGTTGTTCCTGAGTCAGTGCGCTGGAGGCAGGCCCATCGATAGCGAAGAATCTCGCGATCCAGTCAAAATGACCGGCTGCCTCCTCGGGCGACTTGCTGATAACCGGCAGGTTCAGGTGTCGGCCGATTATTTCTGCGATGTCTCGGGTCGGTATGCCTTCATCCGCCACTCCGTGATAGACGGCTCCGATGGGAGCCTTCTCCAACGCAAGCCGGTAGAGAGAAGCAGCATCGACGCGGTGTACGGCGGGCCAGCGGTTGAGCCCGCTCCCCACATATGCCGAAGCGCCCTTTTCCCGCGCAATTTGGATGAGACGCGGTACGAAGCCGTGATCGCCTTCGCCATGAACCGTCGGGGGAAGGCGCAGCACCGACGCGTGGACTCCACCTGCCGCCAAGGCAAGCGCCGCATCCTCCGACTTGCGAGGAAAATCGGGAGTGGGAGAATCGTTTTCCGTCGCAAGCGGACCTTTGCGTTGAGCAAGCAAGGTTCCGGAAGTGACGAGTAACGGCCGGTCGGATCCCATGAGCGCGGTCCCCATCGTCTCGATAGCGCGTTTATCCGCCTCGGCGGCAGGGCCGTAGTTCGCGAAGTCGTGAATGAAAGCCATGTGAATTACCCCATCCGACGCGGCCGCCCCGCTGCGCAGGCTATCGAGATCTTCGAGCGAACCGCGATGTACCGTCGCGCCCGCGGCAGCCAGCGATTTGGCCGCCTGATCCGAGCGAGCCAGGCCCATTACCTGATGACCCGCTGCTTGTAGCTCATGCACAATCGCCGAGCCGATGAATCCGCTTGCTCCGGTAACGAATACCTTCATAAATCCTCCTTGGCGTTAAGCGGTTGAATCACTGTTTTTCAGAACGACTCGCCGACGAGTTCTTCACTCTTCTTCCAGAGAGCTTCGGCCTTCTCTGGGTCAAGCGCATATCCGCGTACGCCTTCGCTTATGGCGCTGATCGTCGCGTCGTCCGCCACGATATTGCCGACGTGGCAGTTCTCACAGTACTTGCCGCCGATCTCGTCAGCGGGAGCTACGACGCCGGCCCATACCGAAGTTGCAGCGCCCTGCGGGACGGTCTTCCACTGGAAGTCGCCCTTGCCTTCCGCTGCGAGCTGCTGGTTAATCTGTTTGACCATTCCCTCCAGATGGCCGGGATCCATATAGCGACCTAGCTCAGTCTGAATTCCCCCTGGATGTACAGCCGCAGCACGCACGCCACGCTCCCGGTGCCGCTTGTCGAAGGCGACGGCAAAAAGGATGTTCGCCGTCTTCGAGCGACCATAAGCAACGAAGGGGTCATAGGTCGAGTGTGCAAAGTTGGGATCGTCGAGGTCGACGTTGGAGAAGCGATGCCCCGAAGACGACAGGTTAATCAGCCGTCCACCTGGCCGAATCAGCGATGCGATCCGGTTAACGAGTACAAAGTGGCCGAGGTGATTGGTGCCAAACTGCCTCTCGAAGCCGTCGGCAGTGTGCTCAAACGGTGTGGCCATCACTCCCGCGTTGGCGATGATCACGTCAAAGGGCTCGCCTTTGGCTACAAGTTTGTCGGCGCAGGCGCGCACGCTCTTGAGACTGGCCAGGTCGAGCTCAATAAGCTCGAAGCTTCCACCGTTGTCCGCCGCGGCCTTTTGCACCTGGGCAGTCGCTGCTTTCGCCTTCTTAAGGTCGCGAGCCGCGCCTACTACCTGCGCCCCGTGAGCGGCAAGAGACCGCGCCGTCTCGATGCCGAGCCCGGCCGAGACGCCGGTAACCAGAATTCGCTTACCATGTAAATCTACGCCGGATAAAACTTCGTCCGTGGTCGAGGTCGCTCCAAATACTTCCACCATGATGTTTCTCCTTATATTGACCAGTTTGAATTAGTGACCAGCGCAACCGCTCTTGACGAACCGCTACGCGTTCTATAAAACGGAGAGTGTCTCCGAAACACTAGTATAAGATAAACGGAGAGTCCCTCCGGTTGCAAATATTTTCGAGCTTATGGCGAAGAAACCTTCCAAACCGATAAAGCGGAAGCCGCGCACGGACGCGCAGCGTAATCGGGAACGCATTCTGGAAGTGGCCAAGGACGCGTTCACCCGGCGCGGAGCAAGCGCCAGCCTGGATGACATCGCCAAAGAGGCTGGAGTGGGCGCGGGAACTCTGTATCGCCACTTTCCCACGCGCGACGCCCTGATTGAGGCGGTCTATCACACCGAGGTAGGCAAACTGGCGGCGGCGGAACGGAAGTTCGCCGAGGCTATGCCTCCGATTGAAGCCTTGCGCGCCTGGATGCTGTTGTTTGTTGACTACATCGCGACCAAGCAGATCATCGCACCTGTATTGAATACGTTCGTCGGAGGCCCCTCCAAGCTGTATGAAAGTTCCCGCGAGCAGATTCAGGGAGCGATCGATGGCCTGGTGAAGCGCGCGATCAAGAGCGGCGACATACGCAAGGATCTCGACCCCTTCGATCTGCTGCGAGCTCTGATCGGCGTGTCGAACGTGTCGTCCACCCCTGACTGGCAGCAGAGCGCAAAGAGACTGGTGGATATCCTGATCACCGGCTCGCGGCCGGTCAAGTAGAGAGCTGCTGGTCGGCGATGCGTCGCGACGGCTCACCATGCAACAGTTCAACGATGGCCTGGTAGAGGCGGGTGCGAACCTCGTAACGATTGTGCGCGTTGACCACGTAGCGCACGACCAGGTTCACGCCCAGGTTGCTGGGACGCACGTTGATGGCAGGAGCGGCTGAGAATGTCTGTATCGTGGAATGCTGGGTCACGCGTTGCCACTCCTTTTCCGCTGACGCGGCATCAGCTTTCGTCTGCTCACTGACCACCTGCAAGACGGAATTCGTCAGCCGGTACGGGTCTTCGCCCGCAGGAATCAGGACGTCAAGTTCATCCCACAGCCATTGTCCCGAGGTGGTGAAGTTGAAGTAATGACCTTCGACCGCAAAGCTGTTTACGCAGGACACCTTGCGCCCCGTAGGATGTCCCGCGTCGTTCCAGTTGCCGGTTTCGAGCAGGATGGTGCGCAGCAATCCGACTTCGACTACCTCGCCACCAATGCCGTTGATTTCAACCCAATCGCCGGCCCGGATGCCATGGCGTCCCATCAGCACGAACCATCCGAAGAAAGCGACGATGAAATCCCGCAGCGCTACGGTCAGGCCTGCGGCTCCAAGCGCGAGCACCGTCGACAGCTGACTGGGAAGGCCGAAGACGACCAGCAGGATGACCACAACGCCGATAAATTGCGAAACGAACCGCAGCACCAGCCGCATGGTTCCCAGCCGACGGCGATCCGGGCCCAGGCTCATGTAGAAGCGCTCGATCAATCCTTCGGCTAGTACCAGGAAGAAAAGAGCAAGCAAAATCAGCAGCAGCGAACGCAACATGGCGTGCAGCGCCGCGCGAATCTGGCCGGCCACGATGTCGCCCCATTGTCCATACAGCGCCGCCAATTGCTGCTCGGATTGAACCCGCTTGTCATATTGGGCCAGGGCGTTGCCGTTCTGCGAGAGGCCGTGGAGTTTAGTGATCTTCGTAGCCGCCTTTGCCTGCTCGGCGGGCGCCAGCGTGCCCCTGCTGGCTTGCGAGTCGTCGTCCGGACCGAGCACATCCGTTAAACCCTTCTCGAGCGCTTGATGTTTGTGCAGCAAAGTTGCGGCGTAGGTCTCAGCCTGTTGCTTAGCTTCCAGCAGGCGAGCGTGGCCGTTACGCAGTCGCTGCCAGGCACGGAACTGCGACAACAGATTGCCGGCGACAGCAAACGACTGCGGCTTGGCGGTAGCGGTGGCCGAAGCTGCGTCCTTGCCATGCTGCAACGCTTCGTGGTCTGCGAGTTCCTGTTTAATCTCGGCCTGTGGATCGCCACCAGCGCGTAGCAGAGCGTCCTTAGCATCGTCCAATCCGTCTTGCAACAACGCAGCCCTGGCCTGCGCCAGTTCGAGTTGCTGCTGGACTGCGTCGTCGTTTTTGTGCGGGTTGGCGGCGACCTTAGTAAGGCCGTCAAGCTCACTCTGGACTGACTGCAATCGGCCTTCAAGCAGCTGAATGCGGGCGTTGAGTGTCTGGGTTGCGGCGTTTTTGAGGGGAGGATGCAGTTGGGCTTGCTGCACCGCCGTCACAAAGGCGATGTCCACTTCGTGATCGGCGAGGCGAACTGCTTCGGACGCGAGCTTCTGTTCCTCAGCTGTACTCGCGACATTGACCAGGTCATATGCCGTAACCAGCGGGTCCTGATCCACCAGTTTCGGCGGCGCTTGCGCGGCCTGCCTGGCAATTTGCTTCTGATCGGAAGTAGCGGTTTCTCGCGTGAGGGTAAACGCGATCAGAGCCGCGATCAGCAGCATCGCCAGAACTAACCAGAGTAATGTCGCGCAGGGTTATACGCATAGGCCGCACCCAAGACTGATTGGGTAACTATAGCTGGCACAAGCCCGCTTCGGAACCCTGTTTTGCAGGAAGATGAGGAGCTCGGGATTGTGGCCTGCGAAGGCGTTCGTCCGAGAAGAATTGGCCGCCAGCTAGCGCGCCATAGGAAGACTGTAGCAATTGGAAGACAGTTGCCGATAGGAAGAGTGTGCCGACCTCACTCGGCAGGTGTTGCCCAGTTGGCTGCCTTCCGTCGCGAGATCAAAGGCGAAGTCACGCTAAGCACTTGTTCAGCAAGGCACTTGGTTTATGCGGAAACGCATGTGGCCTTGGCCAGAGACTTGCCTTACCTCAACCCGGATCCCTGTAGTGAAGTTCGGCTTTCATTGACGAGGGATTAACCGGCCAAAGGTTCCGTCGCCAGCGTGTTGCGGAGCGCCACGCGTACAGACTGAAACGGCCTGGTTTGAGCGAGAGGAGACAGTAATGTCAGTGTCAGGAATTACCAGCACCAGCTTTTTCGATTCCACCCAGCAAAGTGTGCAAAGCAACCGGCAGAAGTTTCAGAAGGAATTTCAGCAGCTCGGGCAGGACCTGCAATCCGGAAATATGTCTGCCGCCCAATCCGACTTTGCCAGCTTGCAGCAGCTTGGGCCGCAGAGCAGTTCGACATCGTCGACTCAGAGCACCAGCCCTATCGCTACGGAGCTCACCCAGCTATCGAAGGATTTGCAGTCGGGAAACGTTACGGCAGCGCAGCAGGACTACACCACGCTGCAGCAGGATTTCCAGAGCCATGCAGCCCAGAGCGGAGGCCATCACCATCATACCGGGGGAGGCAGCAGCGACAGCAACCCTATCAGTCAACTACTGAGTCAACTCGGCCAGGCGCTCCAGACAGGCAATCTCTCCGCGGCTCAACAGGCCTACGCAAGCATGCAACAGAGCCTGCAGCAATTCGATCCCAGCAGTACGGCGTCGTCCACGACCGCGCAGCTTCCGGCACCGTTTGCGACAAACGCATAGGCGAGCGCAGCGTGCCGCGCTTGAGTGTCATCAGAGGCGATTACGGAGAGGAGAATACAGCCTAACCAAACTCCGATAAGTTGGCTTATCAAAGGTGACTAGCTTTTAGCTTTCCGAGAAGATTGCAAAACCAATCCGGCTTTGGCGTTGAGGAGACTCTGTCTTCCCTGATGCAGAGTTTCCCCACCTGGACGGAGGAAGAGCCTGGTCCGGGGCGAGCGCTGCAAACGGCACCAGGCGTGTCCAGCTAAGCGGTCTGTAAGCTTACTTGCGACTGCAGCACATCTTCGATGCGGATGGGCAGCTCACGTATGCGCACGCCGGTAGCGTGATATACCGCTGACGTCAACGCGGAGGCGACACCGGTCAACCCGATCTCGCCGATACCGCGGGCGCCGTACTCGTTGATGATGGGATCGGGAAAGTCCAACAGGATGCATTCCAGGTAGGGAACATCTTTGTTGGTGGGCACCATGTAGTCGGCGAAGTTGTTGTTGACGGGATGGCCGTTGCGCGAGTCGTAGATGGTCTCTTCGAACATGCCCATGCCGATGCCCATCACTACGCCGCCCATGATCTGGCTGTGTCCGGTCTTGGCGTTCATGATGCGGCCACCGTCGATGACCGTGACCCAGCGGGTGATGCGCAGGCGCGCGATCAAAGGATCGTATTGGATTTCACAGAAGTGCGCGCCGAAGGAGTGAATCGAATATTTCTTAGCGTCGGGCTCCTCCTCGGTTTTGGCCTGGCCATCGACCGCCGAAAGCCGCCGCAGGGCCAGGATTTCCTGGAACGGCGTACCGCTGTCGGGAGATTGCTGTTGCGATGCACACGACCAGCCGTCATCTTCAAGGTCTTGGGATCGGCATTCTGAAAAGGCGACTTGTCCGTTCTGGTCGCGACGGTAAACAAAGTCTCGATGGCAGCTTGCGTCGCTTTGTCGATCGCCGGCAATACGGTAGCAGTTGCTGCCGAGCCGCCGGACGTCGGTCCCGGTGTCAGGTCGCTGTCACCCAGCACTACGTGAACCCTGTCTACCGGCAGGCCAGTCTTGTCGCTCACTACCTGCGCGAAAATTGTGTAAGTGCCGGTACCGATGTCCTGCGTCGCGCAAGAGACGCGGGCTGTTCCATCGGTCAGCAATCGCACCCGAACTTCGGCACTGCTCCGATTTCCCGGCCAGGTGCACGTACCCATACCCCAGCCCAGAGTCTGGTCGCCATTGCGCATGGAGCCGACTTTCGGATTACGCTTGCTCCAGCCGAATCGCTCCGCTCCCTGTTGATAGCACTCGCGCAGATGCTTGCTCGACCAAGGGCGGTTCGCTCCCTCGTCCTGCTCGGCGTAGTTGCGCAAGCCGCAGCTCAAGCGGATCCATGTTGAGCTTCACGGCCAGCTCATCCATCGCCGACTCGATGGCGAATAGGCCGGGCGTCGTTCCCGGACCGCGCATCGGTGTCGGCGTTCCCACGTTCAACTGCACTAGGTGCTGAATGGCAGAAACATTCGGACAGCTGTAGAGCATGGGCGTGGGATCGGTGCAACGCTCCACGTAGTTGTCCACCATGGAAGTTTCCTGTAACACGTCGTGGTTAATGGAGACGAGCTTGCCGGCCTGCGTGGCTGCCAGTCGCACTCGTTGCTGCGTAGCCGGACGATGTCCGGTCGTGGTGAACATCAGCGAGCGCGGAACCGTCACTTTCACCGGCCGACCCACGTGGCGCGCTCCGAGAGCCGCGAGCAACGATTGCGGCCAGGGGAACAGCTTCGAGCCGTACCCTGCACCCACGAATGGCGAGATGACGTGAACCGATTCCAGAGGCATGTCCAGCATCTGGCACAAGGTGTTGTGATGATTCACTACTCCCTGGGTCGTCTCGTATAGGGTTAACTTATCCTTGGTCGCGTTCCACACCGCGATGGTCGGCGTGCATCTCCATCGGATTGTGGGTTTCGACAGGCGTCAGGTAAGTGTGATCGATGGTGACAGGGGCGCTGGAAAATGCGGTTTCTGCATCGCCGCGAGAATAACTCGACGTCGGCTCGGGCTCAGGCGTGTACTCAGCAGACAATCCAATACGCGGCTTGTTCGTCCGGTAGTTGACGCGAACCATCGGCGCGGCCGCCTGCCCCTCTTCGAAAGTGTTCGCAATTACGAGAGCGACATATTGTCCGTAGTAGAAAATCTGATCGTCTTCGAAGGGAGGCCGGGTTTCACCGGCACGCACCATCTTCTCGAAACCTTGCGCGGGACGATACAAGTGCTCGACATTTCCGTGATGAAGCACGGCCAGAACCCCGGGCATACGCTCAGCGGCGCTTGAGTCGATGCTGACGATCTGTCCGCTGGCAACCGTGCTGGACACGGGAATTCCGTAGGCGACGTTGGGCAGCGCGTGCTCGGTGGCGTACGGAGCTCTGCCGGTAACTTTCAGCTTGCCGTCAATGCGTGTGACCGGCGCGCCGATGATTGAGCTGCTCATCTTTGCTCCTGCTGTGCGCGTCCGGAAATCAGGACGCTTGGGTGGCGACGCCGAGCGCCCGCGTCAGGCAGCGCTTCGCCAACTCAACTTTGAATGCGTTATCGTGCAGCGGTTTCGCGCTTTGCAGTGCAGCCTCGGCTGCCTTGGTAAAGTTTGCGGCGTTGGCCGGCTGCCCTTGCAGGGCGCGTTCGGCCTCGTGTGAACGCCACGGTTTCGTCGCCACGCCTCCCAGGGCCACGCGAATGAAGTCAATATTGCCGCCGCTTTGGCGAACTACCACAGCGGCCGACGACAGCGCGAATTCGTAGGAGGCACGGTCACGCAGCTTCAAGTAGTACGACCGGGTGCCATCCGCCAATGCTGGCAGCGTGACGTAGGTGATCAACTCGCCTGGCTGAATCACGGTTTCTTTCTGTGGCGTGTTTCCCGGAACCAGGTAGAACTCATCGATGGGAATTTGACGCCCGCCCTTGGCGCCTCGCAGGTGCACGGTTGCGTCGAGCGCCATCATCGCGACAGCCATGTCGGAAGGATGCGTGGCAATGCAATGTTCACTGGTCCCGAGCACCGCGTGAATGCGGTTGTATCCGTCGAGCGCGGCACAGCCTGATCCGGGATTGCGCTTGTTGCACTCGGTGTAAGCGGTGTCGCGAAAGTAATAGCAGCGGGTCCGCTGAAGCAGGTTGCCGCCGGTGGTCGCCATGTTGCGCAGTTGCGGCGAGGCGCCCGACAGCAGAGCCTGCGACAGTACCGCATAACGGCTGCGAACTGTTTCGTCGTGGGCGAGATCGCTGTTGCGTACCATCGCGCCGATTCTCAGCGAGCCATCGGGCATAGTTTCGATTTTGGTAAGCGGCAGCAGATTGATGTCGACGACCGCGCTGGGGCGCTCGACGTTGAGTTTCATCAAGTCGATCAGCGTGGTGCCGCCGGCGACAAATTTCGCGCTGCTTTGTTGCGTCTGATTTGATATCGCCTCGTCCGGCGTCTTGGCTTGGGAGTAGTGAAAGGATTCCACGTTACTGCTCCTCGCTGGTTCAGGCTTTGCGGCGGGCCTGCTGAACCGCGGCCACAATGTTGTTGTAGGCGCCGCATCGGCACAGATTGCCGCTCATGAACTCGCGAACGGAATCGTCATCGGTGCCCACCGGCTCATTCATCAGGGCCGCGCCCGACATAATCTGGCCCGGTGTGCAGTAGCCGCATTGAAAGCCGTCGTGATCCAGGAAGGCCTGCTGCACCGGATGCAGTTTGCCGTTTTCGGCGAGCCCTTCAATGGTGACAATCTTGTCTCCCTGATGCATCACGGCAAATGTGAGGCAGGAGTTCACCCGGCGTCCGTTGACGTGGACAGTGCAGGCTCCGCACTGGCCGTGATCGCAGCCTTTTTTGGTGCCCGGCATCGCCAGGTTTTCGCGAAGCACGTCGAGCAGCGTGGTACGCGGATCGAGGGTCAAGCGATGTTGTTGGCCGTTGATGATGAGCACCACCGGCATCGCATTGGGCGGCGCGGCGGGAGCCTCGACTTCTGGCGACGGAGCAATCGCTGCCTGCGCCAGTAAAGGCGCAGCGGTGGCAGCAATGCCCGCGGCTCCCATGCCGGAAAGAAACGAACGACGGGTGAAGCGTCCGTGTTTCGGACGAGCGTCGTCTGAACTGTCGGTTGCCGTATCTAGTGCTGGATCTTCTGAAGGCGATTTTTTGTGCTGATCGGGCATGGAACTCACTTACCCGAAAATCAGATGCACGGCGCTGGGACGGGGTGCCAAAAATTTTCAGATTTGTATCGGAGTTGGCGGGGCAATCTCGGTCAGGATGGCGTCGAATTGGCGGGTGTTTAACGATAAGAGCTAACGCTGGGCAAGCAATTTGGCATCCAACTATGGACCCATGAACACTGCTTTGCGAAATTGTGCTTTTAAATTTCTGATGACAGCGACCGTGCTGTTATCGCTAACTTTCCTCCACGCGCAGCAGACCAAGCCCGCCCCTGCGACTCCTATCGACGCCAAGAAGGCTGATCTCGGCAGTGACAAGCTATGGAACCCGGAATGGGACGTCATCGTCGAAAAGGCGATTCCGGCAGCCATGCTGTCGCCGGCGGTTTCCCACGACGTAGCGCGATTCTGTCCGCGCTTTGCGTCCATTGGTGAGACTGACAAGCGTGCGTTTTGGGCGTACTTCTTTCAGGCTTTGGCAGGCGCCGAAGCAGGTCTGAATCCGCGGACCCGGGTGCGCCACACCGAGCCGGAGGTCGCTAAGATCGATGACGTTACGGGCCTCGCGGTGCGCAGCGAAGGGCTACTACAGCTCTCCTACGCAACCGGGAAGGTATACGACTGCAATTTCGATTGGGCGGCAGACCGCAAGCTTGCGCCTGACCAGTCCGCAAAAGAGCATTCTTCAACCCAAGAATAATCTGGAGTGTGGAATAAAGATTCTGGCTAATCAGATTGTCGACCAGCGCAAGCCGCTGTTCACGCGAACTTCGTACTGGTCAACCCTACAGCCGGGACGCAAGAGTTATCGTGTTTTCGCCAAGCAGATGACCAACCCTCCGGCTGCCTGTGGCCTGCGGGTAAGAACATCTGTCGACAAGGCAGCCACGACCAAGACGGTGAAGGAAGAAGCGGACGCGTCGAAAGCATCGCAATGATTGTAAGGGCTGCTTAAGTTGTCGATCTTCCGTTAGCGGCTAAAAAGCTTCCATGACTTTGCGATCGTCACCGCTGAAAATACTGCGGGAAATACTTGATAGGGATGCTGATGCCACCGGCTGAACAGTTTGCTGAAAAACTCGATTGTGGCCGCATCTCGGGTAGAGCTGGCCTTCAGGCCAGCGTTTAAGTCGTTTATTTATTGTTTTCATAGCCGGCTTGAGCCGGCGACACAAGCGTTGTCCGAGTTTTTCAGCACTCTGTAAAGCCGGCTCGGGTCGATAAACAAAGGCTTGGACGCTGGCCTGAGGGCCAGCTCTACGCAAACAGAGTCGACAAACAAAATTCTCCGACGCTGGCCTGAAGTGTCTGCGTGAGAACTGGAGTTTCGTGTTGGCGGTGGAGTACAGCGGCCGAGAAACCAGCGCCGTAGGCGCGGAACAGCCTAGCCCAGCACGCAGCCAAACCGGGGTCCCCAAGTCGCGCTGCTTTTGCGCGAATTGGGGTGGGATGGCGGAGTGCTGGGTAAGTGGGAAATTGATGCGAGTCCCGTAGGGACGGCAGAGGTTCTCACGCAGACACTGAAGGCCAGTTGTACCGGAACAGCGAAGAAGTGAGGGTTTTCAGCGGCCTGCAAAGCCGGACCTGTTCAAAGCCCGAACTTGACCAGCCTTTCCTTAGGACCGAACCGGACGGAGTTCCCATTTATGCGGTACGCCGGAAAGTCTCGTTGACCTGCACGGTGGCATCCCCAATGTCTTCCGGACTCGGAGCGCCGACTTCCAGCAATCCATTACTGTTGGCCTCGCAGGTGTGGCCGAACAGCGTCTGGTTCATCATGATGGATTGCAACAGCCGGCCCAGCGGCCGTGAGTGAAATCCGTTCTGGAAGCGCGGGCCATCGGCCATCCTGGGTGAATGGAATAGTCGCAGATCAGGCTCCAGTATTCCCGGGCGGAAGCCCACAGCTTCAGACGATTCAAGTGCGCCGTCGGGCCCAATGTGGTATTCGACTCGCACGCGGCCATTGGAGGAAGACGCAGTCAAAGCGTCCCAGCTTAGAACCACGGCACTCGCCAGAATCTGATCGAGCTGAACTTGCGCTTGTGTCGTAGACTTCGGTGTTTCGCTTGTCATGGTCATCCTCGGAAAAATGAGCTGCCGGCCAATTGCCGGGGATGGAGTTTCAGAGTCGAGCGCCGGCCTGAAGGCGGAACCCGATCATTAACAAGAGAACAAGCAGGTACAGAACAGGCTCCAAGCCTATTCCTCCAAACCTGTTTCCCTATTAACAATATACCTGTGTCGCTCCGGCTACTTGCGAAAGACAGTGTGGCCGCTGTTTTCCGTTTGCGGCCACAATCGCTGCTCTTCTTACGAAAAGATCTCGCCCGGCAGGCGCGACAGCGTTCGGCTGGAAAGCGTGTTCTGCACCTTCCGCGCGGGAGCTGCGCCAGTTTCGCGATCCATCCGTTTGCGCATGATCTTCAGCTTGAGCGCGCGCTCGATAGAACGCAGTTCGCCAATCTCCATGCCTGAAACCAGGGTGGACGCGCGTCCGGTTGAGCCCATGCGCCCAGTGCGCCCCACGCGATGAATGAAGTCTTCCGGCGCCTGCGGCAGGTCGTAGTTGATGACATGCGCCACATTGTTGACGTGAATGCCGCGCGAAGCGACATCGGTT
Organism: uncultured Acidobacteriaceae bacterium; assembly: GCA_963796695.1. Lineage (GTDB taxonomy): Bacteria > Acidobacteriota > Terriglobia > Terriglobales > Acidobacteriaceae > Bog-257. The sequence goes on along the minus strand of CAWCMU010000010.1, from coordinate 312,971 downwards.
GCAACCAGCACCTGGAACCTGCCCGCGTCAAAGCCCGCGAGCGCTCCGGTACGTTGCGACTGCGAACGGTCGCCATGAATCATTGCCGCCGAGAAGCCATCACGAACCAGCGTTTTCGCCAGCCGTTCTGTGCCACGCTTGGTGCGGGCAAAAATCAGGGTCTGCCCCTTCTCTGCGTAGAGAAGCTGGCGCAAGACGTCGGACTTTTCCGCCAGCGGCACTTCGAAGGCATGCAGTTCAACCGTGTCAGCCGGCTTGGAAATGGAACCGAGAGCCACGCGCACCGGGCTCTTCATGTAGTCGTTGACGAGGTTGGCCACCGAGGCCTCCAGCGTTGCTGAGAAGCACAAGGTCTGGCGATCGCGCGGCAGTTCGCCGACGATACGGCGGATAGCAGGCAAAAAGCCCATGTCCATCATGCGGTCGGATTCGTCGAGAACCAGAACCGTGACTTGCCGCAGATCGACCAGCTTGCGGCGAAGGTAATCTTCCAAACGCCCCGGCGTCGCCACAACAACGCTCGCGCCTTTGCGCACGGCTTGAATCTGGCGCTGCTCGCTCATGCCGCCGATAACCAGCGCGGCCGGTGGAGACTTGCGCTCGCGCAGCTTTTCGTATTGTTCGTGAACCTGCATAGCCAGCTCGCGCGTAGGCACCAGGATCAGCGCGGAAACTTTCCGCGAAACAGGTTGTGCAGCCAGGCGCTCGATCATCGGGATCAGGAACGCCAACGTCTTGCCGGTGCCGGTTTGCGCGGTAGCAAGGATGTCTTTGCCTTCAAGGGCAGGAGGAATCGCGGACGCCTGAATGGGCGTCGGATCGATAAAGTGAGAATCTGCCAGCCTCTGCTGGAGCCCAGCAGTCAGGGGCATATCTTTAAATTGTGTCAAAACGATTTTTTTCTTTCTGGAGAGGCGTCTCGCGAGGAGGCATACAAGATGCGAGTCGCGAAGATACTTCTGAGGCCGCTCTGATTTTTATTCGGCGCTGAAAAGGAAACGGATGCTGGAAAGGCGGGAAATCAGATCAAACTATTAGGATCGGATGTCGCTCGCAAGCGGCCGCAGTTAAAAGCGTCTACAAACAATGTATCACAGTGCGCTTGCTTTTGTCGCGAAACGCACCAGCGTAAGTACTGATTGCCGCCGGACTACTTACCGAAATCGTGGAAATCGAAACCCAACGGCTGACCGTCTTCATCGTGAGTAACTACCAGATCGGCAGTCGGTTGTGTTTCTACTTGCCCGGTCTCAACGTCACCGGGCTGTTTGCGCTCGGCCTTGCGCTGCGCCTTTTCGGCGCGCTTTTCCTGGCGGGCGCGTTCCTTCTGTCGTTTAGCGAATGTGGTACGAGAGCTTCCTGCCATAGTCCTCTATCGTGTTCCAATATACACAGTTAGATTGCTTTTCACTGAAAAAGATTCAATCGTCATCCAGCCAATTGGCGTTGTCAGGCCCGATAACGATGTAAGAACCACTCTCTAGACTATAACTCATATTCGTGAAAGCCTCGTTTTCGCAAATTTCCTGTTTTTTTGTAACTCCTCTTCCCAAAGTTGTTGAATGCAGCGCCTTTTTCGCTTTCTCGATTGACTCCAACTGGCCAGAGGGAAAGAATTATCCTGTCGTACGCCAACCAAGCTTGAAACCTCGGAGGGTCAATGAAGCGGATAGGTACGTTTGTTGCATTTGTTTTTCTAGCGACTGTCATCGCTGCTGCCCAGGGAACAGCCGCCACGCCTGCTGCTCCCCAGGCGAGCGCGGCCAACGAGTCAGGACTGCGCGGGGCATTTCCCGTGGCACTCTCCAAGTCTCTTGATTCCAAGAAATTGAAGGAAGGAGACACGGTCGTCTGCACCACTACAGCTGCGTTGCATTCCAAGAGCGGAATGCTGATTCCCAGCGGTACCAAGGTCATCGGCCACATCACGAAAGCAACCGCAAAGTCCAAGGGTGATCCGGAGTCTTCCCTCGGGATCGAGTTCGACAAGATCGAGCTGTCAAACAAGAAAGAGCTGGATATGAAAGGCGTGCTTCAGGCCATCGCACCCAGCCTGGGAGGCAACAATGGGCCCGATACGGGAGCAGCTGGCTCTGGATCCATGCCGGGTCGCGGTGGTGAAACCACTTACGCTCCTGGTACCGATGCAAATGTTGCCGGCCCTAACTCAGGTGTTCATCCCCTCAGCAGCGGCTCGCATCCCATGTTGACGTCGGAATCCCAGGGAGTCATCGGCTTCAAGAACATGGAAATGGGCAAGGATTCGGTTATCACAAGCAGCGCAAAAGAACTGAAGCTGGATAACGGAACGCAGATGCTGATCCGCGTATCGATTCCTGTGCCCGTTCAGTAGTCAGGCAGATTCGCAAATCATCGATTCGAAGAGCCCGAGGCCATGCGGGCTCTGCACTTCCAGCCAAACATGACTTTGTTGTGAGAGTGAGGTTTGACTCAGTTTTGAAGGGGCACACCTTCAGGTGTGCCGTGCAATCCCTTTATTTTTGTAGTTCCGAGTGGGCTTTCAGCCCGCGAGGAATCTCTGCCGAACACACTTCCGCGTGCCCCTAGATGGTAAAGAGTAAAAACGATCGCATCTAGAGCGGAATTCCTATCCCGACTGATTGATGAATAATCTACGCTTCTTAATCCTGACTTAGCACACCGCTCATTCTTCGGTAACCCCTTCCACCCGTCGTATAATGAAGAGATACCCACCCGACGAAATTGCTTTCTGTAGGGTCACCGAACAGATTTGCAGACCACGCGGGCAGGCAGATCCTCATGGAATTTCGACTCGTCAGCTCGTACAAGCCGCAGGGCGACCAAGGCCCCGCCATCCAATCGTTAACCCGCGGAGTCTTTGACGGCGACAAGCATCAAGTGCTGCTCGGCGTCACCGGATCGGGCAAGACCTTCTCCATGGCCAAGGTCATTGAGACGGCGAACCGTCCCGCGTTGATCCTGGCCCACAACAAGACGCTTGCCGCCCAGCTCTACCACGAGTTCAAGTCGTTCTTTCCGCACAACGCAGTCGAGTACTTCGTTTCGTACTACGACTACTACCAGCCCGAAGCCTACATTCCGGCAGGCGACGTTTACATCGAGAAGGAAGCCACGGTCAACGACGAGCTCGACAAGCTGAGGCTGGCGGCTACCAAGTCGCTGTTCGAGCGCCGCGACTGCATCATCGTTGCTTCCGTCAGCTGTATCTACGGCCTGGGTTCGCCGGAAGCCTATTACGGCATGCTGCTGTTCCTGGAGAAGGGACAGAAGATCAAGCGCGACGACATTGTCCGCAAACTGGTCGAGATCCTCTACGAGCGCACCGACGGCGAGTTCCGCCGCGGAACCTTTCGCGTGCGCGGCGACATCATCGAGATCTTTCCCACCTACGACGACAACGCTTATCGCATCGAGTTGTGGGGCGATGAAGTGGAATCGCTGGCGCAGATCGATCCGCTGTTTGGCACGGTCAAGCAGAAGCACTCGCGGCTGCCCATCTATCCCAAGACGCACTATGTGATGAAGCCGGAGCGCAAGAACGGCGCGGTCGCTTCGATCCTCGAAGAACTGGGCTGGTGGGAGACGGAGCTCGAGAAACAAGGCCGCATTGTCGAGGCACAACGCATCCATCAACGCACCCGCTTTGATCTTGAGATGATCAAGGAGATGGGCTACTGCCACGGTATCGAAAATTATTCGCGCCACTTCACAGGGCGGCTGCCGGGCGAGCCTCCGCCAACGCTGCTGGACTACGTGCCGCGCGATTACCTGCTGTTCATCGACGAATCGCACCAGACCGTCCCGCAGATCCATGGCATGTGGCACGGCGACCGCTCGCGCAAACAGAACCTCATCGAGTATGGCTTCCGCCTGCCCAGCGCGCTGGATAATCGGCCGCTGACCTTCGAGGAGTTCGAACACCGCGTCAATCAAGCGATTTACGTGTCGGCAACCCCCGGGCCATACGAGCTGACCAAGGCGGCCGGCGTGGTGGTCGAGCAGATTATTCGCCCCACCGGATTGATCGATCCGGAAGTGGAAGTGCGTCCGGTGAAAGGGCAGATTGACGACCTGTTGCACGAGATTCGCGCACGCGCAGAGAAGAACGAACGCGTGCTGGTGACGACTCTCACCAAGCGCATGGCCGAGGACCTCGCCGAATACTACAGCGAGGTGGGCGTGCGCTGCCGCTACATGCACTCGGAGATCGAGACCCTGGAGCGCATCAAGATCTTGCGTGATTTGCGCAAAGGCGAGTTCGACGTGCTGATTGGCATCAATCTGCTGCGCGAAGGGCTGGACTTGCCGGAAGTGTCGCTGGTTGCGATTCTCGACGCGGACAAGGAAGGCTTCCTGCGCTCCGCCGGGTCGCTGATCCAGACGATCGGACGATGTGCCCGCAACCTGAGCGGACGCGCCATCCTATATGCGGACAACATGACCGACTCGATGCGGAAGGCAATGGGCGAGACCGAGCGCCGCCGCGCCATTCAGCGGGCGTACAACGAGGAGCATGGCATCACGCCGGAGAGCATCGTGCGACCGCTGGACATGACGCTGGTGGCCGTTGCCGAAGCCGACTACACCGACCTGACCAACGAAGCCGATGGCCTGCCGGAATTCCGCTCGCAGGAAGAGCTGGACACTTATATCGCGAAACTGGAAGCGGACATGCGCGAGGCGGCCAAGCGCTTTGAGTTTGAGAAGGCCGCAAAGCTCCGAGACACAGTACGCGACCTGCGTACCAAAGAGTTCATGTTTACGTGAGGCGGATGGGTGAGCCAGCCTTCAGGCTGCGTCTAAGGTTCCGCGGTCTGCAAGGGTAGAGCCGGCCTTCAGGCTGGCGTCCACCGCCCTTCCCAATGAGTTTCGCCTGCGCGTTGATCGCAGATGGATGCTCAGGCGAAAAGGAAATTTCGTAATGGCCATTGGGCGCGGCGCTGAAGCGCTCTACCCGTGACGCAGTTAGTCAGCTTCTTTAAAAGCCAAAAGCTAAAGGCTAAGAGCTAACGGCCAGCGCAATGCGCGCCCCATCCTCAGAACGCGTCACACCCTTCGGCCGAGTCAGCCTTCCCTACTGCGTAATAATCATGACCGGCGTCTGCAGGGCGCAGGAACTGGTGCAGCTGGAGTTTTGGGCGGGTGCGGCAATGCTTTGCGTTATGGAGTCGTTGGAAGTCTGGATGATCGTCGTGTTCGACGTTCCCTGATTCGCGGTGTATACCTTGCTCGATGTCGGATCGGCGGCGATAAACACAGGGTTGGCGCCGGAAGCCAACGGTATCGATTTCAGCGGGCTGAAGCTGCTCGCACTCACCACCGTCACATCGTCAGACCCCGAGTTGGCCACGTAGAACTTGCTTCCGTCAGGCAAAGCCGTGATGCCGATCGGCATGGTTCCCACAGGCACGGTGGCGAGCAGGGGCATCGCTGGGTTGTTCGCCTGATTCACGTTGGAGGCATCGAAGACGCTGACCGTATTGTCGACGGTATTGGCAACGTATAGCCGGTTAAGGTTCGGGTCGACCACGGAATACATCGGGCCTACGCCCAGCGGAAGGGTCGCGGCAATGTAGTAGTAGCCGGCGGGAATAAGGTCCAGGGTGCCCGGGTGAATACCGTCACCCTGCGTAACAACAAAAATCCATCCCTGAGAGTTCGTGGTTACGGAAACCGGATTCAGGCCCAGTCCGTTGGCCGCGGTGATAGTGCCCACCACAAACGGCCCAGAGGGATTGAAGGCCGAGACGCTGTCATCTCCCTGATTCAGGATGTATATCCAGCCATTCGTCGGCGACTGCACCATGGCGACCGGGTTAACGCCAACACAATATGTTCCAGTCACAGTTAGGGTGGTCGCGCTGATGGTGCTGATCGAACCCGTAGTCGGGCAGGCGGAGTTCGTTCCCGAGTTCAGAACATACATCACGGTGTTCTGAGCTGAGGTCAGGGTAATGGGATGCGAGCCGGGCAGAAGATTGATGGTGGTAATTGCGCCTGCAAGCGTCGGCAGATATTGGCTGACGGTGTCGTTCCCGTTATTGGCTACATACAAAGACAGAGAGGAAGCGGGGAAAGCTTCGGCAATGGAGCCGATCCCCATGGTGTTTACGGCCAGGTTCGTATCGCCGGAGACGTCGATCTCCGTCGTGCTCCCGTTGCCGCTGGCGTTGTAATTCACCACCCAGGCGAAATGCGTAGTTTGAGGCTGGCCACCGGGACTGACGATAGGATTCGCAACTGGGCGGTATTGATCACCACAGCCCAATTCGATCAAAAGCAAGAAAGCAGCCAGCCCGATGAAACCCACAACGCGCAAAAACTTCATCCGCACTCCTGATAAGGATTGGCAACACCTAGTTGAATGCAAGCAGGAAATTAACATTGTACAAGGGCATCCGCGGCAAGGTACAGCGCTGCCGGAGCAGCTCGCGCTCGCTCTCTGAAACCCGGGTCAAACGAAATCGTTGTGGGCAAAAGCAGGTTGCGGAAACGCTTCATCCCCAAGGCTGACCGCAGCTTCGCCGGCAAGTTGAATTCCACGACGTTGTGGGGGCCAGCCGCCGGAAAGCACACAGCCCCGTCCTGAGGAACGGGGCTGGAACATTCGAGGCTCTGGTTACTTAGAACTTAGACGTTGAACGAGGACCCACAACCGCAGGTGCTCTTCACGTTCGGGTTATCGAACTTGAAGCCGGCGCCCTCCAGGGTCTCGATGTAGTCGACGCTGACGCCCTTCAGGTACATCAGGGAAGTCGCGTCAACGAACACCTTCAGACCTCCGAACTCAAAGGTCTTATCCATCATGCCCGCGCCGTTTTCGAAGGACATGGAATAGGAAAATCCAGAGCAGCCTCCGCCGACCACGCCCACGCGCAGGCCTGCCGGAACAGGATTCTGTTGCGCCATGATCTCTTTCACTTTGGCGATTGCATTGTCAGTGAAGTTGATCGGTTTCGCGTCAACCGTTGTCGGGGTTGGGGTAATCGGTGTTGTGGTGGTGGTTGCCATGCTCTCTCCTGTAAATCCTAGCGGGATTATAACAAACGGCCCCTGCTGTCGAGCTCTTTCTAGGCGGGCGGGCCCTGAATAATAGATGCCGCAGGGATGGCCGTCGTCGCAACACCCGGCTCAGGAAAGCGGCAGTGTTCCCGGATTGGAATGTATCGAAGGGGTTTCCGGGGTTGCCGACAATGTAAATATTCTTGCGCTCGCCGGCTGAGACGGGGTCTATAATGTGGGCCGTGAGGCCCCCAAGCTGGTGGCTAAAGCAGAGTTCCACCAGGTGCGGGACCGGTTCACTCTGAGCCGAGGTGGCGAATGTCAACTTTGACCGTGTTGCTGATCGTCTGGGGTGTTTTGACGGTTGTGCTCATCCTTCTGCTGATCTACCGCAGCACGCTAAGTATGCATGAGGACGACCAATTGTTTCTGGACGACTCGAGTAAGAATATGCGGGAAGAACAGGAACAGCTCCAAGTCCGGATGAAAAGAGTGACCCCGTATGTGCGTATCCTCGGGGCAGTGTCGGGCGTGCTAATCATTGTGATTGCGGGAATGGCGGTGTGGCAGCGGATGAACCAAAGCTACTAAGCCGGATTTCGCAACCCCAGAGTGCTAACCCTTGACTCCGGTCTGAGGAGGGCTAGCTACGCAAAACAACATGGACGAATGCGCAGCTTCGGCTGCGCATTTTGCTTTGCAGTCGACCTCCCATGTTTTGTCGAAGAATAGTCGCGTTTCTACGCGCTCCACTTCCCTAGCGTATCCGAACGCCCTCTTCTAACTTTGTTAGAATTGAAGCATCGCTGATGAGGCTGGCAATCTGAACAATGTGCATCAGCCAGAAACCTGGAATAACTCCCGTCGAGCTGGAAACCTCCAGAGTTCTCCAGCCGCTGCGTTGCAGATGGTCAAGACACTGCCCAGCTAACTGCCAGGCTTCGCGCTTTATAAAGAGGAGCCTGTCTAAACCCTCGAGCATCATTAACTATTGAGAATCGTTGACAATTTTCACAGCAGACGCTTCCCCGGTTATCTCGCAGAGACTGGTGATCGCGCCGTCCCATTTACTCAGCCGTCCGCATGATTGAGGTAAGAGTGGCTATACACGAAATCCCGAATCGCATTCTTGAATTTCCGTCGAACCCCCAGGTTGATTCCGAAGAAGAAGTTGCCGAATGGCTTGAAGCATTCGATCAGGTCACGGAAAGCGAAGGCAGTCATCGCAGCTGCGACCTCCTGCAAGCATTGATTCATCATGCCCGCGAGTCGGGCATTGAAGTTCCCGTCCAGCTGAACACGCCTTACGTCAACACTATTCCGGTGGACGAAGAGGTGCCGTACCCCGGAGACCGTCACCTGGAGCGCCGCATCAAGAGCCTGATTCGCTGGAACGCCATGGCCATGGTGCATCGGCAGAACAAGAAAGATCCCGGCATCGGCGGCCACATCTCTACGTACTCCTCTCTGGCGACTCTGCTGGAAGTTGGCTTCAATCACTTCTTTCATGCGCGTTACGGCGATCAGCCCGGCGACTTCATTTACTTCCAGGGACACTCATCGCCCGGCGTCTACGCCCGCGCCTATCTCGAGGGCCGGCTCAGCGAGGAGCAGGTAAAGAACTTCCGCCATGAATTGCGCGGCGAACCCGCTCTGCCGTCCTATCCGCATCCCTGGCTGCTGCCCGATTTCTGGCGCTTCCCAACAGTCTCGATGGGTATTGGCCCGCTGAATGCGATTTACCAGGCGCGCTTCATGCGCTACCTCGAGAATCGCAACATCATCGAAACCACCAAGCGCAAAGTTTGGGCCTTCGTTGGCGATGGCGAAACGGATGAGCCGGAGTCCATGGGCTCGCTCACTCTGGCCTCGCGCGAGAAACTCGACAACCTGATCTTCGTGGTGAACTGCAACCTGCAACGTCTGGACGGCCCAGTCCGCGGCAACGGCAAAGTCATCCAAGAACTCGAAGCCGCCTTCCGCGGCGCCGGCTGGAACGTCATTAAGGTCGTCTGGGGCTCCGATTGGGACAAGCTGTTCGCTCGCGACAAGACTGGCATTCTTCTGAAACGCATGGAAGAAGCCGTGGACGGCGAATATCAGAGCTACAAAGCCAAGGGTGGCGAGTACATTCGCCGCGAGTTCTTTGGCAAATATCCGGAACTGCTCGCCCTCGTGTCGGACATGAGCGACGACGAGTTGCACCGCCTCTCGCGCGGCGGCCACGATCCGCAAAAGGTTTACAACGCCTATAAGCGTGCCGTAGAACACAACGGCGGCCCCACGGTGATTCTGGCGCACACCGTCAAAGGCTACGGCCTGGGCTCGGCTGAAGCCCGCAACGCGACTCACCAGGAAAAGAAGCTGGCCGACCAGGCCCTCAGCGCCTTCCGCTCGCGCTTCGAGATTCCCATCCCGGAAGAAGCAGCGAAGGATGGCTCGCTCTATCGCCCGGCCGACGATAGCCCCGAAATCACCTACATGCGGCAGCGCCGCAAAGAGCTGGGCGGCTTTATGCCCTCGCGCGACGTCCCGCCGCCTAACTTCGAAGCGCCTGCGCTAGAGCACTTCGCGGAATCGCTGTCTGGCTCCAAGGGACGCCCGGTTTCCACCACCATGGGGTACGTCAGCATGCTGCGGCAGTTGCTGAAAGATCCCAAGATCGGCAAGCTGATTGTGCCCATCATTCCCGACGAAGGCCGCACCTTCGGTATGGAATCCATCATCCGCCAGGTCGGCATTTACGCCAGCCAGGGCCAGCTCTACAAGCCTCACGATCAGGACATGCTGCTCTACTACCGCGAGGAGAAGAACGGCCAGATACTGGAAGAAGGCATTACGGAAGCTGGCTCGATGGCGTCGTTCACCGCAGCGGGCACCGCCTATGCTAACTACAAGGTGCCGATGATTCCCTTCTTCACCTACTACTCGATGTTTGGCTTCCAGCGCATCGGCGACATGGTGTGGGCGTTTGCGGATGCGCGCGGCAAAGGCTTCCTGATGGGCGGCACCGCCGGCCGAACGACACTGGCGGGTGAAGGCTTGCAGCACCAGGACGGCCACAGCCTGGTGCTCTCCAGCACCGTTCCCACTTGTCACAGTTACGATCCCGCGTTCGTGCATGAGATCGCCGTCATCGTGCAGGACGGCATGCGGCGCATGTATCAGGAAGGCGAAGACCGCTTCTACTACATCACGCTGTACAACGAAGACTATGCCATGCCGGAGATGCCGCAGGGCGTCGAAGAAGGCATTCTGCGCGGCATCTATAAATACCGCGCTGCGTTCGGTGGAAAAGCCACGGTCCAACTGTTCGGCAGCGGCACAATTCTGAATGAGTCGCTGCGCGCGCAAACCATCCTCGCGGAAAAATATGGCGTGCAAGCCGATGTGTGGAGCGTGACCAGCTATAACGAGTTGCGCCGCGACGCACTGGCTATCGAGCGCCGCAACCGCTTGCATCCTGCCGAGCCGGAGCAGCGGCCGTATATCTTGTCCGCGCTGGACGGAGTCGACGGCCCGATCGTCGCAGCCAGCGACTACATGAAGGCCGTGCCCGATCAGCTCTCTCCCTGGCTGTTGAACCGATTGGTCAGCCTGGGAACCGACGGCTTCGGACGCAGCGACAATCGCCAGCATCTGCGGCGGCACTTTGAAGTGAACGCTGAATCAATCGCCGCAGCCGCCTTGTCGCGCCTGGCACGCGAAGGCAAGTTCGATGTCGGCCGCGCGCAGAAAGCTCTGGAAGAGCTCGAAGTCGATCCGGACAAAATCGATCCCGCCATCGCGTAGCCGCGGGGTTGATCCGTCTTTGAAGGGGCGCACCTTCAGAGCCTGTCCCGAGCTTGCCGAAGGATGCGCCGTCGCCATTCCTTCCAACTTGTTCATCCCGACGAGGGCTTTCAGCCCGACAAGATTGGTCGCGACGTCCGACACCCTGATGTTTCACGCCAACAGCCTCTCAACTTCCAGCGCCCGGATTTACGCTGATGATCTTCATGGTGCCGTTCGCCTGCTCGCTGAACCACACCTCGCCGTTGCCGATCATCGCTCCCTGGTAGTTTCCGAACAGGCATTTGGATGTCTGTTGCGCCACTGCTTTGCGCACGTGCTCGTCAAAGATCGTATCGTAGCTGCTGAGGAAAGCCGCCTTGGTCTTGATGCGGGTTTTGCGGCTGCCGTGAATCACCAGCAGAGGGTACGAGACCATCGCCGCCACTCTGCTCTTGTTGTCGCTCTTGACTGCGCTCTGAAGCTCGGCGAGGAACGCTCGCGACTTTTTGGCTACGTCCGCTCCCTGGAGATCGACGGTGCTTCCCTGACAGGCCTGCGTATCGGAGGAAGACTGGCCGCTCGCCGGCAAAGCAACCGCAAATGAGAGCAGAAGCGCAGACGCCAGATATGCGGCAGCGAAAATCCGCTTGCCCTTCCCCCTCATCATCCCTCCCGTTCGGTTCGCAACCCTCAGGCTTGTCGCCGGCCCGGCAAGCGCGGTGCGATTGCGTAATTCAACTGCACCAGCACGATGACGGCGATACTCCAGTAGGTGTTGAAGATGCACAACAGCGCGCCAAAAGCATACAGCGCCTGCGCAATCAGGATGCGCTGCTTGATGGCCTTGGTGATCCCGGGCGGCAGATCGGATTTGACCAGCCCCGAGCCCAAGGCGCAAACCCAGCTGAAATACAGCGTCGCTCCCAGCAGAAGAATGTTGAGCCAGTACACCAGCAGCGCCGGACGGTAGCGCGTGAATTCCGCTAGCAGCGCAGTCGAGAACGGCGTGATGGTCACGAGGAACAGGAAGCCGAGGTGAATCCACGACAGGCTGCGATCGGAGCGATCGAGGTGGTTGAGCTGCGTCTGCTGGCCGACCCAGAAGATTCCCAGCGTCATGAAGCTCATCACGTACGGCAGAAGACGCGGCGCGAGGGCCAGCAGCGCCCGCCAGAGGTCGCGCTCGCTGTGGATGGCCTCAGCGGCGGGAGCGCGGAGGTCCAGCACCAGCAGTGTCATTGCAACTGCGAAGATGCCGTCACTGAGAGCGGCCAGGCGCTCGGCGCTTCGTCCCGCGATTCGATTGTAGGAGTCGGCCATCAGCGGTCGTCCCTGCGTTCAAGGTTTCAGTGAGGTCTTGACCTGTGCGTTGAAGCGACTTGGACCCGCGCAATCACCATTGCACCACGCGCGGCAGAGTCATATCGCACGTGAATCGCTCGCGGCAGCGGTCCACCAGAGCGTTCGATCTTACCATTCGAAGGTTGTGTGAGGACGACGAGCAATTAGACGCGATGAGCTGTTAGGCGGCTACCAAGCTATCAGCCGCAAACTAAGAGCTGAAAGCTAAAGGCTAAAACCAGCTTTTTCACCTCGCCAGCGAAAACGGAAAGAGCCCGTCATCTCGTTTTGCTGGGATAGAATAAAGCACTCATCCTAGAATTAACGCGAGAATCTCGGGAGACAGTCATCTATGGCTTCGACTTCAGCAACGACACCTGGGCCAACCAAGAATCGTAATGTCTGGGCGGTTGTGGCGTGTATCGTGTGCCTGCTGGTCGGACTTTTCATCGGCCATGCCATCACCTATCACCTGATGGAACATCATCATCACAACCCGACGTTCACTACTCCCTATCAGGCGGTGCTGCTCAGCAACGGAGCTGTTTATTATGGCAAGCTCGAGGGCTACGGAACTCGCACTCCCACATTGACGGACATCTTTTATATCGTCAGTAAGACTGATCCCAACTACCAAGCAGGTCTCTAACGTTTTGGTGAAGCGAGGCAAGGAGTTGCATGGGCCTGACCGCATGTACCTGAACGCCAGCCAAATCATTTTCGTCGAGCCGGTCGGCCCCGATTCCAAAGTGGCACAGCTCATTAACGAGGCCAACCACTAGAACGCCGGAGCCGTATCTTACGTTGTGGGAGTTTCAGATTCCGTAATGAAGATGGCGCAGGCCTTCCTTGTAGGCGTCGCGGGCTTCTTTGGCTTGTTTGGCGGCGTCCTGCACGGAAAAGTCTGCCTTGTCCCAGCGCTCCATTGCGGTTTCCGAATGATCGGGCGTGGCGAGCGCTTCTTCCGCGCGAATCGTGGCGACCCATTGATCGACCGCCTGTTTGTAGGTTTTCTGTAGTTGATCCAGATCCGGGTTGTTCATGGCTTGTCGGATACTAGAGCACACCTCACAGGCGGTCAATCAGAGCCAGTCATCATTCACTGAAAATTAATCGAACCCATTCTACGCAGCTACATTTACGGCCAGCATCACTCCGGGATAACGGGAATTACACAAGTAGTAGCCGCCATCGGTGTAGATGATGTAAACGTCATCGTCGTAATACCAGTCGTTTCCCCAATTCGCCGGCCACGGATCAACCACGGTGAACCAGAAGCCCTGATATTGGAATCGCGGATATCCGCCCACCACGGTTACAGGCACGCTGTAAATCGGGAAAACGTGCGACGGTCCGAAATAGGTGCGATAGCGATCGTCGGGGATCCGGTAACCGTGATAGCCTCCGCGCTGCTGCCAGCTGCGGTGCTGCGACTGCCAATTCTCGGCACGATGGGACTGCCAGGCTGTTTGCGCCATCTGGCGTTGTTGCGGCGTTGGCTGCGGGCGACCTCCGTGGTGCTGGGCTTCTGCCGACTGCCGAGGCGGCGGCGCGGGCCGACCTTCCTGGTGCTGTGGCTCGTGAGCCTGAGGAGCAGGCCGGGTTTCGTGTGGAGGAGGCGCAGGCTTGGCCGCTTGCGCTGGCGGATGCGTCTCCTGCGGGTGCGCTGCCGGCTTGGCCTGGGGCGTGGGCCTGGCCTGTTCAGGATGCGGTGCAGGCTTGGCTTGTTCAGGATGCGGTGCCGGCCTGGCTTGTTCAGGATGTGGTGCCGGCTTAGCTTGTTCAGGATGGGCCGCAGGCGGCGGTGCCGCTTGACGCGGAGGAGGCGCCTTGGTTTCCGGATGCGGCTCAGGCTTAGCCTCTTCCTGATGTCCTTCAGGTCTGGCTTCGGGCGGATGTGCCTCTTGGGCGAAAATTGAAACTGCGGATGCGAGCAGGAAAAGTAGGCTCGCGATAGCAACGCTCAATCGAGTCATAGTTAGTTTGTCCTTTGGATTCAAGCACCACGTCTTGTCCACAAATGCGCTCAGAATGTGAATAGAGGGGCAAAGTACTCGGAACGGTTGCTTAGAGGGCTGGTGGTCACAGGGGAGGGTGTCGCCGGGATCTCGTATGTCACTGATTTTGCGCGACAACCGCAATGCCGATTCGGCATAGTCCCTGCGCCTGTAATCTCAATTAAACGGAACCTGGCGGCAGGCGTAGCCGTATCACTTTGCAGGTGGAATTATGCTGACCTTTCTGCTGTGGTGCATCCTGCTGATCTTCTGCTGGCCACTTGCGCTGGTCTTCCTGGTGCTCTATCCGATCGTGTGGCTGGTGCTCTTGCCGTTCCGGATTCTGGGTATCGCTGTCGAAGGAGTGCTGGAACTGCTGAAGGCAATTATCTTCTTACCGGCTCGAATCCTACGCGGGCCGCGACGCGCGTGGTGATTCTCCCCGCCAGCAATAAAGCCAACGATCACTTGCGGAAAAGATTGAGCCGCTTCGTTTGATGGAAGCGGCCCAGGTATTTCAGAAGAGAGTTACAGGCGGCGTACGACTCCGTTTTCCTAGCCGACCTTCACTGCCGATTTCTCCTCGGCGCCGACCGGGAATTTGCGCTGCCCCAGACCGGTATAGATCTGGCGTGGACGCGCAATCTTCTGCTCCGGATCCTGTACCATCTCGTTCCACTGTGCCAGCCAGCCAGCCGCACGCGGAATGGCGAACAGCACGGTAAACATCTCCGGCTGGAAGCCCATCGCCTGATAGATGATTCCCGAGTAGAAGTCGACGTTGGGATACAGTTTGCGGGTAACGAAGTAATCGTCCTGAAGCGCGATGCGTTCCAGTTCGAGTGCAATGTCGAGCCGGTTGTTGCGTCCGGTAATTTCGAAGACTTCATCGGCGACAGCTTTGATGATGCGAGCACGCGGATCGTAGTTCTTGTAGACCCGGTGTCCGAAACCCATCAACTTGATCTCGCCTTCTTTCACCCGCTTGATGTAGGCCGGAATGTTTTTCACGGACGCGATCTGATCCAGCATGAGCAGCACTTCTTCGTTGGCGCCGCCATGCAGTGGGCCGGCAAGCGCTGCGGCAGCGCCCGCCATGGAGAGATACGGGTCAGTCTGCGCGCTGCCAATTACGCGCATGGTGGTCGAACTGCAATTCTGTTCGTGATCGGCATGCAGGATGAACAGAACGTCGAGAGCGCGGGCAATCACCGGACTGGCCAGGTACTTTGGCTCGGTCATCCTCCACAGCATGTTCATGAAATTTTCGGTGTAGGTGAGATCGTTGTCGGGATACACGTAAGGATGTCCGCGACGGTGACGATACGAGTACGCAGCCAGCGTTGCCATCTTAGCGATCAGACGAACAATCTGTTTCTGCCGGTTCTCCGGATCGTGAATGTCTTTCGCCTCGGGATAAACCGTGGAGAGAGCTGCCAGGGTGCTGACCAAGATTCCCATGGGATGCGCGTCGTAGCGGAAGCCATCGATGAAGTGCTTGGTGGTCTCGTGCAGCATGGTGTGATGGGTAATTTCCCAAATCCAGTCTTTGTCCTGTTGCGGACTCGGGAGCTCACCGTAGAGCAATAGATACGCGACTTGCAGATAATTGCAGTGCTCGGCCAGAGTCTCGATGTCGTAGCCACGGTAACGCAGGATTCCCTTATCGCCATCGATGAAGGTGATGCTGCTCTTGCAGGATGCCGTGTTCATGAATGCAGGGTCGTAGGTCATCAGCCCAAAATCTTCCGGGCCGGTTTTCAGCTTTCGCAGGTCCATGGCACGTACGGTGCCGAACTCGACCGGCGATTCAATCGTCTTATCTGTACGTTGATCAGTAACGGTGATAGCGTCCTTCGCCATGACCTGTACCTCCTCTGAATACCTTCTATAAATTCAGTCTTAATGATGCGAACGAGTGTTCGAACGAAACAATTCTAATGCTTAGATGCCCGGAAACCTACGGTTAGCACAGGGGTGAGCGACCGGCGTCACATGGGTTTGTGACAGCCGTCGGAGGCGCAGAAGCCTAAGTTTTGCTTGCCGGTTTGTCGGAAGCGGGCGCACTTTTCTCAGAACCGGCTGAGGTTTCGCTCTTCGAAGGGTTCGACTTATTCTCCGACTTGCTCTCGCCGGACGAGTCCGAGGAGGAGGAGCCATTGCCGTCGCCGGACGAACCTCCTTTGCCGGACTTCTTGGCGTAATCCGTGACGTACCAGCCCGAGCCTTTGAACCGTACGGCCGGAGCTGACAGCAGCTTTTCCAGCTCGCCTCCGCAATGCGGGCAGGCGGTTAATGGCGGATCAGAAAACTTCTGAATGCGCTCCGTCAAACTGTGGCATTTCTTGCACTGATATTCGTAGAGAGGCAATGCGACGTCCGATCTGTTCTAACCTATTGATTCTATTTTCCGCGATTAGTTGCGGTCAATTGCGAAGCGCGGCGGAAGAGGGAGCGCCGATAGCTCCGGCTTGCCATTTTCGGCCTCCGGCCCTGACACTAAGCCTGTGAAAACCATCGCCATAATTCCGGCCCGGCTCGCGTCCACCCGGCTGCCACGCAAGATACTGCGCGAGATCGCAGGCCGGCCCATGCTGGCGCACGTTTACGAAGCGGCGCGAGCATGCTCTCAACTCCAGGATGTCATTGTCGCCACGGATTCCGACGAGATCGCCGCGGTCTGCCGGCAAGCACGGCTGGAACTTTCGTCTGACTTCGCCGCAACATCGCAGTGGCACGGATCGGATTCACGAGGTCGCGCAACAGGTGGATGCAGACGTTTACGTGAACGTGCAAGGCGACGAACCGCTGGCGCGCCGCGAACATCTCGATGTGCTGCTTGACCTGATGGCAGGTGACAACGTGCAGGTGGGCACGTTGAAAACTGCCTGCCCGCCCGAGGATGTGAACAATCCCAACGCGGTTAAGGTAGTGACTGCGCTCGGCGGACGCGCGCTATATTTCTCCCGCGCGACCATTCCCTTCGATCGCGACCACACCGGAGCGTTGCGCTATTACAAGCACCTGGGCTTTTATGCCTATCGCAAAGCGGCACTGGATTCGTTCTGCACTTGGCCCGAGTCGGAGCTGGAGCGCAACGAACGTCTGGAACAGTTACGCTTCCTCGATCATGACGTCGCCATCCAGGTAGCGGAGACGCCCTTCGATACGGTAGGAGTGGATACGGAAGATGATCTGCAGCGGGTAGAAGCGATCCTGCGCGCGCGAGGCTAGTGCCTCATCGTCTTGTCATCGCGACCGAGGGCTTCAGTGTCTGCGTGAGAATTAGAGACTCGCATTGGCGGTGGAGTACAACGGCCAAGAACCCCAGCGCCATAGGCGCGGAACACCTTAGCCCAGCACGCAGCCGAACCGGGGTCCCCAAGTCGCGCCGCTTTTGCGCGAATTGGGGTGGGACGGCGGAGTGCTGGGTAAGTGGGAAATTGATGCGAGTCCCGTAGGGACGGCAGAGGTTCTCACGCAGACACTTCAGCCCGAGCGGAGGGATCTGCGGTTCTCCTACCGCCTCGCGCCATATCGAACCTCGGCCTTGAGCCGGCGGGGTGACACGTATCACTGTCGGCTGGCTTCGACTTCATACAGGCTGCTCGGCGTGCTGCTTGCCTGCCCACTCTTCGGCGGCGGCAACGCGCTTGCCGATCGATGGATGCGAGTGGAAGAGCCACTCGATAACCTTGTTCGGCTCGCGCTCGGCGAGATTCTGATCCGCCAGCTTCTGCATGGCTGTAATGAATGGTGCGATGGCTGGCGTGTTCTCCCAGGCGTAGCGGTCGGCCTGGCGCTCATGGTGGCGCGAGATCGCATTCAACGCCGGCATCAGCAGAAATCCCAGCACCGTGGCCATCAGGACAATCAACGGCAGGTTGGCGAAATCGTAGAGCCGGGGATCCAGCACCGGGAACCAATCTTTCGCGATCACCAGCCGCAAGAAGAAGTTAATCAGCCAGAATCCGAAGAAGGTGATCACGACCTGGGTGAAGATGCCCTTCAGGATGTGTTTGTGCACGTGGTGGCCGAGTTCGTGCGCCAGGATGGCTTCAATCTCGTCGTCGCTATAGCTTTGCAGCAGGGTGTCGGAAAGAATGATGCGCCGCGTCGATCCCATCCCGGTGAGCGCGGCGTTGGCCTTGTTGGTTTTCTCCGACAACTTCCACTCGTAGACACCGCGCACGCGGGTTCCGGCCCTTTCACCGAGTCGCGTCAGGCGATCGCGCAGCTCGTCGTTTGCCAGCGGTTCAAATTTGTAGAAGATGGGCATCAGTACGACAGGCGCCAATTGCGCCATCAGCAGAAATAGTCCGACGAAGACCGCCCAGGCGATAATCCACCAACGCTGCGGGGCCACTCGGATGATGGAATACACCAGCTCCACCATGATGGTTCCTATTACCAAGGACAGTAGCCAGCCTTTGCATTCATCCCACAGCCAGGAACGCAGCTTTTGGTTGGAAAGATGGTATTGGTGTTCCAGACGGAAGCCGACAAAGTCGAAGGGAGAACTCAGTGCCTTCGCGATGACCGAAAACATCAGCACGTACAAGAAGACGGCCAGGAAGTAATGCTGACCCGCGCCCTGGTACGACCAATCGCGCAGCTTGCCGGTCCATCCAGTCACCAGCAAAGCGACCAGTAGCGCGAAGCCGATCACGGCGTCCGCCATACCTAGCCAACGGTGGATGCGGTTATAGCGGCGTACCTCCGGCGAGTCGACCGGTTGCGGATTTGGAGTTGTTGCCATCCTTCGGGAGCGAGAACACGGCCTCATGCCCGTGCAGCACGTTTCCTTAGTATAAAAGACTTCGTGCGAGCTCGCTTATGTTTGCCTGTGCGAGAATCGAACTTCAACTGACAGGAGGATGCATGCGTGAAGTAATTTCGACCGACGCCGGCCCTAAAGCGATCGGCCCCTATTCGCAGGCCATTAAAGCCAACGGATTCGTGTTTGTTTCGGGGCAAGTCTCTCTCGATCCCGCGACCCAACAACTAATCGCAGGAGATGTTGCGGCGCAGACGGAGCGCGTGCTGCAAAATCTTTCCGGAATTCTTCAAGCTGCGGGAAGCTCGCTCGCACAGGTGGTGAAGGCGGGAGTCTTTCTGAAGAACATGTCGGACTTCGCCGCGATGAACGAGGTGTACGCCCGCTACTTCACGCAAGCTCCCCCTGCGCGTTCGACCGTCGAGGTAGCCCGGCTGCCGAAGGACGTGCTGGTCGAGATTGATGTGATTGCTCTAGCGTAAGCAATTCAGTTAGCGTCGCGGGCGCGACAAAGGGATCTGCGAACAGACCTCCTCTGCGGCCGTTTTCTGCTCTAGAGAGCCTGCTCGATCCGTGATAGCTTGTGTGCAATCCAGAAAGAGAGCTGACTGCCATGATCCTGGCAACCGAAGTCTTTCAGTTCGAACCGGACATCACCGGAGTTTCCTGCTCGGGACGGTTCACGCTGGGCACACGGCTGAGCGAAACGGAAGCGCTGATGCACTCGCTCATCGAAAACGGGACGCGCAAGCTGGTTCTGGATCTTACGCACGTCGATTTTGTGGACAGCGCCGGGTTGGGCATCATCATGCGCGTCTTTGGTGAGATTGGACAGCGCGGCGGACAGTTCCGCATTGCCGGCGCTCACCAGCAGGTGCAGCGGCTCTTTGAAATCACGCACACGGCGGCAATCCTGGCCGTCGATCCTGATCTGGTCACCAGCGTGAAGAAGTTGCAGAATGTGCAGGCAGCCGGCGTGGATTAGTTCTGCTCTAACGATTTCATCGCGGATCGGCCATTCTTAAGGTCGAGCTGAACAGTGATACACGGAAGCGAAGGGGGTCCGGTGACCCTTCCGGTCTTCAAAACCGGCGATTGGCGTCTTTGACGTCAATGGTGCGTTCGACTCGCACACGCTTCCGCCATATTCCTGGTTCCCTCGGCTAGCTCGGGATTTCGGCTGCGGACTCCCGTCGCTTCGCTCCTCACGCCCGCAATTCGCCTCAACTTCAAAACCGGCGATTGGCGTCTTCGACGTCAATGGTGCGTTCGACTCGCATACGCTTCCGCCAATTTTCCTGGTTATGGCGGCTACCTGCATGGACGTGACATTCGAATTGCGGTTCCGCGCTGTGGACACATAGAGTAAGCTTCCGTAGCGATGACTAGCGCGGAGAGTCTTTCGAAAGCCGACCTGCTTGCCCTGCTGGAGAGCTCGGGGCAACTATCGTCCCAGATCGATCAACCTAAGCTCGTCCAGGCGATTCTCCAGACCGCGTGCCGGATGACAAACTCTCCGGATGGATCGGTGCTGCTCTTCGATCCGGAGAGAAACGGTTTGTATTTTGCCGCCGCGCAAGGAGACAAGGCCGGCGAGCTTCTCGACAGCTGGGGCGAGCGGTCGAACCAGAGGGTTCCGCTCGAAGGCAGCAACGCGGGGCGGGCGTTTTCCACCGGTCAGCTCATCACTAACGAGCAATCGCCACACTACAAGGGCGTCGATCAGCAGACTGGGAAGAAAGCGCAGTCGATTCTGTCGATGCCGCTTATCGCGGGAGGACGAACTGTCGGCGTTCTTCAGGTGCTCAACAAGATTGATGCGACCGGCAATTTGCTCGACTACGAAGCCCGCGATCTGGTGCTTATTGAATACCTGGGACACCAGGCTGCCATCGCGATCAGCAACGCACAGCTGATTGCCAAGGTTGTCGCACACATGGGTCTGTATTCTTCGGAAGGGGTCGAGGATCTTACCGCTCGCATCGATCAGCCGGCGAAGCGGGAGCAGTTGACCGTCATGTTCGCCGACATGCGCGGATTTACGCAGCTCTGTCAATCGCAGGACGCGGCTAACACGCAGAGGATTGTTAACGATCTGCTGACCATGTACGCCGACCAGGTCCTGACGCGCGGCGGCATCGTCAACAAGTTTCTGGGAGACGCTGTCCTGGCGCTGTTCCGCCGGGATGACGGACCGAAACAGGCCATCCGCTGCGCCTTCGGCATGCTGGAGCGTTTTGAAAGCCTGCGGCATCGCTGGGACGAAACCTACAATCAGGACCTGAGCTACCTCGATCTCGGAGTTGGCATCGTCACAGACTCCATGGCGCTCGGCAGTGTGGGCAGCGCCAACGTTCGCGACTTCACTGCAATTGGCACTCCTG
This sequence comes from uncultured Acidobacteriaceae bacterium, assembly GCA_963796695.1. Classification (GTDB taxonomy): domain Bacteria; phylum Acidobacteriota; class Terriglobia; order Terriglobales; family Acidobacteriaceae; genus Bog-257. The sequence continues at coordinate 291,693 of CAWCMU010000010.1, read as the reverse complement.
TCAACTTGGCCAATGCGTTTCAATCAGCGGCCCGCGAGGGTAGGCGGATCCTGGTCGATCAGGCGACCTGGAGCGCAGCGCACGAGATCGTAGCCGATAGCGAAGGCCCCACTATTTTCGAACTTCGCAAGCCGGGACAAGCGGTCGGCATTCGATATCGCCAATATCACATCAAGCGACTGAAGCCGGATGTGCCGGTGCGAGTATTCATCAGCCACAATCATCGGGATCGTGATTTTGTCCGGCAAAACATAACTAGTCAGCTGGCGCGCTTTGGTATAGAAACCTGGTTTTCGGACGCCAGCATCATGCCCGGCGATAAATACATTCAAGCCATCGAGGCCGGGCTGATGAAGTCCGACTGGGTCATCGTCGTCGTCAGCCGATCTTCGGTGCAAAGCGACTGGGTGAGAGCGGAAGTCACGACTGCCATGAGCGACCCTCGCTTTCAGGGGCGTATCTTACCGGTTCGCATCGACGATGCCGATCCCGCTTTGATCAGCCGCGAGCTTTCGCTGCTTCACCTCCTTGATGGGGAGAATCCCGGATCGCTGGGCGACGACTTGTACAAGCTCCTGCTGGAACGAGAAAAGGCGCTGCGTTCCCCCTAAACATGCGGAAAGAGGAACGTCTGGTCTATCGAAGCTCACCGTTGTAAAGTGTTCTCCAGTTCCTAAAAAACTATGTCCAGAGCTCAGGCTGGCAGAAATGGCGGTCGCGACAAGCCATGAAATTTGCAGACCGCTTTATCAAAGGCGACATGCATGGCATTCATTACGCCGCGAGTATTTTCGTGGCCACGGCCGTGCTTTGGATCCTGGTGCGCGACGTCGCCCACACCGATCCCATCTGGGCTGTCAGCTCCATGGTTGCTACCAGCGATCCTCTGATGAAGCAGGCTGTCCTGGGATTTCGCGCCCGCATCATCAACACGCTGGTGGGCTGCGTCATTGGAATTCTGTTCATCGTCATTGGCGGCTCTAAACTCATCACCCTGCCGATCGCGATGGCGGTGACGGTACTGCTGTCGTCATATGTGGTGCGCATCCCGACAATGTGGCGGCAAGCGCCCATCACGGCGGCCATCGTCATTGCCGCGGTCTTCGAACATCATTCCAGGATGAGCGGCCTTGAAGCAGGATTGCGACGCGTAGGAGAAGTGATATTCGGCAGCGTTATGGGATTGGTGATCGCATGGCTGTTTTCCAAGCTTTGGCCCCTGCCAGAGCCTACCGTTGCGGTCGCCAAGAAGTAACGATCAACCCGCTTCATTCGGGAGCTGTCGATCCGCTCACAATTACTGGCGTTGCGTTACGATTCCATGTCGTAGAAGCGATCAGAGGTCTGCGCGGCCTTGCTGTAGGACAGTGCCTTGTCGGAACCCTTATTCGGTTCGTAGATGCGATGGACAACGCGCACGACCCTGCGCCGTTCCTTGGGCTGGCAGACGTGCCTACGCTCGAGCTCCAGCAAGTCGTTGTGGGCAAAGGCCCGGGCGATCGTTAACCCACACAGGGTGCACACCGACGTAACACTGCCGTCATCATTGCGGCTTCGAGCGCGGTTGGGTACATCGATGAATTGAATCAGCATAGGATTTTCCAGGCAGGAGCGTTGCCGGGATTCTTACGCAGCAGAGCGATATGAACAAGGTTCGAACAGGCCATGGACTCCGGGCACATTCGAGCGCACGGCGCGCCACCTTCAGGCAGAGGAAGCCTTGCTGTTTTCGTCCCAGCAAAGCCCTGTATCATCGTGCAAAGTGTTTGTGCGGCTGTTCTTAGGACCTAGGACGCCAGCGAAGATTGTTCTTTCGGCGAATCCTGACGGATGCACTCCATGATTTCATCGTCGGTTAGCGTCCGATCTGAATTCTTGGCCTGCTGGTAGATGCGATCGATGAGTTCTTCCGTGCCTGCGATGCCATGCCGCTCCAGCCAGAACTGCACGTTGGACTTGCCACTCATCGGACCAATCTCGATGATTTGCTCCATGCCGAAGTAATGCGACGGGACGCCCGAGTAGATGCTGTTGGCGAGCATGACATCATTCTTGCGATAAGCCTTGATGACAGCGGCGGCATGAACGCCAGTTCCGGTGCGGAACGCATCGTCGCCAACTACGGGATAATTCTTGGGAATCGGGACGCCTGTGGCCTTCGACACGCCGTCGCAGTAGGCCTTCAGCCCGGTTAAGTCCTGGCTCTTCCAAGGCTCAATACCGAGCAACTTCAGGTTGACCAGCATTTGGTCCATCTGGGTGTTACCAACGCGCTCACCGATACCGCACGCCGTAGCGTGCACAACCTCAGCTCCTGCCACGAGCGCCGCAATCGAATTGGCAACAGCCAGGCCACGATCGCAGTGACCATGCCACTCAACACGAATGTTTTCACCCGAGGGCTTCACGACTTCCTCGATGACGAAGTGCATCAACGCGACCACGCCCATGGGCGTCGCATGTCCGCAGGTGTCGCAAATGACAATGGCTTTGGCGCCGTGGCTGATGGCGGTGCTGTAAAGGCGCTTGATTGTCTCGGGATCGCAGCGAGTCGTGTCCTCGGTGACGTACATGACCTCCAGACCGAGCGAGACCGCGTACTTCACGGCATTTTCCGTGGTACGCAGCAGGAAGTCGTCCGTCCAGTCTTCCGTGTAGCGGCGTATGGGGCTAGATCCGATAAACGTTGCCGCTTCAACGGGAACGCCGGTCCGCTCTACGATTTCGGCAATCGGACGAATATCGTTCTGGTGGGTGCGAGCGGCGCAGTTAGGCTTGATCTTCATCTTTGCCTGGCCGATTTCGCGCGCCAGCGCCTCGCAATGCGCCACGGCCCGCGGCCCCGCTCCCGGTAGCCCGATGTCGAGCATGTTGATGCCAACCGCTTCCATGAGGTGGAGGATCTCGATCTTCTCTTCGATCGTAGGATCGCGTACTGAAGGCGACTGCAAGCCGTCGCGCAGCGATTCGTCGTTCAGCAGCACCTTGCCAGCCGGAACCATCGAGCGGGCATAAATCCTATTCCAGTCGTAGATCAGCTCAGAAAGATTGGCAGACACGCGTTTGACACCTCAATTTTCCAACTCGCAGCGAAAGATCGGCTGTGGCGAGATAGGGTCATCGACGCCCCCACAGCGTCGGCCGATCTCGTGCCGCCCCACAATGACCCGGCACTCCTTGAATTATCTCAACTTCGCAAGGCGCTGGCTAGGGAAGCCTAAATCCGGCCGGAGCGGCGGAACAGACCTGCCGAGCGCAGCGCGCCTTTCAGCTTCGTCATCCAACTTCTGGCGAACAGCATGTCGACAAATCCGCCCATCTGCTGCTGGTATTGCTTTCCATAGCCAAACCACCAGACCTTCGGAATGCCGGGGATCAGGTCGACGTCGACGTATTTCACCTGCACCATCTCTTGCAATCCAAGTTGTCCGTGGGTTCGGCCGATGCCGCTTTGCTTAAACCCTCCGTGCGGAGCCTCAGCTATGCCGAAGCACGAGATCATGTCGTTCAGCATGACCGTCCCGGCCTTGATCTTCGCCGCCATGGCTTCGCCGCGGCGACGGTTGCGCGTCCACACACTGGCTGCCAGCCCGAAGTCGCTATCATTCGCCAGGCGTACGGCGTCCTCGTCGCTGTCAAACGGAGCTACCGGCAACACGGGGCCGAAGGTTTCCTCCTGCATCAGCCGCATCCGATGATTGACGTCGGCCAAAAGCGTTGGAGCGTAGAAGTTTGGACCAAGGTCGGGGAGCCGCTTACCGCCCGCCAACAACCGGGCGCCATGCGCAATCGCGTCCTGCACCTGCTCTTCGACAATCCTCAGTTGCCGCTCATGGATCATCGGCCCGATCTCAACCTCGGAGTCGGCAGCGTTGCCGATACGTAGCCTCGCGATCTTCGTCCGGCACGCTTCCAGGAATGGCTCGTACAGGCTGCGGTGAACGTAGCAACGCTCCAGTGACAGACAGGTCTGGCCGCAGTTCATAAACGCAGCCCACACCGCGCCACTGGAGGCCACGTCAATGTTGGCGTCGTCGAGCACCAGCATGGGATCTTTGCTGCCCAACTCCAGCACGACTGGGAGGAGCCGTCGCGCCGCCGCTTCTGCCACTCGCGTGCCGGTGGCCACACTCCCGGTAAAGACAAGTTTGTGGATAGGCGACTCAATCAGCACCGCTCCTGTCGGGCCTTCGCCGATCACCACCTGCATCAGGTCAGGATTCAGGCCAGCCGCGTGCAATAAACGTTGCAGCTCCAATCCAACCAGCGGTGTGAACTCCGAAGGCTTCACAACCACAGCATTGCCGGTGACGAGGGCGCCGAGCGTCTCAATGGCGGGAGTGGAAAAGGGATAATTCCAGGGAGCGATAATCCCGATCACGCCATAGGGCTCGCGCACCAGCTTGCCGCGCTTAGTCTTCATGGCAAGGTTGCCGTGCGGCAGCGGATGGTCACGAAGAAACTTGTGTGCGTTGCCAATACAGAACTCGGCTGCATCCAGCACGACCAGCACCTCGGTCGCGAGCGCCTCAGCCGCGGGTTTGCCGGCTTCGCGGCTAATCAGTGCGGCCACGAAATCGCGCTGCTCGCGCAGCAACTGCTGGAATCGCCGCAGGACTTTGATGCGCTCCTTGACGGACGTGGCCTGCCACTGCGGCTGAGCGGCTTTAGCACACAACACTGCCTTACGTACGTCGTCCGCGGTGGCACACGCGAGTTCCGCGAGCACCTCACCGGTTGCCGGATTGCTGCTAACGATAGTCGCGTTCCCGACAACCTTTGCTTCGCTTGCCATGTTCGCGCTCTTCAGTATTCGACGCTGACCAGATACAGGCCGCAAGCGGCTGCCGTGGGTCCGGCGGCACTGCGGTTGCGGGCCTTTACAATGGCGGGCACGTCGGCGATCTTCAAAGCTCCTTTGCCGACGAGCAGGAACGTGCCGACCAGATTCCGCACCATGTGGTGCAGAAATCCGTCTCCGCGCACAGTGTAGATCAGCTCTTCGTCCGTGCGCATCCATTGCGATGAATGGATGGTGCGTACGTTGCTGACCGACCCAAAACGGGAAGCTTCGTCGTCGGCCTCAGCCTCGGCGATTCGGGCACTGCGATCGGGATCCGACGCGGCGAACGACGTGAAGTCATGTTTGCCGACAATGTATTCGGAAGAACGCATCAGCGCTTCCTCGTTCATGGGATAGGGATCGTGATGCACGTAGCGGGCGAGAAACGGCGGGCAGATGTCTCCGCGATAAATGCGATAGCGATAAGTCTTGGCGTGCGCGGAGTGGCGCGCGTGAAAGTCGTCCGCAACGACGTCGACCGAGTTCACCCGAACCGACGGTGGCAGAACATCATTGAGCGCGATTACCAGGTTGCGCTCCGGGATGGGACTGTTTAATTCAACGGACGCCACCTGGGCCAACGCATGAACGCCGGCGTCGGTGCGGCCCGAGCCCTGCGGCAACACATCTTCGCCGGTCAACCGCTTGAGGCACTCGGCAAGCGTTCCCTGCACCGTTTGCAGCCCGGGCTGAACCTGCCAGCCATGAAACTCCGAGCCGTCATAGGCGAGTGTGATTTTTAGATTACGGCTCACTGGTTTTCCGCATGAGGTTTCCCACGAGTCATTGTTTTCGATCTGTAAAGCAGTGTAAAGCTATGTAAAGCATCCAATTATCGCAGCAACAGGTCAGATATACTGATTTCCTGCAATGTACGAGGTTACGATCAATTTCCGTCCCCCTGCGATGCAATCTTGAGGTCGAATCTCCGCAAGCTGTCCCGAATTCCGGATCCGGAGACAGGAATCAACCGAAAAGGCACATAGTCTTCTAGTGTCCTTCGAGGAGAACGAAAGCATGTTCGTGGTTAACTCTATTTCGATTCGCAATACATCCTGGCCGGCAAAGATATCGGCGCTTGTCCTCATGTGCCTGCTCAGTCTCTCGGGCTTCGCGCAGGATGCGCAGCCGCAAAGCGCGCCACAAAATCCTGCTCCGAGCACACAGCCGCAAAGCTATCCGCAGGAAACCGTTCCCGGGTCTTTGCTGACGCCGCTACCGCAGACTCCTTCGCCACAGCATAATGCGCACCCGTACTCTGACCAGGATTACAGCCGGGGCAAGCGGCAGTGGCCGAATCCGTTCGTCATTTATACAGCTCGCCAGATTGCGCCACTGAATGTCGCCAATTCACCTCGCATCGATCAGCTGATTAAAGACGGAAAGATGTATCTGTCGATCAATGATGCGGTCTCGATGGCCCTTGAAAACAACCTCGACATCGGCATCCAGCGCTACAACCTGTCCATTGCCGACACTGACATTCTCCGTACGTCATCCGGAGCCGTTGCGCTCGGCGTCAACGCGGGATTGGTTCAAGGCACGCCGGGTGGAACAACCGGCACTACCTCGGCTGGAGGCACGGGTACTTCTACGACCGGCTCAACCGGCGGCGGCGCGGGCGGCACAACCATCGGCGTGGGCGGAGCCGGCTCGGGTGCCGCAGGCATCGTCGCCTCGACCCAGGGAGAAGGCCCTGCACTCGACAACTATGATCCTGTCCTCACCGGAACGTTTTCCGTCGAGCATGCCCTGACTCCGGAATCGAACACCATCATCACCGGTACCAACCGGCTCAACCAGAACACCACCACCGGCAACTTCCTTTACACCCAGGGATTCCCTACCGGAACGTTGATGACGGTAGGCTTCGATAACACGCGCACCGCGTCGAACGCGCTATTCAACACACTGAATCCCGACCTGACCCCGAGCTTCCGTTTCCAGGTGCGGCAGCATCTGTTGCAAGGCTTTGGCTTTGATCCCAATTTGCGCTATATCCGTATCGCTCGCAATAACCGCATGATCACGGAGGTCACCTTCCGCAACCAGGTGATCACCACGGTTTCACAAATCGAAAACATTTATTGGGACCTGGTCAACGCTTACGAAAACGTGGACGTACAGCAGCGCGCGCTGGACCTGGCTAACAAGACGCTCTCCGACAATCAGAAGCAGGTAACGGCGGGGACTCTCGCACCGTTGACCGTGGTGCAGTCGCAAAGCGCAGTAGCAACTGCCAAGCAGAACCTTATCGCGGCCCAAGTCAACCTTCAGCTCGAACAGCTGCTTATGAAGAATGCCATCACGCGCAACATGGCTGACCCCATTCTGGCGGTCGCGCCGGTCATTCCCACTGACACGCTGAACACGACTGACGAGTATCAGGTTCCCCCGGTCGAACAATTGATTGAAGATGCTTTGCGGCAGCGCCCGGAAATTGCTACCGCCCGCCTGAATCTCACCAACAGCGAAGTCACCAAGAAGTCGCTGCGAAATGAACTAAGGCCGGCACTCGACCTGTATGCGTTCTATGGGGCATCGGCGCTTGCGGGCCCAACGAATTCGCTGTGTACCGATCCCACGCAGTGCGGCAACCCGGGGTTTCCGGTGGGCTACGGCAGCGCCTTCAGCAATCTCTTCAACAGCAGCTTTCCGGACAAAGGCATTGGCGTGAACCTCAATATCCCGTTGCGCAATCGCCAGGTGCAGGCTGACCAGGTGCGGTCTGACCTGGAATACCGCCAGGCGCAGATGAGCCTGTTGCAGACGGAGAACACCATCCAGTTGCAGGTTCGCCAGGCGCAGTTCACTTTGCAGCAGAACTGGGTCGCGCTCCAGGCGGCGATTGCCGCTCGTGACTACGCGGCCGAAGCCTTGGACGCGGAGCAGAAGAAGCTGCGCATGGGAGCCTCCACCAGCACGCTGGTGTTGCAAGCCTCCAGCAATCTGACCCAGGCGGAGTCGAACGTTCTGGCAGCGGCGACCAATTACGAAAAATCGAAGGTGCAGCTCGATTTGTCGACGGCTGACACGCTTACTCGTCTTGGCATCGATGTAATGGACGCTGAAGCCGCAAAGGTGACACACGAGCCCAAAGTTCCTGGCGTTGTGCCGGCCAACAATAACAATCTAACCACCCCGAACATCCAGCCGATTGGTCCGGGAGGTCCGGACACAGGTCCGACGATGGCGCCGCAACCGGGGACACAACCGCAAACGCCTTCACAGGCACAACCGCAGAATCCGGGACAGGTGCAGCCGCAGAGACAGCAGCAACCCACTCCGCCGCAGCAGTGAGGCGGTTTGGTTCGGGATTACTTGCGCCATGGCCTGATTTCGCCAGTTTGGGCTGCTTGATCATGCCGCGACGAGTAAAACACTTCTCGATGCATAAGTTGGTCACATTTCTTCTTGTGTTCGTTATTCACATTCACTCACTGGCAGTGTAAGACCCTTCTGCGGCTTGCTCGTTGGTGTAATCGCCTCAACATCCACAGGCCTTATCCTGCTGCTGGTATAATCCCCACCTTCCGGCGCTCAGTCCTAACCGCGTGAGGTGTGAATTGCAAGTGTTCCGAGTCTGGAAACTGGTCCCTGCTGTTCTTGTATTCCTTATTGCTGGTTCGATGGGCTTCGGACAGGTACGACCCTCCGGAGTCACTACGTATACCGGCACCTTTGCCGACGGCGCCACCTACATCATCCAAGTTCCATCCAACTGGAACCGCACGTTGCTGCTTTATAGCCACGGCTACACGGCAGGGCCCGATAATCCCGCCACCGATACCAGCGATGGCTACAGCGGAGCTTATCTGCTGGCCGCAGGATATGCGCTGGCCGGTTCTTCGTACGCCAGCACGGGATGGGACGTCAAGGATGCGCTACCGGACCAAATCGAGGTTCTCGACACTTTTCAGCATCTTGTGGGAACGCCGGGCAGCACCATCGCTTGGGGACTGTCCATGGGCGGTCTCATCACTGCGGCCCTCATCCAGCAATATCCCGGCCGCTTCGACGGCGCAATGCCGATGTGCGGAGTGGTCGGGGGCGCGGTGGGATTCTGGAATGAGTTCCTGGACTCCGCATTCGCGTTCCAGACACTAGTGGCGCCAGACGCCGGACTTGAGCTGGTCAATATCACAGACCCCGGGTACAACACCTACGCTGCCGAAAATGCCCTGAATACAGCGCAGCAAACAGCGCAGGGCCAAGCGAGGGTGTCGCTGGTCGCCGCACTGGCCGATGTTCCGGGCTGGTTCACCGGGCAGCCGCCACCACTGCCCACCGACTACGTCACGCAGGAGGCGAACCAGTACGATTGGCTGGGGACCGCGGTGTTTGGGTTTGCCTTTTACTATCGCGCTGAGCTCGAGGGCAGAGCGGGCGGCAATCCTTCGTTCAACACCGGTGTGGATTACGTCACGCAGTTCAACCGCTCAGCCGACGCGCAACAGGTTCGCGCACTCTATCAGCAGGCGAATCTGGATCTTAATGCCGACCTTCAAACCCTGAATGCAGCCAGCCGTATCTCCGCAAATCCGCCTTCCCAGACATACCTGGAGCAGAACATCGATTTATACCGGCCCGCTCTTGTTCCGGTGCTGACTGTGCACAACGACGCCGACGGCCTGGTTGCGCCGCAGGATGAAAGTGCATACCTCGCGCTAAACGGGCCGGCCAGTCCTTATCTTCGGCAGCTGTACATTCACCGCGCCGGACATTGTGCCTTTACAGCTTCGGAGACACTGGCCGCAATGCAGGCGCTGCTTCGCCGAGTGGATGCTCAAGTCTGGAGCGGCTTAAGTCCGGCTGAAATGAACGCGGCAGCACGACGTATCCTGGTCTATCAAAATCAAGAGTTCATGCCGGCGTTCGAGAGCTTCACGCCGACAACCTTTCTGCGCCCCTTCTACGGTTATCCACAATAGGAGAAGTTTCAGGATGGGAGCTATCCGTGCGATGGTCCAGTTGTGGATGCCAGCGGCAATCTATACGGCACGGCCTCCGAAGAAGGAGGGTCGGCTGTTCGGGGAGGGTGCGTGTGATTTGGGAAACCACGCTCTAGTGGAAACTCTTTCAGAGTGAGGGTTTTCTGCAACTATGTAATCCTATAGCGCAAGTAATCGGGTTGGGCATGATCCGTTTGGGCCTCACGGGCGATAAGTGTCATCGCCCGCCAACGGTCTAACGAACCAATGGCTTCCGGATTCCGGACTGCGTTTCTGCTTCCCGCCGCCTTCGCTTGCGGTTAGCATTGTCTGCTTGAGCCTCTCCGTCGTCATCATCACGCTGAACGAGGAAGCGAACCTGGGGCGCACGCTGCAAAGCGTCGCCTGGGCCGACGAAATCGTCATCGTCGATTCCCGGTCCACCGACCACACCCGTGAAATCGCCGAGTTTTATCACGCGAAATTTTTCGTCGAGTCATGGAAGGGTTTTGCAGCGCAAAAAAATTCGGCGCTCCAGAAGGCTACCGGCGACTGGATCCTCTCACTCGACGCGGACGAGGATGTTGAGCCGGCTCTGGCCGAGGAAATCCGCCAGACCCTAGCCACGAATCCGCGCGCCGATGGTTTCTGGATTCCGCGAAAGAACTTCTTCCTCGGTCGTTGGATTCGCCATGGCGGCTTCTATCCCGATCGCAAGCTGCGCCTGTTTCGCCGGGCCGCGGGACAATTCGAAGAACGCCTGGTGCATGAGGACGTTCGCATCGCGGGCCCGACAGCGAGGCTGAAGAATAATCTTTTGCACCGCGCCTATCCCACGCTCGAGGGCTACCTGGAGCACATGAACCGTTACTCGTCGCTGGGAGCGCAGATGATGGCTGACGGAAAAATCAAAGCGGCGCCCTCGATGTCGCCGAACAACGTTATGCCCGAACAAACACTGCTCTGGCTGGAGCATTTGAACGCGCAGTTGAAGAAGGCTCACGAGCACGAGACAGGGGGAATACCCGCCGTGCGGCGCGGCAGATTCAGCTTTCTCAAGATCGTCGTCCGTCCGAGGCTGACGTTCTTCTATAACTATTTTCTGCGCGGCGGCTTCCTCGACGGCCGCGAAGGCCTGCTGCTACACCTCTATCACGCCGATTACGTGAGCTGGAAGTACGCCAAGGCGTGGGAGCAAAGTAGCGAATTCAAAGGCTGAAAACTCGCCCGACGGAGATACCATAAGGCGCGCCAACTCCGTTGACCAAAGCACATCGTGGTGCCGTCAAATGGTCTGCGCATGCGCCTTGCTCCATCCCCGCGCATCTACTAGCATGTAAGGTTCTCTATTCCATTGGGGGAGATCATGGCCAACAGCCGCAAGTCCAACGGGAAAGTTCTATCCGAATCGCCGGTCACCGACCTGTTTGAGGCGGGCCGTCATCCCTCCGAGTCCGAGAAACAGTGGGCAGAGAAGACGCTCGCGCCGACCTTGGAGAAGGCTCCCGAGAAGGCGATTGGTGCGGCGACCGGCGTCAATGTTGACGAGCACGGACAAGCCCGCTTCACCACGATCTCCGGCATGCCCATCCGCCGCCTGTACACGGCTGCCGATCTTCCTGAAGACTGGGCGTACGACGAGTACCTCAACTATCCCGGACAGCCGCCGTATACTCGCGGCATTCATGCCTCCGGCTACCGCGGCAAAATGTGGACCATGCGCCAGTTCTCCGGCTTTGCTTCGCCGGAAGAAACCAACCAGCGCTACAAGTACTTGTTGGCACACGGTGGACAAGGCTTGTCGGTTGCGTTCGATCTGCCCACTCTGATGGGCTACGACAGCGATCATCCCTTCAGCGAGGGTGAGGTCGGCAAATGTGGCGTGGCCATCGATTCGCTGGAGGACATGGAGATCCTGTTCGACGGCATCGACCTGGAAAAGACCACGGTCTCGATGACCATCAATTCGCCGGCGTCGATTCTGTGGGCCATGTACCTTGCGGTCGCCGAGAAGCAGGGCGCCGACTGGAAGAAAATTTCCGGCACCACGCAGAACGACATTCTGAAGGAATACATCGCGCAGAAGGAATACATCTATCCACCGGCGCCGTCCATGCGGCTGGTGATCGACACCTTTGAGTTTGGGTCGAAGTTCACGCCGCGCTTCAACACGATTTCCATCAGCGGTTATCACATCCGCGAGGCGGGCTCAACCGCGCTTCAGGAGTTGGCCTTCACTGTGTATGACGGTGTGGAATATGTCGAGTGGGCGCGCCGCCGTGGTCTCGATGTGGACGAGTTTGGCCCGCGCCTCAGCTTCTTCTTCAACGCGCACAACGATTTCTTCGAGGAGATTGCCAAGTACCGCGCGGCGCGCAAAATCTGGTATCGCCTGATGAAGGACCGTTTCGGCGCCAAGAACCAGCGCTCGTGGCTGATGCGCTTCCACACGCAGACGGCAGGCGTCTCGCTGACCGCGCAGCAGCCGATGAACAACATTGCGCGCGTGGCCATTCAGGCTTTGGCAGGCGTACTGGGCGGAACGCAGTCGCTGCATACCGACAGCTACGATGAGGCGCTCGCGCTGCCGACTGAAGAGGCGGTACGCATCGCCCTGCGCACCCAGCAGATCATCGCTTATGAATCGGGCGTGGCCCAGACGGTCGATCCTCTGGGAGGCTCGTATTTCGTTGAGCGGCTCACCCTCGATATGGAGAATGGCGCCTTCGATTACTTCGACAAGCTTGACGCCATGGGCGGAATGGTTGCTGCTATTGAAAAGGGCTACCCGCAGAAGGAAATTGCCGAGGCTAGCTACCAGTTCCAGCGTGCCAACGAAGCCAAGGAAAAGATCACGGTGGGCGCTAACGAGTTCGTCGTCGACGAGCCATCGCCAAACATTCTGTACATCGGAGAAGAAGTAGCCCAGGCTCAGACGAAGAAGCTGAATGCTCTGCGCGCACGCCGCTCCAACGATGAGGTCCGCCGCTGTCTGGATGCGCTGAAGAAGGCCGCGGCACTGGAACCGGTTGCGGGCGCTGACGGAAAGATCTCCCCGGCGAACACCATGCCGTTCATCTTGGACGCGGTGAGGGCCTACGCGACGGTGGGCGAGATCTGTGATGCGCTGCGAGAGGTTTATGGAACGTACACCGAGACGGCGTTTGCGTAGGGAAGCAGCCGTGGGCTATCAGCTAGCGGCCGTCAACTCAGCGTCGAGGGTTGTCACAGTCTAAGGCCGACCGCTCTTGCGAGTTTCGCCTGACGGTCGTCGAAGGTCCAGAATTCTCTTGCCCCCAGCTCCAAGGCAGAAGCCACATGTAGCGTATCCAGAGTTGCGGAATTCAGTTGAGCCCCATATTGCTGGGCCAACTGCACGCATCGCTCAAACGCCATCTCCGGTAGGGTCATCTCGAGCCAGAATCCGGATGCGCGATCCCGCTCGAAATCCCTATACACCGTTTGCGCCTGGTCGGCAGAAATCCTGCTCCGGTGCAGGGCTTGGGCCACGGCGTGCGCCCACTCCGCCCGATGCAGAGGCGTAAGCCAGATTTCGGCGTGTCGCCTTGTCAGACGACGGGCTTGCGCGGAGTGCTGGTCCGACACGTATAGCGAAGCGAAGAAGCTCGAATCTGCATAGATGCTCAATAGCGCGCCCGCTTCCGGGCCTCGATAACCAAATTTGGCAGTATCCGATCCCCAAAGGTCATCTTGGCGCGCGCCTCAAAGTCCGGCATCTCCTGGGGCGCATCGACGGGTTTGTCCGGAACAATGTGCCCGATCACGCGCTCGCGGTCGCGCAACTCGACGGTCTTGCCGGCGCGCAGCCAGCTCTTAAGGCGCTTGGTGTCCCGTAGCTGACGCATGTTTATGGACGGCATTAGACTAATGTGTCACCGGATGTGTCACATTGTCAACGGCGGATTTGTGAGCTCGCTCACTTACGAAATCGGACGGCAGGGGTTATGATTCAATGTTGATTCGACTTTGCCGGGAGCTGACGACTCGACAGCTGGAACCAACAAAGAGCAACCATGCCCTCCAATCCGAAAATCCGTGTACTGGTAGCCAAGCCCGGCCTCGACGGTCATGACCGCGGCGCCAAAGTGATCGCCCGCGCCTTGCGCGATGCCGGTATGGAAGTGATCTACACCGGCCTGCGTCAGACTCCCGAGATGATCGTCAACGCGTCGCTTCAGGAAGATGTTGACGTGATCGGGCTCAGCATTCTCTCCGGCGCGCACAACGCCATCGTGCCGCGCGTGACCGAACTGCTCAAGCAAAACCAGATGGACGATGTGCTCCTGCTGGTGGGCGGCATCATTCCGGACCAGGATGTTGAAGCGCTGAAGAAGGCCGGCGTCGCCTCGGTGTTCCAGCCAGGTACGCCCATGGATTCCATTATTGAGTTCATCCGCGCTAACGTTAAACCGCGCGGCGTCACTGCCTAATCACTGATTACCTCACGCCCGTTTCTCAGTTCAAGCAATCGTGTAGTAGTGTGTTGCGTTGGAAACCGCGAGCCGTCTATGCGACCGCTTGCACTCTTCGCGCTCGCCCCTTTCGATTCGGGAAGCGCTGCGTTATATATCGAGGTAACTATGCGGAATCGCTTTTGCTCTTCTCTCCGGCTCAGTCTCAACAACCGCCGACGCAATTTCTGGAAGCCCCGCTCGTCTCGTGACCTGATGCTCTTGGGCGCGTGCCTGTCCTTGCTGCTGCTTACGGCAGCGCTCGCTCACGCTCAATCCGCTGCGTCGGATTCGTCGGAGATGCCGAAAGAGATTCCCAGCTTCGATCTCACCGCTATCGACAAGACTATCGATCCTTGCGTGGACTTCTACCAGTACGCCTGTGGCAACTGGATGAAGAACAATCCCATTCCTGCGGACAAATCGCGTTGGGGCCGCTTCAACCAGCTCGATGAACGCAATCTTTACGTTTTGCGCGACATCCTCGACCAGGCGCAGGCCCCCGGCAAGCACAGCGCTATCGAGCAGAAAGTCGGCGACTACTACGCAGCCTGCATGGATGAAACGGCCATCGAGAAGGCGGGAACGACTCCACTCGATCCTGCGATGAATCAGATTGCGGCGGTCAAGACGAAGGAGGAGTTCATCGCCGAGGCCGGGACGATGCAGCGCAACGGCATTCGCGTGTTGTTCAGCTTCGGACAGATGCCCAATATGCATGACTCGCGGCAGACCATCGCTAACCTTGACCAAGGCGGTCTGACGCTTCCCGACCGCGACTACTACCTGAAAGACGACGCCAAGTCCGTGGAGACCCGACAGAAGTATCTTGAGCACGTGCAGAAGATGTTTGAACTGGCGGGCGACAAGCCCGAAACCGCGGCTGCGGAGGCGAAGACGGTGCTGGCAGTCGAGACCCAGCTGGCGAAGGCGTCGATGGATCGCACGGCCCGGCGCGATCCCAAGACTCGCGATCACATGATGCAGGCAACCGAAGTCGTTGCGATGGCGCCCAACTTCGAGCTTACGGAATATTTCGCTCAGAGTGGCGCGCCGAAGTTTACCAGCCTGAATGTCGGCAACCCTGACTATTTCAAGGCCATCAATGAGCAGCTGAACTCTGTGGCGCTGGCCGACTGGAAAACGTATCTGCGCTGGCGCACCCTGGACCATTACGCTCCTACCTTGACCAAGGCATTCGTCGACGAGGATTTTCAGTTCAACGAAGCCTACATGTCGGGACAAAAGGAGATTGAACCTCGCTGGAAGCGCTGCGTGGAATCCACCGACGAGGAACTCGGCATGGCCTTAGGACAACTTTATGTCGATAAGGTCTTCGGCGCGGAAGGCAAAGCCCGAACCCTGAAAATGGTGCAGGCCATCGAGGCGGCGATGCATCAGGACATCGGCCAAGTGAACTGGATGTCGGACACCACCAAGCAGAAAGCCTACGAGAAGCTAAACACCATCGTTAACAACATTGGTTATCCGGACAAGTGGCGCGACTACAGCATAGTCGTCGTGAAGCGCGACGACTATGCCGGCAATGTGACGCGCGCGGAAATCTTTGAAGTTCAGCGCCAGCGCAACAAGATCGCCAAGCCAACGGACAAGCGCGACTGGGGCATGACTCCGCCTACGGTGAACGCTTATTACCGCGCCAACATGAATGACATCAACTTTCCTGCCGGAATCCTGCAGCCGCCGTTCTACGGCCAAACCATGGACGATGCCGTGAACTACGGCGCCATCGGCGTGGTCATCGGACATGAGCTGACGCATGGTTTCGACGATCAAGGCCGCAAGTTCGACGCCGACGGCAACCTGAAGGATTGGTGGACAGCCGATGACGCCAAGGCCTTCGAAGAGCGAGCCACGTGCACCGCGGATGAATACTCCGGCTTCGTGTCAGTGAAGGACGACAAGGGCGAAGTAAAGCTGAACGGGCGGCTTACCCTCGGCGAGAACACGGCCGACAATGGCGGCCTGAAGCTGGCCTACATGGCGCTGACAAACATCATTGGCAACACGCCGGTGAAGCCTATCGACGGATATACCGCGCAGCAACGCTTCTTCCTGGCTTACGGGCAGATTTGGTGCCAGAACGTCACCGATCAGCAGGCGCGCAAGCTGGCAATCATCGATCCCCATTCGCCAGGCCGCTGGCGCGTCAATGGCGTCGTCCAAAACTCCGCAGCCTTCGAGGAAGCCTTCGGCTGCAAGGCCGGCCAGCCAAGGGTGCGCGAGAACGCCTGCCGAGTGTGGTAAAGGGCAGTGGGTAGGCCATCGTTGGTAGTGGATAGATTCCGCTGCCCACTTGCGTCTGGAGAGCGCAAAGTTTGGCCTGCAAATAGAAAGCACTGTCGCTAGAGGGCGTCAGCAAAGCCCATGCTCTTGGTTGTCATCCTGAGCGGAGTGTTCGCCAGCCTTTTCGTCCCGCCGCTTTTGCGGCACGGCGGAAACGGAGTCGAAGGACCCATATACTTCAAGGACCCACATACTTCAGAGAGCCTCGCGAGGGTAGCGGTTCTTCGACTCCGTTCGGCTGTCGCCTCGCTTCGCTCTGGATGACAATTCGTGTATGAATGTCGAAAGCGAAAGCAGCTCTTGCTGAACGTGCACCGCTTCAAAATCGCGCGATGTGAGCTTTATATAGCCACGCAGCGGCGTCATCTGCTTCAGCCGTGGGCGTGAGCCCACAATAAAGTGCCAGTGACGACCCTGAGCCGCGAGCGGGCGACCCCCTGTTATCTCCCCGCCAACTGTGGGAACATAAATCCATCGCGTCACAAACCAAAATCGAAGAAGTGCCTGCAGACTCCCGTCTCTCCTTCTGGCTCTCCTGGGCGATCCTGCTGGCAGGACTCGGGTCCGGTCTCGAGTCCCTTTACATCGTCATCAACACCTACTCACCTCTCCCCCAGTGGGATGAATGGGCGCTCTTCGACCATCTCGCGCAAGGCGGCGGCTGGTCGCTGCCATGGCTGTGGGCGCAACACAACGAACATCGCATCCTGACCACAAAGATCCTCTTCCTGCTCGACGTCGAACTCTTCCAGGGTAAGCAGGTATTTCTGCTGACCTGCGTCTTCCTGGTTCAACTTCTGCAAGTCGCGTTGCTGAGCTGGAGTTCGCGTTCGCTGGGCGGATGGCGCGGCTCGCAGTGGCGTATCGGTACCGGTTTGATCGCCTACTGCATTCTCTGTCCCACGCAGTACGAGAACCTCATCTGGGGATTCGAGCTGCACTTCGTTATAAGCGCCTGCATGGCGACGCTGGCCATTGTCAGCCTGATACTCCTCCAGCGCGAAGGCCGAGAGAAGTTCCTCGTCATGAGTATTGCCGCAGCGACGTTCGCCACCTGGTCGCTGGCGAACGGTATGCTCCTGTGGCCGTTGTTGATTGGGGCTGCCTTGTGGCTGAGGAGAAAGGCCCTCGTTTGGCGAAGTCTGCTCATTGCCGGCGCGATCAACATCGCGTTGTACTTCTATCGCTACCATCGCACCGGCGGAGATACGGTTTCACCGTCAATCGTCCAGAGCCTGCGTTACGTCATCGTGTACTTCGGCAGCACATTTGTCCGCCATTCGGATGGCGCCGTCGCCATGATTGCCGGCATCCTCGGTTCACTTGCAGCAGCGTACTTTATCATCGGCACTCTTCGAGACCGCGACACCTCCTCTCCGCTGCAGACGGTGCTCTCGCTCCTGATGCTCTTTACTCTGGCGACCGCCGCAATCACTTCCACCGGACGTCTGCATCTGGGCGTAGTGCAAGCCACAGCCTCGCGTTATCAAACCTTCGCACTTCCGTTTTGGTGCTGCCTGGGACTGACCATACTGAGCCGCCTATCCGGTCATTCAATACAACAATGCTTTGCGACAGGACTCTGCATCGCGATGCTGGTCTTCGCCACCCAGGTACGGCTCCCGCTGATTGACGCGCAGTGGCGTCAGCTGCGCCTAAAGAAGATATCCCTCGCGTTGCTCACTGGTGTTCCCGACAACGAGGTGCTGGCCGAAGCCTATCCCGACCCGCAAGTCGTGCTCCGCTCCGGGAACTACATGCGGCAGCATCGGTTGTCGATCTTCGCCGAGCCCGACGCCGCGCTGATGGGCAAGCCTTTGGGGGCGGCCTTCGACGAAATTCCGGCCACCGAATGCTTCGGCGCGCTCACCTCCGAAAAAATCTTGCCGACCGAGGAAGGCCAGGCCATGCGATTGAACGGTTTTGCTTGGGATCGCCAAGCAAATCGCCCGGCCAGAGATATCGTTGCGGCTGTCGATGGCCGCATCGCCGGCTTCGGAACGAATGTCGCCATCCCGCTCACCTTGCGTCGCGCCGGTCTTAATGCCGACCCCACGCGCTACGGCTTTGTGGCGTTTGTCGGAAAGGTTGAGCGCGGAACCAAAATCGATTTATTCGCTGTAATCGGCAGGAATCAGCGCTCGGTGTGCCACTTTGCAGAAGTTTCGCCCAAACTGCTCTCCAGCTCTGACTGAAGGCAGGTAGCCACCCATTTCTGCAAAACTGCCGCAACCCTGTCCCGACGGCGACGGCCCGGCAGTTTACGCAGGTTCCGCTTGTGCTTTAGCATTACCGGTTACTTCACGCGAGGTTAATCCATGCGATGTGTCACCGTTTTGCTGTGCGCGCTGGTGCTTGCCGGAACTGCGGCCCAGGCGCAGACCAGCACCGATTCTCCGACTCAACCCAAACCTATGGCCAGCTTTGACCAGAATGCGATGGACAAGTCCGTCGATCCCTGTAACGACTTTTACCAGTACGCCTGCGGCAACTGGGTCAAGAACAATCCCATTCCCGCCGATCAGCCGGCTTGGGGACGGTTCAATGAATTGCAGGAACACAACCAGCTCATCCTGCGAAATATTCTGGAGAAGCAATCGGCGGACAATCCCAAGCGCAGCAGCAATGAGCAGAAGATCGGCGACTATTACGAGTCCTGCATGGACGAGTCCGCGATTAACGCCAAGGGCATTAAGCCGATTCAGCCGGTACTCGATCGCATTAATCAGCTGAACGACAAGAACCAACTGCCTGCACTGATGGGATATTTGCACGGCAACGGCGTCAAAGCGCTCTTCGAATTCGGCTCCGAACCCGACGCCAAGGACTCGATGATGGAGATCGCGGGCACGGACCAGGGCGGACTCGGGCTTCCCGATCGCGATTATTACCTGAAAACCGACGAGAAGTCGGTGGCGCTTCGTAAAGCCTATGTCGAGCACATCACCAAGATGTTTCAACTGCTGGGGGAATCGCCCGACAAAGCCGCAGCCGACGCCAAGACGGTCATGAACCTCGAGACTGAGCTGGCCAAGACCTCGATGGACCGGGTGGAGCGGCGCGATCCTAACAAGGTCTACCACAAGATGACGACGGCGCAGCTGCAGGAGCTGAGCCCGGCTTTCACCTGGAAGGAATATTTCGTCACCGTCAAGAGCCCCAGCTTTACCAGCCTGGACGTCTCGGTACCGGATTTCGTAAAGGGCATGAACCTGCTCATCAGCAGCGCCAGTCTGGATGACATTAAAACCTATCTGCGCTGGCAGACGGTGCACCACGCGTCCCAGTTGTTGCCCACTACGTTCGTTGACGAGAGCTTCAATTTTTACGGCAAGACGCTGACCGGAGCCAAGCAGCTGCGTCCGCGCTGGAAGCGTTGCGTGCAGTTCACCAACGGCGATCTGGGCGAAGCCCTGGGACAGTCGTACGTGGCTGAGGAATTTCCGCCGGAGAGCAAGGCTGCCACGTTGAAGATGGTGCATGAATTGGAAGCCGCGCTGAAAACCGACATCACCGAGCTTTCGTGGATGACGCCGGAAACCAAGAAGCAAGCGCTGGACAAGCTGGCGCACATTGAGAACAAGATCGGCTATCCCGACAAATGGCGCGACTACAGCACGCTGACCATTGTTCGGGGCGACGCTCTGGGCAATTCCCTGCGCGCCAACGAATTTGAGTTCAAGCGCCAGCTGAACAAAATCGGCAAGCCCGTTGATCGGGCGGAGTGGGGCATGACGCCGCCCACCGTCAACGCTTACTACAATCCGCAGGAAAACAACATCAACTTCCCCGCAGGCATTCTGCAACCTCCCTTTTACGATCCCAAGGTAAATGACTCGGTGAATTTCGGCGCCATCGGCGCGGTGATTGGGCATGAAATGACCCACGGCTTCGACGATGAAGGCAGCCAGTTCGACGCTCAGGGCAACCTGCACAACTGGTGGACCGAAAAGGACCGCCAGCAGTTCGATCAACTGGAGTCCTGTTTCGTCAACGAGTACGACAGCTTTGTGTCGGTTGACGACATGCACGTCCGCGGCAAGCTGACGCTAGGCGAAAATACCGCTGACAATGGTGGGCTGCACATCGCGCATATGGCTCTGCTCGACGTGCTGGCCGCCAATCCGGAGAAACCGATGGACGGATTCACCCCGGAGCAGCAGTTCTTCGTGGGATGGGGTCAGATCTGGTGCGAAAACGAACGGCCGGAGTTTGCCCGCATGATGACGCAGGTGAACGAACACTCGCCGGGAAAATTCCGCGTCAATGGTGTGGTCGGCAACATGGCGGCCTTCCAGAAAGCGTTCAGCTGCAAAGCTGATGCACCGATGATTCGCAAACCCGCTTGCCGAGTTTGGTAAAGCAGTGGGCGGTTGTCAGTTACGGCGTTGAAGTTGGCCAACACTAGGTACAACGCGAACTGAGGCATGTCGGCCCCGGCAGAACCGTGCCCTGATACAGAGCAGGAGCGAGCGATATCTTGTATCAGGGCACGAATTTATTCGTGCCGAAAGGCCGCAAGAACGAAGCCAGGTTTTAGCCTCGGCCGCGGATATCTAAACCTTTCCAAACATGTCTGAGATCACTGCAAAGATCGGGCTCATCGCCGGCAACGGTAAATTTCCCTTCCTGGTGCTGGATGCCGCCCGCTCCAAAGGCATGCAGGTGGTCGTCGCCGCCATCAAGGAAGAAGCCTTTCCGGAGATCGAGCAGCATGGGGCGGCGGCAGTTTATTGGCTTTCTCTGGGAGAGCTGTCGAAGCTCATCGACACCTTTAAGCGCGAAGGAATCACGCGCGCCATCATGGCCGGTCAAGTGAAGCATAAGCAGATCTTCAGCAGCATCAAACCGGACTGGCGGCTGGCGAAGTTGCTCCTATCGCTGACCACGCGCAACACCGACTCCCTGATCGGCGCGGTTAGCAAAGTTCTGGCCGACGAAGGCATCACGCTGATGAATTCGACCGAGCTATTGGAGCCTATGCTGGCGGCTGAAGGCGTACTGACCTTGCGCCCTCCCAGCGATGCCGAGCAGACCAACATCACCTATGGACGCGCCGTCGCGCATCATCTTTCGCGCTTTGACATCGGACAAACCGTGGTGATTGCCGAAGCGGCCTGCGTCGCTGTGGAGGCGATGGAAGGAACAGACGCGGCGATCTTGCGCGCAGCCGAAATCATGCATTCGCCTTCGCTGGGCAAAACACCTTCAACCCTGAGCCGCTCGCTCACCGTGGTGAAAGTCGCCAAGCCGAATCAGGATATGCGCTTCGATGTACCGGTAGTTGGCCTGCATACCATCGAGACAATGAAGCAGGCTGGCGCCACCTGCCTGGCGCTGGATGCCGGACGCTGCCTTCTGCTGGAAAAAGATGAGTTGATTGCAGCCGCCAATGATGCCGGCATCTGCATCGTGGCGGAGACGCCGGTCAGCCACATCCCGCATCACGGCGGGTAGGCGAGAGATCTTCTCGCGTCGGGAAAAACAGCTTAACTCCCTTGTTCGATTCTCTGGGCGAGAGCGATGAATGGCCGGGCAATACGTGACCGGCTTTTTGCCTCCTGGCGCGTGGATGGGCGACAATCGCAGAATGCCTAGCCGTAGCGATCCAATTCGCGTGGGAGTTGTCGGAGCCGGAGCCTTCGGCCGCAACCACGTTCGTGTTTACCGCGATCTGCAATCCGATCCAGCGCTGAATGTTCAGCTTACCGGCATCGTGGATAGCGATTTCTCGCGTGCCGAAGCGGCCGCCGCCGAGTTCCACACCCAGGCCTTCTCCTCAATCGACGATCTGGTCGCGGCAGGTGTTACTGCTGCCTCAGTCGCCGTCCCCACCGTCCGTCACCTCGAGGTTGCCCGCGCGCTCATGCAGAATGGCGTGGACGTGCTGATCGAAAAGCCGCTGGCTGCCACTGTCGCTGAAGCCAACGAGCTGGTGGAACTTGCCCGCAAGCACAACCGTATCGCCCAAGCCGGACACCTGGAGCGATTCAATCCGGCCGTACGGGCTACGGCGCCACTGCTCACTCAACCGATGTTCTTCGAGGTGCACCGGCTCAGCGTGTTTACTCCGCGCTCGCTCGACGTGGATGTCATCCTCGACTTAATGATTCACGACCTCGACGTCGTGCTGTCCTTCGCGAAATCACCGATCAAGGAGATTCGCGCCGTCGGCCTGCCCATCCTGTCGAAGAAAGTGGACATCGCCAACGTGCGCATGGAGTTCGAATCAGGCTGCGTGGCCAACTTCACCGCCAGCCGAGTCAGCACCGAGCGCGTCCGGAAGCTTCGCTTCTTCCAACCGCATCAATATGTTTCGCTGGATTATTCGCGACAGGATGTACTGGTGCTCAGCGTGGACGACGTCACGCCGGCGCCCGAGGAAGTCGACCCATTTAATCCGGCGAGCGTTGCCGCCAGTGCCCTGCCTGGCATCACGCCGTTCAAGCCGCAAGTCGATAATCAGGAACCTCTGCGGGCCGAGTTGAGCAGCTTTGTACGCGCCGTAAAATCGCGTTCCACCCCGGAAGTCACACTGGAGGACGGACGGCGTGCCCTGGAAGCGGCCATGCAGGTTGTTGCGGCTATCGCGGAACACAGCCGGCACGCCCATTTGTTGGAATTGACTCGGGCGGAAAGCTAGCCTAGGCTGTCGGAATCATCATGCTGGAAGAACTGGTCACCATCGCAAAGTTTCTCAGCCTTGGAGAAGCCAAGCTCGCCCAGGGAAAGCTGGTATCAGCGGGGGTTTCGGCCTTTGTATGCGACGAGAACATGCATGCCATGAATTGGCATATGGGCATGGCGTTGGGTGGCATCCGTCTGCAAGTGCCAGACAGCCAGGTGGTGCGGGCGCTGGAAGTGCTCGACGATTTCGAGCCGGAAGAACCGGCGGGAATGGAGTTGGAAGACGACGACGAGATGGAAGAGGTTGCCTGCTGCCCGGAATGCGAGTCGCTGGAGATTCGCGAGGTGGACGGCGCCCCTCGCCAGATCAGCCTGTGGTCAGCGGCCATTCCCTTTCCCGAACCGCCAACCCAGGTCACCCGCCGCTGGCGCTGTCTGATGTGCGGCTACCAGTGGCGCGAGTCGGACGAGTAAAGCGGCGATGGCGGGCAGATTTGGCGGATCTCGGCACGTGCTAGTGATTTATGCCGGCCTCGGAGAGGCGCGCTAGCTCCGGCTTCCCTAACCCCATCCCGCGTGCGACAATAGAAGTTCCTTCCTTTGCCATGAACCCAGTTGAAAGCGCTCCCAGTCCCGCTCAGGAACCCGTCATCACTCCAGAAGTACTTCGCGACCACGGCATCTCGGCCGACGAGTACGATCGCCTGAAAAAGTCGCTTGGCCGCGAGCCTACGTTTACGGAACTAGGTATCTTCAGCGTCATGTGGAGCGAGCATTGTTCCTACAAATCCTCGCGCGTCCATCTGAAGCGCCTGCCGACGCATAGCCGCCGCGTGGTGCAAGGGCCGGGCGAGAATGCCGGCATCATCGATATCGGCGACGGCTGGGCTTGTGCCTTCAAAATCGAGTCGCATAACCACCCGTCGTTCATCGAGCCGTTCCAGGGCGCCGCAACCGGCGTTGGCGGCATTCTGCGCGACATCTTTACCATGGGCGCGCGTCCGGTCGCCATCATGGATTCGCTGCGTTTTGGGCCCATCACCCAGCCCACCCTCCCGACAAGTGAAGGCGGGACCGATGGGGTACCCGGCACGGATGGGACGCCTGCCATCGAACAGGCGACATTGCATAAAAACCACTCCGTAATGGAAGGCGTGGTAAGCGGCGTGGCGTCGTACGGAAACTGTTTTGGCGTGCCTAACGTCGGCGGCGAGGTAAAGTTCGAGAGTTGCTATTCAGGCAATCCGCTGGTCAACGCTTTCGCTCTGGGACTGGTGCGACGCGATCAGATCTTCTACGCCAAGGCTGCGGGTGAAGGCAATCCCGTGATCTATGTTGGCTCGAAGACCGGCCGCGACGGCATTCACGGCGCAACCATGGCCAGCGAGGAATTCAGTGAAGGGTCCGAAGCAAAACGCCCCAACGTTCAGGTGGGCGATCCCTTCCTGGAGAAGTTGCTGCTTGAGGCCTGCCTGGAAGCGATGCAGACGGGCGCGGTTGTCGGTATCCAGGACATGGGCGCGGCGGGCCTGACGTGTTCTACATGCGAGATGGGCGGACGCGGGGGCGTTGGCCTGGAAATCGAACTCGACCTGGTGCCCCAACGCGAGACTGGCATGACTCCCTACGAGATCATGCTGAGCGAGTCGCAGGAGCGCATGCTGCTGGTGGCTGAAAAAGGCCGCGAAGAGGAAGTGTTCAACGTCTTCAGGAAGTGGGGACTGGACGCCGTCACCATCGGCCGGGTCATCGGCCAGCCGATGATGCGCGTGCTGGAGCATGGCAGAGTGGTAGCGGAGATTCCCAACGCAGCGCTCACCGACGATGCGCCCGTGTACAAGCGACCGCTGGAGCGCTGGGAGCCGCCGGTGGCGCGCGATGTCCCGGAAGGCGTTGCGCTCGGCCAGAAAACTGAATTTACCGATGAGTTGAAGCGCCTGCTGGCGAGCCCGAACATCTGCTCCAAGCGCTGGGTCTATCAGCAATACGACTCGATGGTGCAGACCAACACGGTCGAAGGCCCGGGCAACGAGGGCGGCGTGATCCGCGTGAAGGGCACGAATCGCGGACTGGCGATGGCGCTGGACGGCAACAGCCGCTGGTGCTATCTCGACCCCAAACTGGGAGCAATGCACGCTGTGGCCGAATCGGCGCGCAACGTCGCTTGCACTGGCGCGACGCCGATTGCGGCGACCAATTGCCTGAACTTCGGCAATCCCGAAAAACCGCACATCATGTGGCAGTTCTCCCAGACCATCGACGGCATCACCAAAGCCTGCGAGGAACTGGAGACGCCGATTACGGGCGGCAACGTCAGCTTCTACAACGAGACCCTCGGCGAGGGCATCTATCCGACGCCGGTGATGGGCATCGTGGGCATCATGGAAGACGTGCACAAGGCGATCGGCCCGAACTTTCGCGAGGCCGGTCGTGCGCTGATTGTGCTTCGCGGCTCGGAACCGGGCGATGCGTCCGATGTTGAGGCCGAGTTCGGCTCGTCCGAGTATGCCAAGGAGATTCTGGGGCAAATCTGGGGTTTTCCACCCTCTCTGGAACTCGATAAGGAATCCGCTTTGCAGAAGGCGACGATCGAGATGATCAGCCAAGGGCTGGTCGAGTCCGCGAAGGATTGCTCGGAAGGCGGGCTGGCAGTGACGGTGGCCGAATGCGGCTTCGCCCGCGGCATAGGAGCGCAAATCGACCTTACCTCGAACGGATTAGTGCCCGAATTCGTGCTTTTTGGCGAGGACGCCAGCCGGATCCTGATTTCCTGCGACCCCGTAAATGTGGGACGAATCCAACAAATAGCGGTACAATTTGGCCTCTCAGCAGAACAGATAGGTAACACGATCTCCGATCAGGTGGAGATCAAAGTGGACGGCGCGATAGCTGCGGTGGCAAGTGTCTCTGAACTGAAGGACGCGTGGGCTAACGCGCTAGAGCGAGCCTTGCACGTGGAAACCGAAGAGCGGCTGGTGCCCGGGGCGCTACAGAAAAGCTAGATTTCGAGCGCCGAGCCGCGGATCCCCCGGCTGCGCTCGGGATGGCAAAGCATGAGGACAGGGTTCGGGCTGCGCGGCTGGCATTTTCTGTCCGGACTTCTGTTTCGCCGAAAGAGCGGCCTTCTAGCCGCGTTGGTGATGCCGTTTCGTAAGGGCCGTGAGGCCCTGTTTTACTTTCGATCAGGTGAGTGATGCTAATTTCATCCGACAAGCTACGCGAAGAATGTGGCGTGGTGGCGATCTATGGCCATCCTGAAGCCTCCAAGCTCGCTTACCTGAGCCTGTACGCGCTGCAGCATCGCGGTCAGGAATCGGCAGGCATCGCTTGTTCGAACGGCGAACGAATCTCCTTGCACAAAGCAATGGGGCTGGTCTCCGACATCTTCACGGCCGACGTGTTGTCGCGGATACCGGGCTCGCTCTCGATCGGCCACACGCGCTACTCCACCACGGGCGATTCGGCGTTGCTCAATGCCCAGCCCATCATGGTCGAGTGCAACAAAGGCAAGATCGCGCTGGCGCACAACGGCAACATCATCAACGCTCTCGAAATTCGCGCCCAGTTAGAGCAGGCGGGATCGATCTTCCAGACCACCAGCGACACGGAAGTCATCGTGCACCTGATCGCGCGCTCGCGGGAACAGACACTGCCCGATGCAGTCGCCGACTCCTTGCGACGGCTGGAGGGCGCGTTCTCACTAGTGATGCTCACGGGCGACCGCATTTTTGCCGTGCGCGATCCACGCGGATTCCGCCCACTGGTGATGGGCCGCATCCCCGGCCAGGCGGCACATCGTGCCGACACCATCGTCTTCGCGTCAGAAACCTGCGCCTTCGACCTGATAGGCGCCGTATACGAGCGCGAGGTGAAGCCGGGTGAACTGGTCATTGTCGGACCGGAGGGCGTCCACTCACGCTTTTATGCCGCGCAGCAGCCGCAATCAAGCTGCATCTTCGAACACGTTTACTTCTCGCGACCCGACAGCATGGTCTTTGGCCGCGCCGTGCAGCAGACTCGCGACGCCATGGGCCGCCAGCTTGCGCTCGAGTCGCCGGTGGTTGCCGACATCGTGGTGCCTGTGCCCGATTCCGGTGTAACTGCCGCAATGGGTTTTTCGCACGAGAGCGGCATTCCATTACAGTTTGGGCTGATCCGCAATCACTACGTTGGCCGCACGTTCATCGAACCCGAGCAGCGAGTGCGCGACTTCGGGGTAAAGCTGAAGCTGAATCCGGTGCGCCATGTGCTGGAAGGTAAGCGCGTCGTGCTGATTGACGATTCGATTGTCCGTGGCACCACCAGCCGCAAAATTGTTCGCATGGTGCGCGATGCCGGCGCTAAGGAAGTGCACATGCGCATTTCCTGCCCGCCAACTATCTCGCCTTGCTACTACGGGGTGGACACGCCGTCCAAGAACCAGCTCATCGCCGCCAATAAATCGGTGGACGAGATTCGCGAGTACATCGGTGCGGATTCGCTCGCCTATCTATCGCTGGAGGGCTTGCGCAAGGCCGCGGGCGAAGGCGATTCGAAGGTCTACTGCACGGCGTGCTACACGGGCAAGTATCCGACCAACGTGGTTGACATCGACGAAATCGCGTCTGCTCCTGCGATGGCTGCCGGGGATTAGCTTTCCACGAAAACAGACGCTACGCACTGTTTCAGCGACGCCGCGCTGCTAAACTCCCTGTATGCTCGCATCCTATGCCGTCCACGTAGAAGAATCGCGTGGACGCCGTTATCCCGAGCCGCCTCATCCCTATCGCAATCCCTTCCAACGTGATCGCGACCGCGTCATTCACGCCCGCGCCTTCCGCCGGCTGGAAAATAAAACGCAGGTCTTTACCCGCCGTTACTCTGATCACTTCCGCACTCGCCTGACGCACACCATGGAGGTGGCGCAGATCTCGCGCACCATTGCTGCCGCACTCAATCTCAACGTGGATCTCGCCGAAGCGCTGGCGTTGGTGCACGACATCGGGCATCCGCCGTTTGGGCACACGGGCGAGCGCACGCTGGACCTGCTGATGCGCCAGCACGGTGAGTTCTTCGACCACAACTTGCAGGCGCTACGAACAGTGGAAGAGATGGAGTTGCGCTATGTCGAGTTCCATGGTTTGAACCTGACGTTCGAGGTGCGCGAGGGCATCATCAAGCATTCGCACGACTACAGCGCGGCCGACCATCCCGAACTGGCCGAATATCTGCTGGACGAGCGTCCTCCGCTGGAAGCGCAGCTCATCGACCTCACCGACGAGATTGCCTACAGCACTGCCGACATGGATGATGGCTTCGAGGCGAAGCTGCTGAAGCTCCCCCAGATTCGCCGGCGGGTGCGCGTCTTCGAAAAGTATTTCGCGGAGGCCGAGGCCAAGTATCCTCAAGCGCCAGAGAAGCTAAAGTTCAATGAAGCACTGAAGCGCGTGCTGAACCGCTTCGTTACCGACCTCATCCAGAACACTTGTCTGCGCGTGACAGAAGCTGGAATCGACAGTCTGGAGAAAGTGCGCCGGTATCCGGAGCGGCTGGCGGCGTTCAGTCCCGAGGTGGAAGCAGAACGTCGCGAAGCCAAGCAGTTCCTGTCCGAAGCACTATATAACTGCAAGCCGCTCGAGCCGGAAAAGCGGAAAGCCGAGAAGGTGATTACCGATGTTTTCACGCATTTGATGGCGAACCCGCAGGCCCTTCCCCACGCTTACCAGGACCGCGCCGAAACCGAGACTTTGGCCCGAGTCGTCGGCGACTACATCGGAGGGATGACCGATAACTATGTGGAAGATCTGCGGAAGAAGCTGCTCACGGGCAGAACTGAACAATGATCTTATTGGTAAGATTATGCCTGATTCTTACCAGTAAGACGCTGAACCAGGTCAGTGAACTAAAACTTGGAAAACTGCAAGTTGTGCCTGAATGCACACCACGGCAGGCGGTGTAAATGGCGCAGCTCAAGCTGCGCCTCTGTATCTCTTTCAGCGCGGAGACCGCTCATCCCCAGCAATTTCGCCTACATTGAACTGATCTTGATGTAGCGGCCCATGTCTGGAATCGACGAAATGATACGTAACCTGCGAGTATCAGCCCGGCCACGCCTACGATGTTTCTGGCAACTACGAAGGTTTTCTTCACGGAACTATCTATGCCTCCAAGGAACATAGATGTAACTTCCGTGCAAAAAGAAACCTGACCATCGAGATAAACACGAGGCGCCGGTTCGGTTTGAGTGTGCCAACCGGATTCCGCTGGTACAGCCATGTAGCCAATTTCACACTCGACTTCTCTGGAAGTGGGGGTACAATACGCCACCGACAGGAGCAGTTTGGCGGCGTGAGGCCGCAGGGTGTGTTCCGGTCAAGGTGCTCAGGGGGCGTTCAGTGGGGGATCCCGAAAGCAAGCAAGGAAACACCGGGCCCATTACAGAGATTGATGTTCTCTGGGTCACGGCCGGCTTAGGATGCGACGGCGACACCATCGCCATGACTGCGGCCACGCAGCCCAGCATCGAAGACGTCGTGCTCGGCGGAATTCCCTGGATACCCAAAGTCAACTTTCACAATCCCTTCCTCTCGGCCGCCAACGGCGACGATTTCCTGAAGCCGTTTCATCAAGCGGCGGAGGGAAAGCTCGGGCCGTTCATCCTGGTCGTCGAAGGCTCCATCCCTGACGAGACGAATAAGCCTGAGGGCTACTGGGCTTCGATGGGCACGGACTCCATCACCGGGCAGCCCATCCTCACCTGCGACTGGATCGATCGTCTGGCGCCGCACGCATGGGCGGTGGTCGCAGCTGGGACTTGCGCGACCTACGGCGGCATCCACGCTATGCAGGGAAATCCCACGGGCGCGATGGGGCTGCCGGATTATCTCGGATGGCAGTGGAAATCCAACGCTGAAATTCCGATCGTGTGTGTTCCCGGCTGTCCGGTTCAGCCCGACAACATGATGGAGACGCTGCTCTACCTTTTCTACATGGCTGCCGGACGCGCCCCGATGATTTCGCTCGACGCGCAGCTGCGACCGACGTGGCTGTTCGGACAGACGGTGCACGAAGGCTGCGACCGCGGCGGATTTTACGAGCAGGCGGACTTTGCCGCCGAATACGGCTCGCCGCTATGCATCGTCAAACTGGGATGCTGGGGGCCGGTGGTGCAATGCAACGTGGGCAAGCGCGGCTGGATGGGCGGAATCGGCGGCTGCCCCAACGTTGGCGGCATTTGCATCGGCTGCACCATGCCGGGATTTCCCGACAAATTCATGCCATTCATGAATCAGCCTCCGGGATCGTTGCTGTCGGCCAGCGCCGTGCAAACCTACGGAAAAGCGATCCACGCGTTGCGGCGATTCACGCAGGCTTCTCTCAATAATGAGCCGAGCTGGCGCCGGCGTCACGACCTGTGAAAAAGTGATAAAGTGAAACGCCATGACGTTGGCGTCCGCGGACCGACAGGAGTGACGCGCCCAGCGTGAGGTGAAGAATGGCCTCGTGGTCCGAAACTTATGCCTGCTTTGACTGACGACTCCCCGAGTGCCCACGCCTTCGGCCAGGCGGGCACGAGCTACGCCGAAGCAGAAGCTGTCCTGCAGGATCTCGCCAAAGTTTTCTTCGAAAATACGAACCTGCTCTCCGGCTCCGAGCAAGAGCCCGGGCTGGTCGCACCTGCCCAGCCTCGAGGCCAAATATCGCGCCCTGGTCGAGCAAATTCCGGCCGTCGTCTTCATGGCCTATCTCGACGAGGCGGTCGGCGAAGCCTACGTCAGCCCGCAAATCGAAGCTGCGCTTGGATTCACCCAGGAAGAATGGCTGCAGGATCCGGTGCGCTGGTACGCGCAGGTTCATCCCGACGACAAACTACGCTGGAGCGTGGAAGCGGCTGAGCTATTCCTTTCCGGCAAGCCGCTGCGTTCCGCCTATCGGGTGCTGTCGCGCGACGGGCGCGTGATCTGGTTTCACTGCGAAGCCAAGATGATCCGCCGCGAAGACGGCACCCCCTGGTTCATTCACGGCGTCGGCTTCGATATCACCGAACTGAAGCGCACGGAAGAAGCCTTGGAGCAGGAACGCAACGTCATCACCGCTATCCTGGATACGGTTGGCGCGCTGGTAATTGTGCTGGACCCATCCGGCCGCATCGTGCGCTTTAATCGCGCCTGTGAGCGTAGTACGGGTTGCACTTTCGCCGAGGCTGCGGGGCAGCACGTGTGGGATTTGTTTATTCCTCCGGAAGATGCCGCAGGCTTCAGGACGAATTTCGAGAAGATGCGTGCCGGCCAGCTGCAAAACGATTACGAGTGCCAGTGGCTCGCGAACGATGGAGCGCGGCGGCTGATCGCGTGGTCAGGCACTTCGCTTGGCGGAGACAAAGGCACCCCGGCTTACGTGATCGCTACCGGCATCGACATAACCGAGCGCAAGCATCTGGAGAAAGCGATCCTCGATATCAGCGAGCGCGAACAGCGCCGCATCGGCCAGGACTTGCACGACGGCTCTGGGCCAGCATCTCACCGGCATCGCCTTCATGACCAAGGTGCAGGAGCAGAAGTTGAAGGAGAAGCGGCTGCCGTACGCCGCCGACGCAGCCAAGATCGTTAAGCTGGTCAACGAAGCCATCAACAAGACGCGTGAGCTGGCGCGTGGCTTGAGCCCGGTCGTTTCCGAGTCGCATGGCTTGATGTCGGCGCTGCAGCAGTTGAGCACGGAAGTCGAAGATGTGTTCGGACTGTCTTGCCAGTTGCGATGCGACAATCCCGTGCTCATCGACGATGTCAGTCTGGCCACGCATCTTTACCACATTTCGCAGGAAGCGATCAGCAACGCCATCAAGCACGGCAAGGCGCGCAAGATCGAAATTTCGCTGGTCGCGGGCGAAAGTCGCGGCATGCTTACCATCGAAGACGATGGCTCGGGCTGCAAGAAGATTCCCGTGAACAGTAAAGGCATGGGACATCACATTATGAGTCATCGGGCGAAGATGATTGGTGGAACCTTGGACATTCAACCCCGTCTGCCGAATGGCACGGTGGTAACTTGCATCTTTCCTGCTCGCAGCACGGCACCTACGAATTCGGTGCGACCATGACGCCTGACACAGTACGCGACTCCGCGCGCAAGACCCGAATCTTCATCGTGGACGATCATCCCATCGTGCGCGAAGGACTGTCGCTGATGATGAATCGCGAGCCCGACCTCATGGTTTGTGGCGAAGCCGAAGAAGCGGGCAGTGCGCTTCAAGCTATTCCGACGGCAAAGCCGGACTTTCTCATCGTGGATATTTCTCTCTCCGGTCCCGACGGACTAGATCTGTTGAAGAGCATTCGAGCGCGTTATCCCAGCCTGCCCGTTCTGATTCTCTCCATGCACGACGAATCCATTTACGCCGAGCGTGCGCTGCGGGCCGGCGCCAATGGCTACATCATGAAGCAGGAGGCGACGGAAAGAGTTCTGGTCGCCGTGCGGCAGATTCTGACGCAGAAGGTTTATGTCAGCGACCGCATTGCCAACCGAATGCTGCAGCAATACATCCGGGGATCGGTCAGCGAAACCCAGTCGCCGATTGCAGAGCTGTCGGATCGCGAGCTGGAAGTCTTTCGGCTGATCGGCGAGGGCCACAGCACACGCATGATCGCGGAAGAACTACACCTCAGCGTGAAGACAGTCGAGTCGTACCAGGCGCACATCAAGGAGAAGCTCTCGCTGAAGAACGGCCGCGAACTGGTTCAGCGCGCCA
Source organism: uncultured Acidobacteriaceae bacterium (assembly GCA_963796695.1). Lineage (GTDB taxonomy): Bacteria > Acidobacteriota > Terriglobia > Terriglobales > Acidobacteriaceae > Bog-257. Next base: position 258,789 of record CAWCMU010000010.1, on the reverse strand, counting down.
TCCAGTGGACCATCTCCGAAGGCGCGGCATAGTAATCCTTAAACTAATCTAGCGCCACAAGTAATGGCTAATTACGGCCGCTTGATGACTTCAAGACATCGCACCTTGCGGCACTCCAACCCTAGTCCCTGATCGGGCCTGCCTTTCTAGTTCCGGCCTAAGGGAATCCCTGATAAGCCGCCGCGCACTTCCCTTCAAGAGGAATCAGGTTGTGACGATGTCGGCCGTGCGCGATGCTAGTGGCATGGTGCGTGGGGCACCGACGTGGTTCTACGTGTGAGCACCGTTTTCTTCTGTCGACTTTCATCCGTGCTTCGGACGACTCTCGATTAGTTCTCGTGACTCGGCAACTTATCTCGGCCCTTGATGCTTCGCACCAGCAGGACTTTTTCCTGCAACCAATACTTCGCGCGTGTAAGTGATGTCGAAAGGAGTTTCCGCCTATGACAGCGCAAGCGGTTCCGTACGGTCGCAGTACGCAAAAACCATCAGCGGTCGCCGAAGTTCACATCCTGTGGATCACGGCAGGCTTGGGCTGTGACGGTGACTCGGTTTCGATCACCGCTGCCACCCAGCCCAGCATTGAAGACGTTCTGCTGGGCGCCATTCCCGGTCTTCCGAAAGTCCATCTGCATAATCCGGTATTGGCCTACGAAGTCGGCGACGATTTCCTGAAGCCGTTCTACCAGGCCGAGGAAGGCAAGCTCGATCCCTTCGTCCTGGTGGTCGAGGGCTCGATTCCGAACGAGAAGATTCACGGCAAAGATGGCTACTGGGCGGCAATGGGCACGGACACAACCACCGGCCAGCCGATCAAGACCACGGAGTGGATCGATCGTCTCGCTCCCAAAGCGCTGGCTGCCGTAGCGATCGGAACATGCGCTACCTACGGCGGCATCCACGCCATGCAGGGAAATCCTACCGGCTGCATGGGACTGGCCGATTACCTGGGATGGGGTTGGAGATCGAAAGCCGGCCTGCCTATCGTGAATGTTCCCGGATGTCCCGTCCAGCCTGACAACTTCATGGAAACCGTTCTCTACCTCCTGTACCAAGTCGCCGGTCTAGCCCCCATGATTCCTCTCGACGATCAGCTGCGTCCGACGTGGCTGTTTGGCGCGACGGTCCATGAAGGCTGCGACCGCGCCGGCTACTACGAGCAAGGTGATTTTGCCGAGGAATACGGCTCGCCCAAGTGCATCGTGAAGTTAGGCTGCTGGGGTCCGGTGGTGAACTGCAACGTTCCCAAACGCGGCTGGATGGCCGGCATCGGCGGCTGTCCCAACGTCGGCGGCATCTGTATCGGCTGCACCATGCCGGGCTTCCCCGACAAGTTCATGCCGTTCATGGATGAGCCGCCGGGCGCGCACGTCTCGACAGGAAGCTCTGCGATGTACGGCCGCGCGATTCGCGCGCTACGCTCCATTACTCAAAACACGGTTAACAAAGAACCAAAGTGGCGGCACAACCGCGCCGAACTGACTACTGGTTATCACGCCAGATCCTAATTTCGCCTTTAAGGAGCGATCGCAATGGGCACAATTACAGCTACCGATCAGGAAGCCCTTACTAAGCAAAAGCAGATCGTAGAGATGAATTGGGATCCGATCACCAGAATCGTCGGAAGCCTGGGCATCTTTACGAAAATCGATTTCGCGAACCGGCATGTGGTCGAGTGCCACAGCACCTCGTCGATCTTCCGCGGCTATAGCATTTTCATGAAGGGCAAAGACCCGCGCGATGCCCACTTCATTACCAGCCGCATCTGCGGCATCTGCGGCGACAACCATGCCACCTGCGCTAATTACGCGCAGAACATGGCTTTCGGCGTGCGTCCGCCCGACATCGCGGAGTGGATTGTGAACCTCGGCGAGGCTGCCGAGTACATGTTCGACCACAACATCTTCCAGGACAACCTGGTCGGCGTTGACTTCTGCGAGCAGATGGTGAAGGAGACCAATCCTGGCGTGTGGACCAAAGCGCAAAAGACGAACGCGCCGAACTCCAACCTGCACGGCTATCGCACCATCGGCGACATCATGACCGCGTTGAACCCCTTCACCGGGGCTTTCTATCGTGAGGCTCTGCAAATGAGCCGCATGACGCGCGAGATGTTCTGCCTGATGGAAGGCCGTCACGTGCATCCTTCCACGCTGTATCCCGGCGGCGTAGGAACGGTGCCGACGGTGCAGCTGTTCACCGACTACCTGGTTCGCTTGATGAAGTATGTCGAATTCATGAAGAAGGTCGTGCCTTTGCATGATGACCTGTTCGACTTCTTCTATGAAGCGCTGCCGGGTTACGAGAAGGTCGGCCAGCGGCGCATATTGCTTGGGTGCTGGGGATCGTTCCAGGATCCGCAATACTGCGATTACACCTACAAGAACATGGCCGACTGGGGCCGCAAGATGTTCGTTACGCCCGGCGTGGTGGTGGACGGCGAACTGGTCACCACCAGCCTGGTCGACATCAACCTGAACATTCGCATCCTGCTGGGCAGCTCCTACTACGACGATTGGGAGGATGGCGAGACGTTTGTCGAGAAGGATCCGCTGGGCAACAAGGTCGATAAGCGGCATCCCTGGAATCAGACGACCATCCCCAAACCGCAGAAGCGCGACTTCGGCGACAAATACACCTGGGTCATGTCTCCGCGCTGGTTCCACGAGAAGACTGGGGAATATCTGGCGCTCGATACCGGCGGCGGACCGATTGCTCGCTTCTGGGCCACCGCCAAGGCAGGCCTGGTCGACATCGGCTATCTGAAGGCCACCGGCCACAGCGTGAAAATCTATCTGCCGAAGACGACGTCCCTGCCGGAAGTGGAATTCGAGTGGAAGATTCCCAAGTGGAGCAACGCAATTGAACGCGATCGCGCTCGCACCTACTTCCAGGCGTATTCCGCAGCTGCCGCACTGCACTTTGTGGAGAAGGCGCTGGGCGAGTTGCACGCCGGAAAGACGAAGACCTGGTCGGACTTCAAGGTCCCGGAAGAGTCGATTGGCTGCGGCTTCCATGAGGCGGTGCGCGGCGTGCTGTCGCATCACGTTGTGATTCGCGAGGGCAAGATCGCCAACTACCATCCGTATCCGCCGACTCCGTGGAACGCCAATCCGCGCGACATTTACGGGACGCCCGGGCCCTACGAAGATGCGGTGCAGAATACGCCGATCTTCGAAGAGAACGGGCCGGACAAGTTCAAGGGCATCGACATCATGCGCGCCGTGCGGAGCTTCGATCCCTGCCTGCCGTGCGGCGTTCACATGTACCTGGGCAATGGAAAAGTGCTGAAGACGCGGCACTCGCCCATGTTTGGCCTGCCTCGGTAACGGGGCGGTTGTTTCTGGTGGAGTGAGAAGGCAGTAGCTGCGACCCACGAAGTCGTGCAATTGCAAGCTCACTCCTTTTTTGCCGTAGGGGAGACCGAATCGTTCATGGCAAACGAAAAAGAATTTCAGCAGCGGGTGCAGAGAATCGGCGCGCTGGTACAGGAGATCGAATCGATCGCTGATCCGGCGGTGCGCGCCTCTACTACGCAGCTTGTGCAACTGATCATGGAGTTTCACGGCGTAGCCCTGGATCGCACCCTTGAGATTTTGGCTGATGCGGGTGAGCCGGGACTGAAGCTGATCGAGCAACTGGGCCACGATCCGGTCACCAGCAGCATGCTGGTCCTGTACGGGCTGCATCCGGACAGTTTGGAAACGCGTGTCAGCAAAGCCGTGGAGCGCCTTGAGTTCGAAGCTACGCAAAGATGGCGCGCAGGTGGAGTTGCTGGGTGTAGAGGACGGAGCGGTTCGGGTGCGAGTAACGCCGGGCGAGCATGCCTGCGGGTCGACCAGCAAGGCGCTACAAGCCACGGTCGAGGATGCGATCTACGAGGCAGCGCCGGATGTCGCATCACTGGCGGTCGAAGGCTTAGAAGGGAAACCGGCAAGCGGATTTGTTTCCCTCAGCAAGCTGGCGGAGTCGGCGCCGGTCGGCTCGAATGCGGTTCAGCCAGCTCCGATGGCAGCCAACTATGGCGACTAAGGACACCCCGTCACTCGAGAGCGCGTTCAGCGTACTGCGGCAGTTTGCCCGCAAGCCACGTGCCGCGGAGCGATGCGAACTGTGCAGCCAGGAGATTGGCTCGCAACACCTGCACCTGATTGAGCCCAAGGCGCGGAAGCTGGTTTGCGCGTGCGATGCCTGCGCGTTGCTGTTCAGCGGACAGGCCGGAAGCCGCTACAAGCGAGTGCCGCGACAAGTGAAGCTGCTGGCAGATTTTCAAATGTCTGACGGCCAGTGGGACGCCCTGATGGTTCCCATCAACATGGCCTTCTTCTTTGACAGCAGTCCGGATAAGCGGGTTGTCGCCATGTATCCCAGCCCGGCAGGCGCCACCGAGTCGCTGCTGTCGCTGGAAGCCTGGAGCGAGATCGCGCGGCAGAATCCGGCGCTCCTGAAGATGGAGCCGGATGTCGAAGCGCTGCTGGTGAATCGCATTGGTCACGCCCGCGAGTTCACCAAGGCCGAGTATTACCTGCTTCCCATCGACCAATGTTTTAAGCTCGTCGGCCTGATCCGCAGCGGTTGGCGCGGCTTTTCTGGTGGAACCGAAGTGTGGCAAAAGATTGCGGAGTTCTTCCATGCGTTGCGCTCGCAGGCTACAGTGATCGGAGGAGACGGCCATGCCTGATCTTCGATTCAACATGGAGCGCGTCGAAGTGGAGCCGTTTGCGATCGCGCCGCAGTTAGCGTTCAAGCTACGCCTCACGAACAACACACCGGATGAGGCCATCCATACGGTCGCTCTGCGGGCGCAGATTCAGATCGAGGCGACGCGGCGCCCGTATACCTCGGGCGAGCAGGAGAGTCTGCAGGATCTGTTCGGTGAGGCTGACCGCTGGGCGCAGACGCTGAAGACCTTTCTTTGGACACACACCAGCCTGATTGTTCCGGCCTTTCACGGGAAGCACCGAAGTCAGCTTGCCGGTTCCGTGTACCTTCGATTTCAATGTCGCCTCCACGAAGTATTTTGCAGGTCTGACAGACGGGGACATCCCGGTTTGCGCGCAATTCAGCGGAACTGTGTTTTACAGCCAGGATGGCGGCGGCCTTCAGGTATCTCCCATTCCGTGGGACAAGGAAGTTCATTTCAAACTCCCGGTCGCAACCTGGAAGAACCTGATGGACACCTACTATCCGGGCATGGCGTGGCTATGCCTGGATCGCGATGCCTTTGAGCGCCTCTATCGCTACAAGGTGGAGCGGGGAATTCCGACCTGGGAGCAGGCGTTGGAGAGCTTACTGCGCGCCGCCTCCGAAGTGGTGAAATCATGAACACCGCAGCTGCCGACCGCATCGCCAAGGCTGTGCTTTATGAGGGATACATGCTCTATCCCTACCGGCCGTCGTCGGTAAAGAACCAGCAGCGCTTCAATTTCGGGGTGGTGTATCCCCAGGCTTTCAGCGAGGCGCAACACGGAACCGAGCCATGCAGAATGCAGACTGAGTGCCTGGTGACGGGGTCAGCGGCCTCTCTGATCAGCTTGCGAGTGCGGTTTTTGCAACTCGTACAGCGATCGGTGGAAGCGGTGACCGACCTGGCCTCGCGTGAGTTTCGTAGTGTTCCCACTCTCGCCATTGAGGGACAAACATTCTATCCCTGGCAGGAAGCGGTGGAACTTGAGATCGATGTTGCGCCGGTTGACCTGGAGAGTCTTGTCCGCAGTCCCTTGCAACGGCCGTTCGATCTCCCGGCGACAACCAGCGAAGAAATCCTACACGACTCAGGTGGCGTGCTGGTTGGGCGCCTGGTACGAACCCAGCAACCCATCGCCGCCGCAATAACCGTCGAGGCAAAGCCGGCCGGCGAGCATGCCTTCAAGCTTTCGGCCAGCGTGCAGAACATCACCCCGACCGACGACTCCACCTCAATGACTCGCGAGCAGGCGTTGATGCGGTCCCTGGTTTCGACCCACATCGTGTTGGGAGTCACGGGCGGTGACTTCATTTCCCTGCTCGATCCGCCGGAACCGCTACGGCTGCTGACATCGGATTGCCGCAACCAGGGTTGGTTTCCTGTGCTGGTCGGGGATGAAGGTCAGCACGACACGCTGCTGGTTTCTCCCATCATCTTGTACGACTACCCGCAGATCGCGCCGGAGAGCGCGGGCGATCTCTTTGACGGCACAGAAATCGACGAGATTCTTTCACTGCGTATCATGACCCTGACCGACGCCGAGAAGAACGAGATGCGGCAATCGGATCTACGCACTCGGCAGATTCTTGAGCGCACGGAAAACATGCCGGCCGAGCAGTTCATGAAGTTACATGGCGTGTTGCGCAGCTTGCGTCCAATCCAGGGAGGCTCGTAGTGAATGAGTGGGAGTGGCAAGCGCTGGAAGACAAGGCTGGCCTGGAAAGCATAGAAGTCGGGGGCGCGATGGTGCGCGTCGGCGATCGCGTGCGGTTGCGTCCCCGTGCCGGCGGCGACGTGATGGACATCGCGCTTGCAGGCCAGACGGCAGCCATCGAAGCCATCGAGCAGGATTACGAAGGCAAGATTCACGTGTGCGTTGTGCTCGACGACGATCCCGGGCGCGACATGGGTTTGCTGCGACAGCCTGGACATCGCTTCTTCTTCGACGTCTCGGAAGTTGAGCTGCTGCCGCCCGAAGAACAGGCACATGCCAAGCGCATCGAGAAACCGCGCATTCTGGTGGCGGGTGTCGGCAATATTTTTATGGGCGACGACGCGTTTGGTGTCGAGGTTGCGCGCCGTTTGGCAGAATGCGGATTGCCGGCGGCGGTCCGCGTGGTGGATTTCGGCATACGCGGATTCGATCTGGCGTGCGCTCTCCAGGATGGATACGAGACAACGATCCTGATCGATGCGCATCCGCGTGGAGATGCTCCCGGCACGCTGTACCTGGTCGAACCCGACTTGTCGTCGATGGGGCCGGAGCAGGCAGAAACCACGGATATCGATGCTCATGGCATGGATCCGGTGAAGATCCTGCGGCTGGCGGCGTCGATGGGCGGTCCGTTGAAAAAGATTTTGCTGGTGGGATGTGAACCCCAAACGCTGGGACCCGAGGAAGGCTTGATGGGATTGAGCGAGCCGGTTCAGGGCTCTCTGACGGACGCGGCAAAGATGGTTGAGTCGGTGATCAACAAAATACTGGCTGGCGAGTGGCCGGATTCGAACGCATAAAAAATTACGAGGAGGATACGACTGTGGCAACAGCAGTGATGGCACGTGATACGCACCGTGAAATGGATGCAGCTCAGGAAAGCGACAGAGATACTTTATTCATGCTGAGCGGCATCGCTCTGATGGTATTTGGTGCGGGATTGATTCTGTCGAATCCCGTCGCGCAGAAGTATCTCAGCCGGCTCGGCGTGCCAAACCTGGCCAAAGGCGCGCTGCCCGACATTGAGCGCTATCTTCGACTGCGAGCGATGTAGTTTCGGCGCATTGAGCTTTCCTGCATCATTCTTCCTGGGGAAGGGAGTAGTTTCGCTTGCCTGAAAACGTAGACGTTACGCAGGGTTCGATCCAGGCGCAAGGTACGTCGGTTGCCACCACGCCCGCCGGCGAGCGATACATAATTAATCCGACGGTGAGCCGCTTTACTGTGCAGGCTTTCGCCAGCGGCCTGCTATCGGCATTTGGACACAACCCCAAGATCGCGATTCGTGATCTCAAAGGTGAAATCCAATTTGATCCGGAGCACATAGACAAGTCGACCATGCACCTGGCGATTCGTGCTGATTCGTTGAGCGTGATGGACAACATCAGCGACAAAGATCGCCGCGAGATCGAGAACGAGATGCGGGACAAAGTGCTGGAGACGTCGAAGTATCCCGAGATCGTCTTCGATGTTTCCAGTCTCGCGGTGACGAAAACAGAGAATGGGCAATCTGGCGTAACCCTGAACGGCCAGCTCAGCCTGCATGGGGTCACGAAGGGGCAAAAGGTGCCGGCGACATTGGTCGCGACTGGTGATATGCTGCGCGCCTTCGGCGAGTTTTCCTTGCGGCAAACCGATTACGGCATTAAGCCGACATCGGCTGCCGGCGGTGGCCTGAAGGTGAAGGACGAGGTGAAGTTCGCGTTCGACATCGTTGCGCGCAAGCCGGCGTAACAAATTTTGTGCGGAGAAACGAGGTAGCGAATGTGTCTCGCCATACCAGGGAAGGTGCTTGAGCTGTTTCCTGGAATGCCCTACCTGGCGACGGTGGAAGTCGCCGGTGTGCGGCGTAAGGTCGATCTGGGGCTGCTGGAGAACGACATGCCGCAGTCCGGCGATTGGGTGCTGATCCATGTTGGCTTCGCCATGAGCAAAATCAGCGAGCAGGACGCGCTCGACCAGATGCAGACGCTCATCATGCTGGGAGAAAGCGAACAGGCCATGCAGGAGGTGCAAGGCTATGGCCTGGAAGAGGGTGAAGACCCCCCTAACTATTTTTGACGTGCGGTTGCAGGCGGCACGATCTTGATGACGCAACCGAGACTGGCCGATGTGCAGGGGCGGGCCTTCAGATGCGCCGTCCCAGGCTTGCTCCTTGGTCCCAAGCGAACTTTGGTCCGCAAGCGATTTGAGGCCTTATGAAATTTGTTGATGAGTTTCGCGATCCAGATGTCATCCTCAAGACGGCGGAGGAAATTCGTCGTCTCGCCGATCCCGGGCGACACTATCGCCTGATGGAAGTCTGCGGCGGACATACTCATGCCATCTATCGCTTCGGTCTGAAAGACATCCTTCCCGAGAACATCGAGCTGATTCACGGCCCTGGATGCCCAGTATGCGTGCTGCCGATGGGCCGCATCGATGATGGCCTGGCGCTCGCCAAAGATTCCAACGTCATTTTCGCCGCGTTTGGCGACATGATGCGTGTGCCCGGGGTGCATGGCAGTCCGCTAGAGCACAAGGCACGCGGCATGGATGTCCGCATTGTCTATTCGCCTTCCGACGCGATCAAGCTGGCCAAGGCCAATCCTGACAAGCACGTGATGTTCTTTGCCATCGGATTTGAGACGACTGCTCCCTCGTCGGCTCTCACCATTCTCCGGGCGAAGGCGGAAGGCATACACAATTTTTCCCTATTCTGCAATCACGTCACGATTATCCCGGCGATTCGCGCGATTCTGGATTCGCCTGACATGCGTCTGGACGCGTTTATCGGGCCGGGGCACGTGTCGACGGTCATCGGCTGCCGTCCCTACGAGTGGATCGCCGCCAATGAGAAGAAGCCAATCGTGGTCTCCGGATTCGAACCGCTCGACATGCTGCAATCCATCGTGATGCTTCTGCGGCAGCTGAAAAATGGCGAAGCCAAGGTCGAGAACCAGTACAAGCGCGTGGTGCCCTGGGAGGGCAATCGGGCTGCGCTGAAGGTGATGGCTGAGGTGTTTGAGCTGCGGCCATATTTCGAGTGGCGCGGTCTGGGCTTCATCTCCCAATCGGCCCTTCGCATCCGCGATCGCTATGCCGAATGGGATTCGGAGCAGCGCTTCTCGGTTCCCGGTGTACGGGTCACCGATCCCAAGGCGGCGCAGTGTGGCGAAGTGCTGAAGGGCGTCCTCAAACCGGCGCAATGCAAGTTGTTTGGCAAAGAGTGCACTCCGGAGCATCCGGTGGGTGCGCTGATGGTTTCCTCGGAGGGATCGTGCGCAGCGTACTTCAGCTACGAACATCGGAAGGCAGCGGCCGCGACGTTGGCGTGGCCGGCATGAAGCCTGGCTTGGTAGCCGACAGCGCGCCTCCCAAGATCAAGTTTCGCGAGCCCCAGATCGAAATGGCCCACGGCGCAGGAGGCATTGCCAGTCGCCGCCTGGTGGAGGGACTGTTCGCTCCTCTTCTCTTTCGCTCCGCCCGACCTGAACTGAACGATGCCGCCTCCCTCACTGTGGGAGGTGTTCGCCTGGCCATGACCACGGATAGTTTCGTGGTCAAACCCTTGAGCTTTCCCGGAGGCTCGATCGGTGAACTGGCCATTAACGGCACGGTGAATGATCTGGCCGTTTCCGGTGCGAGGCCAGAGGCGATCGTGGTTAGCTTTATTTTGGAGGCGGGTCTGCCCACACCGACGCTGGAAGCAGAAGTGCGTGCGATGGCCCGCGCAGCTGAACAGGCCGGCGTATCGGTGGTCGGAGGCGATACCAAGGTGGTCGAGCATGGCAAGGCTGACGGCATGTACATCGCGACTACCGGAGTCGGCTCCTATCTACCCGGTGTGCGCGTGGATGCACACTCGGTGCGCCCGGGCGATAAAGTTCTGCTCTCAGGGCCGATCGGCGACCACGGCATTACGATCTTGCTGGCCCGCGGAGAACTCGATTTCGAAGCCGACCTGTGCTCGGACACGCGGTCGGTCTTTTCGATGGTGCAGGCGATGGCAGCCGAGACCGCTCCAGGCATTCGCTGGATGCGCGATCCTACGCGCGGCGGCGTAGCCACGTCTCTGAACGAACTAGCGCGGGACTGCGGGCTTGGCATTCATATCTTCGAAGAGGCGATCCCGGTGAACGACACGGTCCGCGGCGCCTGTGAGTTGCTGGGACTTGATCCTCTCCACATCGCGAATGAGGGCCAATTCCTGGCGGTGGTGTCCGCTGAGTACGCCGATGCGGCTCTAAACGCGTTGAACCGGTGCCCTGGTGGGGAGGCTGCTGTCCTGCTGGGCGAAGTCCAGCAGCAGCCAGCCGGGTCGGTGCTGGTGACGGCGCGCTACGGAGGGGCTAGAATCGTCGACATGCTCGTGGGCGATCCGCTCCCGCGGATCTGCTAGGGGTCAATGTCATGCCGGCCGGCTGTGAACTCGCTACCCGCATCGAACAACGCCTGTTAGACCGCAATCGCTTGTGCGAGAGCTTTTTTTCCGCCGAGGCACCTCGGCTTGCCGAAGCCTGTCACGAAATGTCGGAGCGCTTCCTGCGCGGCGGGCGACTGCTGGCCTTCGGCCGTGGGCCGTACGCCACCGACGCGCAGCACGTATCGGTAGAGTTTGTTCATCCAGTAATCGTTGGCAAGCGCGCTCTTCCTGCTCTGGACTTGTCTCTACTTTTTCAGCCGTGGCTTCGTAGCATTCTTCGTCCGGAAGATATGGTGATGGGTTTCGGCCCTCCCGACGGAGATGCAGAAGTATCTGCGGCTTTGCGGGAGGCTGAGCAGCACGGCGCTATGACGTTTGCACTGCCCGGCGCTGATGGGTCCTACTCTGTGGGAGCACCAACTGCCGACCCGTTCATCCATCAGGAGATGATCGAAATCTTGTATCACACATTGTGGGAGACGGTGCATGTTTACTTCGAGCACCGTGAACTCGGGCATGATGTAGGCGACGCAGGGTTTCTGTATCCATTCCTTGGACAGGAGAAACAAGAAACCGGCGACGTTGCCGCCCAGGTCGCTGCCTCAATCCTGATGAAGGTGCAAAACGACTCGGAGTTGCGAGCAAGAGTGGCTCGCGAACAGGCGGAGCAGATCAGCGACGCCTCACAAGCCATTTACGAGCGGCTACAAGGCGGAGGAAAGCTGGTTCTGTTCGGCAACGGCGGCTCCGCTACGGATGCTAATGACTGGGCGATTGACTGTGTAATGCCGCCCACGGGCTACCAGTCGATTCCTGCGGTGTCGCTCTCTATGGAGCCGGCAAACCTGACCGCCGTCGCCAATGATGTGGGCGTCGAAGTGATCTTCCTGCGGCAACTGATCGCACAGGCGCGGCCGGAAGACATCGCGGTGGGAATCTCGACCAGCGGAGGCTCGCGCAATATCATCATGGCTCTGGAAGAGGCGCGCAAACGTGGCATGCTCACGGTCGCGCTGCTGGGCTATGACGGCGGAGAGATTCTGCGGCGAGGGCTGGTCGACTGGCCGCTGGTGGTGCACTGCGACTACATTCCACGCATCCAGGAGGTGCAGGCCTCCATCTACCACATCGTTCGGGAGACGCTGGAGGTGCTGCACCGTGGCCAGGTTTGAGCTATTCGGGACTGCCAGCTGTCCCTACACGCAGGAATTGCGTGAGTGGCTGGAATGGAAGCGCTGCGATTTTGTGGAGCACGATGTGGAAGCGGACGGCGCCGCCCGCGAGCGCCTTCTGGCTCTCGCGAACGGTCAGCGCACTGTACCTGTGCTGGTGGAGGAGGGCAAGGTGGTTCAGATTGGCTGGCAAGGCCGAGGCTGCGTCATCGGCGAAGGCTGATGGCCGTCAGCAGGGTCCCGCGTCTGCTTTGCAGCCACCATTACACATCTTTCCCGTCCAACTTACCCCCAGCGCGTGCAGGATGATCTTGTCGCCTTCGCTGAGTTTGTCGCCGTCAAGCACTGCCTCGTACGCATACAGAACAGTCGAACTGCTGGTGATACACCAGTCTTCATGACGAACAATGCCGCCACAGTGTTCACAGGCGGCTTCGGCGCTGTACTTATTGCTGTGATGCCAGACTTTTGTTTGAGTAGATGCCGTAGACATAAGAGTTCCTCCTTCGCCGGAATTGCTCTGCTGGCCGGAGAAGAATGCTGATGGATAAGAAATATGAGAAGTAGAAGGACGGCACTCGGGCGAGATACGATTCGTCCCGCGGGGAGCTAGCGATGTGTGGCCCGGAGCCTGGGACTTCGCTGATGCTGCTGAAGCCTTCTGGTTCGGGCGGTTTCTCCCTGCCGGTTGCCTCAGTTCGCCAAATGCTTCGAATGCCATGGCTGAGACTACTGCTGCAAGCCTCGACCTTTCATCCCACGGAGGGACTAAGGGCAGTACACCTTTACGGGTGAGTGCTGGAGAATGCCAAATACGTTCGGAACGTGGTTGAGCGGTACTCGCTGCGATCAACATTGGTTTAAGTAAGAGAGCTTGCGGGCCGATGCTAGAATCTGGGTGTAGTCATGTCCCGGCTCCGCTATTTCGCTGGTCTTCTGGTGCTTTTGACGTTGCTTGCCCCGGCTTACGCTGGCGGCAAGAAGCCTTCGAGCGCGACCAAACTCAACCGGGATGTCCACGAAATGCTCAGCGATCCTGAAGCGGCGCGCGGATTCTGGGGCGTGTATGCGGTGTCACTCGACAGCGGCAGGACCATCATCGCGCTGAACCAGGACAAGCTTTTCACTCCCGCATCCAATGCCAAGCTCTTTACTACGGCCGCTGTCTTCGGATTGATTGGGCCGGATTATCGTTTCAAAACCACGGTCGAAACCTTGGGAACGCTGGATAAATATGGCCGTTTGAACTCCGACCTTATCCTGGTGGGCCGTGGTGATCCCAACCTTTCGGGCCGCATTTTGCCGTACAACATGCACACCGAGCGCAAGACGCCGTCCATCCAGGTGCTGCAAAATCTGGCGGACCAACTGGTGCAGCATGGACTGAAATACATTGACGGCGATGTAGTGGCTGACGACTCCTATTTCGTTTTCGAGCGCTATGGCGAAGGCTGGTCGCAGGACGACCTGGCGCGCGAGTGGGGTGCTCCGGTTTCGGCACTCACCATCAATGACAACGTCATCTTTGTGAACGTCATGCCGGCAGATCGGCCGGGCGAGCGAGCATTTCTCAACATTGCGCCGTTTCCCGAGTATTACAAGATCGACAATCGCGTGATGACGACGCCGTCGGGCAGCGGACCGCGAACGGTTTCTATCAATCGCGAGCCGGGTTCCAATCAGCTTACGTTCTGGGGCAACATTCCGCAGGACGATCCGGGCTTCGGTGAAGCGCTCGCCATCGAAGACCCGGCAGACTTTACGGCGCGATTGTTCCGCCAATTGCTGGAGGAACGCGGGGTCACGATCTACGGCAAGTCGCGCACCCATCATACGGAGCTCGCATCGACGCAAACATTCAGCGTGACCTCCCTCGCCTCAGGTGGTGGGGACAGCAGTCGTCCGCCGAATCCGACCCCGATGGTGCTGGCCAGCTATCAGTCGCAGCCTGTGACTCAAGACTTGCGAGTCATCAACAAGGTCAGCCAGAATCTCCATGCGGAGTTGATGCTGCGCCTGCTGGGCAAGGAGAAAGGCACCTCCGGCTCCATCGAGGGCGGGCTTGAGGTCCTGCGGGGATTCCTGGTGAATGCCGGTGTCAAGCCGAACCAGTTCGTTTTCTATGACGGCTCTGGTCTGTCCCGCGAAGACTTGGTCACGCCGCAAGCCATCGTTACCCTGCTACGCTACTGCCGCCAGCAACCTTGGGGACAGAGCTACCTGGATACGCTGCCCATCGCTGCCGTGGACGGATCGCTCGCCGACCGCTTTCGCAGTACGCCAGCCGCGGGTGCGGTACGGGCCAAGACCGGCTCACTGTCCCACGTGTATTCCCTGTCGGGCTACGCGACTACCCAATCGGGCGACCACATCGTTTTCTCGGTCGTGACCAACAACAACAACATGCCGACGAAAAAGGCGCTGGACACTATCGACCATGTCGTCGAACGACTGGTAGCCGACAAGTAATCGGGGCATCGCTTTCCTCGCAACACTTCCTAAAGAGTCTCTAATCGTTGGGGCCCACGGATTGCACTGGTCTCTCAGGTAACGGCTTCTTCCGCGACGCATGGCCATCTTCCATGCCATCCGCGCGGACGAAGTCATCGCAGGAGGTCATCATGTCCGTAGCGGGAATCGCCAGCAGCGCTTTTTCGCAGCTTGCGAATCTGCAACGCAACTCTCATCAAATTCAGGGAGAATTCAAACAGCTGGGCCAGGACCTTCAGGCCGGCAGCCTTACTAAGGCGCAAACCGATTTCGTGACTTTGTCGCAATCGGCTGCAACCCAATTCTCGAGCAACAGCCCTACCGCCCAGGCTCTCAGTCTGGTGGGACAAGCTCTCCAGTCGGGAAACATTTCCGGGGCACAACAGGCGATGGCATCCGTACCTATCATGAAGGTAGGACCATCGGCGGTTTCACAGCCCAGTCATATGCCACCGATCATAGGCGCTCTTTCCAGCACCCTGAGCCAACTCGGAGGGGCGTTGCAATCGGGAAATTTATCGGCAGCCCAATTGGCGTTGAAGGCCGTACAGCAAACCTGGCAGGAGCTGTCGTCGCAAACCGCAAATTCCATCTCCACCCCGCCCTTACCAGCAGCTTAAGCGTGACCGCATAGCGCAGTCCGGCGAGTGACAGCATCGCGAACCAGCACCAGGAGGGCTGGCCTAGCTAACGAACGGCAGAAATCGTCCGCAGCAGAGAAAGCAGGCCCAGGAAGGCAGATTACGGGTCGCGTTTTTGCAAGCTTCTGATTTCCCTAGCCATTGATCGTAATACCGTGCATCATTTATGGGCGGGTTGAAACTCATATTCGCACTGACAATCCATAAGGAGCACTTAGGGAATGATCGAACGACTCAAGGAGAGTTTTGGGGGAGTTCTGGGCTTCAAAGTCACGGGCCGGCTGACCGAGGAAGACATCGCGGAATTCGAGCAGCAACTTGGATTCCTCCTACGTGAACGGAAGCATAAGCCAATCGGCATTCTGGTCGATTTGTCGGCTATGCACGGAGCCGAACTGAAGGCACGCTGGGAGGAGATGCGCTTCCTGCAAAAGCATACGGACCACATTGCGCGGATGGCGGTCGTCGGTGCAGACAAGTGGGAAGAAATCGTCGCGATTCTGACGGCAGGAGCCGCAATCCTGGAGGCCGAGACCCGTTACTTCGATGAGCCCGAGATTCTCCGCGCCTGGGAGTGGGTGCGCGGGGCCAAACATGCTGAGGACATGCCTGTCCGCCAGATCTCGGCCGGAACCGGCATCTGGAAGGATTACCATCCGGAGTGGATGAACCTGTAGGCCCGAGCGCGCCGACGTAGAATCGCTAGATGCGGCCTCGCTATCAATGGCAACTCCGCTCCCGAAGCCTGGAACTGGGCGAACGCACTCTCCTCATGGGAGTGGTGAATGTCACTCCTGACTCGTTCTCCGATGGTGGTAGCTTTCTCTCTCCGCAGAAAGCGGTCGAGCACGGGCTGCGATTGCTTGACGACGGCGCGGATATCCTGGACGTCGGAGGGGAGTCGACGCGTCCGGGCGCGCGGCTAGTGTCGTCGAAAAACGCTGCAAGCGAAAAGCCCATCGTCTCTCAGGGGGAAGAATTGCAGCGGGTGCAGCCCGTAATCGAGGGCATTCTTCGGGCCCGTCCTGACGCGGTGATCTCAATTGATACCTACAAAGCTGTAGTCGCTCAAGCCGCCGTGTCTCAGGGCGCGGAGATTGTCAACGACGTCAGCGCGTTCCAGTGGGATCCGGAAATGGCCGCCGCCTGCGCCGAGTTGCAGTGCGGCGTAGTTTTGATGCATACCCGAGGGCAGCCGGAGCAGTGGCGCACGTTGCCACGTGAGGGAAACATAACTTCACTGGTGGAAAGCGATCTGGCTGATCGCATTCAAAACGCCATGGCGCAGGGCGTGCAGCGCGAGCACATCGTTCTTGATCCCGGCTTCGGCTTCGGCAAGAACTTCGAAGAGAACTATCCGCTGTTGGCAAATCTCGACCAGTTGCAGAAGCTTGGATTCCCGCTTCTGGCAGGGACGTCACGGAAATCATTCATCGGCAGGACGCTCTCCAAACGCACGGGAAGGGACGTGGCGCCGCCGGCGCGTCTTAATGGATCGATCGCCGCCATGGTCGCCAGCATCTTGAAGGGCGCTCACATTGTCCGGGTGCATGATGTGAAGCCGGCGGTCGAGGCGGCCGCGGTGGCAGATGCAATTTTGGCCGTCGGGTAACATTCTTGAAAGTCGCGATAACAAGAGGCTGCCCAAAGCATTCATGGCCGGGCGACGCTCCTACCTTCCTGGCCGCATCGTAATAATGGTTCAAAGCGAGCATCCTCACCGTTATGACTTTACTGAAAAATCTGGCCTCTGATCCTCGCGTTACGATACGCCGTCCTGGCACTCCCGCTGCCGATGGGCGCTGCGTTGTGTACTGGATGCAGCGGGCACAACGAGCTCTCGACAATCCTGCGCTCAATCTTGCCGTCGAGGCCGGCAACGCACTGCATCAGCCGGTGGTGATTTTCTTTGCTCCGGTGCCGTTCTATCCCCACGCGAACCTGCGGCATTATACGTTTCTGGCACAGGCGATCACTGACACGGCCGAGCGCGCCCGCAAACGCGGCATCGGCTTCGTGCTACGGCATTATCCGGAACATTCGCTGGCGAAGTTTTGCGATGAGGTCAGGGCCTCACTCGTAGTCGGCGACGAGAACCCGATGCGCGAGCCGAACCACTGGCGCGAGCTTGCGGCCAAAAAACTCAACATCCCGTTATGGACTGTGGACGCCGATGTCATCGTTCCCTCAAAACTGCTGGAGAAAGAGCAATACGCCGCTCGAATCATTCGTCCGCGATTGCACAAGCAGCTGAAGGAATTCCTCGTGGCTCCCGGCAATCCCAAAGCTAAGGCCGAGTGGGAGAAGCCGCGTGGCTTGCATGCATTGCCCGACGACGGCTCCTTTGATATCACCGAGGGCTGGAAAGATCTCGACCGCTCGGTGCGGCCAGTCGACTCGTTTCGCGGGTGGCACGACGGAAGCGTTGAGACTGTTGCACGACTTCGTGAATCATAAGCTGGCTCACTATCCTCAGCGCCATGGCAAGCCGGAGTTGGACGGTACCAGCCGGCTATCGCCCTACCTCCATTTTGGACACATCGGCCCGCACACGGTTGCGTTGGCAGTTGAGGACAGCAAGGCTTCGCGCGCGGCCAAGGACGATTTTCTCGACCAACTGATTACCTGGCGCGAGCTATCCATTAACTTCGTGCACTTCAATCCGCTATATGACTCCATTGAGAGCGCCGCCGACTGGGCACACCGCACGCTGGCCAAGCACGCTCAGGACGAGCGGCCAGTGCTCTACTCTCGCAAGCAACTGGAGCATGCCGAGACGCACGACGACTTATGGAACGCCGCCCAACGGCAGATGCTGCATGCTGGATGGATGCACAACTACATGCGGATGTACTGGGCGAAGAAAATCCTGGAGTGGTCGCCATCGCCTGCCGTCGCCTACCAGACGGCTGTCTATTTAAACGACAAATATTTTCTGGATGGCCGCGACCCGAATGGGTATGCAGGGATTGGATGGTCGATTGCCGGCAAATTCGATCGTCCATGGTTCGACCGCCCCATCTTTGGCACGATTCGTTATATGTCAGATAACGCGGCCGCGAAGAAGTTCGACGCCAGGCAATACATTGCACAGATGGCGGCACTCGCAGGCGAGCCTGAGCCGAACGACACGGGCATGCTGTTCGAATAGTCCTTAGAACCTCCTGTTCGAAAACTAGATTATGGCCAGCTGCTGAGCAGTAGTCCTAACCCGCTTTTCAGTGATTCGGGTCACAAATTGAAGCACTCTTTTCCCCGCGATTTTCGCGGGTCTTGGCTTGTCCGGCAGTGCTAGAATTTTAGTGTTATGCCGTTCCCTATTGATCGTCCCCGCCGCCTGCGTCGCACCGAAGCGATGCGTTCTTTCGTTCGCGAAACCCGCCTGAGTCCCGAAGGGTTCGTCTATCCGCTGTTTGTGTGCCCGGGCGAAGGCATCCGCAAGGAAGTACGCTCCATGCCCGGGGTCTTTAACCTGTCGGTTGACGAAGCGGTGAAGGAGTGCGCCGAAGTGAAGTCGTTGGGCATTCCCAGCGTCATCCTGTTCGGCTTGCCGGAAGCCAAGGACGAAGTTGCCACCGGAGCCTGGGCCGAGGACGGGATTGTGCAGAAGGCGGCGCGCGCCATCAAGCGCGAAGTCCCCGGCCTGCTGCTGATGGGCGATGTCTGCCTATGCGAATACATGTCGCACGGTCACTGCGGCCTGGTCGATACGTCCGACCCCAGCGCCAAGGCACGCCGAGAAGCGCTGGAATTTGTCGGCGAGCTGGAGTCGAAGGGCAAGGTGGTAATCACCAACGGCGCGCATTCTGTCGGCGCGGCGATTGCGGCTGCGACCGGGACCATGGCCACTTCGGCGGAAGACTACGAGATTCTGAACGACCCAACGCTGGAACTGCTGGCGCGGACTGCCGTGTCGCAAGCCAAGGCGGGCATGGACATCATCGCGCCGTCGGACATGATGGATGGCCGCGTCGCCGCCATCCGCACAGCTCTGGACGAGGCAGGCTATCAGAACACGCCTATCCTGTCGTACGCCGCGAAGTTTGCCAGCGGATTCTACGGGCCATTCCGCGAGGCTGCGGATTCGGCACCGCACTTCGGCGATCGCCGTTCCTATCAGATGGACCCGGCCAACCTGCGCGAGGCCATGCGCGAGATCGAGCATGATCTCGACGAAGGCGCCGACATGATCATGGTGAAGCCGGCCATGCCCTACCTGGATGTGTTGCATGAGGCGCGTCTGCGCTTCGACGTGCCGCTGTCGGCTTACCAGGTAAGCGGTGAGTACGCCATGATCAAGGCCGCTGCTTTGAATGGCTGGATCGACTACGAACGTGTGATGCTGGAATCACTGTTGTGCATCCAGAGGGCTGGAGCGTCGATCACGCTGACCTACTTCGCCAAGGAAGCCGCGCGGCTGTTAGGGTAAATCGCGAGCAAGGAAAATTGGCCTGGATGGACTGACGAACCAGGATTTTCCGGCATTCATAACGCATTGTCTCTCCACGAGGTATCGATGAAACTATCGGACGAAACCAAGAAACTGCTGGACGGCGCCAACTTCGCTCATCTCTCCACCTTGATGCCCGACGGTTCTCCGCAGAGTGTTCCGGTGTGGGTTGGCCGCGAAGGCGACCACATCGTCATTTGCACCGGCGAGAATTCCTTGAAGGGGCGTAACACAGCCCGCGATCCGCGCGTAGCGATATCGATGGTGGATTTTCGCGATCCCTACAGCGAAGTTCAGATTCGCGGAAAAGTTATAGAGCGTCGGCCTGATCCCGACCTCAAGCTGATGGATCCGATCTCCATGAAGTACATTGGGAAACCGTTTCCCATGCGTCAACCGGAGGAACGGATCGCTCTCATCATCGAAGTGGAGAAAGATCGTTACACCAAGCTACCCTTCGAGCACACTCCGCCTGCCCAGGGTTGAGCGGACTACCCCCGAAGATCTGCGGGCCCATACGCCAGCCCCTAGCGGCCAATAGCCTTCGACCATTACTTGTCGTGGGAGTGGTATTCCGGCATGCCCAGGCTGCGGACGGTGTCGCCGGCGAAATCGAATTCGATCAGCACCGCCGGCTCGCTCCCTACTACCCAGCCGTCATGGCCGGGTTCTATGGAAACTACCTGTGGAGCTTTGAACTCAACCACGCAGCCGTCGGAGAACTCCATGTGAATCTGGCCCTGGGCGAGGAAGCCGACGTGCGCGTGCATGCAGTAATCCGTGCCGGTAATCGGCTTCATGTGAGTCGACCAGCGAAAGCCCGGCGGGTAGATGACGCGCTTGACGCGAGCCGCGCCGACGCGAACGACGTCGAGTTGAACGCCGCTGACTTCTGAGTGCTCAGCTCCGCTCATGGGGGCCAGAAGAGGATCGGGATTACTCATGATCTCACGCTCCGGAGAAAGCTAACTTTCACGAACGCGCCAAATTGAATCCTAAGTTTCGCGCTTTTAGAGGATACAGCAACTCGGCAAACCGCAACTTCTGCGGCCGCTGCAGCCCCTTGGAATCTCGCCCAATCGCCGATTCAGCCTCTACTTACACTGAGAGCTAGTAGTTTTGGCAGTTTCGTAATTTTGCTTAAGCCTTCAAAATCACCCAGCAGCGATCCTGTCTGCCGAGGGAAAAGACCATGATGGAGACACCTATGCACGGTGCGATTTTCATCTCCGTAGTTATGGCGATATCTGTGTTGGGGCTGACCATCGTCCGCCGCTTCGCCAATATCGAATGGCTCAAGCGGCAACACGATGTGGCTAGCTTTTTCTTCCTGATGGTAGGAACCCTTTATGCCGTGCTCATTGCGTTCGCCATCTTCGTTGTCTGGACGCAGTTTCAAGATGCTGGCAGTAATCTTGAGCACGAGGCAAACGAAGTCGGGGACCTGTCGCGTATGTCGCTGGCTCTGCCGGATCCATTACGCCAGAATATAAGATTGGCGCTGATCGACTACGTAAACTCTGTGTTGCAATACGAGTTCCCGGCCATGGCCGAAGGCCGCGAGAGCCCGCAGACCTGGGAAGCCGTTCAGAAGCTATGGAGCGTGTATAACGACGGCGAGCCGGCTGGCGCAAAAGCGCAAGCCTATTATGCCGAATCGTTAAGGCATCTTAACGATTTGTCCAACTTTCGCCGCACTCGGTTATTTACCAGCCGTGGAACGGTGCCTACCACATTGTGGTACCTACTGTATTCTGGTGGGGTTCTATTGATTGCTTTTACCTACTTTTTTGGCCACGAAAGCCTGCGGTCGCAGGCTGCAATGACCGCCGCCCTGGCGGGAATTTTGGCGTTCAGCTTGTACCTCATTGTGGCATATGACAGCCCGTATTCGGGCGCGGCACGGGTGCAGCCTGCGCCCTTTCAACTTGAACTGGAGCACATCACGACCCGAGGAGCAGCCCAGGGGCAGAACCTGTTTTCCGCTCCAGCACAAAATGTTATGAAAGGTAGTCCGCAACCCGGCCACCTCAGAAACTACATCAGATGAAGCCGCCTGAGCAGCTCCTGGAAGCGCGGGTCGGAGCGCAAGGGGTCATATACCTGGGCAACCTTGGCATAGACCAAGGCCGCAGCACGCTCGTCATACGCTTTGTTCAGCCATTGGAAAGCTTCATCCTTCTTGCCTAACGCGGCATAGGTGTCGGCAATCTCTGCCGGCGGAACATACTGAGAATTCGCCAGCTTCACCAGATCGTTCAGCATTTGCGTTGCCTGGTCGGTCTTTCCGGCGGAGGCGTACGCACGGGCCAGGAACGCTTTGGCCACTGGATCGCCGTGAGACAATTCCATCCCGCGCTCAAACTCCGCGATGGCCAGGTCGTGCTCACCTTTGTATTGGTAAGCCAATCCGAGCACCCGATGCGCCAGCAGAAAATCGGGGTCGATCTCGATGGCTTTGTGCGCATTCTCGATGGCATGATCGTAGTCACGAACCATCAGGTACGCCCAACCCATGTGCTCGTTCATCACCGTGTCTGAGGGGGACAGCTCAAGAGCCTTCTTGGCCTCGGCGATGCCTTCCTGCGAACGGCCGAGAGCGATCAGCTCATGGGAGTACCAGTGGTGCGCTGTGTCATAAAGAGGATTCAGCGCGATGGCGCGTTTGAACTCCTGCTCCGCGCCAACCCAATCCCAATCGTAGGTGAACTTGATGTAGCCCAGCGAGGCATGAACTTCCGCCAGGCTGTCATCGATGGCGAGTGCCTTGGCGGCAGCGGCTTCGGCCTGAGGCAAAGCTTCCCTGGGAGGCATAATGCTGTAGCCGTAAGAACCAGCCATGGTGTAGGAATCCGCCAATCCCGCATAGGCCAGTGCGTAGTTAGGATCGGTCTGGATTGCTTTCTGGAAGTAATCGATGCTTTGCTTTACTCCATCTACCGTTCGCTTGTTGAGGTAGAAGCGGCCTTTCAGGTAGAGCTGATAGGCGTCACTGTTGCCGGTGAACGGACGTAATAACTGCTTCTGCTCGTCGTCGCTCAGCTTGACGGTAAGTTTGTCAGCTACCTTTTGCGAGATCGAGTCCTCGACCGAAAACATGTCGGTGAACTTCTCGTCGAAGGTATTGGCCCACAGGACTTCGCCGTCGGAGACCCGCAGCAGCCGCACAGTGACGCGAACCTTGTCCTGCTCAGGCTCACGTTGAATGCTGCCCTCAAGCACCGATTGCACCGCCAGCTGCTTGCCTGCGGCGATCGGGTCGTCAGACTTGGCATATTTGCGGACCGCCCCTACAGGCCGAATGACGATCTTGTGCAAAGTGCCAAGCCGTGTAATCAGGGCATCGGTCAGACCCATGCCCAGGTATTCGTCTTCCGGAGCGGCTTCCAGGGGGCGGAACGGCAAGATCGCAATCGAACGTTCCGAGGCGCTCACAACAGACGGGCGCGAATGCCAATGGATCCAGAAATAAATCACGCCGACCACGAGAACCAGAAGTGCCGCTGCTATCAACCCAACCCGACTAGCTGACGCCTTCGCACTCGACGTGGCGGGTGTGGCCGCGGTGGCGGTGAAGGATGGAGGAATTATTTCCGCCGAAGGGGTGGGAGGCGTTGCAATGGCGGGCGCCACGGAGAGTTCAGCAGTCGGAACCGTTTGGATTTCGGGCGTCGGAGTCATAATGGCAGCTGCCGCTGACGACGCGTGGTCACCTGCACTGGAGGGCGTTACACTTTCATTACTTTTCTGATATTTATGCTCTTCTGCTTCTTCACACTCGGTAACTTCCGCATTAAATCGATAACCTTTGCGCGGCACAGTTTCAATGTAGGGTCTGCCGTCAGGAGTCGTGTCCAGGAACTTCCTCAGTAGCGAGATATTCACCGTCAGATTGGTCTCTTCGACAAAACTGTCAGGCCATATCGCCTCCATCAGCGTTTCTCGTTTAACCAGCCGTCCGCTGTTCTGTACCAGGTAGGACAGAATGTCGAAAGCCTTCGGCGCGAGCGGAACCGGCGTCCCTTCGCGCAGCAGCAGGTGCTCCGTCGGGTAGAGGCGAAACTCGCCAAACCGGAAGTACTTGATACTCAGTGACATAGCCCTGATGGAATACCGTTTAGGAAATCCTGGGGAATTCCTAACCAATCCTGCCTAGCTGCGAAACGGGACTCTACGAAGATGTTTTCTGCACTGTCCACGTGCTGCGGACTTTGAAGGCGGCTGACCTTGCGATCCTCAGCCTGGCGGCCAGTCGGCGAGTTTGTATTTTAGCTCACTAACATCACGACAGATTGACCGGATCAACTCTTGCGATAAGATGCCGCAGCTTTTTGTTCGGAAATGATTTGTCGACAGCCGGCACAGGACGAAGTAAGCGTGAGGCTGCTGAACGAAGCCCCTGAAAATCATTTGGGAGGCGATTGCTTTTGGGGATTGTAGGTAATGCCTTGTGTCTCGAAGAGGGTCGGCGCCAAACCGGCGTTGTAGGTCACGGAGGTAATGAAGCGCTGGTTGGTCATGTCTCCGTTCAGATCGCGCACCGTGCTGTATGGCGTCTGGATACCCTGCACCGGCTTGTAATTCGCGAAGACTTCCGCCTCCTCGTCCATCTGCCGATCCAGCGGATCACGCCAGCTATAAGTTTTCTTCACTGGCAAATGTGTTCGGGGGTCAACCGAGAGCAAGACGCTGTCGTTTTCCGAATTAAAAATGGTGACCTGATCGGCCAGGTTGCGTTCCACCATCGCCGTGCCGCTATAGAGAATCATGGTGCCTTGCGCCGGCAGCCATTTGCGGATAACCCATTCCAGAGAATGGTCGCGGCGGCGCAGATAATCCGTCATCTCCTTCGCTTCCTGGGTTGCTGTGCCCTTGTAGGTGATTTCGTAACCCTTGTCGCCAATGAACAGCTCGGTGATATCGCGCTGCTTGGTGAGTTCGATTCGTTCCTTGTCCGGCCACTCCCAGAACCGCCAGAACAGAATGCTCATGCTGTTCGGCTTGCCATGATAAAAGCCGTAGGTGCGGCCCTCCGTCTGAACGTCGCGGATGTTCAGGTAGGCCTCGCCGCCCAAAGCTCGAATCATGTCGGTGAGCACCTGACAAGCCTTCTGTACGCTGACGTCCTTGGTGGAGGCGAACTGCGCGGTCGGCCAACCGGTGGGCGGAGTACACGCGACCGGGGCTGCCGGAGTTTCGGTCTGGGCAAACCCGCTGACCGCCAGTAGCAGCACGAAAGAGAAGATAACCACCTTCCGCATAGGAACCTATTTTACCCGTGTAGCGGGGCAAACACCCGTCTTTGCGGCCTGAACGATGTGGGTGGTGAACTTACTTCTTCTTTCCGCGCTTCGGCTTCGCCGGCCGGTCTTCCACGACTGCGAACTGGATGCGGTGCTGCGTTCGGTCGATGCGGTCCACCAGCACCCGTATCGGATCGCCCATCGAATATGTCTTCCGGGTACGCTGCCCGATGATCTGCCGCGTGTTCTCGTGATAGAGGTAGTGATCGTCAGGAAGCGAACTGAGCGGCACCAGTCCCTCAATGAACATATCGTTCAACTCGACGAACATGCCAAACTTGGTGACGCTCACGATCAACCCGTCGAAATCTTCGCCCACGCGGTCTTCCATGAACTTCATCTTCTTCCATTCCATCAACTCGCGTTCGGCTTCGTCGGCTCGCCGTTCCGACTGGCTCGACTCTTCCGCGATATCGTGCAACTCGTCTTCGGAAATAGGACCACCCAGAGCTGCATGCCGCTCCTCGTGCTGTCGAGAATGTCCTTTGGGCGATGTGCCTTGAGGGTGCCCCGTGTAAGCGTCTGTGGCTGGGGCGGGCGTTTTGGCTTTCGTGCCGATGGAAGTATCTGGTCGTTTCGTCCACGGCGACGGCGACTCGCTATGTGCCATTCCACCGATGCCGACCGAAACCCCCTGCTCCTCCATTTCACCGGAGTTGCGCAAGACATCCTTCAGAATACGGTGCACGATCAGGTCGGGATAGCGCCGGATGGGCGAGGTGAAGTGCGTGTAAGTCGGGGCAGCCAGCGCGAAGTGGCCTTCGTTCTTCTCGGAGTAGCGTGCCTGCTTCAGCGACCGCAGCATCAGGTACGACAGAATGCGTTCCTCAGGCTTGCCCGCGATCTTCTGCGTCAGTTTCTGGTACATGCGGGGCGTGATGTGTATGTCTTCCGGCACCTCGACGGTCTTCGCCCGTTGGCCGCTACCGTAGCGCTCGCGCCGTTCAGCCTTGAACTGCACTCGCTTCACCGGCAAAGCTCCAACGCCCAGCGAATATCCAAATTTCGCGGCGATGGTCTCGAAGTCCATGACGCGTTTGGGATCAGGCTTCTCGTGGATTCGGTAGAGCGAAGCGATGTGCTTGCCTTCCAGGTAGCTGGCCACGCATTCGTTGGCCGACAGCATGAACTCCTCGATGATGCGGTTGGCGATGTTGCGCTCGGACCGCGTAATGCTCTTCATCAAGCCGTGCTCGTCGAACTCAATCACCGGTTCCGGCAGATCGAAGTCGATAGAGCCGCGTCGCACGCGCTTACGGTTCAGGACCATGGCCAACTCGCGCATGAGTTCGAACAGGTCTACCAACGCGTGATAGTGGCGGCGCTGCGCCGGGTCGCCCTCGAGGATGAGATTGACGTTGGTGTAGGTCATGCGCTCGGCCGAGCGGATCACCCCTTCATTCAGCGTGTAGCCGACGATCTCGCCCTGATGGTCGATTTCCATGACGCACGACAACACCATGCGGTCGACCTGCGGCCGGAGGCTGCACATATCGGTCGAAAGCTCCATCGGCAGCATAGGCACAGCACGATCAGGAAAGTAAACCGACGTGCCACGCAGCCGCGCCTCCAGGTCGATGGACGAGCTTTCCTCGACGTAATGAGCAACGTCGGCAATATGGACTTGCAGCTCGAAGTTGCCGTCCGAGAGGCGGCGCACGGTAACCGCATCATCGAAATCGCGCGCGGTTTCGCCATCGATAGTTACTATGGGCAGTGATCGATAGTCGTGGCGGTGGCGCAACTGCGTCGAGGGAATTACCGGATCAAAGCGTTGCGCCTCCTGCAATACCTCGACCGGGAAGTGATGTGGCAGGTGGTGCTTGCGGATGATGATCTCGACGTCCACGCCGAAGTCGTCTTCATAGCCGAGAATCTCGATGACCCGGCCGCGCGGATTCTCCGTCGGTGACGGCCATTCCGTGATCTCGACCTCCACGACCACGCCTTCCAGGTCGTCCCACTCGCGCCGCTTTGCCTCAGAACCTAGAACGCGATCGCGCTCGGGAGCATTTTTCCGCCGAGGCTGTCGGCCGCCACTGGCCGGCTCCTTCGAAGGTATGCCAACCTTACCCGCCGTGGTCGATGGCTGGCCGGAGCGAAACCCGCGTTGGTCTTGAGGTTCGGAGGAACCTGCTTCTATGTGAGACGCCTCGCTGCTCGGCCACTCCATACCGCGCGGAACGATGACCTGCTGCGTGACCTTTTCGTCCATTGGGGTCACGTAGTTATTGCGCGAGCCATAGTGGAAGGTTCCCACGACAGACGGATTGCCACGGGTCAGCACCCGCAGGATGCGGCCTTCGGCTCGGCCATCGTCGCGTTTGCGCCCGAGTTCGACCAGCACCTGATCGCCGTGCATGGCCGATCCAATGGCGTTCGGCGGGATAAAGATGTCGCCGCTGATGGTGCCGCGCTGCCCAGCGTTCGGGATCACGAAGCCATAGCCGTCCCGATGCATGGTGAGCCGGCCGGCGATCAGGTTCTGCTTGGCAGCGGCCTGCCCTGCGAGGGTAAAGCGATCACGCCCGGTTTCTACTAAACGCCCTCGCTTGACCAGACCCTGTAAACGCTCGGCAAGCTGCCGGCGCTCGTCACCCTTCAGGTGCATCTCGCGGACCAGCGTTTTGTATCCGGCAGAGGCGTGAGGCTGGCGTTCAATCTGCCGCAGGATGGCTTGGTCAGTCAGCATCGATATTTTGTCGGTGTAAAATTCTTTTCAAGGATACCGGAAGCAACGGATAACACCGTCGTCGACAGAGCGCCAGCAAGGTCCCAGCCCAACCAATCAATTCCCACGTATTCTGGAAGCGGACAGCCGACCGCCGTTCTCTACTCCCTTCACCGTAATCCGATTACCCAGATGCTTACTAGAGGCATGCGAAAAATTACGTAGGGCTATTCCCTGATATAAGAACTCGCTGTATGGTAGCAATAATTACATCGCAAGCCGGCTCGCGCGTTGCGTGCGTGCTGAGCGATGATGGCGTAAGAGCCGCACCAAACCAGCAGGTCCTGAAGAAGAGCTGTGGAGTTTCGGTTTGGCAAAACAAGTGCCTCTCCAAGCACTTACTACTTCAGAAAGGAATTTGAATATCATCATGTGGAAACCTACCAATTCTCCCTCGCCTAATCCCACACCCAGCCCCGAGCCGCAGCGCAGCTTTACGCCGCCGGCGGAGCCTTTGAGCGCTCCTCGTCCGGCCAGCCCTCCCCTCAACACGCAGGAGCAGGCCACGCTCGGCAAATCGCTGGTCATCAAGGGCGAGGTCACGGGCTCGGAATCGCTCTACATCGACGGCCGCGTGGAAGGTTCCATCAATCTCCCTGGCAATCGAGTGACGGTTGGCCGCAATGGAGTGGTCTCCGCCAACATCTCCGCTCGTGAGATCGTGGTGCTGGGCAAAGTCCGCGGCAACATGACGGCCAGCGACCGGGTCGACATTCGCGGCGAAGGCTCGCTCACTGGAGACGTCGTCGCCCAACGCATCAGCATCGAAGATGGCGCGTATTTCAAGGGCGGCATCGATATTCGCAAGCCCGGTCAGAAGGCCAACGGCGAAGCCAAGGAAAGCACCTCGGCACCGGCGGCCGAAACGGGTAGCGGAGCAGCGGCAGCACGGGCATAGCCTTCCCGAAAAGGTGGCTGCCAGTCCGGCAACTGAGACCGATCCCTGTTTTGCCTTAGGGTGATCGTCTTGTTGACTCCGTTCCGCCGCGGAGAGAGTCTGCAGATCGAAGGCGTCGAGCTATATCTGTCAGCGGTCGGTGCTCAGTTGCAGGACCTGCGTTGCTTAGACATGTGGGTCCATCTCAGAATGTAACTGAGCGCTGACGCTGACAGAGTTTGCCGCCCTCGATCAAGGAAAAGGTACACGCGATGTGGGGTCGATTGCTTCAACTGCTACCCGTAGGCTGCCGTCATCGTCATCTCTCGCAGCCGTTCTCGGCTGCCCGTACCGTGCGCAAGGGCTCCGCTGCTACAGAATGGGACAGCGTCAGCACGGAAGATCCGGGGATGTACGTTGTTTGCCTGGATTGCGGGCGACACTTCGACTATGACTGGTCCCGGATGCGGGTGGTGAAGTAAGGCAGTTGTCAGTTGTCAGTTAAACCTGAAGGCACCTGCCATGGCTGTCAACGATCTTCTAGCTCCCTGCCCCTACTCCCTAATCCCCGCCTTTTCACGGTTCGACTCCGCCGGTGGTTCTGTCGACCATCGCGTCCGGCGTCGTGACGTTCGGCGTTGCGGGCGCTTTTTTCCGGCGCAACTCCTGCGGCAAAATCGACTTCGTCACCCACAACCCAATCGCCACGGCCGCCAGCCACGCCACGCTGACCACCAGCAGGGACAACACATCGGCCTTGCGGCTGCCGTTGACCACTACCAACTTGCTGGCGCCATATCCCGCTGCGGCAGCGAAAACCGCCGTGCCCAGAGACTTCATCAGCTCCAGCCAAGGCACACCCGCGAGCACCACCAGCTTCTTGCGATTCAACAGCCAAGCCAGCGCGACCGTGTGCATCAGAATGCCGATGTCGGACGCCATCGCCAGCCCGGGAACGTCGAAGCGGTGATACATGGCGGAGTAGATCGGTAGCGACGCGAGAACAATGATGGTGCTGGCGATCATCGGCGTCACCGTGTCGCCGGCGGCGTAGAAAGCACGAGCGTACAGCGCCTGCGCCGACCAAAGTGCGAGCGACAGCGTGAACCAGAAGAAATAAGCTGCGGTCTCGCGCGAGTCGGTGAAGGTGAAGTGTCCCCGGCGATAGACCAGGTCGATCAACGGCAGCGCCGCCGGCATCATCCACGCTGTCGACAGCAACGATGCCGCGGAAATTCGGAATACCGATCCGTTCACCGTCTCGCCAAACTCTTTGCGCTTGCCTTCCCCGAACAGCCGGGCGAAAAACGGCATTGAGGCCTGCCCGGTTGCCTGGCCCAGAATCGAAATCGGCACCGCGAACAGTCGCTTGGCGTAGTTCAGCCGGGTGATATCGCCTGCGCCGCCGGAGGCGAAGTAGCGCAGGATCCAGTCGTCGGCTGAAACCAGTGACACCCCGAGCATGAGCGGGATCGAGAGCCGCACCCACTCGCGAAACTCCTTGTTATGCCAATCGAAATTCAGCCGATAACCCAGGCCGTCGCGCGAGGCGCCGATCGCGTTGATCAGGAACGGACCGACAAAGGCGCCGACCAAAGCGCCGTACGCCAGCGATTCGATACCGTATCGGCTCGCCCCAACCACTCCACCCAGAATGATGAAAACCGTGTAGAAGATCGGGCTGAACGCGGGATATAGAAACATGCGCCGTGACAGCAGCACGGCCGAAACAATTCCACCGGCGTAAAAGAAGATCTGCCCCGGAAGCAGGATTCGCGTGAGATGGACGCACAAGTCCATCTGCTCAGGCGAGAAGTGGGGGAAGATCAACTTCTCCAGCGGCCGGGTGAAGATCTCCAGCACAACCGTTCCGGCGCACACCACCGTCGTCATCAAAGTGATGGTGGAGTTGAATGCCTCTTGCGCTTCCTTGTAGCGGCCTTTGGAAGTATGGCGGGTGTAGATGGAGATGAAAGTGATGGAAGCCGTGCCGCCCGCCAGGATGTAGCTCAGATAGTCGGGCAGCTGGAAGGCGGCGACGTAGGCGTCGGTGTTGAGGCCTGCGCCGAAGGCCCATGCGATGTAAGCCTCGCGCAGGTAGCCAATCACGCGAGAGAGCATGACGGCGGCCATCACCAGCAATGTCGCGGAAAAAGCGGTGTGCTGGTGTGAGGGCCGCAGAATAGTCAGCAACCGCGCCCAGAAACTCGGCGCCCTGTCCGGAGATCTCGGTGGGGCCAGGGAGGGCATCAGACTGCGATTTTACACGCGGGCGCGGCTCCGCTCACGAGCACGAACCACCCTGCTAAACTCGCACACTCTTCTCCAATACTTGCTCGGATGTAAGCCCGTACAGCGGAGGCGTAGGCACATCCAGTATCGCGAGGTATGTGTAAATTTGGCCCCGGTGATGGATTTCGTGCTCCACCATCAGCCGCAGCCATTTCCAAACCGTGATCGAGACTCCATCGGGCGTGCTGCATTTGCGCAGCATTCCTTCTTCGCCTAGCCGCGTAATGATCTCGACGGTCTCGCGGTCCATGCGTGACTTGAAGGCAATCACTGCTTCCAGACCGTCAGCCAGGTCCTTGCCGCAACCGTTGTAACTGCTTGGCCGCCCTTGGATGGTCTCGCCGAACATGTAGCGCTCAATCGCTCCCATGTGACGTACCAGGTCGCCAAGGCTAAATTTGCCTTGACCGTACGACCAGTCCAGTTTGCCGGCCGGAATATGCGTGACCACGCGCATGGTCCGTTTCTGCACTTTATCGAGGTACTCAAGAAAGACGTCGAGGCTCTGGATTTGCATGGCTCTGGTTAGACGGAAGGTTTCGCCAGATGGATTCTGGCATGTCATGACATTTTGCAGGTGCAGTTCCATACTGACACGCAGTTTCGGCTTTTCCGCAACCCGCTTCCGGTGTATAACGCTGCGAACGACTTGGAATGGCGCAACGGCAGCTTCATCGCACCAGCCAGTCAGGTTTACGCGCCAACCCTTTCGAATCGGGCCACGCGTGTTCCACGCACTAGTCGATCTTTGTAGCACATCTACAGGAGAGAACATGAAACTCAAATACGTAAACCGCATTGCTTCGGCAATGATGATGCTGTTGCTGTTGAGCAGCCTTTGTGTAGCCCAGAGCTCCGCCACCAAGCCAGCTTCGGGCGGCAGCATGGCCAGCAGCAAGCCGGCCGGCGACCTAATTGACATCAACTCGGCCACCAAGGATCAGCTGTCCACTTTGCCGGGCATCGGCGATACCTACTCGCAAAAGATCATCGATGGGCGGCCCTATAAAACCAAGACCGAGCTGAAGACCAAGAAGATCATTCCCGCGGCGACTTACAGCAAGATTTCGGGGATGATCATTGCCAAGCAAAAGTAGCGTCTCTGACGCCAAGAAGCGGTCAAGCGCTATCTGTGGCCGGAGCGGAGTTGAAGCGGCCACGGTTTGTTCCAGAATCAAAAAGCGGGTACCCCCATCCAGGCGTCTTCTGCTTGGGTGGGGATTTTTATTTCGTTAGGACGCGGATCTCGCGCTCGCCTGCTGTCTTCCTTGAATTTCGATATACACGTTAATAAGCGAAACGGCCGCAGGCGTCACCCCAGGGATGCGGCTCGCCTGTCCCAGGGTGCGCGGGCGCACACGGCTCAGCTTCTCATTCATCTCGCGCGAGAGGCCGGATACTTTGGCGTAATCGAACCAGTCGGGGATCATGCGTTGTTCAGAGCGTTTCAAGCGCTCAATCGATTTGGTCTGCTGATCGAGATAGCCGGCGTACTTAATTTCCGTCTCGACCGACTTAAGCTCGTTGCGCAATTCAGTGGATAGTGGATGGGGGATGGGGGATAGAATCGTCGATCTTTCTGCGGCCGACTGCTTAACCCCTTGCGAGAATAGGGGTCCTTCGACTTCGCTCGCGCTGCTCGCTCCGCTCAGGATGACAGAGTTGCGATTGCTATTCGCAGGACTAGTACTCCCCGTTACAACGCTGCTCCCATGGACTGCGCGGTTCTCACTATCCACGATCCACTCCCCACTCTCACCTCGACTAAAGAACTCGGGCATCATCTTCGCAATCACCGGCACGAGCCTTTCGATTCCCACTTCCGGCCGCTTTAGCAACTGAGCCAAGGTCATCCCTAAAGAACTTTCCAGGTTCAAGTGTCCACTTTCAAGTTCGCCGGCGTCAGCATTCGCTTCGGGCTCTCGACTGGAAACTGGAAACTGGAAACTGGAAACTGCCTTCAGCATTTCACCATTGAGCCGAGTGCGTTCCAGCAGTTCGCGCAACGCCTTCATGCGCTCCTGCTTGGCGAGATGGTCGGACCAGGCTGCGTCGTTGATCAGTCCTACTCGCCGACCGTGCGGCGTCAGTCTCCGGTCGGCATTATCAATCCGCAAATGCAGCCTGAATTCCGCGCGAGAAGTGAACATGCGATAAGGCTCGTTCGTCCCTTTGCTGATCAGGTCATCGATCAGGATTGCCGTGTACGCCTCCGTACGATCGAGGATGAGAGGCGGCTCGCCCTTGATGGCCAACGCAGCGTTGATTCCCGCCATCAGTCCCTGGCAGGCTGCTTCTTCGTAGCCGCTGGTGCCGTTAATCTGCCCGGCCAGATAGAGCTTCGCGATCTTTTTCGTCTCCAGCGTGCGCTGCAATTCCGTGGGATCGATGGAGTCGTACTCGATGGCATAGCCGGGCCGCAGCATCTCCGCATTTTCGAGACCGGGCACAGACTTGATGACCGCCAGCTGAACTTCGATTGGCAGCGATGTGCTCATGCCATTCACGTAGATTTCGTGCGTGTTCAGGCCCTCGGGTTCAAGGAAGAGCTGGTGTACTTCCTTGTCGGGAAACTTGACGATCTTGTCCTCGATGGATGGACAATAGCGCGGGCCGGTCGACTGAATCTGCCCGCTGTACATCGGCGAGCGATGCACATTCTCGCGGATGATGCGATGCGTCTCCGCCGTCGTGAAGGCGATATAGCACGGCACCTGCCTGTCGTGGTGCGCAACGCGCTTGGTGCGGAAGCTGAATGGCGTGGGATCTTCGTCGCCCGGCTGCACCGTGAACTTAGACCAGTCGATGCTGCGGCCGTCCAGACGAGGGGGCGTGCCGGTCTTCAGACGACAACCGCGCAGGCCGAGAGCCTTGAGCGACTCGCCCAGCAGCACGGCAGCGGGCTCGCCACTTCGTCCCGCAGGATACTGTTGCTCCCCGCAATGAATGAGGCCGTTCAGGAACGTACCGGTGGTGATGATGACAGCCTTCGCACCGACGGTGCGGCCATCGCGCAGCTTGATACCGCGGACGACGCGCTGTTCGCTTTTCGCCGTTCGCTCTTCGCCAGACTCATCCCCACCAAGAGTGTCATTCTGAGCGGAGCGCAGCGGAGTCGAAGGACCCGTTTCGCCGAAACCAGCCATCTGTTCGGGAGCTAGTGGCGTGTGGCTCGCACCTCGCTGCTCCACAACCAACTCGGCCACTTCGGCCTGCTTAATATGCAGATTGGGTTCCGACTCCAGCACCTCGCGCATCTTCAGCCGGTATTGCTGTTTATCGCACTGCGCTCGCGGCGACCACACAGCCGGGCCGCGCGAAGTATTCAGCAGGCGGAACTGGATGCCGACAGCATCCGTCACTTCGCCCATGATGCCGCCCAGCGCGTCGACTTCGCGCACCAAGTGTCCCTTGGCAATGCCGCCGATCGCGGGATTGCAAGACATCTGCGCGATCAGGTCGACGTTCAGGGTGTACAGCGCTGTCCGCAGGCCCATGCGAGCCGCGGCCATGGCAGCTTCGCAACCGGCATGACCGGCGCCGACAACCACGACGTCATAGGTTTCAGTAAATTGGCTCGTCAACGAAAGTTCCCAAAATGGAATTGACCTTCATTCTAGCGAATTCGCAGCGAATTTCTTAGGGGAGGCAGACGCCACACGTTGTGGCACAGCGAAAAGCGCTTGACTTGGCTTCCGAGGCGAGTAAATTGTTTTCGGGTTTGTCGGCGTCGTAGCCGCCAGACTCAGACGGAGGCCGTATGGACGTTTGCGCAAACTGCGGATCGTCATTGGCGGATGGTGCTAAATTCTGCACTGCCTGTGGAACGGAAGTCACGAGCAAGGTTCTAGCTACTACCGTTGGCGGCACTACAATTCAAGTCCAGCCCCCTCCCCAACGCTGGTATGTTACGTACACCACCGGCCAACGTGGCGGTCCCTTCACCGAAGATGCGATCCAACACATGATTTCGCGACAGGAAATCAAAGTCAACGATTCGGTAATCGTCGAAGGCGGAACCACCTGGGTTCCCATCACCCAGTCTCCTTTCGCTCGGTTTGTGGTAAGCAATGCTACGGCCGCGCGCCTCGCCTCCAGCACTTGCCCACAGTGTGGCGGAGCGATGGTTGTAATCCTCCGTAGATCAGGGGCCTCTAAGGCCTTGTTCATCTTAGGTCTTTTGACGATCTGGATATTCGGCTTCGGCGTAATCTTCCTCATTCTGGGTTACATCGTGGGGCGAAACCCTGTGCCGAGATACGAATGCCCGATTTGCAAGTACAAGGCTAAGTAGAAATCCGGAACGTCCCGGCGAGAAGTTGTGAGAGCAGGCTCTCCTCCCGTATAGTGTTGTCACTTCCTGGTACTAATTTTTGCGTGGGGGAAATCATGGAATTACAAGCTTTTCTGGCAGCGCTTGAGCAGCGCATCGCCCGCTATGACCTGTTGTGCCATCCCTATTACAAAGCCTGGACCGCCGGTGAGCTCACCCGCGACGACCTGCGTGAATATGCCGGCGACTACTACCATCACGTCGCGGCTTTCCCCACCTATCTGAGCTCGCTGCACGCGCGTCTGGAAGACGGCGAGACGCGGCGTGCCGTGTTGCGCAACCTGTGCGGCGAGGAAATTGAAGGTCGCCCGCACAGCGAATTATGGCTGGATTTTGCCGAGGGTATGGGCGCCGATCGTGAAGAAGTGCGCGAGCGCGAAGCTCTTCCGGAGGTGCGCGATCTGATCGCGGAATTCCGCCGCGTAGCCCGTGAAGGCATGACCGCCGAGGCCCTGGCTGCCTTTTACGCCTACGAGTCCCAGGTGCCCCGTGTGGCCAAGGAAAAAGCTGACGGACTTGCCCAGCGTTACGGCGCCGACGCCAAGACTTGCGGATACTTCAAGCTGCATCAGTTCGCCGATGTCGAACACGCGCATGTGTGGCAGGAACTGCTCAACGCTGAGATCGCCGCTCATCCGGAGCAGGTGGATGTGGCCCTGGACGCCGCCGAAGCTGCTGCCAAGTCGCTGTGGCAGGTGCTCGACGGAATGGAAGCACGCCGGACAGCCGTAGCGGCATAACGCGCAGCACCTGAATCGAACAAGCCCATCCCGGAACTCCGGCGATGGGCTGTTTATTGGCGATTGAATTTCAACTATGCCCGCTCGAAGGCGTGCTTCATGTGCAACGCTTCCAGCGCTTGATCTTTCACCGCACGAAACGCCTCGCTTTGGGCCAGCAAACCATCGGTCGCACGAGCGCTATCGCCAGCCAGTTCGATCATGCCACGCGCTGCGAGGTCCTTTGCGGCCTTCATCAGCTTGTCGACTTCGTTCGGATCGGCTGCGGCCAGATATTGGGCGTCGCAGGGATCGGCAATCAACACAGGTGCTCGTTCGCTACCCGCTCCCCAAAAAACTTTGCGTGCCACGAAATCTTCCACCTGCTCGTCCGTGGCATTGCTGAAGGTGAACTGCTGGTGGCGAATGCTGTAGCAGCGGCTGGAAACGGGCACAGGCTGCCGCTTTCCCGACTTCAGAAGCTGCAACTGGCGATCGTCAAGGGCCTTTCGCGCAGCGTTCACCGAGACCCAGAACGCGAGATCGCTATCCAGTGACGGCAGCGCCTCTTTCACGGTCTGGGAAAGGTTGAGCGCAATGTCAGCGTGTAAATCGCCGCCGTCTGCCAGCCTGAGCGTGCCATGCATTACATGCCAGTCGCTTCCGCCTTCAGAGCGTTGAAACGGCCACTGCAATTCAATACGCACGGGCATTCCGTGCAACGAAACTCCGGTAAACACTTTTTCTGAGGTTGTCATGCGAGTTCAGGGATGACCGCGCCAA
This sequence comes from uncultured Acidobacteriaceae bacterium, assembly GCA_963796695.1. Lineage (GTDB taxonomy): Bacteria > Acidobacteriota > Terriglobia > Terriglobales > Acidobacteriaceae > Bog-257. The sequence goes on along the minus strand of CAWCMU010000010.1, from coordinate 222,192 downwards.
ATAACGGACAGCCGGCCAACGATTACTCATTATGACGCAGTCCTGCGTTCCAAGTCATCCTTGGCACAACACATCCGACGTCACAAAATCCCCTTTCGAATATGACATCCCGGTGACGTCCCCTCGACACCAGTCCTCCCGTGCTAGCGAACAGCCGCATTCGGCGATAGTATGGGCTTCGAGAATGCTTGGCGAACTCAATCGCGCTGCCGTTGTCCAGTCCGGCCCCACTACTACGCTGATTTATGACGACTGGTATCCAGCGCTGCGGGCTTCACAGATTGCCGGCAAGCACATGGCGAAGGCCATTCTTCTGGGAATCCCATTGGTGTTGGGCCGCACCTCCGCAGGCCGCTATTTCGCCATGCGCGACGCGTGCCCGCATCGCGGCATTCCACTCTCCTACGGATGGTTCGACGGAAAGCAAGTCACCTGCAAGTATCACGGTTGGGGCTTCGAGCCGGTCTCTGGGCAGTGCCAGGAAATCCCTTCGCTTACCCAACGCGATTCCCTTGATCCCTGCCGCATCTTTGCCACGGCATACCCTTGCGAAGAACGAGACGGCCACGTGTGGGTCTATGTCCCACAGAGTGGTAGAGGAAGGTTGTCGCGTCCCGGCCCCAAGGAAGAATTGGCACGAGCCGGCCAATCCGACACCGCGTCTCAGCTGCCCGCCGTTCCTGAAGTTCCCAAGTTTGGCGCGCGGTTTCATTCGGCTCACTTGACCGCCGATCTCCCTTGCAACATCGATCACGGGATCATCGGCTTGATGGATCCGGCGCACGGACCGTTCGTTCATCAGTCCTGGTGGTGGCGTTCGCGCACCAGCATCCACGAGAAAGAAAAACATTTCGAGCCGATCGAAAGCGGCTTTCGCATGACCGCGCATCAGCCGTCGGCCAACAGCGCGCCTTACAAGTTGCTGGGAGTTTACGGCGAGCCCATTACCACCACCATCGATTTCGTCTTGCCAAATCGGCGCTACGAAGTCATCCACTGCGGGAATAAGTGGTTCGCCAGTCTGACCACCGTCACCCCGACCATCGAGAACCATTGCCGCATCGACGTTTGCGCCGCATGGAATATTTTTCTCCGAGTCCCCTTCGTCACTCCCATCGCAAAATTCTTCGGCCGCCGCTTTGTAGGGCAGGATCAACTCACCATGATCCAGCAAGCTGAGGGTCTGAAATACAATCCCAGCCTGATGCTGATTGACGATGCCGACCGGCCTGCCAAGTGGTACTTCGAGTTGAAGCAAGTCCGCCTGGAGGCGCAGGCTACGGGCAAGCCCATGACGCATCCTATGGACGGCCCGGTGACCTTGCATTGGAGAAGCTAACGCTGATGAAAACTCCCATGCAGATTTCCTGGCAGATACGCTCGCGGTTGCGATTGTTCCTGACTGCGTTTTTTTTGGGGGCTGCGGTTGGGATTTTCGTGCTCTATCCCACCAACGAATTCGTTTACTACTACGAGTATCAGCCCGGAAATTCGACCGCCGAACAATTCGCGATCACGCAACTAACCCGATCCCTGAAAGGCCAGACTCCGAAGAAGACAGCGTTCTATGCCATCGTCGGCATGATTCTGAGTATTGGCGGCGCCGGGCTATATTCCAGCATGCAGCGGCGTTCAGAGCGCATTGACCAGTTGAGCGCGGCATTGCAAAGCGATCTGAAAACGCTGATCGCACAAGGCGAAAGCGCAACCCTGGAGTTCAAATCATCCTTCCGCTGGGATCTCCGAGAGAACAAGGCTGAACCGTGCCCTGGAGGGTGTGATCCTCAAGACTCTAGCGGGCTACATGAACGGCAACGGAGGCACCCTGCTGATCGGGGTCGCCGACGATGGCGCAGTTGTCGGCCTCGAGCAGGATTACAAGACCCTGAAGAAGCCCGATCGCGACGGCTTTGAGCAGGTGCTGATGACCTCGATCGCTACCAAGCTGGGCGCTGACTCCTGCCAATCGGTGCAGATGGTTTTTCACTGCTGGAGAGACAAAGAAGTCTGCCGCGTCATGGTTGCTCCCATGGAACGCCCGGTGTACGTGAAAGACGGCGACGCTCCCAAGCTCTACGTCCGCACAGGCGTCAGCACGCGTGAATTGAATGTTCAAGAAGCCGTCAACTACACTTCGGCGCGCTGGCCTAAATAAAAAATTCTCGCGCTGGCGGCGGAACAGTGCGGCCGCGAGCTGTGATCCCCCCCGTCCCAATTCGGCGACTGGATGAGTTTTTTCATCGAGTTTTGACCTTGCGGCGAGTTGCTGTTTGTCTCCCGGTGTGCGAAAGTGTGAATTCCTGGCAAGAGATTCTCGAAAAGTCCTTTCTTCAGGGCAACGCATCTTCTCTTATCAGATATCGCATGGGTTGCGGCGTTGGGTTCGGGCACGTCGACAACCGCCGCAAGGATTGATGAAGCAAATGGCGAAGAAGATTAAAACCAAATCATTTGAAGAAAGTGTTGCCTGGTTTCGAGATCACGGTTTCGATGTGCTCGAAGCCCCCGGCGTCAATAAGCGCGTGTTCATTAAGAAGTATCATGTCTCGGCGGCGATCGAGCCCGCGCCCGACGGCGGCGTGCAGGTCTTCGCCTACCCCGGATACCTTATCAACGGCGAAATTTCCAAGCTCGTCGATCACGGATATCAGAAAGTTTTAAAGACAACAAAAGCGGAATATCCTGCTACCGCTGAACATCTTGAAGGCGCTGCATGACTTTGCCGAGGAACTGAAGGAAGGCACCGGTGGTGTCAGTCTTTACAACGAAAGCCTCGGCACCGTCAGCGAGTCTTATATGTATGACCGGGTTCGGGGCGTGATTTGCCCGAAGCAGAACGCCCGAAGCGGCCGTGGCAACGGGCCGCCGCTCCTCGAAAGTAGTCGCAGCCTCGCTCACCTACGACAGGCGATGGCGAGTCCTCTGCTTAGGTTGTAACTCATACCTTAGAAATACTTAGTTCTCAGCTGTAAACCCTCCTGCCCGAATTTCTATCCAAGTAGTTAGGACGAAACTTAGTCCGCCGGTTTCCAGGAGGAGCACGTTTATGAAGCGCTTTGGAATTCTTGTTGGATTGTTGATATTGGGCGCCTGTATGGTTTGGGCCCAAGACAACACTTCGACTTCAATAATAACACTCCCAGACCACAGCCACCAACACTTAGCACAAAACACTACCTCTTCGGACCAGTCGACCGATAACGCGCGCAAGAAGCCGCCGAACGCGAAGAGAATGCCGCCGACGCCGATAAGCAGGCGGCCAAAGATGCGGGCTCCAAAGCCAGCTCAGAACGCGACAAAGCGATGGCCCGCTTAGAAGACTCGGCCAAAGATTTGAACGAGCTGTTGGCAGCACCCGACAACGGTATCCCAGATGAGGTCTTCACTAAAGCGAAGTGCGTAGCTGTAGTCCCGTCTCTTATCAAGGGTGGCTTCATCTTCGGCGCTGAACACGGGCGCGGCGTCGCCTCCTGCCGCTTACCTAATGGCGGCTGGAGTGCGCCGGCATTCTTTACCATGACCGGTGGTAGCTGGGGAGCGCAGATTGGCGCCGAAGGCGTCGATCTGGTCATGTTAATCATGAATGACAACGGCATGAACCAGTTGCTTAGCGCCAAGTTTAAGATTGGCGGAGCCGCTAGCGCTTCGGCGGGTCCAGTAGGACGCGATGCGGCCGCCAGCACCAGCTGGAAGATGAATTCGGAAATCCTGACTTACTCTCGCTCGCGCGGTTTGTTTGCTGGCGCGACCCTGAACGGCACCGCCATTCACTCGGATGACGATGCGATGCGCGGCTACTATGACCACACCGTGGGTTTCCGGCCCGTGTTGACAGGCCAGGTTAAAGATCCGACCGGTGCCGGTAAGGATGCCTTCCTTGCCACCTTGCAACGCAACCGTGCCGAAGTTAACGCTCAGGCTCACTAAACCGGAACCTTGAAGTTTGCTTTCCGGCCCGACGGAAAAGGTCCTTCGGCTGTTAAATGAGCCCTTCTTCAGCACGAGGTTGGTGACGCCGCGCGGTGAAGAAAGGGATTCAATGGGCGGTGGGCTTCGGTCCACCGCTTTTTGTTTGCCCGCCGCCTCCGCTACACTCATCCCCTGCGGAGGTGAAGCATGAAACGATTGTGCCTAATAACCTCTGGTGGCCGTTGGTGGCAGGAACTATGTGGGCGCAGTCCGCCAAGCAAGACTCCTCCGCAATCGATACTTCGGTTCGAGCGGTACTCCGGTCTCAAGTCGACGCCTGGAATCGTCACAATCTGGAGCAGTTTATGGCTGGTTACTGGAACTCGCCAGACCTGACCTTTGTTTCTGGAACTACAGAGACACAGGGTTGGAAACCGACGCTAGAACGCTATCGGCGCAGCTACCAGTCGGAGGGCCACGCCATGGGCACGCTCTCATTTACCGACCTGACGGTGCAGCCTCTGGGTGCGGATTTCGCCCTCGCTCGCGGCAAGTTCCACCTTTCCATGCCGGATGGCAAAGAGCCGCACGGTGTCTTTACTCTCATATTCCGCAAGTTCCCCGAAGGCTGGCGCATCATTCACGACCATACCTGTTCCAACTAGCTGCGGACCGGAGCGGTTTTCGCATCGTTCGTCCCGGCCCTACATCGAAATAGTTATTGACGGTACAGGCCGCGGGTGTAGAATCCACCCGTCTCCTAACCGGGCACACGCTTCCCGCGTGACGAGGCCATTAACAGGCGGTATCCGCAGATGCGGAACTGCACTGGAGGACATCGTGAGTATTACCACCGGCGACTTCCGCGCGAAGATCACCTCATCTACTCTTCTCGACAAGAAACAACGTCACGAAATCATCACCTGCCTCACCGCTTACGATTACGCCAGCGCACGTCTGGTGGACGAAGCGGGCATTGACATGGTGCTGGTCGGCGATTCTCTGGGCATGGTGATGCTCGGCTATGAGAACACGCTGCCAGTCACGGTCCAGGAGATGCTGCATCACACACGCGCCGTGCGCCGCGGCGTGAAACGGGCTTTCCTGATAGCCGACATGCCGTTTGCTTCCTACCACGTCAGCCAGCGCGAATCGATTCGCAATGCCGCCCGCTTTATCAAGGAGGGCGGAGCGGAAGCGGTCAAAATCGAGGGCGGTGAAAAGCGCGCGCGCCTGGTGCAGCGACTCGTCGAATCCGAAATTCCAGTAGTGGGCCACATCGGGCTCACGCCGCAGTCGGTGCATGCCATGGGCGGCTACAAGGTCCAAGGCAAAACACTCAGCGCCGTCGAACAACTCATGCACGACGCCATCGCGCTTGAGCGGGCCGGGGCCTGCTGCATAGTGCTGGAGGGTATTCCGCGGGAAGTGGCGGCCATGATCACCCACGAGTTGGAGGTACCTACGATCGGCATCGGCGCAGGTCCGGAGTGCGATGGCCAGGTACTGGTCTTCCACGATCTGCTGGGATTAACGTTTGCCCCGCCGGCCAAGTTTGTTCGCCGCTATGTGGACGTCGGCGCCGTGATCAATAATGCGTTGCTCGCGTTTAAAGATGACGTCAAGGCTGGGGGCTATCCCTCGGATGCCGAGTCCTACCACCTCCCGAAGGAGACGCTGGCTACGCTCCAGAGCATTGCGGAACGCAAGCGGACTGTGCAACTGTAGAAGCATGGGCTTTGGTTTGCGTTCCATGTTGATCGTGATGTCGCTGGGAGCCTCCGCGGTTGCGACTGCTCAAAACAGCAGCAACGCCGGCGCACAAACCTGCTCCGTGGAAGAAATACTGCCAATCCGATGGCGGCTTCTGTTTCAAATATCCCAGCTCGTGGACGAGTCTAGGCGAAATTTTCGGCAACAATGGAATCGTAGTTGCTCCTCCGCAGAAACAGGAGCGGACATTGTGGGATGAGATCACGGTCGCCATGGTCGCTCCGCCGCCTGAAGGCGACGAGGAAGGTCCGGGGTTAAATGGCGTGATCGAGCAGGCCACTGCCGGCTTGCGCGAAGGCGGCCTGAATTTCGAGACGTTGCAGCGACAGGAGCGAACCGTGGACCACAAGCCGGCGGAGCTTCTGAAAGTTCAGTACCACGACAAGTCGACCAATCGGCCATGGGTTGAGGAACTGGTCTTCATCGAGGGACCTCGAGAACGAGATTTATTCTGTGGCGCTTAAGAGCGCTCCCGATAATTTGAAACGGTTGGAGCCGGTGTTTGCCGGAATTTTGGAAAGCTGGACTCTTCCTCAACCCGAACCTCCCGCCGTCAACGATGACGACTCCAGCACTGGAATCCACCGCTCCAGCCAAAAACCCTGCCACAACTTCACCCCACTGATGTCCTTACGACACCTTTCTACGATTGCCGAAATGAAAGCCGCCTGCCGCCAAATTACGCGCAGCGGCACGAGCCTGGGCTTTGTCCCTACCATGGGCGCCCTGCATGAGGGACACCTATCTCTGGTGCGCGCGTCAAAATCGCGCTGCGATATAACGGTGGTTTCAATCTACGTTAACCCGCTGCAATTCGCCCCGACCGAAGACCTCGGCAAATATCCGCGAACGCTGGAGCGCGACATCGCGATGCTGGAGGGACTCGGCGCAGACCTGCTCTTTCTGCCGACATCCGCCGAGATGTATCCCGCGGGCGCGCAAACCTACGTGCTGGTGAACGAGCTAAGCGGAAAGCTGGACGGCGTCTCGCGCCCCACTCACTTCCGCGGAGTCTCCACTGTGGTCACGAAGTTGTTTGAGATCGTACGGCCCGATTTTGCCTTCTTCGGGCAGAAGGACGCTGCCCAAGTCGCGGTACTCCGGAAGATGGTCAAGGATCTCGATATGGACGTCGAGCTGGTGGTCTGCCCCATCGTGCGCGAAAAAGACGGCCTGGCGATGAGTTCGCGCAACGCGTATCTCACGTCCGAACAGCGGCAGAAGGCGCTGGTACTGCAACGGTCATTGCAGCGGGTGCAAGCCGCCGTCGATCGCGGGGTGCGCGATGTGGCTAAGCTGTGCGAAATCGGCGCACAAACTATTGCCGAAGAACCCGCTGCCAGATTGGACTACTTCACCATTGTCGATCCCGACACGTTGGATCCTGTCGCCGACCTTTCGCGCGGAGCGTTGGTAGCTGTCGCGGCATATTTCGGGACTACACGGCTGCTCGACAACGTCCTGCTGGCGTAGTCAGAGCTTCTGCTTTAGCGTCGTTGCGTTGCATGGTGCGGCTTTTCCATCCCGATATCCAGGCCGCGCCCAACAGCAATACGACTGGATAACACTCCAGCGTGTAGCGCGGCTCGGGGTTAGACAGTGTTCCCAGGAAAGCCGAACGCAACAGCACAAACAACAACATCATCCCCAGGTAGCGAGGCCGTGGGCCGCGGATTAAGCCCATCACCGCCGCAATGATGAAGAGCAGGTTCAACGATCCCCAGAGCGTCGCAATCACGCAGGCCTCGGTATCGTCCGCATACTCCCACCAGCGCGAGTTGAGCGGCAGCATCTCGGTGCGCGGCCGCAGCCACATGTCCGCGATCCGCAGTGCAGGCAGCCAGACGTAATAACGTAACCGGGCGCGTCGAATCCGCTCTCTCGCCAATGCCATAAATCGGGCGTTCAACTCCGGATTCACCACCAGCGTCCTGGCGTATCCATCGAAAACCGCCTGGGTTTGCTCCCGCTCCTCGGCGCTGTCGAAAGCTCTCGAGGGCAGCAGGCCGAGATCAACCTTGTCGCCGGGTACCTGCCAGTAAACTTCTTCGGTGGAAACGTAGTCGACTGCCCAGGTTCGCACCCACTTGTCGAAACCGTCGGGAACGAACTCGTCAGGATCGCTGGCCGAGCGCGGAACCAGGGGCTCGAAGCGGTGAAAGTCCTGCCAGTTGCGGAGCGTCCAGGGCACCAACGGCGCAATCGAGATCGCCAGCACCAAGGCTCCCGCCCAGAACAACCGTAAGCGCTCCGTGGGCCGCCTCCACATGCGCCACAGGAGGTACAAGCCGATTGCGACCAGGAGAATGCCGCCATCAGGCCTGAGCAGGATGCCGGCTGAAACGGCCAGTCCGCACCATGCCCACGCGCCAATGGTCTTCCTGCCGGTTTCCAACCCTGCCAACCCGGCTACAGCAGCATCCAGCGCAACCGCGACAAAAAAGATGCTGAGCGTCTCCGCCAGCGGCGCTACTGTGTAATTCGCGGTAAACGGACACAGTGCAGCGAGGAGAAAGGCGAGCCGGGCCGCACGTTCAGACACAGTGCGCCGCGCCAAATCTGCTATGAAAAAACAACCGGCCACGTCGATCACGATCTGGACCAGCAGCACCGCGTTGTAATGCTCGCTGCCAAACAGCGCGAAGCATGCGGCGAGAAACGCCGGATAACCCGGCAGGCGAATCCAGGTAGGCCGTGGGCCGTTGGCGTGGGTGAGGCCGAAAATTCCGTGGTTCAGCCAGTTCTTGGCTATATCGCCGTAGATGAGCGAATCTCCGGTGACATGGGGGAACTTGAAGTAGAACCACAGCCGCAACGCGAACGCAGCCGCAGTGACCAGCAGGAAATACTTACGGGATTGCCGCAGCATGCGCCAGAACGGCCGGGCGGACAGTAGCATTGGGCTCTCAGTCATCAGCCTTCATCGCGGCCATCGGCCGGCGCTCGCTGATCGCCAACGGCATGGGTGCGAATATAGCATCCGGGATGTGAGTTGCTGCAGCCAGGATGGGCAGCCCGATGATGGCAGTTTTAATCCCCTCTTCGGCTAACGGCTGACGGCCAAATGCTAATGGCTATGCCCCAGGGCGAGTCTATTTTGTCGGACTCGTGTTCAAGGAATTACGTATAGCTGCAAAAGACGCGAACCGCCAGCCGGCTCTAAGTAGCCGAAAACTGCCGCAATTTGCCCTCGTCCCCGCTGCCAGATACGATAAATTGACGTCGCACGATGCCTCAATCCAAACAAATCTTCTTCGATCCTGACCGTAAGCGCTGGCGCCGATTGCGGTTGGTGGTTGATACCAGCGTCATCGTAGTGACGCTGTTGATCGCTCTGTTTGTGGTCTCCGTGCTCCGTGGGTCGTCCGTGCCGAGCGTGGCCTTGCCCGAGGTCAAGCGGCCGTATCGTGCCTTGAAAGATAACCAGAAGCGCAAGCCGCCGCGACGGCTGAACACGCACCGCAAGACTAAGCGGCCCGCTTCGCAGGTTGTGCTGAATTCCGACGAAGGAATTCGCGGCGCCTTCTACGTCCAATGGGATGCTGCCAGCTTTGCGTCTTTGAAGGAATACTATCCGCAGATCGACTTGCTGTTCCCTGAGTGGATGCATGTTCTCACCGCCGATGGACGACTACAGTCGGTAACCGAGTTCAACAATCTCTTCGACGTCATCGATGAGAATGGCAAGCCGCGGTCCCTGGACGACAAGGTAATGGCCTTCCTAAAGGGCGAGAAGGCGCAGACCGAAGTATTTCCCCTGGTCAACAACTATGACCAGACCGACAACCAATGGAGCTCGGATACAGCTAAGTTCCTGGCTGACTCGGCGGCGCGCGCCCGCTTCATTCGTGAAGTGATGACGTTCCTGGCCAGCGATCAATACAAAGGTCTCACGCTGGACATCGAAGCTTTTCCTGAAAGCTCGCGGGACGACTACCGTCAGCTGGTTCAGGAGCTCTACACTCAGCTGCACCAGAAGGGGCTGAAGCTTTACATCTCCGTTCCTATCAATGACCGGGCCTTCGACTACCCGAGCATCTCGCAAATCTCAGACGGCCTGATCCTGATGAACTACGACGAGCACTATCCCGGAGGCGATCCCGGCCCCGTCGCCAGTCAGGATTGGTTCGTCAAGAACCTGCAAGATGCGCTGAAGGTCATTCCTAAAGAAAAGATTATCTGCGCCGTCGCCAACTACGGGTATGACTGGGCGATGAAGAAAGGCCAGAAGAAAGGCACTCCGCCGGAAGACATTCACAACGTATCGGCACAAGAGGCATGGATCGAAGCTTCGGACGCCGAGACGGACATCAACTTCGACGATGATGCGATGAATCCGCACTTCGCTTATCTCGACAACAATGTTCGTCACGACGTGTGGTTTCTCGACGGCGTAACCGCGCTCAATCAGATGCGCGCTGCTCACGCCCTGGGTATTGATACGTTCGCTTTGTGGCGCCTGGGCTCGGAAGACCGCTCGCTGTGGGCTGTGTGGGACAAGCCATTCGAGGCAACGGCTCCGCCTAAGTTGGACACTGTGCCTCCCGGGCAAGACGTCGACATTGAAGGTCAGGGCGAGATCCTGCATATTCAGTCGCGGCCTGCTGCCGGTGAGCGTCGCATTACCGTCGATGAAGGCACGAACCTTGTCCGCGATGAGATCTTCAAAACGTTGCCGTCTCCGTACGTAGTGGATATGTACGGCGGCACGCCAGAAAAGAAAGTTGCCATCACTTTTGACGACGGACCCGATCCGGAGTGGACTCCCAAAATTCTCGATTTACTGAAAGCATATGGCGCAAAGGCGACCTTCTTTCAGATCGGCGCCGAGGTGGAGAAATTTCCCGGAGTCGCGAAACGCGTCTATGCCGAAGGCCACGAAATCGGCAACCACACGTTTACCCATCCCGACATCAGCAACATTTCCAAGCGTTATTTTGAAGTGGAATTGAACCTGACCGAGCGCCTGTTTGAGAGCAAGCTTGGCGTTAAGCCTGTGCTGATGCGTCCGCCCTACGCAATCGACGAAGCGCCGGACACCGCCGACCAGGTGCGGCCTTTGGAGTTGGCGCAGGATCTCGGCTACATCACGGTGGGCGAGAAGATCGATCCTAACGACTGGCGTGACGACCCACCGCGCGAACCCGAGGAGATGGCGAAGGATGTACTTACCAATCTCCCACCGTGCGCTCCCACCAACCTGCGGTGTGGCAACATCATCCTTCTGCATGACGGTGGCGGCAACCGCAGTCGCACCGTCGCGGCACTCGCCCTGATTCTGGAAGGCCTGAAAGAACGCGGTTATCAGGTGGTGCCTGTCTCAGAATTGATGGGAAAGACTCGCGCTGACGTGATGCCCCCCATCAGCACCAATGAACGCTGGGCGGCGTGGGTCGATAGCTTGAACTTCTCGCTCTTCGGACTGTTGCAATCCTTCATCATCTTCGTCTTCTTCGTCGGCGACATCCTGATGAGCGGGCGTCTCGTTCTGGTGGGTGCACTCGCCATCTACGATCGCTATCACCGGCGCAAGAACATTGCTGATCCGAACTATCAGCCGGCGGTCGCAGTGCTGGTTCCCGCTTACAACGAGGAGAAGGTAATTGAGCGCACCGTGCGCTCGGTGCTGGACTCCGACTATCCGAAGCTGCGTGTCATCGTGATCGATGACGGCTCCACAGACTCGACCTTGGAGCTCACGCGCGCGGCCTTCAAGAAGGAAATCGCGGGCGGCCGCGTCACCGTCCTTACCAAGGCGAACACCGGTAAAGCGGATGCCCTGGATTACGGCATGGAACAGGTAACGGAGGAACTGTTTGTCGGCATCGACGCGGATACGATCATTGCCCCCGATGCAATTTCCAAGCTGGTGCCGCACTTTGCTAATCCCAAAGTCGCTGCCATGGCTGGAAACGCCAAGGTTGGCAATCGGGTGAACCTCTGGACACGCTGGCAGGCACTGGAATACATCACCAGCCAGAATTTCGAGCGCCGTGCGCTGAATACGCTGAATGCCGTGAGCGTCGTGCCTGGCGCGATCGGAGCGTGGCGAACCTCGGCTGTCCGTGAGGCTGGCGGCTATCATCACGACACCGTCGCCGAGGACGCCGACCTTACCATGGCGCTTTTGCAGGCCGGTTACTGGGTGAATTACGAAGACCGCGCTCTGGCTTACACCGAGGCGCCCAGTACGGCGAATAGTCTGATGCGGCAGCGCTTCCGCTGGTCCTTCGGCATCATGCAGGCGGTGTGGAAGCATCGGGCAGCCGTCAAGCAAAAAGGCGCCCTGGGTTGGGTGGCTATTCCCAACATGGTGATTTTCCAGATCCTGCTGCCGCTGGTTTCTCCCTTCATCGATATCATGTTCGTGGTGGGAGCAGTGACCTACTTCATCGACAAATATCGCCATCCTGAGTCGGCTAACGCCACGGACTTCCACAAACTCGTGGTCTACTTCGCCCTCTTTATGGTGATCGATTTCATCGCGTCCACCATCGCCTTCACTTTGGAGAGGCAACAGCCCGGCGGAAAACGAGACTTCCTGCTACTCGGCCATGTCTGGCTGCAACGCTTCGCTTATCGGCAGCTGTTCTCCCTGGTGCTTATTAAGACGCTGAAGCGCGCCATCGAAGGCGGCGGCTTCGCCTGGGACAAGCTGGAGCGCGCCGCCAACGTTCGCCAGCCGGTCACCGTCGTCCGGCAGAGGGAGGCACAGTGACTCCAGTCGCTAAGCCGGCCATCGACATGAGTGTCGACGTTGCCGGCATTGCCTTCAAGAATCCCGTGCTCGCCGCCAGTGGGACGTTCGGTTATGGCGTGGAATTCGAAGACGTCGTGACCTTGAACCGGCTGGGCGGCTTCGTAGTGAAGGGTCTTTCCCGCGAACCCATGGCCGGCAATCCCCCGCCTCGTCTGTTTGAAACTGCGGCCGGAATGTTGAATGCCATCGGATTGCAAAACATCGGCGCGCGCGGCTTTCTCGAAGAGAAGCTGCCGCTGCTACAGAAAATTCCGAACATCGTATTCCTGTGTAACGTCTTTGGCCACTCGCAAGACGAGTACGAGGAAGTGGTTCGCATCCTGAACGACGGAGAAGGTATTGCGGGCTACGAGTTGAACGTCTCGTGTCCGAATACGAAGTGTGGCGGTCTAAGTTTCGGCAGTGATGCCCGAACGTTATTCGACGTGGTCAGTGCGGTGAAGAAGCTGGCCAACCGCCCCGTGATCGTGAAGCTCTCGCCTAACGTAACCAGTATTCCTGAAGTCGCGCGAGCGGCGGAAGAAGCTGGCGCTGACGCGATTTCACTAGTCAACACGTTTGTCGCGATGGCGATCGACGCCGAGACCCGCAAGCCGCGCATCTCGAACGTGACAGCGGGGCTCTCCGGGCCAGCCATTAAGCCCATTGCGGTTCGAATGGTGTGGGAAGCAGCAAAGACCGTCAAGATTCCTGTCATCGGACTGGGCGGCATCAGCACTGCCGAAGATGTGGTTGAGTTCATGCTGGCCGGCGCTTCAGCAATCGAGGTCGGCACCGTGAACTTTTGGGATCCCTGCGCCTGCGAAAATCTGGTGGACTCGCTGGAAAAGTGGTGCCTCGAGCATCGTATCGACAAAATCAGCGACTTGACGGGCGCACTCGAAGTTTAAACGCCGCGGCGATTCGAGGCGCAAGTTGCCAGTTAAGACACACTCTCCCTTCGCTGTTATTCCCGTACAATGCCCTGTTACTTCTGCAACGACGATTACCCAGGACGCACTCATGCCTCAGATCGAAAGTGAACGTAATGGTGGTGTGCTGCGCATTGCCATCAACCGTCCGGAGAAGAAAAATGCCCTGACGGGAGCGATGTATGACGAGTTGTCGAAGGCACTGGAAGGTGCCGAACAGGATTCCCAGACGCGCGTGATTCTGCTGCATGGCCAGGGAGACTCCTTCACGGCCGGTAATGACCTGGAAGACTTTCTCCAGAAGCCGTGGACGGGCCAGGCGAAGCCGCCGGCGGTGCGCTTCATTCGAGCCATGGCCGAAGCTCGCAAGCCGATCATCGCGGCGGTACAAGGGTTGGCGGTCGGAGTTGGCACCACAATCCTACTGCACTGCGACCTGGTGTATGCCGCCGACAACGCAAAGTTTGTGATGCCGTTCATCAATCTCGGCATCGTTCCGGAAGCCGCTTCGACTGTGCTATTGCCGGCGTTGATAGGACATCAGCGTGCCGCCGAGTTGTTCATGCTTGGCGCTCCTTGCAGCGCGCAACGCGCTTATGAAATGGGCTTGGTCAACGCGGTGGTAGCTCCGGAAAATCTGCTGTCGACTGCGTCTGCCGTCGCGCAACAACTGGCCGATAAACCGGCGGGAGCATTGCTAGCCTGCAAGGAACTGATGAGACGCTCTTATAAAACAGAAGTGGTGCGAGCGCTTGGCGAAGAGGTGTCAGTCATAGCCGAGCGACTGGATTCTCCGGAGACCAAGGAGGCGCTTACGGCATTTCTGGAGAAGCGCAAGCCTGACTTTTCCAAATTTCGTTAGTACCATTTAAGCGATGTTCGCCTGCGGCTTAACAGTTGCTTGCGCGAAAACGCGCAGCAGAATTCCCTCCTTGACGTTCGCGCCAGGAAGGATTACCTATGAAAGAATCGGTTTCGCAAACGGGGTAGTGAACTCAATCATTTGGCAACAGTATGGTTATAGTATCCGAAGTTTTTGACCGCCTTCGGCAAGCTACTGCCAAAGACCCCAGTGTGTTGTTAGAACTTTGCAACGAGTATCTTGCCGAGGCTCGAGCTACGGTTAAACAATTGCACGAGGCGGTTGCTTCGCAAGATGCAGGAACTGTGCGTGAACGCGCCCACTATCTAAAGGGCAGTAGCCTGATGATTGGAGCGCAGGATTTGTCGCAGCAGTGCTCTGCGCTGGAAAAGATGGGACGTGATTCCGAACTTGCCGAAGCTAAGCAGACACTCGAGCAAGTTATAACTGCGCTCGACGCGGTAGAAAATGAATTAAGGAAAGAGCTCGGCCCCGCGGTGCGTCCGGCCGAGGGATCAGCAGCGTAGAAATAGACCATCCCTCAAGCGAGGAAATAAGATGGCGGTAACCCCGATCAAAGTTTTGATTGCTGACGATCATCCGGTAGTACGCGTCGGCTTGCGCAACATGCTTCAGTCCGATGGCCAGATTAAAGTTGTGGCCGAAGCCAAGGACGGAGTTGAGGCGCTCCACATGGTGCGCACCTTACGTCCAGATGTCCTGCTGCTCGATCTTGCCATGCCCAAAATGCCGGGGCTGGATGCGTTGCGTGAATTGACCAACGAAAGTGGACTCACCCGCGCAATTGTGTTGACCGGACAAATCGATAAGCGGCAGATATTGGAAGCGCTGCAACTGGGCGCCCGCGGCGTGCTGCTGAAAGACGCGGTTGGCGCTCACCTCTCCGCCTGCATTCATGCTGTCATGCAAGGTCAGTATTGGCTGGAAGGCCGGCCGGTTCAGAATCTGGTGCAGGTGTTGCGCGATCTCGCGGCTCAAACGGCTCCTCCTCCGCGCAAAACGTTTGGACTGACCGCCCGCGAACTGGAGGTGGTTACCTTGATCACAGAGGGTTCGACAAATAAACATATTGCTGAAACCTTTGGTATTAGTGAAGAAACCGTTAAGCGGCACCTTACAAATATCTTCAACAAAATTGGAGTTGGCAATCGTCTTGAGCTGGCTTTGTTTGCTTTGAACCACAACCTGCTTCCACCCTCGGCAGCCAGCTAACAACAACTGCCAGCCGCTATCCCGTCACCCCGCCAAACGTAGGCGTAATCGCCTTCGGTACGCCTGGAACCCGTTACTCTGTTGCTTCCTGCCTGAGAAGGTACTTCCCCAGTCGCCGGCCGCCAGCTAGGTTAAGCAGAGAGTCTGCTATGGACGACGGTCAGAAGTGGGATCCTATCCTGAGTTCCGTTCCGTTATTGAATGCGGTCCTGTGCGCCGATTGCGAGATCATCAGCAACAGCGGAGGCGAAAGTTGTGAAGTTTGCGGCAGCCGCTCGCTGCTGAGCCTGGGACGCGTTCTCGGAGGATGCATCGAAGGGGAACGTGCAATCCTCGTGGAACTTGATCCGCAACGCGTTCGCAATGGATTTACCGTGCTGGTCAACCCTGATGCAGCTGGCGTTCTGCAACGCCGACGACGTAATGGCAGCGGCTAGATCCTGCAAGTCATGAAAGTTGTTTTGTGACAAACGGAGATTGCTCATAGCGATCCAGAAGATCGGCGCAGTCCTTGTAGATTGCGCTTGCGCCCGCCGATCGCAACTGTTCTTCCGGAAATCCGCCGCTTAAAACTCCGATGCTGAGGATTTTGAGCTTTCCCGCAGCAAGGCAATCGTAGGGCGAGTCTCCAGTCGTAATGGCCTCCGACGAGTTGACGTTCCGCAACCGCTTCAGCGCAGCCTGGAAAATGTCGGGGTGGGGCTTCGAGCGCTCCGCATCGTCTAACGAAGTTTGCTCCTCAACTAGATCCTCGATGTTGGCGATCCGCTTGTAGGTTTCGATTTCGTCGCTCTTGGCCGACGACGCCAGCGCAATCTGCTTTCCGTCCTGCTTCACTCGCTGCAACAGTTCGCGCACACGTGGGAAGGGTTTGACCTGAGACAGGTATTTCTTTTTGAAAAGCTGACCGCGATAATCTTCAAGCTCCTCTCCGTACTGTTCTTGCTGTTCGCGCGTAAGAAAAACCGGGAGCAGTTGATCGCCCCCTTTGCCGATTTGCTGTCGCACGTCGTCGAACGCTAGGTCGTGGCCCCACTTCGCGAACGCCTCCTGCCACGCCTTTGCGTGCAGGTCGACCGAGTCGACCAGGGTTCCGTCAATGTCGAAGATCGCCGCTTTGATCAAGTTGCTCCTTTTGTTTCCCTTAACAAAAACACCGGCGAACGAGGCCGGTGTTTCCGAAATGCGCTGCAGTGCTCAGGCTGCTTTCTTGCGCGGAACCTTCGCTCCCGACTTGCGGGCCTCGCTGATGCCGATTGCGATTGCCTGCTTGCGGCTCTTCACTTTCGCGGGTCCGCGCGACTTGAGCTTGCCTCGCTTGTACTCGCGCATCACCTTGCCGACTTTGCTCTGCGCTTTGCTACTGTACTTGCGGCCTTTGCTGCTCTTCGAACTCCCTGAAGAAGAACGCGAACGGCTGGACTTCTTGGCCGCAGTGGACCGCGATGTTCCGCGATGAGAACTCTTCTTGCCACCGCCACTCGCCGAACTCCGACGGCGCGATGAGCTCGAACTAGAACGTTTGGTATGCGATTTGGTTGCTGCCATAATTGATCTAGCCTCCTGCCTAGGTCAGACGCTCACCAGTGCAACGCGGGTTGTAGGCCAGTCGCGTAACGCGGCAGGTGCTCCGCTGCGTGCCAGAACGCCTGGTACGAGTTGCGCAGTATCGGGCAGAACGACGATACTGCTCACACACGAGCGTAGCTTCGCCTGCTTCGTAGCTGTCTTGGCCTGGCCCATCTCGCGTGCGGAGGATGAAATGTTTAAGGGATTTCGCGATTTCGTTTTGCGCGGCAACGTTGTCGATCTGGCAGTAGGCGTCGTGATTGGTGCGGCTTTTGGAACGGTCGTTACCGCATTCGTTAAAGACCTGCTCACTCCGGTGATCGCAGCCATCGTGAAGAAACCCGATTTCTCCGGCTTCTCCTTTGAACTCAATGGCGCCAAATTCCCTTATGGCGACTTCATCAATGCCCTGATTTCATTCCTGCTGATCGCAGCCGCAGTGTATTACTTCGTAGTGCTGCCGGTAAATTCGCTGATGAAACGCTTTGAGAAGCAGGCGCTTCCCGACAAGAAGAAATGCCCGGAATGCGAGAGCGACATTCCGGTGACCGCGCACAGGTGCGCTTTCTGCACGCAGCAAGTAGCTTAACTAATTCGTCTATGCTGTTTTCTGTGTTGCCAGGTGGGATGCGCTGAGCCCGGCACCGTGAAGCCTGTGTTTCTGCCAGAAGGTGTAGCCGAACCATAGTCCGCCGAATAGCAAGAGAAGGAGCAACGCCATCGCGGTGCTGGTCCCGGCTCCGATTCCGGTAATGCGGGACACAACATAGAAGTCACCGCTGATTCCCAGCGCGAGGAACACCATCGCCATAAGCAAGACTTTGCTGGTGACGTGGTGGAGTTTCTCGCTGTCTTCACCCTGGTCGACGATGCGGTGATAAGCCGCCGGCAAGATCAGCAGAATTGTGCATACCGCGACCGAAGTCAGGCTGGCCAGGTGCATCAACTTCCACGCCATTGGGATCTCAGTAAACTTGGTCATCCACATGATGATCAACTGAAAGCCCAATAGCGCTTGCGCCCCGGGCAGCACCACGCGGCATTCAATGAGAACTTGTTTGAGCCGAGTGGTGAGGTTGGTCTCTTCTTCAGCTTTCATATCAATTTCCCTCAAGGGATCGATCATCGCGTGCAAATCCATACGTCCCAGCCTGCGAGTCCTGGCCACTATCTCCAAGCCGTACCAGCAGAGGAGAGCGATTCCCGTGACGATTCCCGCATAAACTGCGGCGGCCAGGGTCCCGAAAATCCAGTGTGCCCCCAGAAAAAACGTAAATCCCATGGACACGGCGAAAGGAAGCAGGCCGGCAGAAACCGTTGCAGTCGCCAGGCGGTGCAACTTTGCCGTATTACGCCCGTGCAGAACGATTCGATGATACGGAGCCGGCACCAGCAGCACTCCCAGGCCCACCAGCATGAGCCCTAAGCCGGCCAGTTGGAGTTGCTGGGTGTAAGGCGTCATCTTCTCGAAGCCAGGTTCGAAGAACGTTCGGAAGCTGAAGCCGATCAAGATCTGAATTCCGAGTACCAGAATGCGGGTTTCATTCAGGGCATTCTCGATTTTGTCTTTAAGCTTGGCCATCGACGCGGGAAAAGTTACCAGAATGTTACTAAGTACATTAGGATTCCCACCCGCCGGGCCGGAGTTGTTCTCTGGGCACAAAAAATAATCCGACGGCCGCTACAAATCGCTGTAACCAAAGCGTTTAGCCGGAAAATCGAAGCTCGAATTTATCTGCCATTTATGCTAAAATCTAAATAGGTTGATGGGCGCTTAACTCACTGAAATATTTGGTAGATAACGGTTTTATCCGCCGTTACTAACACCGCAAACGCGACCCGCCGAAGTGACAGCTTGCTCTCAATGCAGGTTGCCGAATGAAATGGAGCAGGATGGCCTCGAAAGATTCCCAAGCAGCCGCCGCAGCGGCTTCTGAAACGAACAACTCGCTCGAAATCGGCAAGGAAAAGCTTCCCGCTAAGAACGGAAGAAACGGCAATGGCTCGTCCGACGGAGAGTACAACGCCGATTCCATCAAAGTTCTTGGCGGCATGGAAGCGGTTCGCAAGCGCCCCGCCATGTACATCGGCTCGACCGGCGAGATGGGTCTGCATCATCTGGTTTACGAAGTTGTCGACAACTCTGTCGACGAAGCGCTGGCAGGTTTCGCCGACCGTATCGATGTAACCATCCTCATCGATAACTCCGTCACTGTGGTCGACAACGGCCGTGGCATTCCGACCGACGAAATGGAAGTGGACGGCGAGCGACTGCCTGCGGCGCAGGTGGTCATGACCGTGTTGCACGCCGGCGGCAAGTTCGATACCTCGACGTACAAGGTTTCTGGCGGCTTGCACGGCGTCGGCGTCTCTTGCGTCAACGCGCTTAGTCACCTGCTGGAGCTCGAGATCTGGCGCGACGGCTCGGTGTGGGAGCAGAGTTACTCCAAGGGCGAACCTACCTCGAAGCTGAAGAAGACTGGTACCACCAAGAAGCGCGGGACCAAGGTTCACTTCCTTCCCGACAAGGAAATCTTCACCGTCAGCGAATACAACTACGACACCCTGGCGCAGCGCTTGCGCGAGATGGCATTCCTCAACAAGGGCCTGTTGATCACGCTAACTGATGAGCGCACCACGGATTCGAAGACAGGCGAACCGAAGAAAGCCGAGTTCAAGTACAACGGCGGTATTGCCGAGTTCATCAAGCACCTTAACCGTGGCAAGAGCGTCCTGCATGACAAGCCGATCTACATGGAAGCCGAGCGCGACGGCGTCGCTATGGAGATTGCGCTCCAGTACAACGATGCTTATTCCGAGACGGTGTTCAGCTTCGCCAACAACATCAACACTGTCGATGGCGGCTCTCACTTGTCTGGCTTCCGCACTTCACTGACGCGCACCATCAACGCTGCGGGACAGAGCCTCGGGTTGTTTAAGGACGTGAAGGAAAACCTCAGCGGCGATGACGTTCGTGAAGGTTTGGTGGCCGTCGTCAGCGTGAAGTTGCCGCAGCCACAGTTCGAAGGCCAGACCAAGGGCAAGCTCAATTCTGATATCGCGGGTACCGTGCAGGCCTTCGTGAACGAACGTCTGGGCGCTTTTTTCGATCAGAATCCGCCAATTGCGAAGAAGATCATCAACAAGGCGATCGAGGCGTCTCGCGCGCGTGAAGCCGCTCGCAAAGCACGCGACCTCACGCGGCGTAAAGGTGCGCTCGACGGTGGCGGCCTGCCGGGCAAGCTGGCCGACTGCTCAGAGCGCCAGCCGGAACGCTGCGAAGTGTATCTGGTCGAGGGCGAGAGCGCAGGTGGAACCGCCAAGCAGGGGCGCGACCGCCGCTTCCAGGCCATCCTGCCGCTGAAGGGCAAAATCCTCAACGTAGAGAAGGCGCGCTACGACAAGATGCTGGGCCACGAAGAAATTCGCGCCATGATCACGGCGCTTGGCACCGGCATCGGCAAAGACGACTTTGATGCCTCAAAATTGCGCTACGGCAAGATCATCCTGATGACAGACGCCGACGTGGACGGCTCGCACATTCGCACCCTGCTGCTGACGTTCTTCTTCCGCCACATGCAGGAGCTCATCAAGCGCGGCAACGTTTACATCGCACAGCCGCCGCTGTACCGCATCAAGAAGGGCAAGTTCGAGCAGTACATCAAGAATGACGCTGAATTCGTGCGGGTGATGGTCAAGCGCGCCGCCGATGGACTTGTGGTCCGCTATGGCGAAGGTGCGGCAGCTCTGGAAGGCGCTCCGCTCACCAAGTTCATGACTACGCTTAACGACTTCATCGGCTTCTTCGACAAAGTGGACAAGCGCATCCGCGACGAGAAGATTACCGAGCTGATTTCGAAAGCCGATCTGGTGAAGCGTGCCGATTTCGAAGGCGAGAGCAAAAAGCCGCCACAGAAAATCACTGCTCTCGAAAAAGCCTTGAAGTCGATTGCGAAGGAACGCGATATCAAGGAAGTGAAGTCTCCGCACTTCGAAGAGGAGCACAGCCTGTGGGAGCTGAGCTTCATCAACTCGCAGGGTGCTGAGCACGTCATCAACTGGGAGCTGGCTTCAACGCCTGAGTATCGCCAGATGATGTCGAAGTATAAGCAGATCGAGCAGTACATGCAGCCGCCCTACTTTATCGAGATGGTGAAGAAAGACAGCGGCCCCAGCGTCAAGGATGAACTCAGCGACGCCGAACGCGCCGATCAGGAGAAAGTGGAGCAGAAGAGCCCGAAGGCCTCCAAGCGCAAGAACGAGGGAGAGACGGTGGAGAAATCTTCTCCCCGCGAGTTGTTCGAATACGTGCTCAACGAAGGCCGCAAGGACTATACCATCCAGCGTTACAAAGGTCTGGGCGAGATGAGTTCGCAGCAGCTCTGGGAAACCACGATGGATCCCGAGCGCCGCACGCTGCTCTCGGTAAAACTTGAGGACATGACGGAGACAGAAAACATTTTCACCACGCTGATGGGCGAGGACGTCGAAGCGCGCCGCAAGTTCATCGAAGACAACGCCCTGGAAGTAAAGAACCTGGACATCTAGTTTCGGCGACACCCAAAGCGCACCTTTGAGACTCTGCCCAAAAGAGATCTTCAAGGCGCGCTTTCACTTTTCCTTTCCTTGCCAGTGAACACTGACCACTGTCGTCACTGTCTTCGTCCCGACCTTGCCTTTTGCGATCACACTTGCACTTACGCGATCTCCTGATGCTCTGGCGCAGTCTTGTCGAGCGAAGTCACGCTTCGGGCGTAAAGGGCAATGCCGGGGACGGCACTAATCCCGTGAGCAAAGATGCTGACCAGCACGGTCAGCATCACCGCAGCCCGTATCGCGGATTCTGCGGGAAGATGTACCTCCTGCTGCAGGTAGACCACTCCTAAAACAATTGAGGCCAGCCCGCGAGGGCCGAACCATCCCATAAAGAAAACGCTGGCGCGGCTCAGGCCTGTGCCGATAAGGGCGATGGCCACTGGCACGATCCGCGCCACCGTCAGGCTAAGAATCGCGTACACGGCTGTCGCCACGGTGAACAGCCGCCAATCTCGCACCACTGCCATGCCAAAAAGAAAGAACACGGAAAGATTGAAGACTTGTCCCCATTCTTCCGCAAACTCGACGCTATGCTTGCCGGCGTCTTTGAACCCAACTTGCACTGCCAGGCCGGCGACGAATGCCGCAATGAACATACTCGCGTCCACCATGTCTGACACCACCAGGCAGAGCAGAGGCAGCGCCACCAAAGCGATTTGCTGAAACGATTCTGCTATCCATTCTCTGCGCCGGGCGATTCCCAGCAGCCACCCTCCCACTAAACCAATCGCCGCCCCGACCAGCACGCCGAGACCGAGCTGCTCTCCGATGAATTGCACCAAGCTGGCCGCACCGCCTTCGATTCGAGCGGCAGCGAGCGCGATAAAGAAAAGCAGAAAGGGCACGGAAAGTCCGTCGTTCAGCCCGGCTTCTACATTGAGCGCCTGGCGGACCCGCATCGGCACCTGCGGACTGTTCACAATGATTTGTCCCAGACCCGCGTCTGTGGGCGCCAGGATGGCTCCCAGAATTCCTGCTTCCCAAATTGAAAAGCTGGGGAAGACGAGCTTCGCTGCAATTGCTCCCAGGAGAATTGTGAGCAGCATACCCACGCTCAGCAGACGAGCCGGAAGATTTCGTATTCCCCGCAGGATGTTCAAGTCTGTGCGGCTGGCGTCTGTAAAAAGCAGCAGCACCAGCCCGACCTCTGCAAGATGTAGAAATATTTTGGGTGTTCCTCCGGAAGCCAATATTCCGGGCAGCGAAGAGAACATCAGCATGCCGGCAACCGTGAATACGATGGGATCTGTTACCACCGTATGTTCCAGATATTGGGACAGGAGACTGTACACGAAAAGAACAGCGAGAAAGACGACGAGAGGCGTCATTGCAGGTATCCCCGTGATCGCCGTCAATAGCACAAGGCATTTACCGCCGCCCCGATGACAGCGTCCACTCGCTTGATGTAGTTGGTATGACTCACGATTGTGCGACGTTGTCCTGAACAAAGCAACAGCGACATATCTACGACGCTTCGTGTGTACAGGCTTTACTCGGGTCGATTTTTTCTTCCCGCCCCGGCGTGTTACAACAAAAGCGCATGTCCTTTTCCGCTATTCGATCGCGCATTGGTCTGCCTCAGTTAATCGCGCTGCTTCTGCTGATCTTCTTCGCTCTGCAATGTGTCTGGTTCATCGCTCACCGGTCCTTAACGGCCCTGGAAGGCGTATACGTCGAAGCCGGCCTGCTGCACCTGGAAGGTCTGGCGAGGGCCGGCTCAGCCCAGTACAGCCCACTGGTGCCGCTGCTGGCGGGAATTCCCGCGCGTTTAAGCGGCGCCGAGAAGCACCTCACTCAGCTGAACGACTATCGCTTTGCCATGCGCCTGCCGTTCGTTGTGATCGGCTTGCTGCTGGCGGCATCGCTTTGGTACGTCGCGCGCCGTCTCTATGGAAATTTCGGGGGATACATTGCCCTTGCCCTGTTCTGCTTTTTTCCGTTGACGGTGGCTAACGCCAGCGAGATCGGCCCCGCGATCGTCGGGGCCTGGGGAGGGTTCGGGCTGATCTTCACCAGCATTGCGGTGGCGCACACGCTGTATGCCCCCCGCGAAGTTGTGCTGTGGAACTGGCGTCGCATTCTGCTGATGGGCCTCTCCATCGCCATCTGCGTGGGAGCGCGCTTTTCCTTTTGGATACTTCTACTACCGGCCCTGCTGTTCATGTTGTGGGTAGGACACGTGCGTCGTGGCGCAGTGCTGGCCATCTTCGGGGCGGCGTGTGCCGCGGCCCTGATCATGTTGAGCGCACTCTATGGCTTTCGGCCGGTCGTCTTCTTCAGAGCGCTGCGCAGTGCGGACTGGCTCGAAATCGCTTCCCCGGACATCTTCTCGCCCGGCCTGAAATCACTGCTTCAGAGTTTTTTCCTGGAGAACGGACTGGGCCTCGTGGTCTTGATGACGGTCTGCGTGATTACATTTATCGTCTGGAAGCGGGCCAGGTTTTTCGGTACAGCGGCTCCGTTACTGGTTGGTGTCCTTTTGTTCACATACGCGTTACGAATGCACTTTTCCGCTTACACCTTCCTGTTTCTCGCTCTTCCATTCATCGTTCTGTTCATGGCGGGCGTGTCGGTGGATTTGCTGGAGAGCCGATACGCCTTAGCCGCAAACGCTGTCGTCTTCGGAGTGCTCGTGGCCAATGCCATGATCGACGTTTATGGCCTGATGAACTTCACTTCCCGCACCCGATGAAAACTTTGCCGCATCTAACGGGTTGGAATACACTGAAGGGCCATGCGGGGCGCGAGCCAATTCGTAACGGCACGTCTTAGTCAGCGAGCAGTAAGCAGCGTTGCGTTCCTGGCCGTGGCATTTGCTTTCAGCCTGCCTTCCATCGCGCAGGGTCGCGGCGGGCCACCATCCACAACCATGGTTGACGGCCACTTCCTGGCTCCAGCTCCCAGCGTTACCTCGATCGGCGGACGACACCTGCCGCCGCCGTTGCCGAGCGTTACCTCTATCCCCAACATGGGTACCGGCTATCACTACGGTTATGGCCGCGGCTACTACGGCAATCGGGGATACCGGGGCAGCTACGCGTACTCCGTTCCTTACTACTATTATCCGCTGGACGATCCCGGCGCATACGGTTATGACTACGTCGGGGGCGGTCCTGATCTTTATTCCGGACCTACGCTCGGACCAGACCAGAATCCCCACATCATCGTGGAGCAACCGCCGGCGCGTCGGTATCCCGACTACCCACCTGAGCAGGCCTATGCCGCTCCGCCCCCGCAGCCTGAAGCACCGCCCGCGCCGTCTGTGGCCGATCTGAAGCCCGGCGAGCCTACCGTGCTGGTCTTCCGCGACGGGCACAAGCAGGAAGTCACCAACTACGCCATCATGGGCGATACCCTTTACGTCTTCGATCAGGGGCGCAAGAAGATCGCGCTTGCCGATCTGGATATGCCTGCGACCGTGAAGGCCAACGACGATCAGGGACTCGAGTTCAAGGTTCCATCGACGCCGGCAGCCGCTCCTGCGAAGAAAAAGAATGCGCCGGTTCCGCAGAGTACCTCGCCCGATCAGGGAACCACCAATCCCCCGAACGTCGCCTCTACCGCCCGCTAGGGCTGCCTTCAACCTTCGAAATCTGTACCCGCCGTAAGGCCTTAAAAGGCTTGGAATTAAGCCGCTCACGGCCGGCAAACCCGCCCGAAAAAGCAGGCGATTTCATGCTATAATCGTAGTTGCTCATCAAGAGATAATCTCCTGAATTTGCAATGACTTGCGAGCGATGCGGCAGAGTTTTTTGCAGGCTGCGCGCCGCTGGTTTTGCGCCCGCATAACGGAGCAATCGCGGTTCTCTGAATCGAGCGCAAGATGGCCTTGCGCGCCGACCGCAAATGAAGTTTAAGAAGGGGACAAGCTGAAGCCTGAGCGCTGACAGCTAAAGCTACATGGCAGACGATCCGAATCAACAATTACCGCTCGACAATATCGGCCCAGGCGCGGCCAACGTGCAGCCTGTCAACATTGAAGAGGAGATGCGTCGCTCGTATCTCGATTATTCGATGTCGGTCATCATCGGCCGCGCGCTGCCCGACATACGCGACGGCCTGAAGCCGGTGCATCGCCGTATTCTGTACGCCATGCACGACATGGGCGTGTTGCACAATCGCAAGCACATGAAGTGCGCCGGCGTCGTCGGCGAATGCCTGAAGAAATACCATCCCCACGGCGACAGCGCTGTGTACGACGCCATGGTGCGTCTGGCGCAGCCCTGGAGTTTGCGCTATCCCCTGATCGATGGCCAGGGAAACTTTGGCTCCGTCGACGGTGATCCGCCCGCGGCCTACCGGTACACCGAGTCGCGCCTGACCGAGATCGCGGAAGAGTTGCTGGCCGACATCGATAAAGACACGGTCGACTTCGTCGCCAACTTCGACGACACCACGGTCGAGCCGATGGTTCTGCCAACCCGCATTCCCAACTTGCTGGTGAATGGCTCGAACGGCATCGCGGTTGGCATGGCGACCAACATTCCGCCGCATAACCTTACCGAGATCGTCGACGGCTGCATCACGCTGGTGAACAATCCGCACGCCACCCTGGCCGACTTGTTGAAGTTCGTGCAGGGTCCCGACTTCCCCACTGGCGGCTTCATTCACGGGCGCAGCGGCATCACCGAGGCCTATCGCACCGGCCGCGGCCGCTTCATGATGCGCGCCAAGGCTGCCATCGAGCACATCAACAAGGACAAAGACGCAATTGTCGTCACCGAGATTCCTTATCAGGTCAACAAGTCGACCCTGATCAAACGCATCGCTGAGCTGGTGAACAACAAGGTCATCGACGAGATCAGCGACGTGCGCGACGAGAGTGATCGCGACGGCATGCGCATCGTTATCGAGCTGAAGCGCGGGTGCGAGCCGCAGATCGTGCTCAACCAGCTCTTCAAGCACACCTCGATGCAGGAAAGCTTCAGCATGATCTTCCTGGCCGTGGTCAACGGCCAGCCGAAGGAAATGGGCCTGGTGCAGGCCATCCAGCACTTCGTCGATCACCGCATCGACGTAGTGCGGCGGCGCACTGCCTACCTGCTGATGAAGGCTCGCGAGCGCGAGCACGTTTTGGAAGGCTACCAGGTCGCGCTGGACCGGGTGGATGATGTGATCCGTATCATCCGCGGCAGCGAGAACCGGGCCGAAGCTCGCCTCAACTTGGTGAACTACTTCACCGGCAAGACGGTGAACGTCGCCGAAGGCAAAGCCGGCAAAGCGGCTGCGCTCAAGGGACTGGCGCCCACGACGCTGACCCGTCCATTCGACGCAGTGCAAGCCGACGCGATCCTCGAACTGCAATTGCACCGCCTCACACGACTCTCGATCGACGAGATCCTGAAAGAGTTGGCGGAAGTGCGCGGCCGCATTGCCGAGTACGAAGCCATCCTGGGCAGCGAGAAGAAGCTGCGCGGCGTCATCATCAAGGAACTGGAAGAGGTCAAGAAGAAGTACGGCGACGAGCGCCGCACCATCATTCAGGACGAAGCCGCCGAGATCAATCTGGAAGACCTCATCGCCGACGAGCAGGTCGCCGTGACGGTCAGCCACTCCGGCTACCTGAAGCGCACTCCGATCTCGACGTACCGCCAGCAACGGCGTGGCGGCACTGGCCGCAAAGGCATGAGCACGCGTGAAGAGGATTTCGTCGAGCGCCTGTTCGTCGCCTCCACCCACGATTACATTCTGATCTTCACCAACACTGGACGCGTGTATTGGCTGAAGGTGTACGAGATCCCGGAACTAAGCGCCGCGGGTAAGGGCAAAGCTATTGCTAACCTGGTGTCATTACAGCCGGGTGAAAACGTGCGCGCCCTGTTGACCGTCCGCGATCTGGAAGAGGAAGGCAAGTTTGTCTTCTTCGCCACTCGCAGCGGCACCGTAAAGAAGACGGCGCTGAAGGACTTCAGCAACGTGATGTCGCGCGGCATCATCGCCATCGGCATCGAGACCGAAGACGAACTGGTCGCCGCCAACTGCACCGACGGCAACCAGATCATTTTCCTGGCGACGCACGAAGGCATGGCCATTCGCTTCGACGAAGAGAATGTTCGTCCCATGGGTCGTCCTGCCTACGGCGTCCGCGGCATGGACCTGGAACGCGGCGACTACATCGTCGGCATGGCAGTTACGCCGAAGGAGCGCAAGAAGTCCAAGGACAGCGAGGCCGATCAGTCGAACCTGATTCTGTCCGTCACCGAGGCCGGCTACGGCAAGCGCACCGATGTGGACGAATATCGCCTGCAGACGCGCGGCGGTAAGGGCGTCATCAACGTGAAGACAACGGCGCGTAACGGCAAGGTCGTGTCTATCATGCTGGTGAACGAGAAGTCGGAGGTGATGGTGATCAGCCAGTTCGGCAAGATCATCCGCATCGACACCAAGAACATCCGCGAGGCTGGTCGCTCAACTCAGGGCGTGCGCCTGCTGCATCTGGAAGAAGGAGACCGCCTGGCAGCGGCATCGGTCATTCCGCCGGAAGAAGCCGTGGAAAACGGCAACGGCGAAAGCGGCATACTGGTGCAGTAGAGCAGGAGCATTCGACAAACAACAGGGTGCAACACAACAGAGTACAGGGTGCCCCATCCAAGCTGGTGTTGCTTGGGTGGGGCTTTTCGTTTTTACTTTTGAATCGAAAAGTGTACCGAGACCCAAGCTGCCAACACTCTCGCAAAAGCTACGCGGTCTGGGTCTGCCACATCTGCATCTCGTCCGCCGACGGGCCATACATTCCAGGAATCTCAATCTCATTCAAGCGGAGATACACGCCCAGTTGCGCGCGATGATGGATGAGATGGTTCATCACCATGCCGCGATAGCAGGCAGCCCGCGGCATCGCCATGATGGTGTTGCCCTTCGTGTCCTTCAGACTCCAGATAACTCCGAAGGCTTCGTCGTTGGCCGCGGCCAGCGCCTCGCGGCCGGCCTTGGAATTCTCATCGAACTTGTCGAGCACTTCCTTGCGCGTCTTGGGCTGGAATGGCACAAACTTCTCCATGTCGAGTTCCAGGACCTCTTTCGTAAATGTCTCCTTGGTCCAGCCCGGCAATTCGGCGACGTGGCCGGCGAGCCGGTTCATGCCCATCGACTTGGGGTGAGGTTTATAGTCGGTAAGTTTTTCGGGAAGGCGTTCGAGCATCTTGCGCGTATTCGCCATCTCCGAGTCAAACTCGGGCAGCAGCATGTCACGGATAGCCATCGAGAGCTCCATTCCGCAGTAGCGGGCACCAAACTACGATATCAAGAATCCGGAGCCGAAGCTGGCCGCGCGGGATGAGTGACGCACCCCGCGAGATGGGGTGGCGAGGCAGTGTACAATTTGCACTCAGATTTCCCATGAGCCTTCTCGCCGATCTCTCTCTTTTCAGAATGAAGATGAACCACGGCCCGGACCGCGCGCGTTGCGGGGAGCTTGGGCCAGCACGATGAAGCCTCCGGAGTCTTCAGGCCGTCGTACAGCTGCATTTGTTATTTACAACATCGCTGCTACGCTCGTCCTGCTGCTGGTGCTGGAAGGGTTGGCCAGCGCCTACTACACCTTTCGCGACGCTTTCTCGACGCCGCCGGTGGCGGAGAGTCTCTACACGCAATACGATCCTGACCTCGGCTGGATCAATCTTCCCAACGTCTATCTCCCCAACATGTACGGCCGGGGGAAGTATCTGAAAACCAACTCGCAGCGCTTTCGCGACAATACGGATTTCTCCAAGGAAGTGCCGCTGGGCAAGACGCGCATCATCTGCTCGGGAGACTCCTTCACCTTCGGATTTGGCGTGGACAACGATCACACCTGGCCACAGCTTCTCGCCTCGCGCAATCCCAATGTCGAAACGGTCAACATGGGCCAGGGCGGCTACGGCGCCGACCAGGCGTATCTCTGGTACAAGCGCGACGGGGTTGTACTGGATCACGACATCCAGATCCTGGCCCTGATTTCGCCGGACCTGTACCGGATGCAGCACTCGTCGTTCAACGGCTACGGGAAGCCGATGCTCAAGCTCGAGAACGATCGGCTGATCACGACGAATGTTCCTGTTTCCCGCTCTATGGAGGTCTGGTCGCCGCGGCTGGTGCGAGTCGAAAGCGCCTTGTCGAACCTGAGCCTCACGCGCCTGTTGCGGGGCGCCTTCCATTTTCATAGTGGCAATACCGAAAGCACGCCGCGCAGTGAACGCAATCAGGAGACGGCGCAGGTCTTCTCACACATGCTCGACGATCTGGCGGCCAACAATCGCGCGACCAACAGCGTATTGGTTTTGGCTTACCTGCCGATTCGCGAGGAGCAGGGCGGCGATTCGGCTGTATCGTGGGGCAAGTTCCTGGCCGAGTGTGCGCGCCAGCACGGCATTCTCTACCTTGATTTCAGCGACGACTTCCACCGCCTTTCTCCTGCCGACCTGGACAAGCTCTACATCGCCAAAGGCGCCGTGGATTTTCCCGGCGCCGCCGGACATTACACCGAAGGCGGAAACGCGTTCGTGTCGGACCTGATCTTCCGGCGCCTGCTGGCCAATCCTGAGACTGCGGCAAAGCTGCACGTGCAGGCGGCGAAGTAGTGGCATTCGGTCCATACTGATTTCATCGCCGGTCGTCCCACAATCGCTGACAATCTGAGTCTCGTCTCGCCTGAAGGAATCTGATCAATGTCAGGAGGTTCGCGTGGAAAAGGTAAACCTGGCGCAGAAATTTTCGCTGTTTACGGAGCAGTACAGCCCCAAGATCGTAGGCGAAGTGAATGACGCTTACGTCAAGCTAGTAAAGTTACAAGGCGACTTCATGTGGCATCACCATGATGACGAGGACGAACTGTTCTTCGTGGTGAGGGGCGAGTTGCATATGAAGGTGCGCGAGAACGGAGCAGAGCGGGAGATGGTGATCGGCCCGGGCGAGTTCATCGTGATTCCGCGCGGCGTCGAGCACCTTCCCTCCGCCGATGTGGAAACCCACGTGATGCTGCTGGAGCCGAAGTCCACACTCAACACCGGCAATGTCGAAAGCCAGCGAACGGTGCCGGTGTTGCAAAGGATCTGACGAGATCGACCGTTCGACGCAGAACCGGCTCAGCCACATAAGCGAGCGGACAGTGCCGGTATTGCAAAGGATCTGCCGGGATTGACCATTCGACTCAGGACCGGGTCAGCGCATAGCGGCGCCATTTGTGTTAGCCGTGGGCGTAAGCCCGCGGTGCAAAGCATCCAGAATTCCCTGAGTCCCTTTAGGGACGGCAGAGACTACGGTCAGACTCCCAGTCTCAGCGCAAATAAAAGGCACCGGGAATCCTGCGATGCCCGGTGCCCGTTAGTCGAGATACTTCTTTACGCCTTGACTCCCTCCGGTTTGCTCTGCAACTGCCGCAGCACGTATTGCAGAATTCCGCCGTGCTGGTAATAGAGCACTTCTTGCGGAGTATCGATTCGCAGAGTCGCATCGAACTCCACGCAAGTTCCGTCAGCCCTGGTGGCGCGCACTTTCAGCGTCTTTCCGGCAGCGAAGTTCTTCAACACATCGGTCAGCCCGATAACATCGAACGTCTCTTCCCCGGTCAGGCCGTGGCTTTCCGCACTCTCTTCTTCCAGGAACTGCAGCGGCAGGATACCCATGCCCACCAGGTTGGAGCGATGAATGCGTTCGAAGCTTTCCGCCAGCACAGCCCGAACCCCAAGCAACCGCGGTCCCTTGGCCGCCCAGTCGCGCGACGAACCCGAGCCGTATTCTTTGCCCGCCAGCACCAGCAGCGGCGTTCCCGCCGCACGATACTTTTCCGACGCATCGAAGATGGACATTTCTTCGCCATCGGGCAGGTGCCGCGTGTGAGCGCCCTCGCGATGCGGCGTCAGCTTGTTGCGCAAACGCACATTCGCGAAGGTTCCGCGCATCATGACTTCGTGATTGCCCCGCCGCGATCCGTACGAGTTGAAGTCCACCGGCTTTACGTCGTGCGCGATGAGGTACTGGCCCGCCGGGCTGTTCGCTTTAATCGACCCGGCCGGTGAAATGTGGTCCGTGGTCACGCTGTTGCCCAGATAGCAGAGCACGCGCGCGCCTGCGATATCGACTACCGGTGCAGGTTTCGCCGGCATGTTCTCGAAGTAAGGAGGGTGCTTCACATAGGTCGACGAATCGTCCCACGCGAACGTCTCGCCTTCGGGAATATCCAGACCGCGCCAACGCTCGTCGCCCTTGAACACATCGCTGTACGACTTCTGGAAGAGATCGCCGGTGATGTATTTCTGCACCACGTCGTGCACTTCCTTGGTCGTCGGCCAGATGTCCTTCAGAAACACCGGCGTGCGCTTGCCGTTCTTGGTGTAGCCCAGCGGCTCTTTGTACATGTCGAGGTCGATACGGCCAGCCAGAGCGTAGGCCACAACCAGCGGCGGCGACATCAGGTAGTTAGCGCGCACCTCGGAGTTGATGCGGCCTTCAAAATTGCGATTGCCACTCAACACCGACGCCACAACCAGATCCCTATCGACGACAACATTCGACACCTCCTGCGGCAGCGGTCCCGAGTTGCCGATGCAGGTGGTACAGCCATAGCCCACGACATTGAACTTCAGCTTCTCGAGATACGGCAGCAGGCCGGAACGCGTCAGGTATTCGGTCACCACCAGCGAGCCGGGAGCCAACGAGGTCTTTACCCACTCCGGCACGGTCAGTCCCTTCTCGACCGCCTTCTTGGCGAGCAAGCCGGCCGCGACCAGCACCGAGGGGTTCGAAGTATTGGTGCAGCTGGTGATCGCCGCGATTACGACGCTGCCGTGCTGCAACGCCTTGTCGAGTTTCACGTGCTGCTCGACAACGTCTTCCTGCGAATCCATGCCCGCCGGATGTCCGCCTTCACCCTCCCAGCGCGCTTCCTGCTTCGGCGGAACATGCTGTCCCGGCTTCAGCAGGCTGGGCAGCGCCTGCTCGAATGACTGCGCCGCTGCCGAAAGGGCTACGCGGTCCTGAGGACGTTTCGGCCCGGCAATGCTCGGCTCGACAGCGGAAAGGTCGAGCTCGAGCACATCTGTGTATTCTGCCTCCGGCGTTTTCGCGGTATGAAACAGACCTTGTTCTTTGTAGTACGCCTCAACGATGCGAATGTTCTCTTCGCTGCGGCCGCTCAGCCGCAGATACCTCAGCGTCTCTTCGTCAACCGGGAAGATGCCGCAGGTCGCGCCGTACTCCGGCGCCATGTTGCTGATGGTGGCGCGATCGGCGAGCGGCAAGTTGTGCAGGCCGGGGCCGAAGAACTCGACGAACTTGCCGACTACACCCTTCTTGCGCAGCATCTCCGTAACCGTGAGGACCAGGTCCGTCGCGGTCGAGCCTTCGCGCAACTGGTTCTTCAGCCGGAAGCCGACAACCTGCGGGATCAGCATGGAAACAGGCTGGCCGAGCATGGCAGCTTCGGCCTCGATGCCGCCAACGCCCCAGCCAAGTACGCCGAGGCCATTGATCATCGTGGTGTGCGAGTCTGTGCCCACCAGCGTATCGGGATAAGCCAACGGCTTGCCGCTCTCGCCGTTCGCTCCGACGAACACAACGCGCGCCAGGTATTCCAGATTGATCTGGTGCACGATTCCCGTGTCCGGCGGCACAATCGCGAAATTCTTGAAAGCTGTCTGTCCCCAACGCAGAAAGGCATAGCGCTCTTTGTTGCGCAGGAACTCCAGCTCGGCGTTGAACTGCAATGCCGTCGCGGTTCCGAACTCATCTACCTGCACCGAGTGATCGATCACCAGCTCTGCCGGCTGCAACGGATTGATCAGCCCGGGATCGCCACCCAGCGCCTTCATGGCGTCGCGCATCGCGGCAAGGTCAACTACTGCCGGAACTCCAGTGAAATCCTGCAGGAGTACGCGGCTCGGCATGAACGCAATCTCCTGCGATGGAATCGACTTGCTGTTCCACGCGGTGAGAGCGCGAATGTCATCGGCCTTCACGGTTCTGCCGTCTTCGCGACGCAGCAAATTTTCCAGCAGAATGCGCAGCGAAAACGGGAGATGCGCAATCGCGCAACCCTGCTTCTCCAATGCGTCCAGACGGTAGATCTCGAACTCGCGCTTGCCCACGCGAAGGATGGAACGACTGCTAAAACTGTTCATGGATGAGTCCCTTCTGTACGTATGTTGAGGATTAAAGAGAGGGCGCGGATTCCAATAATGGGAAACTAACTATCTTAAATCGAGCGGAGCCAAATCGGAAACACCAAGTAGGGCCTCATTTTGCCCGCAACAGCAGAACCGGCACGCTGATGCTGTGCTGCACCTGCGTGGCGGTCGTGCCCAGAAACAGGTCGGCCAGGAAGCGGTGGCCATGGGTGCTCATCGCCACCAGGTCGCAGCCCTTCTGCTTCACCCACTTCACGATCTCGCTGACCGGCTCGCCATAGGCCAACTCCGCCTCGGCGGGGATACCCACGGCCTCGAGCTCTTTCCGGACATTTTCCAGGTACGCGGTATCCTCGGTGATTTCGGCGCTGACAGCGTCACGGCCGTAGGTCCTGGCTGCCCAGCCGTCGGCGACATGCAGCAGGACGACCCGGCTGTGCGCCAACTTCGCCAGCTTCTTAACATGTTCGATGATAGCGCGGTCCGTCGACGTGCCGTCCAGCGTCAGAAGAATGGTGCCGTACATGTTCGATCCAATCCGTCCGGGATTTCAGGACCCGGTAATCACCTGCCACGCTGCGCGAATCGAAGCCGGCAGGCCATAGATGTCCATGGCGGTAATCAGAATGGCGCTGGCCCAGCCGGCAATCAGCAGAAACCAGCCGCTCCGCCAGTACCCCATCCGCTTGCGGGAGCTCGTGAACTGCAGCAGGGGGAACATGGCAAAGGGAAGCTGCAATGCTAGCACCACCTGGCTCAGAGTCAACAGGTCGGTAATACTGCTGTCACCGCGCAGCCCGATGATCAGCACCGCCGGCAGGATAGCGAGCGTGCGCGTGATCAGCCGTCGCACCCAGGGTTGGATCCGCCAACGCATGAAACCTTCCATCACTACCTGGCCGGCCAGCGTTCCGGTGATGGTGCTGCTTTGCCCGCTGGCCAGCAAGGCTACGGCAAACAGTGTGCTCGCGAATGCCGTACCCAACAGCGGCGCCAGCGTCAGATAAGCCAGCCGGATCCAGTCGCTATCCGGCGTGAACGTGATGATCCGGCCTCCCGGTACGGTGACACTGTCTTTGCCGAAAAACACCGTTGCCGCCAAAACCAGGATCGCCGCATTGATGAAAAATGCGATGGTGAGGGCCACCGTCGAATCGATGGTGTTAAAGGTGATGGCGCGGCGAATGGACGCCGCATCCTTTTGCAGCTTGCGGCTTTGCACCAGAGCGGAATGCAGATACAGATTGTGCGGCATCACCGTAGCGCCAATGATGCCGATAGCGACGTACAACATTCCTGAGTGCCCGAAATGCGGCGAAATCAGTGCCCGGCCCATCTCCAGGAAGCTAGGCTGCGTCTCCGGCAACACAAAAATTTCGATGAAGTAGCACACCGTGATCGTCGCAATCAGAAGCACGACCACGGCCTCAATCGTGCGCATGCCGAAGCTCTGCATGCCAAGCAGCAGAAGAACGTCCAGGCCGGTGATGATCACTGCCCAAAACAACGGAATGTGAAAGAGCAGATTCAGCGCCACTGCGCTGCCCAGCACCTCAGCCAAGTCGCACGCGCCAATGGCCAGTTCGCTCATCAACCAGTTTGGCCAGCGCGTCCACCGCGGATACCAGTCACGGCAGCACTGCGCAAGATCTTTGCCGGTCACCACACCCAATCGCGCCGAAATAACCTGAAGGAAAATGGCCATCAGGCTGGCCAGCCCCACCACCCACAGCAGACCGTACTTGAATTGAGCGCCGCCTTGCAGGTCAGTGCCCCAGTTGCCGGGATCCATGTAGCCAACGCTGACCAAAATCGCCGGCCCGACAAAGGCCCGCCACTGCTCCCAGAATCCGGCTTCGGCGTGCGGCACGGCGATCGTGCTGTGCATACCCTCCAGCGAGCGAAGGTTGGCCGTAGACACGGCGCCCTCGTGCGGCGCAGCATCTTGCCGGCGATTATCCCGGTTTAAGGTGGAATCGCTCATCTCGGGGGTTTGCGGAACTTGGAGTTTGGAGCGAGCTTTTCCCTCACCCAAATCCATTAACAGGAATATACCATGAGGAGTTAACTGAGGTTAATACTGGATGAGAATTTATTGCGTCCGGAGAACCCAGATCTTCTCTGCCGCTGGGCCGCCGAGCTCGACGCTTTTCTTTTCAATTGCCAGTGACAGGGTACCATCGTAGTTTCTGGCTCGGACTTTCAGCTGGATACCTGGACGTATAGCTTTCTTCTCGAAGAATTCCAGGAGCTTGCGATCCCGTTCATAAACGCTCTGCACAGCGTAGCTACCGCCTGGCTGGGCTTCGGAAAGCTGTAGCAACCCGCGCTTGCGCTTGGCGTGAGCCGACTCTGGCGTAGGGGAGTTACCGTGCGGGCATGGACCTTGGCTACCGAGCTTCTTGGAAAGCAGTGCCTCGAAGTCGCCGGAGACTGCATGCTCCAGGCGTTCGGCCTCGTCGTGTACCTTGTACCAGGCCATCCCGAATACCTCGTGCAGCATGCGCTCGATCAGGTGATGGCGGATCGCCAGTTGGCGCGCGATCTTGCGGCCCTCGACCGTGAGTTGCACCCGGCCATCCTGACGCACGGAGACCAGGCCGTCGCGCTTAAGCCGGCGCAGAGCCATGGTCACAGCCGGCGCGGACACTGACAGCCATTGCGCCAGGCGGGCCGCAATTACCTGCTCGTCCTCACACTCGGCTTCGAGGATCGCCTTGAGATAGTCTTCTTTGGAAACGGTAATCATGCGATTAGCAAGTCATAGTTAACGCTGGTTAACCGCGAAATGCAAGGCGGGGAATGAGTTCACCACAGAGGCACGGAGGCACAGAGGCTGTTTATGGTACAAAGATTGGCTCGGCTTTTTGGTCTTCGCTTTTTGCCGTTGGCTATTCGTGTTTCGCAATTCGAACTTCGATATTCGCTTCCCGTGAATTGTCATCCTGAGCGGAGCGTCCGCTCGCTTTTCGAGCCGCCGCTTTTGCGACTCGGGCGGACGCGTAGTCGAAGGATCTGTTGGTCACGTTCCCGGAGAGCAACCCCCAAGCCCGGGATTTGAAGGGGCGCAGCTTCAGCTGCGCCGTTTCTACCAGAATAGAAACCGAGTCCCTTAAGGGACGGCACAATCACACGACGGAACCGCAAATCCCTCCGCTCTGACTAAAGTCGTCGGTCGGGATGACAAATTATAAGCGTACTGCACTCCATGTTCTCTGTGCTATCCGTGGTGTACCAAACAGTTCCCACACCGGTTCTCACGAATGCAAGGCCTCCTAGCTGCCCAACGTCGCCGATGAGTCGTGCTAAGAGCTACAGGCTAAGAGCCAAAAGCCGATTTCTGTGCCTCCGTGTCTCTGTGGTGATTAACTGCTCTCCTCGCTTGTTTGACATCCACCCCATTGCGCCCTACTCTTTTCTTTCGCCTCACGTCCAGGTGGCAGAATCTCTCCTATGAAGGTGCTCGTCCTCGGTAGCGGTGGTCGCGAACACGCGATCGTTTGGAAGCTGCGGCAATCTCCGCGCATCAAGAAGCTGTATTGTGCGCCGGGCAATGGAGGCATCGCCGCTGACGCCGAGTGTGTAGCCGTCGATCTGAAGAGCATCGACTCGCTACTGCAACTCGCGGCCAGGCTGAATCCGGACCTCACCGTCGTCGGCCCTGAGTTGCCGCTCACCTTCGGAGTGGTCGATGAATTTCAGAAGCGCGGCTGGCCGATCTTTGGCCCCACGCGCGCCGCCGCCCAGTTGGAATCAAGCAAGAGCTTCGCCAAGGAGTTCATGCAGCGGCATCACATCCCCACCGCGAAATACTCTGTCTGCACCACCAAGGACGAAGTGCGCGAGGCGTTGAAGCTTTTCCACACGCCCATCGTGGTGAAGGCCGACGGTCTGGCTGCCGGCAAGGGCGTTGTCATCGCGCAATCCAAAGACGAGGCCCAACGCACGGCGGAAGAGATGCTGACTGGCAAGATGCTGGGCGAGGCCGGCTCGCGCGTCGTGCTGGAAGAATTTCTGGAGGGCGAAGAGCTGTCGTTCCTGGTGATGAGCGATGGCGAGCGCGTCGTTCCGCTGGTCGCCACGCAGGACCACAAGCGCGTCTTCGACAACGATCAGGGCCCGAACACTGGCGGCATGGGCGCTTACTCCACCGACAAGATTGTCGACATGCAGATGCGCGAGTGGCTGGTGAATCACATTGCTCGCCCGGTAGTTGCCGGCATGCGCGCCGAAAACGCGCCGTACAAAGGCATTCTGTATTGCGGCATCATGATGACGGCGCGTGGGCCCATGGTGCTGGAATTCAACTGCCGCTTCGGCGATCCCGAGACGCAGCCCATCATGATGCGCATGGAAAGCGATCTGCTGGAAGCCATCGAAGCATCCATTGCCGGACGCGTCAGCGATGGTGACTTCCGCTGGTCGCCAGACCCAGCTGTCTGCGTGGTGATGGCCTCAGGCGGATATCCCAGCGGATTTGAAGCAGGCAAGCCGATTTCCGGTATCGAAGAAGCTGACCGCATGCAGGGAGTGAAGGTGTTTCACGCCGGAACGAATCGACGTGACGACACCTACTACACCGCCGGCGGCCGCGTGCTTGGCGTGACCGCGCGCGGGCAAAGACCTGCCCGACGCCGTTGAACGCGTTTATGATGCCGTGATGAAGATTCGCTTCGACGGAATGCATTACCGCAAAGACATCGCGGCGCGCGGGCTGAAGCATCTGAAGGCGGGGAAATAAACCTTCGCCATGGAAACTCTGATCGGTCTGGCTTTGAAGGGGCCCGGCTTCAGCCGTGCCGTACATTGCAAAATCATTGCGGCTTTAAGCCGCTGAGGGAAAGATTGACAACTTAATAGGGGTTCTCTAAGCCATGAGAATTCTTTCTACTTTGGCAATCCTCGTCTGTTTTATGCCACCTCGCGGCTATGGGGTTTGTGAAGCCCCACGTCCCAGGCTGGTTTGCGCTGAATACTTCAACAGCAAGGCGGTTGTTACTGCCCAATTGATTCGGGCAAAAACCATTGTTGACAACGATGGTTTGATATCCGCACATGTTTACTCCATGCGAACGATTAAGGTAATACATGGCTCGGTTAGTTCAGATTTTGAAGTTTATGAGAGCAACGACAGCGGACGAGCCACTTTCGACTGGAGCCCTGGAAATTCCTATCTGCTGTTCCTGAATCATTTCTCCAATGGAGAGGATTGGGGGCTGGACGGATGCGGCAACTCTGGCCCAATGAAATCTAGTAAATCGGCTTTAACCCAGATACGAGATGTAAGAAAGGCTCAAGACGGACTGATCCAGGTCGCTGTCGGGACCAGCACGATTTCTCTTCCGGCGATGAATGTTCCCGTCTCAGTGGGTAGCGAAGATCACGCTTACACCGCGACGACGAACAAAGCGGGCGTAGCCGAGATCAAAGTGCCTGCCGGGCAGTATTCTGTTCAAGTGCTTGGATATCGTGCTTTCGAACTAAGCTACGAAGATCCGGAATAAGGTTACGATTGAAAACGGCGGTTGCGCGCAAGTGCAGTTCCTTCAGTCTGAAAACAGATAACACTAACAACCTATGAACAACACTCCTCTAGTCTCCATCGTTATGGGCAGCGACTCCGACCTCGACATCATGAACGAGGCCGCCAAGGCGCTGGCCGAATTCGGTATCGCCTACGAAATCGATATCACCTCAGCGCA
Source organism: uncultured Acidobacteriaceae bacterium (assembly GCA_963796695.1). Taxonomy (GTDB): domain Bacteria; phylum Acidobacteriota; class Terriglobia; order Terriglobales; family Acidobacteriaceae; genus Bog-257. Next base: position 182,776 of record CAWCMU010000010.1, on the reverse strand, counting down.
CCGTTCACCGGCGCGCACCAGCGAGTACTCGCGCGCACTGAAAGGCCGCGGCGTGAAAGTTGTTATCGCCGGAGCCGGCGGGGCCGCGCATCTGGCGGGCGTCATTGCCGCCGAGACCACGCTGCCGGTGATCGCGGTGCCCATTCCATCAACCGCGCTGTTAGGGCTCGATTCCCTGCTGGCCATGGTGCAAATGCCGGCGGGAATTCCAGTGGCCACCGTCGCCATCGGCAAACCCGGAGCGACCAATGCCGGCATTCTGGCGGCACAGATGATTGGCCTGGCCGATGAGGCTGTGGCTAAGAAGCTGGAAGCGCACAAGGAAAAGCTGGCAAAAGGCGTGGCTGAGAAGTCGCGCAAGCTGAAAGAAAGCCACAAGGCGTAGGCGAGGCAAGCTGCGATGCAAAAGGCCGGCTCGCGGGCCGGCCTTAGCTCATGAGAGCAGGAAAGCTACTTCTTGGGGGCGATTGCATCCTTCGCGGCCTTGGCCACGCGGAACTTGACTACGGTCTTGGCGGCAATTTTGATCGCTTCACCGGTCTGCGGATTGCGTCCCATGCGTGCTTTGCGGTTGGACTTCACCAGACGGCCCAGACCCGGAACTACGAAAAGGCCATTCTTCTTCGTTTCTTTGATAGCGATTTCCGCGAGCGACTCCAGAAACGCAGCGGCCTGCTTGTTGTTGAGTTCATGCTTCTCGGCCATAAGGCGGACGAGCTGGGTCTTGGTCATGCCTGTTGCCATTCGTAATTCCTCCTTGAAATTTGAGCAGTAAGATTGCTCAACGTGCGTATCGTATACCAACCATCTTTCCCTGCAAAGCGTTTTTCGCCATATTTCATGCGGTTTTTCCACAGGGTGCGCACGAAAAGTCAATGCCCATGCGGGTTCCACGAGTTGACATTGCCCAAAGATGCCATAATGGAAGAGTTTGGCGGCCTTTTGAGTGGCCACCGAGGTGCTTCCTTTGAGCTGCGCCATTTGCAATGTTCGCAAGGAAAAACGTTTCTGCCTCGCCCTGCATGGACGCATTTGCGCGCAATGCTGTGGCGAACAACGCGAGGTCACGCTCGATTGTCCCTCCGAGTGCCCCTACTTGCAGCAGGCGCGCCAGCATGAGAAACCTCGCGACTTCGACGACATGCCGGCCGACGAAGTCTTCCCCAAAATCGATTTGCACGAGGAATTTGTCGAGCAACATCGCCCGCTTATCGCCGGGGTTCTTCAGACGCTGAGCCGGATCTCGGAGGCCGACAACAACCTTCGCGACCGCGATCTTATTGGAGCGGCGGCAACCATGGCAGCCAGCTATCAGACGCTTATCGGGTCAGGCTTGCTGTATCAGGAATCGCTGACCAATCACGCGCAGCAGGCGATCATCGACGAACTGAAGCGGCTGTTGCAGGAGTTTCGCGAGGTCGAGCAACGCCATCTTGGACGCACTACGCTCAAAGACGGCGACATCCTGCTGACCCTGATCTTCCTGCTGCGACTGGCGCATCTGCACACTTCGGGACGTCCGCGCTCGCGCGGATTTATCGATTTCCTGCATCAGCAATTCCCAGCGACCAACAGATGCAGCGAAAGCGCGACCGGCGAGACCGGAGGACGCATCATTATGCCGTGACGCGTTAGCGGCTTTAGCGTGATGCCCATCACCGAACGACGACTTGAGAGCGCGTTAGTCCTTCTCGTTTGCGATTTCACTTGATAGTATCGACTTCTTTTCTATGCACATTGCGCACTGGCCTATTCTCTTTGCCGCCGCCCTCAGCGCCGGAGCCATCAACTCCGTTGCCGGAGGCGGAAGCTTTATCTCGTTTCCGACCTTGCTTTTTGTCGGAATTCCACCCGTGAAGGCGAACGCCACCAACACAGTCGCGCTGTGGCCGGGGCAGCCCGCCAGCGTGTGGGCCTATCGCCACGAGTTTCGTAGCCTGCCCCGCCGCGTTCTCGTGCCCCTCACCGTCACCGGCATCATTGGCGGCGTTCTTGGCGCGTGGGTGCTACTGATCACCCCGCCCTCGACATTTATGAAGCTGGTGCCGTGGCTGCTGCTGATCGCCACCCTGATCTTCATGGCCAGTGGACGAATCACCCGCTGGATCCGACAGCAGGCGAAGCATAAGGAAAATGCCGAGTTCTCTACCGGGCGCGGAATTCTTCTCCAGACCTTCATCGCCTTCTACCTGGGATACTTCGGGGCAGGCGCCGGCATTCTGATCCTGGCCATGCTGGCGCTGCTGGGCATGGATCACATCCACACCATGAACGCTCTCAAGGCGTGGCTGACCACGGTGTCCAACGGCGTCGCCATGATTGTGTTTATCGCCACGCCGCACGTGGTGTACTGGCCGCAGGCGATCCTGATGATCGTGGGAGCCATCATGGGCGGGTATTTCGGAGCCTATTTCGCGCGTAAGACCAAGCCGGAGTATGTCCGCGGCCATCGTGATTGTGATTGGCTTTGCGCTGGCAGCCTACTTCTTCAGCCGGCAGTATCTGGGATAAAGTGGAAGCTTCGACGAAATTGCCGAAAATTGAAGAATAGTCTTACTGGTAAGATTGGGCTGTAATCTTACTGGTAAGATCATTTTTGGTATTTGCCAGCGATTGCGGGGTACAGTTGCCGTCCAGGTATGTTCGCGGTTCTTGCTGCCGGCAGGATCCATAACAACGCCAAATATCCACCCAAATCTACAGAACTAAGGCGTGTGCGGGCTGAGTTTCCCATCCTGGGCTGCCATCCCTTTTCGCGACTGCAGCTTCATGACCAGCAACGGCATGCTGAGGCAAACCGTTACCGCATTGGGAAGAATGATCGGTAACGAACGAATCATGACTCCGTAGCACACCCATAGCAACAGGCCGAGGTTGAGGCTGAGCAGCATCAGCAGCGACAGATCGCGAACCGAGCGGGTGCGGAAGGAATGCAAAGCCTGCGGCAGGTAAGCGACCGTGCAGAACGTTCCCGCAGCGAATCCGACGATGGAAACGAAGATCATGATTAAGCCTACCATTCCTGGATTTCGACAGGGTTACGTTTACGCTGGACGGGTTGGCCGGCGATTCAACCACCAGATCCCGAAGTTGAGATACGCGGCGTACGTTACCCAGAGGATGTACGGAATCAGCAGCAGGGCCGCGCTCTGCACCAGCCAATAGAAGAGGACAGTATTAAAGACAATGGCGAGCCAGAGAATCACGATTTCGGCGAAGGCCACGCCCGGCAGGCGCGACCCGAAAAAGATTCCGACCAGGCCACGTTCAGCGCCAGCTGAGCGAAAAAGATCAGCAGAGCGGCACGCGCTCCCCATCCATATTCGCGCCAAACCAACCACGCCGAGATCGCCATCAGGACGTAGAGTGTTGTCCACACCGGACCGAATACCCAACTGGGCGGAGTGCCCGGCGGCTTGCGCAACGTGGGATACCAATCGCGAACGCTATTGGCAGTGAAGAACGATCCCAGGCCCCCCGCGCCTAAACAAATGGCGAAGAAAACCACGAGCATCAGCCAGGATTTGGCGTTCACGTATGCATTGTACAGAGAGGCAGCTATCAGCTATCAGCTATCAGCTATCAGCTATCAGCTATCAGCTATCAGCTATCAGCTATCAGCTATCAGCTATCAGCTAATCGGACGGCGATGTCTCGGTTGTGCGTTGCCCGTGCGTGGCTGCGGGGAGAAAAATCATCCAGACGAATTCTCAAAGTCACCACAGTGGACAATCAATGCCAATCCATCAGGACTTAGCTGACGAAGCTGGCAGCTGACAACTGACAACTGACAACTGACAACTATCTAATCTCCAGCACGATCTTGCCGTAGTTCGAGCGCTCCAACATTAGCCGGTGCGCCTCGCCAGCTTTTTCCATGGGAAGGACATGTCCGATCTCGGGATGGATTTTTCCCTGCTCGATCCAAGGCTGCATCGACTGCAGGCATTTGGCGATCAGCTCACGATCTTTGGCCAGCACGCTCAGCCACAGCCCGTGCGCGCTGAGGCTTTTTGCCATCATGACTCCCACGTCGAACTGCTGCCGCTGGCCGGTTGCCGTTCCGTAGATGATGACGCGGCCGAAAGGCCGGCAGCAACGCAGGCTCTTGGCCGTATGCTCTCCGCCAAGCATTTCGAAAACCGCATCCACGCCTTCTTTGTTGGTCAGTTCGCGGACACGCTGTTCGTAGTCCACCTCGCGATAGTTGATGCCGTGGTCGAGCCCAAGCTTCTTAACCCGCTCCAGCTTTTCATCCGACGACGCGGTGCCGTAGGTCTCGATACCCAGCAGCTTGCCGATTTGCACGGCAGAGGTTCCGACGCCGCCCCCAACCGCGTGAATCAGCACCCGGGCGAGATGCTCGCTCCGCCATTGGATGGGCTCCATCGCGTCAGGGGTGAGCCCGGCCTTCCAATAGGCCAGGTATGCCGTCAGAAAGATCACGGGGAAGGCGGCTGACTTCCACCGAAGTCCATCCCTTGGGCTGCGGCCACAGCTCCGTCGGCTTCACCGCGATCTTCTCGGCTGCCGCTCCCCATTGCATATAGCCCATCACCCGCTGGCCGGTGTTTTCCACCACGCCGGCAAATTCGCGTCCGGTGATGAAAGGCGGTGGCGGCGTGCCGTGGTAGGTGCCTTGCGTGCTCATAGTGTCGGCAAAGTTGATGCCAACCGCTTCCACCCGAACAATCACTTCGCCAGGACCAGCCTGTGGCTCAGGAACATCGTGAACTTCGAGAACTTCCGGACCACCCGCGCGAGTGACAAGGACAGCTTTCATGGTGAGTTGATTGTACGACCGATCGCGAGTCGGAAACGGAAAGGAGCTACGCTCTTCGGGCAAGCTATCCCGGACTAGGCAGGCGTCTGCATGAAGGCGAGCGAGCGCGCAATGTAGGACTTCATATCGCGACGGTGTACGACGGCATCGAGCATTCCGTGCTCCAGCAGAAACTCGCTACGCTGGAAACCTTCCGGCAGCTTCTGCCGGATAGTCTGCTCGATCACGCGTGGTCCGGCAAAGCCGATCAGCGCTCCCGGTTCGGCGATGTTGAGGTCGCCCAACATAGCGAACGAAGCAGTCACACCGCCCGTCGTAGGATCGGTCATTACCGAGATGTACGGAACTTTGGCGTCGTCCATGCGAGCCAGCGCAGCAGAAATCTTGGCTAGCTGCATCAGGCTGATGACGCCTTCCATCATGCGGGCGCCACCCGATGCCGATATCACGATCAGAGGCAGCTTCTCAGCCGTAGCTTTCTCGATAGCGCGAGTAATCATCTCGCCCACAACTGCGCCCATCGAGCCCCCGATGAAGGAATACTCCATCGCGCTCACCATGACCGGCTTTCCCTCCAGGGTGCCGCGCGCGTTAATGACGGCGTCGTTCAGTCCGGTGTCCTGCTGGGATCGCTTCAGGCGGTCGGCATAGGGCTTTAGATCGGTAAACTTCAGCGGGTCGGTGGAGACAAGGTTATTGTCCTCAGCGTCAAACTTGCCGTCGTCCAGCAAATAGGAGAGCCGGGTGCGCGCGTCGATGCGAAAGTGACGATCGCACTTGGGACAGACATTGAAATTCTGGTCAAGGTCCTTCTTCCAGATAATCTGGCGACACTGGTCACATTTGACCCAGAGCCCCTCGGTCTTGACGCGCTTCTCACCTGAGGTATCGAGTTCGACGTTTTCCCGCTTAAACCATGCCATGGAGGTTGTAAGCCAGTGTAGCCGACGGGGCGACGTGTTGTCGCGCCGCAGGAAGAGCCACATGCCTTCGTGGACGTAAGCCTAACTGCATAAGGCTCCCTGGGATGCACCTGGAGCGGCGTGCCCTGCCACAAGATTTTCTGCCCTGTGCCGATAAACAGGATGGAGGCCGGTTTCCACTTAGTCCGACAAAGAGCGCTAGCTCGCGTTTCGCGTACCACGGCTCGCGGGAAATCCTGATGATCGGCAGACCTTACCGCAGATTAAAACCGAGGAAGTGATTCGATAGAAATGTTCGCTCTGATTGGAATTTTGGTCGTCATAGGGGCCGTACTTGGCGGATTCCTGATGGAGCATGGCCCGATCCGGGTGCTGATTCAGCCTTCCGAAGTAGTCATCATCGGCGGCGCCGCGTTGGGTACGCTGCTGGCTGCCAACCCCCTGCATACGCTGAAAGGGGTGATAGCCGGAGTGTTGCAGGTGCTCAAGGGGTCGCAGTTCAGCAAAAAACGTTATCTCGATTCTCTGAAGATGATGTACGACCTGTTCAACAAAATTCGCCGCGACGGCCCCAATTCAGTGGAAAACGACATTGAGGCCCCGGAGAAGAGCAAGTTCTTTGGCGCCTTTCCGGGCTTCGTCAAAGATCATGAGAGCCGGGATTTTGTGTGCGACACCATGCGCATGGCGCTGATCGGGGGAGTAGAGCCTTTCGATGTCGACCAGATGGTGGAAGTCGACATGGATGTGCACTCACACGAGCTGGAACAGTCCGTTGCAGCTTTGAGCACGGTGGCCGATTCGCTGCCCGGCTTAGGTATTGTCGCGGCGGTGCTCGGGGTGGTCATGACCATGAGCGCGCTAGGCGGCCCACCGGAAGAAATCGGCAAGAAGGTAGCGGCAGCGCTGGTTGGCACCTTCCTCGGCATCTTGATGTGTTACGGATTTATCGGTCCGATCGCGTCGAATCTTTCCAAGCTGGCGCACGAGCAGAACGAGTACCTGCACGTTCTGCGCGTGATCATGATTGCCTTCATGAAGGGCGTTTCTCCGCTGCTGGCGGTCGAGATGGGACGGCGGGCTGTTCCCGGGCACCTGCGGCCGAGCTTCGCCGAGTTCGAGAAACATTGCAAGCAGGCGGCAGCAGCTCCGGCGGCCGTGTCCGACGCCGCGCCAGCCGCTAGCGAGGCTGCGGAGGCAGCCTCCTAACCATATTCGATGGCAGCGAACAACCAAATCATCGTTATCAAGCGTAAGAGTGGACATGCCGGTCATCACGGCGGCGCCTGGAAGGTAGCCTATGCGGATTTCGTTACCGCCATGATGGCCTTGTTCATCGTGCTGTGGTTGATGAATACCAGCAAACCCGTCCAGGAGGCGATCAGTGGATACTTCAAAGACCCGGCTGGAACGGGAAATCTGAAAGGCTCTAACCAGCCCGGTGCCGGCAATTCGGCAACAGCTACCAAAGAGAACATGGAACAGCTGAAACAGGAGATGGAAAAAGCCATGCAACGGATGACTGACTTCGAGAAATTGAAAACCCAGGTCGAAGTCACCGTGACCACTGAGGGGCTGCGCATCGACCTGATGGAGTCAAAGACCGGAACGTTCTTCGAAAGCGGTCACACTGATCCCAACGCCAGCGGCCAGGAGTTGCTGACCACGCTTGCGCAAGAAATAGGTAGGCTCCCGAATCGCGTTTCCATCGAAGGACACACCGACTCGCAGCCGTACGGTAATAATGGGAACTATACCAACTGGGAGCTGTCTTCCGATCGCGCTAACGCCAGCCGCCGGCTGATGCAACAGCACGGCCTGCGCGTCGATCAGGTTGCGCAAGTCAGAGGCTTTGCCGACCAGCAGCCGCGCACAGATGCCGATCCTGGAGATCCTTCCAACCGCAGGATTTCGTTGATCGTGCGGTATGTGGACCCGCCACCCGGGAGTGACGGTAACGCCCGCGCTCCCGAGCCACTGCCCAAAGATTTGAAAGACACGACTGCGCCCCCGAATGCGGCTACGGGTAAAAAGCCATAGCAGCTTACGCAGCTTCGGGATGACGATAAGGCAGAGTCACGCGCACCCGGCAGCCGCGCGTGTCGGGACGGTTTCCCAACTCGACAGAGCCGCCGTGCGCTTCCGCGATCTGCTGTGACAATACCAACCCAATGCCGGAGCCTCCCGGCTTAGTGGTATAAAACGGCACGAACGCATTGCTGGGGTTGAGCAGCCCAATGCCGTTATCTTCCACCAGCAGAGTAACTCTGCGATCCGACTGCTCCCATGCCATCGAGACCTTGGGCGGAGCAGCGTCGCTGCCGGCAGCCGGCGATTGCGCCTGCTCCAGCGCGGCATCCACGGCATTGCGCACCAGGTTGATCAGCATCTGCTCAATCAGGTCGGGATCGATCATCAACACCAAGTCGGCTCCCAGTCTTATCTCCACTCGCAGTCGAGTTTCGAGCGCGGCCACTCGCTCCATCAGCGGACGCAACTCAATCGGCTGTAGCGCTGGCGAGGGCATCTGCGCCAGCCTGCGATACGACTGCAGAAAGCGATGCAACGAAGCGGTGCGCGATTCGATGATGTTCAGCCCGCGCTGAAAGTCGACATTCTGCGCCTCAGGCATTCCTTCAACCGGCAGCCGCGACGCCAGGCTGCCGGCAATCGAGATAATCGGCGCCAGCGAATTGTTGAGCTCGTGACCGAGAACGCGAATCAGTTTTTGCCACGCGCTACGCTCTTCCTCGCGCAGGGCGCGGCTCACATCCGACAGCACGATGAGCGTGTGGGGAATACCGTTTTGCCGGAAAGAACTTTTTCGCACCATCCAGCGGGCGTTGGGCGCTGAATACGGCAGCGCGACCAGTGTCTCGTTTGGCGCTTCGAAGCAGGCATTGAGCTCGAGCTGCGCCGCAGTTTTTCCCAGCAGACGCGCCGCCGGCTGCTGCAGCAATCTCTCGCCGGCAGCATTCATGATCCGCAAGACGTGGTCGGGATCGAAAGTAAACAGCGGCGCGTCGATTTCATCTACCACGCGGCGAAGCAGCGCGGTTGCCTCAATGGTTTGCAGGCGCTGCTCGGTCAGGATATCGGCAAGAGAGTTGATTTCCAGCGCCAGCTCGCCCATGGCATCGTTGGGCGCCGCGCCCCGCGCGCGAAACGAATAATCTTCCTCGCGAAGCGCGCCCACAACGTTGGTAAGGGTCTGCAGCGGACGAACAATCTGGTCCAGCAGCGCCAGGGTCAGCACCAGCCATAGAAAAATCTCCAGCATGGTGAAGGAGATTTTGGTATCGCGGCTCCAGGTCGATGTCCAGATGAGTATCGTGCCGAAAGCGATTCCCGGCAGCGCCGCCAAAATAGCGAATAGTGCAATGCGCTTTTCGTAGAGGAGCTTGGCGTACTGCCCACGAGTGGGACGATGTAAAGGCGAAGTTCGAACTCTCCCATCGAGCGCCGGCATGTGACTCGATGGGACAGTAGATTTGGCTTCGGTCGTCGAGCTAGAGTCCATAGCGTTCCATTCGACGATAGAGAGCGCCACGGCTCAGGCCAAGCGCTTCTGCCGCCTGGCTGACGTTCCCGTGAAAGCGGTGCAATGCCTTGCGAACCAGTATGCCCTCGACTTCTTCAATGCTGAGCTCTTCCAGATTCTGTCCCTGCGCGCGCTGCTGCACATTCAGTCCCAGGTCCGACACCTGAATTTCGCCGGTGTGACACATCAATACCGAGCGCTCCAACGTGTGCTCCAACTCCCGCACGTTGCCCGGCCAGGGATATTGAATCATTGTCTGTAACGCGGTCGCAGCGAAGCCCGTTACCTGCACCCGGTAGCGCGCAGCATAACGCGCCAGGAAATGCGCCGCAAGCGCGGGAATATCTTCGCGACGCTCACGCAGTGCGGGCACGTGGATCTCAACCGTATTCAGGCGAAACAACAGGTCTTCGCGGAAGGTTCCGGCTGCAATAGCGTCCTGCAAATTGGAGTTGGTCGCCGAAATCACGCGAACATTGATGCGCTTGGTGCGCGACGAGCCGACTCGCTCGATCTCTCCCGTCTCCAACACGCGCAGCAGTTTGGCTTGCTGACGGATGGGAACGTTGCCGATCTCGTCGAGAAAGATGGTGCCGTTGTCGGCCAGTTCAAAGCGGCCAATGCGATCGGTACGCGCGTCGGTGAATGCGCCCTTGACGTGTCCGAACAGTTCGCTCTCAAACGTTCCTTCCGGCAGCGCGCCGGTGTTCACCGCAACCAGTGGCATGGATGCGCGTGACGAGAGCGCGTGCAACGTTTGCGCCACCACCTCCTTGCCGGTACCGTGCTCGCCGGTGACTAACACATTGGCGTCGGATGGACCGATGCGGGCGATGGTCTGCAATACGGGCTGCATGGATGGCGCAGCAGCGATGAAGTCCGGACGTCCTTCGGCGCGCAGCAGGCGGGCTTCGGCTTCCAGTTGCTGGGTGCGCTGGAGCGCGCGATGCAGCTCGACCTGGGTGCGCAGTATCGCCAGCAGCCGTTCGTTCTCCCACGGCTTCTGGATGAAGTCGCGCGCGCCGCGCCGCATGGCCTCGACCGCCAGCGAAACATTGCCCCACGCGGTCATAACGATCACCGGCAAGTTGCTGTCGAGGGCAACAATTTCCGAGAGCAGGTCCAGCCCTTCCTGGCCCGACGTAGTATCCCGCGTGTAGTTCAGATCGATCAGGACAGCATCGTAAAACTCGCTGGCCAGTGCTTCGCGCACCGCTGCCGGAGATTTGGCCGTATCTACGGCAAAACCTGCCGGGCGAAGCAGCAACTCCAGCGCTTCCAGAATGTGCGGCTGATCATCGGCGGCAAGAATACGTCCTGTCCGCTGGCGATCTCGCGATTCGCTGGCCGCGTCTCGCGTGGCGGATGGATTCAATTGGGTTGGCGTACGCGACAAAATGCTCTCCCTTAGTGTGCGGTGCCGTCCACGGCATCCTGAATCTGAATGCCGTTTTCTTCCAGCGTTGTTCCGGTGGCTCGCTGGAGCTCCAGCTTCGATTTCTGGTATGCCGTGCTGGCGTTCACCAGATCCAACTCGGCCAGAGCCAAGTCGCGCTGCGCGGTCAAGGTCTGAAAGCTTGATCCTGCGCCTAGCGTCTGCTCTTTCTGCATGATGGTAAATGTCTTCTCGGCAAGATCGCGGCCTTTTCTAGCCGCTTCCACGCGGGCACGGCCTTGCTCCAGCGCGTATTCTGCGTTACGCACTTCGATGCGGATTTGTTTCCTGAGTTGCTGTTCGCGCATCTCCGCCTGACGATATTCCAACTCCGAGCGATATTGATCGGCCTTGGCCACGCGATTGCGAATCGGAATGTTCAGATTGAGTCCAACAAAATAGTCAGGCGATGTATTGTTAAAACCGTCCTGAACAGCTCCCCACCAGTTAGTTGGAACCAGCGGCGGATTGGGGAGGGTGAAAGAAGGGATTCAGGTCACCGGCCAATCCCGTGCCACCGTAAAACCCAACCAGCGCCAGCGTCGGCAGTAGAGCGTTTGCGGCAGCTTTGCGGCTGATCTGCCGGTTCTGCAAATCGATGTTCGACTCAGCCAATTCCGGCCGGTCGAGCAGCGCCTGCGCAATCAAGTCCTGTGTAGGCTTCTCCGGAACCATCTCGATAGCGTCAAGACGATCAGTAGGAACCACCGGCATGGCTTCCAGTGTGGGATCATCAAGGTTCCGGGTGAGCGCGTTCTTAATCAACGATTCCTGCAACTGAAGGTTCGTTTTAGCGACCGTCAAATCCTGATCGCGGCGCGAAACTTCGGCCTCTGCGCGCATCACGTCCATCGCAGGAATGGCTTCCAGTTGCAGCTGTTTCTTCGCATTGTCCAGGCTCTGCTGCGCGAAGGCAAAAGACTGCTCGTTCACTTTCTCTTCCTGGTAAGCACTGACCAAATCCCAATAAATGTTGGCGATCTGCGTCATGGTCGCGATCACCTGGGTCTTGAAAGCGATATCGGAGATCTTCTTGTTGTTCTTGGCGATGCGCAGAAAACGCAGATTTGGCCCCGTGCCGAATCCTGACAACAGTTGCTGCTGAACCGTAACCCGATACTACGAATTGAGCGTCGGGTTCAGGCTGTTGAAGATACTGTTGCGTGGTCTGGCGGTTGTTGTCCATCTCCAGGCTGAAGCTGGTTCCCGTCGGAAACGACTGGGAGTAGTTCAGGTTCACTTGCCCGGTGTTGAGTCTGCAGTTCTGGAACACCGTAAATCTGCATGTTGGACAGAGGCGTGTCTGATGCTCGATACCAGTGATGCCGGTGATCAGCGGATCGAACGAAGGAACGTTGGATCCGATACCCAGCGTCGATTGAACAAGTCCGGCCGCACCGGCGCCCGCACCGCCTGCGCCTCCCGTGGTGCCGCCGGCGCCCGCTCCAGGAGCGCCCGCTCCGAAGCCGCCAACCCCACCGCCGGGCGTTCCCTGCACCACACCGGTATTTACGCCGCGAAACGATCCACCGGCCTTGGTGCGCAGAATATCTGTATCCGCGATCGGCAGGTTGTAACGTGCGATGGCGAGGTCGAGGTTGTTTTCCAGTGCCAGCGAGATGGCATCCTGTAACGAGATGTAGAGTCTGCCGTCGCGAATCAACTGCTGCAATCGGGCCGAGTTCGCCAACTCCGGAGCAGGCACGCGGCTGGGAGCATAGGCGTCGAACGGATTGTGCGAGTGAGGGATCGCCAGATTTGATGGAGTCCGAATATGGAGCGGAGTTGGGGCCAGCGTCGTTGGCGCCGAGGCAGTCTCGGGCGGGGCTGAGGCGTAGGGGCGTTGGGCGTTTCCTGTTGCGCCTGCGCCGACACCATCAGAGCACACACCGCGAAAACCAGAATCCTGAAGTACGCCGACCGCTCCCTCATGACCGCACAACCTCCCCAGGATGAGGCAGCGCGGGGTTGGAGGTATCGCCCACCAGCCAGCCATCGCGCATCTGGATAGTGCGCGATCCATACGACGCGTTGACCTCTGAGTGCGTGACTTGAACGATGGTTGTACCTTCGCGATTCAGTTGCGTAAACAGCTCCATGATCTCCTTAGCCTGGCTGGAGTGCAGATTGCCCGTAGGCTCGTCGGCCAGCAACAGCGCCGGCTTATGAATCACCGCACGCGCGATGCCCACCAATTGCTGCTGCCCGCCGGAAAGCTGGTTGGGGAAGAGATCTTTCTTGGCGACAATCTGGAAGTGGTCCAGCGTCTCGGCCACCATGCCCTCTCTCTGACCGCGTGGGATGTCCTTGTATGTCAGAGGCAGGTCGATGTTCTCCTGCACCGTCAGGTCGTCGAGCAGATGATAGCTTTGGAACACCATGCCGATTTTGCGCTTGGCCAGCTCGGCGCGGTCCTTCCGCTTCATCAGGTGGACAGGCTGTTCCCCAAACCAGTATTCACCGGCCCATTGGTCATCGAGTAGCGCCAGCACATTCAACAAGGACGACTTGCCGGCTCCTGAAGGACCCATGATGGTGATGAATTCGCCAGGCTGGATCGCGAAATCGACACGGCGCAAGACCCAGGTCTGCCCGGCTCCAGTTTTGTAACTACGTTCGACATTCTTGAGTTGAATCATGAGTTAGGTAGAGCGGGCCTTAAGGCCCGCGTCCCTTGCCTCCAAATCTCTGTTGCGAAGTTGCTGAGGTCGATGGATCTCAGCAACTTCGCGGACTTTCTATCGTGTCGCTGACGCAGGCCTGAAGGCCTGCTCTACCCTCACTCCCACCGCAGCGCCTTGATGGGATCGATGCGCGAGGCGCGACGGGCCGGGATGTAACTGGCCAACAGGCCGCAACCAAGAAGCAGCAGTGACACCATCAAAATCGTCGACGCATCGTACGGCACCACGCCATATAAGAAACTGCGCAGCACGCTCCCCACCGAGATTGCCGCCACCACGCCAATCGCTACGCCGATTCCGAGAAGCAGCACGGCATGCCGCAGGACCAACTGGATCACGTTGCCGCGGCTCGCCCCCAGCGCCATGCGCAAACCAATGTCTCGAGTGCGCTGGCTGACGTTGTAGGCCAGCAGACCGTAAATTCCGGCTATCGAAATCAGTAAGGCGGAGGCGGCAAAGATCCACAGCAGGCGCACCGCCAGGGTCTGACTGCCCAGCGAGGTGTCCACTACGTCCTGCATGGTGCGAATATCCGTTACTGCGAGGTCAGGATCAAACTCCCGCAATGTGGTACGAAGGCTAGGAATCACCGCATCCGGCGCAACCCGCGTGCGCAAGGCAATGTTTGTGAACGACGCCAGGATGTACGGCGTCAGCTCGTCCGTGGGACCAAGCTGCCGATAGGAAACATTGATCTCGGGTTGCACATCGTCCGACATCGCCGTCTGATGGGTATTCTCGACTACCCCGACAATGGTGAGCGTGCCGTGCGGTCCCTTGTCGCTGATCTTGATTTGTTGGCCCAAAGGATTTTGGCCGCGAAAATATTTCTTCACCAATGCCTGATTTACCACCGCAACCGCAGCGGATTCCTGACCGTCGGAGTCGGTGAATAGTCGGCCGTCTCGCAGCTGAATGCCAAGCGTCGAGTACAGGCTGGGGCTGACCGCGCGAATTGCGGCCACCGTCTTGTTCGCGGGATTTTTGGGGTGCCCAATAATGTCAAACGAGCCACCAGCCTGGAAGTTGGGAGACAGCGGAAGAATGCTGGTGATGGCTGCCGATTCGACGCCGGGAATATGCGCCAGACGGTCGAGCAGCGGCGCGTAAAAAACCTGCGCAATATCCTGCCCGGCATACTTGCCGGTGTTTCCCACCATGCCGCCACTGGCCTGCGGCAGAAAAATCGACGTCGTTACCACATTGTGGGAGACGAAACCAAGCGGCAGATCACGCAAGGCGAGCAGGCTGCGAAGCAGCAATCCCGCGGAAATCAGCAATAGCAGTGATAACGCAATTTCGCCGATTACCAGGGCATCGCGAAAACGCTTCTGGTGCCGCCCTGCTCCAGCGGCCGGTGTACCATCGCGCAGTGCCTCTTGCGTGGGAGCATTCGACGCCTGCACGCGCCGGCGCCAGTCCGAAGAGTATCGCCGAAACCAATGAAAAGCCCACCAGGGCAGCCGCAATGCGCGCGTCAATCTGAATGTGGCTGGAAAGCGGGAGATAAAGGTCGAGATAAAACTTCAGCAGACGAACGCAGCCGAAGGCCAGCGCCAATCCGATCGCCGCCCCGGTCAGCGCCAGCACCATGCTTTCCGTCAGGAACTGACGAATCAGCCGGGTACGGCCTGCTCCGATTGCGCTACGGATAGCAATTTCACGGCGGCGTCCGGTAGTGCGCGACAACAGCAAACTAGCCACATTCGCGCAGGCGATCAGCCAAACGGCGAGCACTGCGAACTGCAGAGCTATCAGCGCAGGCCGCACATTGCCGGTCAAAACATCGCGATAGCTCTTCACGATAACGCGTTTGTCGAGTTCGAGTGCGGGGTAGGCTTTCGCGATGTTGGCTCTGTATTCCGCTCAGCTCCGCCTGCGCCGCCTGCACCGACACGCCCGGCTTCAATCTGCCAACCGCCGTCAGCGAACGGGAGTCGCGCTCCTCGTTCTCCTTTACGGGCACGAGAGGCATCCAGACCGCCGGACCATCGCCGACGTACGGAAACTCGAAACCGGCGGGCATCACGCCGATGACCGTGAATGTCTTGTTGCCGAGCTTGAGAGTGCTGCCGACCGCCTGAGGATTCTTATTGAAGAACTTTTCCCAGGCGACGGAGTTGATGAGGACGACGTCCCCGTGACCGGGCTTGTCTTCGTCGGGCATGAAATTGCGGCCGAGCATAGGCTCGACCTGCAACAGCGTCAGTAGATTCGAGCTGCTCGAAATTGTCGGAATGAAATCAGAGAAACCGGGAATGTCGACGCTGCGAATGCCGGTGGTGTACCAGCCGATATCCTGGAACGAATGATTTTGGGCGCGCCAGTCGCGAATGTCAGGCAAAGCTGAAGAACCAGCGGCGACGTCGTCGGGACGCGCTTCGCTCATCTGCACAATCTGGTCAGGCTTCGGGAATGGCAACGGCCGCAGCAGCACAGCATCGATGACGGCAAACATAGCAGCATTCACGCCGATGCCCAGCGCCAGCGTCAGAACGGTCACGGCGGTGAAGCCGGGGTTCTTGCGTAGCTGTCGAAAGGCGTATCGCAGGTCTTGGAGAATGCCATTCATCGTTAGCTCTTGGCTCTTAGCTCTTGGCTCTTAGCTCTTAGTGTCGGGATTTTTAGTGTCTGCCTAGCCCGTCGCGTCGCGACTGCTAAGGGCTAACAGCTAAAAGCTAATAGCTGCTTCTTATGTTTCCTGCATCAGCCTGCGCAACTCTTCTTCCGCGACAACCTTTCCGTCGAAGAGATGTACCTCGCGCTGGGCGTGAGCCGCAAAGCGCGGATCGTGCGTCACCATGCAGATGGTCGCGCCCTCGCGATGGAGTTTTTGCAGCAGTTCCATGACAGCTTCGCCGTTACGCGAGTCCAGGTTACCGGTCGGCTCGTCAGCCAGCAGGATGGACGGCGATCCGGCCAGGGCGCGGGCCACGGCTACACGTTGCTGCTGACCGCCGGAGAGCTGCGAGGGATAGTGGCGGAGCCGGTGGGCCATGCCGACCCGCTCCAGCGAATCCAGCACGCGCTGCTTGCGCTCGGCTGAGGGCATGCCGTCGCGATAAGTGAGCGGCAGCTCGACATTCTCGTACACCGTAAGATCGCCGATGAGATTGAAGCTCTGGAAGATGAAGCCGATCTCGCGATTGCGAATGCGCGAACGATCGCCGAAATCCAGATTGGCCACCGGCTTGCCGTTAAGGTTGTAGTTGCCGGCCGTGGGCGTGTCCAGCAATCCGATGATGGAAAGCAGCGTCGACTTACCGCAACCGGAAGGTCCGGACATGGCGACGTACTCGCCCTTGCGGATCATCAGGTGCACGCCCGACAAGGCGTGGGTTTCGACTTCATCGGTGTAGAACACCTTGGTCATGTTTTCGATTTCAATCAGCGGGGTTGCGGCTTCGCTCATGTGGTTGTCCATTCCTTGGCAGTCGCTCTTCGCGATTCGGGCTTCGCTAGTTCGCCGAAGGCTGCTTATAGCGTGTTGCCATAATCACGTACGAATTCTGCGCGGCTCGTGTTCCTTTGACCTCACATCCCTCCACCATGCACTCTGGCGAAGAGCGAGGAGCGAACAGCGGCTTGCCTACTCCAATCTCACGCGATCGGTGTTATCCCAGCGCGACATGTCCGACAGAATCACGGTGTCGCCTTCCTTCAGTCCTGAATCAATCTGAATCAAGTTCACCGAGGCTCGTCCGGTCTTCACCTGCACGCGGCTTGCGGCATTGCCGGTTGGATCCAGCTTGAACATCGAGATGGTGCTGTTCTCCTGCCCAAACGCCGGGCGGCCAACGTAGAGCACGTTCTCCAGCTTCTCCAGATCGATGGTGCCGTCGACGCTCAAATCAGGCCGCGCACCTTTCGGCAATTCGCCGGTCAGCTTCACATCCACGGTCACGGTGCCGTTCTGCACCGCCGGATCGACGCGGCTCACTTCGCCGGGGATCACGCCGTTGTGAGTGTCAATCGAGGCAGGCTCTCCGATTTGCACGTCGCGCGCCTGGGTCTCAGGAATCTTCAATTCCGCCATCAGGTGATTGGGTTGAACGATCTTCGCCAGCTCGGTCCCCGGAAGCACGTGTTGCCCGACCTGCAGCGGCAGATCCACTAGCACGCCATCGACACCAGCTTGCACTTTCAGGCGTTGCAGCTGCTTCTGCTTGAGTTCGGCGAGAGCGCGCATCTCATCCACCTTGGCCTGCTGCACCGCCAGTTGGGACGTAATCGCCTTTTCGTTGATCTTCAGGCGGTCGTCTTCGATCTTGTCGCGCGTGGTCAGCTCCTGCGCTTTGCCTGCTGAGGCCTTGGCCGCCAACCCCGAAATTACGCCGAGATCGTAAAGCGCTTTGTCGGTCTGCGCCTGGCGCTCAGCTTCGCTGTAGTCGGCATTCACCGTGGCTGCGCCGGCTTTCTGCGTCATCAGGTCGCTGTCCAGCTTCACCTTCAGACTCTGGTACTCGGCCTCGGCTGCCTTCACTTGCAGCTGCGCGTCGAGCGCTTCCTGCTCCAGTTGCGGATTGCTCATCTCCACCAGCACGGTGTCAGCCTGCACTTGCGAGCCGGGCAGCTTGTCGATGCGGATCACCGTCGCTTCGGTCTCGGCCGGAATCTGGCGAACATCTTCATGACTCGGAATCAGGGAGCCCAGCCCGCGAACCTGGCGCAGCATGGAGCCGCGCTTAACCGTGTCGGTCCAAATGGTGCTGCGATCTACCGTGGGCGCAGCCGGCTTCAGCCGCGAAATGCCGACAGTGACCCCGACGAGTACCACTAGAGCTGACGATCGACCAGAGAATCTGCCGGCGACGCTTTTGACGCTTAAGTTCGGGACGGGCGATATCCATTGCGTAATCCTAGGTGCAAGCCGGGAACCATCTTGAGATGCGAATAACTCCCGTACTATGAATGGTTTATTGGGTGTGCAAGAACACGGCGATGGAGCAGTTGTGTCCCCTCTCGGATTGAAGTGTCCGATATCGGACACCCTTTGTCCAGCCCTCTTTTGGTGCCGACCAGCTCGGCTTCTTCACATTCGAAGGCCAGGTTTAGCGAAGTTCAGTTCGTGCGCACTGACGTCCCAGATCACAGTAAACGTTTGTCACGGCCTGTAGAATCATGCTTCGCGGCATGGCGACAGCAATATCAACGATGACGGCTCCGGTGGCGCACTCGCGACCGCAGCCAAGTCGTCTGTTCTCGCTTGATCTGTTTCGCGGCGCCACCATCGCGGCCATGATCGTAGTAAACAACCAGAGCAGCGAAGCCGCCTACTGGCCCCTGCGCCATGCCGAGTGGAATGGCTGGACGCCGACCGATCTGGTCTTTCCCTTTTTCTTGTTCATTGTCGGCGTGTCGCTGGTTCTGTCCTTCGAAGCCAGACTGGAGCAAGGCGCTTCGCGTGCGACCCTCGTTTTCCATACCTTGCGGCGTAGCGCGGTCCTGTTCGCCATCGGGCTGGGGCTTGAATGGCCTGGCATCGATTCAGTTCGACCAATGGCGCATCCCAGGTGTGCTTCAACGGATTGCGGTGGCGTATTGCGCAGCCGCGCTGATCACGCTCTACAGCAGAAATTACGCGCGCGCTGGCCTGGATCGCGGTCCTGCTGGTGGGCTACTGGATCCTGATGCGGTTTGTGCCGGTCCCGGGACATGGCATACCCGGCCGTGACATTCCACTCCTGCACCCTGACGCAAATCTGGCGTCCTATTTCGACCGCAAGCTCATGTTCGGTCACTTGTGGGAGCGCAGCCGCGATCCTGAAGGAATGCTGAGCACGCTGCCGGCAATCGCAACCGCGTTGTGCGGAGTCTTAACCGGCGAGTGGTTGCGCTCTGAACGAGCGCCAAAGCTGAAGATGATGGGCATGTTCGCCTATGGAGTAGTAGGCATCGTTGCCGGCGAGTTGTGGGGAATGTGGTTTCCCCATCAACAAGAAGCTCTGGACGAGTTCCTACGTGCTGTTCACCGCAGGCTGCGCGCTGATCGTGTTGGCGATGTGTTACTGGCTGACAGATATTCGCTTGCACCGCGGCTGGTGGACGAAACCCTTCATCATCTTCGGCAAGAACGCGATTGTCGCCTATATTCTGTCGGAGTTGGTGGGCGGTTGGCTTAGCTGGAAAGGGTTTGCCTTCTTCGAGCGGCTCGCGCGCGGCCGGTCCGCTGCCCAAGCTTCATTGCTGCACTCGCTGGTGGTGCTGGGATTATGCTTCCTGCCGGTGTGGTGGATGTGCCGTAAGAAGATATTCCTCAAGGTGTGAGGCCGCGTTTCGCAGCTTCCTATTCCTCGTTGTCCTTCTTCAGCTCCGACTTGATGTTCAGATTGCGTATCAGCCGGTGAAGGTAATTAGGATGAACGCCCAGCCGCTTGGCGGCTTCGGTATAACTTCCTTTGCAGTCTTTGACCGCATCGGCGATCATCTGCTTTTTAAGCTGATTGATCCGATCATGATATTTCACGCTACTGTTCTCGCCCGGGCGCATCTCCAGCAACGCTTCCGGCAAATCGTCAGGAACAATTTCGTCGCCCAGGCCAAGGACGATGGCGTGCTCGATAGCGTTTTCCAACTCGCGCACGTTCCCGGGCCAAGCGTAATTCATCAGTAGCGAGCGCGCCTCCGAGGAGATTCCTTTCAACGGATGATTGCATTTCTCCGCGTACTTAGCGGCGAAATAGATAGCCAGCAGCGGAATATCGTCGCGCCGTTCGCGTAGGGGCGGAACGACCACGGAAACGACGTTCAAGCGGTAGTACAGGTCCTGGCGGAACTCCCCTGTCTTGATCGCTTCTTCCAGCAGCTTGTTGGTGGCCGCAATCACGCGAGAATTTAGCTTCAGGGTGCGCGTGCCTCCGACCCGCTCAAACTCGTGCTCCTGCAAGGCACGCAAAAGCTTTGCCTGAAGCTGTGGAGCAAGCTCGCCTACCTCGTCGAGGAAGACCGTTCCGCCCTCAGCCATCTCCAGCTTGCCCTTCTTGAGAGCGATGGCTCCGGTGAACGACCCCTTCTCGTGTCCGAAGAGCTCACTTTCCAGCAGCGCGTCGGGAATCGCAGCGCAATTGATGGCGACGAACGGCTTATCAGCGCGGATGCTATTGCGATGAACCGCGCGCGCCACCAGTTCTTTACCGGTACCGCTTTCGCCGCGAATCAGTACTGTGGAATCGCTCTTGGCGACGCGTCCGATGAAGTTCTCGACGTGGCGCATGCCGCGGCTTTCGCCGATGATGACGCCTTCGGTGTCAAGCTGCTCCTGTAAGCCGGCGATTCTCGTTGCGCAGGGCTTCGGTAGCCAGCACATTTTCCAGCGTGACCGCGGCCATGCCGGAAACGGAGTTCACAAAATGCACGTGGTCATCTTCGAAGGTGTGGATCGGCCCGTAGGCCAGCAGGTAGAGCACACCCAGGGTTCTTTCCACCGCGACCAGCGGCACGCAAAGCACGCATTCGTTCTCACCCGACTCCGCGGCCGGTCTGCTGAGCACAGGCGTGCGTTCCCACAAAGCCCGCTGCACGATCTCACGACGAATTTTGAACTGCGAATTGGAACCGGGATGCCGGTGCCAGACACAACTGGAACTCGGGTCTTCGTCGGGATGGCGAAGAATCACGATTGCTCCTGAGTCGGCCGGAATCACTTCGCCGATCAATTGCAGCAAGCGCTGCTGAAGCGGTTCGACGTCACGGATGGAGTTGATGGTATTGGCAATTTTGAAGAGCGCGTTCAGGTCGCGCGCCATCCGTCCAACGTCAGTCCCGGTGTCCGTTTTAGGCAGGTAAGCCCGTACATTCGTCGTAGTGAGCAAGTCCACATGCTCCTGCTCTTTGAACTGGACCACGTGAGGGACTTGGCCTTCTTCGTCTCCGATCAGAAATACGACCTCGCACCGGCCCACGCGGATGGTATCGCCGTGGGACAACTGCTTGCGACGAACCGGTATGCCATTTACGAAAGTACCGTTATGACTATCAAGATCGACTAACTCAAAGCTGTCGGTGTTTCCATTGATGGTGAAGTGTCGGCGCGACACGGCACGGTCACGGAGGCAGAGATCATTGGCGGAATCTCTACCCACGGACAGCCGATTTTCCGCTAGCCTGACTACGGTTCCCTTTGAAGATCCCGAAACCACCACCACTCTCGAATCCAAGATCATCTCCCCAGCCGATGTAAGTGTAGCCGAGACTTGCGGGATTCACGATACATAATCTAAAACGTCGCGAGCATCCCTGAAAGGGCAAACCGAACCCGTAAGTGCCCAAGCCAAACCAAAAGGATAGTGTGCCTATCCACTCGGATAGGATAAATTCCCCTGATTTAGCTATGTGAGATTCGATGAATAGAAAAGGATTCGTATCTCGCTGCAAAGTAACGGGCATCGCTGGGAGTTGCAGTAAATCGCCTCTGGCACGACGATTGCTACTTACTTAGGCATTCGCGCCAGGCAGAAAGCCACCGAGGCGGACAGCAGGTTCGCTCTGGCAAGCGGGACCAAGGCAAGCGCGAAGTCGATTCTCCGATGGCCCGGAGACCGTGGATGTAGTTGCCAACAGCGCTACGTCACGAGATGGAAAGACCCGGAGTGGGAGCGCTCCGGGTCTTTACCTTTTTGCCCACCGATCTTCCCCGCTTTCCATCCCACTTTCGCGATAGCGGATCTGTGACTTGCCTCACAGACGGCGCTTCTTCCGCCTGACTATTGTTGCTTAGACCCAGCTTCAGGAAATCACCCGAGAAAGGCATCCTTGATGTCCAGTCCTGTGCTTTCGTCCTCCCGTGTTCTGAACTCCCAACTGGCAAACCGCATTATGGACGCCGAGGAAGCAGCTGCGTTCATCCAGCATGGTCACCAGATCGGCATGAGCGGCTTTACCGGCTCGGGATATCCCAAGGCTGTCCCCATGGCTTTGGCGCGGCATATCGCCGACGCTACCCTGCGCGGGCAAAAGTTCCAGGTCAGCATCTTTACCGGCGCCTCTACCGGCCCTGAGCTCGATGGAGCGTTAGCTATGGCCGGCGGCATCCATCTTCGGCTGCCGTACCAATCGGATCCCGAGACGCGAAAGCGCATCAACGCCGGCGAAATGGAGTACATGGATATCCACCTGAGCCACGTGGCTCAGTTCGTGGAATATGGCTTCCTGGGCAAGCTCGACCTGGCTCTGGTTGAAGTCACCGCCGTCCTGGAAGACGGCCGCGTTATCCCCAGTTCGTCGCTGGGAAATAACAAGACCTGGATCGAGCAAGCCGAGCGGGTAATCCTGGAAGTAAATTCGTGGCAGCCCATGGAACTGGAGGGCATGCACGACATCTACTACGGTCTCCAGCCGCCGCCGAATCGCGGCCCCATTCCTCTGACCCATACCGGGCAACGCATCGGCAGCCCCTATCTCCAGATCCCGCCGGAGAAGGTTGTCGCCGTGGTGCTCACCGACTCACCCGACCGCAACAGCCCGTTCAAGGCTCCAGACGACGCTTCGCGCCGCATAGCTGGGCACATTCTCGAGTTCCTCAGCTGGGAGGTGAAGAAGGGACGCATCCCTTCCAACTTGCTCCCCCTGCAATCGGGCGTGGGCAACATCGCCAATGCTGTGCTCTTTGGGCTGGAAGAAGGACCGTTCGAAGGCTTGACCTCGTACACCGAAGTGATCCAGGACGGCATGATTCGTCTGCTGAAGTCGGGCAAGTTGACGGCGGCATCGGCAACCGCATTCTCGCTCAGTCCCGAGATGTTGACCGAGGTCAACGCCGACATGGCGAGCTATCGCAAGCAAATCGTGCTGCGACCGCAGGAAATTTCCAACCATCCGGAGATCATTCGCCGTCTCGGCGTGATTGCCATGAACGGCATGATCGAAGCCGACATCTACGGCAACGTGAACTCAACTCACGTGATGGGATCGCGCATTCAGAACGGTATCGGCGGTTCGGGAGATTTTGCGCGCAACGGTTATCTGTCGATCTTCATGGCGCCGTCGACCGCGCAGCGCGGAACCATCTCGACCATCGTGCCCATGGCTTCGCACGTGGACCACACCGAGCATGACGTCTCAGGTCATCGTGACCGAGCAAGGGCTGGCCGATCTGCGTGGCCTTTCGCCCCGCCAGCGCGCGCACCTGATCATCGAGAAGTGCGCTTCCCCGGACTACAAACCTGTATTGGTCGATTACCTGAATCGCGCCGAACGCCTGTCCTACGGAAGACATACGCCGCATCTTCTGAGTGAGTCCTTAGGCTGGCACAACCGCTACCTGCGCAGCGGACACATGAAGGCGCATTCCGAAGACTAATCGGCGATTGAGCGCAAACTACGAAGCTATTGAGTACTAAGCTGCTGACTGTAATCCGCAGTCAGATGATCGACGCGTAAGAATAAGGTGAAAACAGGTCGCAAAATAGGCCTAACCGCTGGTTTCTCCAGAGTAGATGCGTCCCTAGGCTGTCTAAGTACGGCAGCATGACCACTCTCTCAGGAGGACAGTATTGAATAAGGCACTTGGGACCGTAGCGCTTCTTTGCGCGCTGACCACGATCTCCCTGGCCGGAGTTACCGTTAGTTCACCCACCTCAGGCAGTCAAGACTCCTCGCCCGTCAACTTCGTCGCTTCCGCAACCGGAAATTATCCCATCACCTGGATGACCGTTTATTCCGACAACAACGGCGTCTATAGCGTGGGGGCCAATAATATCAATACGAATGTCAATCTTAGCGGCGGCAATCACTACATTGTGGTGCAGGCTTGGGATTCACACGGCAACGTGTATAAGGCGCCCGGTTTCAATATCACCGTCGGCAGCGGAGGAGGAGGGGGTGGAGATCCAACCTACTCCATGATTCAGGCAATGTCCGGCTGGCAGACGTGCGATACCTGCGCCGGTAGCGGAGCTACGCCGCACTCCATGACCCAGCACATCAGCAACCCGTCCATGTCAGGAAATTCGACGCAGTACTGGCTGGGCGGTAGTTCGCCTTATCACAATGCCATCTGGTGGAAGCAGCTGGGGGCCAAGCCGGCCGCCAGCCACTTCATTTACGATTTGTACTTCTACTTGACGAATCCCGGCGCTGCTCAGGCCTTGGAGTTCGACATGAACCAGTCGGTCAACAACCGCAAGTTCATCTTCGGCACGCAATGCAATATCCGCGGCGGAAGTCAGTGGGACGTGTGGGACACGGCGGGCGGACGATGGGTGCATACCGGCATCGGATGTTCGACGCCTCCGGGCTATACCTGGAACCATGTGGTGTTGGAGTTCCAGCGCAGCGGGAGTCAGACCACGTTTGTCTCGGTTACGCTGAACGGCAACAAGAGCTACATTAATCGCAACTTTGACACCTATGGCGTCAGTGCATCCGAACTGAACGCCGCGGTGCAGCTCGACGGCGACTACAACCAGCAGAACTTCTCCGAATGGGTCGACAAGATGCAAGTCACCGCCTGGTAGGTTTTGCGGCTCCCCGAACGAAGAAGGCGCTCCCCCCCGGAGCGCCTTTTCACTTGCTGACAGGCTTGCAGAGGTTACCCGCCGTGCTCCTGCTCCGGCACGAATACCTTCGAGTGACGATAGGTTTTGAGACAGTAAAACGGGCACGCCGGAGCCGCGATCATCAGCACGATAAACCACACCGCTTTCTTTACAGTCCCGGACTTGTCGAACTCGAACCAGAAGTAAAGCATGCTGACCCAGGTGATGGCGGTTGTCAGCACTCCCACAAACGTCACCGCGCGGAGAATCAGGAATAAGGGGACCGACTTCGTTATGTCACTTGCCGCTTGCGACCCGATCGCCCTCATCGCAATCAGGAACACACTGAATGCCAGTGAGAACAACGAGGTCAGCGTGTACAGGCGTCGGGCGAATGGAGAGATGATCCACTCCTTAGTGATGGGAAGATTCATCATGCGACTTCATGCGCGCCAGACCTTCGCCGGCGTCTACTTGCTGTCGCCTTTAGCCTTCTGAACAAAATTGCTCGCGTCGAACAAATCCGGCTTCAACGGCGGATCCACCTTTACGTCGCTGTACTTCTCCTCGAACACAAGCTTGCCATCGCTAAGAACCGAGACGTGCTCGGCGACCCAACCTCCTCCATCAACCTGCTTGTAGTCGCCGAAACGTATGTCTTGCATGGAGCCGGGCTGCTTTTCGCTGGGCTCCAGCAAACGCACGAAGTCGAGATGATCCTTGTCGATCCAGAATTGCAATGTGCGCAAATCGCCCTGCTTGGCGCCGACCACATAGGTCGGATGTCCCTCAAAATCCTCTTCGTGCATTATCGAGAGATCGAAATGCAGGTCCTTCAGCTGCTGCATGGTCGTCTCGACCGGCTGCATGTAGACATCGAAGCCCAGCAGCAACAGCGGGTGCAGGAAAGGTTTGTCGCTGGCGAGCTTGCCGTCCTTGAAGACGTAGAGATGACTATTGGCAAACAGCATCCCATTACCGGCGTTCGGGTCACCGATATCGATCCGCAACCGCCCCGGCAGCCAGAGCGCCTCGTGCCAGAGTTCGGTGGATTCTGTGCCGTCGGGTTTGTGGGTGATACTCCGCTGCTCGAAGGTCAGAGTACGATACCACTTGCCGGCGTAGTGATCATGCATCTCGGAAATCAGTTGCTGGGGCGAGGAAACGGCTTGGCCGAACAAACAGCCCGCAGTCAGAATGAGGCAGGAAGCTATTCCAAAGAACCGCGATAAAGTTGTTGGCTTCATAAGGTCTCGATTTTGCACCTTTGATTTCGGGTATGTTGGCATTCTTGCACATAAAATAGAAATGCCACTCAATCACGAGTGGCATTACCGAAAATGCGGAGCGATGGCCCGGACAGCGTACTGCTCTTACTTGGCCTTGCGTTTCCGCTCAGCCCAGCGTTGCTTCATCATCTCAGAAATACGTTTGCGCGCAGCGGGGCTCATATGACGGCGACGCGGAGCCTTGGCACTAGTGGCATTAACGCTTCCCACGGGTCGTCCCCGACGGCGGGCCCCCGAGCCGAGTCCTTCCAGAGCAGTGATCGCTTTACCCAGACGCTCACGCTCTCTCTTAAGATCACCGAGAATATTCTGTATATCCATGCTTCTCCTTTCGTACGACGAATGCTGACCAGTGTAACAGTATGTTAAATCTCATGCTGATATTTTGCATGACAGAGAAGTAATCTATCGAGGTAACTTTGGTTTTGACTAGCACTAGCCGGGGCAGTCGAACATGAGGAATATCAGGCCAATATGGGGTTTGTGTATAGGAAGGAAGAGTTAGATATTTCAGATCAGGAATAGCTACCCCGCATTTATTTCCGAAAAAGAGGGATACGAATGGAAACGGAAAAGAGCTACCACATGACGCCGGAGCAGTTCCGGCAGTACGGGCACAGCGTGGTCGATTGGGTGGCCGATTATTATCAGAAAATCGAAACCTTGCCGGTCTTATCGCGGTCGAAACCGGGCGAGATTCGCCAATCACTGCCGGTGACAGCTCCGCAACAAGCAGAAGATTTTACCGCGATTTTACAGGACATAAACGACATCGTCCTTCCAGGAATAACCCATTGGCAATCGCCAAATTTCTTTGCCTACTTCCCAGCTAACGCCTCCGGGCCGGCGATACTGGGCGATCTGGTTTCTTCGGCGTTAGGTGTTCAAGGCATGTTATGGGCGACCAGCCCAGCCTGCACCGAACTAGAGACCCATGTTCTGGACTGGCTGGTGCCAATGCTAGGACTTCCGGAGAAGTTCCTATCCACCACCCGCGGCGGAGGAGTCATTCAGGACACGGCCTCAAGTTTGTCACTGTGTGCCATGCTCGCGGCGCGCGAGCGGGCTACAGACTATCGCACGAATAGGCGGGGTATGGAAGGCAAACTGGTCGCTTATACCTCGACCCAGGCGCACTCGTCCCTTGAGAAGGCAGCCATGATTGCCGGTATTGGCATCGAGAACCTGCGCCTGATTGAAGTAGACGATAACTTTGCCATGCGGCCTGACGTTCTGGCCCGGCA
The DNA here is from genome assembly GCA_963796695.1 of uncultured Acidobacteriaceae bacterium. Classification (GTDB taxonomy): domain Bacteria; phylum Acidobacteriota; class Terriglobia; order Terriglobales; family Acidobacteriaceae; genus Bog-257. Next base: position 155,403 of record CAWCMU010000010.1, on the reverse strand, counting down.
GATCACGAAGGATCGCGACGCTGGACTACTGCCCTTTTTTGTATCAGCGACAGTAGGTACAACTTCGTCCAATGCTCTCGATCCCCTGCCCGCGCTTGGAGCTATCTGCCAGCAGAACCATCTGTGGTTTCACGTCGATGCCGCAATGTCGGGGACTGCTGCTTTGTGCCCGGAATACCGCTATATCCAGCAGGGGCTTGAGTTCGCTGACAGCTACACCTTTAATCCGCACAAGTGGATGTTCACTAACTTCGACTGCAATTGCTTCTATGTCGCCGATCGTAAATCTCTGATTGATACTCTCAGCATTCTGCCGGAGTACCTGCGCAACCAGGCGACAGAATCGGGCGCGGTGTTCGATTATCGCGACTGGCATATTCCGCTTGGCCGCCGCTTTCGCTCGCTGAAGTTGTGGTTTGTGATACGTCATTACGGAGTGGAGGGATTGCAATTCCACGTGCGCCGGCACGTCGAGATAGCCCAGAAGTTTCTGCAATGGGTGAAGCAGGATGCTCGCTTCGAGGTTGCGGCCCCGGCGCCCTTGAATCTGGTGTGCTTCCGGCATCGTGGCGGCGATGCAGTGAATGAGAAGCTGATGAATAATCTGAACCAGAGCGGCGATTTGTATCTTACCCACACCAAGCTAAACGGCAAGTTCACCCTGCGATTTTGCGTCGGCCAGACCAATACCACGCTCCGCCACGTCGAACGCGCCTGGCAAAGAATTCAGGAAGAAGCGGACAAGTTTTAGAACAAACTCGAAAAGAACATGGTCCTAGCCGGATTATAAAAATATTGACCGCATGAAAAGGCGCAGCCTCAGCTGCGCCTGAATACGTTGCCGGGATAGCGACCTGGGACTCGGGCCTAATGCCATCCGCAGCTTAAGCCCGCGACCATTCTCAATGACTAGCCGGAGCTTTCGTGCCGAGTACTTCGTCAATAGTCGAAATATCGACCATGCCGTAGCAACCGTAAATCGCCGGCAACACGCGATCAGGCGGATAGGTCTTGCGCAGCGCGGCGACTTTATCCGTTCCTGCCCGGTACGCAGGCAGATACATTCGCCCCAGTAACGGATGCTTGTCCCCACGCCCCAGATAACTTGTCGGCGCGTTCCTCGCTCACCAGAAAATCGCGCCGCAAAATGACTGCTATTTCTTGCTGCGGTTTCCCTTCTCCCCAGGTTAGATACGACGACTGGTTTTTCGCGTCGTCCTGCAACAGCGCCAACAGCACGCCAAGTTGCATATCTTCGTCCGGCAGTTGCTCGACATCCGTCACGTTATGAGCAATCAGGATCGCATTATTGGCTATACCTTCGAACAGCGTCGCTGCGCGCGTGTTCATGGTGAGTACCGTTGCCTCAAAGCCGGCCAGCCCGCGCACATATAGATCCTGCAAGTAGGCAAAGGTCGTGACGTGGCCCGGCACCACCTCGTGACTCACCAGTTGCTGAAACTCCGGAAAGCTGATCTGCAAAGAAGCATTAATCTCGTAGCTGGCCTCGTATTTCGGACTGCCGTCCGCATTTCGCGCGCGACCCAAGTAGTTCATCGATCCCGAGAACCACGCATCTTTTATGGGCAGGAAATCAATATTCGCCCGCGGAACTGCGTACCAGTTCCTTAGGAAGATAGGCGTCAGGTTCGTGGCGCTGAAGATTGTCGAAGTAGGCGATAACCGCAGCTCCGAGCGCGCGCACCGATGCCCATAGGAGTCACTCGCTCGCGACGCCACGCGTCCACGGCTCCCAGCAGACCATCAGAGGAGGGGTCGAATAGCCGGCGCGATTCAGCAACTCGGTTACACGTTCGCGTTTGGCCTCCGGCCGGGACGGCTCAGGCGGCCGACCGGTCGAGGATTCGACGCAGCGCGCGTAGGGCACCGGCTTGCCTTTGCCCAGGATCTCCATGGCCAGGTCCCACATGGTCTCCAGGCTGTCCGCCATGCCCGCCAGATACTGGCCGCGCAGACCGCCAATCTTCGTCGGCTTCGCTTTTTACACCCGCGATGGCCGCGGGCAAATCAACTTCATGCAGGTAGGCTTCTATGGCTTCGCGGCTGTTCTTACCACTAACCCCGCCGCTGTCGCGCACTCGCGCCGCGGACGGACGCAGTATATGCGGCCGGCAACTTCTCGTCCGAAAACCATGAGTCCGCAATAAACCGCCCAGTGCCCGAAGGACACATCACATCGCCGCCCCAAAGCGTGTCGATACCTAGAACAGCGTCAGCAACATACTTTCCGACTTGATCCATTACGCAGCCTCTTTTCCTTCTTACCGAGGCGAACCATATGTACAGACAAAGACCGACAAACATGATTGCGGAGACGGATCTGCGATATTGGTTCGTTGTTATAGAACGGAGTCTGTATCAGCTCCTCACGGTATTTTGGCAGCAGACGCAGGGCGGCTCCAAACACTCCGCCCAGCGCTCCACCTGCCATCAGTCCGCCGGCAACAATGACGCCCCGTTCGCGAATGCTGCGGCCATGCTCGCCGCCCGTCTTTATCGGCGCGCTTGTTCACCAGGTGCGAGAGAATCCGCCAGCCAGGATGGGCGTGGTCAGTTGCAGCGGCAGGTAAATCCCGAGGGCGAAGACCATCGACGAAAGGCCCAGCATCTCCAGCACAACCGTGATCATGGCGCCGATGCCGAACAGCACATAAGCGACCGGCTGGCCGCTCATGAACCTCGACGATCGCCTTCATGCAGAAGCCTGCGGAGCGACCAGCACCTGGCGCGTGTCGCCCGGCGCCGCTTCGCCGAACTGGAACGCCTTGGCCAGCAGGACGATGGTCAACCCGGCGGTGATGGCCGACAGCGACATGCCGATAAACTTTACCTTCTCCTGCGCCGACGGCGTCGAGCCAATCCAGTATCCGGCCTTGAGGTCGGTGATGAATTGTCCTGAGGCGCACAGCGCCGCGCACACCATGCCGGCCAGCGCCATCACGAAAAACATGCCTGTGGTTCCGGACAAGCCGAACTTCAGCAGCACCACCGCCGACACGATTACGGTCAGCAGCGTCATGCCGGAGGCCGGATTGTTGGCCGTGGTAGCAATGGCATTGGCGGCCACCGTGGTGAAGAAGAACGCAGAACAGCAGCGTCAGCACCAGGCCCATCGCCAGCACGGTCCAGGAGACATGCAGCTGTCCGAAGAAGATCAGCCACCCGCGATTGCGCCCGCCACCACGCCCAGAAGTATGGCGATGATCGGAATATCGCGGTCGGTGCGCTCCGTGTGCGGCGCCTCGCCGTGGCGGAAGGCGTGCAGCGCGATGCCGAACGATCCGGCGACCACGCGCAGCGACTTGAGGATGCCGACCAGCCCGGCGGCAGCAATGGCGCCGACGCCGATGAAGCGCACGTAGTTGCGATAGATTTCCGCCGCCGTCATGTGCGAGATAGGAATCGTCGCCGGGATAGACCGTCACGTCGCCCATATGGCTGCCGATGAACCAGATCGGCGGCACCAGCACAAAGTTGACCAGCACGCCGCCGGCGCAAAAGATCATGGCGATGCGCAGGCCCATGATGTAGCCAAGGCCAAGGATGAAGCCTATGGCGTCGAAGTTGAACACCATGCGATGCGCGGTCGGCCAGCGTCTTCATCACCGGCACGAACTGGAAGTTCAGATACTCCTTCCAGACGTGGAAAGTGGTGACGAAGAAATCGTAGACGGCCGCGATGCAGGTGGCCTGGAGCAGCAGTTTGGCCTGCGAGCCGCCCTTCTCGCCGGTGACCAGTACTTCGGTGATCGCCGTGGCCTCGGGAAACGGCAGCTTGCCGTGCTGCTCGCGCACAAAGTAACGGCGCAGCGGAATGAGGAAGAGCACGCCCAGGCAGCCGCCCGCCAGGCAGATGAAAATCGTCTGTACCGGATGGGGATCGAGATGGAGGATGTAGAGCGCCGGAACGGTGAAGACGGCGCCGGCCACCACGCTGCCGGAGGCGCCCCCAATGCCGGTGATGATCATGTTCTCCAGCACGGTGGAACGGCGCTTGTAGACGCGTGCCAGGCCGATCGCCAGGATCGAGATGGGGATCGCCGCTTCCATTCCCTGGCCGACCTTGAGTGCGGAGTAGGCCGAGGCGACGCTGAAAATGATGCACAGCAACGTGCCCCAGAGCACCGCGCGCCCTGTGACTTCCGGTGCGTTCGAGCTGGTGGGCACCAGCGGCACGTAGATTTCACCCTCTTTTAGAGGCAGGTAGGCGTTCGCGGGAAGAGATTTGGTCTCGATTTCAGGTGAGGCAATGGCCATGGATGCATCTCTCCTGGCAATTTTGCAGCCGGAGGCATTGTATCCTGCGACGTCAATTGAAACTGTGACGGTGCTGGCGTGCGACGTGATTCCGCGGCGGCTATAGTTTCCTCGGATCCTAGGGCTGCACGTAAACCGGATTATTCGGGGAGGGCGGCTCATAGTCCTGGCCATATTTATTTTTTGGGGAGCCGAAGCCGCGCTGCTCACTTGCACTCGGATCGTGCCCGCCGACTGGGAGCTCCGCTGATGTCAACTTCACGGGTCAGCGCCTGGAGCGTTGCGGGCAAAGCATTTTCATTCCATACGTGAAGTTTGTACGGCCGGAAGGTACGCCGGCGATGGAAAACTCTCCCTCCTTACCGGGCGTGGCGAAATACGGGCTCGCCAGCACTACTACGACCGCGCTCATCTCAGGGTGAATGTTGCAGAAGATGAACGAAACACCTTCGCGATCGAAGTGGACCGTGCGCGATGTACCCGCTTCGTACAATCCCAGGTCGAATCGCTTGCCGTTGAACAGCGAAAACACGTTATGAAACCAGGGGTCGCGATTGGGAAAGTCTACGGTTGAACCCGCGTGATGACCAGCAGGTGAGGATCGAAGGCTTTATTCTTTTGGGTCAACACTGCATGCATGGGAGCCAGGGCGCGGAGGCCGCTGCCGGCTCGAGCGGCATAACCCAGACCACGGTCGATGCCACGGGAGAAGCGCCAGGGCCTCCTTCCGGCACCACATGCCCGGTGACGGTCACTCCTGCGCGCAGCACGATACCACGCCCCCAGGCACAATACAATGCAGGCGCCCGCGGAAAGAGCCCTTCTGCGTATACCCGGTTTTCAGAACAACACCCCCATCGACATATTCACCTGTCCGGCCTCATAACTGTTGTCGTAGATGGTGAACGTGCGCAACCGGCGATACTCCATGGAAAACAGCAGATCCGAACGCGGCCGGTAGATCACGTTGCCGAAAGCGGAGCGGTTCGCGGTGAGATAGGACGGAGCGTAGCTCAAGGACTGATCGCCGAAGTAACGAACATCGGCTGCAAAGGGACTATCCTGCCCGAACGCTCCGTTGAACTCCAGCTTCGGCGTCGCGCGGAATTTCAGCTGCGCCCAGCCGCCAACGGCATTACGAGGCAACTTCGGTATTGGGGTCGGAGAGCAGCCCGTCTAAACCACGCTGCGGCCCAGTGCGGCCCCGATCCCCCGATGGCTGCTCCGCGATAGAAAGCAGCACTGAGGGCAAAGCGGCTGCTCAGTGGAAGATTCACGTCGAGCATCCCCGCCCAACCGTCCACATTGCGGTCGTACCCCCAATTTTCCCGACTGTAGTAGGCGCCCGTCCCCGGGGTGAAGGTTTGGCCAAAAAAGGATGAGAGTAAGCGGCACGCGCTCCGTAAGCCGGCTGCCGCGACTCTTCTCCTGCGCTGGGATCGCGATACCACACATATGATACTCGGAGGGAGCCTGACCGGTCAGGTTATCCATCAACGCGCCCTGCAACGTGATAGTGGAATCTTAGCCAGGCAAAGTGATGTTCCACGCGCAACTGCGGCGTCCATGCCCACAGATTCCCGGAGTAAGACATTGCGGGAACGATCACTGAGGCAAATGAACTTGGCGAGAAGGGCGACAAGAATAGCTGATCCTGGCCCGCGATGACCGAAGTATTCTTCCAGTCGAGGCGAACGGCGGCCGTGCGCAGCCGTACCAGGCCCGCATTTACGCCATTGTAGGTGGAAGGGAAGCCGCCGCCGAAATCGAAATTTATGTTAGCGCTGGTGCGGGCGCCCAAGAGTTCCGGTCCGAAAGCTTCAAATCCCAGGATCGACTGACGCATTGTAGCGCCCACCGAACCGGAGGAATCCATGGCATTCGCCGAGTCGCCCAGGTGGGCACATCCTCGTTCTCGACCTTGCCGCTATTGCCGAAAAGGTTGAAGAGGACGATTCCTGAGAACCGAACGCGATATTTCGACGCGCTCTCCACCTTTGTTTGATATTGGTCGTCGATTTTTCCCGAAAGCAGCTGTTGTTCTTCGTCGATGTGGTCGAGACGCTGGGCCAAGTGAGCGGTAGTAGCTCTCGGTAGGCGGGCGACTCCTGGTCGATCGTTGTGGCCGTCCACTAGAAGTCGTATTTGCGTGCTGGGTCTCCAGCTCCTCGCGAAGACGCGTTATCTCCGCCTGGCTGGCGACCGTTTCCTGCTGAAGTTGCTGCACCATTTCCTTCAGCTCTTGCACTTGCGACTTCAGATCGCCCATGTCAGTTCTCTCTTGCGCTGAAGCTGGCGCCACCAGTAGGCATCCCAGCATCGCAAGCAGAAATAAGCTGACCGCAGGACGAACAACGAGGCACCCGGTTGCATTCAGTTTCGCCTGCAAAAACAAAACAGTCCGCCCAGCGGAGCGGAGGAATTCGAGAGGGTGGGCGCAAGTCATGTCGCACCTCATAACAAACCGAATTAACTGGTCCGGACGAAGTGGCTGCCTGCAACCTGCTCTACACCTTGAACCGTCGCAGAGCTTCGGCAGTCTGGCCATTTTCCGTGGCCAGCTTGCTGCTCACCCGTGGCGATACAATGCGCATCACGGTCCGGCCTGGTATCGAACTCTCCAATTGCAAACTGCCGTGATGATCCTGCACAATCTTTTGAGCAATCGTGAGTCCCAGACCAGTGCCGTTCTCCTTGCCGTGGCTCACGAACGGTTGAAACAGCTTGTCGCGGATGGAGGATTCTACCCCAAGACCGTCATCGGTAATTTCAATTTGCAGCTCGCCGCTTTGGTCGGCCACCGAGATGCCTACATGTCCCCCACCAAGCTGTGCCGCCTGGCATCCGTTGAGCAGCAGGTTATAAAAAACGCGCTCCATTTTGCGTGGATCGAATTGCGCTGTATGTAACCCTGGCGACTCAATGCCGACAACGATCTTGTGGAACTCGCGATGCGAGCGCACCAACTCGATCGCGCGGCTGATCGTGCGCTCCACCGGGGTCTCAATCACATTCAGAGATTCGGCGGGACGCGACAACTCCAACAGGGAATCGATGAGGTCGGTGAGGCGATTCACGGCGACGCGAATCTCCGCGTAAAGCTCTTCCCTCTGTAAGGGACTGAGCTCGGCATCGGCCAAAAATTCCGCGTTCGCCAGCACAGCCGTCAGGGGATGCCGCAAATCATGCGAAATCGAGCTGGCCATTCTGCCGATGGTCGCCAGGCGCTCGGCATTGAGAAGCCGCTGCTGAGTTTCATGCAGACTCTCGCGCATACGACTAAACGCTTCGGTAAGCTCCGCCACTTCACCTGCGGCCCAGGATGCAGCGGATAACGAAAGTCGCCTCCTCCTAGAGCTCTCACGCCAACCACCAATCTCTCGAGGGGACGCGTAAAGGTTCCGGCAATCAAATACACCAGCAAGCTCCCACCCAGGACGGCGACCAGCCCCACCGCCAATAACAACTCGCGAAGATGATCCAGGAAAGCAGCGGCGGCGTCATAAGACTTCATCACGATGATCGTCACCGGTGGCGACTGGTCTGGGTTGAGCGTCAACGCTGACACTACAAAGCTCTCATCGCCTAGCTTCCAATTTGCGGAACCGTTTAATGTCGCCGGAATATGCGGACCTAATTCACGCGTCTGTTCAGGACTCAACGTACTGACCACTACGGTTGGCCCGCATAAGATCGCGACTTGGCTGGCGGCGACTTGGCTAACCTGTCGCGCTAACACGGCATTCATCTCATAGCCAACCGCAACCACTCCAAGTAGCTCGTTATCAGATCGAGGACCAAAATAAATAGGCGCCAGAACAACTTCGTAGAGATGTCCTCCGGCAAACCACCATTGCAAGGGATCATCCATCGCTCCGCGACGGTCGACAAGCTGCTGCGCCACCTGCTGGGTGATTCCGGCGGTGTGGGTGTGGAAGCCAACAAAACGATTGCTGGAATCGAGAAGGGCGAACAAATCGCCACCGGAAAGATGAAACATCTCTCGCGAAGCATCCTGGATAGTCGGGGGATGACGAGAGGTCATAAGCGCCTTCAGGCTGGGTATATCGGCCATCAATTCGGCCGAGCGATCCAGAGCAGCCTCGCGCTCCCTCTGTAGATTACGGAAAGTCTCTACCGAATTGCCCAGATCGCTGCTGAGGCCTCGGCGAATATGCTTCGCAACCGAACGCTGCACAATCAGCAGAGACACCGCCGTCAGGCTGGCGGAAGTCAGCAACATGGCGATGAGAAACTTGGTCCGCAGCCTTAATCTACCCATCGCCTCTCCTTGGCCTTGGATTACCTGACAAATTTGTACCCGGTTCCGTGGACGGTGCGGAAATGTATCGGATCCGTAGGATTTTTTTCCAGCTTCTGCCGCAAACGAAGAATGTGCGTGTCCACTGTCCGGGTTGTCGGATAGTTGTTATAGCCCCAGACTTCGTTAAGTAGTTCTGTGCGCGAGATGACTCGCTCCTGATTACTCAAGAAGAAGCGCAGCATCTTGAATTCCTGCGGCGTGAGCGGAATCAGCTGTCCGTCGCGGTGCAGCTCCATCTTCGAGAAGTTCACCTCCACGTCATCGAAGCTGAATAGGTCAACCTTCTCGGTACCCTGATTCAAGCGGCGCAAGGCAGCGCGCACCCGTGCTAATAGTTCGCGCGGGCTGAATGGCTTGGTCACATAGTCGTCCGCTCCCAACTCCAGCAACAGAACTTTATCCAGCACGTCACTGGCTGCGCTCAGCACCAGGATTGGGACCGTAGAGGATTCCTGCTTGATCTCCCGGCATACATCCTGACCGGATTTACCCGGAAGCCGCAGGTCCAGAATGACGACGCGCGGGAGGGTCGCACGAAATGTTTCCACCGCCGTGGTTCCATCTGAGGCAATCGAAACCTCAAATCCCGCCGACTCGAAAGTTCTTCGCAAGGCACGCTGTACAGCTTGATCGTCCTCGATCACTAGAATTTTTTCCATAGCCGCTTCTTCTTTCGTCCTGAGAACTACAGCTAATACTAGAAAAAAATGCCAGTCAACCGCATGTTTACAAATTCGTGACAAATGCTTCCGCGCCCCCGGCAATGGGAGGTGCTTGTCAACAAGTTTTGACAAGACCGTCACTCTCTCAGGACAACTCGCGCGCTGCGTCCAAGTACATTCCGGAGTGCTTGCGGCAGCAGCATTTCGCTGGAAAGAAGCGTTGCCCGAAGCAATCCCGATATCGACAGTGAGGAAAATGATGTTTAGCACCAGGACAGCACAAACCGCTTCGCGAGTGAGCTCCGTGGTGGTGCTCTCGCTGCTGGCGATGGCCCTACTGAGCTTGCCAGCTACTGCGCAGAAGGTCGACGTTACCAACCTTACGTCTGACATTTCCGCCGCCGCCGCTTTTAACGATCCCAACCTCGTCAACCCCTGGGGACTGTCGATAAGTCCATCAGGGCCGTGGTGGGTATCGGACAACACCAGCGGACTCTCCACTCTTTACAACAGCACCGGAGCCCCACAGGGACTGGTCGTCACCATTCCTTCCGGCTCCGGGTCTGGAACAGGAACCCCGTCTGGCACGGTTTACAACGCCACCAGCGGTTTTCAAGTTCACGGTCAGGCAACTCCGTTCCTCTTCTGCACGGAAGACGGAACCATCTCCGGCTGGTATGGCGGTAGCACTGCCTATATCGCGGTTAACAACAACGGCAATGGAGCAGTCTACAAAGGTGTGACCATAGCTTCAGTAGGAAGTGCGAATTATCTTTATGTCGCGAACTTCCACGCCGGGACCATCGAAGCCTATGACAGTAACTTCACTCTTCACTCATTCGGATCGAGTGCCTTCGAAGATTCCACCCTTCCGGCCGGTTATGCGCCGTTCAATGTGCAGCTGATAGGTACGAACCGGCTGGTTGTTACCTATGCCAAGCAGGACGCCGCCAAGCACGATGACGTACCCGGCATCGGCAACGGCTACGTTGACATCTACGACACGCAAGGCAACTTGCAGCTTCGTCTGGCTCACAACCTCTACTTCAATGCTCCCTGGGGTGTCGCCTTGGCGCCCGCCACCGGGTTCAACGGTTTCAATGGCGACCTATTGATCGGAAACTTCGGCAGCGGCGCGATCATGGCGTTTAACCCCACGACCGGTGCATGGATTGGAAACATGTTCGATGTCAACCAAATCATTCTGAAAATCGACGGGCTGTGGGCGATATCGTTTGGCAACGGCGGATCAGGCGGACCAACCACTACCCTCTACTTCACGGCCGGGCCCTACGGGGAGAACCACGGTATCTTCGGTTCGATCGTTCCCCACGTGGGTCTATAGCCGAAATTGTAGCTGGCTCAGTGGTATACACCAGGAGGGCACGAGCCCTCCTTTCTTGCGTTCGACACTGATACCACCCGATTGTCACCCGCGGAATCGAAGTTCTTGGGCCGCTAATCAAGCCGGTGGCGAAAGGACCTGGCGATGAAAACTACATTCCTTCTTGGCCGCGTGATTTGTGGCGGATTTTTTCTCTACAGTGGAATCCATCATTTCCAGCAGAGGAAACAGATGGCGCAGTACGTAAGGGCTAAGCATGTCCCCACGCCGGAGCTGGCGGTTACTGCAACTGGCACAGCCTTGGTGGTGGGTGGAACCAGTATTCTGCTTGGCGTTAAACCGAGGCTGGGCGCTCTTGCCATCCTTGGCTTTCTTGCCGGAGTCTCTCCTATCATGCACGATTTCTGGAGCAAGGAAGATCCCATGGAGCGGCAGAATGACATGGTGAACTTTATGAAGAATGTTGCTATGGCGGGAGCGGCCTTGGCGTTGATGGGAGTGGAAGAACCGTGGCCAGCGAGCCTGCCTGTCGGTCAGCCCAGCACCGCAGAACGGGTGGGGCGGTTCGCACGCAATATCGCGGCTTAATTGATAGTTACTCGATAATTGCCAGCGTGTCGCCGGCGTTTACGGTCGAGCCTTCGGCGGTGAGAATCTTCTGCACCCTGCCGTCCTTGGGAGACTTCATCTCGTTTTGCATTTTCATGGCTTCCATGACGATGACGCCTTGACCGGCCTTGACCTCGTCATTCTCGTTGACCATGATGCGAACGATCTTTCCCGGCATCGGGGCTTTAACTTTTTGCGGACCGGCCTCGACTCCGGCGACGGCGCGACGCGTGCGCAACGAACGCGGATCCTGTACCTCCACCGCATAACGAGCGCTGCCAATCACCATGTGCAGCTCGCCTTGCAGCGAGCGCTCGCGTTTAATCTCGTACGCCTTGCCTCCCACCAGCACGGAGAGCACATCCCGCGCGGTCGACACCGCATCTGCTTCCAGCCCTTCACCGTCAACCTTGCACAGCCAGGTTTTCTCACCGCGGGTGAGCTCCACTTGATGAGTCTTGCCGTCCACTACCACGTCATAGGTCATATTCAACTCTTGGAAAATCGGCTTTTAGCTTCTGGCAATCAGCTCTTAGCAATCAGCTCTTAGCTCATAGCTCTTGCCTCTTAGCATCCAGCCCTCAGGAATAGCTTGCTTACATTTGCTTTGAAGGGGACGGCCTTTAGGCCGTCCGTAACTATTGCAATCCATTCGGCTTTACAGTTTGCTGAAAAAGGAACCAAGACAGTAATTTCGGCTGATTTCGATGTCAATTGTGGCCTGTAAATTATTGATTCTTCGTTCATCAAATCCCGCGAATTCTCGGTTAGTTCGTTTTTCAGCAAACTGTTTAGCCGCTGAGGTACATTGGTTTCACAGACTCAGAGCTTCCTTAACAATGAGTTCTTAGCAACCAGCCATCCGCGATCACACAAACAAACATGGAGCACTCAATTGCTGATGTCGGAACTATTCCTGCTCAAAGTTGCTATAACGTCGCCATTCGATCCGTTCACGACCGTTTGATTCGCGCGTTGTATCAGGGCTTCAGCCGTGCCGTCTGAGCCCAATGACAAGGAGCTGGGCTTTAGTGTCTGCGTGAGAACCTCTGCCGTCCCTACGGGACTCTTACAAATTTCCCACTTACCCAGCACTCCGCCTTCGGCTGCGTGCTGGGCTAAGCTGTTCCGCGCCTATGGCGCTGGGTTCTTGGCCGTTGTACTCCACCGCCAATGCGAGTCTCTAGTTCTCACGAGACACTTTAGCCCCTGCGACTCCACTATCTGCACTCGGCTAATATCCTTGTCGCGTTGTGCGATTTCATCACCGCTGCCGCAACCCCTCCACCCGCGACGCTCGCCGCCAATTCGATACTGCCGGCGGCTCTGAAAGGCCATTCCCGTTCAACGCTGCCGCAGCCCCATTCGTTGCCGCTGCCGCCTTTGGTTCCGTGCTGGCAAAAATCGCCGCGCCCACCGCCGCGATAATCGGACGCCGCACATCCGTTTCGTTGCTGGGCTTCGCCAGCAGCCGGTCCAGAAAACCAGTATCCAAATTGCCAGCCTGAAAATCCGGGTCCTTCAAGATACGCCGGAACAATGAAGTATTAGTCTTGATGCCACCCACGAAGTATTCGTACAGCGCGCGCAGCAGTCGATGGATAGCCTGCTCGCGAGTCTCGCCGTAGCTGATCAACTTCGCCAGCAACGGATCGTACTCGATGGGCACCGTCCAGCCTTCGTACATGCCGCTGTCGCGACGGATGCCCGGACCGGACGGCGAAATCAGGCGCGTGATCTGCCCCGGCGAGGGAAAGAAGTTGTTGTCCGGATCCTCAGCATAGATGCGGCACTCGATCGCGTGTCCCCGCATCTTGATGTCGTCCTGGGTGAATGGCAGCTTCTCGCCTGACGCAACTCTCATCTGCAAGTGGACTAAGTCGAGTCCACACACAAGTTCGGTGACAGGATGTTCAACCTGGAGGCGCGTGTTCATCTCGAGGAAGTAGAAGTTGCGTTCCTCGTCGACCAGGAATTCAATGGTGCCGGCGTTGTGGTAGTTGGCGGCCTTGGCCACGCGCACCGCAATCTCACCCATGCGCCGCCGCATTTCCGGATCGACGATGGGTGAGGGCGACTCTTCCATCACTTTCTGATGACGCCGCTGCACCGAACATTCGCGTTCGCCAAGATAAACGGCATTGCCATGCTCGTCGGCAAAGATCTGCATCTCCACGTGCCGGGGATTGACGATGAATTTCTCGATATAGACTTCGTTGTCGCCGAAGGAGCGCTGGGCTTCGCTGCGCGCGTTTTCGTACGCCGAGTGTAAGTCCTCGGGACGCGAGACCATGCGCATGCCCTTGCCGCCACCACCCGCCGCAGCCTTCAGCATCACGGGATAGCCAATCTGCTCCGCCAGCCGCTCAGCTTCGTCCAGTGTCGAGGCCATGCTCCGAACCGGGAACGAAAGGCACGCCGGCGCGCTTCATGTTCTGGCGAGCGCGCGTCTTAGAGCCCATCATCTCCATGGACTCAGCAGTGGGCCCGATGAACTTGATTCCTGCTTCGAGGCAAGCCCGCGCAAAACCGGCGTTCTCCGACAGGAAGCCGTAGCCGGGATGGATTGCCTCCGCCCCGCTGCGCCGCGCTACGTCAAGAATCTTTTCCACGTTGAGATACGACTCGCTGGCCGTCGCCGGGCCAATGTGGTAAGCGTAGTCGGCCTTGCGGACGTGCAGCGCCTTGCGATCGACGTCGGAGAAGACCACAACCGACTCGATACCCATCTCACGGCAGGCCCGAATGATGCGAACCGCAATCTCGCCGCGGTTGGCAATCAGAACTCGTTTGAACATGCGACGCCTCTGCGCGTTCTCCTCACGGGCGGCAGGGAACGCAGCTGGAATGATGTTCTGCGGAAGCGGCAGGCGGAAGTGAGCAGCTAACGCTAAAATCCACAGAAACTTGGATTGTAATGCATGGGTCACCAGGAGGGAGGGCGAACGTCACAGCCGCTTGTGACATCAGTTTCGCCACATCCAAAGCGCGGCGGAACGGTTCCAACTCTGGAGTTTGTTAGACTGCGGGATACTTCAAATCGAGCGGGGGAAACGTGAAATCAGTAGCCAAGCTGTTGGCCGGGCTCCGAAACAAGTTGCGGAGAGAAACCGGGACAGAAGCTCCCAGGAAACCCGGTTATGTGGCAGGCCGTCGCCATCGTAGCCGTCTCAGCCGGAGCTCTCACCGCACTTCACGCAGCCTCGCCACAAGTGCAACCGTCCGGCGCCTCGGCAACTCCGCAAACCGCTGCCCAGAAATACAAAAACATTCAGGTGCTGAAGAACATTCCCGCCGATGAGCTGATTCCGTCCATGCAATTTATTACGGCATCGTTGGGTGTGGAATGCGATTTTTGCCATGTCGAGCATCAGTTCGACAAGGACGACAAGGACGAGAAGAAGACCGCGCGCCTGATGATGCAGATGATGTTCTCCATCAACCAGAACAACTTCGATGGCAAGCGCGGCGTCACCTGCAATACCTGTCATCGCGGATCGCCCCACCCGCAAGGGATTCCGGCGATCATGGCCGAAGCTGCCAAGCCGGAGCCGATGGAGGCCATGCACGAGCACGACACTAACCCGACCTCCCTGCCTTCGGGCGCTCCGGTCTTTGCCAAGTACATTCAGGCTATCGGCGGAGCGGCTGCTCTGGACAAGGTCGCTACCCGCGTGGAAAAGGGCAACGCGCTAACCCCTGAGGGACCGCCGCTTCCCATCGACATCTACACCAAGTCGCCGGACCAGCGCGTCTCCGTGATGCACACCCCGAAGGGCGATAGCGTGACTGCCTACAACGGGCAGGCTGGATGGATCGCCTTTCCCGGCCGTCCTTTGCGCGAGATGTCGGCAGCCGACCGGCAGGCCGCCAAACTCGATGCCGAGGCTTTTTACCCTGCGCAGCTCGACCGTCAGTTTGGCGGAACTGAAGTTGCAGGAACATCCCGAGAAGGTTGGCGATCAGGAGACGGATGTGCTGCTTGGCCTGAATAACGGTGAGCCGCCGGTGAAACTGTACTTCGACAAGGCCTCAGGGCTGCTGATGCGCATGGTGCACTACGCCGACACGCCGCTAGGATTGAATCCGACCCAGGTGGACTTTGCCGACTATCGTGAGGTGAACGGCGTGAAGACGCCGTATCGCTGGACGATCGCGCGTCCCAGCGGGGCCTTCACTATCCAGATCGATAAGGTGGAACAGAACGTTCCCATCGACAGTGAGCAAGTTTACGGAGCCGCCGGCCACACCGCCGCCGCCAGGCTCGCAGCCTGGGCCTGGGCCCCATCCTATGCCGGATGGGCCGCATCCGCCTCAGGGCTCTGTGCCACCGGGCGGCGCACCCCCACCGTCGGGAACAATGTAGTCGGCAGAGCCGGCGGTTGTGAGTCTTTCTGAAGACTAAATCGAAGCTAGGTCTACCCAACAAAAAGCCCCTCCGCGCGGAGGGGCTTTTGTGTCCATCAACGTTCCGAAGAGGAAGTTGCGTATTACTGCGTGGTGTCGGTGGTAACGATGCCGGTGGGGCCAGCCTTCTCGGCTTTGGCTTTCTTGGTGGCCATCGTCTTGTCGACCCAGTCGTCCGCGGTCTTGAGGTCGGCCTTGCGGGCATCGGGCTGGTCGCATTCATACTCGGCACGCTGGCGATAGAGCAAGTTCAGGTACGCCATGGCGTCATCGTAATCAGGACGCAGCTGCAGCGCCTTCTGCAGGTACTGGATACCGTCTTCCACCTTCTGCTGATTCTCCTGCTTCAACTCGGTGCAAGCCTTCTTGTCCTTCAGTTCATCGGTCGGCTTCAATCCGAGTTCAGCCCGGGCCTTCTGATCCGGCTGGTAAGCCTGCATCCAGTCAATGACCGCCAGCGAGTAGTAGGTCTCAGGATCGTTAGGATCGAGCTCAGCGATCTGCTTGTAATACTGGTCAGCCTGATCGAACTTTTTCTGCTGGAAATACAGCGAGGCAATGCCTTTCAGGCTATGGATCTGCTGCTCCTTGGGAGGATGCTGATCCAGAACCTGCTTGAACACATCGATAGCCTGTTCGGCGTAGCGATTGTTGTCGGGCGAATCAGCGCCCGGAATGTATTGCTGGGCATACGCGGTTGCCAAATAAAGGCGGGCATTGGTCAAGCTAGGATCCAGATCAACCGCGTTCTTGAAATGTTCAATTGCGTCTTCGTACTTTGCGTTCTTGTAGGCTTGCACGCCCTTGTTGAGTTGATCGCGCGCCCGCAGTTTGCTGCAGCCAACTGTGGAGATCAGCGCCAGCAGAACAGCAAGTACCGTCAGTACCCGTCCGCTCTTATTCATGTTGGATATCACTCTCCGTTGCGTAGTTCGGGTTCCGAGGTACAGCGGGACGCCCGAGGTGCCGCGTCCCGCTCATCCAGAAGGAGGAGTGTTGCCCGAATCACGTTCCTATGCTGTAAACCATGACCTGCCCTGGGGGCGAGGCCGCGGCGCGGTTCCGGTACGATTAACCGCCGGCCTCAATCTTGGCCGTGATCAGTCCCACCTTGTCGACACCGGCCGCGTGCGCGATGTCGATGACCTGTGCCACATCGTTAAAGGGCAAATCGGTATCGGCCTTCACGAACATCACCTTTTCCGCGCGGGTCTTGAAGATGTCGTTCAGTCGGCCTTCCAGAGTTTCCCAGGTTACGTCGTCCTGATTGATTTTGAGAGCCGGCTTGTCGCCCGGTCCTTTCATCACCTGGACCACGATAGTACGGTCGTTGCTCGGCGGCGGCTGGTTCTTGTCCTTCGGCGGTTGCGGAACCAGCGCGTCAAGCCCCTTTGGCGTCAGCGGCGTGATCACCATGAAGATGATGAGCAGCACCAGAAGCACGTCAATGAGCGGCGTTACGTTGATATCGGCTGAAGGTCCACCGGACCCTCCCACTGACATTCCCATGATTAACTCCTACTGGGCGCCAGCGCCCGAAGTAGCACCGCCCGTGGGCGGTTTAGTGCTCGCTGGACCCGTTTGTTTCTGCTCGGTCAACAGACCCACGTCGTCTACTCCAGCAGAGCGGACGTTATCGACCACGTCCACCACGCTGCCGTACTTGGCGCGGGTATCCGCCCGGATAAAGACCTGCTTGTTCACTTTGTTGGCAAGCCGGTCTTTTACCTTGTTGGTCAGTTCGTCAGCGGTTACGCGGTCGGTACCAAAGTAAATTTGCCCGTCGCGCATGACCACGATCAGCAGAGCGTCTTCCTTATCTGCGTCGGGCATGGGCACCGGGTTGTTTACCTTGGCCATATCGACGCTCTGACCCTTCTGCAACATAGGCGTGATGACCATGAAAATAATGAGCAGCACCAGCATCACGTCCACCATCGGGGTGACGTTGATGTTGGAATTGACCTTGCTGCCTTCGTTCCTTAATGCGAGTGCCATAGTATGTTCAACCTCCCGTCGGCTGGAGCTGGTCCGAGTTACCGCTTCGGACGCCTCCTACGGCTGCCGGCGAACGCTGCGCTTCTTCAGGAAGTAGTCGATCAGCTCGCTCGAGCTGTTATCCATCTCGACGTCGAAAGCTTCAACTTTATTCGTGAAGTAGTTGAACATCATGACGGCCGGAATGGCCACAAACAGTCCCACAGCGGTGGTTACCAGCGCTTCCGAAATGCCGCCGGCGACGGCGCCCAGACCGGTTGCCTTCTGCGACTGAATTTCGCGGAACGCGTTCAGAATGCCGACCACGGTGCCGAACAGTCCGACGAAGGGAGCGGTTGATCCGATGGTGGCCAGACCGCCTAGGCCGCGCTTCAATTCGGCGTGCACGATAGCTTCGGCACGCTCCAGGGCGCGCTTGGAGGCTTCGATCTGTTCGCCCGGAATATCGTTGGAATCGCCGTGAGCCTTGAACTCCTGCAGGCCAGCGGTAACAACCTTGGCCAGATGGCTCTTCTTGTTGCGCTCGGCAACTTTAATGGCTTCGTCGATCTTGCCTTCACGCAGAGCGCCAGCCACAGCCGGAGCAAAAGCACGCGACTGCTTGCGGGCGGCGCTGAACGCCATCGCGCGATCGATCATTACGCCAATCGACCATCCTGACATGATGAACAGAATGACGACGACGATTCTCGCCAGCCATCCCATCTGTTTCCAGAGGGAGAGAGGATCCCAACCCACGGTCGCTTCCTGGAATATCCAGGCGGCAGCCGTGGGCACATGGCTGAGGGCATACGTTGCAAGGTTTGCTAGGAACATGAGTTAACTTTTCCTCCTCGGAACTTTCGGTTACAGCAGAACGCAAACGTTACTGCAGGTGATTCGGGCTTCTGAAGCCGCTCGTGGGCCGCGGCTCTTCCCGCTCCACGTGCGTAACAAATTGGCAAACCGTGAAGGTCGCACGGCTGAGCTGCACGACCGGCATGAACTTAGATGCACAGAGCTTGCAACCGTAAGGTCTACTCGCCTGACAAAGTGAAGTTCACGTTGATTGTCGTTTCCACCTCAACTGGCTCGCCGTTCAGGTAGTAAGGCTTGTAACGCCATTCCTTTACGGCTTCCAGGGCGGCATTGGTCAACATCGGATGCCCGCTGACCACATGCAGGTTCTGGATGGTACCGTCCTTGCCGATCAAGGCCTGCAGAATGACGGATCCCTGGATGCGGGCCTGCCGCGCCAGCGGCGGATACTGTGGCTGCACCTTATGGATCAGCAATCCCTGGGAGACGCCTTGCGATACGCGCACGCGTTGCGGCGCCGCAGCCTTAGGCACGGCTGAGGGCACGCTGCTCATTACGCTACCCAGCACGCCGCCCATAGTGCCGCCCGGAACTCCTCCCGGGACACCACCCACCACGCCCGCTGGTCCAGCGGTTGGTGGCGGCTCGTCTTCCTTAATCATCTGAATCTTTTTAGGAATGGCAGTAGGGGTTCGCAGTTGGCCGTTGTCCAACTCGCTTTGGATCTTCTTTACCACGACCGGGGCCGCAGCGGGTGGAGGCGGTGGAGGCGGTGGAGGTGGCGGCGCGACCAGGAAAGTCATCAGCTGCTGCCGGGGCAATGCCTCGGTGAAAATCAATGGCAGCAACACCAGAACGCCCAAAAATAGAATCTCCAGCGCGAACGAAAGGGCCGTGGTCGCCCCTCGCTTGGTCTTGATCCTGCCTCCCGATTCTACGAGGCTGTCTTCAAACATACCTGTTCTCCGAAGAACTCTCTCTAGTTATTTTAGACACCATCCTTGTTCTATATGTGCCCGGAAAACCGAAGCAGCCACTCGATTTTTTGTTCCCGGAACGGGAACCTGAGCATCGAGCGCAGCTGTTAAAAAACGCGAACCGAAGTATACACCCCAGGTCCGGAGTAGCACACTGACTCGGGTAATGGGAGCCCAGCTATTGCCGTGGGGTTGTACCGCCGGGCCAGGATCAAAAGCTGCGGCGGCACATTGTTCAGAATGCGGCGTATACGGTTTCGAACTCCGAAAACGGGAATCAGGAAGCGCCTGATTGGCCGGGCGACCTTTCTCTCAGCGGCCAGAAGCCGCAATGATTTTGCGATCCAAACGACGGCCGAAGCCGTGCCTCCTCAAAGCTAAGCCTCGATCAGGCTTCCCTCAGGCCTTAACTTTAAGCTTGTTATTCGTCTTGCCTCGATCATTACTCTTACCCCGCGACGGCGTCATGCGCTCAATCGCAGCCTGGCCGGCACGCTTGGCGCGCCAATCCTGATAAGCCACCAGCATTGGCGCCGCTACCGCGATCGACGAGTAGGTGCCGATCAGAATGCCGATCACCAGGGCCAGGGAGAACCCGCGCAGCACCTCGCCACCAAACACGTACAACGAAAGCACGGTGAGGAAGGTCAGGCCCGAGGTAAGGATCGTCCGGCTCAACGTCTGGTTGATGCTCTTGTTGACGATGTCGGCGAGCGGTTCGCGGCGGAGCAGCTTGATATTCTCGCGAATACGGTCGAAGACGACGATGGTGTCGTTCATCGAGTAACCGATGAGGGTCAGGATGGCGGCAATGACCGTCAAGCTGATTTCCTTGTCGAGCAGCGAAAAGAAGCCCACCGTGATGATGGTGTCGTGGAAGCAAGCCACCACGGCGCCCACACCGTAAATCATCTCAAAGCGGAACCAGAGGTAAATCAGCATTCCGGCCAGCGAATATAAGGTCGCCATGATGGCCTGGTGGCGCAGCTGCGAACCTACCTGCGGGCCGACGATTTCAACATTGCGCACCACGAAGTTCGAGGTGAAGAAGTCCTGCTGCAATGCGCTGATCACCTCGGGCGGCGCAATCCCGCGCAGATCGTCGATGGAGTTCAGAATTCCGCCACGGTCCTTGTTGCGGAAGTCGTCAATCTGCTTGGCTATCGCCGTGTAACGCTGCTCCGCATCGGCGCCCAGATGCAGGGGATCTTTCTCCATCAGGTATTGCTGCAAGCTGGCGGCGCCGGTGTTGTTCAGATCGTGCTTGCCGGCAGCGGCCTGCGGTTCGAGCGCCTTGATGATGGTGTTCTTGCCCACATCGAGCGCCGACTCGCTGGTCTCCTGGATGCCGAGATCAACCAGCACTTCGTTGTCGGTCGCCGGTCCAAAGGCTTGAATCTTCGGATCGTGAAGACCAGCGCGGTTCATGTCGTCGCGGATCTTGTTGAGGTTCGGCGTCTGGGCGAACTTCACGTAAACCAGCGTGCCGCCGCGGAACTCTACCCCCAGCGGAATGTGGTGCCAGAACAGCATGGAGCAGATTCCAGCGACGCTGAAAATGAGTGAGAAGGCAAGGAAATACCATTTCTTGCCAAGAAAATCGATATTGGTATCGCGAAATAACTCCACCGCTAGCCCCTTACAAACTTGTCTTTTTTACCACAGAGCCACCGAGTCACAGAGTTTCTTGAGGTCTACTCACTTTGCTTACAAGTCTCTGTGTCTCTGTGCCTCTGTGGTGACTCATGTTTCTTAAATGCTCAACGCTTCGCCACGCTGATGGCGGTTGAGAATCGCTTCGAAAATGACCCGCGACACAAACACCGCAGTGAACAGATTGGCCGCCAAACCGAAGCTGAGGGTCACAGCAAAACCCTTCACCGGTCCGGTTCCGAACAGGAACAGGATGATGGCGGACACGATCGTCGTAACGTGCGTATCGAAAATGGTGTTCCAGGCGTGGTGAAAACCCTGATCCACGGCCGACGATGGAGTCTTGCCGTGTCGCAGTTCTTCCCGAATGCGCTCGAAGATCAGCACGTTCGAGTCAACACCCATACCGACGGTCAGGATGACACCCGCAATTCCCGGCAAGGTGAGCGTTGCTCCGCTGAACCCCAGGAAACCCAGCAGGATCACCAGGTTCAGGAACAAGCCCAGGTCCGCATTGATGCCCGCCGCATGGTAATAGAACAGCATGAAGATCATGACCGCGACCATGCCGATCACCGCGGCGCGCACGCCCTGGCGAATCGAGTCAGCTCCCAGCGAGGGACCTACGGTCACTTCCTGCAAATACTTGATCCCGGCCGGCAGCGCGCCGGAGCGCAAGGTCAGCGCCAAGTCCGCCGTTTCCTGCGGACTGAATGAACCCGAGATGCGGCCCTGATCATGAATCTGCTCCTGGATGGTCGCGACCGATTTCACGCGTCCATCGAGCACCACGGCCAGTTTGTCGCCCACGTGTGAACCCGTGAAGGCCGCAAAGCGCCGTCCACCTTCACCGGTGAGGCTGAAGTTTACATCCGGTCGGCCATTTTCATCGTTACCGGCATCGGCGGAGCGCAGGTCGCCGCCGCTCACTGCCGCCGTGCGGCTGATAAGCCAGTACGCTTCCTGATCGCCTTCCTGCCCATGCGCACCATTACTGCCCTTCATCAGCACCGCATCGGGAGGCAGCACACCACCATTGTCCTGCATGGCGGCCTGCTCGCTAGGATAGGGGCCTTTGAGCGCCTGCCGGATCTCCAGCATGGCGGTGGATTGCATGATTTCCTTCACCCGGGCCGGATCGTCAACCCCAGGCAGCTGCACCAGAATCTGGTAGTCGCCCAGTCCGTGTTCCTGGATGACCGGCTCGGACACGCCCAGCTGGTCAATTCGGTTGCGAATGGTCTCGATCGCCTGCTGCACCGCCTTCTTGCGGGTTTCGGTGGCGATGGAATTCTTCAACGTGAGCGTCCACGTGTTATCCGGACCCGAGGTCAGATCGTATTCCTGCGCCTTGTCGGTCACCAGATGGCGAAGTTCTCCGGCTACCTCCGGCGGCACACCCTTGATCTGGATGACTTCCGGGTTCTGCTGAGGATTCGGCTTGATGATTTGGGCGTAGGCGATGTTGGCCGTCTTGAGATCGTCCTTCAACCGCTCGACTTCCCGGTCGGTATCGGCATTGACGGCATCATTCACCTGGACCTGGAGGATCAGGTGGGTCCCACCCTTCAGATCGAGTCCGAGATGGATGCGCTGCTGCATCGACGCCAGCAAGCCCTTGGGAGTGAAGCTGCTGGGAATGCCGACGATGCCGAACAAAAAGACGATCAGCACCGCAATAATGAGAATGGTCTTGGCGAGAAGATTCTTGTTCATGAGAAAACAGCAACCCTATTGAGACTTGGCACGGTCCTCTGCGGTGGTTAACGTAACGATGGAGGCACGTGTTACTTCCAGCTTGATGTTGTCGGGTGGAATACGCAGAACAACCACGTCATCCTTCACTGACATGATAGCGCCGGTCAGGCCACCGCTGGTGACCACTCTGTCGCCGGGCTTGACTTGCGACAACATGGCCTGCCATTTCTTCTGGCGGCGCTGCTGCGGCATGATCAATAGAAAATAGAAGATTGCGAAGATCGCAACCATCATCAGGATCGGAGCCGATCCACCGATACCTTGGGCGAAGAAACTAACCAAACTAACCATTGAGCTTCGACTTTCACCGAGCTGCGCCTTGTACGGCGCCAACTCAACCGGGGGCTGCCGGCCAACTACCCTACCCGCCAAGTGCAGCGTTAACTTCCCGGCAACAAAATAGCCGCGCGAGGCGGACAAACTTCATCCCTCGCGCCCTGGACACTTTGGGATGTTCGGGGACTTCCTACTGAACACCAGGATCTCCGCCCCATGCCTGCTCGTAACGGGCGGTCGTCAAGCCAGCGTACCAGCGCGATGCCAGAGACTTTCCCTGACTTCTTATTTTATCGCGCTTTGCCGGAAAGCGGCAGCCCCAGCAGCGAAGTAACCGCGCAAGCTGGGCACCAGACTCCAGCCGTGAAAGCTGCTAAGGAATGCTCAGCTCTCCGGGATCCCCGAACCGCTCAGACCAGAAGCGGATTAGGGTGCTAGATGCGGTGGCCGGACACTGGACAGAAAACTTGCAAACTCCCCAAGCTGTATAGCTTGCCGCACCCTACGCATCGTGTCAAGGTAATACGCCAGATTGTGGATGGTGTTGAGCACCTGCGCCAGCAACTCGTTGGAAGCATAAAGATGTCGCAGGTAAGCGCGCGAGTAGCGGGCACACACCTTGCACGGGCACTTGGGATCGAGCGGCCCTTCATCGGTAGCGAAGCGCGCGTTCTTGATGGTGAGGCGGCCCTCAGAGGTGAACAGCAGCCCATGCCGGGCCGCGCGCGTCGGCAGAACGCAGTCCATCATGTCCACACCCATAGCCACGTAGTGGACGATTTCTTCGGGAGTGCCTACGCCCATCAGGTAGCGCGGCTTGTCGTCAGGCAGGAAGCGAATCGCCTGGTCCACCATCTCGTAAGTCATGGGACGCGGCTCGCCAACACTAAGCCCGCCGATGGCGTAGCCGGGAAAATCCAGTTCGACGGTGCGCTGCGCCGACTCGCGCCGCAGGTCAGGAAACATCCCGCCTTGAACGATGCCGAACAGCGCCTGGGTCTGGCCTTCGTCGGGAGCGCGGCTTTCTGCGGGAACGGGTCTTCCTCCGTAAGCCTGGCCTGTCAGAGGTCCCTGGCTTTCTCCGCGATCCGGGCTTTGAAGGGGCACGGCTTCAGCCGTGCCGTCCTCAACCCTATTAAAAATTCCTGCGGACTTTAGTCCGCCCCCCAACCACGGCACTTCGTGCTTATGCTCTTCGAAGTATTTCTTGCTGCGCGCCGCCCACCGCAGGGTCATCTCCATCGACGCCTGGGTGCGCGCGTACTCGGCCGGATGCTCGGTGCACTCGTCGAACGCCATGATGATGTCGGCGCCCAGCCCGATCTCGGCGGCAATGGCGCTCTCCGGGCTGAAAAAGTGCGAGGAGCCGTCCAGGTGCGAGCGAAACCGCACGCCCCCCTCCGTCACCTTGCGCAGATCGCTCAGGCTGAACACCTGGAATCCGCCGGAGTCGGTGAGAATAGGCCGGTCCCACGCCATGAATCTCTGCACGCCGCCCAGCCGGCGAATCATCTCGACCCCCGGCCGCAGGTAAAGATGGTAGGTGTTGTTGAGCAGGATCTCGACGCCGAGCTCCTCCAGAGTGTCCTGCGGCACCCCTTTGACGGTGCCGACGGTGCCCACCGGCATGAAGACCGGCGTCCGCACCTCGCCGTGCGGCGTGAACATGCGCCCGGCCCGGGCTTTGCCCTCGCGAGCCTCAATCTGAAAGCGGAAAGACATCCTTTGGGATTGTAACGATTCTTGCGTCTATCGAGATTTTGGCGCTAGCGGACAAAAAGGAGCTTCACCACAGAGGCGCGGAGCACACAGAGGAAGGAATCCAGCCCGAAGGACGGAAAGTGTAGCCCAGCATGGGACCGCAGCCGGAATGCTGGGTAGAGTTCGATGTGAGGCTGACCCCTGCAATAGGAGAGACGCAAGCCCGAAGGGCGGAATTAATTCTAGCCCAGCATGGAGCCGAAGGCGGAATGCTGGGTAGCCCGCCAAAATGGCCCGAGTCCCGTAGGGACGGCAGCTCCGGAAGCAAACCGCAGATCCTTCGGCTTCGCGGCCCGCCAAAAGACGGCGGCCGCTAAGCTCAGGATGACACGAAATATAAAAATACTCTTACCAGTAAGATTTCCTGCCAATCTTACCAGTAAGATCATTTTCCCTTTTCCGCCGCCGCGATCGCCTGCGACGTATCCGCCAGCTTTTCGGCCGATGCCGCTTGCTTGGCCTCAATCCATTTCGGGGCGATTTCCCGCTCCTCGTCTGGACGATTCATGGCAAAGCCGGCCACCACGTGGTTGTCCTTCAGCCACCACGCGCTGAAGCTATTAGTAGACACGTCACCGCGATGAACCACCTGCCCGGCGCCGGAGGAATCGCCCCAATACTCATACGACAGATCAAAGACATCGGAGAAAAAGTAAGGCACATGCTTAAACGGGGTGCGCTCTCCCATGAGGACACGCGCGCAATGCTGCCCCTGCGACACCGCATTGTCCCAATGCTCAACTCGGCGGCGCTTGCCGAACAGCACGTCCTGATAATTGGCAACATCTCCGGCCGCATAAACGCCCGGCTGGCTGGCCTCGAGATATTCATTGACCGTCACACCGTCGTCCATGTCGAGGCCGCTGTTGGCAAGCACATCGGTCACGGGCTGCACGCCGATGCCGGCGACTATCATTTCGCAAGCGATGGTCTGGCCGCCTTCGAGTGCGACTGTGTTTACCGTGCCGTCGCCCTGAAGCTCACTGACCGTGGCGTTCTTTACGATTCGCACGCCGCGCTCCGCGTAATACTTTTCGAAGAAGGCCGACATCTCCGGCGTGAACAGCCGCTTCCAGATGCGATCGTCACCCAGGACCATTGAGACTTCGATGTCCTTTTGCGCCAGCACCGCGGACACTTCCATCCCAATAAATCCTCCACCGATGACGACCGCGCGCTTCACCTTTTCAGCTGCCTGGCGAATGGTTTTGGAATCATCCAGCGAACGCAGATAAAACAGGTTCTCGATATTCGCTCCCGGAACATCCAGTTTCCGCGGACGCGCGCCAGTCGCGATAACCAGATTATCGAAGCCAATCTCGTCTCCAGCTTTCAACTTGAGCCGCTTGCCTTTGGCATCGACAGACATGACTTCGCAATTGAGCTTCACCTCAATGCCATGCTGCCCATAGAAATCTTTAGGATTGATACGGATCGAGTCCTCGGTTTCTTTGCCGGCAAGGAACCCCTTTGAAAGCGGCGGCCGCTCGTAAGGGATGGAGTTGTCGGAGGAAAGGATGGTCAGATCGCCTGCCTTCAGGCCACGTTCGACCATCTCTTTTGCGGCATAGCCGGCGACCATTCCGCCGCCCAGAATCACAAACTTCCGATTGCTCATTTTTCCTCCGAATGATTACGTTAGATGATGACGACATCCTGGCGACGCGCGCGACTTTCGAGTCCGCAATTCGTTCAGCCACGCTCTTGGATGCTCTTCTCGTCGCCCGCGCAGCTATCGCCGCTTGAGCGCCTCGAGTTCGTCGAGCGTACGCGGCCAATCTGACTTCAGCAGTCGCGACAGGCTGCGGTCGGCAAGCATCTTCCCTCCGGTCTGGCAGCGGACACAGTAGTTCGTCTCCTTGTCGGCGTAACGAATACGCTGAACCTTTTCGCCGCACCTGGGACACGGCTCGCCATATCGCCCGTGGACCGCCATCTCCTTGCGAAACGCGGTCACCTTCTCCGGAAAGCTGCGCTTGGCCTCATCGCCCAGCCGCTTCATCCAGAGTTCCAGCGTCTGGCGCGTGGCTGTATAGAGCCGCTGCCACTCGTCGTCGCTCAACTTCTGCGTGAGCGCGATCGGTGAAAGCTGCGCGGCGTGAAGAATTTCGTCGGAATAGGCGTTGCCGATCCCGCTGACAAATCGCGGATCGGTGAGCGCTCGCTTCAGGGTGCGATTCTCCGTGGTGAGCGCTGCGCGAAATGCTGCAAGGTCGCTGCTGAACACGTCAATGCCTCCGGGATCGACCAGATGGAGCGCCTCCTCACCTGCGAAAACATGCAGCGAGGCGCGCCGCTTGGCGCCCGCTTCAGTCAGTACCAGCGAGCCATTGGGAAAATCGAAAGCGGCGAGGTTCTGGCGGCCGCCAAGCTTCGCGCCCACAGGCCGCCAGTGCAGACGTCCGGCGATCATCAGGTGCAATACTAGCCACAGGTCGCCGTCGAGTCCGATGGCAATGCGCTTGCCAATGCGCCGCACCTCGCGCACTAAGCGGCCTTCTGCGCTGGCGATGGGCGGATCGACCGTGCGCAACAAAAACGCACTCTGGATGCGCACGCGCTCCAGCGGCTGTCCCACGATGCGGCTTTCCAACGCACCAATATAAGCGACGATGTCGGGCAGTTCCGGCATGGTTATCAGATTGAGCGGGACGCGATTGGTTGCAACCGTTGCCGATGGCGCGACCTGCGCGGCTTCGATGCCCGTTCGGCCTTGACCGCGATATCGAATCACGATACCGTTCGTTCCAAACCGTCTAACAGTTGCAACCAGCAGTAAGATCGAGGCCACGATGCCCGCCATTTTTATCAGCTATCGCAGGAACGACTCGGAAGGCGAGGCGGGACGGCTGTTCGACGACCTGGTGGAGGAGTTCGGCGAGAATTCCGTTTTCATGGATGTCGCCGCCATCGAGGCGGGCCGAGACTTTCGCAAAGCCATCGACGAAAGCGTCGCCACCTGCGGCGTGGTGCTGGCGCTGGTCGGCAAGAACTGGCTGGATGCCAAGGACGAAAACGGCAAGCGGCGGCTAGACGATCCTGCCGACTTTGTTCGTCTGGAAACCGCGTCGGCCCTGCGTCGTGACATTCCCGTGATCCCCGTGATTGTGCGCGGCGCCACCATGCCGCACGCTGATCAGTTGCCCGAAGATCTGCGCGACCTGGCTTATCGGAACTGCGTCGAACTCACGCATGCGCGCTGGAGCTCGGACCTGCAGGTGCTGCTCGCCGCTCTGCATCGTCAATTGGGCGTCGATAAGAGCCAACCGGCTGCCGCCCAGCCTGAGGCCGCCGAACGTCCTGCCGCAATCCCGCAGGCGGTCAAGCCTGCGAAACTCGACCGTGCTGCCGAGATGGCGTTGGATCTGCTCGCCATGCCTCCGGAGAAGCCAGAGAAAAACTTACGCATGTATGTCGGCGTGGGGGTGCTCGCCCTGCTCGCTCTGGTTGGCAGCTACCTGTTGCTCTCGCGCGGGGTCACCGTCCCCAACCTGCGCGGCAAAACGCTCACCGAAGCCACCGCCATTCTCCAGGACAGGCACCTCAAGGTTGGACAGACGACGGTTCGGCCTGACGGGACGCAGAATCCCGACATTGTCCTGAGTCAGTTTCCTCCGTCGCAAGAACAGACGAAGCGCGGAGCGGCCGTCGACCTGGTGATTTCCGGGCCGGTGGCAATGGTCGAGGTGCCTGCCGTGACTGGCCAGTCGCTCGACGCCGCACAGCGAACCTTGACGGATCATCAGCTCAACTCCGGAGAAATCCAGCGGCAGTCGCGGGCCGGAGTGGCGCGCGATACGGTTCTGCAGCAATTCCCGCAACCGGGCGAGAACGTGAAGAGCGGCGCCCGGATCGATCTCCTGGTTGCCGATGCACCGCCACAGACCGCGGCCACGCCTACTCCGAAAGCGACCAAGGCTGCGGATGACAAGTGGGCAGCGCAGCGAGCCGAAGCCAAACGGGTTGCTGCAGCAAAAGCCGCAGCGGAAAAAGCTGTCGCTGACAAGGCTGCCGCTGTCCAGTCCGCAACCGAGAAGCCAGCCGCCGCCGGCGCTGCGGCCGCCGTGACTCCGCCAGCGGTTGCCCCGGCTGCTGCTGCTCCGACTTCGAAACCCGCCGCGACGCAATCCGCTCAGCCGCAGGTGACGCTACGAAGCGCAACCTGCTCAACGGTAAAGCCGGGGCAATACAGAATCGATCTGGCGGGCGACGCTTATGCTCCCGCCGGAGAAACTTATCTGTTCTATGCCTGGGCCGCAGTGGGCGCGAACGGCACGCGCTGGCGCCCAGAGTGCAAGAGCTGGAGCGTGCCGCAGTCGAATGACGATCCGCTTTGGGAGGTCACCTGCATTCATCGCCCCAATGATCCGCCGCAGACCGCGTGGCAGACCTCGCGACTTATCAACAGTCAAACCAACCAGCCGCCCACCAATGGCGGCACCGCGATTTTCAAGCCCGGCAGTCACTCGGCTACGACGCTGAAATTCAGCTTCACGTGCAAGTGAAATGATCTCGCCGCGGTTTCGATTTTGGGAGCTTGAAGTCTCTTCGTGAGAATTGGAGTTTCACATTGGCGGTGAAGTTATAACGACCTGGAATCCAGCGCCGTAGGCGCGAAACAGCTTAGCCCAACACGTAGCCGAGCCGGGGCCCCGATTAGCGCCGCTTTTGCGCGAATTGGGGTGGGATGGCGGAGTGCTGGGTTCATTGGAAAATTGTGCGAGTCCCGCCGGGACGACAGATGTCACGCAGACGCTGAAGGCCTTCAGATTATTGGAGCAGCTTCCACGAGACGCTGAAGCGCCGCCCTACCGTTCAGACTTTCCGCTAACGGGCTGCGAAGTGCGCTTCCATTTTCGGCACGCAATAACAAAAGCCGGAGCAAACGCTCCGGCCTTTGATCTATCCACGACCCACTATCCGCGATCCACTACTTCGTGATCTTCTCGCCGATCGACTTCGCCTGCGTGAACAGCAGCAGGTAATCGGGACCGCCAGCTTTGGAGTCCGTACCCGACATGTTGAAGCCGCCGAAGGGATGCGCGCCCACCATCGCGCCTGTGCACTTCCGATTGATGTACAGGTTGCCGACATGGAACTGCTGCTTGGCGGCTTCGATCTTGTCGTCCGACGAGGTGTAGACGGCGCCGGTCAAGCCGAATTCCGTGTTGTTGGCGATTTCCAGCGCGTGCTCGAAGTTACGCGACTTGAGCACCGCCAGCACCGGCCCAAAGATTTCCTGTAGGGAGATGGTGGCGTTCGGGTCGACATCGGCGATAACCGTCGGCTGAATGAAGTAGCCGTCGCCCGCTTCGGTCGCGCGCTTGCCCCCGGTGATGAGCCGTCCGCCTTCAGCAACGCCCTTCTGAATGTAGCCGAGGATGGTCTTCATTGACTTCTCGTTGATCACCGGACCCATCGCCGGATTCAGCGTGGGATCGCCCAATGTGATTTTTTCGACGCGCTCCTTCAGCCGCTGCAGGAACTTATCGTAGATGCGCTCGTCAATGATGGCGCGCGAGCAGGCCGAACACTTCTGACCACTGAACCCGAAGGCGGCGCTGGCCACGTCTTCCACCGCCGCATCCAGATCGGCGTCAGCATCAACAATGATGGAATCCTTGCCGCCCATCTCCAGGATGGTGCGCTTGATCCAGATTTGGCCGGGCTGCTGCGCGGCCGCGCGCTGGTTGATGTGCAGGCCCACTTCCTTCGATCCGGTGAACGCGATGTAGCGCGTCTTCGCATGTTCGACGATCGAGTTCCCGAACTCCTGGCCGTGGCCGGGGCAGAAGTTCACCACGCCGTCCGGCAGTCCGGCTTCTTCCAGGATTTCGAAGAATTTCGCAGCGATGGTCGGCGAATCGCCGGAAGGCTTCAACACCACGGTATTGCCGGCCACGATTGAGGCCAGTGTCATACCGCCCATGATGGCTGCCGGGAAATTCCACGGCGGAACGACCGCGCCCACGCCCAGAGGAATGTAACGCAGCCAGTCATGCTCGCCGGGCAGCTGCACCGGGGCCTCGGCTTTGGCCAGCCGCAAAGCTTCCAGCGCGTAGAAATCTGTGAAGTCGATCAGTTCGGCGATATCGCCATCGGCCTCGGGCCAATTCTTGCCGACTTCGAAGACCATCCAGGCCATCAGTTCGAACTTGCGCTCGCGCAGCAGGTGGCTCACGCGGAACAGCAGGTTGGTGCGCTCCAGAATCGAGGTGTACTTCCAGGTCTCGAACGCCTTCAACGCCGCCTGCATGGCAGGCTCGACCTCAGCTGCGCCGGCCGTCTGAAAAACTCCGACAACTTCCGACGGCTTGGCCGGATTCAGCGACTGGGTCTTCTCGGTAGTCTTCACGCGCCGTCCGCCGATCACCAGGTCATATTCGCGGCCCAACTCGCTGCGGACTTTCTCGATAGCGGTACGCATGCGGCGCGTGTTTTCCGGATTGCTCCAGTCGATCGAAGGCTCGTTCTTGAATAAGGACGGGATGCGGGCGTTGTTGACGGTGGCGGCAATGCGAGTTCCCTCGCGCGCGGGAGTAGTGGTTGTAGCCATAAGTGCTTCCTCTCAGTAGGTCGAATCGGGGTGTTTTAGTAGATGCTGCGCGGCGCAGAGAGATGCTGAGGCCCACGCGACCCTATATTCTACACGGGTTTAAGGGCCTGCCCGAAGGCGTTTGGCGACCTACGCGTACGTCATGGTCACCGCAATTGAATTCTTGTCGGTCAAATCCGGAGCTGGGCCTTTGACCAAATCTGGCGCTCCGCCGGCGCAAAGCCGGGTCAGCGCCAGCCCTGTCGGCGCGATGAAGTCCTGCGAGACATCGTTCTCCATGATCGACTTTAACTCGTCGACGAATTTGTCCCAGGTATCCAGCTTGGCGTCGACCGCGGCCAGTAGCGCAAGGTTGCGCAGATCGTCGCAGAAGTTCATGAAGTCGCTCGCCGCCTGCAGACTGTAAGCGACAGCGGTGAGGTCCTTACCAGCGTCGCCGCCGAGGTTTCCTCGCAGGAAAGCGACGCCGTTCGCTTGGTCGCCGCGATCTCGGCGATTCGGGATGGCGCCCGCCGGGGCCGGCCACTGATCGTTGGACGCGATGTTCCAGTCGCTCCACAACGTATAACTCAGCGAGCCGAAGTCGATGACGTCGGAAAGCTTTAACTCGGCGCAAGCCAGGCCGAACGCGGCAAAATTCCCTTCGTCCTTGGTTGGATCGTCGGGCTTGCCCTTCACGATCGACGATGAGGTCAGACTGCCGTATCTTTTCGGGCCCAGGACGACATGCAGCAGCTGGGTGGTTTGTTTCCTGGCCGCCATCAGCGAGACCGCGTTGGCCAAGGCAGTCCCGTCCGCTCCCGTGGTCATCAGGTGAATGAAGCCGGCTATATAACGACCGAAGCTTGGATTGTCGCTCGCCATCAGCGTGAGGTGCAGGTTGATGGGTCCCAGCGCGTTGCTGCCTGATTTCAAATCCAGCTCAGCGCCGAAGTAGATGTCGACTTCGCGCTTGCTCTTGTTCAGCTGGAACAGCGACCGCCTGCCGACATCGGCGACCAGGTGGAAGGTGCCGTTTCCGGCATAGATCAGGCTGGAATTGCTGATCACGTCATCGGTCCAGGCGGCGTTGAGTTTGCCGAAGAGATTCAGTTTTACCGAGGTTTTGTCGTCATAGAAATTTTCCAGTCCGCCTCCGGTCGCGATCGAGACTCCGCCGTTCGGCAATTCCAGCGCCTCGACGAATTTGCCTCCGATTGCCTTGAGCCACGCATTCCCGTAGGCCGGCGCTGATAGGTTGAAGCCGTATTCCAGCAGCAAAACGGTTTCATCGGACCTGTCGATGGCAACGGCGAGGGTGGACTGGGTTTGCTGCACATGATTGAGCCAACCGCAGATCTTGCTGTTGACGTCGTCCACGCATTGCGAAACTTCGCTTGCGGCCTTCGGCCATACCTCCTTGTTGAAAGCATCGCCTACCGGCCCGGAAAGAACGCCTTTGAAGCAATCCTGCAATTGCGAATTCACCACAGCGCTGGCTGTGGGGGCGGCAATCAGTGTGATGCCGGCGGTTACGCCGAGACACACGTCCTGCTTCCTCGAGCGATGCAGCTGTAAGTGTCCGGAGTTGGCAGCATCCTTCCACAGCAAAGCTTCGAATGTGCCATCGTACTCGAAGTTGAAAGCCAGCTTGGCGCCTGCCTGGAACTCCGGCTGGGCCGAAAGCTTTATGCCAACCGCACCGCCGGTGTCGGGAATGTCCGCCTTATATTGGCCGGCATAGAGAACCTTGTCCACCCCGATCGAGGCGCCCAGCCCGACTTGCAGATTGCCGTTAAAGTTGTGGTGCAGGTAATCGCCCAGCTTGAGATTGCTGAGCGTCTGCGCGTGCAGCGGCAACACGAAATCGGAAAACGCGGAGGCAATCGCGGGCCCCAGCTTGTCGGACGGACCGCACTTCTTATAGAACGCAACGCTAAAGGTGTCGGTGGAATTCACGCTGCCGGAGACACCGTACACGCCCTGGCTGTAAGTGGCCGAGATGCCGCCCTGGATATTGAAGTCCAACTCGAGGCAGACGTAGGCTGCGCCGTCGGGAACCTTAATGCTCGCGTCGCAGTCACTCGCCTTCTTTGTATCCAAGCCGATCACAAGCTCGGTATCAAACTTCTTCGCGTACTTGAACAACTCATCGCCGGCCATGCAGACCGATAGCTTTCCGCACACTCCGCCGGAGAGCGTGAAGCCGAACTCGCCGAGGTTCCAACACTGATTGCCGCTGCTGTATCCGATCGACGTGGTGCGCAGTTCAACCGGCAGGCTGGCGAGCGTGAAGTCGTGCTTGCCTTCCAGTTCCTCGCCGATCTTGAGGTAGGTTGCAACCGTGTTCTTCAGATCGGTGAGATTGTCGACCTGGGTTAGCGATAGGGATCCAAGGCTGAAGTTGATGGACATAACGACCTCGCGCACAGAGGATGACGGGACAATTCCCGCAGGATTAAAAGTCCATGATGGTTCTAGCATGAAAATAATGGATACCGAGTATACAGACAGTTGTTTGCGTTTCGGTGGAATATGTCACAAAGCGTGGGGATGGGTGCGGGAATAGATGAGTTCGCCTTCGATTCAGGCGAACTATCAAGTCCTGACTTGAAGGGGCACGGCTTCAGCCGTGCCGCTAAGGCCGCAAAATCGTCACGGCTTTAGCCTCCGAGGGGAGCTTGACAACTTAATCAGGGGTTGCATCTGTTACTACCCATGGCCGCCGCCGGCGCCTGTCAGTTCGCGCACGATGGAGTTCACGAACGCCTTGGCGTCGCCGAACAGCATCAGGGTGTTGTCCAGGTAGTAGAGCGGATTGTCGATGCCCGCGAAACCCGGGCTCATGGAGCGCTTGATCACCATCACGGTGCGCGCCTTGTCCACGTCGAGAATCGGCATGCCGAAGATCGGACTGCTCTGGTCCGTGCGCGCCGCCGGATTCGTGACGTCGTTGGCGCCAATGATGAGCGCGACATCGGTCTGCGGGAAGTCGGGATTGGCGTCGTCCATATCCAACAGCTTGTCGTAGGGAATGTCGGCTTCGGCCAGCAGCACGTTCATGTGTCCGGGCATGCGGCCGGCGACCGGATGGATACCGAACTTCACGTCCACTCCTCGCTTGGTCAGTGCGTCATACAGTTCGCGGACTTTGTGCTGTGCCTGCGCGACTGCCATTCCGTAGCCGGGCACGATGACCACCTTGTTGGCCGCGGACAGAATCGATGCTGCCTCCTCCGGAGTTGCGCTGCGCACGCTGCGTGCTTCTTCGGTGCCGCCGGACGCCGCTGCCTGCACCTGGCCGAACGCGCCGAACAGCACGTTGGTGAACGAGCGGTTCATTGCCTTCGACATGTTGACTGACAGGATGAAGCCGGATGCGCCGTCCAGCGCACCCGCAACGATCAGCAGTTTGCTGTCGAGCACGAATCCCATGGCCGCCGCCGAAAGTCCGGCATAAGAATTCAGCAGCGAGATCACGGTCGGCATGTCGGCACCGCCGATGGGAACGATCAGCATGACGCCAAAAACCAGCGCGATCCCCACCATGACCGGGTACATCTGCACCGCTCCGGGATCGTGCACCAGGTAAACCGCGATGCCGATGGCCACCAGCAGAACGCCGAGGTTGACGAAATTCTGTCCCTTATAGGTGATCGGCCTCTGCGGCAATATCTCCTGTAATTTTCCTGCGGCCATCAAGCTGCCGGTAAAGGTCAGACCTCCCAGGATGACTTCCAGCGAGATCACCGACATCATGAACGTAGAAATATTCGGCGAGCGCAGATAAAACTCGGCTGTGCCCACCAGGGTCACGCAGAGCGCGCCGAAAGCGTGGCTCAACGCGGTCCGCTGCGGCACGGCGGTCATCTGCACATTGCCCAGCGGCACGCCGATGATGGCGCCCAGCACCAGGGCAATGGCAATCCACTTGTACTCGACGATGCCGTGATACATCAGGGTGCCGACGATCGCCAGCAGCATGCCGGCTTCGCCCGCCCACACGCCGCGGCGTGCGGTTGCCGGAGAACTTAACCACTTCAGCGACAGTATGAAGAGGACGACCGCAATGATGTAGGTCGCCTCAATAAAGTGCGTGCCAGGGATCATGGTTTTTGTGTCCGGCTGGATTTGAACATCTTGAGCATGCGGTCGGTGATGATGAAGCCGCCGACGATATTGCTGGTGGCGGCCACGATGGCGATGGTGCCGAGGATGGCGGCGAGGTTCGACTTGTGCTCGCCCGCCAGGATGATGGCGCCGACCACCGCGATGGCGTCCAAGGCGTTGGTCAGCGACATCAGCGGCGTGTGCAGCAGGGGCGACACCCGGCGGATCACCTCAAAGCCGATGAACGCTGCCAGGATGAAGACGTAGAGGCTGTTGACCAGGTCGTTGGTTACCACTAGCTTGCCTCCTTGGAGGTCGCGGCCAGCGCCGGCAGAGCGAAGAACTCGCGGATGCGAGCATTCCAGATTTCACCGTCGCGGGTGACCAGTGTGCTGCGGGTGATCTCGTCTTCCAGGTTCATTTGCAGCTTGCCCTCTTTGACCAGGTGCGTAAGGAAGTTCGTAAGATTCTTGGCGTACATCTGGCTGGCATGATAAGGAACCGTGCTGGCCAGGTTGATGGTGCCGATAATCGTTACCCCGCTGACGGCAATAACTTCGCCGCTGCGAGTCAGCTCGCAGTTGCCGCCGCGTTCGGCAGCCAGGTCAACGATCACCGAGCCCGGCGCCATGGCCGGAACCATCTCCTTGGGCACCAGCACCGGTGCTTTCTTGCCCGGAACTACGGCGGTGGTAATCACCACGTCGCTTTCGGCAATCACCTTGCCCAGCAATTCGCGCTGCTTCTGATAAAACGCTTCGTCCTGCGCCTTGGCGTAGCCGCCGGCATCCTGCGCGTCCGCGGCTTCGATGGGCAGCTCGACGAAGCGTCCACCCAGGCTCTGCACTTGCTCCTTCACGGCCGGGCGCAGATCGTAAGCCGAGACCACGGCTCCCAGGCGGCGCGCCGTCGCAATCGCCTGAAGTCCGGCCACGCCGGCCCCGATGATAAGGACGCGTGAGGGGGTGATGGTTCCGGCCGCGGTGGTCAGCATGGGAAAGATGCGCGGCAGCTTGTCGGCGGCAATCAGCACCGCTTTGTAGCCGCAGATGGTTCCCATGGACGACAGCGCGTCCATGCTTTGGGCGCGGGTGATGCGCGGCATCAGCTCGACTGAGAATGAGTTCACGCCGGTTGCGGCAATCTCTTCCAGCGTGCGCACGTCGCCCATCGGCCGCAGGAAGCCGATCAGCGTCTGGCCTCGCCGCAAGAGCGGAATATCCGCACGGCCCGTCTGATCGTTAGACCCGTAGCTCAGGACTTGAAGAATGATGTCGGCGGCGCTGAAGACTTCGGCGCGGCTGGCAACCGTCCTGGCCCCCTTGTCGACATACATCGCGTCGGGATAACCGGCTTCGACGCCGGCGCCCGCCTCGATCACGACCTCCAGGCCGAGCTTGGTAAGACTTGCAATGACGCCCGGCACCAGGGCGACGCGCCGCTCCCCCGGAAAGATTTCGCGGGGAACACCGACGATCATAGGGCCTCCTCAAGATTCGACTGCACACACGTGAGTGAAGCGCTGCTCGATGGCAGCGACCAAATGAGACATTCTACGCAGACTTCGGCGAAAGTCCAGACTGCTGGTGGAACCCGAACACGCATCGCCAACGCAATCGAACAGCGTGAATTTTCATTGACAATACTGCAACACAGAGTGAAGATGGCGCGCATTCCGGCAGCAATTTACCGCTAATGGCGAGCGTGTAATTTTCTTGTGTGCGGGCGGCGACGAGGTTGGAGCTGAAATGAGACCAGAGGCAGCTAAATGAGTAATGGCCTGTTCGGCTCCACCACGCTGGATGTGGCGATTGGCCTCGCCTTCGTTTACCTGCTGCTGGCCATCATCTGCACCACCATCAATGAGTGGATTGCCGGAATTCTGAAAACCCGCTCGTCAACCCTGGCCGCCGGAATTCGGCAGCTTCTGGATAACCAACCCGGCCAAACCGGTTCGCCGGATGTGAACTGGTTCCTGCAACAGTTCTACTCGCACCCGCTCATCAGCGGCATGACGCACCCGGGCGATGTGAAGGCACATCCGTCTTACATTCCGGCGCGAACCTTTGCTACGACGGTGATGGACATCGCTACCCAGGACAAGACCGGTGTCCTGACCTTCGCGGACTTGGAATCCGGCATCCTCAAGATGCCCGACGGTGATGTCAGAAAGACGCTGCTCTCGCTCATTCAAAACGCGAACCACAATGTAAACCAGGCAGAACGAAACATCGAGAACTGGTTCAACGATTCGATGGATCAAGTGTCAGGCTGGTACAAGCGCCGCACCCAGCTCTGGACCGCCATGATCGCTATCACCCTGACCCTGGCCGCTAATGCGGACACTCTGCAAATTGCCAAGACGTTGTGGACCGATCCCACTCGGCGGGCACAACTGGTGGAACAGGCCAAGGGCCGTTATGCCGACGGAGCTAAGGATGCAGGCACAGCGAAAGTCGAACCCACCAGCCAGCAAGAGTTAAACACCCTGGGTCAGGTAATGGGCTGGAACCAGCGCAGCCTGCCGACAAATTTCCTGGGCTGGCTGGATCACGTCTTCGGTTGGGCGCTGAGCGTGGTGGCGATCTCGCTGGGGGCGCCGTTCTGGTTCGACACCTTGAACAGGTTCATGCGCGTCCGCAATGGCAGCGAGAATCCCCGCGAAGTGCTTCCCGATCCCACGGTGCAGCCGCCCTCTCCGCCTCCTCCGGCGCAACCCCCGCAGATCGCCGTGGTCGTGCCTAACAATTCTCCGGCCTCCTAGCGACAAAAAAGCGGTCAAATCGAACCGTTCTGCCCGAAGGTCTTCAAAGGGTAAACTTTGTCGAGAAATCGTAACGTATTGTCTATACAGTTGTTACATGCGCAGCCTTAGCCAAAAGGTGTGATTCCGTCACTGGTTGTGGCTAAAATACAACAACCAGCCTTCGTTTCAAGCTTGTAATCTGGTGCTTGCGCCCCTGTCGTCTCCCGTTCAACTATTGATCTACGAACGTACAATTCGCAACCCGGTCGAGTGCAGCGGGGTCGGGCTTCATAGCGGGGCACCAGTCCATCTGCGCATACTGCCCGCCCCGGCAGGAACGGGAATCGTCTTCCGCCGCACCGATCTCGACGGCTTCCTGGTTGAGGCCAGCAGCCGCAACGTCGCCAAGGTCAGTTACGCCACCAGCTTGATGAAGAAGGGCGTGCTCATCTCCACCACCGAGCACCTGCTCTCTGCCTTCGTCGGCATGGGCGTGGACAACGCCATCGTGGAGCTCGATAACCTCGAAGTTCCCATCCTCGACGGCAGCGCGCTTCCCTTCGTTCAGATGATTACCGACGCCGGACTGCGCCAGCAACGCCGCAAGCGTGTGTATCTTAAAATTCTCCGGCCGTATGAATTGCAGGAAGGCGACAAGTTTATCGGCGTGTATCCCGCCGAGCGCTATTCCGTCAGCTACGCCATCGACTTCCCACACCCGCTGATCGGCAGCGAGCGCTTCCAGGTGGAGCTGTCCAACGGCTGCTACGTCCGCGAAATTGCTTCGGCGCGGACCTTTGGCTTCCTCGAGCAGCAGAGCGCCATGCTGAATATGGGCTTGATACGCGGCGCCTCGCGCGAAAACTGCGTGGTGCTGACCCGCAACGGCATCGACAATCCTCCCCTGCGCTATCCCGACGAGTTTGTTCGACACAAGGTTCTCGACCTGATCGGCGACCTTGCCCTATTCGGCAAGCGCATTCTGGGTTACGTGAAGGCTGACCGCGCCGGACACGCCCTGCACACCGCTATCGTTTCCCGCATTCTGCGCGATCAGAGTTACGCCGAGGAAATCACGCTCAGCGAAGCGGCAGTCGCCGATTGGCCCGCCGAACACCTCGCCGTCGCCGACTAGGCTTTCCGGCTCTTCGTTACCTTCCTGATTTGTCATCCCGACCGCAGCGCAGCGCAGTGGAGGGACCTGCTGTTTCTCCACCAGCTGAGACCCTGCCGCCGGCTAAAAGCCGGCTCTATTTCATAAGTTGGCTTGGACGCTGGCCTGAAGGCCAGCTCTACCTAAGGCCGAAGGTTAGCGACTTTTCGATTGCGCTCAATCTAAGTCTGAAGGGCAACCCGACCACCTCTTCCTGCTTTCCATCCCGACCGCTGCACCTCTTCCTGATTTGGCATCCCGACCGCAGCGCAGCGGAGTGGAGGGACCTGCTGTTCCTGGTCTACGCTACTATTTCCCTGTGGAGCAGACTGTCCATCTCTCGCTGGGCTCGAACCTCGGCAATCGCGAAGCCCACCTGCGCACCGCGATTCAGAAGCTCGCCGCACTCGGCGAAGTAATCGCTGTTTCGTCGCTCTACGAAACTGAGCCTGTCGAGTACACCGCGCAGCCCTGGTTCCTCAATTGCGCTGTAGCGCTGCGTACGACTCTGACGCCGGGAAATTTCCTCGCGCAAGTGCTCGAGATCGAGCAGGAAATGGGACGACAGCGTACCCAGCCTAAAGGTCCCCGCATCATCGACATCGACATCCTGCTGTTCGGAGACCTGATTCTTGAGTCGCCGGAGCTCAGCCTGCCGCATCCGGCAATGCATCAGCGCCGCTTCGTGCTGGAGCCGCTGGCTGAGATCGCACCCGACGCACAGCATCCCATCCTCCACCAGAGTGTGCGCGCGATGCTGCAAGCCTTGCTGCCAACTGGTGACGAGGTGAGAAAGCTCGCCTCGGCCGATCGCAAGCCCCACTGAAATCTGCCCGCGAATCGCCCACCTATAATGTTGCGATGCCGAAGCACTGGAAGACCAAGCTGATTCACTCTGACGCGCAGGTACCCGAGGGCTACCGCTCGCTGGCGACCCCGGTTTATCGCGGCTCGACCACCTTGTTCGACGATGTCGCCGACGCAACGGACGCCTGGGACCAGTACGAGTCTGGTTACACCTACGGTCTCTACGGCACGCCGACAACGCTCGAGCTAGCTACGCGCGTCTGCGAACTTGAGGGCGGCTATCGCACCATCATCACTCCCGGCGGCCAGGGAGCGATCGCGCTTATCAATCTTGCTTTGCTTCGTGCGGGCGATCACATGCTTTTGCCGGAGAGCATATACGGCCCTAACCGCAAGTTCGCTAATGATGTGCTGCGCCGCTTCGGCGTAGAGGTTACGTTTTACTCGCCGACAATTGCGGGCGAGATTGCTGCCCTCATGCAGCCGAACACCCGGCTTGTCTGGTGTGAAAGTCCGGGCTCCATCACTATGGAGATCCAGGATGTGCCGGCGATCGCGGCAGCGGCGCATGCGGCTGGTGCCGTGGTGGCGCTCGACAATACCTGGGCAGCCGGGGTTTACTTTGACGCTTTCGCGCACGGCGTCGACGTCACCATGCAGGCGCTGACCAAATATGTTGGCGGCCACAGTGACTTGCTGCTCGGCTCCGTCACCGTCAAAGACCGCGCTCTCTATCGGCGGCTGGGAGCGACGCACCAGCTTGTGGGCTGCGCCGCTTCGCCGGATGATTGCAGTCTAGCTCTGCGAGGCATGAAAACGCTGGCTGTGCGTCTGGGGAAAATTGAGGCGTCGGCGCTGGCCATTGCGCATTGGCTCGCAGAGCGTGGTGAAGTCGAACTTGTCTTGCATCCAGCCATGGACTCCTGCGTTGGCCACGAATTATGGAAGCGCGACTTCACCGGCTCAGCCGGAGTGTTCTCCATCGTACTGAAACCGGAATTCGACAAAGAAGAAGTGCGCCAATTCGTAAATTCGCTTGAGCTATTCCAAGTCGGCTATAGCTGGGGAGGAGTGGCTAGCTTGGCGATGGCTTACGACTTCACTCACTACAAGGGCAGGCCTACCTATCAACACAGAATTGTTCGATTAAATGTTGGACTGGAAGAAACAGAAGATTTAATTGCTGACTTAGATCAGGCTTTGGGAGCTCTATCGAAAACTTAGTGGCTTATGCGCTTATTTCCCCGGATTTTTATATAGCATGCGGAGCGACTCGCAGTGATTATTACGGAGAGGTAAATTTCTGCGAACTTAGTTGCAAGCGGTTGCAGCAGTAGGAAGCCGCTTAGTGCATTTTCATAGAGTTAACACGGCAGTAGAATTGCTCCTTTTACTACCGAAGTTAGGTGTACGACGTTCAGGAAACCTCCGAATTCGTGCACTACAGATGACCCCCAGAGCCCCACGAAGGTAGTACGCTAATTCACTTGTCTTAATCTAATTCGGCGCTGGCCTCTTTATCCTTGACTCCCCGCGGCGCCGCCGGCTGGTAGTTCTCTTTTCTTTCTTGAGTCGAGGCAGGACCCGTTCCCCAAGGCTGTCAGTTTTACTTTTGAAGCATGGCTGCGTCCGTCCTAGCCGGAACAACCGGCGCGCCGGCGGCCCGGAGTTCGAAACGACAAGGTTGTCTTTCCGAGTGTGTGAATCCAACTCTAAAAGGAAGTTCTTCCCATGAAGCTTCGTACCGTCACCCTGCTTGCAGTTTGCCTGATATTGGCTTCGATTCCTGCCATGGCCGGCGATATTTATAACAATGGCGGCACTACCGGAACAGCGGATGCTTGGACCATCAACTTTGGCTTCGCCGTAACCGATTCGTTCACAGTTGCCTCGAACACCAGCGCCAACGGTGCTGAGTTCATCTTCTGGCTCTCGCCTGGCGACACAGCTCCCTCTGTGGATCTGTCGATCGGTACCTCTGCTTTCGGTAACGACGTTGCCAACTTCACCGGCTTGGCCTCCACGGGCTCGACCAACCTGGGATCCAACCAGTATGGTTTCACCCTTGAGCAGGACAGCTACTCCTTCTCGAACACCGCTCTGAGCGCTGGCACCACCTACTGGGTTACCCTGCAGAACGCCAGCGTACCCAGCGGCGACCCGGTTTACTGGGATGAGAACTCTGGTCCTTCGATGGCCCAGGAAAACACCCTCGGCACGATTCCTTCCGAGTCGTTCAC
The DNA here is from genome assembly GCA_963796695.1 of uncultured Acidobacteriaceae bacterium. GTDB lineage: Bacteria > Acidobacteriota > Terriglobia > Terriglobales > Acidobacteriaceae > Bog-257. The sequence continues at coordinate 112,966 of CAWCMU010000010.1, read as the reverse complement.
CATCCCCGGCAGCAGCAGCACCACCACCACTGGCAGCACGACTCCCGAACCCAGCAGCATCATGCTGCTCGGCTCTGGCTTGCTCGGACTTGCCGGCGTTCTGCGCCGCAAGCTGTTCTGATTTCTGGCAGTTTGTCTTTCAGACAGTGCCAATCCTACCCTGAAGGAGGGTACCCCTTGAAACGTCGTATCGTTACACTGCTAGCAATTTGCCTGACATTGGCTGCAATTCCTGCCATGGCTGGCGATGTTTATGACAATGGCGGCACTACCGGGACGGCGGACGCATGGACCGTCAACTTCGGTTTTGCCGTTACCGACTCGTTCGAAGTTGCCGCGAACACCAGCGCCAATGGTGCTGAGTTCCTCTTCTGGCTGACCCCTGGCGACACGGCTCCCTCTGTGGATCTGTCGATCGGCACCTCTGCTTTCGGTAACGACGTTGCCAGCTTCACCGGCCTGATCTCCACGGGCTCGACCAACCTGGGATCGAACCAGTATGGTTTCACCCTGGAGCAGGACAGCTATTCCTTCGCCAGCACACCGCTGACCGCCTTCACCACCTACTGGGTTACCTTGCAGAACGCCAGCGTACCCAGCGGCGACCCGGTTTATTGGGATGAGAACTCTGGCCCGGCGATGGCACAGCAAAACACTCTGGGAACGATTCCCTCCGAGTCATTCACCGTCCTCGGTGCGATCACCAACACCACTGGCGACCACTTACCGGAGCCCAGCAGCATCATGCTGTTCGGTTCCGGCCTTCTCGGACTTGCAGGCGTCGTACGTCGCAAACTGACCCGCTAACCTCGCAAGGCTTCTCGACTTGGAGCAGAGAACAAGCCGGACTAATGATGTCCGGCTTTGCTGTCTTCCCTCAGTAAATAACTCGAACAGGTTGCTGGAGAACCTTTGCCGGAAGCCATGTCGGCTAGAGCGGCGTTCTTAGCCGGACAACCTGCTCATCCTTGGTTTTCCTGGCAGCCTACCGGCGCATCGACTCAACTTTGACCGCCCTCGATTTTGTCGATTGTACTAGCATGCGATAGCACCAACCTCACATCGACTGCGATAGCGCAAATCTCCCGATAGTAAGTCTCGCAATATAGAACCAACGTCCGCGCGCAGAAATACGTACTGGATAGCTCTAGTGCATCAACCGTGCTAGAGATGGCTTCGATCACATCCATTTATAAATCCCATTTCGGGAATAAACGATAATTGCTGCGGAATTAACTGCGGCAACTTAGCTTTAATGGGAGAAGTTAAAGGCATCTTCTCTTCCTATTTCGGGAATTAACTAGTACAGTGCGGGAAATTCCTGCGAACATAGTTGCAACGCGTTGCAGCAATGGCTAACCAGGGGGCGCATTTTCATGGAGTTGATGCGGCAGCAGAATTGCACTATGTACTAGCGAAGTACGTTGTACAGCATTCAGGGAACTTCCGAATCGGTGTCCGGCAGATCGTCCGCAGGCCCACGGAGGTAAGTGAATTTAATCCCCTTGTTTGTTTAATTCGGCGCCGGCCTCCTGGTCCTTGACTCCTCGCGGCGCCGCTAGCTGGTGGTTCTCTTCCTTTCTTGAGTCAAGGCAGCACCCGTCAACCAAGGCTGTCGATTTAGTTTTCGACGCATGGCTGTGTCTGCTCTAGCCGGAACAACCGGTGTGCGGGCGGTCAGTGTTCGCAACGACAAGGTTGTCTTTACAACTGTGGTAATCCGACCCTAAAAGGAGGGTTTTTCCTTGAAACTTCGCATCGTCACATTGCTAGCAGTTTGCCTGACCTTGGCTGCAATTCCAGCCATGGCCGGCGACATCTATGACAACGGTGGAACAACCGGAACCGCCGATGCTTGGACCATTAACTTCGGCTTCGCCGTTACCGACTCGTTCTCAGTGGAGACCAGTGGTACAGCTAATGGAGCCGAGTTCATCTTCTGGCTGTCACCTGGCGACACAGCTCCGAGCGTGGACCTGTCCATCGGCACCTCTGCTTTCGGCAACGACGTTGCCAATTTCACCGGCTTAGCAGCGACGGGCACGACCAACCTGGGATCCAACCAGTATGGTTTTACCCTGGAGCAGGACAGCTATTCCTTCGCCAGCACACCCCTGACCGCCGGCACCACCTACTGGGTTACCTTGCAGAATGCCAGCGTACCCAGCGGCGACCCGGTTTACTGGGATGAGAACTCTGGACCGTCACAGGCCCAGGAGAACACCCTCGGCACGGTGCCCTCCGAGTCGTTCACCATCCTCGGCGGAGTGACCACCACCACCACGCCGACCAATACTCCTGAACCCAGCAGCGTCCTGTTGCTCGGCTCCGGATTGCTCGGACTTGCCGGCGTACTGCGCCGCAAGCTGTTCTAACTCTTAACAGTCGAACTCGCCTTCATTTGGCTACAGACCCAGAAGCCGGAGCTCTCAGAGCTCCGGCTTCAAAGTTTTATAGCGATGTCGTTGGGAAAATCGCGAGCCAGCCGGTTCGATCACAGCCGATCCATTTCGACCCGGCCGGATTAGAACCTGCGCAATCGGAACTTACTTCATGGTGCCGGCCTGCTTCAGGATGTTCTCGGCGAAATAGTTCTTCACCGTCGACTGATCGCGAATGGTTTCGTAGTAAGCGGCTTTCAGCAGCTGCTCGCGACGATCGCGTAACTGCTCGCGAATGGCCTGCTGCACTCGCGGATCCTTTAGCTCACGTTGGCCGGCGACTTCCCGGCTAATGAGCTTCACAATGCGGAAGCCGAACAGCTGATGGCTGTTGGGATCGCCGACCGGCAAAATCGTGGTGTACTGTCCCGGCTTAAGCTTACTGATCGCATCAAAGGCAGCTTTATCGCCCTTCAACGAGGACTCAGGCACGAATCCCAGGTCGCCGCCATTCTGTGCGGTCTCCGGCTGCTCCGAATAGCTCATGGCAACGGTCGCGAAGTCTTCTCCGCTGTCGAGACGATTCTGAATCATCTGGATCTTCTTGCGCGCCTCGGCCTCGTTCTGGGCCTTCATGTTCTTGACCTGCGGATTCGGCTGGGTGGTTACCAGAATCTGCGCCAGATGAAACTGCGGCTCGATGAGATTAAACTCCGCCTTGTGCTCGTTGTAGTAGTTGGTAATGTCGTCGTCGGAGATGTTGATCTTTGACGTGACTTCCTTGTTGAGCACTTTGTCGATAGTGATCGAGCGGCGCAAGTCGCGCTTGAAGTCGTCGAGAGTCAGGTTGCGCTCTTTCAGCCGCTTGTCGAACTCTTCCTGGGTGTAGGGCGCCTTGATCTCGGCCAGCTTGGTATTTACTTCTTCGTCGGTAGCCAGCAGACCCAGCTTTTCCGCCCGCTGCATCAGGATCTCGTTGTCGATGAGTTCGCGCAGGATGTTGAGACGCAGCGTGTCGGCCTGTTCCGTGCTGGGCTTTTGAGGCGATTCGGCCACCTGGTTGTCATAATATTTCTGGACTTCCGTGCGCGTGATCTTACGGCCGTTGACGCTGGCCATAACGCCTTCGGTCTCCTGCTTTCCGCTGCATCCCAGACCGGGAAGAAGCAGGGCAAGGGCGAAAGCGATTGCTACCACAGCCCTGAGCATGTATTGCTGCTTGCTTTTCAGTTTCAAACCTTGCCCCTCCTGAGAGGCAATACCTCGCACAACGCGTAAGCGATAAAGCTTGGCACGCCGGACCGCCCGCTTACTACTTCGCCGGCGTATCCGGATGCGCCGCTGGCGCTGGAGCTGCTGGAGCGGGGGGAGCTGGTGGCGGCTGTACTCCGGCCGCAAGCAGCTGGCGATTCAAGACAGCTCGCACCTCGTCCGCATCCAACGCACCTTCCAATCGTTCTCCATTGACGAACATGGTCGGCGTGGCACTGACGCCCACCGCGTCTCCCTCGGCAATCGATGTTTTGGTCGTATCCGTCTGCGCCTTGATGCAAGCTTGCAAGCGGGGCTCGTCGGCACCGTTCTTCTTGCCGAAATCCATGGTCAGCCGGTCGAGTTCGGCGAAGGCGGCCTGTGGATTCTGCTGCGAAGCACCGATGGCTCGCTGGTTGGCGTGCAGGTAGTCCGCCAGTTGCCAATAGCCCGTCCCACTCTCCTTGGCCAGGCAGTTCGCATCATTCGCGGCGTGCTGCGCCCAGGGGTGGATGGCGATCAAGGGATAGTCCTTGTAAACGATTTTGATCTTGTCGCCATATTGCGGCAGGATCTGATTCATCAGCGTGCTGTGCATGCGCGCGCAGAACGGACACTCGAAGTCGTCAAAGTTGACTACCGTTACCTTAGCGTCGGGATTACCACGCACTGGCCGGCCGGTGAGACTGATCTTGCTCATCGTCTCAGCGTAAATATCCTTCGTCAAATCCAGTTTGGTAAATCGGATCAGCGTCTTCCCATCGTTGGACAAAAGGAAATCGGCCTTCTGGGTCTTGCCTTCGCGGCTCATCGAGACCGGTACGAGTTCATAGTTCGGAAACTCGCTGGCAGTCGGAGGGCCCAAGGTAATCGTCACATCCGGAGGAATGTTGAAATAGGCGCGAACCTGCCGCTGTACTTTCTGGGCCACTTCAGGAGAAATCGGAGATGGAGTGGACTGGGCCGAACACGCTACGCAAAACAGAAGCGACAAGGCTCCTAGTGATTTCAAAAACAAGTGGAAAAGCCGCCTTTCGGAGGGAAGGATGTTGACCTTTGATTATCTCACGGAGCAGGGACTTCCCCGTTTTTGTCTTGAGACTGGGAGGGTGGGTGATTGGCTTGGGGTAGAGCGGCGCTTCCGCGCAGCGTGGAAGCCGCCCTAAACGCGAAGGGTTTCAGCCTGGGATGGCAGTCGCGGGTCTCGAGTTTTCTTACCGCTTAGCTTCGGTGAGAGACGCGACTGGCAACAGCGCATTCATCGAACCGGACCGAAATCCTTCCAGGTCGAGCGTGACGTACAGAAAGCCGAGCGCCTTAAAGGTCTGCACCAGCGTCTCTGCCATGGGCATCGTCATGGCGCGAGGTAATTCGTCGCGAGCAATTTCGATGCGCGCGATCTGGCCGTGATGACGTACGCGGAATTGACGAAAACCAAGCGCGCGCAATGCCTCTTCGCCCTGCTCGACGGCTGACAGCGCTTCCCGCGTGACTGGACGGCCATATTCGATACGCGAGGAAAGACAGGCTGAGGCCGGCTTATCCCAGATGCGCAGACCGGCTTGCCGGGCAAGCTGGCGAATGTCATCCTTGGTCAGTGCCGCCTCGAGCAACGGCGCGGCGACATGATGTTGGCGAGCGGCTTTTTGGCCAGGACGATAGTCTCCCTGGTCGTCGACATTGACGCCGTAGGCTATCGCGTCAAAACCGGAACTCTGACGATACTGTTCCATGACCGTGAAGAGCTCATCTTTGCAGTGGAAGCAACGCGCCCTATCATTGCGACGATACTCCAGACGCTCCATTTCGTCGGTCCGAATCACCGCCAGCTCAATTCCTGACTCTTCGGCGAAAGCCACAGCGTCACGCATTTGCGAGCGCGCCAGGCTGGGAGAGTCGGCCAGCACGGCCAGCATGTCACTGCCAAGTTCCTGATGAGCCGCCCATGCGAGGTATCCGGAATCGACGCCACCGGAATACGCCACCAGCAAGCGTCCGAGAGAACGCAGGTGCGCGCGAAGAGCGTGCAGCTTGGCTTCGAGTTGTTCAGCCTCGGCGGGCAGATTGGAACACAGAGCAGACATCGCTTGATTGTAAGACATTCGCCGGACGGGAAAGGTTGCGAGCTAATACAAGCGTTGCAGTTTCTTAATGCTGCCAAACGTTCCAACGTTGCTCAGACTGAAGGAGAAGCGATAGGCGTTCTCATCGCGAATCACGCCCAGCGCCCAGCGGGAGTACTCGAAGGTCACACCGCAGCAATCCCAGTTGTAGTTGGTTTGCACGGTTGCGGATTGAATGACGGGGGCGGTCTCCGACAGGCCGATGGTGGCAGCGGCGCTCAGCCCAGTCTTCGTCATGCCTCCATAAATGGCCCCGACGCGGAACTGATCGTAAACATCGGGAGTGACGACGCCATTCACCACCGTGAATTCGCCGGGAGCATTTACGTAGGTCTGGCCGCCATTCAGGTACCAGTTGCCCCAGCGATATCCCGCGAACACCGTGCTCGCATTCACCTGATGCAGGACCGGATCATAGTCCAGTGCCCACTGAAAATCGGCCCCGCCGGATTGCACCCGCAGGCGCGAGATGATAGGTGAGAGATTGCGAGGCTCGATGAGGAAGGCGATGCCGGTGAAATCGACCGTGGTGTCGAACACGTTTCGCTTGCCCGGAACCAGTGCTCCGCCGAAGGTCGAGTTGCCGAAATATTTTTGTGCGATCTCCCAGGTCACGACGTTCGTCGCCGGATCCGACTTATCGGAACAGGGCTTATTCTCGCTCTCTCCGGCAAACTCGCTTAGATTTTCCGATAGCTCGGAGTATTCGGGATGCTGGAAACACTGCGCGCTGGATTTCGATTTCTTGGCATACAGCCGGTTGATTACCCCGTACTCTACTTCGTTCGTATCGGCCAGAATGTCGCGGAAATCAAAGCGAATAATCTGCGCGAAGTCGTTGATACCGGTCTGGTAGCGGTACACCGCGAAGGGTTCAATCGTATGCTTCCATACGCGACCGAGAGGCTTGTGATCGAAAACTCGGGCCAGGGTCGGCGGGCGAACTTCCAGTGACGCGTTGGCGACATTCCGATTGATGGGATCGCTTACCGCAGTACCGATGATCGCGCTGGGAGAGGCTTCCAGCCGCTGCGAATAATAGGTCTCGCGCGCGCCGATCTGCGGACGAAAGGTCCAGCCATCGAAGAGCTTGGGCCACGCGATGTGCGGAGCTACGTCGACGCGCCCGACCACAGGAGCAGTGGAGAATCCGATCTCATTCCTGGCTACACCCTCACCCGCCACGTCGAAGGCATACACAAAGTCGGACCGGCTGAAGGGACGTTCCACCGATGAAAATTCAAGACTCGGAGTGTGATTGATGCGAATGAAATCGCCGGGCAGTGTGCTCTGGTAATTCTGATACGTCGCCGCCAATGTTCCGATGCTGAAGCCGTTCCAGTTCTTGTATACAAAACCGTAGGAGCGTACTTCCGAGTTGATCGCTTCGGTGAAGCCCTGGGCAAATTCAAGGCGGAAAATGTAAGAAGTTAGAAAGTCGACCGACACCACGCCCTGAAAGCCGTCAGGCAGTTGTTTGAACCCGTTTACCTTCAGCTCCTCGCCACCTTGGTTCTGGCCATAGTACGGCCCGGGAGGAGCGCCCTTCTGATCGATGACGCCGTAATACTGCGCCTGTAACGCATAGCTGTAACCGATGGCGCGAAAGTCTCCGAATTGCGCCCAGCCGCGCTTGCTGTAGAGTGCGGCTCCCAGCGTAGCGTCCGAGTTCCGGCTGATGACCCAGTAAAAGCCGTCACCCAGGATCGTGCCGCGCGTGGTGGACTCACCGATTTCAGGAATGAGGAAACCGCTCTTGCGTCCCAGATTGTCCACCGGATGCTCGGCGTAGGGGAAGTAGAAAACCGGAATGCCGTGAAGCTTCAGCGTGGCATGGCGCAGCTTGGCCTCATCGCCGACCTCGATGTCCGCAGTTTTGGAATCGATCTGCCACTTGGGCTTAGGTAGCTGGCAGGAAGTCACGAATCCCTCATTGACCCGATAGTGGTCCGGCCCCAGCTTGTCCACCACTTTCCCGGTGAAGAAGAACGGCGTTGACGAGGTCAGAAACATCGTCTTGTTCTTCACGCGAACCCCGGTTGAGCCGGTCACGTCCCAGAATTTTCCGGTGTCGTGGCTGACGTCGTAGGTGGCATGCGAGCCGACGAGACGTTCGTTGTGCGGACCGCCATCGAATACCACGTGACCGGTGGCCGTCAGCTTGCCGGTGGTGGCGTCGTAGACAACCTGGTCGGCGTGCAGGGTGTTTGTTCCAAAGCGAATCTCCACATGGCCGCGCACGTTGTAGATGTCCTGATTTTTTTCCTGCTCGTCGCCGCGAATCAAAACTTCATTGCGACCCAGTGGAACGTTGGTCGCGGGACGCTGCGGACCGAGGTCTGGCTCGCCGCTGCTCTGGAGCTCCTGCTGAATGAGTTTCTCGGTGCTGGTGTCTTCCTCACCGGTATCGGTCTTTGCAGTAATCCCCGGAGGAGTTGCGGGAGTGGGCTGCTGTGGGGTCTGGGTTCCCGATTGCGGAGCAGGCTGCGCGGTAGTTTGCCCGCCTAAAGGAAAAACATCGTCTTCCATTAGGTCGAAAACTGTTGGATCCGATCCGGAAGTTTGCTCCTGCGAGGTGATTTGTGCTGAATTTTGCGGCGAATCAGACGGACGCAACTGGCTGGTTAACAGAGCTGGATACAGAAACAGATGACATGCCACCACCGCCGTGATAATCAATCGAGTGCGAGCAATCATCGAAAGGTGTGCGTCCCTTCGCCCGTACGTTGCTAGGAAGCGGTACCTTGCAACTTAGCACGTTGCATCGTCACAGGCAAAACGCGAACCACCTCAGTTGATTTTCGCAGCTCTGGGCGTTCTCTTAAACCCGTTTGGCACGGAGTGGTTGCGCAACCGGCTCCAGCAAAGGTGATTGCGAAGCTGCATGCTGACGGGCGAACGACCTCTTTTCCTCGATCCACTTTTCTTGGGCTACCCCGGGTGAAAGCCACGGGCAACGGAATAGTCGCGCCACGACAATGACTGATCAGCAGACGTTACTCTCGCAACCGGAAAACAGTTCATCCGAGTCCGACAATCCTATCTGGCGCGACGAAATTCAGGCCCGCGTAGCCGGTTATCGCTCACGCCGTGGACGCCGCGTCGAGGGAGCGTTCAGTATGCGCTTCCCGTTTCCCGCCACGGATTCCGAAGAACTGGAATCTGCCGAGCCGGCGGCCGAAGCGCCAAGTGAATCTGTTGCGATCGCCGAAGCTGAAAACGTCGACGCGGAATTCGTGCCAAGCAGCCGGAACCCGTACGTCTCGACTACGGTTGAAGTTGCCGCGCCGGCCATCGAGCCAACCGCTGCGGCAACGACCACACCGGAGATTTCCGAAACGCCGGCGGTTGCTGCGAGTGAGATTGTCGCGAGCGAAGAGATTGCAACTTCCGCGACGGTTCCGGGGCTGGAGTTAGAGCCGCGCCCTGGACCGCGCATTCCGGCTGCGCCACGTCCACGACCGCGGCGCAAAGTAATTGCTTTTCCGCGGCCGGCGGTGGAGACGGCTGAAACGTTTCATCGCCTCGCTGATCCGGTTTTGCCCGAGCAGCCCCGCATACTCGATGTGCCGGAAGAGCTCGAAGCTTTCCCCGGCACTCCGCTGCTGGATGGATTGCGGCTTCCCGCCACCGCGCAGCAACCGATCACACCTCCCGATCACATTGAGTTGCCGTTCCAGGCAGTTGCTCTGTCGCGAAGAATCTATGCCGGGGTTGTCGATTGCGCAGTGGTGGCCGGAGCGGCTGCTGTTTTCCTGGCGGTGGGATACAAGATGCTTCCCGGTCTGGCGCTCACCAAGCCTTTGCTGCTCACGCTGGCCGCCGTCCCGCTGCTGCTGTGGGCAGCCTACCAATACGTCTTCGTCCTCTACGGTGGAGTCACGGCAGGTATGCGAGCGGCGGGAATCCGCCTGCGCACCTTCAAAGGAGCGTCTCCGAACTGGCGACATCGCCGCACCCGCGTCATCGGCCTGTACTTCTCGGCCGCCTCGCTGATGATGGGACTGCTGTGGGCAACGGTCGATGTTGACGGCCTGTGCTGGCATGACCGCATCAGCCGAACCTATCTCACCAGCCGCGAGTAGGTCCGCCGCACGACTGTTGTGGGATTGCAGTTGCCTTTCTCGACGTGCCATTCTGATGCAGAATTTCACAATATTGTAATGCTCGACCCGGCTGACAACGCTTGGCTGAACTTGTAAAGTCAAGCGGGGCCTCGACGAAGCCTTGGCGCGGCGCTGGCATCCTTAAAACTGTACACTGATTATTGCTCGCTTCGCCCGAGCGTAGGAACGTTTGCCCCGGTTCGCCGGGATTGACTATGTCCACACAAGCCCCGAACCTGCAACGACCAGCAATCAAAGTGTTCGTCGCGACGTCAGTGATGCTGACGTTCATTTCTTTTTGGCGGGCGGCGGCCATCGTGCTCTCCGACCTCGCGTCGTCGGCATACTACGTAGGCGGCGACGCGGAAAAAGTGATCGGCAAGAGCGCTCCCTGGTTCGTGCTGGCGGTCATGCTGTTCAGCTACGCGGTCCGGGCCATCTACATCGAGTCCAGCTCGATGTTCGTGCGCGGCGGCGTGTACCGCGTAGTCAAGCAGGCCATGGGCGGGACGCTGGCCAAGCTTTCGGTATCGGCCCTGCTTTTCGATTACATCCTGACCGGCCCTATCAGCTCAGTCGCGGCCGGGCAATATGTCGCTGGCTTCCTGACCGACACCTTTCATCATCTCGGCTACGACATCACCGTTCCCGACAATAGCTTTGCCGCATTCTTTGCCATTCTGGTGACGCTTTATTTCTGGTGGCAGAACGTCAAAGGCATTCACGAATCCAGCGAACGCGCTCTGCAGATCATGAAGATCACCACCGTCATGGTGGTCGTGCTGATTGTCTGGTGCCTGATCACGCTGGCGAAACACGGTGGACAGATACCACCCTTCCCGTCGCCTGCCACCATGCATCACGACAAGGAATCGCTGGGCTGGTTGCTGGGAACATGGGCGGCTCGCATCCCGGCGATCATGCTGCTGGTGGGCTTCGGTCACTCCGTGCTGGCCATGAGCGGCGAGGAATCGCTGGCCCAGATCAATCGCGAGATCGAACATCCCAAGCTGAAGAACCTGGAAAAAACCGGGCTGGTAATTTTCCTGTACAGCCTGTTCTTCACTTCGCTGGTGTCCTTCTTCGCGGTCATGATTATTCCTGACGGGGTGCGGTCCGAATACTTCGCCAACCTCATCAGCGGCCTGGCAATGAACATGGTCGGGCCGTATTCGTTGCGCCTGGTGTTTCAAGGCTTCGTGGTGCTGGTCGGTGCTCTGATTCTGTCGGGCGCGGTGAATACCGCGATCGTCGGCGCCAACGGCGTGTTGAGCCGCATGGTCGAGGACGGCGTGCTCACCACCTGGTTCAAGAAGCCGCAAAAGCGTTTTGGCACCAGCTATCGCGTCATCAACATGATCGTCGGGCTTCAAATCCTGACCATCATCGCCAGCCGCGGCAACGTTTATCTGCTGGCGTCGCTGTATGCCTTCGGCGTGATCTGGAGCTTCTCCTTCATGTCGCTGGCCGTGGTGGTGCTGCGCTATACCAGTCCTGAAAACCGCGAGTGGAAGGTGCCCGGCAACATTCATATTCGCGGGGTTGAGGTCCCTGTCGGCCTGGGCCTGGTTTCGCTTGCTGCTGTTTTCCACCGCGATCGTGAATCTGTTCACCAAGCAGATGGCGACCATCGCCGGCGTTTCGTTCAGCCTGGTGTTCTTCGTGATTCTCACCATTTCCGAACGCACCACGGCAGCGGAGCATGCTTCCGGGAAATCGGGGCTGGAGCAATTCAATATTGCCGACGACCGCGAGCTGAGCGGCGAAGCCATGGAAGTGCGGCCGGGCAACATCCTGGTGGCCGTGCGCGATCCTCGCAATTTGTATTACCTGCAAAAGGTGCTGGCCAAAACTGACACCACCAAGACCGACATCGTGGTGATGACCTCCCGTGTCTATCACCGCGAACATACATTTGGCGGTGGCGACCTTCTGGACACTTCCGAGATCTTCAAGAATTACGAGCAGGAGCTTTTCACTTCGGTAGTCGCGGTCGCCGAGAAACAGGGTAAGCATGTCTCGCTGGTGGTGGTGCCGACGAACGATATCTTCGAGAGCATCGTGGTTACGGCGCAGCGCCTGCACTCGTCGGTGATTGTGTGCGGCCTCTCCAACAAACTTACCGCCGATGAACAAGGCAAGATGACCGGAGACGCCTGGGAGCGGCTGCCGGAGCCGCGTCCCCGCCTGCGGCTGGTGGTCTTTGAGCCCAACGGCAACAGGCATGAATACATGCTGGGGCCGCACACCCCGCGCATGCGACAGGAAGACGTCGACCTGCTGCACGGCTTGTGGAAGGAAGTGACCAGCGACCCGCGCTATCGCGAGCTCCATCACTACCACGTTTTGAACGTGGCGCTACAGGAGATGTCGCAGCGCATGCACGACGGAGATCGGCGCGATGAAGTCATGAACGACATTTTTAACGAGATGGAACGTAACAGCGGCGAACCCATCGCCGAAGACGACGCTCCCTCCGTACCGCCGACGTAGACGGCGAGATCATTACTTTCCCATCGCGCGGAGAAGCAGATCCCTCGTCGGCCTGAAGTGCCCGCGTGAGAACCTCTGTCGTCCCTACGGGACTCATAGGAATTTCCCACTTACCCAGCACTCCGCCGTCCCACCCCAATTCGCGCAAAAGCGGCGCGAATCAGTGACCCGGTTCGGCTGCGTGCTGGGCTGGACTATTTCGCGCCGACGGCGCCGGTTTCTTGGCCGTTGTACTCCACCGCCACTGGGAAGCTCAAGTTTTCACGCAGACACCAGAGGCCTCCTCGTGACGACAAAGGAAAATTACCCCCGGGTACAGGTATCGCCGGCACAAAAACTCGGGCGGCCATGAAGGCCGCCCACTAAGTTTTTAACTGAGAGCTGACAGCTGAGAGCTGCTTTTTACGCCTGCGCCGGCCGTTCTCCAGGAGCCACGTTCGGCTGTCCCGGAGCCGGTTTCAGCACCTGCTGCACATCGTCCTTCACCGGCGGCGGAGAGTTGGGATTCACCTTCACCGGCAGTTCCTTGCCTTCGATCAGCAGCTGGATATCGTTGGCGTCGATTACCTCACGCTCCAACAGAGCCATGGCAATCTTCTCCAGCACCGGCCGGTTGCTCTCCAGGATGTGGCGCGCGGAATTATACCCGTCGTCCACAAACCGGCGAACCTCAGCGTCGATCTTCTGCGCTGTCTCCTCGCTGAAGTCGCGATGCTGGCTGATCTCGCGGCCCAGGAAGATCTGCTCTTCCTTCTTGCCGAAAGTGATCGGTCCCAACGACGACATGCCGAACTCGCAAACCATCTTGCGGGCCAGGTCGGAAGCCTGCTCGATGTCGTTGCCGGCGCCCGTCGTCATGGTATTGAGGAACAACTCCTCGGCGATGCGGCCGCCCATCATGATGGCCAGCCGGGTTTCGAGGTAGTCACGGGTGTAAGTATGCTTGTCGTCGATCGGCAACTGCATGGTGACGCCCAATGCCATGCCGCGAGGGATGATCGTGACCTTGTGCAGAGGATCGGAGTGCTCGCGCATCGCGGCGACCAGCGCATGGCCGGCTTCGTGATACGCGGTCACCTTCTTCTCTTCGTCCGACAGCAGCATGGACTTGCGCTCGGCGCCCATCAGCACCTTGTCCTTGGCCTGCTCGAAGTCCCACATCAGCACCGTTTTACGGTTCTGACGCGCAGCGCTCAACGCAGCCTCGTTCACCATGTTGGCCAGGTCGGCGCCGGAGAAGCCCGGTGTGCCGCGAGCCAGCACGGGAAGATTCACGTCGTCGCTGATAGGAATCTTGCGGGTATGCACGCGCAGGATTTCCTCGCGGCCGCGAACGTCGGGACGCGAAACCACCACACGGCGATCGAAGCGGCCCGGACGCAGCAGCGCCGGATCCAGCACGTCAGGCCGGTTGGTTGCGGCGATCAGGATAACGCCTTCGTTCGATTCGAAGCCGTCCATTTCGACCAGCAACTGGTTCAGGGTCTGCTCGCGCTCGTCGTGCCCGCCGCCCAGGCCTGCGCCACGGTGACGGCCGACAGCATCGATTTCGTCGATGAAGATGATGCAGGGAGCGTTCTTCTTGCCCTGCTCAAACAGGTCGCGGACGCGGCTTGCGCCCACGCCAACGAACATTTCCACGAAGTCCGAACCCGAGATGCTGAAGAACGGAACGTTGGCCTCGCCAGCTACAGCACGCGCCAGCAGGGTCTTACCGGTTCCGGGAGGTCCAACCAGCAACACGCCCTTGGGAATGCGTCCGCCAAGCTTCTGGAACTTCTGGGCCTCGCGCAGGAACTCGATGATCTCCTTGAGTTCTTCCTTGGCCTCGTCCACGCCGGCGACGTCCTTGAACGTCACCTTCTTCTGTTGCATGGAGAGCAGGCGCGCCCGGCTCTTGCCGAACGACAACGCCTTGTTCCCGCCGGTCTGCATCTGCCGGATCATGATGAACCACAGAGCGCCCAGCAAGATAAACGGCGCCAGGTTCAGCAGCCAGGTCGGCCATCCGCCGCCTTGCGCGTCCTTCACCGTGATGTTGACGCCTTTGTCGCGAAGTTCCTTGATCATGTCGGTGTAGCCGGCCATGACCGTGGTATGGAAGTTCGACTTATCGTTCTTGAATTTGCCTCGGACCTCTTGCCCGACGATCGTCACTTCACTGACGTTACCCTGATCGACCTGGGAGAGGAATTCCGAGAAATTGATGTCGCGATCTTTGGTTCCCGAGTTCGCGCCCTTGACGACCTGCCACAGCAGAACGCCCGACAACACGATCACCAGCCAGAACACGACTGTTTTAACCGTCGAATTCACTGAATACTCCTGTGGGGAGAGACAGACACGAATCCCGCGTCTACGGGATTAGATGCCGCCCGTGCCCGCCGGATTTACAAAATCCGGCCCACTACAGATTGTAACCCGCAGCTAAACGAAACGGCGCAAAAGACTTGTACAAAAAACACCAATTCCGGAACCTTCGTAACCCGCCTCGATTCCGGAACTAAGACGAACGCCTGTGGCCATCGTGTCGGCTCCCATCCCTTTGACGTTGCACTCCGATGAAAGTGAGAGCGGGGCTCCGACGTGGGCCCGGGCGTAGTGGGGGTAGGGATCCTTCGACTCCGTTCGCCTGCGGCTCACTGCGCTCAGGATGACAGCTGTTGGGTGAGGACGCGCGTTGGGTTGGGGGAGTGATTAGTGGTGCGCTGCGCTACGTACAACTCCGGCACCATCAAATGCAAGCCTTCATCCTGAGCGCAGCATTCGCCTGCTTCGCGGATGTTATAGCTGTCATCCTGAGCGCAGCATTCGCTTCTTTTGCGGATGCGGAGTCGAAGGACCTCTACCCTTGGAAAGCTCTCGCTTCGCAATCGAAGCCGGCCGCTATTCGTTGCGCAGGGCGATCATCGGATCGACCAACGTGGCCTTCCGGGCGGGGATATAAGAGGCGGTTAGCGCGATCAGCAACAGAAGCAGTGAAGTACCGGTAAAGACCAGCCAGTCCGCCGAGCCAACCCCGTAAATCAGGCTGGACATCACCCGCGTAACAATCACGCCGGCGACCACGCCGATTCCTACTCCGACTACAGTGGAAATCACGCCTTGGCGAATCATCAGTTTCAGGATGTCCTGCCGCTGCGCCCCTAAAGCCATGCGAATGCCAATCTCTCGGGTGCGCTGTAGCACCGCGTAGGAAATCAGCCCATATAGGCCGATCATGGCCAGCACCAGCGCCAGCGTGGCGAAGCTGCCAATCAGGTAAAACGGATAGCGCCGCAGAAATACCGCCGGCGACCGGTCGACGAACTCATCCATGGACTGGGGCTGCATCAGCGCCAACTGCGGGTCGATGGAACGCATGACCGACCGCACCGTCCCCAGCATGGCTGCGGGATCGCCCTTGGTGCGCACCACATAGTTGAGGTACGTAGCGTATCCGGAATTCTGGTCGATGGGGAAATACAGAGTCGGAGGCGGCGGCATCCCCAGGCTATCTTCCGACACGTCGCCTACAATGCCGACGATCTGACGGAACGGCTCATCGGGCGCCAAGGTCAAACGTATGCGCTTGCCGATAGCATCCTCGCCGGGAAAATAGCGCTTGGCCCAGGCTTCGTTTGCAATCGCGACCCAAGGGCTGTCCGCGACGTCCGATGTGGCGAAGCCGCGTCCGCGTAACAGCGGAATCTTCATGACCGAAAAATAGTTGGCATCGATCTGGCGCGCGACCGCAGACTCCTCCTGGCCTTGAGGAACGGACTGGCCTTCGATAACGAACCGGCTATGCGTCGGACTCGCGGCTACCGGCAATCCACTGGTGGCGGCAGCGCCCTCTACTCCGGGCGAATTGCGCAGGCGCTCCATAAATTCGTGTTCGAAGCGCAGGCCATTGACGTTGCTGTAAGGCCACGTCTTCGACACCGGATACGAGCCGCTAGGCAGGTTGATGAGGAACGTCAGCACGTGACTCGGCTCGAAGCCCGGATTTTGCCGGAGTACGTTGCGCAGCCCCTGCAACATCACCCCGCCCACCACCATCAAAAGCAGCGAGATGGCGATCTCACCGACGACAAGCACATTCCGCATGCGAGCCTGGGAACCGCTGGTGCCGCCGCGCGATTCATCCTTCAATACTTCAGTGATAGGAGTTTGGGGAACGGACAAGCCTGGCCCAAGCCCAAACAGAAGCGCCGTCATCACGGTGATACCGGCGACGAAGACCAGCACCGGGAAGCTGATGCCCGCCTCTTGCAAGTAAGGCATGGCTGCCAGCTGCGCTTCCGGCAACGATCGAACCAGCAGCCAGATGCCGACGGCGGCTCCCAGAAAACCGATCAGCGCACCGACGGCCGAGAGAATCAGGCTCTCGATCAGCAACTGCAAAACCAGGTGAAACTGGCTTGCACCCAGAGCAGAGCGAATCGCAAACTCACGCCGGCGATCGATGGAGCGGCTCATCAGCAGATTGGCGACGTTCGCGCACGCAATCAGCAGCACAAAGCCCACCGCTCCGAACAGCACCAGCAGAAGCGGACGCACATCGCCGACAATCTCCTCCCGCAGCCACTCCACCCAGATGGTAATGGCGGCATCGTCCTGGGGATATTCGCGGGCCAGTTGCGCCGTAATCCCATTCATCTCCGCGCGCGCCTCGTTCAGCCTGACGCCCGGACCCAAACGCGCAATAACATTCAACCAGCGAGCATTGCGCGCCGTCGCCTCATAGTTGTTCATGTGCAGCGGCACCCAGATGGGGACCGTGCCCGCGGGACCGAATTCAAAATCGCGCGGCAATACGCCGATGATGGTCACCGGCCGGTTGTCGAGCCGGACGATACGCCCAATCACACTCGGATCGGCGGAAAAATCCCGCCGCCAGAAGTTGTAGCTGAGAATGGCGACGGTTGGCCCTGAACCTTCCGGCAGATCTTCGCCGCTGGCAAAATTGCGGCCCAGAATCGGGTTCACTCCCAAGGTCGAAAAGAAGTTGGTTGTGACCATGGCGCAGAACATGGTCTTGGGTTCGCCGTTGCCGGTGAGCGTGAAGGCGTCAGAAGCAAATCCGGCCAGCGACTGAAAGCTTTTCGCGGCGCGCGTCCAATCCTGAAAATCGGGATACGAAGCAAGATAGGCGCAGCATCCCGGCTTGTGGCGGGCTTCGCCAACGGTTACGAGCTGTTCAGGATTGTGAAACGGCAGCGGCCGGAGCAGTACGGGATACAGAACGGAAAAAATTGCTGTGTTCGCGCCGATGGCCAGGGCCAGGGTGATCACCGCCACTGCGGTGAATCCGGGGCTTTTCCGCAACATCCTCAAACCGTAGCGAAAATCCTGGCTCAGAGTTCCCATGAAAGGTGTGTTAGATTCTCAACCCGTGTGCGTAACGAAATGTCGCTGCCTTGTAAGGTTCGTTGCGTATGCGATTTGTAACGAACCATATTACTTGCGCGCTGAGTTTCGCGCTCACAAAAGTGTCCGTATCAGAGTCTGCACGAGAATCGTTTTTCGCAGCCGGCGCATCTCTACTTCTTTGCTCCACTGCGGCGTTAAGCGGCGCCGCTCCTGCACTGCGCTCACCGCGACCCTGGTTCTCAACAAGGAAGGACGATGGCAAGCACAACTGTGGCTGGGGCTCAGGGATTTTCTGTAAGCCGCCCTGCCACCAATCCGTGGCTGATCGCCGTTTCAGTCATGCTGGCCACGTTTATGGAAGTGCTGGACACTTCCATTGCCTCGGTAGCGCTGCCCTATATCGCCGGCAGCCTTTCAGCCACCAACGACGAAGCCACCTGGGTGCTGACCAGCTATCTGGTGGCTAACGCCATCATCCTGCCTGCCAGCACCTGGTTCTCGCTGAAGTTCGGACGCAAACGGTTTCTCATCACGTGTATCGCCATCTTCACCGTGTCCTCATTTGCCTGCGGCGCAGCCACTAGCCTGGGAATGATCCTGCTGGCCCGCGCCGTACAAGGCGCCGGTGGCGGCGCGCTACAGCCGCTGTCGCAGTCCATCCTGCTGGAAAGCTTTCCCCCGGATAAGCGCGGCATGGCGCTGGCCGTCTTCGCGTTGGGTGTCGTCGTTGCGCCCGTGCTCGGCCCTACCCTGGGCGGATATCTCACTGATACCTACTCGTGGCGCTGGGCGTTCTACATCAACATTCCGATTGGCATCTTCGCCATCTTCATGATCCTTCGCTTTGTGGAGGACCCGTCGTACATCAAGAATGCCAAGCCCGGCAGAATCGACGGTATCGGTTTGGGCATGCTCGCCGTGTGGCTCGGCTGCCTGCAGATCATCCTGGACAAAGGCCAGGAAGATGACTGGTTCGGCGCTACCTGGATCCGCTGGACTGCGGCGGTTCTGCTCATCTCGTTCGTAGCATTCCTGGTCCGCGAACTCACGCACGACAAACCGCTGGTCGACCTGCGCGTGTTTCGACACCGAAACTTCCTGTTCGGCTGTATTCTCATCGCAATCTTTGGAGGCGTCCTTTATGGACTGATCACCTTGTTGCCGCTGTTCTATCAGGAACTGCTGGGATACACCGCCTATGCGGCCGGATGGGCGGTGAGCCCGCGCGGCGTGGGCGCAATTATGGCGCTGCCCATCATCGGCATCCTGACCAGCAAAATCGATAATCGCTGGCTCATTGCGGCTGGATTCCTGATGTTCGGCATTGCCGGCCTATGGTTCGGCCAGGTGAACCTCGCCATCTCGCAATGGTCGTTTCTCTGGGCCATCATCCTCAGCGGATTCGGCTCCGGCTCGATCTTTGTCCCGTTGTCCACGACTGCGGTTGCCGGTCTGCCTAACGAAGAGATTGGCAATGCCAGCGGACTGTACAACCTGTTTCGCAACGTCGGCGGCAGTATCGGAATTTCCATCGTGAACACCATTGTGGCCCGGCATCAGCAGTTGCATCAGACCGAACTGGTGCGCACGCTGGTCCCCAGCAGCTTGAACTTACAGCAGCAGTTGCACCAGTTGGAGCAGTATCTGTACACCCAGGGCTACAGCGCGGCGGACGCCACGCAGAAGGCGTACGGGCTGATCGGCGCCCAGCTGACGGCACAGGCCAGGCTGTGGTCCTATGTTGACGATTTCCGCTACATGGCGCTGGTGTGCTTCATATGCATCCCGATTGTGTTCGCGTTAAAGAAGACCGTCGGGCGTCGTGGAGCGCAGTCGGTTCACTGATGTCCCGCGCAGCCTGAACGTCAAGCGCATCTACGCAATGCAGTAAAAAGCCCGCCTCTTACGAGACGGGCTTCCTTGTTTCACGACCTTACATCACGCTCAAGACCTAGCTGCCGTTCTGGCAGATCTGGGTGAACGGGAAGTTCTGGAACGACCACCAGCTGTTGACGGAACCGTCAACCGGGCCGCCGAAGTACCGCAAGAAGACTTCATCCTGCAGGTTGTAGGTGAAGCCGTGCAACACATACTGCGTGGAACCATAGTTGGCTTCGCCTTCCAGCGGGTCGCCGACTTCCAGAATGCCGCAAGGCGAACCGTTGCCACCGTTGGTCAACGGATCATCCATCCACTCGCTCACTTCGTGCGACAGAGCAGAAACGTCCTGTGCGAAGTCGCCCGGATGATCGATGTAGGTGAAGTGAGCATAGCTCTGCTGGCCGTTGGCGCTGTGATAGCCGCCGATGCAGCATCCGCCTTCGGTCAAGTAGGTGTCAGCGGTCTCAAAGATGGGGAAGACCGTGGGATTGATCTTGCTCTGCTGCGTCATGTAGGTGCTGATCTGAGCGTCGAAGTAGTTGATATCGACTTCAGCGACCTGATGACCAAACGGGCTTCCGATGTGGCCAGAGCCGGACGGAACATTCAGCGTCAACTCCGGCAGCACGCCGATAGACGTCGTGGGGCCACCCAGGTAAACGTGATAGTTGGGCTTGTTCTGCACCGTGGACCAGAAGTTGGCGCGCTGGAAGGCATCCACATACTGCGTGGTGCCAACGTTGACGCCGCCCTGGGTGTAGGTGGTGGTGCGATCAAAGATCGGCGACAACAGAGTGCGGCCCAGCGGATTGTTCGCGCCGCCCGAAAGAGGATCAAACGTTTGGCCGGTCGAAAGAACGATCTTTACCGGAACGATGTAGGTAGTGATGATGCTGCCCTGCCCAGTGGCGGGATCCTGACCGACCATCACGAAGTTGTACTGGTGAGAATTGTAGGTAAACGAGCCATTCCAAGTGAGCAAGTTACCGGTTGGAGCCCCCGGAGCCGCAGGCTTCTGCGGGATCACAACATAACGTGCATGCACGTTTGGTTCGCTGGGAGCATCCTGCGCAACCGCCAGAGCGGAGACGCAGCCAAGCAAAAGGGTCAGCGCCATCAGCTGACACAGACTTGCAGAGCGTGTCTTCATTAAGTTCGATTCTCCTCGACTTATTTGATCTGTCTTATTTTGTTTCTAGATTGATCTACTCGGGCCCTAATTTCCTAAGCAGAGAAACCCCACACACAGTTATCCCTAGTTACGGCTGCGTTCGAATGAGTCGCATTGGCGATCAGACTATGCAGAGAGGGCGGAACGTAGTTGCACGTACTGTTGCATCTTCAGAGCCAAAATGAAACACGTCCTGGAAGGGCTGCACGATCTTGAAAGGAACAGCAGGGACGTCGTTTAACTGCAATATTTTGCACCTGCTGCATCGAGCGACCCTGCGTTGGTCGAAAGAATGCCACAACTTAGAAGGTGTGCAAAGTTTTGCAGTTTTTGTAATACGAACAGAATAGTATGACGTCGTTTTACCCCTACTGTAAGCACAGGGTTAGTTACGACGGCATGGCAAACACAATTTCACAAGAACGGGTAGCATGAATTCGACACAAAAGAATGAGGCGCGGCTTTTGGCCGCGCCTCGCGTTGGAAACAGTCGACGTCACTCGGCGACGTTAGTTGGTGTCCGCCACCATCACTGAATACAGGTTGTTGGCTTGATAGGAACCGACGCCGGTCACCAGATCGTAGCCCGTAACTGCCATGCAATCTGCTCCGCAACTACCGTTCTGACCGGTCGTGATGTCATGGAAATTGGTCAGATAGTTGTTGGAGTTGTAAATGGTGTAGATGTCCTGGATGGCATTGCTGAGCAGGCTCTTGCCGCCGGCAGCGCGCAACGAATTCACCAGGGTAAAGAAGGAAGCCCAATCGGGCGCGGCCACGCTGGTGCCGCCGACTTCGACCCATCCACCGTAGCTGTAGGTGTCATACACCGGAACGCCCGTGCCAGGATTGGCATCGGAAGAGATATCCGGCACGCAGCGGCCACCGCTGGTTCCGCAACCAGCGAAGATGCCGTTCTGCCAGGAAACGCCCGGTTCGTTGGTAGCGATTCCACCGCTGCTGCCGCTCCAGGCTGCTTCACTACCGTAGTTGAGAGCCAGAGGATTCGAAGGAGGATTCGCGCTCTGCAGAGCCAGAGTCGTTCCGCCGACCGCAGCTACGCAAGGCGAGACCGAAGGATATTCGGTGCCGTGTCCACCATCACCGGTCGAGGCCACAAACGTTACCGGCAGGCCGTTTCCATTGACGACGTTGCAGAAATAGCTGTCGGACTGCTGCTCGCCGCTGAATTCACTACCGCCCCAACTCATGGAGACGACCGTGGCATTGTAGGGAGGAGCTGTGGCGACCGCTACCGCGTCCAGAAGATCGCTAAAGCTGTTGCTGTTGGCTTCGACCAGAATGATGTTGGCATGAGGGGCAAGGGCACAAGCCTGTTCAACGTCCAGCGACTCTTCGAGGTCCCAACCTTGTCCTTGCACCGGATTACCCACGATCACAGCCTGGAAGTTGCAGGGCGCCAGGTGGAAGTAGTTGGCATAGAACGCCAAATCAGAAGTAATGTTGGGATCTTTAAAGGCGTCTACCAGCGCGATCGTCTGGCCTTGGCCCTGGTTCGGGATATGGTTGAATCCGTAAGCAGCCTTGAATTCCGCCGGCAAGGTGCCACGCGGGCTGGAGGGACTTGCCGGTCCGCTCGCAACCTTGATCGGGGTGTGCGCATAAATGTGATTGAGGTCAGGCGATTGGGCTAGTGAGGGGAGCGACATGGCAAGCAAAACCAGCATGCCAATGGATACAGCAGCAAGCTTCTTCATATGTGAATTCATTCCTCATACGTAATTCGTAATTGGGGATTGTGAGTGTGTGGTTGTGTGTATGGTGTTGCGCAGGGTTTTTGTACTTCCTAAGTAAGTTGCTACGGCCCTTATCCCTGAGGACCTAAGAAATTAGGCTGGGTCTAGTCAACTTCTGCATCGTGCAATTGCGCGATGCTTGAAACTGGGCTGAATTGGAAAAATATTACTCCAACTCACCTTCGCTGTCTAACCTAAATTCCCGAATAATTTAATTTCTTCGCGATTTATTGCAGTCCTTAGTTCTTTAGGATTAAGGGCCTTAATACTGGCGAAGACCCGTTTTAGGCGTGCTACCCCTACATAGCTTGGCCGCTCTAAATTAGCCTGCCACTCTACTTATCCTGCAATAGCATTAGTTAGAGGTCTTTAGCTTGAGACTTAGCCTTAAGACTCGCGGCACTCTTGAGAGCACGGCTATTCCCATCACGAACTCCAAGCCTATAACCTTCCTTCCAACCATCCCACCATGCAGGAGACCTGTGATTGCCTGCATCCTGGTGTAGCTTTTGGGTGACAGATCGTTGATGCCGGCGCAAGTGGTTGGGCAAGCCGCACTTGGAAAATGCCCCGCCGCAAACCGGACATTTAGCGACCGCGAAGTTCGAGCCTATGTAGATTCCCCGATCTGACATGTCAGGTACCCTCTTTCAGCGCGCAGATTGGCGTGGCCGGAGGCGAACGAACGAGCCAGCACAACTTATCGCCGTTCGGTGTCTACTACCAGTAGGTAGTAGAAGAAAAGGTTGCAGGATTCCCGTCACGGAACGTTGCAGAATCCGGGTCGCCTGGCAGCCATTGGCTGAAAATGTTGCTGTCTCCGCGCAATTAGGTAAGCAATTCTATTTACTCAAGCAGTAATATACTTTCGTGACGCTGTATCCATCGCAATGGTGACCGCACTCTTATTCGGGGCAGACACTACTACATCCACCGTAGGTCGGTACGATCCCTTGTGAATTAGCCTTGATTTTCATGGTTGCAATCAGCAAGTAACTGATTGTAGGAAGGCATCTCCGCTAAGAAAGACCCGAGCGAACTACTCGAAGAGATTTTCCTTGAGAAGTTTTTGGCCGGCAAGTGCGGTGTAGCATCCCCAAGCCGCGAGCGCGGCTATCAGAGAGAATACGAAGATAGAGCTTCCCACGTACCACCTCGATAAATCGGCGGTAACCGGCAATCCTCCCAGCAAGTCAGCGGTGAAAATTCCCACCGCCAAAGCGATGAAGCCGAAGCGCATGATCACGAAGGCAGCGATGGCATAGATGGCCACTACGAGTGGAAGGACGATGTAGAGATGGTGGGTTTGATAGGTAGCAATAAATGCCCAGAACGCAACGAAGGCAAGCGCCGCCAGCCAGGGCTTACGGAGCACTACGCGAAACACAAACATCAGAAAGAAGAAACCGAGGGTCGATTGTATCGATTGCGCCACATGGGTGAGACAAGCTCCAACCACATGTCGTGGGCCCATGAGGAAATCCGCTGATCCAAAGGACGGCTCAGCCCCGATGTGCCGCATAGCCAGGAACTCCACTGCGAACAGAAGGGTCCAGCTCAATCCCAGCAATATCCCGAAAAGCACATCGCGGCCGACCAGCGGATCGCGCACCCGCCCCGACATCAACCGGCTCCATGAAATGATGGCGTGCGGCCAATGGCGGCGGACATACGGTTCGATGGCGAGATAAATCAGGTAGAAGATCGCCGCCAAGAAAACCGCTCCGCTGGCCGCCAGTATGAACAGGCCGAACGATCCCAGGCTGGGCACGAAATGCCCGCTGAACAGCCACACCACCATTTGCAGCGCAATGATGACGACGGCCAGACGGAACGCTCCCTGGAGGTCGCTTTTCTGCTGCATGTAGTTGCGCCGCGCCAGCCAGATGGCTCCCGCCAGCATGAGCAGTAAGAAGACCACCAGCAGAACCTCGGGAACTTTCGACTTATTTTCTTCCGACGAAACCTCGCGCTCCGGTTTAGTCCAGTCGCCGATCAGCCGGAAAAATACCGGCTTGCCATGCCATGTCGCCGTCTCCACTCGCAGCGGCGTAGATGTCCCCGGCCACACGCCCGTCCAGGCGGCGCGAGCATCCGCAGCGCCCAGCGAATTCCATTGAGGTGTTGCCGAATGGAACTGCGCGATATCCAGTCCAGCCAGATTGAACAGCGTGCTCCAGTTGTAGGGTTCAGCCGGGGCGGGAGCGCTGTCTTTCTCCGGCGGAATCGCGGAGAGGCGCGTCAGCCGGCCCTGCGGATCAAGCGACATGGCAATCATTCCCGACAAAGTCGGCGGAGGATCCTCCAGGTTAACGATGCCCGGGATCATCAGATTGCTCTTGATGTCGGTTGCAATAAGGTAGTCGGGACTCTGCCGCCGCCAGTATTCCAGCGGCGACGGCCGGTTCTTCAACACCACGTTCCAATCAGGATGCTGCCCGCCGGCATGATCGAGGTGCTCAAGATAATCGTCGTTGAACGAGAAGCCGCTTGCGGAATCGACCGGCCGCGCCGTATAGCCGAGCTGTTGCGCGATATCGCGGGAGCGCTGGGCCAGCACCTCGGGCGAATACGGCAGATCCAGCCTGGCCAGACCGCCGGTACGCGAGGCTACAGCGTAGTAGGCAATCAAGCTGACCACGACCATCACGAAAGCGATGACCGCGGTGCGCACCGGAATGCCCACACTCTCGCCTGCGGCCGCCACCACTTCCGGCGAAGGAGTTTCCCCGGCGGCCAACGCCGCAGCCAGCGGATCACCTCCGGGCAGCGCTGCCGCCACCATCAGCGCCGAGCTGGGACGGCTCTCCGGATCAGCTTCCAGGCAGCGCAGAATAACGCGTTCCACTGCCGGATCCAGGTCGCGCACCAGGGTCGACGGCCGATGCGGTGTGCTTGCCCGTCGAAGCCGCACCACCTCCTCCAGCGTCTTGCCGTCGAACGCCGCTTTGCCGGTGAACAGCTCGTACAGCACCAGCCCGAGCGCGTAGATGTCGCTGCGAACTGTGACCTCTTTGCCCGCCAATTGCTCCGGCGCCATGTAAGCGGGAGTGCCGCTGCGAATGTCTTCAATCTCGTGAGCAACGCCGGCCAGGCCAAAGTCCATAATCTGCACTTCACCACGTCCGTCGAGCATGACGTTGGCCGGCTTCAGATCGCGATGCAAAACACCTTTGTCGTGGGCCGCTGCCAGTCCAGCACAGATTTTGCGCGCGATTTCAATGGCTTTGTCCGAAGGCAGGCGTCCAATGCGCCGCAACAGAGACGAGAGATCTTCTCCGTCCACGTACTCCATGGAGAGGAAGACTTGCTGGTCCGCCTGTCCAATGTCGTATACCCGGCAAACGTTGGGATGAGAGATCCGGCGCGCGATGCGAACTTCGCTGCGGAAGCGTTCCAGCGTGTCTTCGTCAGACGCTGCTTGCGGCAGAAACTTCAGCGCTACGGCCTGCCCTAAGCTAAGGTCATCGGCGCGATAGACTTCGCCCATGCCGCCGCGGCCCAGCAACGCAATGATGCGGTATCGCCCGGCCACCAGCATGCCAGGAACGAAACGTCCCTGTTCCTGCGAGGAGTGAGACGATGGCCGTGAGGGTGGAACGACGCGCTGCCGGGGAGGCTCTCCGATGGATGCTGAAGTGGCTGCGAGAGTAGGGGCTTCGGCGCCCGTGGCAGGTTCGGCTCCATTTTTCTGCCGCGCTCCACACTGCGCGCAGAAGGGAGCTGCCACCTTTATCTCTGACCCACATGAATCACAGCGCTGCATCAAACGGTTCCCGGGCCGTCATGGGTATATTACAGCTACGGGCCCGGTTTTGCGGCGGCCGCTCGACCTCTTGATCGTTCGTTTACAATTTAGAGAGTTGATGCTGGGGTAAAGGGTTCCAAGTCTCCTATGCAGGCCTTGTACAAGAAATTCAGCGTGATCACCGGATTCATCCTTCTGCTGATTATTCTGGCGGTCAATGCCTACATCACGCAGCGTGAAGTGGCGATTCAGGTCGAACACCATCGCTGGATGGCCCACACCGAGCAAGTACTTTTGCAGCTGAACCTCGTCGAGTCTCTGCTGAAAGACGCCGAGACCGGGCAGCGCGGCTACCTGTACACCACCGACCCCAAATACCTCACGCCCTACAACGCCGCCACCAGCCAGATTGATTCCCAGATACAAACGCTTGCCGGATTGACGGCGGACAATCCTCGCCAACAGGACCACGTAGCAGCCTTGCGCAAGCTATCGCACGAAAAGCTGGCGGAACTGGCACAGACCATCTCGCTCTATCAGTCAGGCAAACCCGAGGAAGCGCGAGCGCTGGTGCTGTCGGAGAAGGGCAAATCGATCATGGACGACATTCGCGCTCTTATGGGCCAGATGTTGTCCGAGGAGAACTCCTTGCTGGTGGTGCGGACAGCGGCTTACCGGAAGAGCGTCCGCGACACAATTTTGTCGATCTATCTCGCTAGCATCGTTGCGGCAATGGGTATCGCGCTGCTGGCGTTTTATATTCTGCGCGAGATGGCCCTGCGAGAACATCACGCGGCCCAGATCCGGCAACGGGAAGAGTGGTTCCGGGTGACGCTCACCAGCGTGGGCGACGGCGTGATTGCCACCGATGAGCACGGCAATATCAACTTCTTGAATCCGGTGGCTGAAGCGCTGAGCGGCCGTAAGACGGTCGAGGTCAAAGGCAAGCCTGTCCACGAAGCTTTTCCCATCTTCAACGAATACAGTCGGCAGCCGGTGGAGAACCCGGTCGCCAAGGTCATGGAATCGGGGCGCGTCGTAGGACTCGCCAATCACACCGTTCTACAGAGGAAAGACGGCACGTTCATTCCTATCGAAGATAGTGCCGCACCGATTCGCGATGATCATGATCAGTTAGTCGGAGTGGTGTTAGTGTTTCGCGACGCCACCCACGAGCGCAAGTCGCAAGAGGTTTTGCGCAAGACGGAGAAGCTGGCGGCAGCGGCTCGCCTGGCCGCAACCGTCGCCCACGAGATCAACAACCCGCTCGAGGCCGTCGGCAATTTGCTTTATCTGGCAAAATCGGTGCCCAGCGTTCCGGCTGAGGTGATCGAGCACCTCACGCTCGCCGAGCACGAACTGAATCGGGTTTCGCACATCACTCGCCAGACCCTGGGCTTCTATCACGAGTCGATTTCTCCCGACCGGGTGGAAGTGTCGGCCCTGATCGACTCTGTACTTCAGTTGTACGCAAACAAGCTGCGAAGCAAGAATGTCCAGGTGGTTCGCGACTTCGGTAAATGCCCTTCCATCCAGGGATGGCCGGGTGAGCTGAAGCAACTCATCTCCAACCTGGTCTCCAATGCGGTTGATGCGATGGGTCCGAACGGCACCCTCTCGATTAGAGTGTCCTCGCTCGATCAGCCTGACGACCGGCAGATTCAATTGAGCGTCGAAGACAACGGCATGGGTATCGCCAGGGAGCATCTCGAGCGCATCTTCGAACCTTTCTTCACTACCAAGAAAGATGTCGGCACGGGACTGGGACTGTGGGTGGCTAAAGAGATTGCGGAGCGCCATGGCGGCGCAATTCAAGTCCATACTTCGAACGGTGGCAATGCTTCGCATGGAACCAGGTTTACGGTGACCTTGCCCTGCATTGCCGACACCGAGAGTCGCGCCGCAGCTACTTCGTAAGTCGCGTAGCTTCGCACTTGTTCGATTACCCTTCTCTTCATTATCTTAGCCAGCGCTCGTGCGGCTGCTATCAGCGAGTCTTCCTGCCGTACAACCTAATACTCTCCCCAGGCGTCGAACTATGTGTTGAGAGTTACTGCCGGAACGGACAAGGCAGGTTAGCCGGCTGAAGCTACAACATCCTCCGCGAGACAAACGGCTCCCGCGAAGAGACTAAACAGAACGATCTACTAGTCTCGCGGCCTCGGATCCTCCCGACTTTATCAAGGTACGGCTGTGTGTTCCCTTGCCAGCGGGGAGAACTGTGGAATAAGTAAGCCGCGAGTTATCGTGAGGCGAAGATTAAGAAGCTAAAAGGAGACCAAAACGGATGATAACGATTTTAGTGGTTTTGCTGGTGCTGATGTTGGTGGGGGCGTTGCCAAGCTGGCCGTATAGCCGCGGCTGGGGCTATTACCCGAGCGGTGGTTTGGGGCTAGTGGTTGTGATCCTGGTCATCCTTCTGCTGCTGGGACGAATCTAGATTCGCTTGCTGGCAGGTGGGTTGCGGACTGGCCTGCTGCTCGACAATAACCGTTGCATCCCAGGGGAACGTAGAAACCTGGGGTTGAGGAGGCATCAATGCTTTGGACAATTTTTGCGATTTTGTTGATCTTGTGGCTTCTGGGCTTTGGCTTTCACGTTGCCGGTAGCCTTATCCACATCCTTCTGGTGCTGGCAGTGATCGTATTGGTCATCAACCTGGTTACAGGCCGCCGAGTTTAATCCGGTAGCCTGCGCGATCGCAGCAAACCCGAGGAGCAGGATGCGGCCGTTATCGATCATCGGCTTGGTCGTGCTGGTGCTGGGAGTTGTGTCTTTCTTCGTGCCACTCCCAGTCAACAAGACTCACGAGTTGAAAGCTCGAGACGCCACCATTGGAATTACCACGCACCGTGAGGTGATGGTGTCGCCTGTGGTGGGCGGTGTCCTGTGTGCAGCGGGCGTCGTGCTGTTGCTGGCGGGATCACGCAAGCCGGCTTGAAACGGGCCGATCGCAAGCCTGATTGCAGGCTCTCGGCGGGAGTATCGATCATGCCTGTTCACAATTCGATCAAGGTGAAGAAATTCAGGATTGACTGGTTTGGGCAATTCGCTGCCCAAGCCTCTACCTGCCTGGGATCACGCTGGGCCTTCGCTGGCGCAGTAGCGGTGATCGCCGTGTGGGCGATCTCGGGACCGCTCTATCATTTCTCCGATACCTGGCAGCTGGTGATCAATACCGGCACGACCATCGTCACCTTCCTCATGGTCTTTCTTATCCAGAACACGCAGAACCGCGACGCTCGTGCCATAAATCTCAAGCTGAATGAATTGATTCACGCCATTGATAAAGCCAAGAACCAGATGATCGATGTGGAAAGCCTTTCTGACCTGGAGCTGGACGAACTCACCGCTCGCTACGAAAAGATCCGCGCAGCCTGTGACCAGCGGCGAACGAAAAACCTGGTTTAGCCGATCAGTTCGCGTACTTCCGCCGAGTCTATAAACTCTTCTCCCGCGCAATAGCTCCCGTCGTCGCCTCGCTCACCCGCAGGTAGTCAGCCGGTGCAATCAGGATTTGGGTGCCGCGCACACCGGCAGAAATTGAAATCACATCCCACAGTTCAATCGTCTCATCAGCGTAAACGGGATAACTCTTCTTGGCTCCCAGGACAGTCACGCCTCCGCGAATATATCCGGTGAGCGGCTGCACTTCCCTCAAATGCACCAGCTCAACTTTGCGGTCGCCACTTAGCTTCGCCAGCGCTTTGTAATCCAATTCAGAATTTCCCGGGATAACGGCGAAGCATGGACCATTGCGGTCACCGCGCGCCAACAGCGTCTTAAACACCTGCTCCGCTGGAAACCCGATCTTGGCGGCTACAGTTTCCGCGGCCAAGTCATTGGGATCGACCTCGTATTCACAAAGCTTGTAGGGTACTCCCATGCTGTCGAGCAGCCGGACTGCGTTGGTCTTCATAACAAGCTTATAGATGATCCGCAGCTCTCGAACCGTAAATCCGCTCGATTCCGCAGGCGCCGGCCCGCAGAATCGGAGGTCCGAAAATTCCTGGCCGCCGCTCCGCCCAGGATGACAAATCTGGGGGACGAGAAAGGCTCTCATGCTGACGATGGAAGCAATCCGAGCGGCTGCCCAGGTGTTCGTAATTCAAAGTAGCTCATTGCTAAAGCAGCAGCTTAGCAAGTTTACTAAGGTAGAAAATTTTGTTATCCACAAACCACTCTTTAGAAGCTTTGGCATCTGAATATTCATTAAGGCGTTCCGGTGGGAAGCCGCATAACGCCGAGGAATTGGCCGCCGTCTCGCTCCGGCGGCCTATCTTATTTGCGATAACATCCCCTGCAAAACTCAAAGCGACTGATTGGTGATTGTCCCCACACCGCAGCAAATCGATTTGCCTTGACTAGAACGGGCAGTTGCCCGGATCAGGCTTGTCGATCCGACGAGCGGCACCGGCCGGAATGAGTTGGATCGCGATGGTTTGCGCCTCAGCATCGGTTTCGTTGCGGATGATGTGCACGTGGTGGGCGCCACCGGCGTCAACAAAGGTCATTCCAGTCGAGTACACGTGAGGTGTGCAGTTGGGATCGTCACCTTCATAGTCCGTAACCGTACCCTCCGTGACGATGATCAGGCTGTGGCCAGGATGCGAGTGCCAGCCCGTAGTTCCCCCCGGCTGCCAGACGTTCTGCTGCACGTAAAGGTCAGACGGCCCCGTCGTCTGCTGCGTCGATACCCATAACTTGCCCGGGCTCGGCATGAACTGGTTCATGACATTGATGTCACTGAATCTCCCCATATACAGGGTTGTGCCGGTGTAGCCAGAGGCTGCTGTCGCCCAGGCACGTTCCACGTGATAGAGGGCCGTGACCACGATCGCGGCACCGAACAGCGCTAACCAGATTCTCTTTTTTCGCATGTTGAATCTCCTTCTTCCCTTTGGCGTCACCGATTGAAGACGCGGGGACACCATGGAATACATGCGCGGGAACTTCAAACAGCAAGGCACAGTATTGCTGTCGTTTCTTCACTTTGCCGTCGAATGCCGTGCTTTGCCGTGGCAGCCAAAGGACGCTACAATCTGGGCTCCCGGGCCGGTGACGAGCCCGAATCAATCGGAAGATCGTTATGGGCGAACCCTTCCCTGATATGCCGCGGTCCGTAAACCGTCCTCCCGAGGACCGCCTCGATTCGTGGAAGGAGATTGCGGTCTATCTCAACCGCGACGTGACCACGGTGCAGCGCTGGGAAAAGCGGGAAGGAATGCCGGTTCACCGGCACCTGCACGCCAAGATGGGATCGGTTTACGCCTCCCGGGCGGAGTTAGACTTGTGGGCGAGCAGACGCCACCTTCGAGCCGCGGAGGAGAGCGAAAACAATGTTGCCTCCGACAATCTTCCTACCCCGGTTCCGCGTTCCGCAATATCGCCTGCACGATTCCGGATGTTCGTCTGGTTGCTGGCGGTCGCGGGAGCGCTGGCCATTGGCGCAATTCTCTGGCTTCACAAGACGGAATACTTCTGGCGAAACCCGATCGCCAACGCGCGGTTTCAGGCCATCACGGATTTCGACGGGATTGAAGAATCTGCGGCAGTTTCGCGCGACGGTCATTTGGTGGCGTTCCTGTCGGACCGCGACGGACAGATGGACGTTTGGGTCACACAGGTTGGTTCCGGCCAGTTTCACAACTTGACTCATGGAAGCGCGCCGGAGCTCGTCAATCCATCGGTGCGAACGTTGGGATTTTCGCCGGATGGATCTCTGGTCACGTTTTGGCGTCGTAAGCAAGGTCGTTCCGGGAGCGGCGACATCAGCATCTGGGCCGTGCCAACCCTGGGAGGAGAGCCGCAGCCGTATCTCGAAAGCGTGGCCGGGTTCGACTGGTCGCACGACGGCTCACGGCTTGTGTATCACACTCCCGGACCTGGCGATCCTATGTTCGTCTCCGACGGCATCCGGCCCGCGCCGGGTCGACCGATCTTCATCGCCCCAGCCGGGCTCCACAGTCACTTTCCCTTGTGGGCGCCCGACGCCCGTTTCATCTACTTCGTCCAAGGCTCCCTTCCGGACCATCTGGACGTGTGGAGGATCAGCCCATCCGGCGGAAGTCCTGAACGAATTACGTCGCAGAATGCGCATGTGAGCTATCCAGTCCTTCTGGATAACCGTACGCTGTTGTACTTGGCGGTAAATTCCGACGGTTCAGGGCCGTGGCTTTACAGCATGGACGTCGAGCGCCGCATTCCGCATCGCTTGACCTCTGGTCCTGACCGTTACACGTCGCTAGCGGTTAGTGCTGACGGACGCCGACTGGTGGCTACGCTGGCAGTGTCGAAAAGAACACTTTGGCGATTGCGGATCGATGATGCACCCGCCGAGATTTCCGCTGCCGCTCCCATCTCCCTGACCACCAGCACTGGTTTCTGGCCACGACTCGGTCCCGATTATCTCCTCTATGTTTCGGCGACCGGCACCGGCGAAAGTATCTGGAAGCTCGCTAACGGCGTCAGTACGCAGTTGTGGAGCGGCAACGAAGCGCAGGCCATTGGCGGACCCGCGATCTCTCCGGATGGACGCTTTATCGCCTTCTCGGTAAGACAACGCGGGCAGGCACTCCTGTATGTAATGCGGGCTGATGGTACGAATGCGCGGATTGTGGCTGACTCGCTCGACCTCCAAGGCTCTCCTGCGTGGACGCCAGACGGCCAATCGATCACGTCAGCCGCCGAGGACCACGGCGTACCGCATCTCTACCGCGTTACCCTGGACGGTCGAGCGCCGACTCCTTTTGTGCGCGAATTTTCGCTTAATCCGACGTGGGCTCCCGATGGCAGCTACGTTGTTTACTCAGGACCGGATATCGGCACCACGTTTTCCGTGAAAGCGGTGACAGCGGAAGCCGCACCGCATCCTCTACCAGCGCTTACCCTGACACGTGGAGCTCGACACTTGGCCTTCCTGCCTGGAGGAAAGGCGCTCCTGCTTTTGCGCGGAGACATTCAACATAAGAACCTGTGGCTTATTGATCTACAGACGGGCGCAGAACGGCAGTTGACTAACCTCGCGCCCGAGTTCGATATACGCGACTTCGACATCTCGCCCGACGGCCGGGAAGTTGTTCTCGAACGCGTACAGGATCAATCAGACGTAGTGCTGCTCGACCTGCAATAACCTTGTGGGGAGAAGCTATTTCCGGCGTGGGGAGAGAATGCCGAGAATCTCTTGCAGGCCTTGCCGCACCTTCTTCAAGTTGTCCGTGGTCTTCGCCTTGGGGAAAGGGAGGCCGGACTGCCGGCGCACCGGCTTGGCTTCATCCTTTAAATGCTGGCGCGCGCCCGCGATGGTGTAGCCCTCGTCGTACAGCAACTTCTTAATCCGGAGTACGTTTTCCACGTCGCGCTGGCGATACATGCGCTGCCCGGTGCTGCTCTTTACCGGCTTCAGCATGGGAAATTCGCTCTCCCAGAAGCGCAGCACATAGGCTTCCAGGTGACATAGTCGTGCGACCTCGCCGATTCGAAAGTACAGCTTGTCCGGAATTACCGGGTCGGCAGCGGCGCTGGTCTTACGGCTTGTCTTTTTCTCCGCCATCTTCTCAGCCATCAGGATAATTCGTTTCAAGCTTCAGTCGCTGTGGATCGTCGCGTCAGATCGCGAGTAGCGCCATGATCATGGTCTCGCAATCTTGTAGCACGAAGCCAGCCCCGGAACAACTCCGGTCAGTGTTTCCGCCCGGTGAAAGCCCTCAAAGCGACTCCAACTCCGGCACACCGTAATGGTCTGCCGACCAGAGATTACAACGCTGAAACACGCTCTAGCCTAACCGAAATAATTAACTCCGGGGTAGCTGAAGCGGAACAACTCGGTTCTGAACTGCCGAATCCTAATTCGTGCACTGGCCGATTTGCGGATCGAATTTGAAAAGACACCGCACACCCACCGAAGCGAGCAATGAAAGCCACACCGCAACCTAAGTGGGCAGCCCAGATTTGGAGTGGGGTCACGAATATGTTCCGGTTACGCAGCGCTCTTTTTGCAGTAAGTCTGTTGTCACTTATCGGAGCCGTAGGA
The DNA here is from genome assembly GCA_963796695.1 of uncultured Acidobacteriaceae bacterium. Lineage (GTDB taxonomy): Bacteria > Acidobacteriota > Terriglobia > Terriglobales > Acidobacteriaceae > Bog-257. Next base: position 78,668 of record CAWCMU010000010.1, on the reverse strand, counting down.
TGCGGAGGCGGCTCAGGTTCCTCTACCGGAGGAAGCGGTGGCGGGGGAACCGGAGGATCAGGTGGGGGATCCTCACCGACGGTCACGAATTTCGCAGTGAGTCCTGCGGTTGCTGCGCCGGGTCAGTTCGTGAATTTCTCCTGGGCCACCAGTAATGCCACAGCCTTTTCGGTCGCACCAAACATCGCTCAGGAAAATCAGACTCTACCCATTAACGACACCGCGTTCACCTTCAATACCAACGGGCTGACGACCACCACGTTTAAAGCGACAGCGACTTCCGGCACCTCGACCTCGCCGGCCGTTTCCGCTAGCTTGACCATGGTCCCGGTAACCCTGAGCGCTTCGCCTACTACCATCATGGCCGGCAACACCACGACGTTGACCTTCACCGGTCCGAATAACAGCAGCAGTTGGTCGCTAGTCACGGTAGGCAACAATAATCCGACGCAGCTGCCTGCTCCATCGTGCAGCGGTAACGCTTGTACCGGTACCTATGTTACCGGCCATCTCAGCCAGTCCACGACGTTCCAGGTGGTGGCGACCGGGGGTGTGAACAACGGCCAGGCTTTCTCGAATTCGGTTACGGTGAATGTGGAAGCGCCCACTACGATCACGTTAACCGCAAATCCGCAAACCGTGCCGCCGGGCGGCCAGGTAACCTTATCGTGGACCTCGCAGAATGCCTCGGCAGTGACGCTGGCCCCGGGAACCATCTGTAATGGGCCGTGTGGCCTGACGGGAATGGCGACGGTGAACCCGCAGCAGACGACCACCTACACCGCAACCGCGACTTCCATCTATCCCGATACGCCCCCCGTAACGGCCACGGCCACGGTAACCGTCAGCACCGGCGGAGTCTCGAACCTGAAACACATTATCTACATGGTGGAGGAGAACCGCGCCTTCGATAACTACTTCGGAGTGCTGGCGCAGTATCGCGTTAATCATCAACCGCCAATTCAGGGAGCGCAGCTCAGCGACGTGAACGATCTGCATACCCTGCCCTCCGGCTACACCATCAAGAACCCGCAAGGCCAGTCGTTCGGGCCGTATCACCAGCGGACGGAGTGCATCGAGAACCTGTCTCCCTCCTGGGATGAGACGCACTACGATATGGATCTGGTCGGCAATGACTGGATGAACTTGACCAACGACTCGCAGTACCTGATGGACAGATTCCTGTTCACCACGCTCTCGGGTGGCACTGGCGATCAGTATGATCAAACCCATACGCGGCCGCTGGGCTATTACGATCAGACTGACTTGCCGTTCTACTACGAATTGGCGACGCAGTTCACCACCAGCGACACCTGGTACTCGCCGATTCCGGCAAACACCGTGCCGAACCGGATGTACCTGTTTGCGGCGACCTCCTGGGGTCACGGCTATCCCCCAACCGATCCCAACGATCCCGCGTGGCAGCGACCCACTTTCTTCCGTGCGCTGACCAACGCCGGCATTACCTGGCGCTATTACTACCAGGACAACAGCGTGTTCCTGGCGAACTGGGCCGACTGGAACGATCCCCAGATCCAGGGCAACGTGCGCAACATCCAGGAGTACTACAACATCCTGGCGAGCCCGAACGCGGATACGGAATTGCCGCAGGTGGTCTTCATCGAACGCGCCAGTTCTACCGGACTGGACGAGCATCCGGGAAACAATGTGCAAACCGGTTCAGCCGATGTGCAGAACATCATTAATGCTTTGCTGAATAGCAGGGCTTGGCCTGACTCGGCATTCATCCTGACGTTCGACGAAGGCGGCGGTTTGTTCGATCATGTGGGACCAATCCTGGTGAACCCGCCGGACGACCAGCTTCCCACCGATTTGAACGGTCACACCCAAGGCCTGTTCAACGTGACCGGATTCCGCGTGCCGGTGATCGTGGTGTCGCCCTGGTCCCGGGCGCACACCGTAACCCACTTGCCGATGGACTATACGGCGATCCTGAAGTTGATCGAGACCCGCTTCAACGTGCCGCCATTAACCAACCGCGATGCGACGGCGGGAGATATGACGGATCCGACGAATGGATTCTTCGACTTCACCTCGCCGGAGATGCTGCAAATACCGCCGTTGCCGACCCAGCCGACGAACGGCACCTGTAACTATCAACTGGAAAGTTCGCCGTAAAGGAAATGCCGAATGGGGGATGCCAGCGACGCCGGTCCGGATGACGGCGTCGCTGGGGAATTCGCGGCGACGCGATGTTTCATCTGGCAACTCCCGTAATTGCGACCGAACCAGCCGCGAAGCGGCGACATTTGGGTTAGCCGCGGGCGTGAGCCCGCGGAACAAGGGACACAAATGGAGAGCCGCGGAGTGGCGATACCCACTTGCAGCACAGTCTCTTCAACCCGGGATCACAATTAAGCTTGATCTCAGTTTCCAGAAAACAAGCTGGGCACAAAAGGTTAGGCCTCCGCGAAATAAGGAACGGAGGCCTAACTTGTTGCCAAAAAAATTAGCGAGGCTCACTGCCTCGCCACGGTAGTTACTTCTTTTTCTTCTTGGCAGCTTTCTTGGTCGCCTTTTTCTTCGTAGCCATTTGTAATTCCTCCTATTTTGGAACCTTCCCCTTGAAGGTTGGTTTGGATTTTTTGGGCCCAAACTGTCATACCGACTCAACATACAGCATGAGCAGTATGCCTATCGCAAGATATTGCGGTTACTTCTCCGGAATGTCAACAAGAATCTTTAAAATCCTATTGATTTGTTTTCGCCTCTCGTGCTTGAGGTGAAAAGTTACGTCTCGTTCCCTGACCTGAGTTGCCGCCCTTTCACGCTGCTGCGATAAACTCCCGAAGATGCGAGCCGATCCGATTGAGCTCGAAATTTTCAAGCATCTCTTTCACTCCATCGCCGAAGAGATGGGCGCGTCACTGCGTCGCACAGCCTTTTCTCCCAACATCAAAGAGCGTCGCGATTACTCGTGCGCGCTCTTCGATGGTGCGGGCCAGGTGCTGGCCATGGGCGATCATATGCCGGTACACCTCGGCTCCATGCCGATGTCGGTGCGCGCGGCGATCGCCGAGCTTTCACTTGGGCCCGGCGACGTCGCCATGCTCAACGATCCCTTCCGCGGCGGGACGCACTTGCCTGACATCACCGTCGTCGCTCCTGTCTTCATCGACTCGGCAAAGCGCGCGGCATCGCGGCGTGCAGGGAATCAAGCGACACTGAGACGCAAGCCAGCGCGCGCCGGATCAGTCCCGGGCGCCAAACCTCGCCGACGAATTGCGGCTAAGGCTCCGGACTTTTTCGTCGCGGCTCGCGCGCACCATGCCGACATCGGCGGGACCTACGCCGGTTCGATGGGACCATGCCGCGAGATCTACCAGGAAGGATTTCGCATTCCTCCGGTAAAGATCGTGCGTGCCGGCGAAATCGACCGCGACCTGCTGGCGCTGCTGCTGAACAACGTGCGCACCCCTGAGGAGCGCGAAGGCGATCTGCGGGCCCAACTGGCGGCATGCCACGCCGGCATCACCCGGCTGCAGGAACTCTGCGAACGCTACAGTCTGCGGCGCGTGCTCCGCGTTGCCGAGTCTCTGCTCGCCTACTCCGAGCAGATGATGCGAGCGTTTCTGGCGACCGTTCCGCCCGGAACGTACTCGGCGGAAGACTTCCTCGACGACGATGGCGTCAGCGACCAACCGGTACGCATTGCCGTGAGCATCAGCTTTCCTCGCGGTTCGGCCGCCGCCAAACGGCGCGGAACGCAAGGCGCAAGCCGCATCCGCAAGAGCGAGCGTCCGGTGGTGATCGATTTCAGCGGCAGTTCGGCGCAAGTGGAAGGCAGCATCAACGCAGTCGAAGCCATTACGTTTTCCGCCTGCTTCTACGTATTTCGCTGCCTCCTGCGCGAGGATGTTCCCGCGACCGCCGGCCTGATGCGCCCGATTCATCTCATCGCGCCCGAAGCCACCGTCGTCAATGCGCGCCCACCCGCAGCCGTCGCCGGAGGCAATGTCGAGACCTCACAGCGCATCGTTGATGTGCTGCTGCGCGCGCTAGCCCGGGCGCTTCCTGACCGCATTCCGGCTGCCTCGTCGGGAACCATGAACAATCTGACCATCGGTGGCATGGACACGCGCACCGGCCGCGCCGTTCCATTCGCCTACTATGAGACGATTGCCGGCGGCTCGGGAGCCAGCGCCGGACACGACGGCGTATCCGGTATGCACACGCATATGACCAACTCGCTTAACACGCCCGCCGAAGCGCTGGAGTACAGTTATCCTTTCCGGGTTACGCAGTACGCGCTGCGTTCGGGCAGCGGCGGCGAGGGGTTGCATCGGGGTGGCGACGGCATCGTGCGCGAGATCGAAGTGCTGACCGATGCCACCGTTACTATGCTCTCCGATCGCCGCAAGACGCGCCCTTACGGATTGGCCGCTGGCGACGACGGAGCGGCGGGACGTGCGACGATCGTGCGCAACGATGGCTTGGCCGAGATCTTGCCAGGCAAGACCAGCACGCGACTGCGACGGGGCGAAAAGATCCGCATTGAAACTCCCGGCGGTGGTGGCTGGGGAGCGCGCAAACTTCCGTAGAACCGGCTACGCGCCGGCGTTCAAACGGTCATAATAAGCTTGGAGCTTCGGCTCTCGAATAAGAGAAGTAGAGGATCGGCAATGTCTGACATCGGCCCGCACTACCTTGACGAGATTTTCCGCGGTCTTCGCGGCCACAAACGCCTGGCCGACTCTGCCATCGCACAGCTCAGCGATGAGCAGTTCTTTGCGCTGCTCGACCCGGGATCCAACAGCGTCGCCCTCATCGTGAAACACATGGCGGGTAATCTGCGTTCCCGCTTCACGAACTTCCTCACCACGGACGGAGAGAAGGCGGATCGTCATCGCGACCATGAGTTTCTCACCACGGACAACACGAAGCGCGAGGAATTGCTGAAAGCGTGGGAGATGAACTGGCAGCTGTTATTCGAAACCATCAATTCGCTGCGCCCCGAAGACCTGGACCGAACCGTTACCATCCGCGGGGAACCGCACACTGTGTTGCAGGCGCTCAATCGCGCCGTCGCTCACGCTGCCTACCACATGGGCCAAATTGTCTTCCTGGCAAAACACTGGAAGGGCGCAGAGTGGCAGACGCTCAGCGTGCCCAAAGGCAAGAGCGAACAATACAACGCCAGGATGCTGGAGAAGCATGCTAAGCAGTCGTAGCGAAGCGTATCCCGTGTGAGGTTGGCTTTGATCGGGCAGGCTTCGACTTTTCTTGGCACGGCTCGCACGAGCCTTCCCTCAAAGCTTCCGTCTCCCTGCATGTTAGACTTGAGTGTTTGCCCACCATCTCGCGCTCTTACTGGGCCAGAGGCACGGTGAGTGCCCTCATGCGGGCCCGCATCCAGCGAACACGGTGGCCCCGAACACGTAAGCGAGCCATTCTCATGCCTAATACCATGCTAGCTGTCGTCAAACCGGAGGCTGCTCCGGGCACAGAAATTCGCGAAGTTCCCAAACCCAGCTTCGGACCCGCCGACGTGCTCGTCCGGGTCGAGATGGCGTCTATCTGCGGCACCGACCTGCACATTTATCAGTGGGACCAGTGGGCGCAACGCCGCATTCATCCTCCGCTAATTCCCGGTCACGAGTTCTGCGGCATCGTCGAAGCCGTGGGCAAAGAAGTCACCGCCGTGAAGGAAGGCGATTTCGTTTCGGCCGAGATGCACGTGGCTTGCGGCAAGTGCCTGCAGTGCCGCATCGGCGAAGCCCACATCTGCCAGAACGTGAAAATCATCGGCGTGGACGCCAACGGCGCGTTCGCCGAGTACGTGGTTATTCCCGAGACCAACATCTGGAAGCTCGATCCCTCGATCCCGCAGGAATACGCGTCGATTCTCGACCCGCTGGGCAACGCGGTGCACACCGTGCTGGCCGGCGACATTGCCGCCAAGAGTGTTGCGGTCACCGGTTGCGGCCCCATCGGACTGTTCTCCATCGCCGTTGCGCGCGCCTGCGGAGCTACCCAGATCTTCGCGCTCGAAGTGAACGAACACCGCCGCAAGATCGCCCGCCAGATGGGGCCGGACTTCGTGCTCGACCCAACGAAAGACGACGTCTACCAGGTGGTGATGGACAACACCGGCGGCACCGGCGTGGATGTCGTGCTTGAAATGGCCGGACGCACCGAAGCCATCCGCACCGGCTTCAAGATTCTGCGCCTGGGCGGCCGCATGTCGCTGCTCGGCATTCCGTCCAAAGCGGTCGAATTGAATCTGGCTGAGGAAGTGATCTTCAAAGGCGCGACCGTGCAGGGCATCAACGGCCGCCGCATGTATCAGACCTGGTACCAGATGACCGCGCTGCTGAAGGCCGGTAAGCTCGACCTGCATCCGGTCATCACCGACCGCATCGCGATGAAGGATTTCGCACTGGGCATGGAGCGCCTGAAAACTGGCGAGGCCAGCAAGATCCTGGTGTATCCCAACGGGACGCGGTAAACAGACGGACGCATTTCAATGCGCCGTGCAGGCGTCTTCCAAACTTAAGGTGTCATCCTGAGCGCAGGCGGCCCGTTCTTGGCCACCGAAGTCGAAGGACCCCTGTTGCCGCGACAAGCCTCGCGGGGGATAGCGGATATTGGACCGCTCAGGATCGCAGTGATTGTTGCCGCTTCGCCGAGCCTCGCCGAAAGTCAATATCCTTGAGTTGAGACGGCGTCGCTGCTAGATTCAGCCCAGTGAGAAAAAATATGGCGACTGACCGAATCACAATCGACCCCAGAGTCATGGGCGGAAAACCGTGCATTCGGGGAATGCGCGTGACTGTCGGCATGATCGTTGGCATGCTCGCCGAAGGCCACACGACGGCCGACGTCCTCCAGCTTTACCCCTACCTGGAAGCAGAAGACATCGCTCAGGCTCTTTCCTATGCGGCCCTTCGCTCTGAGGAGCGAGAGGTCGAATTGAAACGAGCGTGAAAATTCTTATCGACATGAATCTCTCGCCAAGCTGGGTGGACTGGCTTCGGCGGGAGAACTGGGAAGCGGTCCATTGGAGTGCTGTAAGAGATCCAACCGCTGCAGATATCGACATTCTGGACTGGGCTGCACAAAATCACTTTGTCATCTTCACCCACGACCTTGATTTTGGTGCGCTCTTGGCTTCACGGCCTCTCCGAAAGCCGAGCGTAATCCAGCTTCGAACCCAGGAAACATCACCAGCCAGAATCGGCGCAACCGTGGTGCTGGCTCTCGATCAGTTCGCAGTTGAACTCGAACAAGGCGCTTTGATCACGATTGATCCGGCTCGGTCCAGGGCTCGAGTCCTGCCCTTGCCATAATTCGAAGATGCTACTTGGGCAAGTCGGTCCATGTTCGCACGACAGCCCCTCCTACGCGATAGAATATCCAGTCGCACTCGGAGACATTCATGGCTACTGCTACCCGCACCGATCCTCTCTCTTTTCTTACCGATCAGCTGAACGAACTGAAGCAGAAGGGCACCTACTTTAAGCTGCGCGTGCTCGACGACGAGCAGGCCGCGGTGTGCACCTTCGACGGCAAGAAGGTCATCAACCTCGCCTCCAATAACTACCTCGGGCTTACCACGCATCCCAAGCTGCGCGAGGCGGCGCTGGAGGCCACGAAGAAATATGGCGTCGGGTCGGGAGCGGTGCGCACCATCGCCGGCACCATGAAGATCCACATGGAGCTGGAGGAAAAGATTGCGCGCTTCAAGAACGTTGAAGCCTGCGTGGTCTTTCAGTCCGGCTTCACGGCCAACGCGGGCACGGTGTCGGCGCTGCTGGGAAAAGACGACTTCATCATCTCCGACGAACTGAACCACGCCAGCATCATCGACGGCGCCCGGCTGTCGCGAGCCAAGATCAAGGTCTTTCGCCACAAGGACGCGGCGCACGCCGAAGAGCAGTTGGAATCGGTCAAGAATGAGCCCGGCCACAAGCTGGTCATCACTGACGGCGTCTTTTCCATGGATGGCGACATTGGGGCGCTGCCGCAACTCACGGCGCTGGCGGAAAAGTACGGCGCCATCATGATGGTCGACGACGCGCACTCTTCCGGCGTGCTGGGCCGCAATGGTCGCGGCACCATCGACCACTTCAACCTGCACGGCCGCGTCGACGTCCAGGTGGGCACGCTGTCGAAAGCCATCGGTGCGCTCGGCGGCTATGTCTGCGGCACCCGCGATCTCATCGAGTTTCTCTACCATCGCGGTCGCCCATTCCTGTTCTCGACGTCGCATCCGCCGTCCGTCGCCGCCACCTGCATCGCCGCCTTCGACGTACTGGAGCAGGAGCCGGAGCGCATCGAGAAGCTGTGGGAAAACACGCGCTACTGGAAGCAGGAGCTGGGCGCGCTGGGCTTCAACATCGGCGGCGTCAACACGCCCGCTAGCGAAACGCCGATCACGCCCATCATCGTGGGCGACGGCCGCCTGACCATGGACTTCTCGCGCGAGCTGTTCAAGGACGGCGTGATGGGAACGGGCATCGCGTTCCCAACTGTGCCGGAAGGCAAGGCGCGCATCCGGACCATCGTGACTGCGACGCACACGAAGGGTGAGCTGGACCAGGCGCTGGAAACGCTGAAGCGGGTCGGCAAGCGGATGGGGATTCTGGCGTAGAGAAGGACGAACTTCGGTTTGCTTTGAAAGGGCACACCTTCAGGGGTGCCGGACGGACCCCTTAATTTGTCATCCCGACGAGGCCGTCAGGCCGGTGTGAGAACTAGACACTCGCATTGGCGCTGGAAAGTACAACGGCCAAGAACCCAGCGCCATAGGCGCGGAACAGCATAGCCCAGCACGCAGCCGAACCGGGGTCCCCAAGGCGCGCTGCTTTTGCGCGAATTGGGGTGGAACGGCGGAGTGCTGGGTAAGTGGGAAATTCATATGAGTTCCGTAGGGACGGCAGAGGTGTCGCGTGATCCAGACTCATCCACCGTCTTCAAAGCGGCGGCGCCTCTGGGGCTGAAGCCCGATCCCTTAGGAGGTCTGTACGGCGCAGCTGAAGCTGCGCCCCTTAAAGCAACAGCTCAGGTATTCTCATCCGCCGAGTAAATCCCATCAGCCCGGGGAATCCTATCGGCTCAGGAAATCTGGTTGTCTGCTGGAATGCCTGGGCCTTGGCTCCTCTTGCGTTAGTGGCAGCCGTTCTCGCCGTCCCTTATCTTCTGACGCATGATTTCCTCGTCATTGCCTACGCGCTGCACCGCGGCTTTGCCCTCATTTGCCATCAGCGTCCCGAGCGCTCCTTCTGGATCTTCGGCGCTCCAGTCGCCGTTTGTGCGCGATGTTTGGGGATTTACCTGGGATCGGCAATCGGGTTACTGCTGCGCACTTCGCGGCGAGTCGCGATGAATATCCTGATCGCGGCCGCCTCGATGAACGCCTTGGATGTGGTTACGGAACTAGCCGGGCTGCACGGCAACTGGATGGCAGTGCGATTCGTACTGGGGATAGCGTTAGGAGCAGCCGTCGGGTTACTGATTTCGTCGGCCATCGCGGCCGCAGTCGTTTGCTTGCGAGTGCCCGACTGCCAGTCCAGCGATGGACCCGGTTAAAGTACCAATAGTGGGTCGAAGGCCGTTTGTCGCTAGCGATCCTTGGGCGTTTCCGATTAGTCTGTGATCCCCCGAAAAAGGTCGGCGGATAAGCAAACATGCTATGCCCACGGTACGCCGACTCATCGTCGGGATAATGGCTTCTGAGGGCGAGAGGCGGATTCGGCGTTTATAAGGCTCAATTCATCTCCTGGCGCTTGCCAAAAGCCGATAGCGCTCTATTACGGTCGCCGCTCTTTCACCACCTGCGCCGGCGTCTCTTCTTCGGCCGCTGGATTAGCGTCGGCGAGGGAGCCCCTTTGCCGAGGCCTCGGCTCCAGCTGGTTCACGGAACGGTTCCACGGAAATGCGCTCGTAACATACGTCCAGCACGCTCAGGTATTCTGTACCGCCCGGCGATTGAAGGACTACGCTGTCACCCGCTGCTGACTTCATCAACGCGCGCCCCAGGGGCGACACCCAACTGATGTGGTTGCGGTTGAGATCGATCTCGTCAGTGCCTACGATGCTCACCACTCGCTCCACTCCCGCGGTATTGGCATAGCGCACGGTCGCTCCGAAGAACGCCCTCGTCGCCGCCTGTCCCGCTCTCCGAGCTTCCGGGTCCACCACTTCCGCGGCTTCGATTCGCTTTGTGAGAAAGCGAATCCGCCCATCGATCTGCCGCAGCCGCTGCTTGCCGTACCGATAGTCGGCGTTTTCACTGCGATCGCCGTTGCTGGCAGCCCACGCCACCACCTCCGTCACGGCCGGGCGTTCCCGGGTGAGCAGAAACCGGTGCTCATCTTTGAGACGCTGCAGCCCGCTCGGCGTTATGTAGTTCTTGCCTCCTGTCGCGGGCTCGTCCCCTTGTGGTTTTCTCGTAAATCCTTTCCGCATCTCCTAGTCCTTCCAAGACGAATCCGGTAGGTGCCCAATGAACCCGGATGAATACCGACGGAAAACACTGCAGGTGATCCGCGTTCCTGGCCGTTCATCTGTGTTCCTGACTGATTTTTTCACATCTTGCAGTCCCAAACGATCCTATCCATCATCGCTGACAAGTGCCGGCTAAGGCATGCTGGGAGATCAGTACTGAAAAGTCAGCTCATGTTCACAAAAGATATATTGCGCTGTCAGGAATGAGTCGAGAGTCTTTACGCTTCGTACACCACTTTGCCGCCGACGATCGTCGCGACCGCTCTGCCGGTGAAGTTCCAGCCGTCGAAAGGCGTGTTCTTCGATTTCGAAAGCGACTGCGAGGCGTCGAAGGTCCACTTCTTTTTGGGATCGAAGATGGTGACGTCGGCGTGCGCGCCCTTGGCCAGCGTGCCGCGGCCGGTCAGGTTGAAAATCCTGGCAGGATTCGCCGCCAGCAGCTCGACCACGCGCCACAGCGTCAGCTTGAAGTGATGATGCAGCACGGTCAAGACGATGGGCAGCGCGGTTTCCAACCCGGTGATGCCGAAGGAGGCGCGCTCGAACTCCACCTGCTTTTCGTGGAAGGCGTGCGGCGCGTGATCGGTAGCAATCGCATCGATGGTGCCGTCGAGGATGCCCTCGATCAGCGCATCGCGGTCGGCGGCCGAGCGCAGCGGCGGATTCATCTTGTAGTGGGTGTCGAACTCGCCGACGTTTTCGTCGATCAGGGTGAAGTGATGCGGCGTGACCTCGGCGCTGACCCGCAGCTTGGCCTTCTTCGCATTGCGGACCGCATCCAGGGCTTCGCGGGTCGAGAGATGGGCGACGTGCACGTGACCCTTGGTCTCGCGCGACAAGGCGATGTCGCGCTCCACCACGCTGGATTCGGCCGAGTTCGGCATGCCGTGCACGCCCAGGCGAAACGAGGTTGGGCCGTAGTTCATGGAGCAGCCAACGGTCACGCGCGTGTCTTCGGCGTGCTGCACCACGGGAATCTTCAGGCGCGCGGCGGCGTGAGCGCGTCGCGCATCAGCTTGTCGTCGAGGATGGGCTTGCCATCGTCGCTGACGGCGACCGCTCCGGCTTTCTTCAGGGCGGCAAAATCGGTCAGCTTCTCGCCCGCGCTCCCGATGGTAGCCGCGGCGATGGGAAACACGTTGACCAGCGCGCCGCGATGCGGCGACTGCATCCAGGTCGTGATCTCCGCCGAGTCGTTCACCGGCAGGGTGTTGGGCATGACGCACGTCGAGGTAAAGCCGCCGCCGGCAGCCGCTGCGGTGCCGGTGACGATCGTCTCTTTGTGCAGATGGCCGGGCTCGCGCAAATGTACGTGCAGGTCGATGAAGCCCGGTGCGACGATTGCGCCGCGCGCGTTGAAGGTCTGCTGCGCTTCGCCGCGCAGCTTGCCGGGAGCCGCGATGTCAGCTACGCGTCCGTCGCGCAGCAGCACATCCATCTCCTGATCGATGCCGCTTGCCGGATCGATTACCCGCCCGCGTTGTATCAGCAAGGATTCCATAGTGTCTTATCGCTCAAGTGCCGCAGGCTAAAGCCTGCTCAAGGGAAGAGGTGCTGGCTGAGACGCTGGCCTGAAGGCCAGCTCTACCCGTTCTTCCGGCTCAGGGCAGGCACTCCCTTGCGCCCTACGCCGCTCCCATCACCATGGCCAGAATCGCCATGCGCGTCTTCACGCCGTTGCGCACTTGTTCGTGAATGCACGACTGCGGACCGTCCGCCACTTCGCTGGTCAGCTCCATGCCGCGAATCACCGGCCCCGGATGCATCAGGATCGCGTCCGGCTTGGCCAGCTTCATGCGCTGCGGCGTTACCTGGTAGTGCGCGATGTAGTCCTCGACGCTGTGGTGCCGTCCTGCCAGCCGCTCTTTCTGCACCCGCAACGCCATCACAACGTCGGCGCCCTGCAGCGCGGCATTCAGATCGTGGCTCACCGTGACGCCCGGCGCGAGCGTCGCTGCCACTTCGGGCACAAAGTCGCGCGGGCCGCAGAAGATCACATCGGCGCCAAAGCGCGACAGCAGCTCGGCATTCGAGCGGGCCACGCGGCTGTGATAAACGTCGCCGACAATCACCACGCGCAATCCGCGAAGCTGTTTCTTGTGATTCAGAATCGTGAGCGCGTCCAGCAGTCCCTGCGAAGGATGCTGGTGCATGCCATCGCCGGCGTTGACGATGGGCACGACATGTAACGCGCCAGCAGGTGCGCCGAGCCGCTGTTGGGATGGCGCATCACGATCACGTCCGCGCCGATGCGACTCCACCGTCCAGCCGGTATCGATCAGCGACTCGCCCTTCTCGATGCTGGAGGAAGTTGCCGTCACCAGCGTGGTCACCGCGCCCAGCGCCTTGGCGGCAAATTCAAACGAGGTGCGGGTGCGCGTGGAAGCCTCGTAGAACAGCAGCACCACGCGCTTGCCGTGCAGCAGCCGCGACGGACGATCGGGATTCATGCGCCGGGCCAGGGCCAGAATCGCCTCGATCTGTTCGGTCGTCAGCTGATTGATGCTCAGCAGTGAACCCAGTTTTGGCTTCATTTTGCTTGCGGCGCCCGTTCCATCAGCAGCACCTTGTCGGCGCCGTCGCTCTCCTGCAACTTCACTTCGATGATCTCGCTTGGCGTGGTCTGGATGTTGCGGCCCACAAAGCTGGCTTCGATGGGCAGCTCGCGATGGCCGCGGTCGATGAGCACGCAGAGCTGAATGCGGCGCGGGCGGCCATGATCGAACAGCGCGTCCAGCGCGGCGCGAGTGGTGCGGCCGGTATAGAGCACGTCGTCCACCAGCACGATGTCTTTGCCCTGGATGTCGAATTCCATCGTGCTCTTCTTTACTTCAGGACGATGCCAACGGTGGAGAGGTCGTCACGGTACAGGGTGATGTCGAGGGTGCCCTACCGGCACCGGCGTTTTCTCGATGCGGCCCAGGATCTTGGCCAGGCGTTGCGCCAGGGGCACGCCGCGGCGCATGATGCCCACCAGGCCCAGGTTCGCGACACCATTATTTTTTTCGACGATCTCGTGCGCCAGCCGAACGAGGGTTCGCTCGATTTCGGAACCGGATAGAATTTGCGATTTTTCGCGCAGATCAGGAAAGCGGGTGGAGGCTTTTGTCATGCCGCTCGAATCATACGAAAAGCGCCAGCCGGGAGCAAATTGGGGAGGGACGCGTAAGAATTCTAAAGACCTTCCGGCCAAACGACGGGGCGCTTGAAATCAGAATGCATTACCAATTCAGGTGCAAGAAACCGTTCGGAAGCTCGATTAGCACAATCTGCAAACCGGCTTTTCTACCGTGTTTGATGGCGGGAACGCAGTCTGTATCATTCGACACTAGAACGATTCGATCAACACATCCACCAGCCGAATAGGTCGCGATGTCGAGACCAATACGCATATCCACCCCCTTTTGCTCGAAGTCGGGGCGGAAGTCTGCGTCTGTAAGCTGGGCAGTCTGGTTCACCGGCGTGTGTCTGGGCTTATATCCTCGAAACTTGAGAACACCGCGTCTGACCGCGAAGAGGTCTTTGCGGGCTAACTCCTCCATCCACTTATTTGAGCTCGCGAATGTATATTGAGCACCAGAAACAGGCAGCCGAACGGTCCCCTCGTAAGGTGCGCAATCGTAGTAGAGAATTCTGAGGATTTCTTCTTCGGCGATCGGACAGGCGAGCGCAAACTTCTCGATGAACTCAGGATTGTAGTATTTTCCGGCTTTCTTACTTTTAACTCGAAGAAATCCACCGTGAATCAAAACCACAACTTTCTTGGCCATAAACGTAGAAAGGCCCTCGGGCTATACCCAAGGGCCTTTTCTGGAAACGTGCTCGCCTACGAGCGTAACGGATATGCTTCTATCGTAGGCAGAGTATTGATCAGTGTCAATACCGGTCCCCCAAGTGAGAAATTCTCCAAGTCTCGAAATCGGGGTAGCAAATTGAAGCCCTAAGCCGGAGCAAGTAGTCTAACCATTACGCATGGCGGCATACAGCAGGCAGCGGCGGCGATATCCCAAGCTGGTTTTCGGCGAGACCCTTGCCGTGGCGCTGCAAACCTTCCGCATCAGCAAAGTACGCTTCATCCTGACCTCGCTGGGCATGGTTATAGGAACGGCGTCGCTCATCCTGGTGGTCACCATCGGCCTGACCGGCAAGCAATACCTGCTCCAGCAAATCCAGAACATCGGCTCCAACATGATGATCGCCGAGTACTCCGGCGGCGGCATTTACGGACGCGAGGCCTCGGCCGACTACCTCAGGCTCGACGATCTGGACGCGGTGCGGAAGCAGGTTCCCGGCATCAGCAATGCCTCGCCCATGATCGAAACGCACGACCGCATTGCCGTGCCGGGCGGCAAGGAACGCGACATCCTTGTGCTTGGCGTTTCCTGGCAATATCTGTATGTGCGCAATCTGGATGTGCTGTCGGGCCGCTTCTTTGACGACGACGACACCCAGGCCCGCAACAAAGTTGCCGTCATCACTGAAAAGCTGGCGGTCACACTTTATGGTACTTCCGACAACGCCATCGGACAGCAAGTGAAGTTGAGCGGCCTGCCCTTCACCGTCATTGGGGTCTTTCGGGAGCGCGTCGATACCTTCGGACAATCCGAGATTTCCGATGACACCATCCTGGTTCCTTACACCGTGGCGCGCTACTTCACCAACAGCGACGAGGTGAAGCAGCTCTTCTTCTCGGTGTCTGACTCGAATGAGGTGCCGCGCGCGACCAAACAAATTCTCGAGGTCCTAGAGTCGCGGCATCGCCCGGAATCGGTCTACCGGGTCGATAACCTGACGCAACTTCTGCAAGTGGCCTCGCAGACGGCCAATACGCTCACCACCGTGCTGCTGCTGGTGTCGATCCTTACCCTGATTGTGAGCGGCGTCGGCATCATGAACATCATGCTGGCGACGGTGAACTCCCGTATCCGCGAAATCGGCGTGCGCAAGGCGGTGGGCGCGACCAATGCCGAAATTCGCGCCCAGTTTCTGCTGGAGGCTATGCTGATTTCCCTCGCCGGCGGCATTGTGGGCATCTTTATCGGTCTGGCCCTGCCGTTTTCGGTGCGCTTTATCACCAATTATCGCGTCCCTATTTCAGGATGGTCCGTGATCATCGCGGTGCTGGTTTCCACGCTGGTCGGCGTTCTGTTTGGGACGGCTCCGGCCGCCCGGGCCGCCCACTTTCAGCCGGTCGAAAGCCTGAGGTATGAGTAAAACGGCAAAATAGTCTTACCAGTAAGATTGAAGCTGAATCTTACCAGTAAGATCATTATTTTCGGGTTGTCATCCTGAGCGGAGCGACCGCCCGGGGTTTCCGAGCCCCCGGTTTTGCGGGCCGGGGGCCGGGAAGTCGAATGGATCTGCGGTTCGCTCGCGTACACGAACGGCAGATCCCTCGTCGGACTGAAGTCCTCCTCGGGATGAAATACAAAATGGAAGCCGAACGGCGCAGCTGAAGCTGCGCCCCTTCAAATCAACAAATGCTTCCAATAACCAATAAACGGTATGAAGCATTTTAAGCGCCCTTCAAACGCAACCAGCATCCTCTGGCCTTCCCTCTCATCGAACCTAAGAAGAACGCTTCGCCAGCGGCTGTTTCGGCCGCTTCTCACCATATCCATAAGGAGAACGATCGGCATCATGCAAATGAACGAATACGTAACTTTGGGCCGTTCCGGGCTGCGGGTCAGCCCGCTCGCGCTCGGCACCATGACCTTCGGCAACGATCGCTGGGGCTCGGAAGACGCTGAATCCAAACGCATTTTTGATCGCTATCTCGAAGCCGGCGGAAATTTCATCGATACCGCCGACGGCTATGCTGAAGGCAAAAGCGAGCAGGTGGTAGGCCGCTTTGTTGCCGAAGGCAAACTGCGCGACCGGCTGGTGCTGGCCACGAAGTTCAGCTTCAACGGCGAGGAGGGCAATCCCAACGCCGGCGGCAACGGGCGCAAGAACATCTATCGCGCGCTTGAGGGCTCGCTGCGCCGGCTCCGGATGGATTATGTCGACCTCTACTGGATGCACGTCTGGGACACGATCACGCCGGTGGAAGAGGTGGTGAGCACGCTGACCGACCTGGTGCGCGAGGGCAAGATTCGCTACTACGGCTTCTCGGACGTGCCTGCCTGGTACGCCGCGCGGGCCTACACGCTGGCTGAACAGCAGGGGCTGGAACGGCCAATCGGCTTTCAACTCGAATATTCGCTGGTGGAGCGCAATATCGAGCGCGAACACATTCCTGCAGCGCTGGACCTGGGCATTGGTGTTTGCCCGTGGAGTCCGCTAGCCAGCGGCTTTCTCGCCGGAAAATACACCAAGGAGGGCCCAGCCAGCAGCAAAGGCAGCCGTCTGGAAGTGCTGAAGGAGTCGAATAATCCCGTATTCAATAAGTTCACCGACCGTAACTGGAAGATTCTGGAGGCAGTGCAGGAGGTCGCAAAGCAGCTCGGAAAGCCGGCGGCGGAGATCGCATTGAACTGGGTTGCGACCCAGCCGGGCGTCACTTCGACGATTATCGGCGCTACCAAGCTGAAGCAACTGGACAGCAACCTCAAGCTCGCCTGAGTTTTGAGATTCCCGGCGGAATTGCGGAAGAAACTCGACGACGCCAGCGCGATCGAGTTAGTCCATCCCTATATGTTCTTTGGGGAAGTGCTGCAGGATCGGGTGCGCGGCGGGGTGAGTGTGCACAAGTGGAGCGGCCACCAGGTTTGTTCGTAAGTTGCGCTTTCAAAGAGAATACCTGGTAGAAAGAGGAAAGCCCGGGCCGTTTTGCCCGGGCTCTTCACTGCTCGCTTCGGATGGGGCGCGCGTCCAGGTTCTGGCGTCGCGCTCATTCCGTTCCTTTTCAGGTCAAGCGATCTGGTTCACCTCGCTGTTATCACCATCGAACGCTGCTCGGACGTTCGACAGATCCCGTTACATCACCAATGCAATGCTTTCCAATTCGCGCTGGAATGCTTCCAGCGTGCCACCCATCATCCCCACCTTGCTCACCGCGTTGCGGGCCTCTTCGGCCGAAACACCGTATCCGTGTCCGGCCAGGAACATCTGGAGAAGCTCGGCCGCATCCTTGGAGTCGAATCCATGGAGCAGCTCACTTCGTAGCGCCGAAAGTTCCGGGACAGAAAACTTTTCTGCCATCATCGACCTCACCTCCGACCCTTCCGGGCTTGATTGTTGCTAGTTAGACTCGGCAGACTGCTATTTAGTTGCAGGCAATTCGGCTGCCGAACCTCGCTATTTACCAGTCGGGTCACCGTCTTTTGAGAGATTTCAACCCCTATATCGCGAAATAGTTGCAGGCAACGGGCTTGAGGCTGCTTTTTGGAGCGGATTTCTTGCACGGAAGTGGGATGAGCCGCAACAGCGGGATGCTCGCAGGCTACTTCCTTGGAGGCCGGTGAAGGGTCGAAAGAACGATCACATACCTCCGGAAACCGAAGATTGGGCGAATTTCATCAGCGCCGCTGGCCGGCAAGCGCAATCACGCGCAGGGTAGCGCTACTGAACGAGTATTCAGTGGCTTATGACGGGATCAGGCTTCATTTCGTCATCACGCGGGGAGCGAGTCGTCAAATCAAGGAAAGCCTCGTCCGGGCTTATCACACTTGCTCGATTGTGGCCTCTGGCTCCAGCAGGATGGGAATCCCGTTGCGGATGGGATAAACACGCTTGCATTCGTTGCACTTCAGGCTCTCTTCGCCGCGCAATACCAGGGGCTTCCGGCAAACTGGGCAAGCAAGAATCTCCAGCAGGTCAGGCGAAATCATACGAGGGACATTTTAGCAGTTCGACAAGGGGTCAGTTGAAACGGCAGGGCAAGCCTTCACGCTTGCATGTGAGGCGTTTATTTTGGATTTCAAGTGCCGGTTCAGCTGGCGGCATAGGGAGCGCCAATCTTGAGCCGCCTGTGGAACCCGCGCTCTGACAAAAGTGGAAATCCACCACGAAGTTCATAGAACGCACAGAGCGAATACGAGAAAACTCCGTGCAGCTCCGTGTCCTCCGTGGTGAAAGCTTTGGCCCGCTCCGCGATAAACTAGAAGTTCATCCCTTGCAGCAAGGAGCAATCATGTCAGCCATCATTCTCGACGGTGTCAAAATCGCGGCCCAAATCAAGGCCGAAGTCGGCGAAGAGGTAAAGGAGCTTACTGCGGGCGGCCTGCGTCCGGGACTGGCGGTGGTGCTCGCCGGCCATAATCCTGCCTCGGAAATCTACGTCCGCAACAAGGTCAAGAGCTGCGAGCAGCTGGGCATTTACAGCGAGAAGCACACTCCGCCCGACACGGTCACCACGGACGAACTGCTGGCGCTGGTGGACGATCTCAACCGCCGCGATGAAATTGACGGCATCCTGGTGCAGCTGCCGCTGCCCGCGGGCGTCGACTCCAAGAAAGTTTTGCTGGCCGTTTCGCCCGAGAAGGATGTCGACGGCTTTCATCCCATGAACGTCGGCTACCTATCCACGCAGCGGCCGGGGCTGGTGCCGTGCACTCCGGCGGGCATCATCGAGATGCTCAAGCGCAGCAACATTCCTATCGCGGGTGCCGAAGCGGTAGTCGTTGGCCGCAGCGACATCGTTGGCAAGCCGGTCGCCATGCTGCTGCTCAACGGTAATGCCACGGTCACGGTGTGCCACTCCAAGACGCGCGATCTGGCGGAGGTATGTCGCCGGGCTGACATCCTGGTGGCTGCTATCGGCAAGGCGGGCATGATCACCCCAGATTTCGTGAAGCCGGGCGCTACTGTCATCGATGTCGGAATGAATACCGTTACCGATCCGGCTGAGTTCAAGGAGTTCTTCGCCGGCAACGAAAAGCGCGAGCGCGACTTCGCCGCCAAGGGCTCGACCCTGATGGGCGATGTGCATCCCAAGGTCGCCGAGGTCGCGGGAGCATTGACGCCGGTTCCGGGAGGAGTCGGCCCACTCACCATCGCGATGCTGATGAGCAACACGGTGAAAGCGGCCAAGCTGCGCCGCGGGCACAAGGTGGGAGCGGTGGCCGCCCGCTAGTCTATTCCGACCGATAAGCGGCGCCAGAAAGGCTCTCACCACAGAGAACACGGAGACACGGAGATTTTTTATTTGCTCTGTGTGCTTCGTGAACTCCGTGGTGGATTGTTTGTTGGCCTTGACACAGGTCAGGGTACTGCGATCGCCTCGGATGTTCTGCCCCCGGATCGCTAGGGCGCCAGCAGATCGTAGGCCACGATCTTCCACTGACCATTCTCTTTCGCCCACAAAAACGCCAGTGACGCCGAGTGTTCTCCCGGAGTGCGCAGAGCCAGCAACACGCCGTAGTAGCCGCTGTACGTAGCAGGCTGCGTCTCTGCCGGGCCGGGCTGATACGGATGCTGGCGCGACTCCTTCTCACACATCAAATCGGTGACCAGATAATCCGGAACAGCCACGACGGTGTAGGCATCCTGCCCAGAGTGCGGCACGGCCTTCAAATCAGAATGCTGCGGTTCCACCGCTTCCACTACCTCAGGGATGTGCTTGGACTGCCCGACATCCTGCGCAATCGTGGTTAACGCATCGCGAATGTAGGCGGTGTACTGTTCCGGCGTTTTGGGCTGTTGCTGTCCAGGCTCCCAATACAAATCCACGCAGGCATTACTGCGTGGCGAAAAATAGTTGGTCGCTGCGTCGTAATTTTTCTGCACCAGCCACGACTTCAGGAAGTCGTCGGTGGCCTTGAGCTGGGCTGCTTCACCTTTCGTGTGCTCTTCGGTAACAGGCGCGGAAACTGCGGCGCGGCGCGTGTCCGGCACTTCGTCGGGCTTGCTGTCCTCCGGCTCCACATCCCACGAAATCACCTTCCAGTACGCTCCTTCTTTGGTCCAGAGCAGGGTGATCACCTGCCCTTTGCCCTTGGGAGGCTGAAGGCGAAATGTAGCCGTGTAGTATCGACCCTCTTTTTTGGCGTTGCTAGTCTCGCGAGCGGTCTCGAAGTCTTGCAGTGCCTGGCGATCGTCGCACTCGAAGTCCGGCGCCACGCCGTCGGGGACGCGATAGATGGCGAAGATGTTTCCGTATTGCTGCTTCACCAGCTTCAAGCGGGAGTCATTCACGGCGGTGATCTTTACCACTTCTTCCAGGCTCGCGGGTTTGCCTAGAAGCTTATTGGTGGCAGCCATGTCTCGAGCGGCAAGATACGGGGCTGCCGTAGTGTTGATTACGGTGCCCGACTGCGGGCCGTATTCCTCCAGGCACGCGTACGAACGCTTGGATAGGTACGCGGCTGCAAGCTCCGGCTTTTGCTCCACCAGCCACGAGCTTAGGAAGTCGTGAACCGCATCATCGAGCTTGTCCCCGGCCTTACGCGGGACGGCCGGAATTTCCCCAGAGGCAGCGATGGTCTCAGCCGTGTCCGGCTCGCCCAGGTCAAGGCCAAAGAGATTCTTCCACCAATCGGTCAGGCCTTCCCAGCGCTGGAGGTGCCGCTGGGTATTGTTGCCGGCGCGTACATCGGAGTTGGACGCCGAAAGATGTCCGTTGACCAGCGCCCCGGGAAACTTTGAGGAACGGTAATCAACATCGATGTCGGCGTGGCGTCCATCTCGCGCCATCGAAACCTGAATCGAGGGCACGCCGCCGTCCTGCCGGTAGTTCATCGGGTAGCCGCGGTGGTAGACCGTATTGTCGCGGTCGCGAAAAAACTCGCTCGAGTCTTTCAGCTTCTGCAAGGCGTCGGGCTTCAGGATGACGTACATGCGAAATTGCAGATCGCCGCGCGCCTTGGGCACCTTGCCGTTAATCGTCTCAATCGACTGCACCAGTTCCAGCGCGTTGCCCATCGACTGGCCCGATTGGTTGGTTAGCTTGGTGGTCATCAACGCGTGCGTAATGGCTTCGAAGGTTGTGCGAACCGAGAGCGACAGCTGGTTATAGTCCGAGGGCGGAAGGTCCTCGTGCATCATCTTGTCGTATTCGACGTACCAGTCATCGATCAGCTGCTTCTGCTGCGGCTTCAGCTGCTCATAGCTTCCATGAAATGTGGGGGTGGCCGCCGAGGGTTGAGGCTGAGCAGGGGATGGCTGGGTTTGGGCAGAGCCTCCGGCCAGCAGCAAAGTCAAAATCGAAAATAAGATGAACGAGATACCTGAAAGCCGCATTGCATCGCTCCTCATCGCCCGCCGAGACCTACGCTGGCAAGCTGGCTGGACGACTACAAGATTGCCGACTCCTGCTGACATCGGCGCTGATCAGCGATGACGAAGCCTGATTAAGCCCAAACATTCTGCTTGAGATTGACGGAAAATGGAAGCCATGACGGTTTGCTCTGGGTTGCAACCGTTCGTGGCCTCGGATGAAGTATGCTAATCGACCTATGCGGTTCCGGGCCTTGGCCACGAAGTCTGCCGTCCTCCTCTTGTTGTGCCTGGCGTTGCGCATCGGCGGCAGCGCCCAGGACATGCCGCCGCGCTTGGCCAATGAGGCCGAAATCCGGCGCATGATGGTGCAGGCCGTCGACGTTGACCATAAGACCGATGCCATCGTGGTCGGCATCATCACCAAGCATGGCCGCCAGGTCTACAGCTACGGCAAGTTCGATAAGAACGATGCGCGCGAACCTGACGCCAAAACCATATTCGAGATCGGCTCCATCACCAAGGTCTTTACCTGCCTGCTGCTGTCTGACATGGTGGTACATGGCGAGGTGAAGCTCTCCGACCCCGTTTCCAAGTACTTGCCCGACTCGGTCCATATGCCGACGCGCAACGGCAAGCAGATCACGCTGCTTGACCTGGCGACACATCATTCCGGGCTGCCGCGCATGCCCTCAAACTTCGTTGACGGCTATACGGTGGCGCAGCTGTACGACTTCCTGTCGAACTACAGGCTCACCCGCGATCCCGGCGCGAAGTATGACTATTCCAATCTTGGCGTCGGGCTGCTCGGTCACGCGCTGGCCCTGAAGGCAGGCATGGATTACGACACCCTGCTCCGCACCCGCATCACCGGGCCGCTGAACATGAATGACACCGCGATGGTGCCTACTCCGGAGATGCAGCAGAATCTTGCGCCCGGTCACGACGGCAGGCTACGGCTCGCTCCCGGCCTGATCATGGAGGCGATGGCCTACGCGGGCGCCATTCGCTCCGACGCCGATGACATGCTGACGTTTCTGGCGGCGAATATGGGCTTCGTCAAGACGCCATTGCAGCCGGCGATGAAGAAGATGCTCAGCGTGCGCAAAGAAGCTTCTCCTGGAGTCGAGATCGCGCTGGGCTGGCACATCTTTTTGTCGCCGTCGGAGATGGTGTGGCATAACGGCGGCACCAATGGCTATCATGCCTTTCTCGGTTATGAACCGCGACGGAAAGTTGGGATAGTCATCCTTGCGAATTCCACCAACTCGATCGACGACCTGGCTCGCCGCATTCTCGACTACCGAGTGACGTTCCCGGCAGTGCGACGCACCGCCTCGGATGACGCCTACTGATCTCAGTTTTATGCGAGCCTATATACTGCCTTCGGCTTGGCTTCGCTTATGCAGGTTCGATATTCGACGACATGCGGTGACGGATGCTTCGCGTAGGACTGACGGGCGGCATTGCCTGCGGGAAATCCACGGTCGCCGAGATGCTGGTAAAGCGGGGAGCTCACTTCCTGCAAGCCGACACGCTTGCCCACCAGTTGTACGGGCCGGGCACTCCGACCTACGAGGAAATCCTTCGTCACTTCGGCCGCGACATTTGCAATCCGGATGGCACGATCAATCGTGGCCGGCTGGCGAATCTTGCATTCCCCGACCACATCGGCGAGCTGAACGCGATTGTTCACCCCGCCGTCGGCATTGCGCAGAGACGCTGGATGGCAGACGTCGAGCGCGACGATCCACATGGCGTCGCCGTTGTAGAAGCTGCGCTGATCCTGGAGGCCGGCGCGGGAAAGGACTTCGACAAGATAATCGTGGTGACCTGCGATTTCGAGAGCAAGGTTCGCCATTACGCCCAGCGCACGGGAACATCGCCGGATGCGGCCCGTGCCGAGGTCGAACGTCGTAGTGCGGCGCAATTCAGCGATGAAAAGAAGGCTAGCTTTGCCGATTACGTCATTGAGAACTCCGGAGCGATCGAAGACACCGAGCGGCAGGTAGAGAAAATTTGGCGGGAGTTGCGGGCGGCGGATCGCGGGCCTGGGCGCGGAACAGCAGATCCCTCGTCGGGCTGAATCCACTCCTCGTGATGACAACTACTCCAAGGCACTTGTACAGTTGCGACTGAAGCTGCACTCCTGAAATGCTGAAGTCCTGGAAGGTTATGCCGCCGGCTGAAGCCGGCTCTGGTCAATAATAAAAGAGCTTAGACGCTGGCCTGAAGGCCAGCTCTACCCGAGCAGAACAGAAGCGGCAATTTCAGCAGCCTTGTAAGGCGTGGGCCACCTCGAAGTGCACCGGCAGGTCGGTCGGATGTCCAAATTCCCCCGGTTTCGTTACACTTTTAGATAAGGAACGTCTATTTCCTGTCCGTCAACTCGCGACGAGCGGGAATCCTGACACACACAACCATGAAATTTGCGCGACCTTTTTTCCTCGGTGTGCTCCTCGCCGGAGCCTTTTATTGGTTCACCACTCATCATCAGGGCACCAACCCTGCAGCCGAAATCATCTCCCGCCCGACGCACGTCGAACTCAGCGAGGCCGCAGGCCCCGAGAAGCTCGACTCGGAAGAGCAGAATAATATCGACGTTTATCGCCGGGTCATTCCTTCGGTCGTGAACATCACCTCCAAGACCGTGGCTTACGATTTCTTCTATGGCCCGGTGCCGGAGGAGGGTCAGGGTTCCGGCTTCATCATCGACAAGGAAGGACACATCCTCACCAACTACCACGTTGTGGGAGATGCTTCGCAGCTGGAGGTCACTCTGCATAACAAGAAGACCTATAAGGCCACGGTGATCGGACGCGATCGCGCTCACGATCTCGCCGTCATCCAGATCAAGGCGCCCGAGGTAGTTGCAGCGGTGCTGGGCGACTCCAAGAATCTCCAGGTCGGGCAGAAAGTGTTTGCCATCGGCAATCCGTTTGGCCTGGCAGGAACCATGACCCGCGGCATCATCAGCTCGCTGCGGCCTATCCGCAGCCCGGAAGGCGCCTACATCGAAGAGGCGATCCAGACCGATGCGGCCATCAATCCCGGCAACTCCGGCGGACCGCTGCTGAACTCGCACGGCGAGGTTATCGGCATCAATAGCATGATCGCCACCGGCGGCTCGAACCAGAGTGCCGGCATTGGCTTTGCGATTCCCATCAACACAGCCAAGGCGGTGCTCAACGACCTCATCACTCTGGGGTCGGTTAAGCGGCCATCGCTGGGCATCGTATCGCTGCCTATCGGGCCAGAGTTGGCGCAGGAGATCGGCCTGCCCGCTGATTACGGCATCCTGATCGTGCGGGTGGTTCAGGGTGGAGCGGCGGACCGCGCGGGGCTGAAGGGCGGCTCGGAGCGGGCTTATCTGGGCGCCACGCCCATCATGATTGGCGGCGATCTCATCGTGGCCATCGACAACGATCCCATCGGCGATCAGCAGGACCTGGCTAACGCGATGAACAAGCATCGCGCCGGCGACAAGGTTTTCGTGACCATCTATCGCGGCCGCAGAAAGATGAATGTGCCGGTGCAGTTGGGCGAAGTCCGGGAGCGGGCTTAGCCAAACCGCGTTTATGGTGGTCAAACCGGTAAAGATTGCCCCTGTGCTTGGCTGTCAGATATCATTCTTGGATATGTATGATGACTTCAAGGTGGCCGACCGCTGGTCGGGAAAGCGTGTGCACTGCCGCTATCAAGCACTGATTGCTGCCATTTCCACTCGACATGCCGACGCTATCGACATAAAGTTTCTGGCGGACGAACGCCCGGTATGGATTGCTCTTCCTCACGTAGCCTGGGTGGAATACAACCAGCAAACCGGAAAAGTCATCAGCGATCCTATGGCAGTACAGATTGCGGGTCATTACTTGAAGTGGGCGATCGAAACAGGCGAGGACAACGGGCGCGAAATGTACACCCTGACGGTACAGGAGACGCTCGATCATCTGAAGGCGGTAATGGATGAAGCCCACCAGCCTGTCGCCCGTTAAGGCCCTTTGAGCGGGCCTTTTTTATTGCTCAATCGAGTCTCTGTTACTGCGCGATCCCAGGTTCGAATTCGTCTTACGCCGCATTTCTTTGGCTTTCTTAAAGGAGCTATTTATGTCCTCTGTCCTGCAAACTCCGGAGGTTTCGCAACTTCTCGGGTCTAATAACGTTCATCGCAATTTATTTCCTGCTCAGCTGGTGGAAGCTGCAATACGCCGCGGCGAAGCCGAACTGGCGGCACGCGGTTCCCTGGTTGCCGAAACCGGCAAGCGCACCGGCCGCTCTCCCAAAGACAAGTTCACCATCAAGGACGCCGTCACCGAAAACAAGGTAGCCTGGGGCACCGCGAACCAACCCTTCCCTCCTGAGAAGTTCGACGCACTGTACGATCGGGTGCTCGACTACCTGGGCGGCAAAGAGCTTTTTGTGCAGGACCTCTTTTGCGGCGCCGATCCCAAGTACCGGCTGCCCATCCAGATCATCAACGAATATGCCTGGCACAACCTATTTGTCCGGCAGCTGTTCATCCGGCCCACGGCAGAAGAGCTGAAGTCGCATCACCCCGAATTCACCATCGTCAGCGCACCCAGCTTCAAGGCTGACCCCAAACGCGATGGCACCAACTCCGAATTCTTCGTCCTGGTCAACTTCACTAAGAAGATTGTGCTTATCGGCGGCACCCAGTATGCCGGCGAGATGAAGAAGTCCATCTTCGGCATCATGAATTTCCTGCTGCCGGAGCGCAACGTGTTCCCTATGCACTGCTCGGCCAATGTCGGGCAGGATGGCGTTACCGCCCTGTTCTTCGGGCTGTCGGGCACCGGCAAAACCACCCTCTCCGCCGATCCCACGCGCCGGCTGATTGGGGACGATGAGCATGGCTGGAGCGCCACCGGTATCTTCAACTTCGAAGGCGGCTGCTACGCCAAGTGCATCAGACTCTCGCCGGAAACCGAGCCGCAGATCTACAACGCTCTCCACTTCGGCTCCGTGCTGGAGAACGTGGTGCTCGATCCGCTCACTCGCATTCCCAATTACGACGACGACAGCAAGACCGAGAACACGCGCGCCGCATACCCGGTGGAGTTCATCGAAAACGCCGTGATCCCCGGGCTTGGCGGTCATCCCAAGAACGTTGTCTTCCTGACGGCTGATGCGTTCGGCGTGCTGCCTCCAGTCTCGAAGCTCACGCCTGAGCAGGCGATGTATCACTTCATGTCGGGCTACACCGCGAAGGTGGCCGGAACCGAAGCGGGAGTGACAGAGCCACAGGCGACGTTCTCCACCTGCTTTGGTGCTCCGTTTATGCCGCTGCCGCCGAAGGTTTATGCCGAGATGCTGCGGCAGCGGCTGAACCAGCACGGTGCGCAGTGCTGGCTGGTCAACACCGGCTGGCAGGGCGGCCCTTACGGCGTCGGCAAGCGCATGAGCCTGCCGTACACGCGCGCGATGGTGGAAGCCCTGGTGGAAGGCAAGCTGGGAACATCGGAGTTTGAAATCGAGCCGGCCTTTGGGCTCAGCATTCCGAAGAGCTGTCCCGGCGTTCCGTCAGAGCTGCTGGCTCCGCGGAATTCCTGGAAGGACAAGGCGGCCTATGACAAGATGGCAACTGAGCTGTCTGAGCGCTTCGCCAAGAACTTCGAAAAGTTTGACGCGCCGCCGGAAGTGAAAGCGGCCGGTCCGAAGGCAGTTAAGAAGTAGCTGCTAGACGGTTCTGTGCGGGTGCGGCTTCGGCTGCACCCAATTTTTTTGCGCGCAACGGGCCTGGGCTGATTGTCTCGAACAGGATTCCGCGAAAGCAGTTTAGCGCCGTTGCACGTAATGTTCAGAAAGGCGACTTCACGTTCTGCTCGCCCAGGACTTTGCCGGCGTGATCGAACCAGATCACTTCATATCGCGGCTGAAAGATGGAGTAGTAATAGCGGTAAACGTATTCGGTGGTGCAGCCGGAGGGAGTCGGAGTCAGCGAGCCGCACGGGCCTTGGCTGCTGGGCTCGCCAAGTAACTCGCGCACTACTTCATTGGGATCGCCCAGGCTGACCTGCGCGGCATTGGTGCTGATGCGGTCGTCGTGGTGATAGGCCCAAAAAGCAGCGACGACGAACGCCAGCGCGACCACGGCGAAAGAGATACGAGTTGCCATGAGAATATAAGCACCACCTGCCGGGTCAGCGACCGTCCGCCAGAGGATGTTCATTATTGTGGCATGTTTCGAAAGCGTGGTAGCAGTCTCGCCTGAATTTGTCATTATCAGCGCCCGCTTTGGCGCAGGGAATCTACTCCGCTAGAATGATCCCTGCATGTCCGACGTCAAGACAACCCGCCTTACGGAAATGGTGAAAGCCGCTGGTTGAGCCAGCAAGCTAAGTCCGGCGGTGCTGGACTCGGTGCTTGGGAAATTAGCCCGGCAACAGGATCCGAACGTACTGGTCGGCTTCGACACAGCCGACGACGCGGGCGTGTATCAACTGACGCCCGAGCTGGCGCTGGTGCAGACCGTCGACTTCTTTACGCCCATCGTCGACGACCCTTATGTTTTCGGCCAGATCGCGGCCACCAACTCGCTCAGCGATGTGTATGCGATGGGCGGCAAGCCGATCAGCGCGTTGGCCCTGGTGTGCTTCCCGGAAAACGGCGATCCCAAATTGCTGGAGGAGATGCTGGCCGGCGGACTGTCGAAAATGGTCGAGGCCAGCTGCACCGTCATCGGCGGACACAGTATTCGCGATGACGAAATCAAGCTTGGCTACTCGGTAACCGGCACCGTACATCCGCAGAAAGTGCTGGCCAACAGCGCGGCCCGCGCCGGCGATCGGCTCATCTTCACCAAGCCGATCGGCACCGGCGTGATCTCAACGGCCATCAAGCGCGGCGCGGCGGACTTCAGCTGGATTCGCGCGGCCATCCATTCCATGACCACACTTAACAAGGCCGCAGCCGAGGTCGTGATCTCTGGCGGCTTTGAGGTGCACGGCATGACGGACGTGACGGGCTTTGGCCTGATCGGCCATGCGCGCGAGCTTGCCCGCGGCTCGGATGTCAGCCTGCGTATCCATGCTTCGCGCATAGCGGTGCTGCCGGGCGCGCTGGAATGTGTGCGCAAGGGCTATGTTCCCGGAGGTCTGAAGGCCAACCGGCAGTTTACCGAGGGCTGCGTGGAAAGCTCCGACGATGTTGCCCCCGACCTGTTGACCTTGCTGTTTGACCCGCAAACTGCCGGCGGACTGCTGATCTCCGTTGCCGCAACTGACGCTGAGCGATTGCTGGCGGCATTGCAGGAAGCTGGAGTTGCCGCCGCTGAGATCGGCGAAGTAATCCCAAAACAGAAGCCGCTGATCGCCGTTTTGTCCTGAGCTGCCCTTACCGAACTGGTCAACATCGGGAGTTGGCTCTGCCGCCGATTCTTCCCGCTTTGACCTGATCGTAATCCTGGGGTCATCTTTTCGAATTTCCTCTCGCGCGCGGGCGCGTTCGGAGTTAACATGTTCGACAACTCTGGTTTAGGCGAAGGGCCTCGCGTAGAGTGGCAACCGTATCCAACGCCGCTAAACGCTCCAGCAGGGCCCGCAGTTTCGCTGCGGAGACGTTAACTGATTCCTTACTGTTCGAGTTTGCCAGAGCACAGCTTTACATCCACGAGGGAGCTACCATGAGGCGGTTGAGGATTCTTGCGTTATCAGGATTGGCACTCATAATTTGCGTGTTTCTGGCCGCTTGCGGCGGCGGCGGCACCAAGCCTACCCCGCCCCCCTCGGGTCCCGTCATCATTTCCACCAGCCCGCCACAGGGTGCGATCAACACCCCGTACGCCTTCCAGCTTGGCGCCAGCGGCGGTACCGGACGATATACCTGGAGCATCGCCAGTGGAACCCTGCCTCCGGGCCTCGCTTTGGATCAGTCAACTGCCCAGATAAACGGCACCCCGACGCAGTTCGGCAGCTGGATCTTCACCATCGAAGTCACCGATGCCAATAATCTCAGCGACGAATACAACGTCACCGTCAACATCAGCGGACTGGTGGTCGTGGCCTGCGACTCGTGCACTTCCGGATTCATGCTTCCTCCGGGAACGCCCGGCGTCCCCTACAGCGCCACCTTCTCGGTAACCGGCGGGCAGTCGCAACCGCCTTACACCTGGTGCATCGTTGAAACCAGCGGCACCTGCGACAATGGCTCCGCAGGCGCACTGCCGCCAGGATTGACCCTATCCACGGTCAACAATCAGGGCATCGTCTCCGGCACGCCAACCACGCCGGGAGCGCCGATACACTTCACCATCCAAGCCAGCGATTCGGAGACCATACCGGCGCACGGCTCGGCACTGATCTCGCTGACCATCATCGAGATCACCACCACCAGCCTGCCGAATGCGAACCTCAATACGGCTTACAACCAGAATGTGACCGTAGCCGGTGGAACCTCGCCTTATACCTGGAGCATCACTTCCGGCAGCCTGCCGCCGGGGTTGACTTTATGCACCAGAAGCACCGGCGGAAACTGCGCCATAACCGGTACTCCGACGACGCTGGGAGTCTATAACTTCACGGTGCAGGCAGCCGACGCCGAAACTCCGGCGGCAACCGCCTCAGCCGCGCTAAGCATCGATGTGCAGGGTCCGACCCTGAAGGTGCAGACTACTTCGTTGCCGGCGGCAACCGTGAGCCTGCCGTATAGCAGCACCTTGCTGGCAACCGGCGGAGTTCCTCCGCTTACCTGGTGCGTTAAAGAACCCTCTGGAGGAGGTTGCGATAACGGTTCCGGCGGCGCCATGCCTGCGGGCGTGACCTTGAATACCACGACTGGCGCTATCTCCGGAACGCCGACGGCCAGCGGCAAATCGATCTTCGTGGTGCAGGTCTCGGATTCCGAGAATCCTCCGCAGATCGCGCTGTCGCAAACGCCGTTGAGCATCACGGTCAACCCGGCGATCACGAACAGCCAACTGCACGGCAACTTTGCCTTCAGCTTGAACGGCTACGACAGCGGCAATCCGTACATGATGGCGGGAGCGTTCGTGGCCGATGGTAACGGCAATATCACCAGCGGATCCCTCGACCGCAACGACGGCAGCGGAGAGCCGATCGACGGAACCACCGGCGCCGTCACGCCGCAGACCATGACGACCGGGTCGGTCTACAGCCTGAATGCCGACGGAACCGGCACCATGACGATCGTCACCAACCAGGGAAGCTATAAGTTCTCCGTAGTGGTTTCGGGCACGGGTTGCACGCCCACATCGTCGAACTCGGGTTGCGGACGCCTGATCCAGCGCGATTCGTCGAACCCGCAGATCTACGGCTCCGGCGTGCTCAAGGTGCAGGACTCTGCGTTCTTCCAGGCGAGCCAGATTACGCCGGGCAATTTTGCCCTGGTGTACTCGGGATACGATACCGCCGGGAAACGCTACTCCGGCGCGGGCGCGATGGGCACCGAGCCGGCCACGCAGATCAATGTCGACTGCAACAACAACGGTTGGGGACTTCAGACTTGTCCGATGGATGTGAATGACAATGGCTCGCCGCATTCGAATCCGTTCGGCGGTACGCTGTCGTCCACCATCGACACCACCACCGGTCGCGGCAGCTACGCGCAGTTCAGCTTCCCCAACGATCCGAATGGCAACTGTTTGGGAACGTCCGGCAGCACGCCTTGCAGCTACGCGTATTACGTGGTCAACGCCAAGGAACTGATCCTCATCTCGGCTGACCCGGTCACCAAGCCTGCGAACCTGACCTTGTGGTCGGCAGTGCGTCAGGTGCGCGCTCCCAGCGGATGGACCAATGCCGCGTTGCTCGGCTCCAGTGTTGTGGAGCTGGATGCAGTTGATTCCAGCAGCGGCAGCGGAGTGCCTGACATCACGGCAGGATTGTTCAAAGGCGACGGCGCCGGAAATGCGACCCTGAACTCCGACGAGAACAAGGGTGGAACCCTGAACCTCCAGCAGACCTCTAGCGGGACGTACGTGATCGATCCCCTCACCGGTCGCGTCGCCCTCGGCGGATTCAGTACGCAGTTTGGAACCACGCCGCCCGTGCTTTACCTGACCGCAGCCAACAGCGCGGTTGCGGTGGGCACGGATGCGGAAGCAACCTACGGCGTTCTGGAGCCGCAGGCCGGAGCGCCGTTCACCAACGCTTCGGTCGAGAGCGCCTACGCTGGCGGAACTGCCTGGCCGGTGATTTCCGGAGTGACCAACTCGGTGACCGCGATGTTCGCTGACGGAGTCGGCAATATCAACGGCACGCAAATTACCAGCGGGCCTGCCGGGCCGGGAGGACCGAACAGCCTGATCCTCACGTATCTGGTGGACACAACCGGCAGAGCGGTGGTCAAGCAGAACGGAAATCAGTTCGGCATTTTGTATGTGGTGTCGCCGAACAAGGTGATCATGCTGCCGGCGGCTTCGACCGATAACTCGCCGGCGGTAAATGGCATGGCTCTGGGTCCGGCAAGCTAGCGGGTTCCGGGAATTCAAAACGATGCGCCAGCGGCGGGAGCTTGGGCGGTAGAGCTGGCCTTCAGGCCAGCGTCCAGCAAGCCTCTTCGAATTCCTAAGCCGGCTTCACAGAGTGCTGAAAAATTCGGACAACGCTCGTGTCGCCGGCTCAAGCCGGCTATGAAAACAATAAATAAACGACTTAGACGCTGGTCTGAAGGCCAGCTCTACCCGAGATGCGGCCACAATCGAGTTTTCAGCAAACTGTTCAGCCGGCGACAGCCATATTCCGCCGGACTGAAGTCCGGCTCAAGTAATTGTGGGCAGCCTCAGCGCGGCGCTAAAGCGCCGCTCTACCGCTGACGCCGAAGTCCGCATGTCCGCGATGCCGACACACGGCTCTACCTGCCACGAAACCTGTCCACCCGGCCGCAGCGGAGGGACCTGCGGTTCTTCCGTTGGCGCTTGCAGCGCGATGTGCTGACAGCCAGCTAGCTGGGCGTTGCCGTCTGTGCCGAGAACTGGAAGCCTGCCAGCCGCATCCCCTTCTGCGCCTCGCGGCTGCGCATGAACATGTCCCAGATAAACGCGCTGCGATAGTTTTCCACCATCAGCATGGTGATGCCCTGATCGATGCCAATCACATCCACGTCCGTCCAGGTGGTGCGGGGATTGAAGGCGTCGACAAAGCCGTAACGCTTCCAGGCGCGCAATCCGTACTGGTTATAGAGATTGGCGAGACAAGCTATGGTCTCCTTTGGTTGGAACGGAACGGAGCCCCCGGCTGCGCAGGGAACGACGGTCCCATCGATGTAGCCGATTTCCGGCGGGCCTCCCCAAGCCTGATAGCCCAGCCGCGAATCCGAAGCTGTGATGCCCCAGGTGTTGTCGTCGTAGTCGGGAAAACGCCAGCGAATCGAGAGGCAGAATTGTTTGTGCACGTAGGTTGCGATGGCGGAATTCTGGAAATAATTCGCGTATTTGTCATGCCGGTTGCGGAAATCAAACCAGGCATGCGAGTACTGATGAACGAACAGCGGATCGGCGGCGCTGATGTAGGTATAGCCTTCGAACTCCATCGTGGGCCGCGAAAACGCATTCCACGACGATGGCGGGATGCTGTACTGCGGCGCCGCCATGGCCAGCAGATACATCATCATAAGCTCGCAGTAGGTGTCCCAGCGCGCGCCGATGAACTTGTACTCCGGCGTCCAGCCCATGGCGAAGGCCTTGCCGCCATTGAGCATCCACTGCCAGTTGATGCGGCGGTAGATGGCGTTGCACAGCTCGGTGATCTGCGGGTTATTGAAGTATTCGCGCGCGGTCAGTACGCCGCACAACAGGATCGTAGTATCGATGGGCGACACCTCGGACATGCGCGTGCGCTTGCCGGTCTCGATGTCGATGAAGTGGTAGAAGAAGCCGTTCATGTGCTCGACATGCTTCAGCAGAAAGTTGAGGGTGACGACGACGCGGCCGCCAATCTGATGGGGGGGAAGATAGCCGCGTTTGTGGCCGATGCAGAGAGCGCCCAGCCCGAAGCCGGTGGCGGCGATGCTGGCCACGCGGCGTCCATCGGGGGTGCCGTCGGCCAGGGCGCGGTCGCGCACCAGTCCGGTGTGAGCGCCGGCTTCGTTCCAGAAAAACAGGAAGGCGCGGCTGACGATTTCCTCGAGCAGCTCCTCGTCGGTCAGTCGCCACTCGGGCGGCACCGCTTGCGATTGCTGCCGGGGATTCGCCAGGGCGGCGGACAAGCCGGCACGGGCCAGAGGGTAGGCTGCGGCGCCCTTCGCTAATAGCGACAGCAATTCACGGCGAGTCGGTTTGATGATCCCGGTGCGGGCAGAGTCGGCGTGAAGCAGGTCCTTCAAGCCTGGCCGTGCTTTATCCAACATGCCTCCGCATCAGTAATAAGTCCGGGTAGGACAGAAAAACCTCTCTCTTGAGTGTAAACAGCCTCGTCACATCCAACAAATTTGTGGCGCACAAACTTGTTTAGATGAGGGCGGCGCTTGCGGGCGGCGCCCGTTTCGCTGCTGGCAGGCTGAAGAGCTCCAGAGGCACGGTTGCGGCCAGGGGCCGCGCAGGGAGTACGGCATGAGGGCACCTCGCTGCTGATTCGGGGTCAACGGTTAACGTCAGACGACAAACGATTCAGAGTAGGCGGCGGGGTGCGCTGTTGCTCCGCGGAGGGAAATTTCGCACATAAGTGCTGCACAAAATTCAATTCGGGTGCTATGTGCTTGCGGGACGGCTGCCACGTGCTGGCGGGGCAGGGTATAGCGAAATGCTGCTTAAGAGACAGGGAAGCGGGAGCAGCTTAGGAAAATGGTGGGAACTCTACTGCAACCTATTGCACCTACTAAGCTAGAAGTAACAATGTTTTCAACTGCTTAGATCGGACTATGAATTGCAACGTTGTTGTTCAGCGCTGTGTTTGGTCCGCCGAACGCGGTGTGCGCAAGAGAGGATGCGGAGTTTGACCTCGCTTTGCGCAGTATGGGCCTGCGATCGACACCTCGAGATGTTTCGTTGGAAACGGAGGAGGAACCCCTTGAGTAAGAGACTTCTGTGGTCTTTCTGCCTACTGGCGGTCGCTCTCTGCGTGAGCAGTCTGCCGGCGATGGCTAGTTCAACATTCTTCAGCGACCTAAACTCGGATCCGCAAAACGTCTACCAGTGCTGCACTGGCTGGACGGTTTCCGGAAGCGGGACGGTTGGCACCAGCTTTACCGCTGCTAACGAGTTCACCGCCATGGCCAGCGGCAGTGTTTCCCAGATCGATATTGGCATTGGGTACGTGACCGGCGTCAATTCTTTCTACGCGGCTGTCTTCACCGATAACAACGGCCTTCCGGGCTCCCAGATGGAACGTTGGGACAACCTGTCCAGCCAGACGACGTTTGGACAGTGCTGCGGTCTGGTCACCATCAGCAACATTACCGGTCTTAGCCTGACGGCGGGTCAGTCGTACTTCCTGGTCCTCGGCCCAGAGAATATCAACGACACCAGCTGGCTGGCGTGGAACTTGAACAGCACCAACACCAACGGCTTGGATCTGTATTCGACCGATGGTGGAAACACCTGGAATTCGAACGGCACCCAGACTCTGGGCGCGTTTGACGTCCTCGGTGGCGGCGGCGGCACCACCCCTGAGCCTTCTTCCCTGCTTCTGCTCGGAACCGGCTTAGTCGGCGCCTTCGGAACCATTCGCCGCAAGCGCAACCGCTAATTCCGTCGTAACTTTGAAAAGCCGGAGCTTCGTGCTCCGGCTTTTTGTTGCCTTGGCGACCCGCGCTAACCCGCGCCAGGCACAAGCCAAGATCGGCAAATTCGTCAGGCAAGCAGGCTGATCAGCTTTTGCCGGAAATGATCCAGATCGAGCGGCACAACTTCCAGCGGTACCTGCACCAGGTCGAAGAACTCCAACACTTCCTCGTCGGAAAGAGGATGCAGACCGGGATCGACCACCAGGATTTTCTGGTAGCGTCCCAGATTCATGCGCATGTCCACCGCGTCCCAGCCCATGAAATTCTGCGAAGAGCTGGGCAAGGTCCGAATCCACGCCGGCGTCATCACGATGGTGTGATTGGCTTCGAGATCGGGTAGCTTATCGCCGAGGAAAGCCTCGATGCAGTTCTTCGCCGGCAGCACCCGGACGCCATGTTCCTTCGCCAGTTGGTGGAGTTGCGGATGACAGCCCTGCCCGAAAAGCAGACGAACGTCGCTGCCATTCTTTTTCGCCGCCGCGAAGGCGGTGAGAAGCGCCGCCTCCAGCCGCCGCAGGTCGCAGTGCAGCGCGGCGTCCAGCCACATAACCTCGACATCCATCTCGTGCAGGACGGACGCCAGCACCGCGTTGAGTTCTTCCTCGAAAATTCGGCACGCGATCAGAGTGATCCGCCGCTTGCCTGCGGCTGCTTCGCCCATCTTGTCTCTCCCTTCGACTCGCCTGCCTTTAGCCGGTGCAGCGCGGCAGCGGGTGACCGCCAGGTTAGCGCTGGATGGGCGGAGGGCGGACCAGCGGCTCGCGGGCATCCTACACTGTGGGATGCCCGCAAATTGCGTCCACTCAGTTTTGCGGTGCAGCCTGGGCGGGAGGCGTGGTCGGCTGCGGAGCGCTCTGTGGGGTGGTCGCCGGCGGCGCTTGTGGCTCGCCGGTGTTGGGGGTCTGAGGCTGCACCCCCGGCGATGGCAAGGTCAGGTTCTGGGTGTCCGCGGGCACCACGCCCTGCACGCCTGGCATGTGTGTTACCTGCCCAGCTTCCGCATCGGCGATATCGATGCCCAGCTTGGACAACGTCTCCGCAGTCGATAAGTCCAGCTGAACTTTCGACTTCTCATAGTTAGCCGCAGCGTTCAGAACGTTGGACTCTGCCTGCGTCAGGTTACTGGAAGCTTGCAGCACCAGCGTCGGCGTCGAGGCGCCATAGCTGAACTTCTTCTGTTCGGCTACCAGGCTCTCGTTGGCGTAGTCGCGGGCCGCAATGGCCGCTTGTAACGCGGCGTAGTTCTGCTGCATGGTGAACTGCGCGTTGCGTACCTGGAGCGCCACGGAATTCTCTACCTGCTTCAGCTGCACCTGCGCTTGCCGGTACTCCAGATCGGAGCGTACCTGGTCAGCCTGCGCGGCACGATTGCGAATCACGACGTTAAGGTTCACGCCTACACCTTTGTCCGGCGAGGTGCTGTTGAACAGCTGATGAAAAGCGTGACTGTAGCCGGTATCCGGAATCGTGCCCGGATCCAGACAGTTCTCACCCGGGATCGCTCCCGAGAAGTTGCAAGGCGGAAGCAAGTTGGTCTGGTCGCCGCCGAGTCCTGACGCTCCATAGAAGGCATAGAGATCGAGTGTCGGCCGCAGAGAGCTCTTGATGGACTTGCGCGAGATTGCCAGGTTGGTCAGATTGATGCGCGCGGTCACAATCTCAGGACGGCCTTGCAAGGCTTCCTGAATCAGGTCCTTCACCGGCCGGACTTCATATTGCTCATCGGGCTTGAGGGTGTCAGTGGGAACCACGGGCGCCTCTGCCAGAATCGGATCTTCCATGTTCTTGGTAATGGCGTTCTTCATCAGCAACTGCTCAAGCTGAAGGTTGGTCTGGGCGGTGATCAGGTTCTGCTTGGCGCTGGCAACGCCGCTCTGTGCCTGCGCCAAAGTGATGGGAGCGAGGGTGCCGATCTTCACTTGCTCCTGATCGTCAGAGAGCGTCTTTTCGGCGAGTTGCAAAGCCCGCTGGTTGACCTTTACCGCTTCGTACTGGGTTACCAGGTCCCAGTAAATGTTCTCGACTTGCGAGACCGTGGTGATGATCTGCTGGCGGAAGACGACGTCTTCAATTTCGCGGTTGTTGCGCGCGATGCGAATGTAACGCAAGTTGGGATCGAAGCCGAAGCCTTGCAGCAGGTGCTGGCGCAGCTGGAAGCGGAAGCTGGGTGAAACCTCAGGCGACACCAAATAAAAGGGCGAGTTCGTGGACACGCGGGTGTTGCTGAAGCTCACGCTGGCTAGCGTGCCCGTGGGAAAGCCCTGGGCATAGGTGAAGTTGTAAATGTTTGTGTTCTGATTGAAGGTCGGGACGCCGGTGAAGATGATGTTGGGTTCCTGGGTGATGGCGCGCTCACCCTGGAGAGTGCCGGTCACGATGGGATCAAAGCTGTCGATCACCGGGCCGCCGCCGAGGGTGGACTGCACGATGCCGGCTGCTCCAGCGCCGGCGCCTCCAGCGCCGATCTGCGTACCGCCGGCGCCTGTTCCCTGAGCCGCAGTGGCCGAACTTCCGGTGCCGCCCGCCGTGGTGGTTCCGATGGCTCCGCCCGGCGTGCCCTGCACCACCGAAGAGTTGACGCCGCGATCAAATGAACCCGACTTGGTGCGCAGGATGTCGGTGTCAGCGATGGAGAGATTGTAGCGCTGCAAAGTGATGTCGAGATTGTTCTCCAACGCCATCGCGACCGCGTCGTTGATCGACAGATACATGGTTCCGTCGCGAAACAGCTGGTCGGTGCGCGCAGAATTTGTCAGGTTCGGCGGCGGTACGCGCCGCGACATGTAGGGGCTATACAGGTTCGGGAACGCCGGCTTGGATTTCGCGTAGTTCTGGTCGGAATACACGTGCGCGTTATTTTGCGGCGCGGGCGCCTGAGGCAAAGGTGTCAGCGGAGGCGCACCCTGAGAAGTGCTCTTCGGCGCCTGGGACGTCGTATCCTGGGCGAAACTTCCGATGGCAAGCAGCGCCACCAGGCCCAGCGCAAGCGCTTTACGAACCGCAAACTCGACAACTTTAGGAAGGAACATTTCCTGTCTCCTGAAGCAAATCCTGCAATTGTGTTTTCTGGTGCTGTTTGTTGGTGAAGTCTCTGTTTAATACGCAAGAGAGCGGCAAAACGTTCAAAGTCATGGGGATTGAACGCT
This sequence comes from uncultured Acidobacteriaceae bacterium, assembly GCA_963796695.1. Lineage (GTDB taxonomy): Bacteria > Acidobacteriota > Terriglobia > Terriglobales > Acidobacteriaceae > Bog-257. The sequence continues at coordinate 40,257 of CAWCMU010000010.1, read as the reverse complement.
TTGTTGACTCACTGTACGGAACTCAAGATTGTACCGGAGTAGCTGTTCCGGTCGGAGTTCCCGCTAAAAACACTGTTTCGAAATACGCCCTTACCGCGAATCGCATCGCAGCGAACGGAATGTGAAAGGCAGGAAAAAGCCGCCAACGCGGATGCGCCAGCGGCTCGTAAAAATCGGCAGAATGTTCCGCCTAGTCTTTTTCGTGGGGAGGAGTTGCCGGCGACGGATGCACCGGATGTTCGTTGTCCAGATCGAAGTAGGTTCTCGCCGGATGATCCGACTTTATGCCCGGGATCGGCTTATCGTTCTTCGAGCTGTACTGCGGCTCGGTCATCTCATCCTGCGTGAAGCCGTAAGCTTCGGTGTAGACAGCCTGGTTAAACACTCCGCTCTGGGGCTGATGAGCGATCACGTAAATCGGATAGGCTCGGCCGCCTGCCGGATAGACCGTGGCAACATAGTCCGCCACCATTCTTCCGGAGAAGGTGTTCGGCAGCCAGCTCAGCTGCATGGCGCCGGATAACTGCCGCGCCGCCGTCCAGGTCTGCCCGCCGTTGTTGGAAATGGTGAAGCCGGCAATCAGAGAGCAATTGCTGCCGCAGTTGGAAACGGGATAATAGTAATAAGTCATCGCCATGTGGGCGGTGCTGCCCGATGTCTTGATGTCGATGCCCATACCGTTGATGAAGTGATCGATGCCGCTGCCCACGGGATCCATGGGGATGCGGACCTTCGCGGACCAGTGAACTCCGTCCGAAGAACTGCTGTACACGATGTCATTCGCCGAGCAGCCACTTTCAAAGCTGCAATCGGACCATGACGTGTACACCGTGCCGGCGCCATCGATGGCCGCGGAAGGAAGGCCGGCGCTGCGCAGTCCGCCAGCTTCACCGTGGCTGGGAGCGTTGGCGATACTGACCGCAGCCGTCCAGCTTTGTCCGCCGTTGGTGGACATGAAAGCCGACATGCCGCCTTCGAAATCGGCGAAAGGAACAACCACGTTGCCGTTGGGCTGCACGATGGGATTGCCGCCAATGCCGTAATCGTTGCCGCCGGTCGTCTTGGGTGAGCCCCACGTCTGTCCGCCATCGCTGGAGGTGCTCATGTACAGCAGGTCACCCACATCGGGATTGTCCCACTCCACGTAGCAGTTGCCGTAGTACGGGCTGGTGGAAGAGTTGTCGCAAGCGATCCAGTTCTTGTCCGCGTCCTGATTGCTGATGACATAGATAGGATTGCCCCAGTGAATGCCATCGGGAGAGCGGCTGACTGCAACCGTGTCGAACTCGTTGCCGATGGGCAGGGTGCAGATCAACCACTGGCCATGCTTCTTGTCATAAGCGATAGCCGCATCGCTGGCTGCGCTATTGGGTCCAGCGCCTTCAAACTGCGTCAGTCCGGGCAGATAACCGTTGGTCCAGGAAATTCCACCGTTTAGAGAAGTTGCCCATCCGATATCGGCGCCGCCGCCGCTGGAAATACGAGCCACCTGAAAAGCGGTAACGATGGTCGGTCCGTAGGCGAAAGCGCCGGGTTCGACCTCGGTCATGTGCTGGCTGGTTTGATTGGTGAAGCTGTCTTGGCTGAGTTGACGGAGTACGCCTTGCGCCGTAGCCGGGACAGCACTCACACCGCCCAGAAATGCTCCGAGCGCGAGAGTCAGGGTGGCGCGGCTGATGCCGTGCCGGGAAAACGAGTGCATGAAATTCATTAGGAGTTTTCCTTGTTCAATGGGTTCATGGGCTGATTGCGGACGGGTGTTGGCTGTGAACGCGAGCCAGCTGAGGTGCTGGACAGGAGGAGACGAGTTGCCACCGTCGAGGCGTTAAAACTGTAACGTGCAGCCAGAGTTGCTGTCAACGAGAACGGTAGTAGTAAAGATCGCGCGCAATTGATTGCTTCCGTTTTTGAACATGCAGCACACGAATAAAATCCACAATGATGGTTTCAAGAGATTAGTGTGCTCCGCGGAAATGCGGTATGGAACAGCAGGCCTGCGTCTCGAGCTTCGAGCCTGCTACTATCAGAACTCGTACTATTAACCACGATCCAAGAGCTTCGCGACCCCTCGTCCTCATCCAGCGCCGCGAAGTCTCACACAAGGGGAAAGCTCGTGTTCCGAATGTCACATTGTCCGACTCTCCATGTTTCTCCCGTCGTCGCTATTTGCGCTTTGCTAGTTGTCAGTGCGGCGCCTCTGGTCGCTCAACGCACCGTGGTGCAAGACGCCGGAGCCGGAAAAAAGCTGGAGCTGCACTACAACGCCGCCAATCAGATTGTCGAGCAGGACACCATGGGAGCGAATGGTGAACTGATTCAGAAAGAAACCATCGATTATTCTCCCGCGGCCTATATTCCGCAGACCACCACCACCTACTATTGGCCCGACGGCAAAGTTCACCGCATCACCCAGGATACCTACGACAACAATGCGAACTTTACCGGTGAGTTCATCCAGGTCTTCGACGAGACGGGAAAGAAGCAGGTCAGCGGACATCGTCTGACCCATGATCCGCAGACCGGTGTGTACAGCTGCAACGAATGGGATGTGGCGGCGCAAGCCTACAGGCCGCGCGAATGCCCGGCCGGTGAAGAATCCGCTGGAACGCCTGAAACGGTGAAGACCTTTACGTCCGACGAAGTCATGCGGCAACTGGATCAGGCCCGGCAGCTGCAAGGAAAAGAAGCGGTGCCTTCTGCGCCGACCGGCCCGCCGATTACCAGCACGACCATGAAGGAAGTGGGATTCGTTTTGCCGGCGGAAATCCGGGCCGGGGAGCACGTCTCCGGCAGCGTGGTAGAGGATCCCACATTGTATGAGGGTGTGCCCGGAGTAACGGTCACGCGGGTCACGCTTCCGTTTCCACCGTCGGCCCAGCCCTATAGTCTGAGAGGTTGGACCGTAGAGGTATCGGGCGAGCCGCCCCAGGCTGCTGATGGTCCCATCTCGCTGAAGCTTCCGCCGGGACAAGTTGAACTTGCGATCCTGTTCCGCCTGGCCGGAAATGAAGGCGCGCCGGTGTCGAAGGCAATTCCCATTTCTTTCAGTTCGCACAAAGCGAAGGTCCCGAAGTCGTACCAGGCGCCTGCCATCTGCGTGAAGGGCCAGCTCTGCATGGTGCATGGCATATTCAGCGGAGACAGCCGCAAGACCTTCGCTGCCTTTGAGCAACGTCCCGCGAAGATTGTTGCGGAAACTTCGGACGCGGCCTACATCGCCATTCCCGACCGCACCGAGCCGGGGTCGCGACCCTTGGCCATCGCTGAAGGATCCAAGGCCATCGTCTTCCCCACAGTGGTTGCGGGATTCAACTTCCGCCCCGATCGTCGCGACTTGAATAAAGGGCAGATGCTCCTGCTCTATGCGAACTTGATGGGACCTGAGGAACTACCGGACGCGGAGTGGCGCCCGGGTAATTTCCCGCCCTACAACCTGGCGGAGGCACAGAAACTTGTTCCCGGATTCAAGCCGGCCGCTAACGACCACGAGGCTCACGAGAAGCGCGAAGCCGAGGAGAAGCGGGAAGCGAAAGAGAAACATACCGCCGGAAAAGAAGAGCACGACGAGGCAGAGGGCGGCGAGATCCTGCTGGTCATCAACAACCTTACGCCCGACCAGGTATCGCTCCGCGAGTCGAAGAACGGGACCTACGTCTTCCAGCTGAATTCCGATTCGTTCAAGATGGGCGATTTCATGTACAAGTTCGTGGTCGAGGCCAAGGTTGACGGGAATTTCAACGTACGTGCGCACGTGATTCCGTTTCTGGCGCCGATCAACGGCCAGGTATTTCCGATGACAGCTGCGCCGGCGAAGTAACCTCGCTCGACGCCGGTCGGCGTTTACGGCGCGAAGTAGCCGGAGATGTCGAGGATGAGTTGCGTTCCCCCGGACGCATAGGCGTTGGTGTAGCCGTCCAGGTTCGGCACGATGGCCATATTCGAGGTGATGAAGCCGTCGACCGCGTTCAGCGTTGACGCTACCGGCTGCGATTCGCTATGCGGCCATAGCGTGAGATAACCAACCCGAACTTGCGGCACCACGGTCGCGTTGAAGACGTAGGCTTGCGTTGCGCTGGGAATGCCACAGCTGCTGTCCACAACATCCACCGCTGGACTGCGCTGGCCGACGAAAGCGCCTCCCGTGCTACGCGTGTCGATGACGCGACAGGGGGCCGAGGGATAGAACGACATTCCGCCGGCATCCGGGGCGGCGAAGTAGCCGTTGATGTCCGCGACCAGATCGGTATTCTGGCTGGGATAAACCGCAATAGCGCCTTCCGTGCCTGCGGGCACAATCGCCGCGTTCGCTACTACCGTCGCTTTCGGATTGTTCAGGGTTGACACCACGGGCTCATCCTGGCCTGCCGGCCAAACCGTAAGAAATCCTAGCGGCTGCCCTCCGACAGGCACGACCGTGAAGTTCATGGAGTAAGCCTGTGCGCCCGGCGGTATCCCGCAGTTGCTGGACAGCACCGGGAAGTCGCGTTCCAGATTGCGATCGAGCGACGGGCCGCCCAGCTCGCCAGGAGCATTTCGCGTGTCCAGCACACGGCACGGCGCTACCGGATAGAACTGCAAGGTCGCTGGCGTGGCGGGAGCGAAGTAGCCGTTGATATCGAGCACGACGTCGGTAGCGTCGCTGGCGTAAACGCTCACGCTGCCGGCAACTCCGGCTGGCACCAGGGCAGCGTTGGCTTTGATGCGGCCATCGGTGGAGTTTAGCGTCGAGATCGTCGGCTCCAATTCTCCCGTGGGCCAGATGGTCAGGTATCCCAGCCTTCCGCCGGACGGCGGCACGACGGTCACATTGAGCGAAAACGCCATTGCTGTGTCGGGAATATTGCAGGCACTCTGCGGGATGGAGAAGGCGCGCGCGACGCCGGCCGCAAGAGACGGTCCGCCGAACGGCCCTTGCGCCAAGCGAGTATCCACCACCCGGCATGGAACTACCGGCACAAACTGCAACGGATCCGAAGGTCCGCCGCCGATCACAGAGACGTCACCTTCCCCGGCGTTGGCGACATACAAGCGGTTGGCCGGCAAGTTGAGCGCGATGGCCGTGGGATCGATTCCCACTGTGACGCCGGTGATGGCATTGTTGGCGCCGTCGATCATGGTTACCATGCCCGTCCAGGCAAAGCTGGTGACATAAATCTTGTTCGTCGCGGCATCCACGGCAATTGCATTGGGCGAATTGGGGATGGCGATGGTCGTGGGCGTCAGGGTTGTTCCGTCGATGATGGTGACGCTGCCACTCTGCTCGTTCGCCACATAGATCTGATTGGTGGGCGCATTCACCCCAACTGCGATGGGGGCTGCCCCCACCGCGATGGTCTGGACGGTGGTGGTGACGCCATCAATGATGGAGAGGCTGTTACCGACGCTGTTGGCGACATAAATCTTGTTGGTGTTCTCGTTGATGGCCAGGGCGACCGGCTTTGACCCGACAGCGACGGTTGCAGTGGAGTTGTTGGTTCCGTTGATGATGGTGACGTTGTAGCTACCGGTGTTCACGACATAAATCTTGTTCGTGGTGGTATCGACCGCGAGCGCCGAGGGATGCTGGCCCACAGGCACGGTGGTAGTTGTGTCCGTAGCGCCGTTGATCACGGTTGCGGTGCCGCTGTTCTGATTGGCGACATAGATCTTGTTGGTGACCGGGTTGACCGCCACGGCGATGGGGAGCCTGCCCGAAGCGACGGTGGCAGTGCTGTTGTTGGCTCCATTGATGACTGTAACCGTATCGCCATTTTCATTGGCGACCTAGATCATGTTGGTCACAGGGTTGACCGCCACGGAGCTGGGCGTCGCTCCCACCGGCACGCTGCTGGTGTGGTTGGTCGCCCCGTCAATCACCGTCACGTTGTTGCTGTTCTGATTGGCAACGTAAATCTTGTTGGTGACCGGGTTGACGGCCACGGCAATGGGCAGGTTTCCGGCGGGGATGGTGGCCAGGGAAACTTGCGCGCAGGCCACAGAGGCAATTGCGAGAACGAAGGCAACTGTCATCTCCACTGGCACCGTCACTCTACGGGCAATCACGAAAGGCTCTCCAGCTCGTTCCTGCGCAATCAGCGAGAGGCACTCGAAACCCTGCAAAGATAAGATCTCGGCGCGCACTGCACCGGCCACGCTTTACGAGCGAAATTGTCGGGAGGGTCTTCGGTTGGCCCGTCGGGATCGAATTAATCCGGACCCGCTGGGGGAGAACGAAATCGCGCATGTGCCGCGCAGTTTGGAAATTGCGAACCGCGCGCGATGCCTACCATTCCTTAATGTGAAGTTAGCGTAAGCCTGGCCACGCCGACAACAAAGCCGGGCACAAATTTGGCACAGGGTTCAGGAATGGGAATCTGGTCACAAAGACTTGTGACAAAGATTCGCGATTTCCGCTGGCCTCAGCGCCGGGGCTCGTCAGCCCTGCGCCGCGGCGTTAGGATGGGTGTGCAGTTGTAATGGAGCGTGCTATGACGTCTGCACTAAAGGATCTGGAACCGAAGCAAGTTTGGAAACACTTTGAAGCGTTAGCAGCCATTCCGCGGCCCTCGACCAAGGAAGAGGCGGCGCGAGACTACGTCCTGGGCGTCGCCTCCAAAGCCGGCCTGGAGGCGGTTCACGACAAAGTCGGCAACACCGTAGTCCGTAAGCCTGCCCATGCCGGCCGCGAAAACGCGCCCATGGCCCTGCTGCAAGGCCACCTCGACATGGTGTGCGAGAAGAATGAAGGCACCGCGCACAACTTCGACAGCGACCCGATCAAGCTGAAGCGGGATGGCGACTGGCTGAAGGCGGATGGCACCACGCTCGGCGCCGACAACGGCATTGGCGTGGCGGCGGCTTTGGCAGTCATGGAGAGCACGGACATCGCCCATGGTCCGCTGGAGTTTGTTTTCACCATCGACGAGGAAACTGGCCTGACCGGGGCGGCGGAATTTCCCGGCGGAATGCTGAAGTCAAAGTATTTCCTGAACCTGGACAACGAAGAGAAGGGCACGATCTGTATTGGCTGCTCGGGCGGGCTGAAGACAATTGCTCGTCGCAAGGTCAGCTTTAAGCCCGCGACCGGGGATACCGCCTGGCGTGTCAAAGTGTCGGGGTTGAAGGGCGGACACTCCGGTGTGGACATCCATCAAGGACGCGGCAACGCGGTCCGCATAATGGGAAGCGTTCTCCAAAGCCTGTTAGGAGGCCTGCCAGTTGAGCTTGCCGAACTGACGGGCGGGAGCGCCCAGAACGCGATTCCCCGCGAGGCTTCGGCGGTGGTCGTGCTAGATGCGGCGCGGGAGAAGGATTTGCGGGCACTAGTGGCGAAGATCGAAGCTGCATATAAGTCGGACCTCGGTGGCTTCGACTCCGGTCTCCAGATCACGGTGGACAAAGTTGTCCGGCCGGAAAAGGTCCTAGACGCGAAGGATGCGCGCGCCACCGCCGATCTGTTAGCCAGCCTGCATCATGGAGTGCTGGCGATGAGTCCCGACGTCCCCGGCCTGGTGCAGAACTCGACCAACCTGGCGACGGTTGCCATCAAGGGCGACATGGTGGAAGTAATCACCAGCCAACGCAGTGCGATCGAGACCAGCAAGCAGGGCGCGGCCGATATGGTGGCAACGGCGTGCCGGCTGGCAGGATTTGAGACCGAGCAAAGCGGCAGCTATCCGGGATGGAAGCCGGAGCCGGGCAGCGAAGTCGTTCGCAAGCTGCAAGCGGTGCACGAGCAGGTCTTTGGCGAGCCGGCCAAGCTGATCGCGATGCATGCCGGATTGGAATGCGGCGTCATCGGCGAAAAGTATCCTGGCATGCAGATGGCGTCGTTCGGGCCTACCATCGTTGATCCGCACAGCCCTCACGAGCGGGTGGAGATCTCTTCGGTCGAGGGCTTCTGGCGCTACCTGACGGCAGTACTGGAGAAAATCTGACGCCGGCATAGTCACGGTGTACGGTCGGGGCGCAGGGGCTTGCCTGCGCCCGTCGCGTGTCTGTGCCGTCGTAGTACCTCTCTGCCGTGCCGCTTTCGCCAACACGGCGCTGGGGCGTCTACGTCGTTCCTGCCCAAGGAATGACCTCACGATGCAGTGCGCGGCCGTGCCACTTCTTCTAATGTCCTCATACCCCTCGGTATCTTTCTGGGAACCGTAAGGCTGAAAAACCACCTAAGCACTATTGCAACGAGAGTTACTGAAGTGTATGTTCAACGCCACCTGACGAATTTCCTTTCCCGCGCGGTCAATGAGGGGACCATTGCGGCTGCGCACGGGATTCGAACCAACACCTCATCGAAGCAAAATCCATATCAGCGGTAGCGGAGAATCCGAATGCGAAGGACCAGCCGAACTTACCTGTTGTTCACTTTGTTGTTCTTACTTGCCTTCAGCGCAATGAACGGCTATGCGCAATCGGCTTTGCAGCTGGCTACGGTGACCCCGTGCCGGTTGGTCGACACGAGAATCAATGGCGGCCCCATCCAGGGAGGAACATCGCGGACGTTCAATCTTCCGCAACTGGCCACGGCGGGCGGCTGCGACAGTCTGGCCAATGCGGCGGCGTACTCCCTCAATGTGACCGTTGTGCCACAGGGGCGGCTCGGCTACCTGACCATCTGGCCGACCGGACAGCCTCAGCCCGGCGTTTCGCTGATGAACTCGCTCGATGGCCGCATCAAAGCCAACGCTGTCATCGTAGGCGGCGGCACCAACCAGTCGGTTGACGTTTTCGTGAACAACACGACCGATGTCATTCTGGATATCAACGGATACTTCGAGCAGCCAGTTCCGACGACTTTGGCTTTTTATCCTCTGACCCCGTGCCGCATCGTGGATACGCGCACCGGCAACGGTGGCCCGCTCGTAGCCAACCAGGAACGTGATTTCGCCCTTACCACCCGGGAATGCAACATCGCAGGTGCTGCCAAGGCCTATTCGTTTAACGTAACCGCAGTCCCCATCGACAACGGACGCGTGGGCTACCTCACGGTTTGGCCGGCAGGCATTCCGGTTCCCAACGTTTCGACCTTGAACGATCCTACGGGAACGATCGTGGCCAACGCCGCCATCGTACCCTCTGGGCCCAGAAACACGGTGGCCGCCATCGCCAACGGCAATACCAATCTGCTGATCGACCTTAACGGATACTTCGCGGTACCCACACCTGAAAACCAGGGCTTATCGGTCTACACGCTGCCTCCGTGCCGCGCGCTGGATACACGGCCGAACGAATTCACCGGCCTGATCGTCGCACCCATCGTGTCCACGCCGTGCGGCGTGCCCAGCACGGCCGGTGGTTATATTCTGAACGCAACCGCACTGCCAGACGGCCGACTGGGATATCTGACGGTTTGGCCTGATGGCGAACCGCAGCCTCCGGTTTCTACGCTGAACGCCCTCGACGGCGCCTACACCTCGAACATGGTGCTCGCTGCCGCGGCCGGTCTTCCGGCGGATGGTTCCGTAGACGCCTACGCGGAAGGTGGCTCCACCAACCTGTTGCTGGACGTCTTCGGCTACCTGAGTGGACCGTCGCAGCTGACGATCACGACTACGTCGCTGCCGAGCGGTACGACCGGTGTCGCCTATAACGCCACTCTGATGGCCGCCGGCGGACAGCCGCCGTACACCTGGAGTTTGAGCGGCGGCACCACATTACCGCCAGGACTTACCCTCAGCGATAACGGCGTGATTACGGGAACGCCGCTAATGCCCGGGCCTTACCAATTCACCGTCCAGGTGCAGGACGCACTCAACAACGTTGCCTCGCAACAGTTGACGATTACGATCACGGCGGGTTCGCTCACGGTCACCTCGACCTTGCTGCCCAGTGGAAGCCAGAACTCTCCATATAACGCGACCCTGGGAGCTGCGGGCGGTACGCCTCCGTACACCTGGAGTCTCGCCAGCGGTACGCTGCCTCTGGGCTTAACTCTTGACCCAAGCAGCGGCAACATCGCCGGCACGCCCTCGGCGCAGGGAGTCTCGAACTTCACGGTGCAGGTGACCGACTCGGTGCAGGGCACCGCGCAAAAAGCGCTGTTCATCAGCGTTGGGCCTCCGCTGACGAATGCAACTTTAACCGGTAATTACGCCTTCACCTTCAACGGCTACAGCAACGGAACGCCGGTCTACATGGCGGGAAATTTTGTAGCTGACGGAAACGGCAACCTGACCAGCGGCGAGCTCGACCTGAATAGCGGGGCCGGCGGAGCGCAGCCCAGCACGTTTACCGGGACTTACAACCTCACTCTGGGAAGCGGCCTGGGGACCATGACCTTCAACGTTGGCGGCACGATTGGAACGCTGAACTTCCACATCGCGGTTTCCAACCTGGGCAACGGCACCATGATTCAGGACAACGCGGACCCGGCCACACGCGGTTCGGGTTCGATCTTCGTGCAAACCACGAATGACTTCCAGGTTCCACCCCATGGCAACTACGTCATTGGGACCTACGGCGCTGACCAGGCATCGGCGCGCTACGTGAAAGGCGGCTACTTCCAGGTTGGCGCCAGTGGCAACGTACCCAACGGTACGGAAGACGTCAACAATAACGGCACACTGTCGTCGCGGATGTTCACTGGACAGTTCACGGCCCCGGATGCTCACGGCCGAGGAACACTCGCGCTACAGTTCCCTGCGGGCGTCACCAACACGTATGCGTACTATGTGGTTTACCGCGGACAATTCATCGTCGTGGGTATCGATCCTCTGTCCGACGTCGATCCTCTAACCATGGGCTCGATGCTGGTGCAGTCGGGCACATTCAGCAACGCTTCGTTGAGCGGCGCCAGTGTGGCAGAGATTAACGGGGTCAATCCCAACGGAGGCAGCCCAGTAGCCGACGCACAGCTTGGAATCTTCACTGCGAGTTCAGGAAGCGCCAGCGTAAGCCTGGATGAAAACCGTGGCGGAACGATTATTCCGCCGCAGATTTCCTCCGGCACCTACACGGTGGCGTCGAATGGAAGGGTCACGCTGACCGGCTTCGGTGGAACGCCGCCGATTTTGTACCTGTCAAACTCCAACCAGGGCTTCATCGTGGGCCAGGATGCGAGTGCCAGCTCCGGCGTACTCGAGCCGCAGGCTGGGCCTCCACCGTACTCGAACCTCTCGATCTCCGGCACGTATCTGGGCGGCACGGTGACCCCGGTACAGTCTCCGGTGGTGGATGAGGTCAGCTTCCTGTTTGGTGATGGGAACGGCAACATCAACGGAACGGAGAACACCAGCGGCCCATCGGGTCCGGGAACGAATCCGGTCTCAGCCACCTACCTGGTCGACAGCACTGGGCGGGCGGTGGTAACGGGAACGCCGGCAGGCATCATGTACGTTGTTTCCAGGAAGAAGATAGTTCTGCTTCCGAGCGGAAACAATCCGGCGCTGAGCATCTTCGTTGCCGGCTTGACGCAATAACTCGATCGGCTCAATCAGAACGGCCCCGGTTTCGGCCGGGGCTTTTTCTCGCGCAATTTTGGAATGTATTCGCGGACAGCCGGCTTGGAAGGCGCAGTGCGGACAGCGGTGACACGAGCGTTCTCCATCTCCGGCGACGCTGACCTTCGCGTTGCAAGAATCTGTAACCAGAAATTTACTTCGGGTCTTTGGCTTAGATTTTTTGAATTATGTGATCGACTACCAAAAATTTTTGATGATGCGCTCGACCGCTGAATAACAGGGCGCGAAAGGCAGCGGCACTTTTACGACACGGTCTAAAGCTGATTTTTTACAAATTCCTTCTTGACGAAAGAGGCACTTGTCCTTGAACATCCATGCAGCGTCTGGCCCCGCTCTTTGTTCTCTATCCCAGGAGAAGTGGTGAGCGGATCCAATTACCGATCTGGCCTTGAAAGGTGGTTGAATGAGTGCCAGATTGACCCTCTTGTACCTGTGCGATCGTTCCGAAGCAGATTCGTTGTTCATTTCAGCATTAATAGCCTCCGAGTTTCAGGTTCTACTCGCCCACGACATCCATTACGCGAAGGTGCTTCTGGCGAATTTTTGCGTCGACGCCATCATGGTCTCGCACCTGAGATCGCAGGGCGACGTGCCGGTCGGCGCCAATCTGAAGCTGGTTGCTCCCCATACTCCTCTGATTCTGTGTAACGATGGCTCGAGTGCAGCGAGCTCGCGTGCTGGTGTCGATTCGGTCTGCTCGGCCGATCTAAAAGACGACAGCGTGGCGCGCGCCGTGGCCTTGTTCTTCCGCCAGTCCATCTCAGGCTCGCGGCTGAGGCGCGTGCGGAATGCGCTGGACGAGGATGTTCGAGTTCCGGCGCTCTTTCCAGATCAGCAAATGACGGCCTGAAGCCAGAAAAGGCCGACCGACAAACAATTGTGCCCCCGGTCAGGGTGGGCCGGGCGGTGTATCGGCGGCCTTCTTCCGTGTTATATTTGCGCCCATAATGCTACATTCCTTCGCCTGGTGGCTTCATGACCACGCCCTGCCGCTAGAGGTTCTCCTGGTGCTGGCCAGCGGCCTGGTGGCGCTCTATGCCGATACGGTGCGGCACTTCATCTCCTTGCCCCCGCAGAGGTTGAGCACCTGGGTCCTGAAGGCGCGACTGCTTTCGGTGAATTCCAAGCTCTTCAACCTGTGCGAGTGTCACAACAATTCCTTTGCGACGCTGGTGTACGTGGCGCGGTCCTTCGTCTTCGTTTTCCTGCTGATGGGCCTGTTTCTGGGAGGAGTTTTCCTGGAAGTGGTGGCGATTCGCTCCGCTGCCCGCGCTGGAGACGCAGAGGCCTACAGCCAGTTTCATGCCAACCTCGATACCTCGTTGGCGCTGGTCTTTATCGTCGTGGTCTGCTGCCGCCTGCTGCTGCTGGGAGAGTTCCTCTATCGCCTGCGGAACTTCAAGGGCTATGACCATCGCCTGATGGAGCATGTGGCCGAACTCGAAGAGAAGCTTGTAATGGTCGAAAATGCCGGCCCAGGCAGCATTCCTGATTAAGCCTGAGCCGTCGAGTTGGCGTGCGAAGCTTGCGTAGCCCTTTCGTTCAGAACTGCAACGTAACATCCACGGTCTTGTCAGGACTCGGCGCTTGCAGGATCTTGATGGTCTTCGATCGGCCGTTGCCATTGATGAGGGTGGAATTGTCCTTCAGGAATGTCTTCAGGTACTCCTCGTTGTAAGGCTCGCCGCGATTAAGCTTCCAGTTCTTCTGCAACTTGTCGAGAGTGGCCTGATCCAGCCCGGACAAGTGCAGAGCGCCCATGCGGTACAGGTCGCCCTCGCTCACTTTCATTTCGTAAGACACGATGTGGTCTTCGTCGTCGAAGGTCGGTGAGCGCTGGATCTTGATGGCGAGATAGCCCCTGGACTTGTAATTCTGCTGCACCGAGGCCAGCTCAATGTCCAACCTGCCATGGTCCACAATTTCGCCGCTATGAACGGGTACTTCCTTGTCTAATTCCGCAGTCGGTATGGCGGCGTTGCCCGTCCAAGCGATGGATTTCCAGCGATACTGTGCACCTTCCGTCACCGGAACCGTGACCGCAACTAAAGCCTGTTGCGGATCGCCTGTCAGCTTCGCCTGGGGCTCGCCTACTTCGACACGTAGATAGCCTTTGTTGCCGTAGAGGAAGAACAAACCGTTGGTCAACGATTCACGAATGCGGCTGGCCGAGTATTCTTCGCCGATGAGCCGCTTGGTATTGTCCAGCTTTTCCGGCGCGGACATGAGGGTTGCGCCAGTCAGGGTGATCTCCTGTACCTTCGGCCGGAGCGTGTCGGAGACAAACAAGATCGAATCGACCCTCCCATTCACTCCTCGGGTATGCAATTCGTAGCGGACCTTGGTGGTCACTCCGATCTTACCCAGGACATCGGAGATGGCTTGCGCGATCTGATCGAGAAGCTCGCCGCTGGTGGGTGCGTCGCCACTGTAGAGTGGCACTTTGTCGTGCACGGCCTTGGTCAGTTCGTCCGGCGGCATCCAAACGATGTTGTCGTAATGGCAGGGGAGGAAATCGGTTCCATCGGTCACCGTGTATTCCACGGCAAGCCCCTTGGAGAGCGGAGTGTATTTGTATTCCAAACTTGCCAGGGCGCCGGTCTGCATCAGTCGATCGCCTGCCTGCTTCAGCGCGTCGATGTCGACGTTACTTCCCAGCTTCAGACCGAGCGCCGCGATCAGGTCTTCTTCCTTGAAGCGCTGCGATCCGATTACACGCACGGTGTGGAGGCGGTAGGTTTCGGCAGCGAACAACGAATGGCAAACTGTCTGGAGGAAAATCAGGACGATAAGCAGACGAAGGATTCGTGAACGCATGCCCAGCATTTTAGCTGGCCGACTGGGCCATACCGTGGAAAAACCAAAGCAGATCCCTCCTCGGCCTGAAGGTCGGGATTACAACATAGTGGAACGAGATGGCGCACCTAAAGGTGCGCCCCTTCAAAGGCGCTCCCATGTGGCTCATCCCATTCCGCTCATATGCTGCATGAACGGCTTGTTAGCGGGCTTCAGAAGATGCCGCTGCGGTAGATGACCCACCAGCTTACAAAGACAGCTGCAAAGGTTTCCGCCACTCCCCACCACATGGGGAGGAAGAAGGCTCCGAAACTGAGGAGCGTGAACAGCAGCCAGAATGATTTTTTCTGCGAGTCCAAATAATTAAGCGACCAGAGGCCGCCGGAGAATCTTAGCAGCTATGGCCGCTCCTCACCGCTGTGGCCACCTCTCACTAACAAAAGCGGCAGTTTCCTACAGAATAATGGCCGACGCGGATTAGTCCGCGATCGCGACGCGCGCCTGCTCTTCCTGCATCGTGCTGACCGGCACGATGGTCAGCATATCGGTTTGCACCTTGTCCCACTGCTGGATCAGCAAGCCTTTTTCTTCGAACAGATCGCGGATCCTCACCGAATCCCAGCCGACGACGTCCTCCAGGATGGGAACCAGAATCGCCAGCGCGCTGTCAGAAATGACCGAGCGCTTGGCAATCGGCGCCAGATACTTGTTCTCAGACACGGCGATGGTAAAGCCGTCGCGACGATTGATGTGCAGCATGACATGAATATCGGAGCTGCCGTCGCCCACATACACGATTCGGTCCGGGCCAGTCTTCAGCTTCTCCAGCAACTGGTCGATGACCGCGACCTTGCCGTATCCGGCTGTCACCTGCTTGATGCGCTCGATCTCGCCGTCGGCGTTGTACTCGAACTCGGTGCCGTAAATGTGATCGGCCGGAATAATCCCTTCCAGGGCCGAGCGAATAACTTCCACCGGGCCGGCTGAGATCACATAAAAATCAAAATGAAAGCCTTCGACCTCGTCCGACAAAAAGCTGTAGAGCGAATCGATGTTGGGCTTCAGCCGCACGCGTTTGCCGGCTTCGTAAAGATGTTCCCGCCGCACCCGCGAACGGAATTCGGGATCATGCAACAGCAAGTAAGCGAGTTCGCCCCCCTGTTGCACCAGGTTCAGCTTGGCCATGCCGGTGGCCTTGCGCTCGAACTCGCTGGTGGTGATTCCCAGCAGCTCGCTCAACACATAGCCCGAGTCGTTGAAGCTCAAGGTCTGGTCGAAATCACTGGCGAAGATGTAGCGCTTCTTCGGATGTATTTTTTCCTGCATAACCTCAGTTTCAAGTTGATCGTTTGGCTGGCGCATGGAAATACGCAGCGTCCGTATGCTGTTATTCATCGTTACAGGATTGGATTCGGGGCGTGGTTGAAGGATTGTGAAATGACCATTGATTCTATTTATCGGAGCTATCGGTCGAAAGGAATCAACGAGTTAGGGAGATATAAGATTGATTCGCGAAGCACTTTCTCGTCGGCCGGCGACTACGAAACGGGCCCAGAAATTCCCGCTCAGTTTGTAGCTTTTGGTATCGCGCGCAAGTACAATTTACGGGCTTCACGCGGACAGCCTCATGAAAATCGTAATCCTCACCACCGACCAGGAACTGGCCCTGCTTCGCCAGAGGGTTCTTGAGACAGCGGGCCACGAAGTTCTCTCCTTCAGCACGGAAAAAGAGGCGATGGAGGCCGCCGAGAAACGCGTGCCTTTCGATGTTGCGGTGATGTGTCATCGCCTGCCCGACTCGACGGCGCGCAAGATTATCCGCCTCTTTCGCGACGGCAAGCGCGAGGGCAAAATTGTGTATGTCGCGCACATTTACGGCGAGTGGCCGGAGGTCGAAGCGGACCGGTATGTAGTCGGCGCTGACGGACCGGATGCCCTGGTGCGGGTGGTAGCCGAAACCGGCCCGCAAGGCACCGCCTAAGTCGTTACAAGTGGGCAGAGCGAAGACATAGAAAGCTGATCGCATCATGTCGGCCGCAAGCCAACAACTGATCGAACGCGCCTGCCAGGCACGAAAAGAAAATCGTCCAGTCGATGCCAAACAGGATTTAGCCGAGGCGATCGCCCTCCTGCGTCAAGACAAACCCGGCCCTGAGTTAGCGCAGGCATTGCGATTGCTTGGGGAAGTCGAACGCAAACTGCACGACCACGCCGCGGCGCGTCAGCATTACGAAGAAGCGGTGTCCATCTACCGCTCATGCGCGGATGCTCCCACCTTAGCTCACACGATCCGTCATTTAGGCGATGTCCATCACGACGCGGGCCGCCGGGAACTGGCGGAGCCTTGCTACAACGAAGCTCTCAACCTGTATCGCGGCCACCCGGAAGCGTCGGCCCTCGACCTCGCGAATGCCGTACGCAGCATGGCCGTGCTGAAAGCCGAAACCGGCGAAGGTGATCAAGCATGGCTTTTGTGGGAAGAGGCACGCGATCTGTACAGTCGGCTGAACGTTACTGCCGGGGTAACTGAGTGCGACAAACGCCTGGCTCAGCTCAATTCCTAGATTCCATGGTTCCCTCAGCTCATTCGTGAGATGAAGAGCCCGACGAACGTGTCGAGGCGCCCACAACCATTGTGGATGGCTGCCGCTTAAGCTACCCGGGCGTTTGATTTTTTTGCAACCGGGAAGTCAAATCGTGCTACAAACAATACACAACTCTACCGCCTGTGGAAAACTTGCGGGCGGTTTGGGATCTTCGAGAGCGAGCATGGCTTCCGGCGGCAGCGGCCGGAATTGGGGGAGGCGCCACGTGGATCTGGTTACGATTGCCCTGGTGGGCGTTATTGTTGTGAGCTATCTGGTCGGCTCGTTGACGAGCTCCGTGGAAACGGAACAGAAGCTGCCGCACCGCTACTGAGCGGAGCCGCAATTCAAGAAATTTCTGATCGGCGCGATTGAGTCCCTGTGGATTTCGTCGCGCTTTTTCGTTTGCTCCGCCTGCGCAACTTCCCGTTCATCCGCCTCGGCTACAATGGACATCGCCTTGTCTGAGTGAGCGCCCTATGACCCATGCCTGGCACGACATTTCCCCGGGGGAACATCTTCCCCTCGAGTTCAACTCCGTCATCGAAATTCCCTTCGGCTCCAGCGTCAAGTACGAACTGGACAAGCAGAGCGGGCTCATCAAGCTCGATCGTGTGCTGTACTCAGCCGTCTACTATCCGGCGAACTACGGCTTCATTCCGCAGACGCTGGCCGAAGATGACGACCCTCTGGATGTATTGGTGCTGTGCCAGGAAGCCGTGGTTCCGCTCACGCTCATCCACGCGCGCGCCATCGGCCTGATGACCATGATTGACTCCGGTAAACGCGACCACAAAATTATTGCCGTGGCCACCCAGGATCCGGAGTTCAATGCTTACCAGGAAGCTGCGGAACTGCCGGAGCATCGGGTCGCGATGCTGCGCCGATTCTTTCTCGATTACAAGCAGCTGGAAGGGAAAGCGGTAGAGGTGGACGAGATTCTGCCGTCCAAAGACGCGCTGCCGATTATTGACGACGCCTTGGCCCGCTACAGCCATCAACGCCGCAAGGGCTTTGGCAAGGGGCACTAATAAACAGTCAGAGGCCAGTGTGCATGATCGCAACTGGCCTCTAACCTTTGTCCTACGGCAGTGTCGGCGTGTACAGGTCACGCGCGCGATACGTCCGGTACGACCACCCATTCGTCTGCAACTCATAAACGATGCTGCCCGTCAGGCTGGTCTCGGTCGAAAGCGCTGCGTCATTCGGAAGGAACAGCAGTCCGTCGCCAAAGCTGGCATACATCGGGTTCGGAGGCGCACTCAGCAACTGAGCGCTCCCCAGGGCGACCGAATAGTGCCCGAGATCGGCCAAGGTCTGCAAGTACACCGTGTGAGTCTGTTCGCTGACAGACAACACCATGCCGCGGCTATTGCCGGTGCCGCATTGTGTGTGTCGGGTATTGCCGTCATCGAACACCGTCATCACTTCGGTTGCGCCTGTCTGTACCTGTATCGCCGGATCATGCTGGTGGCTGAACCAGGGATAAACGTTGGGATCGCCACAGGTCTGATGCGGCGGATTCAGAATCGTGAAATCGCCGTACGGACCCATGCGCCACATGAGATGTCCATCGCCGTGGCCGTTGGCATAGTTCACCTTCATCACCCAGTCCTGGCTGCGCTCGGAGAGCAGAAGATTGCCATCACTCGTCAGCTGAACAGCATTGGCGTGGGTCCAATCGTTGGCTTGCGGAAAGTTGTTGTTAAACGGCGGACAGCCTTCCGCTTCATGCAGGCAGACATCGTTGAGGGTAGCGGTGCGGCTGAGGTCCTGATGCGCAAACGAGTCCCAGGCCCACACCAGCTGCATATTGTGATCGAGGATCAGAATCATGTCGCCCAGAATGTCGACCGGATTCTGTTGGGTGCCGCCCTGATACTGCGTCGAGACTTCATCCCGGCTGCCCATGGTAAGGATGTAGCCGTTGGGCAGGCGACGGGTTTCGTGATTGTTCAATCCCGTCATGATGGGATAGCCCTTGGCCGCCAATTGTTCGTTCAGGATTTCGAGGTTGGTTTCCAGGACTTCGTGGCCCGCCAGATCGTACTCTGACAAAACAGTGTAGGACTCGGTGAAGTAGTTGCCGCCTTGTTCCATGCGAGTCAGCAGCGCCTGCTGCGGGTGATACCAGATCACGTTGCCATTCAGATCGGTCGCTGCCGGCCAGTAGGTGAAGATCTGTCCCAGCGTCGGAACGAGATGGAAGATCACCACCGGGAACGCAGCATCATGGCCGGTTGCCGGCACGTTGACCGTGAACCTCTCGGCGATGGGGAAATTCGAAGGCAGATGACTCGTGGTAAACGCGAGGTCGGGACCGCTGTTCAGATAGTTGGTGGCGAATTCCTCCCAGTGCATCTGGTACTCGGTCGAGGGGAGCATGCCGGCAACCAGGAAGTTGGCGCTAGTCGAAGAACACGGCACGGCGTTGGTGATGCTCGAAGTCTGCGAGCCGTTCTCGCGGAAACGTACCCGGATGGAGTGGCCTGCGGTGCACGGTCCGGCGCTGAACAAGGCCACCAAAGGATGACTGGTCAGGTTGACTGCGGAGCCGCCCGGACTGTTGACGATGGGATTGATGACGTACTGGGTCGACACTGCCGGATAAATAATGTAAGGCTGCGATGTGATGTCGCGGACCGCGACCCGCACGGTGTAAACACCTTCCACCTGCCACGGAACCCAAACATACGTATTGGGCAGATTGAAGTCGCGCACGACCTGGTTCTGGCCTTGCAATACGGTACTGAACTGATAGTCGTAGATGTGTCCTTGGACGCCTCCGTGCACGGTCGCGGTCCAGGTTATGCTGGTGCCCACCAACGCAGGGGCGTGGACATTAGGATTCAGCGTAATCGTCACGCTGGCAAAGGCGACGCCTTGGGTGACAAATAATCCAAGCAAGAGCACAAGGCCCACAAACACAGATTTCGATACTGCACACTTCGGGTGTGCAGAGGACAGCTTACTCACCATACATTCCTCTCTATTTCTGCGTAGTTTTTGACGAATCGGCTGGCGCGTTTTTATGAGGCGCTGAAAGTGCGCCCAACTATACAACAAATCTGCGGGTGGGCCGAAAAAAAATTGCGCGGGCGAGCAGATCTGGAGAGCGGTATTCGGACAAAGTGACAGGCATCCGTCAGATATGGCCGGCTACTTCGCGGTCGGCTTCCATTTGTTCAGAAACGCCAACAAGTCTTGCGGAGCGAGCGACCGCGCCTTCTCGAACTCACCGCCCTGCTGGCTATAAAGCAGTTTGCCGCTGCTGTCGAGAACTGCCAGCGCCGGAATACCTTTCTTCATGGGTACCTGGTACTGCTGCATGATGTCCTGATTTTTGTCGCCCTCGCCTACATCGATGTGAACGACTTCGTAGTTGCGTTGCAGGACCGTTTCGAGGTCGGGACGGTGGAATGCCAGGTCGAGAACATGGCAGTCATAACACCAGTTCGCGCCGAAAACGAGGATCACGCGCTTGTGTTCCTTGGCGGCCGTGGCCAGAGCCTGCTTGATTTCGGCGTGCGCATCGAGTCCCGGCGCGTAGATGATTTTGGTGGTCGACGTCGGCTGTTGCAGGCGGGTGGGATTCTGTCTCTGCACGCCGACCAGGCGCCACTGGGCGCCTTGCTGCTGCCATAACTGGGCTTCAATAATGTACTGCGTATTTTCGCCGCCGATGCCGCCGGGGGAATGAACTTCTGCCTGAAACGCCACTTGCTGCAATCCCGCCTGGGGAGACTTGGACTCGATGATGTTCAGCTTCATCCGCTTTACGGCGAGGCCGGTCCAGAATGAGAGGTCGGATCCACGGTGCTTTCGCCCGCAACGGTGATGACCCGAGGCGCAGGATCGGTGCTGTACAAAGCACGGAGCGCGGTCACATTGCCGCTAAGCACAGCGTTCTTCCACTGCTCCACGGGAGGAAATACAGGGCCGGACGAGGCAGACGTTTTCGAAGGGGACTGTCCCACACTGTGGCAGGCGGCCGTAGCGAACAGCAAAACGAAGATGCAGATCCTTCGCGGTGAAAACGTCATTAGTACTCCCGAGAACAAGTTTAGGTTTCTGTCGTCCCTACGGGACTCGGACTTTTGTTTAGCGTTACCCAGCACTCCGCGATCCCACCCCAATTCGCGCAGAAGCGGCGCGAATCGGGGACCCCGGGCTCGGCTGCGTGCTGGGCTAGACTATGCCGCCCTGTCGGGCTTGCGTCTCGGACACTGCACTTCCAGCGGCACACCGGGCTGCCTTAGTCCGCATATCCCTCGAGCGCGATTCCGACAATCGGCAGCAATGTGGAACTCCGCGACTTGGACACTCGATTCCGGCAATCGACACTGTCACACACAGCGCTCTGACACGTCGACACTCTTCTAATGTCCCCCGTGATACGGATGTCCCTTTAGGATGGTGAATCCGCGATAGAGCTGTTCCAGCAAGACCACTCTGGCCAATTCATGCGGCAGCGTGACCTTTCCGAACGACAAAATGGTGTTGGCCGCCGCGCGGGTCGCATCACTCCATCCATCGGCCGGCCCCACCGCAAACAGCAACTCCTGCGTGTCGTGAGACTGGTGATATTCCAGGAAGTTAGCAATCTCCTCCGACGTAAGCTGGCGTCCCCGAGAGTCCAGCAGAACCAGGACAGGAGCCGTTCGGCCGGTACTCTTTTCCAGCAGTTTCAGCAGCGCGCTTTCCGACGCCAACTCTCGCGCGTCGCAGGCGGCAAAGCGCGAAAGCCGTTTCAGATATTCCGCTGTCAACGATTGAATAGGAGCGCTCTTGGTGCGGCCGATCCAGGCAATCTGCAGTCTCACGGCTCAGGAACTCTTGCGCGTGCGCTTGGCGGGCGTTCGCTTGCGCGCGACGGTTTTGGCCGGCGACTTGGCAGCCTTTGCGGCCGTCGAAGTACGCTTCGCGCCTGCGGCTTTCTTAGCGGCAGGTTTGCGGACAGGCTTTTCGAGATCGGCCAAATCGATACGCTTGGCGGTCTTCCACAGTCGCTCGAGGTCGTAGAACTTGCGCGCGTTCTCCGAGAAAACGTGCACCACGAAATCGACGTAGTCCATCAGCAGCCATTCGGCCTGGGTGTAGCCTTCCGTGTGCTTGGGTTCGACCCCGATGGCGCTCAGGTTTTGATCAACCCCATCGGCGATCGCCTGCACCTGCCGCGGATTGGCGCCCGAGCAGACGATAAAATAATCGGTGAAGCCGCTAGCCTGCTCGTCCAGCTTGAGCACGCTGATGTTTTCGGCCTTCTTTTCCTGGCAGGCGCGCACCGCGACAGCCACTTGCGACTTCAACTCGTTTTTATTCATGCGATCTCGATATTTACTCTAACAACTGCTACCCAATCTGTCGCCCGGAGTGCAGACTTAGGTCTTCAGTGTTTGCATGGAACGCTGTCGTCCCTACGGGACTCATACAGTTTCCACTTACCCAGCACTCCGCCGTCCCATCCCAATTCGCGCAAAAACAGCGCGAATTAGAGACCCCGGCTCGGCTGCGTGCTGGCCTACGCTATACCGCGCCTACGGCGCTGGTTCTTCGGCCGTTGTTCTCCGCTGCCAATGTGAAATTCCAGTTCTCACACAAAACTTAACTCTTTCCGGCCGAGGCGCGACTTACCCTTTCTTAGGTGCAGATTTCCGATATAAGTTTTCTTTCCGGATGTACTCTGCCACCGGGTCGGGCACCAGTCGTTTCAGAGCACCGCCGCGCTCGACCGCCGCGCGAATACTGGTGGCCGAAATGTTCTCGTGCGTTTCCGGCAACATGTGCAGGGTCGCACCCGGCAGAACGAGAGGGCCTTCCATCTTTTCTTTCCGGAACAGCCTGGTCACCGCCGTCTGCGGCCGCGATTTCTCCGGCAGAGCCGAAGCTACATCCGCCAGCGAATAGCCAGGGCGGGCTGCCACAATGAAGTCGCACTCCGCGAGCAGTTCATCCGCCTTATACCACTTGGCGATGTCCTTAAACGCGTCCATGCCGATCAGGAAGTAGAGATGGTCGCTTTTGCCCAGCGACTTCTTGACCCGGCGCACCGTCTCAATCGAGTAACTCGGCTTGCGCTCCCTGCCGTCGGCGTCAGGGTCCGGCGCTTCCAGTAGAGATGGAATCAATTCCTTCTCTCCGGCCAGCGCCAACGCGACCATGGCGTAGCGGTGATAGAAGGAGGTGAGCGGCGTCTTCTGCTTGTGGGGAGGGATGTCGGCCGGCACAAACCAGATCTGCTTGAGGTCGAATTTGGCAACCGCGGCGCGGGCCACGACGATGTGGCCGCGATGAATCGGATCGAAGGTTCCGCCGAACAGTGCGATGTTCATTCAGGGTGTCTGTCGAGTAGCCGTTAGCATTTAGCCTTTGGATTTTAGGGAAACTCTGATCAAGCCTCCGCTTGCGTGCCGGGGCTATAAAGCCCCTTCTCTTTTGCAGCAGCCTTGACGCGGCGCTGAAGCGCCGCACTACCCGAGACGCTGCACCAGCCAGGCGCTCCACCAGCCGGACGCTGCACCAGCCGGATGTTGCACCAGCCAGGCGCCGCACTACCCAGCTTCGCGACAACCAGGTCGCTGGCATCCTCAATATCCGGCTATTCACTATCTCCTAACCACTAATTCCTGATCCCGGTTCCCTATCCACGATTCACTGCTTCTTCGCCAGCGCCAGGACTTCTTCCGCGTGCCCTTCGGGTTTTACGGGAGAGAAGATGTGTACCAGCTTACCGTCCGGCCCGATTAGAAACGTGCTGCGCACGATCCCCATCACCTTCTTCCCATACATGTTTTTCTCTTTCAGCACGTCAAACTTCTTAGCGACTTCTTTTTTGTCGTCGGCCAGCAAGGTGTATGGTAAGTCGTATTTTTCTTTAAACTTGAGCTGTGCCTTGGGCGTATCCGGTGAAATGCCGAGAACCACCAGGCCGGCCTTCTTCAGTTTGCTGTATGCGTCGCGGAACCCGCACGCTTCAATGGTTCAGCCGGGCGTGTCGGCCTTGGGATAGAAGAACAGGACCACGTTCTTGCCGCGAAACTGGTCGAGCGAAACGGGGTTTCCGTTTTCGTCGGGCAGAGTAAAATCGGGGGCTTTCGAATTGATTTCCATGACCCATTATCTATACCGCAATTTTCGGCGCGCGGCCATCGCGGTCTCAGTCGCGTCCTTTCTGCTGGGGACGGCGAGCCAGGCCCAGATTCGCGATCGTACCCAGCATCAAGGCCAGCAGCCGCCTGGGCAAACGGAAAGCAAGCCGAAAAGCAGCAAGCGCGGGCCTCGCGCCATCGCCGTGGTCGAGTTCCTACCCGGCGGCGCAGCGCGACTGGTCCCGATCGCGCTATGGATCGACGATCGCTATTACGACGCCAGCTTGTATGCTGCCAATCCCGAGCCGATGGCTCTCGAACCTGAAACCGTTTATGAAGCCACCGACTATGGAGAGCCTACGGGACTGTTTACCGTTACCCGTCCGAAGCAGATCAATGGCAACTGGGTCGCGGACGGACATTGGAAGCCGCACCTGGCCTTCGACGAGAAGCTGGCGCAGCGAGCGTCCAAGCAACCTAAACCAAAGCCCACGCTGGGTTCGGATGATGATCGGCCCATCTTGAAGCGTTCGGGATCAAGCGGATCATCCGACCCAGGAAGCTCGTCCGGTTCTTCGAGCAACCCAGCGTCAGCCAAGAGCACGACGCCGGCTTCGGGCGGCTCGAACGCCACGGCGAGCAGTTCGGGTGATAACGATCCCGACCGGCCGACCCTGAAGAAGCCGGCTGCGGAAACTCCAGCCCCGGCGTCTACATCCGCCTCTGGAAGCAACCCCACATCCCAGGCTCCGACGTCTGCATCCGGCAGCAACTCCGCGGCGCCCTCGTTAACGGCGCAAGCCTCTGGTGAGAGCAGCGACGAGAGCGATCCCAATCGGCCGGTACTCCGTCGCGGTAAACCGATAGCGGAGCTTGCTCCTCCGACGCAGAAATCGTCTACGTCCGCAACTGCGAATTCAACCGCCGCTGTTGCCAAAACAACTAAAGCGGTGGAGGCAGCGCAGGGAAAGCTGGTTACAACTCTCGCCCAACTCGGACATCGATCGTACCCTGCGATCTCGGATGCGGGCTCCTACGAAATGCGATCGCTGCTCTATGCCATGAGCCCGGCGGAGCGCAGCGATAAGTCGCAACAGATGGCAGCGATCGCTCTCGAAGACATTCGTAAATTCATGAAGGGGCGCACCTCTCCTGCCTTGCCGAAAACGGTTGCGATTACCGACTATGATCTGCGGGCATTCGATCTCGATTACAGCAACTCCCCCACCCTGGTGCTGACGGCGAAGCTACCGGTCGACAACGCCAAGGCGCTGCGCGGCGGCACGTTCGAGTACTACGCGACCGTAGTAGCGCGCGAGGATATCAATGGCGCACCGATCAAGATCTTCAGTTCGGTGACCGACAGCAATCACCTTGACGCTTACGCGCGCATGGAGATTATCGATGCAGTGGACGCCGATGCGAACGGCCGGGGCGACTTGCTATTTCGCCAATACTCCGACGTCGGCATCAGTTATGGCCTCTATCGGGTATTTCCCTACGAGATGAAAAAGGTCTTCGAAGGTGGCTCTGGAGTGTGAAAATGTGTGATCTCTGGGTAGCACTAAAGGGACCCTTAATAGGCTAAGACTGTGCAAAACCTCCTAGTCGGGCCGGTTATGCTGCCTTAGTCGGAAAGCGACCTCGGAATACCTGACACCTGCATAACTTCATGATTCTGCAAGAGATCAGCAATGCCACAGGTCTGGGGCAAAGACTGTAAATTGCTGAAACCAGAGACTCTGTAACCGGCTGGAACTAGTCTTCCACAAAGTTTTCCACAGTTTTGAGGAATTCTGCGCCCCCGCTGGCTAAACCATTGTGGACTTAGCTTTTGAGCGCGGGAGGAAGCGCAGGCTCCTGCTCAGAGCATAGCGAACTCCTACATTGTCAGAGTAAGGTGTCCACCTGAAAAATGCCGAGCGGATTAGCAAATTGCGAAGAGAAAAGAATCGGGCAGCAACAAAGGCCGCTCGGTGAGGAGCGGCCTGTTGGAGAAACTGCCAGAAACTTACTGAGCCTTGGCGGTGGTCGGCTTCGAACTCGCCGGGGCCACGGAAGCTCCCGTCGGCTTGGCGCCAGTGCCGGTACCCGCGGGCTTGGCCGGAGGAGGAACGCTGGACTGCGCGTTGTATGCGTCCACCACGGTCTTCGTCAGGTCCACCCCGGAAGTTGCCCAGAGAAGCGGACCCTGCGGCCAGGGATTCGAAGAATCAAACAGCAGGCCGTAGCCATTGGCCTTGGCATACTTGTCGATGACCGGAGCCATCTTCTGCAGAATGCGCTGCGCGATCTCGTTTTGCTGCTGCTGCAATTCGTTTTGCGCGTCTTCGGCGGAGCGCTGCAAGCTCTTCTGCTTGGTTTCGATCGATTTCACTAGAGTAGCGCGGGCTTCTTCGTTCATCTTGTCGCCCTGAGTGTTGAGCTGCTTCTTCAGATTCTCGATCTCGGTGTTCAAGCCCGTCAGTTCCGTACGCTTCGGTTCGAACTTCTTTTGCAGGGCTTCGAAATCCCGGGCGCCTTCATTGGTACCGATGATGGCTTGCTGAATGTCGATAATGCCGACCTTGACAGGACCGGTAGCGAGGGCGGGGGCGGGAGTGGTTGCAGCTGGTGTAGTGGGGCTGCCGGCGGCGGCCGTCTTGGTCTGGGCCAAGGCGGGGGTCGCGAGAGCAAGCGCTAGCACAGCTGTGCCTACGAACGTGGGCTTCATTGAGTTGATGTAGCTCCTTGAACTGCTCCGGGAATTCCTCAGATGTTCCAGCAACCAGCGCGATACGGCTGCGTTTGGCCTGGACTGCCGAGTTACGGCTCGCTGCCGGAACGCAGCGCGCTACGCTCCTCGACCGGAAAATTCGGCGGTGCGGATACCTAGATTATAGGGAACGCCGCTTGCCAGCGTCAAACAATTCCTGCTGTAAGCGATGCTTCTGTGGCGAAGATTATCGAATTGCGGGTGAGGGCGTCACTGTTGCGCGCGGCTGGCTTTGCCTTCCATTACGGTAGCCCACTTACCGCCGGCTTCGGGCACTTCCGACTTGAATGAGTATGCGTTAGGCGAAACGAAGGTCACGGTATAGCGGCCTTTAGTGACCACTCCATTCAGCTTTTCCTCGGCATTCCACACCCAGGTGTTGCCCTGCACCGTGCCCTCCGCCATCGTGTGCTCGCCGAGACTGTTGTAGTCGTTGTAGGTGTAAACCTTGTCGAGGGCGTTGTACTCCATCATTCGGGTGCCGTGGACGTTGCCCATTGGCCCCTTCATGACCGAGTGAATTTCGAGGAAGAATCCGCCCGGCAGCCACTCCGCGTGCTCCGTCGAGGTGAAGGGAGCGGCGGGGTATGGGGGCTGACCTTGGCCGTGCCGGCAAGCTTCCAGTCGCCGGCAAAGTAATTCATCATCTGCTGTTGCTGTGTCGGCTGCTGTTGCGCCGGGGCTGGCTGAGGAGCCTGGGCAGACGCCGATGTTCCGCCCAGCAAACAAATCGCGATGACAGCAACAGTCGGTCCGCGCATATTCACCTAGAACGTGGTGGCCACCGTGAAGCGGAAAGTCTTCAACGGCTCGGCCAGGTAATACTTCGGCTGATAAATCGAGATCGCCTGCGCATAGGTGTAATCGCCGGCCGCTCCGGCCGGGAACATGGAGCGGGTAATGGGATTGGGCGAGCTTACCGTTTCGTTAATGCGCAGCGGGTTGTAGGCCCAGTACACGCGGAAGGGAGCGTTGACCACCGGCAGCACGACTTGCAACTCAAGACCGGTGGACATGCGCGGCTGATAGTTGGTTCCCGAGACCGCCGGAAGCACGGAACTGAACGGCAGCAAGCTGCCCCCCGTACAGGTAAAGCTCGAGGTGAGACGCCGGGCAGCCGAATACGGTTGTCTGGAGGGCCTCGACCTGCGGTCCGGCAACTCGCAACTGCGAAGCGTTCGAGATGAAGTCCAGACCGGTATCGACGAAAGGGAGCAATGGTTACCGGGCCAACGATCGGAACACGATATTCCAGATTGGTGACCAGGTTGGTGTCGCCTCCGGGGAAGATGATCTGCGAAACCGGAATCGTGATGTTGTACGCGCCCTGCCGTGGATTCGCCGGGTTCAGCAGAACCGTGGTTCCATCCGGATTCTGTAGCGGGATGGTAACCGAACTGGGGAAGAACGCCACCGGCGAAATCGCGCGAATATCGAAGCCGCGGATGTCGGTATCGCCGCCCATGTAGAAGCGGTCAAACGGAGGAGCGACCTGGCCGCCGTAACCGGTGATCCACGAGCCCAGAGCGCGGAAGCCTAGGGTATTCCGTCCCTTGTTCACAGGCTTGAATTTCTTGTACTCGGCAACCGGCTTCACGTACTTCACGTTTCCGCCAAGGCCGGCAAATTCGGTCGGCGATATAGAAGCTCTGCCCGGAGTGCGGGCGCTGCGGGTTGTCGATCTTGTTGTAGGAAAAGTTCGGTACGACTTTGCTGGTCAGAATGCCGGTCAGCGAGTTCGGGCCGGAGATGCCGCGGAATTCCAGCGCCTCGAAGTAGTCGGTGGAGGCGGCGCTGAAAGTTTGCACTGACGAATCGTCGAACGAATAAGTCATGCCAACGCGTTTGAACGACCGCTTGATGGGATAGCTCAGCGAACTGGTGAAGCCGGTGCTTGTCTGGGTAAAGTTCTGCAGCAACGCCTCGTAGCTGGCGGGCAAGTTCAATTGCTGGTTGAGCTGGATGGAGGTCAGCGCAGCCTGGTTGTAGTTGTAGCTGCGGTGATACACCGACCAGCCAAACTGCAACGGCCGATCGAAAAGATAGGGCTGCGTGAACGACAGCGTTTCGTTTCGCTGATACTGGCCGATCTGGAATTCCAGCGTCAGGCTCTCGCCCTTACCAAACAGGTTGTTGGTGGTGTAGTTGATGCCGATGAAAGCACCCGACAAGCCACTGACGCCGCCGGTCAGGCCGATGCTGTTCTTGCCCTTTTCCTTCACCTTCAACGTGATGTCGACCGTGCCGTCCTGCACGTTCTGCTTGATCTCGGAGTCCTGCTCAGGCTTGAGCTGATCGAAGTACTGCAACTGGTTCAAGCGCAGCAGGCTCAGTTCCCAGAGATTGCCGTTGTAGACCTGGCCTTCTTCCAGCGCCAGCTCGCGGCGAATGACTTTGTCGCGGGTCGTGGTGTTTCCCTGGAACTCAATGCGCCGGACGTAGAACTGTTTGCCTTCGTCCAGATCGATGCGCAGGCTGATGGTGCGCTTCTCGTCGTCGGCATCGGTGTTAGGGACCGGGGTGAAGTTGATGTAGCCGAGCGCGGCATAGGCCTTGCGCAGTGACTCCAGGCCCTTGCGGATCGCTTCCGTGTCGAAGATGTCGCCATCTTTGATCTTGAACAGCGAGCGCAAGCCGGCGGTATTCTTCACCGCTTTGTTGCCGCTGAAAGTGATCTCTTTCAGCCGGTAGCGCTGGCCTTCTTCCACCGGCATGGTGATGTCCACGGCTTTACCGGGCGAAGGCTTGAAGGGGTAGTACCAGCGAATGCCGCTGGTGTCGTGGATCTGCGTCTTGGGATCGCCGACCAGGGCCTTGAAGTAGCCCTTGGTCTGGTAGTAGTAACGAACGCGCTCGGCGTCTTCCGTCAACTTGGTGGAGTCGTAGGTGCGCGCGAACAGGTTCTCCAGGAAGATGGAATGCGGAATGCCGATCGGCTTCAAGTTCTTCATGGCGCTCTGCAACTCGCGGCTGGAGATCGCCTTGTTGCCTTCGAACTTGATCTTGCCGACCTTAACCTTGGGGCCTTCCTTCACCACAAACGTCAACGCGACCGCGGCAGGAGGGATGGGCCGCACTTCCGACTGAACGGTAGCGAACTGGCGGCCGTGCGCGGCGAGCAATTGCTTGATCACAACTTCGGCGTGCTTCACCTTGGTGGGATCGTATTGACTTTCCTGCGTCAGTCCGACTTTCTGTTCCTTGAACTTGTCGAGAACGTCACTCTGCGAAACCGAATTCAAGCCGGTGTACTTGATCTCGCGGATGGTCGGCTTTTCTTTGACGTAGACGTGGATGATCCAGCCCTTGGGAGTCTGTTCCTTCTCGATGCGCAGGTCATCGAAGTAGCCGGTGTTCCACAGGGAATTGAAGTCGCGCTCCAGACCTCCCTGGTCATAAACGTCGCCTGCTTTGGTGAACATGCGAGCGCGAATCGTCTCAGCCGGGATACGGCGATTGCCGTGAATAACGATATTCTGGACCACGTCTTGCTGCGCGAGGCACGTTCCGGCGAGAAATATAAGTGCGAAGAGAAAGCAGATCGCCGTTGCGCAAAAACGTGTCCCGCGAACCAATAACATCGCGGGTCTTACCTGACTATGGCAAGAAATGATGAAACCTCAGTACTAGGGTTAAATGAAAGCGCAATTATACGGTACGGGTGCTCTGGTTCGGAAACCAAACCCGCCATCTGTTTTGGGATTCGACGGCTACGCTAACCCTTGCTGCCGCTGGAAGTTGCGGGAACACGCTCCACTTCCACCAGGGTGGAATAGAACGTAGCACCACCGCCTAGATCGGTGAGCCGGGCCGAGGTCAGCACGTTGATGTTAAGGCCCCCTTCCGAAAGCTTCGCCCAACCTAAACGGGCACCCACTACGCCAGCCTGCACCGCACCGTCCACCCGAGCCCGGAGGAAGATTTCTCCGCGATCGTTGAAGACGCGCACCTGATCGCCATCGGCGATGCCGCGCCGCGATGCATCCGTGACAGCTATTTCCAGTTCATGCTGCCGCGGTTCCATTTTCTGATGGCCGCTGAGATTGACGAACGTCGAATTCAGAAAGTTGTCGGACTTTCGCGGAAGTAGCTCGAGCGGATAACGTCCCGCGGCAGGAGTGTGACGCGATTCTTCCGGCGGAACAAAGGACGCAACCGGATCCATTCCGCTTGCGATCAGCGCCTCATCGTAAATTCGCGCCTTGCCGTTCGGCGTAGGGAAGCCTTTGGCAAACGGCAGGTAGTGGCCATTCTCATCCCCGTCCAAGTTCAGGCGCACGTGCGGATCGCGCTCCAGCCGTTCACGGGTAATTCCTGCGAGCTGCGGTACGTCAGCCGCGACGGCTGCGTCGATCATGTCGTCGACTGAGTCGCGGAAACATTCGTCCTCAAAGCCCATGCGCAACGCCAGCTCGCGAAAGAAATCGAAGTTCGACCTGCATTCGCCGAGCGGCTCGATCGCCTGATGGGAAACCTGGAGGTAGTAGTGTCCGTAAGCCAGCACCAGCTCTTTCTGTTCGAAGAACGTTGTGGCGGGAAGGACCAAGTCGGCGTAGTCGGTGGTGTCAGTGAAGAACTGTTCGTGCACGACGGTGAAAGATCTTCGCGTTTCAGCCCGCGGCGCACCAGATGCTGCTCCGGGCAGACAGCCGCGGGGTTGCAGTTGAACACCACCATGGCTTTGACCGGCGGATCGTTAAGCTCCGTCAGCGCTTTTCCCAACTCGACCATGTTTATGGTTCGAGTGGGGCGGCCGTGCGGACTCAGGTTCATCAGATCGCGTCGTTCCATGGCTGCCCGGTCCAGCTGAAATCCGCCGCTGGTAGAGAGCTGAAGTCCGCCGCCAACTTCTTTCCACGAACCCGTCACTACGGGCAACATGCAGACCGCGCGCACCGCCGCGCCGCCGTTCTGCGAGCGCTGAATGCCATAGTTCAATCGGATCGCCGCCGGACGAGTCGTCGCGTACTCGCGCGCCAGGCGCTCGATGTCGGCCACTGCGATTCCCGTCCACTGCGCAACCCGCTCCGGCGTGTATTCCGGCAAGCGCTTCTGCAACTCGTCGAAGCCGTCGGCGTAGCGCGCGATGTAATCGGCATCGTGCCAGCCTTCGCGCACAATGATGTGCAGCAATCCGAGGGCGAGAGCGACATCGGTGCCAGGATTGATCGGGATATGCCAGTCGGCGACTGCGGCCGTGCGCGTGCGATAGGGATCGATCACCACCAGCTTGGCGCCGTTGCGTCGGGCCTCTTCCACGAACGGCCACAGATGAATGTTGTTGCCGTGGATGTTGGCGCCCCACGCGATGATGTACTTCGAGTGGCGAAACTGTTCTGGCTCGGTGCCGATCTTGCGCCCGTAGATGGAGACGATGGCGTCTCCGCCCGTCTGCGAACAAATGCTGCGATGAAGCTGAGACGCTCCCAGGCGGTGGAAGAAGCGCATGTCCATCCCGCCGTTGTTCAGCACGCCGAGAGTGCCGCCGTAGGAATAAGGCAGAATCGCTTCCGATCCAAACTCAGAGCCGACTTGCTTCAGTCGCGCGACCATCTCGTCGAGTGCTTCGTCCCAGGTGATGCGCTGAAAGGCCGCGTCGCCGCCCGTTCCCTTGGGCGCAACCCGCCGCATGGGATACAGAACGCGATTCGGCGAATAAACGCGATCGAGATACTTGGCAACCTTGCCGCACAGAAATCCGCGGGTGACGGGGTGGTCGGGATCGCCTTGGATCCTGGTGGCGCGTCCGTTCTCTACGTTGATCAGAACGGCGCAAGCGTCGGGACAATCGTGCGGGCAGGCGGCGTGAACAACTTGCTTCATCGGAACCCCACAAAGTTGATTATCCCACGAAGTTCTGAGCCTGTTGCTGCATGAAAAAGACCCGGGGCGCGTACTCCGGGTCTTCCTTAGTCACGTGATGCAGCAACTACCTCATCGCCACGATCACGGTCTCCGGGCCGTCGGAGAGTCGATTTCCTGCGAGGCGGATTTCCTTCTCGTGCTCCGACTGGGAAAGCTGAATTCCGGTGTCGCTGTTGCCGTCCCAAATCTCGCTCAGGAAATACTGGTTGTCGTACTTGTGGAACACCAGCCGAGCGTGACCGCCGTTGGAAGCCTGTACCCGCATAGCCTTGATGAAAACGTCGGCGGCGTCTGTATTCAAGTTGCGCAGCTCGCCAACCTGCTGACTGAGAGACACGACTTCGTACTGGCCGGCTGCCATTGCCTTCTGACCTGCTTCGAAATTGAACGGCACATTCGCGATGAGTCGCGATTGCGCCTGCACTTGCGGCACACTGATGATCATTGCCATTACCAGGAGACCGAGTACGCCAGCAATCTTGTGTTTCATAGTTCCTCCTCTGGCTGACCGGCCCAGCCGTTCCAAATTCGCACGTCTTCGCTCAGTAGAGCGCTCATGCGAATTGCCTGTGAAGAGTGCATGCATCGTGCCATTCGTTTCCAATTACGGCGCGAACCCGAATGTGTAAGAAAACGCTGAACCGGCCAACTGCCGCGCAAGCTTGAGGGATTGGGATGGTGTGCGAAAGCTATCCGGACGGATTGAGCGGCGCTATCTTTTCCGCACAAATGAGGGTCGAGGTTGCGGCAGGCAATCTAATAAGTCGCTAACCTGTCACGGTTTTGCAAATTAGTTAGCGGCGCGGGGACTAAACGCAGAATTAGCGTGCTGAACTGCACCTTTGGCCGTTGACCAGTCCAGTTCGTGCTTGCTTTTCGTACCTCGATTGGGAGTATGATTCATAAACCTCTGGCCGACTCGGTTAAAGGAGAAGGCACTATGGCTCCCAAACGACTTGCCGTTCTGCTGTTAGTTGCCACGTTTGCGTTTCCGTGCGTGGCAAAGGCGCGTGGCCCGTCCACGACCGACATGGAGCGCGTGGTGGATTACGCGCGCAGCCTGGAAGATCATCCCCTCGCCAAAGACAGCCTGGCCAAAAGAATGTGGTTGAGCGAGTGGATCGTGCAGGCTCCGGACGTTACCGTCCAGGTCTGCTGCAAAGAGCTGCAATCTCTGGATGCGATCAACAACACCTACTCGCAGCAGCTTCGCATTCAGGCTATGTACTCGCAGGCCGCGTTCCAGTTGCAGCATCCCGACGTGAAGGATTCGGCGACGATCCAGGCTGCGGGACTGGCAGGCACGTTACGCGCGTATCGCGCGATACAGCGAGTCGATCCAACCGCGAAGTATCCAATCCTTGACGACCTTATGTCGCTGGAGAAGCGGGGCAAGCTTCAGAAGTATGTGGAGCGGCAGACCAGGTGCTGGGAAGACTAAAGAGCGGAACTTTGGAATTACGCAGAGGGCGCGCATGCCGCGCCCTTTTGTATTTTGTGCCGTCACGTTTCCATTGCAAGAAGAGCTGTCAGGTGAACACAACGGTGACCTTAGACGCTGTTTGTCATCGTGAGCGAGCGCAGCGTAAATCGCCTGTCATCTTAAGCGTAGTGAGTGCAGATCATAAAATCAGCCTGTCATCTCAAGCGTAGTGAGCCGCAGATCATAAATATCAACCTGTCATCCTGAGCGTAGTGAGCCGTAGGCGAACGCAGTCGAAGGACCCCTACACCTTCGTAAATCTCCACGCAAAGCATTGCCCTCAATTTCTCGCAACTGGGGACTTCGCGACGTAACTCTAGCTGGTGGTTGACCTGAAGCTCCGAAACACGCTACACTTCTATGGTTTGCCTGTACTACCAGGTCCCGTCAGGGACGCCCCATAGCCGGGGATTGCCGGGCCCACCCGGCACTGAGATGATTTCCTCTCCGGCTGGGGAAAGTGCAAGCGCACAAATAGGTTAGAGCAGTTCCGCGCCGCAGGTGCGCGACTAAGTCTTTGGAGGCATTGCCATGTACGCGGTAATCCGCGCCGGGGGAAAGCAGTATCGCGTCGCACCCGGGGACGTAATCCAAATCGAGAAGCTGTCGCAGGCCGGCGGTGAAAACGTGCAGTTTGACGAGGTGCTGGCTGTTAGCGGCTCCGAAGGCGAACTGGGCAAGCCGTCCAAGGCTTTTGTCACCGCACAGGTGGTGGAGCAGGGCCGCGCAGATAAAATTCTGGTTTTCCACTACAAACGCAAGAAGCAGTACAAGAAGCTGAATGGACATCGCCAGCCCTACACGGCCGTGAAGATTACCGGTATTAACGTGGACGGGCAGGACCTGAAGGCTTAAGCGACGGATGCTGCTCCATCAATTCATCCTGGTCATGGTCTCAGCGGTAAAACGCTTCGACTCCGTATTGCTGAGCTTCGGCGCGCGCCGCTCCTTCGCGATTGGTCTTCCGCGGCTCGATTTGCAAGTCGGCGATCAGCAGTCGTTGTAGGAGACGGCTCCATGGCGGGCTGATTCAGGGCACGCTTCAGTCTGTGCCGATAGTGCGTAAATTGAATCGGGCTTCAGCCCCTGCAAGTTCGTCGCGTGAGCGACTGCGGTTCGAATAGTTAAGGAAATTGTCATGGCACATAAAAAAGGTTTAGGTAGTTCCCGGAACGGCCGCGACTCAAACGCGCAGCGGCTGGGCGTGAAATCGTTCGGCGGCCAGCTGGTTTCCGGTGGGTCCATCATCGTGCGGCAGCGTGGCACGCGCATCAAGCCGGGCCTCAACGTCGGCCGCGGCAAAGACGATACGCTCTTCGCCAAGGTCACCGGCCTGGTCGAGTTCAAAGACCGCGGACAGCTGGGCAAGTTCGTGTCGATCGTGCCGCAGGAAGCCGTTAGCAATTAGCGTTTAGCTATTAGCACTTAGCACTTGGCAATTAGCATTTGGCAATTAGGGAAACTCTGAACGGGTGATGGCTTTGAAGGGGCACGGCTTCAGCCGTGCCGTTAAGACCGCGGAATCTTAAAGGCTTTAGGCGCTGAGGGGAATGTTCCTGGCACCTCGGCTTAACCCGACACGTGACTGGCTGCGTGCCAGATGTGGATCCCCGAACTTCCGTAGGACGTTATTGTGGTGCTCAAGATTTCCGTGTGAGGCCTCGTCGCGGCGAGGCCTTTGTTGTTGAATGAGCTACCGGCCGTCAGCTCTCAGGTACTGGAGGCCCTTCTTATTGGCTTCAGCCGAGTGCATGTGTCGTCTCCCGGGGGATTCGTATCCTAAAAAAACAGCTTACCAGCGCTGAAGCGCTGGGCTAAGATCTTTTGTCCCGGGTTGCGGGACTCGGCTTTCGCTGGTTACATGCTGTCGCGAATACAGGAACTTTAGGAAGGTCCGGATCTTAACAGCGGATCACAGGGAGAGCGGTGCTTTAGCGCCGTGTCCCAGCTGCTTAAATAGATGAGGGGCTCAGCCACGGATCAGAATTTCCGGATTAAAACAGAGTTCCCTGAGACCGACGAAAACTCTGAACAGGTGAAAACGAGGTTTCCTCGGTGGCTGAAGCCGAATTAATTTGGGTTTACACACGGACGGCCTGAAAGGCCGCCCCTTTCAGAGC
Organism: uncultured Acidobacteriaceae bacterium; assembly: GCA_963796695.1. GTDB lineage: Bacteria > Acidobacteriota > Terriglobia > Terriglobales > Acidobacteriaceae > Bog-257. The sequence goes on along the minus strand of CAWCMU010000010.1, from coordinate 4,124 downwards.
AACTTGATGAGTCTTGCTAAAAGCTAAATGCTAAACGGCTAAGTGCTAACGGCCGCTTCCCCAATGTTCGTTGATGAAGCAAAAATTCGAGTGAAAGCCGGCGACGGTGGCAATGGCTGCATGGCCTTTCGGCGCGAGAAGTTCGTGCCTCGTGGAGGCCCGTCCGGCGGCGACGGCGGTCATGGTGGCGACGTCGTCATGGAATCCAGCGAGCGTCACAATACTCTGGTTCACTTCCGCTTCAATCCCGAATACAAGGCCGAGCGCGGCCGTCACGGCGAAGGCTCCAACAAGACTGGCCGGGAGGGCGAGAACGTCATCCTGAAAGTTCCGGTGGGCACGATCGTCTATGACGAGCTGACCGGCGAGCTGGTACACGATTTCTCGCATGCCGACGAGCGTGTGGTAGTTGCCCGCGGCGGACGCGGCGGACGAGGTAATGCGCGCTTTGCGACCTCGGTCCATCAGGCCCCGCGAGAGCACGAAGAAGGGCGGCCGGGTGAGGAACGCGAGCTGCGCCTGGAACTGAAGCTGCTGGCCGACGTCGGGCTGGTGGGCTATCCCAACGCCGGGAAGAGCACGCTGATCTCGCGCATTTCGGCCGCGAAGCCGAAGATTGCCGATTATCCCTTTACGACTCTTCAGCCGAATCTTGGCGTGGTGGTGGCCGGCGATCCGCCGAATGATGTCAGCTTCGTGGTTGCGGATATCCCCGGACTGATCGAAGGCGCCAGCGAAGGTGCGGGCTTGGGCACACAGTTTCTGCGCCACATCGAACGCACGCGCGTTCTGGCGCACTTAGTCGACGTATCGGACTCAAGCGGCCGGCCTGATCCGGTGCAGGACTATGAGGTGATCACGCGCGAGCTGGCAAACTTCGGCGCTGGGCTGGAGTCGAAGCCGGTCATTGTCGTAGCCTCCAAGATTGATGCCGTCAACCCGGAAAAGCTCGCCAAGCTGAAGCGCTACTGCAAGCGCAAGAAGCTCGAACTCTTTCCGGTTTCCGCTGTGACGGGTGACGGGATTTCTGAGTTGAAGTGGGCCATGGCCCAGAAGGTTGCGCCCGTACAATGAGGGGATGATTTTCCTCTCTCTGCTTCTCGCCTTCGCGCTGCAAACTCCTGACAAACCTTCGAACGACACGGCCGCGTTGTTGCGCGCCAAAGACCAGGCGATGCTCGATGCGACCGCCCCCGGCGATCGTAAAGTGTGGGACGCAGTCCTCGCCAGCGATGCCGTCTGCGTGGACGAGAATGGCGTCATCTTTAACCGCTCCGATCTTCTCAAGCAGCTCGAACCGCTGCCGCCCGGTGCTTCCGGCACGTTGAAGATCAGCTACTTTTCGGCGCAGGTTTCGGGCGACATGGCCATCGTCATTCACAAGGACGATGAGCAGGAGAACTACCACGGGCAGCAACTGTCTGCGCAATACCTCACCACCGAGGCCTGGCAGAAGGAAGACGGTGAGTGGAAGCTTCACCTGATTCACGTCTATGCCGTGCCTAAGGATCCTCCGACGATTACCCTTCCCGCAAAGGAGTTGGAGCAATATGTCGGAACCTACTCGGCTGCGCCCGATCTCATGTACGTGATCAAGTTTGACGGCCAGCGTTTAGTAGGAGGACGGCAGGGCAGCTCCCCGAAGCCGTTGAACGTCGAGGTCCGCGATGTGCTGTTCGTGCCAGGCCAGACGCGCATCCGCAAAATCTTCCAACGCGACCCCAAGGGCAAGATCACAGGATTTGTCGACCGCCGCGAGAGCTGGGACTTGGTGTGGACGCGCGAGGCGGCATCTCATTCGAAGAAGAACTAGCGGATCGTTCTAGCTGAATTTTCCGACAACTGCCAACCGACAACTGACAACTGCTTCTAGAGCTTTTGCATGCGCTGCACTTCCCGCACCCCGGGAATCTTGCGCACGCCAGTCACGATGCGCTCCAGATGTTTCAGGTCGGCGATGTCGGCAACGATCTCTACTGTAGCCTGATCTTCCGCGGTCTTCGCCTCGATGTTGCGGATGTTCGTGTTTGCGTCGCTGATGACAGTGGCGATCTGCTTGAGCATGCCTGGCCGGTTGTCACACGACACCGTGAGCTTGACCGGATAACCGGCTTGAATATTGGGCGACGGCGCATCCTTGCCCCATTCCACTGCGATGCTCCGCTCTGGTTCGAACATGAGGTTCACGACGTTGGTGCAGGACCTGGAATGCACGGCCACGCCTTTGCCGCGGGTGACGTAGCCGACGATCTCTTCTCCCCGAATCGGGTTGCAACATCGCGCACGGTAGACCATGAGCTCGTCATGGCCTTTGACCTTGATGGCAGTACTGTCTCCGCCGAAGACGCGCCGCACCACACTGGTGAAGCCGTTGCCATCGCCTTGCTCCGTGGGAGGGGCGGGATGCCCTGAGAAGGACTGCGCCTCGTCCGGAGGCACGACGCGCGCCAGAATGCTGCGTGCGGAAAACTTTCCGTAGCCGATGGCCGCCAGCAGATCATCCGGCTTGGCCAGGCCGTTCTCGTTAGAGACGCGCATCAGTTCGGTATCGCTTAGGGTCTTCATGGCGATGCGGTACTTGCGCGCTTCCTTCTCGATGAGCTTGCGTCCGATTTCGATGGCGCGCTCGCGCTGATGAACATTGAGCCAGTGCTTGATTTTCTGCCGGGCGCGCGGCGACTTGGTGAACTGCAGCCAGTCGCGGCTGGGATGATGACCGGGCTGGGTCAGAATCTCGACGATATCGCCGGAACGCAGCTTATAACGCAGGGCCACGATGCGCCCATTCACCTTGGCGCCAATGCAGGTATTGCCCACCTCGGTGTGCACGGTGTATGCGAAGTCCACCGGCGTGGCGTCGCGCGGAAGAATCACGATCTTGCCCTTGGGCGTGAAGGTATAAACCTCTTCGGGATAGAGATCGATCTTCAAGGTCGCCAGAAATTCGTTCGAGTTCTTGATGTCGCGCTGCCATTCAACTACTTGACGCAGCCAGGCCAGTCGCTGCTCATCGCGCGCGGACACCGGGCCGTCTTTGTATTTCCAGTGCGCGGCAATGCCTTCCTCGGCCATCTTGTGCATCTCTTCAGTGCGAATCTGCACTTCGAAAGCGTGACCTTTTTCGGAGATGACGGTGGTGTGCAGCGACTTATAGAAATTGTTGCGAGGAATGGCGATGAAGTCCTTGATCCGTCCCGGCACTGGACGCCATTGATTGTGGATGATGCCGAGCACAGCGTAGCAATCGGTCTCCGACTGCGTGATGATGCGCAACGCCAGCATGTCGTAAATCTGATCGACGGAGATCTTTTGCCGCTGCAGTTTTTGCCAGATGCTGTAGAACCGCTTGATGCGCGCCTCAACTCGCGCCTGAATCTTGTTCTCGCGCAACTTCTGCTCGATGATGCCTTGCACCTCGGCAAGAAACGCCTCGCCTTCCTTGCGGCGAGATTCAATGGCATCTTTGACCTGGTTGTAGGAGATGGGATCAACGTACTGGAAGGCGAGATCTTCGAGTTCGCCGCGAATCTTGCCCATCCCCAGGCGATGCGCGATGGGCGCGTAAATGTCGAGAGTCTCGCGCGCGATTTTTTGCTGGCGTTCCGGAGAGAGGAACTGCAACGTCCGCATGTTGTGGAGCCGGTCGGCCAACTTGATGAGCACCACGCGGATGTCATCCATCATGGCCAGCACCATTTTGCGAACGTTCTCCGCCTGGGCTTCTTCAGACGAGGCGAAGTCGATCTTGCTGATCTTGGTGACGCCTTCGACGATGTGAGCGACCTGCTCGCCGAACTCGGTCTTGATCTCGTCGATGGTGACCGTGGTGTCTTCCACCGCGTCATGCAACAGACCGGCGGCGATGGCGGTGGTGTCCAGCCGCATGTCGGCCAGCAGAGTAGCGACTTGCAGCGGATGCACCAGGTAGGGCTCGCCCGATTCGCGGGCCTGGCCTTTATGATGCTCCAGCGAAAACTCGTAGGCTTTCTTGATTAAGGTAAGATCGTCGGCGGGGCGGTAAGCGCGGACTTTGCGCAAGAGATCGCGAAAACGCGTAACCGTAAGCACGTTCGTCGCGATGTGTTGGCGCAGTGTCGCCATAACCGATTATACGACGCCATTTT
>CAWCMU010000009.1:0-23098 GCA_963796695.1 uncultured Acidobacteriaceae bacterium | reverse complement strand
GCAATTCGGTGCTCACGAAGTATCTGCGGCTATCTTCACCCTGGATCATCATTCTGCTCGCCGTCGGGTTGACGATCTATGTTCCGCTGGGAGTGAAACGGGGAGGGCTGCAAGGTACCTGCCGCTTTCGCGGGCTCAGCTGGAACATGGCCGCTGAAGCCATCGTCAAATTCACGGGCGCCATCGTGCTCATCGAGATGGGCTTCGGCGTTCTCGGTGCGGTGGCGGCAATTTCTGTCTCAGTGATCGTCGCCTACAGCTTGCCTGATGCCGCCAAGGAACTGCGCGGACCGCGCGCTTTGCCGGACCATGAAGCTCCGGTGGGAGAAGCACGACAAGCGATCGTTTTCTTCGTCGGCCAAGTCGTGATCAGCAATATTGACATCCTGATGGTGAAACATTTCTTCCCGCCGAGTGAGGCCGGGCTGTATGCCGCCATCGCACTGGTTGGACGGCTGCTCTACTTTGGCGCCTGGTCGATTGTGAGTGCGATGTTCCCGGTATCGGCGGAAAGCAAAGCTGAGAAATCTACGACCTCACTGCTGGCATTTCCGTTGTTGATGGTTACGGCGATGTCTGTGGTGTTCGTGCTGATTCTCGCCACGTTTCCGACTCTGGTTTTCCAGTCACTATTCGGAGCGCATTTCCGCAGCGCGGTGGGCGGCTTGAACTTGCTGTTGACCATGAACGCGGCAGCGAGCGGCGTCTATGCGCTCGCGGTGGTCCTGATCACTTATGAGATGTCCCGGCGCATCGCCAATACCGGATGGTTGCAGCTGGTAGTTAGCGGCTTAATCGTGCTGGGCATTTCGGCATTTCATTCAACGCTGTTGGAGGTAATCGTTGTCCAGCAGGTTCTCAGGATTGTGTTGTTGATTGCAGTCGCTTATCCCTTCATTAAGGGCTGGGTGACTGTGCGCGGGAGACTACATGAAGAGGCTACGGCGCGTTACTGAGGCTGAGGTCATAGCCGAATTCCTGAAGAATGAGTTCTATCAGGAAGAGTTCCACGAGGACCGCGAGCAGTTTGAGCAGCTCGTTCTCAGTGCGCAGATCACCGATGAGGCGGGCAATGCGCTGCGTCGCGCCTTGCTGTTTCGCCGCCGTGGCCACATGTGGAGAGAATTGCCCTCCGATACCCAATGGTGGGAGGTGCAGATTGAATCGGCGGACCTCGAGAGAGTCAGCGTATTCCCCCGGGCGCAGTGGCGGAGAATGGCGAATGGAAGCTTCCTTCTCAAGGACATCACGCGGCGCATCAAGACCAAGCCGTTTCGAGGTCGCACTCGTGATTTCATCTCCAAGATCCAGGCTTTGAGCTACTACTTGCGGACACATGAAGACGACAGTGCGGTGCTGCTCATCGGTGTAGACGACGAGAAGCCGGTAACGGTTCTGGAAGGCAATCATCGCTTGACCGCAGCCCTGTTGGCTTCGCCGGAAGTGCTACAAAACCGTTTCCGGATTTTCTGCGGCTTTTCGCCCTGCATGTCGCAGTCGTGCTGGTACCAGACCAATGTTCCTAATCTTTGGCGATATGCCAGGAACCGGGCGCGCAATCTCTTTTACGACCGCGACGCCGACGTGGAGCGGCTTATTAAAACTCCGGGAGAGGCCGTCGATCTGTCGGGCCAGTTGACGCCGGTCGCAGCCAGAAAAGCATTGAGCAATTCGAAGTAATTGGGCCACGTTCAAAAATTTTTTCTCAGGAGAGCTGCTGTATGAAAGCTCATACACAACAATTCGCAAGCATGATGATCGTAATTGTGGGCTTGGCTCTGTGTGGATTACCGGAATATGCCCAGGCGTTACCGCAGCAAAGTGGTACAGCTCCGCAGAACCAGCAGAGTCCGCAGAACGGCACGACCATTGATCCGTCGCAGGGACCGTTGCAACCTGTGCCCAGTCAGAATCAGCCGGACAATCAAGTCCCTGCTCCGCCTGTTCCGGAGAGTTCCAACGAGCCGGTTCCCGCGACACCGGCCCCTCAGCCCAAACTGGAGCAACAGATGCAGCAACCGCTGGGTGCAGCAACCGCTGAGGGAGTGCCGACGGTAGGTGGCGCGGCATCTCGTCCCGCAGGCGAGGCAATCGCGCCCGCCAAACAGAGCCAGCGCCGGTCGCTGCTTATCAAAGTTGGATTGATTGCCGCCGCCGGTATCGCGGCGGGCACGGTGTACGGATTGTCTAAAGGCACGTCGGGTAAGCCCTCTACGTCGAAATAGGAACAGCGCTTCGCAAGATGCGCCGTTCGTGACTTAGCGCAGTCGTGTGTCGGAACAGAGTTATTGAACATGTCCTCGTCGTTCTCAGGTCGGCCAGTCTTGGTTTCATTTTCGGGTTTGGATGGTGCGGGCAAAAGCACGCAGATCTCAAATCTCCAGCAGTTCCTGCGCGAACGGGGTCTTTCCACCAAGTTGTTGGCGTTCTGGGATGATGTGGTTGTGTTGAGCCGCTACCGTGAAGACTTCGTGCACAAGGTCTACGGCAGCGAACGCGGGATCGGCGCGCCCGGCCGGCCGGTCAACCGACAGGACAAGAATGTGCGCAAGTGGTATCTCAGCCTGGCGCGTCACGGATTGTATCTTCTCGATGCCCTGCAGCTCGTAATCGTCGTCAATCAAGCGCGTCGATCAGGCGCGGACGTTATCATCATGGATCGCTACATTTATGACGAGCTGGCGAACCTGCCGCTTCTCAATCGGCTCACCAAAAGCTTCGTGCGCTTTGTCGACAAATTCGTGCCGAAGCCTGAGGTGGCGTACCTGCTGGACGCGGATCCGGAAGCGGCGCGCGCACGCAAGCCTGAATACCCTCTTGAGTTCTTACATTCCAGCCGACGCTGCTACTTTCAACTTGCCGAAATGTTGCGTCACATGACGGTAATACCACCGCTCCCGTTGACTGAAGCAAAAAGGGCAGCCGAGAGAGCCCTCGACGAAGTGCTGCAAAGAGAGTCGATCACCGCTCGAACCCAAGTTGATACGGCACAAACAGTCTAAGACCTCCCCACCCAAGTTCACTTCCTGTAACAATTACCGTCACTGGGCCCTTCCTACTCGGCAGCTGAATTCGGAGCTGAGATGCTGCGTTGAAAACAAACCGGTTAGCTCAAGTTTTTGCGGCCGAAGTTTGGCACCCAACTTGTAATTAGATCAGGGTTGCACATGCGCGGCATTCGCAATGCAACCGATCTCGCCGCGAGTCATGATGGACGAGATCATTTGAGGCACAACCTGCCGACCCTTTGGAGGAATCAGTAAATGAAGATCTCAATGCTATTGTCGGTGCCCTTGGCCGCAACGTTGATGCTGCCGGCCATGGCGCAACAGTCGACGTCAGAGAGCAGCAGCCAGCCAGCCGCTACGTCTCAGAGCACGTCGCAACCGGCCACAACCACGACCCAGGATTCGAATTCGGCGCCCTCGGCCGCGTCGGATGACAACATGTCGGCACGCCAGCCATTGCAGCCGGAAACTCGCGAAGGCTTCTGGGGAAAGGTCAATCCCTTCGCCCGCAAGAAGTATGTCCAGCGCCAGCTCAGCCCGATCCGCAACCGAGTGAATGAGCTCGACGATCTGACCGCAGCCAATGCCAAGCAGATCAAGGACGTTGACGCGCGCGCCCAGGAAGGTATCCGCCAGGCCGATGCCAAGGCTACGCAGGCTGACCAGCACGCCATCGACGCAGGCAACAAGGCGCAGCAAGCCAACCAGACAGCTTTGCAGGCGAGCAATCATCTGAACACGGTTGAACAAGTGGTCGGAAACATCGACCAGTATCAGCCGGCAACCCAAACCGAGATACGTTTCCGTTCAGGCCAGACAGTCCTCAGTCCCAAAGCGAAGCAGGCTCTCGATGACATGACTGCCAATTTGAAAGATCAGAAGGGCTACATCATCGAGGTGCAGGGCTTTTCGACGGGCGCTGGACAGTCCGGCGTGCAGAGCTCGCAGGCCATGGCGAACTCGGTCGTGCGCTATCTCGTGACTAAGAATGACATTCCCGTCTACCGCGTTTTCGTGATGGGTATGGGCAACGCCAAGTTGCCGGCGTCGGATGATGGTTCCAAGGCCAGTACGCACGGAAACCGCGTGGAAATCAGTTTACTGAAGAACAATGTTGATCAACTCGCGTCGGCTCAGGCCAGCGGCGAAATGGGTTCCTCCATGGCCCAGCAGAACAACAGCTACTCAACTTCCTCAACCCAGAACCAGTCTGCTCCGAATCGTCAAACCGGTACGATGAATTCGGCTCCTTCCAACTCCTATTCGTCGCAACCGCAGCGATGAACAACCTGAATCCTTAATCGCAAACCCAACTCTCCTCCGACCCCTCGCAAGTGCGAGGGGTTTTTTCGTGGACGAAAACGGACGCGGTCCTTCAGGAGGCGGCGCCGCAGCGCCGCGCCTGTGGTAGCCTACGCCAATAACAGTCATGGAAACGCTTTACTATTCGCGAATGTCGTCGCCGGCGGGCCCGCTTCTGCTTGGGGTGTCGGAATCTGCTCTTGTGATCCTGGAGTTCGATCGCGGGCTGCCGGAATCAATCAATCGCCAGCCGATCCAGTGGGAAGAATCACCGGAACGTACGGAGCACGTTCGCCGTCAACTGGAGGAGTACTTCGTGGGCAAGCGCCGCGATTTCGATCTCAAGCTTGATCTGCGAGGTACTGAGTTCCGTAAGCGCTGCTGGCAGCAACTGTTGCAAATTCCGTACGGAAAGACGCGATCGTATGGCGAGATTGCCTGCGCGGTCGGCAACCCCAAAGGTCCTCGCGCTGTCGGGCAGGCAAACCACTACAATCCCATCGCGATCATCGTTCCATGTCACCGCGTGCTGGCGGGCGGCCAGCACCTTGGCGGCTACGGAGGCGGGCTGCCGGTGAAGGCGTTTTTGCTGCGGCTGGAGGGTGCAGCATTTCGCGAGCTCGATCCGGAGCCTGCGCAGCAACTCGCCCTTACTGTGTGCTAACGGCAATCTCCGGAGTCGCAGCCAGCAGGGTCTTCGTGTACGCATGATTCGGTGCGGTGGTGATTTGCTCCGTCGTTCCCATCTCCACCAGTTCGCCATGTTGCATGACAGCGATCCGATCCGCCAGGTAGCGGACGATTGGCATGGAATGCGAGATGAACAGGTAGGTCAGCTGAAACTCCCGTTGCAGCTGCTTCAGCAGGTTCACGATCTGGGCTCCAACACTGACGTCGAGCGCCGAGACAGGCTCATCCGCAACAATAAATCGTGGCCGCAACATCAGGGCCCGAGCAATGCCGATGCGTTGCCGTTGTCCGCCGCTGAACTCGTGCGGATAGCGCTGCAGGGCTGACGCATCCAACCCGACTGCGCGCATCGCCTCGCTGGCGCGTTGCCGCCGGTCGCGGGCCGCGCCTCCGCCGTGAATTGCCATGGGCTCGCAGACAATCTGCTCGACCTTCATGCGGGGATCGAGCGATCCAAATGGATCTTGAAAGATGATTTGCATGTCCCGCCGCAGCTGCCGCAGATCGGAGCCGCTGGCGCGCAACACGTCATGCCCATCGAACAGCACTTCGCCGGAGTCGGCTTCTACCAGCCGCAAAAGCATGCGGCCCAGGGTGCTCTTGCCCGAACCAGACTCGCCCACCAGGCCAAGGGTCTCTCCGGGCTCGATCGAAAGCGAAACGTCATTGACGGCACGCACCTGGCCCGAGCTTCTCGCGCCGAAGGCGGATTGCCCGGTGTTAAAGGTCTTGACCAGATGATTCGCCTGGAGCAGCGGCATGAGTTGGATGGTAGCAAATGCGCTGGCGCAAAAAAATCGTGATCGCCCGAATCCCGCGCCAGACAGGGTTCTTGCCAGATTTTCACATTAGGAAGCAATTCGGGATCGGAGAAGCAAAAAGTAGACACTTGCGTAGAGCCGCGACTATCAAGTGTAAAAGCAGCTTCCCCAAAACTGGTCCGAAACGATTGCACAAAATTCAGGCAGCCGCCTGTGGATGAGCTGCACTCGACTGAAAACAATCAAGATAGAGTTGCGATAATTTTGTTGACTTCGGTCGGGAACGGAGTAAAAACACACTCGTTCTTTGACAAGTTTCCAAGGCTTTTCAGGATCGGCTGCAGGCAGAACCTGCGCGCTAGCGTAGGAGATACCGGGCAATCCGGTGGCTGATGCGAGATCGCTGCTGCAGCGCCCACGGCGCAGCGCAGAACGACCGCAACGGTCGCTAGCAGACGATACAGGAAGGCAGGAAACGCGTCAGAGGCAAGACGGAATCCCGAGGCGTTGAACGGTTATTCCGGCGAGTGGTTAGCGTAATCCGAACTTAGATCATGAGCCGCATGCGTAAGCATGCGGAGTCAGAGCGAAGTGAGGATCCAGGCGAGCACTAGTCGAAAATAACAGCTCAACACAACCTCGGGATTCTTTTTTGCAGCTGTCAGCTCTCAGCTGTCAGCTCTCAGCCGTCAGCTTTCAGCTAGTGCACTTCCACTTCGTGTCGGATCTCAGGAAAGACAGCGGAGTACCCGCCCTTGGAAACTCACTGACCATGAATGATGTCCCATAATTCGGCGGTAGCCGAGCTGTGAATGAAGGGTTTTAGCTGACGGCTGACGGCTGATAGCTGATAGCTTCTACAACGGTATATTTCCGTGCTTTTTCGGCGGATTCTTGTCGCGTTTGTTCTCCAGCATATCGAGCGCCTGAATCAGCTTGCGGCGAGTGTCCCGCGGACGAATCACTGCATCCAGGTAGCCGCGCTCGGCGGCAACATAAGGATTGGCAAAGCGTTCGCGGAATTCTTCGATCTTCGCTGCCCGGTCGCCGTTCGGGTTCTGCGACTTCTCCAGCTCGCGCTTGTACACGATATTGACCGCGCCTTCCGGACCCATCACAGCGATCTCCGCCGTCGGCCACGCATAGTTGACGTCGGTACGAATGTGCTTGGACGCCATAACGCAGTAGGCGCCGCCGTAGGCCTTGCGCGTGATCACGGTAATCTTCGGCACCGTGGCTTCCGAGAACGCATACAGCAGCTTGGCGCCGTGCGTGATGATGCCGCCGTATTCCTGCTGCGTGCCCGGCAGAAATCCGGGAACATCCTCGAAGGTGATCAGCGGAATGTTGAAGCAGTCGCAGAAGCGCACAAAGCGGGCGCCCTTGATGCTGGCACTAATGTCCAACACGCCGGCGAGGAACGCCGGTTGGTTGGCGACGATGCCCACCGGCTTGCCGTTCAACCGCGCGAATCCGACGACGATGTTCTTGGCGTAATGCTCTTGCACCTCGAAGAAGTACGAATCGTCCACCACGGTGTTGATGACGTCTTTGATGTCGTATGGCTGGTTCGATTCGGTGGGAACGATCGTGTCCAGCCGCTCATCGACGCGATCGATAGGATCGGTGCACGGCTTGCGCGGCGGATCCTCCAGATTATTGGACGGCACGAAGCTGAGCAGCTCGCGCACCATGCTGAGGCACTCGGCGTCATCGTGTGCCATGAAGTGCGCCACGCCCGACTTCTCGTTGTGCGTCAGGGCGCCACCCAACTCGTCCTTGGTGACCTCTTCGTGGGTCACCGACTTGATGACGTCGGGGCCGGTGATGAACATATACGACGTACCGTTCACCATCATGATGAAGTCGGTCATGGCGGGCGAGTATACGGCGCCGCCGGCGCACGGGCCCATGATGGCGGAAATCTGCGGCACTACGCCTGAGGCCAGCACGTTGCGCAGAAAGATATCGGCGTAGCCGGCCAGCGACATTACGCCTTCCTGAATGCGTGCGCCGCCGGAGTCGTTGAGCCCGATCACGGGAGCGCCCACCTTCATCGCCATGTCCATGATCTTCACGATCTTGGCAGCGTTGGTTTCCGACAGCGACCCGCCGAAGACGGTGAAGTCCTGCGCGAAGACGAACACCAGTCGGCCTTCAATGCGGCCGTAGCCGGTCAGAAAGCCGTCACCGTAGTACTTCTGCTCGTCCATCCCGAAATCGTTGCAGCGATGGGTGACCAGCTTGTCGGTCTCTTCGAAGGTGCCCTCGTCAAGCAGGAATTCGATGCGCTCGCGCGCCGACATCTTGCCCTGCTTGTGCTCGCGCGCCCGCCGTTCTTCGCCGCCGCCGGCTTCGGCCAGCGAATCCCGCCGCTTCAACTCCGCCAATTTCTGTTCCAGATTCATGCGCGTGATTATAAACAGCGGAAAGGGACGATTGAGCAGACTATCGCTTTTCCGACATCACCCAACTTTGTGACGACAGTACTTGCCGAACGTTTGCGCGACAGACTCTGGCGAAATCAGCCGAAGTGTTCCCATCCTGCCGGTTCAAGAACCGAGGTCTTGCCATCCGCAGTAGCAAGTCGCATTTGATCGCCAGCCAGGATTTCGCCGATGCGGGTCACCGGCACTCCTGCAATCGCTGTCGGAATTTGCTTGCCTGGCCGTGCGGTAAAGAGCAGCTCGTACTCATCGCCGCCATGCAGGGCGTTCTTGAGTGCGTCCTTTCCGCCGACAACCGGCAGAGCTTCAGCGTAGACCACCACACCGGTTTTACTTTCTTCGCAGATATGTCCCAGGTCGGTGGAGAGCCCGTCGCTGACGTCGATCATCGCGGACACCAACTTCTTCTCGCGCAGATACTGGCCGACCGCCAGGCGTGGCTCAGGGTAGAAATGTTTAAGATTCGTCTTGGGGCGCAGCTTCTTCCCGTCGCGGAGCAGGCTCAGATCCCGTACGGCCGAGCCGAGCGTACCCGTCACGTACAGCAAATCACCAGGCCGCGCACCGGAGCGCAAAACGGCCTTTCCCGTGGGGACGGAGCCCAGCACCACGATGTCCGCCAGGACGCCGTCCGGCGACTGGGCAGTGTCGCCTCCGGCTAACGAAACGGAGTGCCGGGCCGCCAGCTTCAGCAATCCCGCCAGGAACTGGTCGACCCAGCGCTGTGGAAGATCGGGGGGAAGCGCTAAAGAGAGGAAAGCCGCCTGCGGTATGCCACCCATGGCGGCGATATCGCTGAGTCCCCGAGTCAGGGAGCGGTGCCCGACGGTGTCTGGCGGGTGCCATGATCGCCGGAAATGAACATTCTCCAGGCTGAAGTCGGTTGTGACCAAAGCCTCATGGCCGCGAGGCAGCCGCACCACCGCGCAGTCGTCGCCAATGCCGGCTCCCGGCCGGTCGCTGCGCCGCTGAGTCGCCCTGCGAATGCTCTGGATGAGAAGCTTTTCCTTCAAGGGCACCGAATGTCTCCAATCAGTGCGGCCACCACGACCGCCCTCAAACGGCTGCGAACCCGCGGCGTTTACCACCTCGTTATCGCCGCTTGTTGTGTGTTATCAACTTTATTTACAATACATTAGTGGTAGGACTACGTCCCAGATTTATTGACACGCATCAGCCGCTCTGTTACGGTTTGATGTCATCTTAATTACCAGCCAAGCGCCAGCAGGATGAACTTCTTGCTGGAGGAATCGGCCGTCAACCCACGGCTGTTCAGGACCCGAATTGTTGTTCGGACCAGCAGGGCTTACCGTTCCGGATATTACTAGTAGTCGCAGTCGCTCCCCGGAACCATTTTTAACTGAGGGTTATTGGTTTGCGAAAACGATTTTATATTCTCTTCGTAGCCCGCGATGCGGAAGGCCAGCTACGAAAAATCCCCATCCCTATTCATTACCTATACGTCTTCCTCGCCGGTGCCCTGATCGGCATGTTTACCATTACCGGCATGGCGGGCTCCTACACCCGCATGTTGTGGAAGGTCGCCAGCTTCAATCAGTTACGCTCTGAGAAGACAGCCCTCCAGACGCGTTACGCGCAACTGGAGCAGGTAAACCGCGAAAAAGACATCCAGGTCGCCTCGCTGGGCTCGATCGCCAACGAAGTCTCGGTGATCTACGGTCTTAAGCCGAATCGGAAGCTGCTAAACGCGGTCGAAGGCGGCACCGTCAAGCCGGAAGAAGTTACCTACACCATGAACCAGCTCTATGCCCTGCGCAGTTCAGCCTTGACCGGCGCAACCACGGCCGGCCTGGGCATGGGAATGACGCATGAGGCCACGCTCTCCGACTGGGCGAAGATTACGACCGTTCCCACTATGTGGCCGGTCATGGGCCCCATCACGGGAGCCTTTGGCGAGCGCATTGACCCGTTCAACGGCGAAGGCGCCTTCCACTCCGGCGTTGATATTTCCTGCCATTATGGCCAGCCAGTTCTGGCTCCGGCAGACGGCGTTGTGACTTACGCCGACTTCTATAACGGCTACGGCCGCATGCTCCAGATCGACCACGGCAACGGTGTCTCGACCCGCTACGGTCACTTGTCGGGCTTTGCCGTCTCGGACGGCCAGACGGTGCGTCAGGGCCAGGTAATCGCCTACGTAGGCCTTACAGGCCGCAGCACTGGGCCGCATCTGCACTACGAAGTTCGCATCCACGACACCCCAGTCAATCCGCACAAGTTCCTGCGGACGACCTTCGCCGAAATGGGAGGCAGCGTCAAAGGGGCGGGCTAACCTAGGGTCGCATCCGCGATCTCGGATAGGTGCTACTTGGCTTTCGAGGTATTTTCGCCAGCCGCCGGAGCTTCCTGCTTTGGCGGCTTTTGTGTTTCCGGGCCCAACTCAACTGGCGATTCGCTGAGTACTTTCTTGAAAAAGGCATAGGGCACCGTCGCCGTCAGGACAGCCTCGCTGCCGGCCTGGTGGACCTCAAGGCTGTCGAATGCGGCTTTCACATCACGGTCCGGGCCGCCGGCATCCATGGAAATCTCCAGCGACTTAAACAGCGTCAGGTACGCTGCCACTTGCCCGGTAAAAATCTGGGCTTCCGACTCGTTATGCGTGATCACATCCGCCCGCAGGTGGACCTCTTTCAGCGGTCGCGCGGACGCGATGACGATGCTGCCTTGCGGCAGCAGACCGCTCCAGTCGCCTGGCAGCAGCAGCTCGCTATGTTCGTCTGACGCCTTTGAAGCCGGAGGCCGCGCGATGGTCCAGACAATACTTCCCAGCGGGACGCGGCGATAGTAATCGCTTACCAGCGAGGGCCCGGCAAAGGGCAGCGCGGCTTGCTTGTAGCGGTCAATCATGCCGTGAATGGCGTCAGGCGTGTCCGTATTGGACGCCGCAGCGATGTCGATGCCCAGCAGCGTGACTCGCACCTTGCGATCTTCTACAGGGATCACGTAGATGTCGTAGTCCTGGTAGCGCTCGACCGTGGAGGCCAGCTTATGCAAGTAGGCGCCCACGCGGCTACTGTCGAAGTGTCCTTGCAGTATCTCGCTGTAGCGCGTTTCGGCAGACTTGCCCTTGCCCGCGCCGTAATGAATCGCGAAGGCGGCCTTGTCCAGGTCGCGCTCGAACTCGAAGCCAGTCTGCTGCACGAAGTCTTCGTACTGGGGATCGCGGTCCTTGGGCGGGTTCTTGCCAATGTCGGTCAGCAGCCGAATCGGCTCCAGGTTGATGTAGAGGACCGCATCCGACTCAGGCAGCAAGCGCACAGCATCCGGCGCCGCGCGCTTCCGAAGCAGAACAGCGGTCACAATGCCGCCAACAATGACAAGGAGCGCGACGGCAACCCACAACTGGTTCCTGCGGTTTCGCATTCGAGTGAGACTCGATGATACGGGAAAAGCCAGCGCTGCCGCCAACTGACCGAAAATAGCTGATCGCTTAACGAAAAATCCGATCAAAGTTCGTTTTTAAAAGGGCGGCCTTAAGGCCGTCCATAAGCCTTATGGATCAGCCCGGCTTTCAACCGCTGAGGAATCTCGTCTCCACTCATTCAGAGTCTCCCTTCGGCGTGCGCGCTCCCATCGCTTGTTTGACCCGCTTTTTCCCGCACCTGTAATATCGAGGCTAATCTGCATTCATCGAACGGAAGGTAATGCCTCACGATCTCCCCAAGGCCTATGAACCGGGCGCCATCGAGCCACGATGGGCCGAGTACTGGGTCCGCGAAAATTTGTTCCATGTAGAAACACCTCCTGCCGGTTCCGGCCAGGAGACCTTCACCATCACCCTTCCGCCACCGAATGTTACCGGCAACCTCCACATGGGACACATGTTGGAGCACACCGAGATCGACATCATCGTGCGCTGGAAGCGCATGCTCGGCCTGCCGACCTTGTGGCTCCCGGGAACCGATCACGCCGGGATTGCGACACAGTTGATGGTGGAGCGCCAGTTGGCGAGCGAAGGCAAGAACCGCCGCGACATGGGGCGCGAGGCCTTCGTCGCGCGCGTCTGGGACTGGAAGCAGCACTACGGCGGCGTGATTCTCCAGCAAATGAAGCGGTTGGGCGCGTCGGTCGACTGGTCGCGCGAATACTTCACCATGGACGAGCGCATGTCGCGCGCCGTGCGCGAGGCGTTTGTTCGCCTGCACGAAGAAGGCCTGATCTATCGCGGCAAATACATCGTGAACTGGTGCCCGCGCTGCATCACCGCCGTTTCCGATCTCGAAGTGGTGCACGAGGAGACTCAGGGTAAGCTCTACGAGATTCGCTACCCCGTTGTGGGATCGCCGAACGAGTACATCATCGTCGCCACCACTCGTCCGGAGACCATGCTGGGCGACACTGCCATCGCCGTAAACTCCGGCGACGATCGCTATCGTCATCTCCACGGCAAGACGGTCATGCTGCCGCTGATGAATCGCGAGATACCGATCATCACCGACGACATTCTGGCCAATCCGGAATTCGGCACCGGCGCCGTCAAAGTCACGCCCTCACACGATCCCAATGACTTTGAGGCCGGGCTGCGTAATAAGCTGCCGCAGATCGACGTGATGAACGAGATCGCGCAGATGAACGAGAACGCCGGCCCCTATAAAGGACTGGACCGCTTCGAGGCGCGGACGAAGATCCTGGAAGACCTCGAAGCCGGCGGCTTCCTGGTCGGCACCAAGGATTACGTGGTTCCGCTGGGCAAATGCGATCGCTGCAAAACCATTGTTGAGCCACGCTTGTCCACGCAGTGGTTCGTGAAAATTCAGCCGCTGGCCGACCGCGCCATCGAGGTTGTCGAGAAGGGCCACATCAAGTTCGTTCCTGAGATGTACTCGAAGACCTACTTCGAATGGATGCGCAACATTCATGACTGGTGCATTTCGCGCCAGCTGTGGTGGGGACATCGCATTCCCGCGTGGCACTGCAAAGCCTGCGGCGAGATCATCGTGGCGCGCGAAACGCCAAAACAGTGCAAGTGCGGCGGCTCGCTCGAGCAGGACACCGACGTGCTCGACACCTGGTTCTCCTCGGGACTGCTCCCGTCCTCAGGATTGGGTTGGCCGGAGAGGACGCCCGATCTCGATGCGTTCTATCCAACGGCGCTGCTGATCACCGGCTTCGACATCCTGTTCTTCTGGGTGGCGCGGATGATCATGATGAACTGCCACTTCATGCGCGGTAATCCGAACGGCGACGTCCCTTTTCGAAAAGTGCACATTCACGGACTGGTGCGCGATGCCGAGCGCCAGAAAATGTCGAAGACCAAGGGCAACGTCATGGATCCCATCGAGATCATCGAGAAGTATGGCACGGACGCCGTGCGTTTCACGATGGCAGCGATGGTGGCTCCGGGTAGTGACATTGCTTTCAGCGAAAGCCGCACCGAAAGCTATCGCTCATTTGCCAACAAAATCTGGAACGCCGCACGCTTCCTGTTCATGAACGTGGATCGCGCGACCGAAGCGGGCCTGTGGTCGCTGGCGGAGTTCAAGAACTCCCACAGTGTAGGCGGCACCGCGAACGGGATCGACTCCGCGGGTGCCCCATCCTCCTCACCCGCAGTTGGGCGAGAGGGTGGGCCAAAGGGTGTCCCAGGCTTCAAATCCGAGACCCTGGAAGACCGCTGGATTCTTTCCCGCTTCAATCGTGTCGCGCAGGAGATTGGCGATGCGCTAGAGACGTTTCGCTTTCACGAAGCGGCGCACGTGGTCTACCACTTCTTCTGGGGCGAGTACTGCGACTGGTATCTGGAGTTGATTAAGCCGCGGCTGCTTGGCGAGGATCGCGATCAGGCGCGAACCGCGTACGGAAATCTGATCGGCATCTTCGAAGGCGCACTGCGGATGCTGTCGCCGTTCATGCCGTTCATCACCGAGGAGCTCTGGCACGCGGTTTACGACGGCAACCCGCCGGCGAAGTCGATCGCGCTGTCACGCTACCCTCTGGCCGATTCTGCGCAGATCAATGCTGATGCCGAAACCGAGATGGCGATCCTGCAGGATGTAATCGTCGCGGTGCGCAACATTCGCGCTGAGTTGAAAGTCGAGCCCAAACTGAAGCTGCCTATCGAAATCTTCGCTGAGCCGGATGTGCGTGCGTTGCTCGATCGCAACCGGGGAGCTCTGAAGCGGCTGGCGCACGTGGAGGGAATAACATTTGTCGAGCAGTCGCTGGCCAAAGCATCTGGAGCGCGCAGCACGTCCCGTTTCGATCTGCGCGTGATTTATGAGCGCAAGATTGACGTTGCTGCCGAACGTGAGCGGCTGACCAAAGAGCTGGCAAAACTTAGCGGCGAGTTGGCGCGCGGAACTGCGCAGCTGAACAACGAAGCCTTCCTGTCGAAGGCGCCGGCGAACGTGGTGGAAGGCTTGAAGAAACGCAAAGCCGAAGTCGAGATGCTGATCGAGAAGATCAAATCAGCGCTGGACGAGGTGGATACGCTCAGGCAGTAGCCTATCGAGGAACAATTGTGGACTGGACAAACCGCAGGGTCACGGCAATTCTGGAGAACGCGTTACAGGAAGACCGCGCCACGCGCGATGCCACCTCGTACGCGTGCATTGACGTCAACCAGCGCGCTTCGGCCACCCTCCTCGCGAAGCAGGAGTGCGTGCTTTCCGGCGTGGGCTGCGTCCATCGCATCCTCGACGTCTTTGCCGCGCTGGACGGCACCGTGACCTCGCATCCAGAAGTCACCAGCCACACCGAAATCTTCGACGGCATCCGCTTGCGGAAGGGCCAATCGATCGCCGTGGTGGTGCACAACGCGCGCGTCATTCTGTCTTGCGAGCGAGTGATCCTGAACATCATGCAGCGCATGAGTGGCATTGCGACGCTGACGCGTAAGTTCGTCGAAGCTGTGGAAGGCACCAAGGCGATCATTCTGGATACGCGCAAAACCGCTCCCGGACTGCGAGTGCTCGACAAGTACGCCGTGACTTGCGGCGGAGGACACAATCATCGCCTGGATTTGAGTGACGGCATTCTGGTCAAGAACAATCACATCGCACTGGCTGGCGGCGTGGTGCCTGCGCTTGAGCGTGCGCTACGAAACCGCCGCGGTTCCGAACCGGTTGAGATCGAGGTCCGCTCACTGGATGAGCTCGAGCAGGTGATGGAGCACGGCGCCGAGGCGGTGCTGCTGGACAACATGACGCCCGAGCAGGTTCGCCAGGCGGTAGAACGAGTGCGCCGCTTGCCCCGGCCCGTTCCTCTGGAGGCGTCCGGTGGAATCACCCTGGAGAACGTGCGCGCTTACGCGGAAACCGGCGTCAACTTCATTTCTGTCGGCGCGCTCACACACTCGGTTCCAGCCGTCGATCTGAGCATGCGTATCATGCCGGTTTAGAAAGCTGTCAGTTTTCAGCTCTCAGCCGTCAGTTTTCAGCTCTCAGCCGTCAGCTCTAAGCTCTCACCTTTTCCGCAACACCAAATGTCATCCTGAGCGCAGCATTCGCCGGGGTTCGCGAATGCGGAGTCGAAGGACCCCTATAGCCGCGACGCTGCACAACCGAGCGTCGGCTCCCGGGATGTTCATTTCGCTTACCTTCCCGCATAATCGTCCTATCGCCCGCTCTGTCCCAACTCGCATCGACGCTCAGCTGGACGGCTCCACGGACGCGCGTCTCAGCCGTATCGTTCGCCTGTTGAGCGACAACGCCACCGTGGTGGTTAGCGGCCAGCGCATCGCCGAAGAGCTTGGCACCACTCGTTCCGAAGTGTGGCGGGCGATCGAGCATCTGCGCGAACTCGGCGTGCAAATCACGGGCCACCAGGCCACCGGCTACCAGCTTGAGTCGGTACCCGATTTACTTCTACCCGACATTCTCGGTCCGCTGGTCGCCGGAACGCTGTTCGGGTCGAACATCCATCACTACTTTCGGATTGGATCCACCAACGTCACCGCGATGCAGCTGGCCGCCAGCGGTGAGCCGGAAGGCGCTGTCTTTGTTGCCGAGCAGCAGACCGCTGGGCGCGGCCGCGGAGGACACTCGTGGGAATCGGAGCAGTCGGCTGGAATCTACTGCTCGGTCGTGCTGCGCCCGGCGATCGCTCCGGCCGACGCGCTGCTGCTGTCGCTGATTGCCGGAATCGCCGTGGCTGAAGCCGTGGAGCAGACGACCGGCCTGCATCCCGACTTGCGCTGGCCGAACGACGTTCTGCTCGATGGCAAGAAGTTTTGCGGCATTCTCACCGAAATGAGTGGAGAGCCGACGCGAGTCAGGTACGTGGTGATCGGCATCGGGATCAACGTGAATCACGCCTCGTTTTCCGGCGAGTTGGAGCCGATCGCCACTTCGCTTCGCATCGAAAGCGGACGCACTTGGTCGCGCGTTGCCCTGACGGCCGCTCTGCTAAAATCGCTCGACAGCGGCTATCGCAAGTTTGTCGAAGACGTGCCCAGCGCTCGTTCGAATTTGGTGAGCAACTTTGAGGCGCGCTCGTCGTTTACCCGCTCGCGCCACGTTCATATCGACGACAATGGCGGCTACGAAGGCGTCACCGAAGGGCTGGACGAACGCGGTTTTCTGCTGGTGCGCACAGCAACCGGATTGCGCACGGTGCTGGCGGGCGGAGTTCGCGCGCTGGATGGAAAATAAATCATGCTGTTAGTGCTCGACGTCGGCAACACCAACACCGTGCTTGGAGTCTTTGAAGCTGGGCCGGCTGAACCCGGCGGCGCCCGCTATACCCGGCTCATCGCGAACTGGCGCGTCTCAACCACGAAAACCCAGACCGTAGATGAATACGGTGTTTTGTTCCGCAATCTTTTCGCAATGAACGGACTCGAGGTCGGCTCCGTTCAGGGCATTGTGATTTCTTCCGTCGTTCCGCCGCTGGATTCGACGCTGCGCGAGGTGTGCGAGCAGTACTTCCACTCGCGGCCGTTGTTTATCGAGCCGGGTGTGAAAACGGGCATGCCGGTGCATTACGACAATCCGGCCGAGGTGGGTGCGGATCGTATCGTCAACAGCGTTGCCGCCTTCGAGAAATTCGGGGGCCCCTGCATCATCGTGGACTTCGGCACGGCGACGACCTTCGATGTCGTCTCGAAGAAGGGCGAGTATCTGGGTGGCGTGATCACGCCGGGCATCGGCATTTCTGCCGACGCATTATTTTCACGCACGGCTCGACTGCCGCGCGTCGATGTGCGGAAACCTCCGCGGGTTCTGGCCACCAACACCGTGAACAGCGTTCAGTCAGGACTGTATTACGGATACCTGGGATTGATTGACGGAATTCTGGAGCGGCTGATCTCGGAGCTCGGTGACAACGTGACCGTGGTTGCGACCGGCGGACTGGCCACGCTGATGGGAGGCGGCTCCAAGTACATTCGCGAGATTGACGATCTGCTTACGCTCGAAGGCTTGCGCATTATCTATGAGCGGAACCTGGCCGGCAGGCGTCGCGCTGAATCCGCAAACGCGAGCGGCGAGCCGGCTACGCCTCAGGTGAACAAGACGTCGTAGCCCACCACCAAGCCCAAAAGCATTGTGAGTGCGCGCCGCAACCCGTGGACAATTACTTCAACTACTTCACCGAAATCGAAGATCACTTCCAACGCCGGCGCGGCACGTTGCTGCTGCTGTCTCCGCTGGATTGGGCTCTGATGGAGACATGGAAGGATGCCGGCGTTCCGCTCGAAGCCGTGTTGCGGGGCATCGATGTGACCTTCGAGAAGTGGGAGCGGCGTCCGCACAAATCTCGCAAGGTGAACGGGCTCGCGTTTTGTGCGCAGGAGGTACTGGCTTCAGCCGAGGAGTTGAACGAAGCCGCTGTCGGCGCTGCGCCGACAGAGAGCCGGGATACCAGCCTCGATCGCGCATCGGTAGCCGAATATCTCACGCGTAATGCTGAACAGCTGGAACAGCTTCAGTTGCCGGACGCAGCGCAAACCCTGGCGCAAGACACGGCCGCGAATTTACGAGGGTTGGCGAAATCAATTTCGGACGGCGACGCAGCCTCGATGGAAGATATCGAGCGCCGGCTTACCGTGGCCGAGGAAAAACTCTTTGCCGCTTTGCTGGCGACAACACCGGACGAGGCGATATATAAGGTACGTTCCGATGCGGACCGCGACCTGGCGCCGTATCGTCGCAAGATGAGTGCTCCGCAAATCGACCAACTACAGAAGCAATATATTCATAAGCGGCTGCTGGAGCAGTATCACGTGCCCCGGCTAAGCCTGTTCTACATGTAACAGGTTCACTGGGAGGATTTCTGCAATTCGAAATTGAGAAGTTGGTTTATGGCGGGGACGGACTGGCGCGGCTGCCGGCGGACGAACATGGCCGCGGCAAGACCGTGTTCACTCCCTTCGTAATTCCGGGGGAGATGATCGAGGCCTCGGCGGTTGAGACTCGTCCGGGGTTCGTGCGCGCCAAGATTGACCGCGTGATCGCTGCGTCCCCGGATCGCGTCGAGCCGCAGTGCCCTTACTTCGCGCGTTGTGGCGGCTGCCATTATCAGCACATCGACTACGCTGCGCAGTTACGCTACAAGACCGAGATCCTGCGTGAAACTCTGCGCCGCACCGCCAAGTTTGAACTCCAGAATGAAATCTCGGTTCATGCGGCCGAGCCCTGGCATTACCGCAATCGCACCCGCATGCATGTCCGCCATCAGCCGCAGTTCGCCCTGGGATATTTCCGGTATAACTCGCACGAGCTGTTGGCAGTGGAAAAATGTCCTATCAGTTCGCCGCTCATCAACCAGGCGATTTCTGCGGTTTGGACGCTGGGCCGCGAAGGCGTAGTTCCGGAAACGCTGCATGGTTTGCAGTTCTTCTGCAATCACGACGATTCAAAGATTCTGCTGGAAGCCTACATTCGGCCGGAAAGCGATCCGAAAGAGTGTGAACGCTTTGCGACAGCGCTGCACGATGCTCTGCCGCAGCTTGCTGGAGTGGTTGTTTTCGCAACATCGGCTGTGGAAGACGAAAGCCGCCAGCGGGCTCCGCTAACGGCGACACAAGCAGATCGCTTCCATGCTTTTGGGGATGACTTTCTTCTTTACAAAGCGGCTGGTCAGGATTTCCGCGTGAGTGGCGGCTCGTTCTTTCAGACCAATCGTCATCTTATCGATAAACTGGTCGAGACTGTAGTTGCCGACCACAAGGGCCGCGCTGCCCTTGACCTTTACGCTGGCGCGGGTTTGTTCACTCAGTCGCTGGCTCGCAACTTTGACCAGGTAACGGCCGTGGAATCCTCGCCGCACTCTTTCGCCGACCTCCGACACAACGTGGGCGCCAACGTCAAGTGCGTGCGCTGTACCACCGAAGCGTTTTTCGCCGAACGCGCCGCCAAGCTGAAGTTCGATCTCATCGTGCTCGACCCGCCGCGCGCGGGCTTGGGAGAGAAGGCGGCTAAGGCGCTCGCCGCTATGTCCGCCTCGCGTGTGACGTACGTCTCATGTGATCCGGCAACCCTCTCTCGCGACCTGCGCGTGCTGCTAGAATCAGGCTATCGGGTCGAGCAGACGCACCTGGTCGATATGTTTCCGCAGACGTATCACATGGAGACTGTCCTGCACCTGGCGCGTTAGCCCGATGACCCTCACCGAAGCCACACTTTCGCCGCCTACTTGCTGTGTGTGTGGAGGAGACGACATGTACGCACTCGCCATCATTCGTTACCGCAAGCCGTTGGAAGATGTCCAGAAGCACACCGACGCCCACCGCGCCTATCTTCAGGGATTGAAGCAGGAAGGCCTGCTGATCGCCTCCGGGCCGATGGTTCCGCGGAGTGGCGGCATGCTGCTGCTGCGGGTTCCCGATAACGAAGCGCAGGCGACCCTCGACAGTGTTCGCGATAACGATCCCTACACGCGCTTTGGAATGGGCCAGTACGAATTGCTGCCCTGGTCTGTCGGCATCGGCGCGGAAGACCTCGACCGGCTGTAACTTTCTCCCCTAAGGTTCTCGGCAGGTATAGCAGGTACCTGTGTCGAACGAGAGAACTGTGTTCCCGGCGGCCTCGCCGGCAGTCGCAACCAGCAAGCTGGCTTCGCTCGAGAACGAGCGCGCCGTCAATCCCGACGTGCAGCCCACACATCGTGGCGACCCAGCGCCGATGTTCCTCTTGAGCCTCGCCTTCGCGCTGGGAATTCTTACGGCGAATTTCCTGTGGCGTTCACCGTGGGTGTGGTTCGCCGCGTTCCTGTTGACGGCCCTCCCCGCGGCATTTTTCCTTCGAAAGTCAACCCGGCTGGGATATGCGCTGGCGCTGCTGGCTGCGGTCCCGCTCGGCGGTTTCTATCTGCAAGCCCGGGACGCCTCGCAGTCTAACCTGGGCGAGAATTTGCAGCCATTCGCCACAGGTGAGAATGGGGTGGACGTCACAGCTCATGTCATTCGCGAAGGCCTGCTTCGCGACAGTCCTTACGGTGGCAAGCAGGAATCTGTCGATGTGGAAACCGACCGCCTGCAGTTTGGCGATCACGTTGCCGATAAGCCGATCGGCATTCGAATGTCGATTTACAGCCGCGAGGGCGAGGAAGAAGCAGCTCGGGATGCCGGCGCAGATTCGCCACTCCACATTTACGCTTACGGGCAGAGACTGCATTTTTCCGCCAGGTTGCGGATGCCGCGCAACTATCGCAATCCCGGCGCGACGGACATCGTCAAGTACTTCAATGACCAGGGCATCCGTTTGACCGGTTCGACGCGGGCCGAGAACGTCGATGTGCTTCCCGGCTTTATCGGCAGCCGCTTTGGTGGATGGCGTAATGCGGCCAGACGCAGCGTCTTAAATCACATCGCGCAACTCTGGCCGGGTGAGCGCGGCGCACTGATGCAGGCGGCGTTGATTGGCGGACGAGCTTTCATCGGCCGCGAGATCAAGACTGAGTTTCAGCGTACCGGAACATTTCACATTCTCGTCGTTTCTGGAATTAACGTCGGCATCCTGGCGTTTGCTGCTCTGTGGACATTGCGCAAGCTGCCCATCGGCGAGACCTGGGCCACTGTTCTTACGATTCTGCTTTCCTGGGGATACGCATTCCTCGCCGACCTTGGTTCGCCCATCGTGCGCGCCACCATCACGCTGAACATTTACTTGCTCACGCGGCTGCTGTTTCGTAATCGCGCTGCGCTCAACGCCTTAGGGTTAGCAGCGCTTGGGATCCTGCTGGTCAACCCGCGATGCCTTTTCGACGCCAGCTTTCAGCTCACATTCATTTCGGTCATCGCGGTCGCGGGAATCGCGGTTCCCATCCTTCAGCGCACCATCTATCCGTTGCAAGCCGCTGTGCGCAACATCGACTCGCCCGAATACGATTTCTCTCTGCCGACGAAGGCTGCGCAATTTCGGGTCGAACTGCGGATCTTGCGCTCGACGCTGGAAGCTTGGCTGGGCCGATCCATATCGAATCTGCTGGTGGTCCGAAGTACTCTCTTCTCGCTGGCCGCGGCCGAATTGTTCTTTATTTCGACCATCATTCAACTGGCTTTGGCGTTGCCGATGGCATGGTATTTCCATCGCGCGACGACCATGGCTCTCCCGGCCAACATTCTCGTCCTGCCGGTCGCGTCGATACTGTTGCCAACCGCCGTTCTAGCAGTTGCGCTGTCTTACATTTCGCGCTGGCTCGCGTATTTACCCGCAATCATTGCCGAGAGCGCTCTTGACGCGCTCACTGGAACAATTCGCATTATCGGGCATCTCCGAGTATCGGACGTGCGAGTGCCAACTCCGAGCCTGGCGGTATCGATTGCCGCTACCGTAGCCCTCGGACTCGCTCTGCTCCTGGCTCGTCGCCGGGGTGTCGCTGCTTTGGGAGTTGCCGCCCTGGCAGTAGCGGCCGCCGGCTTGGTGTTTCTGCCTGCAAGGCCGCAACTGCGCTCCGGAACATTCGAGATCACGGCCATCGACGTTGGCCAAGGTGACTCGCTGCTGCTGATTACGCCTGAAGGCAAGACCTTACTACTAGACGCGGGCGGAATGTCGGGAAACGTCCGCTCCGACTTTGATGTGGGGGAAGAAGTTGTTTCGCCCTATCTCTGGTCTCGTGGCATCCGACGACTGGATGCAGTCGCGATCTCGCACGCCCACGCCGACCACATGGGCGGTATGAAGAGCGTTATCGCAAATTTTCGCCCGCGCGAACTTTGGTATGGCGTCGAATCTCCCAGCCGAGGATTTGTCGATGTTGAGCAAACGGCGCGAGCCTATCAAGTAGGCTTAGTGCCGCACGCGTCCGGCGATGCTTTCGATTTCGGCGGAGTTCACGTACGCGTCTTGAATCCGCAACCAGGATGGGAGCCGCGCGACCCGGCGCAAGACGACGAATCGTTGGTTCTACGAATGCAATATGGTGAGACGTCGGCGCTACTGGTGGGAGACGCGCACAAGCGAATCGAGAAGCTGCTGGCAGGCGAGCATCTTCAGGCTGACCTGCTGAAAGTCGGCCATCACGGCAGCGCGACCTCGAGCACTCCGGAGTTCCTGGATGCGGTCAGGCCGCGTTACGCTGTGGTTTCGGTGGGATTCTACAACTCGTTCGGTCATCCCCGGCAGGAGGTGATGGAGCGCTACGCCGAAGCCAATGTGACGACGTATCGCACCGACCTCGCCGGGGCTGTAACTTTTTTGCTGGATGGTCGACGCGTGAGGGCTACGCGGGTTCCTCGCTGACGGCTTCGTCTTCGTCCGTGGTGGGATGAGCGCGGTACTCCTCGATGGTCTGCACGGCTTCTTCGGCCTGGTCCGGACGCACCAGGACAACCACGCCGCCGACGCCCGGCAATATGTCCTGCGGCGCCTCGCGATTCTGAGTAATCGCCTCGATGCCAGCCGATTCCAGCAACCCCCGCACCACCATTGCTTCGGACTCCTCGTCCGTGTCGAACACCTTTACCAGCTCTTCATGACCGTCTGTA
>CAWCMU010000008.1:0-15667 GCA_963796695.1 uncultured Acidobacteriaceae bacterium | reverse complement strand
GCGACATATCAAGGCCCGATTGGTCTCCGAACAGGGTCGCGACGCGATCTTTGGCGGTGGGGCTGACGTATTCGAAAGCTCTCATACAAACTCCTACAATGTGGGACGACGGCAGTTGTGTCGTCCCTGAAGGGACTCGGATCTATTTTTTGACGCTACCCAGGACTCCGTCCTGGGCTAACTGCGGGGCCGCCCTCCGGGCTCTAGCTTCGGCGCGTCAACGTCCTACACACAGAAACATTGGCGAAGACCAAATCCCGACAGATCAACCCCGTCCGATTGACCCCCGAACAAGGTCGCGATGCGACACATCAAGGCACCGATTGGTCGCCGAGCAACGTTCGTACCAATATGCGGCACATCAACACGCGACGCTAAAGCGCCGCTCTACCCATACCCTCGTTCCGGCACGTCAACGCGACGCTCTCACCACAACACACTTCTTCAGAGCTTCCTATTGGCGAGCGCATTCCCAGGCTCGACGTAGGGTTAAGTAAGCTGCATGCCCTGTTCCAGCGCTTCCAGCACGCGGTCTGGAGTGAGCGGCAGGAAGGGCACGCGTACGCCGATGGCGTTAGCCACCGCGTTTGAGATCGCCGCTCCGGGTGAGACTACCGGCGGTTCGGCCAGGCCAATCACGCCGCGCTCGTCGTATCCCTTGCCGGTCATCATGTGCACCTTCAGCTCGCCGATGTCGGAGATGCCGGCCAGCCGGTAGAACTCCATGTTCGGATTGAGCATGCGCCCGGTCACGGGATCGAGAATTTTCTCCTCGTAGAGCGCGTAGCTGATGCCCATGATGAGCGCGCCCAGCACCTGGCTCGACGCGGTCTTCACGTCGACCACCAGGCCGCAATCCTGCACCGCAACCATTCTGTTGACGCGGACGATGCCGGTCTCCGTGTCGACGGATACGTCGGCCATCTGCACCCCGCCCACGCCGCTGTTGGTCAGGTCAGGCGGCTTCGCCTTGTCGGGATTCTTGCCGCGCACCGTCATCGGCATCGCGCCGATTTTCGCGCAAGCATCTTTCCACGAAAGGCTGCGGCTGGGGTCGGCTTTCACACGCACCGTTGCATTCACTGCTTCCAGTTCCTCCGGCTGCGCCTTGAGCGCGGGAGCGACCTTGGCAAACAACTGATTGCGCGCGTCGACTGCGGCTCGGCGAGTTGAGGCGGTCACACCACCCGAGGTCGTGCTGCCTCCGCTGGCGCCGGAGACGGGATAGCGCGTGTTGCCGATGAGCAGCTTCACGGCGCTCATAGAAAGGCCCAGCGTGTCGGCGGCAACGATGGTGATGATGGTGCGCGCGCCGGTGCCGAGATCCTGGGTCGCCATCTTGATTTCCACGGAACCGTCAGGATGAATGGTGAGATCGCAATCGCTGTTATGGCCGCGGCCTCCCCAGGTGTGCATCGACATGCCCAGGCCGCGCTTCACCGGCCCGGAAGTTTTGTCGCCGCGAGGATGCCAATTCTGTTTCCAGCTCATCATCTCGGCAGCGATGGGCAACTCATCGCGATAAATCTTCGCGCGCGGCCCGGTGAGTTCCAGGTTGCGCGTGATCAGTTCCAGAGGATCCATGTTCAACTTCGCCGCAAGATCGTCGATCGCAGTCATGGTGATGGCGGCGGCCTGCGGATGATTGGGCGCGCGCCACGCCCGCGCGCTTCCCTGGTTCGTGGAGATGGCGATGTTCTGCTTGCGCTGATTGGGAATCTCGAAGATGTAGGGCAGAGGAGGCGTGCCGCCGCCACCCATACCGCCGGTTCCCCAGGAGCGCGAATCCCAAGCGACCAGCTTGCCGTTTTTGTCAGCAGCAACTTTCACGCGCGCGAAGCCTGAAGGCCGCATACCCGCGACCTCCTGTTCGGCGGCGCGCTCCAACATGATCTTTACCGGCTTGCCGCCGGCGGCTTTCGACAACTGCACCGTGGCGATGCCCCAGCGGTCGGGCGAAAACTTGCTGCCGAATCCGCCTCCGACATATTGCTGCATCACCTGAATGTTGCCGGCTGGGATGTTCATCGGCTCGGCGATCTGGGGCGCGATGCCGCACAGATTCTGAGTGGAACAATGAACGAGCAGCGTGGTGCCGGGCGACGCTTCGGGATCGTTGGCGCTGGGAAATTCCGACGCCATGCCGTGGGTTTCCAGGCAGCAGTGGGTGATGGCCGAAGCGCCGTACACACCTTCGACGACGGCGGCCGCAGAGGCGAAGGCTTTGTCAGGCTCGCCCTGGGTTTGCAGTGCGGTCTTCTTGTAGGGCGAGCGCGGAGCAGTGGCTTCGGCGTGCTTGGCGGTGCGCAATGCCTGCACCACGCTCGGGTCGACGCCCGACTCCTGCGCGTCCTTCAGATATTTCTCGTCAGGCTGGAAGCTGATGCCGTTGTGTTTGATGGCAGCGATCACCTGCTCGTCGGGAACCTGATTGTCCTGCATGTCCTCGAACTCATCGCGGCTGACCGGTCCGGCGCTGGCGGCAATGTTCTTGGGTGGCTCGGCGTCGGAAACAAAATGCGGCAGCACCTCGTATTGCACCTTGATGGCGCGAACCGCGTCTTCAGCTGTGGACTCATCGACGGCCGCGACCGCTACTACTTCATCGCCCGCCCAGAAAATCTCGGTGCCCGGCTTCTGGATGATCTGCACAGCCTTCACGCCGGACATCTTCTCCGCGGCAGAGGCGTCGATGCTGGTGATGCGTGCGTGAGCATAGGGACAGCGCAGAACTTTGCCGGCAAGCAGTCCGGCGGGATTGTAGTCGTAAGTATATTTCGCGCGGCCGGAGGCTTTGATGGGGCCGTCTACGCGTGAGATCTTCTTTCCCAACAAGGGACGAGTTGCGGGATCGGGCCACTGGTAGTCGCTCACAGCGCCCTCCGCATGTTCTTACCAGTAAGATTTGAGCCGGCAGTCTTACTGGTAAGACTATCATCTGTTTGCGCCGCGTTGGTCAGAGCGACCGCCCGGATGCCGTCATAGGTACCACAGCGGCAGAAATTGCCGCTGAGCCCGCGGCGAATGTCCTCGG
The DNA here is from genome assembly GCA_963796695.1 of uncultured Acidobacteriaceae bacterium. Taxonomy (GTDB): domain Bacteria; phylum Acidobacteriota; class Terriglobia; order Terriglobales; family Acidobacteriaceae; genus Bog-257. The sequence goes on along the minus strand of CAWCMU010000008.1, from coordinate 12,633 downwards.
GCGTGGCCTTGGGGTGCTGCTGGAGGAATTGCGTCGTGGCGATGACGAACCCCGGGGTACAGAAACCGCACTGTTGAGCATCGTGATCGACGAAGGCCTGCATCACCGGCGTCAGCGCGTCGCCCTCCGTTAGTCCCTCGATGGTCGTGATGTCCCGGCCTTGGGCGTCGATAGCCAGAACCGAGCAGGCGTAAATCACCTTGCCGTCCAGCAGCACGGTGCAGGCTCCGCAGGTGCCGCGATCGCAGACGCGCTTTGCGCCGGTCAGGTCGAAGGTATCGCGCAGGGCGTCGAGCAAGGTGACGCGGGGCTCAAGACTGGCGGAAAGCTTTTTGCCGTTGACATTCAGGGTGATCGGCACCTTTCCCGGGCCGAGCACCTCGACATCCTGGCCGGCGGCGCGCACTACGGTCGGGCCCAGTACCAGCGGCACGGCGACGCCGATGCCGGAAATTTTCATGAAATCGCGCCGCGTAACCCCGGAAGACTGTTCGGGTTTAGGCGCGTCTTCGTCGTTCATACCGCCTCCAGAATGAGAGCGCGATGTCTTGGAATGAGGAGTAACAGCCGCGAGTATAACTCCGGGCGCGCTTCTGAGCTGCCGACTTAAGGCAAAGATATCCGCTCCGCGTCCACCAGGCTGCCGGACAGGGATGGGCGGAAAAGGCGACCCCGAGCGGAGCCGCCGTAACCAGGTTCCAGTATGCCGGTGCTACTTCTTCAAAGTGCGGATGTAGCCGACCATCTCTTTAATTTGGGCATCGGTCAGTTTGCCTTTGAAAGCCGGCATCTTGCCTTTGCCGTTGGTGATGGCCCCGGTGAGATCCGAATCTGACATGCCTTGAACGTCCGCGGCGCTCAATGGTTTGAGGCCCATGGCTTTGGCCATGCCTTCGCTGGGCATGCCGCCCGGTCCATGGCAGCTTTGACATTTGGATTTATAGAGGTCAGCAGCGGATTGCGCCGATGCCATCGGAGGTAGGGCGAAAGCGAGAATAAAGCTGAACAGAGCAATACGTTGCAACCACTTGGTTTTCATTCGTTGTGTCTCTCCTTCAGCGACAGAGCGAGCGCCGCGTTGGCGGCGCGACAACAATTTACTCCTCTGAAATCGCACTCGCCATACAACTTATGCGTAGGCCGGTGGAAAAATCCGCTTTGGCCGCGTGATATGCCGCTAGCCGGGTGGGCTCGGCCGTAACCCCACGTTTCGGCGGCCTCTGCTAAAGGACTTTCTTTGAATCAGTTGCCTACTCTGGGAAGACCGTCAAGAGTTTGGCATCCCCTGTGCTTTTGCCACAGTGAGACAGCTTTCTACCGGAGAGGCCCTGTGGAACCGACGTTGGCCGTAATCGGACTTAATTTTCGTACTTCCCCCGTGGCCGTCCGAGAACGCTTTTGGATCAGCCCGGAGCGTCGGGCAGAGACACTCGATCAACTGGTGCGCTCGGAAGGAATCGAAGAGGTCATCGTCCTGGCCACCTGTAACCGGACGGAGTTCATCCTGTGGGCCAGCGATGTTCCCACTGCGTCCAACTCGATTCTTCGTTTCCTGACGCAGGAATACCAGCTGAAGCTGGGCGACTGGTCGCATTTTTATCGGCTAATGGACGACGTTGCCCTCACCCATTTGTTTCGCGTGACCTCCAGCCTGGATTCGATGGTGTTGGGCGAGCCCGAAATTACCGGACAGGTCAAACAAGCCTGGGCGCAGGCACAGGGTATCGGTACCACGGGGCGGTTTCTGGATGCGGTCATGCAGAAGGCGCTCACCGTTTCCAAACGAGTGCGCACGGAGACGGCCATCGGCTCGTCGGCTGTATCAGTTCCTTATGCCACGGTACAACTTTCACGAGAGGTGCTGGGCGAGCTTTCCGGCCGCGAAGTGCTGCTGATTGGCGCAGGAAAGATGAGCGAACTGGCGGCGCACTACTTGATGAAAGCCGGCGCCGACCGGGTGAAGGTGATGAATCGGACCAGTTCACGCGGCGAAGAGCTGGCGCTGAAAATGGGAGCCACACCGGTTTCGTTTGAAGATCGTTTCCACCACCTGAAGATCGCCGACATCGTGGTCAGCTCGACGTCGTCGCCCAACATCATTCTCAGCCGCGAGGACGCGGAACGAATCGCGAAAGAGCGGCAGCACCGGCCGCTGGTGATGATCGACATCGCGGTGCCTCGTGACATTGAGCCAGCGGTGCGCGAGGTGGAAGGCATTCACTTGTTCGACATGGACGATCTGGAGCGGGTGGTCCAACACAACGCGGTGGGAAGGCAGTCGGCTGCCGAGGCCGCGGAAAAGATTGTGCAGGCGGAGGTGCAGGGCTTCCGTCGCAAACTAATGGCGGAGCGGGTGGTGCCCACCATCGTCGCTCTGCGTCAACGTCTTGATGAACTTTGCCGGCAGGAATTGGAAGTCCTACGCAAAGAATTTGGCCCTTTCACGGAAGACCAGGATCAGGCACTCACAGCATTAACTACTCATATAACGCAGCGAATTGCAGGCTCGTTGGCCCGTGAATTGAAGGAACTTCCAGAGAGGACGGAACAGGACATGCTGACCGCAGCGGTTGGCCGCCTGTTTCACCTTGAACAGCCCATGACGGCTGCCGCCGGCACCAAATCTGAAAGGTTGCAACTGGTAACCAGCAGCTAGCAACTGCGGGCCAAAAGCCGAAAGCTAAAGGCCAGAAACTTAAAGCTGAAATGAAGGAGTAAGTGATGTCGCAAACTGCGCAAGAGAATAACGGAAAGAACGTGGTGGGGTTCACCACGTTCCAGGCTTACACGCTGGCGGTAATCACCCTGGCAATCGGAATTGCGGTCGGATACTTCGCTCGGGGATCGGCTAGCGGCACATCTGCTGGTGAGCCGGTGCAGGCGTCGACACCCGCCGGCATGGGCAGTCCGGGCGGCGCTCCGGCTGGCATGGGAGGCGGACAGCTTCCCGGAATCGGCTCTGCCCAACAGCAACAGGCGCCTTCGCCGGAGATGATCGCCAAGGCTGCCGAACCGCTGCTCGCGCAACTGAAAAGCAATCCTAACGACTTCGACGCGCTCGACAAGATCGGGAACCTTTACTACGACAGCCAGGCTTATCCGCAGGCGATTGACTATTACCAGAAGGCACTCGCGGTTCAGCCTAACAATCCCGATGTACGCACCGACCTCGGAACCGCGTATTGGTACACCGGCAATGCGGATGAAGCCATCAGCAGTTACGAGAAAGCATTGGCAATCAGGCCCAACCATCCGGGAACGCTGTTCAATCTGGGCATCGTGAAGTGGCAGGGCAAGAAAGATCCCAAGGGAGCGGTGGTGGTCTGGGAAAAGCTTTTGCAGACCAATCCGGATTATGCGCAGAAGGAACAAGTGCAGATGTTGATTGAGCGCGCGAAAATGCACGGAGCCAAAAGTTAGATCGGCTGTGTGCGCGAGGGGCTTGCCTTTCGCACGTGATCGCTCACCCCGGGACGAAGCTGGCGCAGAGCTCGTCTCGGGGTTTTTATTTTGCGGGGCAAAGTCGGTTATCGGTTGTTAGTTGTTAGTTGTCGGTTGTCGGTTGTCGGTTACAGTTGGCAATTAGCAGTTAGGGAAGCTCTGATCAAGTCGTGCAAGTTAAGTTTTGAAAGGGCACAGCTTCAGCTGCGCCGTAATCCCGCCAATTTGGCCGGGCTTTGAAGCCGGCTCGGGATCGACAGCAGCGCTTGGACGCGGCGCTGAAGCGCCGCACTACCCGAACATCCACCCGAACAGCGATTTCCGTCACAGACCTTCGACCCAGCGTCGCCTATAATCTCGCCATTCGGGGAGACTCGCATGGGTGCGGTGGAAGTGACATCGACGACTGAGATTCATCGCCGGCCACGCGCTGGTGGATGGCTTGCGCTCCTCGACCGGCCCGTGATCCTCGGCCTGCTGCTGGTGCTGGCCACGCTCACGGTGTATTACCCGGTGCACGGGCATCCCTTCGTACGCTACGACGACAACGATTACGTCTACGAAAATCTGCACGTCCAGGCGGGGATGAGCTGGCACACGGTCAAGTGGGCGCTCACCACTTCAACCGCGGGCAACTGGCATCCGGTGACGTGGATGAGTCATGCGCTCGATTGCCAGCTGTTTGGCCTTAACGCTGCCGGGCCGCATGACGAGAATCTCCTGCTGCATGTTCTGAATGCCTTATTGCTGTTCGGGGTGCTGTGGCGAGCGACCGGCTACCCCGGGCGCAGCTTCATGGTGGCGGCGCTCTTCGCCTTGCATCCCATCAACGTCGATTCAGTGGCGTGGATCGCCGAGCGCAAAAACTTGCTGAGCATGATGTTCTTCCTGCTCGCGTTGGGCGCTTACCGCTGGTACGTCAACAAGCCTGAAGGAAGCCGCTACATCATTGTTGCCTTGCTCTTCGCCGTAGGACTGATGGCCAAGCCTCAGATCATTACGTTGCCGTGCGTTCTTCTGTTATGGGATTACTGGCCGCTCGGCCGCATGTTTCCCGGCAACCGGCAATCGCTGCCGGCCGCCTCGTCCAACATCAAAGGAAGGTCGCTGCTCTTTCTGGTGGGGGAGAAAGTTCCGTTGTTCTTCATTGCCGCAGCCAGCGCGCTGATCACGATGAAAGTACAGCACGGAGCGCGCGCCTGGTATCCGCGGCCGATACGGGCCGGCAATGCGGTTCTTTCTTACGGTTTGTACCTGAAAAAGCTGGTGTGGCCAACCGGCCTGGCGCCCATGTATCCGCATCCCGGAACGTCGTTGCGATGGTCGCTGGTGGCGGCTTCGGCTCTAGTGCTAATGGTGATTACCATCCTGGTGATCCTGGGCCGGCGGCATCGTTACTTGCCGGTGGGCTGGTTCTGGTTCCTGGGGACGCTGGTTCCCATGATCGGCATCATCCAGGTGGGCATACAGGCCATGGCCGACCGATACGCGTATGTCTCGTTTCTCGGCCTCTTCCTTATGATCTGCTGGGGCGTGGCAGATTGGGCGCAGGAAAAGCGACTTCCCGCGGCGATGCTGCCGGCGCTCAGCTGCCTGCTTCTGCTGGTCCTGGCAGTCACTACCCGCCATCAAGTGGATTATTGGCGCAGCGACGTCGTCTTGTGGACGCACACGTTGCAAGTCACGAGCAAGAATTCGGTAGCCGAGAGCGAGCTGGGTACGGCCCTGGCAATCGATGGCAGGATCGACGAGGCGATACCGCACTTCTATAACGCTATCGCCATTGCGCCATCCGATTACCTGAGCCACATGGGAATCGCCATCTATGAAATGCAGCGCGGAAATTTCGCAGGGGCGCTGGTGCAGTACAAAGAGGTGGTCAAGAACCAGAACGGCAAGCCGAATGTGTTGATGCACGCCTACACCGATATGGCAAAGGCATATCGTGCCCTGGGCGATAACGAACAGGCGCAAGCGTGTTTGCAGCAAGCCAGCAAACTTCGCAACCAGTAGCGATCACTTTTCGCGGACTGCAACCAGCCTTCTTCTCTCAAATGTTTGTCGCTCAACCTTTCATCCTGCCTAAGTAAATAGTTCATTTGCCTTCGTTGCTGCGAGCGGGCACAATCGGACGTTCGAAAACAGATGTACACATCAGCTTGCGCCTTTAAGCGGGCGAGTCGGTGATCTTTTGCAGAGGGGAAATCCAGGGGTCCGTTATGAGGAGTTCGGTGCCAAGTCAGATCAGAGGTTTGGGAACCAGGACGACGGTCAGCGTACTGCCGTTGGCGATGGTGATTTGCTTTCTTATTGGCCGGCCAGCAACCGCACACGCGCAGACCTACCACGTCATCCACAATTTTGCCGGCGGGCTCGACGGCGCCGAACCTACCTCGGGCCTGACCATGGATGCCGGAGGAAATTTCTACGGAACCACCTTCGAGGGCGACGCAGGCACCGGCACCGTATATAAGCTCGCGCACAAGCCCGGAGGATGGCTGTTGTCGCCGCTTTATTATTTCGGCGTGGAAGGCAACGGGGTGATTCCCTATGATCGCCCGGTTTTCGGGCCGGACGGCAGCTTGTACGCCACCACCGGTTTCGGCGGCGTTGGCCCCTGTATGGCTTACGGCATGACTGGCTGCGGCACGGTGTTCAATTTGAGACCGCAGCCTACACCGCCGCCCACTCCGATCACGCCCTGGAATCAGACCGTCCTCTATCGCCTCACTGGCGGCAGTGACGGCGCCAATCCCTATGGCGGTGATTTGATCTTCGACAGCGCCGGCAATATGTACGGCACCGCCGACAACGGTGGCAACACCAATTGCTTTGGCGGTTGCGGCGTGGTCTTCAAACTCACCCATTCCGGCAACAGCTGGACGCAGTCCGTGCTGTACACCTTCACCAACGGTACGGACGGAGCCCATCCTTACGGCGGATTGCTCTTTGATTCGGCAGGCAATCTTTACGGCACGACCACGAACGGTGGCGCCTTCGGTCATGGCGCAGTTTTCGAGTTGACGAACTCGGGCTCGGGCTGTACGCAGACCACTCTCTACAGCTTTCAAGGTCCGCCCGATGGCGGCCATCCTTACGCGGGCTTGATCTTCGATGCCCAAGGAAATCTGTACGGCGCCACCACCGATGGCGGCCCGAACTCCGGAGGCACGGTGTTTCGGTTGAGCCAGTCTGCGGGGCATTGGACCTTCACCCTGCTCTTTCCCTTCATTGGACCGCCGGGAGTAATTTATCCCGGGCCCATCGCGAATCTCGCCTTCGACCACCAGGGGAATCTCTGGGGCACGACGCACGTGGACGGCGATCATGACCACGGTTCCGTCTTCAAACTCACGCCCGCGCAGGGGCTATGGACGTACACCGATGTCTACAGCTTTACTGGCGGCACGGACGGAGGTTATCCGCGCTCGAACATCGTGTTCGACAGCGCCGGCAACATGTACGGCACAGCTTCCTCGGGAGGCGCGGTAAATTGCGGTGAGGCATCCTGCGGCGTCGTGTTCGAGATTACCCCATAATGCGCTATGGGAATCGCCTGGATCGGCCAAGAAGAGGTTAGGCGGTTTGTTATTGATTTAAAAACAGATGCTGGAATTCCGGGCACGACGCCGAAGTGGTTTGCAGGGCAGAGCGAAGCGACTGTTGATGTCACCAAAATGCCAGCATAATTAGCACCATAGTGATTCAATTGCCCCAAGTTGAGGGAAATTGCGTAGAACAATGTCGCAAACACCTGCACAGCATGAATCACAAAGCCACCGATTCTATTGGACTTATCGTGGAACACGGATTGCTCTAGTCAGAATAGCCTCTCTCGCTATGGGGCAAATGTGGGTCTGTATCTGAACTGAACCTAAAGGAGGGTTCGATCCTTGAAAACGCGTATCGCTTCGCTGTCACTGCTCGCTCTTTGCCTGACATTGGCTGCTCTTCCTGCCATGGCCGGCGACATTTATGACAACGGTGGAACGACCGGAACGGCCGATGCTTGGACCATCAACTTTGGCTTCGCAGTAACCGATTCGTTCACAGTTGCCTCGAACACCAGCGCCAACGGTGCTGAGTTCATCTTCTGGCTCTCGCCTGGCGACACAGCTCCCAGCGTGGATCTGTCGATCGGTACCTCTGCTTTCGGTAACGACGTTGCCAACTTCACCGGCTTGGCCTCCACGGGCTCGACCAACCTGGGATCCAACCAGTATGGTTTCACCCTTGAGCAGGACAGCTACTCCTTCTCGAACACCGCTCTGAGCGCCGGCACCACCTACTGGGTTACCCTGCAGAACGCTAGCGTACCCAGCGGCGACCCGGTTTACTGGGATGAGAACTCTGGTCCTTCGATGGCCCAGGAAAACACCCTCGGCACGGTTCCTTCGGAATCGTTCACGATCCTCGGCGGCACCACCACCACCACGACCGGCACGACCACTCCTGAGCCCAGCAGCATTATGCTGTTCGGTTCTGGCATCCTTGGCCTGGCTGGCGTTCTGCGCCGCAAGCTGTTCTAAATTACCCGACCCTTCCCCCAGGTCATTTCAAAGCCGGAGCCTAGTGCTCCGGCTTTTCAATTGTGCCGTCTGCTGGACTGAATACTTATTCCGGCCCGTTCCGCCAGTCCGTTCTGGCCGGATTACTTGGCATCGAACAACGATCGCCCTAGCAGGTATACTGCGTGACACCCGACGGCAGCAATTCCCGACCCAACACGAAAAATCTCCATACTCTACGATCCTCCGATTCGAGGCTGCTACGGTGGGGCTGGCGCTGGTGCTGATGGTGCCCACCCTGGCCATCTATTGGCAGGTCCATACCCATCCGTTTTTCAACCTGGATGACTACCTCTATGTCGTTAACAACCCTCACATACAGGCTGGATTGCACTGGAAGACGGTGTCCTGGGCGTTTACTTGCTTTACGATGGTGAACTGGATACCCCTGAGCTATCTCTCTCATGCAGTGGATTTTCAGTTTTTCGGGCTAAGCCCTGCCAGCCCTCATCGGTCAACGTCTTTCTGCACACACTCAACGTTCTTCTGTTATTTCTCGTGCTAAAGCGCGCCACGGGCTACATCGGGCGCAGCTTCATGGTGGCGGCGCTGTTCGCCCTGCATCCGATGAATGTGGAGCCGGTGGTCTGGATCGCCGAGCGCAAGACCATGCTGAGCATGGTTTTTTTCTTCTGGCGCTGGAGGCTTACCGCCGATATGCCATCGATCCGCGCCCAGCTAAACTTCGAGTGGTCACGATTCTGTTCGCCCTTGGACTGCTGGCGAAACCGCAGGTCATCACCCTGCCGTTCGTGCTGCTGCTTTGGGACTATTGGCCGCTGGGGAGAATTTGCCCGCGCGTAGCGGGGAACTCGCAGACGCTTCCGCCGATGAAAAAAATCCTTCCCTTCGTGAAAGAGAAGGAACCGCTTTGGATTCTCTGCGTAATGGCAGCCTTGATCTCGCTGGCGACGCAGAAGGGTGCCCAGTTGCAATATCAGCCTCCGCTCTGGGTGCGATTGGAGAATGCAATTTATTCCTACGTGCGTTACGTGGGAAAGGCTTTCTGGCCTACTGCCATGGCGCCCGAGTATCCGCATCCAGGCAGTTCAATATCACTCTGGGCCCTGCTGGGATCGCTGCTAGTTTTGCTTGCGGTGACGGCTTTTGCCATTAAAGCCCGCCGGCAGCGATACCTGCTGGTGGGCTGGCTATGGTTCCTGGGCACGCTGGTGCCGATGATTGGAATCGTTCAGGTCGGCACACAAGCAATGGCCGACCGATACGCTTATCAGAGCTTTATCGGACTATTCATCATGGTGTGCTGGGGTGTCGCGGAATGCACCGAGCAGCGGCACGCGGCCACTGCGTGGCTGGCCACATCCGGGGCGCTGATCCTGCTGGCCTTGTCGATCGTAAGCTATCACCAGATTGCCTACTGGAAAGACAACCGGACATTGTGGACACATGCGGTACAGGCAATTCCCAGGGACTGGGCTGCTGAGGACAATATCGGCCTGGGACTGGAAGCTCAAGGCAAAGTCTCAGAAGTCAGGGCGTACTTCTTCCGAGCTTCGGCTATAAACCCGAACGATGGCGTTAGCAACCTTCGCGTCGGCTATTACGAACAGGCCGGTGGCAATCCCCAAGAAGCGATTCGCCACTATCAGCATGCCCTGCTCGATTTAGAGTTGCAGGATAAAGAGAGGGCGGTAACTTATCGGAATCTAGGAGCGGCTTATCGGGCTATCGGAGATTTTGCCAACGCTAACCAGTACTTTGAGAAGGCGGCAAGCTTAAAGAACGCAGTGAGCGAAATGTTTTCTGGGACCTGACTCGCGCGCCCAGAAAACGCTGCGCTCCAGCGATGAACGACAAGCAAATCGGCTGGCCGCTAAACAGCGAAGCAAAGGAATTTAACGATTGTGGGCGTAGTCGTTCACCCAGTGCACACCGCGGTTGAGCAGCAGGAATTTATTCGGATCGGAAAGGTCAACCCGTTCCAGTTTAAGACTCAGCTGCTGCCCCTCACGCTGACCTTCCAAGGTAAGATGCTTCGGATTTGAGTCATCGTAGTTGAAGTTTGCCACCGGGCGTTTCTCGAGGAAATCCCAGATAACCATTCTCTTCTTGCTATTGTCGTACTGGAGGAAGTACTTCGTCTGCGTCCCGTCCATGGCCTGCACCGTCACTAGCTCCGGCGCATCAAAAATCACGCGCTGCCAGCGTTCGTTATCCGTAAGCAGCGGTGGCCGAACAACGTTGTTGAGCGCAAACTCATCTACGGCCCAGATGCCCCGCAGCGAAGCCTGGATGTGGGTTTCGTTCTTGACGGCATCTGCGTGTGCCAGATAGAAGCAATATGCCAAGGCGCCCACCCCGATCGCAACCTGCAACAAAGCCACGCCACGGTTGATCATCTTATCTTTGGAGAGAGGAACTACCGGGGTGAGCTGGACCTTGCGATTAAACACAAACAAGTCCGCTAGTCGTTTCATGTCCGGCAGCAGCAGGAACAGGCAAAAAGCAATCAGGTGGATGCAATAGATCTTGCGAGGGACGTCGTAACAAAAATTCAGCATGAGCACGTTGGTCATCACGGCCGCCGTGACCAGGGAGCCCAACGCGGTAAGAGGCGGGACCAGCAGCAACAGGCCCCCTAACATCTCACCAATTCCACCAAAAATGCTGTACACATGAGAGCTGCCCATGAACGTCCACAACAAACCCATGGGAGTAGTTTGACCGTAGGTATCGACATATCGGGCCAGCGCAGGTTCCGGAAACTGCATGCGAAAAATCTTGTTGGCTCCGTAGCTGATCATGGCCACGGCAACCACGATGCGAACAAACACACGAAGCCACTGATAGAAGAGGTCGTAATTGGGCCGCTTGCGATCGAGCACAGACCAGATGGCCGTGGCGACGATTGCTGTCACTGCGATGCAGAATAAAAGCACGTAATCGTACAACTGATCGCCGCTGCCGTTGGCTACTTCCGCGAAGTTACCTTTGAGATGCAGGACGTTCGCACCCACCCAGGGCACAACGGCATACCACAAGTCTTTCAGCGGGTTACTGTATTTGACTCCTGCGCCAAGCGAGCCGATGGGGCGAGGGTAGACATAAAGCAGGAAATACGTGAAGAACAGGCGAAAAGCGATCTTGGTGGAAAGTGACCACTGGTTTGTTTCCGCCGGTGCGGAAACCGTCGCTTCCTGTTGTAACTGGGGTATCATGAGATCCTACTTACAGAAGTAATTGTCTGACTTTATCCGGACGTGCGGGAAACCCAGCGCACGTTAAGATACGCAGGCCAAACTCAGGCATTTTCGCCCGAACAAATATTTTGTGCAACTGCTGTCGCCGCCCGTCGTTGCCGTCTCTCTCATCGTTGGTCCGGATAAGCGTTGATCCAGTGTAATCCGCGGTTGGTAAGTAAAAACCTGGATGGATCGGATAGGTCGACCCGGCTCAGATTCGCCTGGATAGATTGCCCGTCCATGTCCCCTTGGACTGTCATACGATCCGGCGACGAGTCCTCAAATCCGAATGTTGCTTCCCGGCTTTGACCGTTGGGCCGTAACAACTCAAACCTTTTCCCTGACACGTCCATGCGCAGGGGGTACTGTCGAAGGTCGTCATTCATACCCTGAATGATGATGGCATTGGGACGATCGAATACCACATGCTTCCAGCGTCGCGTATCAGTCAAAAGCGGTGGCTGCACAACACCATTGACGGTGAAGGATTCAACCGACCAGATGCCGCGTATGGGAGCCGGCAAATGGGTTGCATGGATGCGTGCAGTCGCATAAGCGTCATGTCCGCAAATTCCGAGCACCACGATCGCAAAAATAAACTGAAATATCAAGGCTGCGGAATTTAACTGCTTGTCCGCGAATAGCGGCGCCTCGGGTGCTGGCTCAGTCGAACGATTAAGAATAAATACATTTGCGAGACGCTTACAGTCCGGAAGAATCAGAAACAGGCACATGAGCAACAAGTGGATGGAATAGATCTTCCTCGGCACATCGTAGCTCAGGTTCAGGAGCAACACGTTGCTCATCATGGCAAAGCTGATAAGCGCTCCCAAGGTGGTGAAACGGGGTATGAAAAGAAGGGCTCCGCCCAACACTTCGCCGATACCACCGAAAACACTGTAAAGCCGGGAGAGCCCCATAAAGGTCCATAACAAACCCATCGGCGACATTTGTCCCAGGGGATCAATCAGTCTTGCCAGTGGAGGTTCGGGAAATTGCATGGGGAACAGCTTGTTGACTCCGTAACCAATCATGGCCGCTCCCACGGCCAAACGCATAAATAGCCTCAGCCATTGGTAAAGCGTCCGATAGTTTTGCCTTCGCCGGTCCAGAAGCGACCAGATAGCCGTTACAACGGCAGCCAGGATGACAATGCAAAGGAGAAGGACGTAAGAATAGAGCTGATCTCCGCTGCCGTTGTTAATGTCTGAGAAGTCTCCGCTCAGGTGCAATACCTGCGTGCCAAACCAGGGCACAACCGTATGCCAGATGTTCTGCCACATCTGACGATAGGGCGTATTGAGTTGCAGATCGGGCCCGAGAGCTCCCACTGCACCCGGCGACAAGTAAAGCAGGATGTAGGAAAAGATGAACCTGAACCCCAGTCGTTCGGCGAGTGACCAGTTGACGTTTTCTCCAGG
>CAWCMU010000007.1:0-175524 GCA_963796695.1 uncultured Acidobacteriaceae bacterium | reverse complement strand
CACGCCGGAAGACGCGCCGGTTCTTGTTCACTGGACGAAACGCGTGGAAATACCACTTGAGGTAATGCGGCAGCCATTTGAACAGGCGAAATTTTGATTCGCCGGCGGCGCGGTCGCGCCACGTGGTAGGAATCTCCGCGATGCGATAGCCGTTGAGGAACGCCTTGGACGTTAACTCCAGCCCCAACTCAAAACCCGCAACGCTCTCGACGCGCAACTCGCGCACCATCGCCCCGTCGTACAGCTTGAAGCTGTTAGTGGCGTCGTGCGTGGGAATGCCGCGCAGATAATGCAGGCTGAGCCCGCTGGTGCGCGACATCAGCTGCTTGAAGAACGGGCCGCCGATCAGCTGGCCACCGCTCATGTAGCGGCTGCCGCAAACCAGGTCGTAGCCTTCGAGGTACAACGCGTACATCTGATCGACCTGCGTCAGATCGTCCGACAAGTCGGCCATGGTCACCAGCACCGGGCCGGAGGTCACGGCTTCGAGGCCGGTCTTAATGGCGCCAGTTACGCCGCGGCCATAGCTGTTTTTATGCAGCCGCAGCCGGGTCTCACCCGCGGCCATGATTTCGGCGACCACCGGCAGCGTGTCGTCCTGCTCAAAGTCGTAGACGATGATCGCGCTGAACGGCGTCTTGATGCTGGCAGTAATCTCCGACCAGAGCGCGCGAAAGTTTGCGCCCTCGTTGTACACCGGGATCACGATGGTGAGTGGCGGGTTCGACTGCATTCGGCTCAAATCTGTCCCAGCGAGATTTGCTCGCCGATCCAGGGAACGACTTCGTCCAGAATCGCGTTCAGCGTGGTCGGCGCCTCGAAGCCCAGGATGGCCCGCGCTTTCGTCACATCGGGCGAACGCTCCTGCACGTCGTACTCGAACGGCGGATCGGAGACGTAGCGAAATTCTTTTTTGTCGCCGTGAATCTTCTTCCAGATCAGCTCCGCCAGCTCCAGCGCGGTGGTGCGGGTGGGCGTGGACAGATTGAAGTCGTCGTTCTTGGCCGCGGGATGCTCAATGCAAATGCGGATGCCCTTGGCCAGATCGCCGCCGTAAGTGTAATGGCGCACCTGACTGCCCGAGCCCAGGATGTGCAGCGGATCCTGCCCCTTAAGAACTTTTTGCACCAGGTCCGGCACCACATGCGACATGGCCAGCTTCACGTTGCCGCTCATGATGTCGTGGTCCATCAGCGCGCGCTTTTCGCCCACGCCGACACAGTTGAACGGCCGCGCGATGGTGTAAGGCAGCTTGTACTGCTCCCACGCGCCCTGGGCGAAATATTCTGTCGCCAGCTTCTGGAAACCGTAGGTTGAACTGGGCGGCGGACAGCGGCGCTGCGCCCCTTCCGGCGTAGGAAATTCCTTGGTGTTCTCGAACACCATGCTCGACGAAACCACGGTGATCTTTTGCAGGCTGCCGTGCTTGTGCGCGCGGATGGCCGCGTCGAAAGCGGCAGCGGTGATGCGCTCGTTCTCCGCCAGCAGGTCGTAGGCGAACTCGTGGAAGTAGCTGATGCCGCCGATCATGGCCGCCGACGCCACGAAGTGATCGCAGCCTTCCAGCAGCTCGTTCAGCAGCTCTTTGTCTTTCGCATTGCCTTCGACGAAGCGGTAGTTGGGATGTTTGTCGTAGCTCTTCTCTACCCGGCCGTACTTGCTGAAGTTGTCCAGGCCGACGACGTTGTAGCCGGAATCGAGCAGTTCCTGGATGAGATAACCGTTGATGAAACCGGCTGAACCGGTTACGAGTATTTTCATGCGCTTAGTATTGCTAATCCTTTCAGACGGAAGCTGAGGCAAATTCTCTTGCCGGAAAGAAGTTCCAGGGATCTAGAACAACCTTATCGGCCGGAATTTCCAGATCGCGATAAACCTTGTGGGGCGCGCCTACGATGATCATGTCGGCGTTGCGCACCGCGTTCTCCAGCGAAACGAAGCCGGGATCGGAAATATACGGATCGGTGCACAGCACCTCGAGCGCCTCGACTTCAAGCAGCTTCTTCAGCTTGTAGGACAGGCTGTCGCGCTTGTCATCGGACTCGGCCTTGAACGCCATACCGAGAATCGCCACCCGCTTGTTCGCCAGGTCCTGATGCCGCAGCTGCTCCACCAGGAACATGGGCAGGCCTTCATTGATCAACATGGCGGAGTGGCCGAGGAAGAAATTGTTCTGCGAGAACGCCGCCAGTTGCAGCGTGTCCTTCAACAAGCACGGGCCGGCGGCGAAGCCCGCTTTGGCAAAGCTGCGCATGCGCGGATAGTCACGGGTTACCGCGTCGTGTATGCGATAGAAGTCCAGGCCGCACGACTCGGCCAGCATGTAGAACTGGTTAGAGATGGCGAAGTTCGCATAGCGCCAGGCATTGGTAAACAGCTTGGCCAGCTCGGCTTCCTGCGGCGTCAGCTCGATCAGCGAGGGCGCAATCATGCCAAACAGGCGGCTGGCGGCGGCGATGGCATCCGGCTCAAAGCCCGAAACGATCTGCGGCAGCTGCACCAGCTCTTCGATAGCGTTGCCCTCGGCGATGCGCTCCGGACAGAAGGCCAGCATAACTTTGCGCTTCAGGCGGCGCAGTCGCTCGTACACCAGCTTGGTGACGCCGGGATAAACCGTGCTGCGCAGGATGAGCAACGTGCCTTCCTGCATGTGATCGAGCAGAGCGTCGATGCTGCGATACACGTCACCGACCGTAGGATTGAGGTGCCGGTCGACCGGGGTGCCCACGACGGTCACGACCGCATCGGCCGACCTGATAACCGTGGGGTCGAGCGTCGCCTTCAGCGATTTGCCTGCCACCTGGCGCAGCAGCTCGTCGGCGCCGCGCTCCATGAACGGCATTTTGCCGGAGTTAACGAGGTCCACCTTGCCCGGATCGATGTCCAACAGGTCAACCTGGAGCCCTTTACTTGCAAACACGATCCCGAGCGGCAGTCCTACATGGCCGCATCCGCCGACAATGGTGATCCTCTGTAGAGTTTTCATGCGCTCCCATTTTAGCTGGGATTTCCTATTTGGTCTTGTGGGAGGTGGTTCGCTTTCGCGGCGGCGTCTCAGATTGGGTAGCCGGCGCCTCAGGCGCTCCTACAGTCTTGCCCTCCGGCTTTACCATTGCTTATAGTGATGAGGTCAGCCGAAACCATCCACCTAACTGGCCTCTTCCCCGAGTAGGTTTACCGTGACGATCACCGAAGCACTGCGAATTACACATTCTGTGCCCCGGGACGCACGTCCGTTTGCCGTCTCACTGGCGTGTGGCTTCACTCCACTGCACCTGGAAACCTTTCTTGCCGCCCATCTCCAGCAGGCGTTGCCCGGCCGCAAAGTCAAGGTCACCCACGGCCTGTACGGCAATCTGGTGGGCACGCTCGAAGCTCTGGCCGGAGCCGCGCCCGCCGACGGCGTAGTCATCACTCTGGAGTGGGCGGACCTGGATCCCCGGCTGGACTACCGCAATGCGGGAAGCTGGAGCGCAAGCGACATCGTGGCCAGTGCGCGAACTAACCTGGAGCGCATTGCGTCGGCTTTGGCGCGAATTCCTGCCGGCCCGCGGGTCGCGTTGTCGCTGCCCTCGCTGCCGCTGCCGCCGCTGTTTCACACCCCGGGATGGCTGTCGTCCGAACCTGAATTGCAGCTTCACGCCGATCTCGCGCACACCGCTGCAGAGATTGCGCAGGCTGGCCGCGTCTCGCTGATCAACATGCAGCGGCTGGCGGAAATCTCGCCCGCGGCTGAACGCCTCGATCTCAAGAGCGATCTCTATACCGGCCTGCCGTACACGTTGCAGCATGCGGAGCGGCTCGCGTCGCAACTAGCGCAAGCGTTGGCGCCGGCGACGGTGAAGAAAGGCATCATCTCCGATCTCGACGACACGCTGTGGAGCGGCATCGTCGGCGAAGTTGGTCCGGAGGCTGTGACCTGGGACCTGGAGAGTCGCGCGCAGTTGCACGGTCTCTATCAGAAGCTGCTGGCGTCGTTGTCGGAAGGCGGAACGCTGGTGGGCATCGCCAGCAAGAACGATCCCGCGGTTGTGAGCGAGGCGTTCAAGCGAAAAGACCTGCTGTTGCGGCCAGAGCAGGTTTTCCCTATCGAAGTGCATTGGAACGCGAAGTCGGGCAGCGTCGCGAGGATTCTGGAGACCTGGAACATCGCTGCCGACAGCGTGATCTTTGTCGACGATAGTCCGATGGAGTTGGCCGAGGTTGCTGCCGCGCATCCCGGCATCGAGTGCGTTCTCTTTCCTAAGAATGATTACCCGGCAGCGCTGGCCATGCTGCGATTGCTGCGCGATCGTTGCGGCAAGGAAAAACTTTCGGCGGACGATGCCCTGCGGCTGGCGAGCATTCGTCAGGGTGCGGCATTTCGCGAGTTGGCGAGTACCGGATCGGCGCCGGAAACTTTTCTGCAACAGCTCGACGCGACTGTGACCCTAGACTTCGACTGCGCCGAAAAGCCGCGCGTTCTGGAACTGGTGAACAAGACCAATCAGTTCAACCTGAACGGCCGGCGCTACAGCGAAGCCGAGTGGCAAGCGCTGCTAGCGCAGCCCGGCGCGGTAGTGGCCGCCATCAATTACGAAGACAAGTTTGGGCCGCTGGGAACCATCGCCGTGATTTGCGGCCGGCGCGAGGGCGAGCGCCTGAGGGTCGATGCCTGGGTGATGAGTTGCCGCGCCTTCGCCCGCCGCATCGAGCACCAGACGCTGAAGGCGATCTTCGATGCCACCGGCGCGAACGAGATTCAGTTTGAGCTGGCGGCGACCGCGCGAAACGCTCCGGTGCGCGAATTGTTTACCGCGCTGCTTGGCACCGAACCGCAATCGGCGTGTACGCTGACGCGCAAAGAGTTTGAGGCAAACTGTCCCGCCCTGTACCATAACGTTCACGAAATGAGGAGAGCCGAAGCGCATGGATGACACTCGCGAACGACTGATGAATTGTTTCGAGGTAATTTTTCCGGGCATGCCGAGAGAAGAGATGCCCGCGGCATCGAGCGAGACGGTGGCCGCGTGGGATTCAGTGGCCGTGATCACGCTGATGAGCGTTATCGAAGAAGAGTTCGGTTTTCCGGTGGATCTGGACGACCTGGCCAGCCTCGATTCCTTCGAGAACATTCACACCTATTTGCAAAAGCGTTTGCAGACCGCGTGACGTTACGCCCTCGGACGACTTGAAGAGGCGCAGCTTAAGCTGCGCCGTCACCTCTCTCTCCCAAGTTGTCATCACGAGGAGGCCTTCAGTGTCTGCGTGAGAACTAAGGTTTCGCATTGGTAGTGGAGCACGACGGTCAAGAATCCAGCGCCGTAGGCGCGGAACAGCTTAGCCCAGCACGCAGCCGAACCGGGGTCCCCAAGTCGCGCTGCTTTTGCGCGAATTGGGGGGGATGGCGGAGTGCTGGGTAATTGGGAAATTGATGCGAGTCCTGTAGGGACGGCAGTCTTTCATCACGGGACAACAGCCGCTCGGGCTAAAGCCGTCGGTCGGGATCACAAGGACAATGCGGTGCCGTCCCGCCTACTTCCCTGCCGGCTTGCCGCTGGAAACCTGCGGCCCCGGCTCACCTTTATACGCCGACAGCAGCAGCTTCTCGAACTGCGACACGACCACATCCCAGGAAAAACGCGTAGTCACCAGTTGTA
The DNA here is from genome assembly GCA_963796695.1 of uncultured Acidobacteriaceae bacterium. GTDB lineage: Bacteria > Acidobacteriota > Terriglobia > Terriglobales > Acidobacteriaceae > Bog-257. The sequence goes on along the minus strand of CAWCMU010000007.1, from coordinate 169,885 downwards.
GCGCTTCGGAAGCAACCCGCTCGCGCTCCGAATCATTCTCCAGCAATTGAATACACTGGTTGGCGAACTCCGCCGGATCGTCGGCCAGCCGGATGTTGCCGGGATGCTTCACGTCCAGGCCCTCGGCGCCGATCGTGGTTGAAACCGTCGCCGTTCCTGCGGCCATCGACTCGTAAATCTTGAGCCGCGTGCCTCCACCGATGCGCAAGGGCACGATCGAAACCTTCGATCCCCACAGCCACGGTCGCACATCAGCCACGGTGCCCGTCACCTGAATTTTGGGATCGCGTTCCGCAAGCGCCTGAATTGCCGGGGTGGGCGTGCGTCCGACGATCGCCAGGGTGCACTCCGGCAGCTGCTTGCGGATCAGCGGCAGGATGTCGCGTACGAAATATTCCATGCCATCGATGTTCGGCATCCAGTCCATCGATCCCAGAAAGACCAGGTCTGCCTTAGCTGGAGTTGTATCCGGCCGGCGGAAGTATTCGACATCCACTCCGGTCGGGATGTCTGACACTGTGGTAGCTCCAAACATTTCCCGCATCAGGGCCGCGTCCTGCGGCGAAACGGCGATCACCTCTGACGCTGTCAGACACATACGTTTTTCCCAGTTAAACATTCGCTGGGCTTGAAGATTGAAGTAGAAACGCCGCAGAGCATCGGGCGCGTTCTGTGCATGCCGCCGCCAAATCATGGTTTCAACGTTGTGCTGGAACAATACGCAGTCTGACAATGTGGGAAAGTTCGGCGCAGGCGAAAGGAAATCGCATACCACGCTATCGAATCGAAACGCCTTGCGCACCCGCGCGATCTGCTCTTCCATCGCCGTCGAGTGATAGCGGCTAAGCGACAGCGGCATCGAAGAAAAAATGTTTCCCGCCAACTGAATGCCGAAGGCCAGCGAAGCGCGAGGCGGAACTCTTAGCTGGACAGGATAGGCCCGGGCGCAGTATTCATGCGCGCGCTTCAGGCCCTCGGGCTCGCGAAGGTTTTCATATCCCACGTAATGGACTTCGTGGCGCGCATGCAGGCGCTTGATGATTTCCAGAGTGCGGATTTGCCCGCCGCGGGTGGTGGGATGAAGGAAGTCACACTTGACCCACAGGATTCTCATGCGGTTTCGACGGCGCGGGCAGAAACGGGCATCAGGCCGTCCCAGAACTGCTCACGGCGTCCCGTGAGGTACATGTCTCCCCAAACCTGCAAATTCAGCAGCCGCCAGATGCGGTCGGTGGCATCGTGAACCCCGCGATAATGCTTCTCGAGCATGTCGTCCATGTAAGCACGATTCACATAGGTCGCAAGGATGCCGTCGGGATCGCGCAGGTATTCGATGAGCCCGCGAGCGCGGTCCTGCAACAGCCAGGCGCGGATGGGCGTGGGGAATCCCAGCTTCTTGCGATAAATAATACTGCGCGGCAGCAGGTCTTCGACGGCTTTCTTCAGAATGTACTTGGCTTCGCTGCCGCGATGTTTCATATGCGGCGGGACGGTGCCGGCGAACTCCACGAAATAGTGATCGAGAAAGGGCACGCGGCTTTCGATGGAGGTTGCCATGCTCATCTGGTCCTGCTTCATCAGTAACTCAACCAGGTAGGTCTTCTGATCGGCATAGAGCAGGCGGGTGAGCGCGGGCGAGCGCGAAACCGAGTTCCAATATTGCAGGTACGAACTGTAAGGATTGCCGCGATAGCGTTCGGGCAGCAACTCGTTCTGCAACTCGGCGCCGAAGGCGCAATAAAAATTGTCGAGGTAGAGCGACTCGATGGTGGCATCGCGCCCCAGGACGGTGTGCTCCAGCTTCCGCCTGAGGTCAGCCGACAGCAGCGAGTGGTTCGACAAGCCATTGCGAATGCCGGCGCGAAGTTTGCCCGGACACGCCGCTATACAAATTCATCCAGCGCTGATTGAGTTCGTAGAAGCGATAACGAGCGTAGCCGCCGAAAAGTTCGTCACTGCCTTCACCGGTGAGGACGACCTTCACCCTCTCGGCTGCCAGCTTCGCAACGAAATACAACGACACGCTGGACGGCCAGGAGATGGGCTCGTCTTCGTGCCACACCAGTTTGGGCAGTGCGTTGAAGAAGTCGTCCATGGTGACGACGACCTCGTGGTGCGCGGTGCCGATACTCTCCGCGACCTGGCGCGCGTACGTCAGCTCGCTGAAGTCGGCCTCGTCGTAGCCAACCGCAAAAGTTTTGACTGGGCCCGTGGTCAGGCGCTTCATCAGCGCGGCGATCGCGCTGGAGTCTACGCCGCCGCTGAGAAACATTCCCAACGGCACATCGCTCATCAAGCGGGTGCGAACCGCATCTTCCAGTCGCGTGCGGCAATCGGCAATCCACTCCGCGTCGGTTTTCTTCTCGAACTCCGTGGGCTGAGGAGCGTCCCAGTATTGCTTGATCTCGATTTTCGGCGTGCCGGCGCAACTCAAGGTGAGCGTGTGTCCGGGCATCAGTTTCCGAATGCCGGCAAACATAGTCTCTTCGCCGCTGTTGTAGCCGAAGGCAAGATGCTCGGGCAGAACCAGCTCGTTGATCTGCGGCGAAATGTCGGGATGCTCGAAGAGCGCTTTGATTTCCGAGGCGAACGCGAAGAGGCGGCCGTCCCAGAAATAGTAGAACGGCTTGATGCCCAGGCGATCGCGCGCGCAGAACAGCTGCTTGCGGCTCTGGTCCCAGATGGCGTAGGCAAACATGCCGCGCAGGCGGCACACGCTCTGATCGCCGTACTCTTCGTAGGCGTGCAAAATGGTTTCGGTATCGCAGCGGCTCTTGTAGCGATGGCCGGCAGTTTCGAGGGCCGGCCGCAGATCGGCGTGATTGAAGACTTCGCCGTTGTAGGTGATCCACAGCGAGCCGTCTTCGTTGGTCATGGGCTGGGAGCCGGTCGCCAGATCGACGATGCTCAGGCGGCGATGGCCGAGTGCGACTTGTTCACCGATATAGAAGCCATCGCCGTCGGGGCCACGATAAGCAATGCGATTGGTCATCCTGCGGACCCATCGCTCGTCCGCAAGACCGCCTTCGATGATGACAAAGCCCGCGATTCCGCACATAGCTCAATACAGCGCAGTGCTCCAGGCGGGTTCCGGCTGAAGCTCCGGCGCTGGCAAGGCTTCCGCCTCCTGCTCGACCGTAGCTCTGGCTTTGGCCGCAGCCCGCTCGTTCTTCGCGATGAATGACAGGGCAGTGATCAGGCCAGCCACAATCGGGATGTTGGTGTTGTAAGCGTAGCTGTCAAAGATAGCCACGGTCATCAGAATGATCATGATGGCGCGCAGGGTTTGCCCCATGGCGTAGACGTCTTTGGAAATCGTTCCGCGCTTACTGCGCAGAATGATGGAAGTCTGCCGCCAGCATTCGAACAGGAAGATCAGGTAAATCACCAGCCCGGGAATACCCATTTCGCTGGACAGTTGCAAGTAGGTGTCGTGGGTCACATGCCACTGGCCTTTGAGCTTGCCGCGCTCCTGGGCGAGGCCATTTTGCGCTACCGGGAAGTTACCGGGGCCGACGCCTGCGAAGGGGTGAATGATGCTCAAGTACACGGCGTCTTTGAAGACCTCAATACGCGCTTCGGTCGAACCGATAGCGGAGGCCTGCGCCTCGGTCAAAGGCCCGTTGGTACCCATGAGCGAGCTACCGTCCCCGCGGCTGAAGAACGTGGTGTAGCGGTCAGCAACCTGCGTAGGCAGTACGAACAGTCCCGCCACGAATACGATGGGAACGATCATGGCGAGCTTGGCGCGCGTTGCCTTCGACGACTGGAAGAAAGCGAAGAGGAAAAGCATGACAGCGCCGATGATGCCGGCGCGGGAACCAGTCTTCAGAAGCGCCAACAGTTCCGGCACGGCAAGGACCGCAGCCAGTGCTTTCTGGCGCGGATTGCCGCGCTGAAACATGAATCCCAGAAACGCGAGTCCTACCAGCAGCGTCCAGGCCAACTCGTTGGCATTACCGTAGCGGGTTCCTACCAAGGCCAGTCGCCCGTCATTAGTTGGGGTATGCAGCGCCAGGGTAAGCAAGCGCGAGGAAGGCGATCGAGTAGGCGATCACATGAAACGCTTTCTTCGCCTGCGAGGTGGTGGCGATCAGTCCGGCAGTCAGGAAGTATGCCAGAAACGCCTTGGACCAGTCATCCGTAAATACCTCGAAGCTGCCGCCGCGCCACATGGACATCGGGATACACAGGATGAACCAGATGGTGAAGATGGTCAGCAGCTTGCCGATCGGAGAAAACAGCACCTGCATGAAACGGCCGGTGACAAAGACGGCGATCAGCCCCAAGCCTCCAACCACCATGACGGGACGCGCCATGCGCAGCGCGCCAATCATCTCCGGCAGGCCGGTGAAGGTAAACACCATGAAGGCAGCCAGCAGAGGAAAGGTAAACGTGAAAAGGGGATTTTGCCGCTTTTGCTGAACAGGACTCACTGGGTTCTCCAAACAGCCGGGTCGAAAGCGCCTTACAGCATGGAATCCACTGGGCAGTAAGGCGTTACAACGGACTCAGATATCGCGGTAGTTTATCATGGCTGCTGCTGAGCGCAGCCCTAATCCATGCAAATGATGGTGCCCCTGGTTCCAGTTGGAAACTGCTGAGGATCTGGGACTTTGCCGGAAAACAGCTCTGCTTCACTGTGCGAATCGGAGCGACCGGGCTCGCTACCTAGGCAGATAAGAACGTTCCCCGAGTGTGTTTACGGATAAGGAACGGGTGGTTGGGAAACGAACCGTGAATTTTTGGCGAAAAGGCAAGCTCGCAATTGCGAGAGCCATGAATCTCGACCTGACTCATCCCCAGACCCGGTACGCCCGCTTCCTGGCTGACCATGTTCAGGGAGTCTCGCAATGGCTCGACGTAGGGTGCGGTCGGCAGATTATTCCTCCCGACAAGATGTCGCTGCCCGATCAGCAAGCCTGTTTCGGCAAGGTTAAATTCCTGGTCGGCCTAGATGTGGATCAGGCGATCCTCGACCATCCGCTGCTGAGCGCCAGGGTGATCGGACTTTGCGGTAACCTGCCCTTCTCTGCCGAAAGTTTCGACCTGGTAACCGCAAATATGGTGGTCGAGCATGTTACCGACCCCGTGGATTTCCTGAGTGACATTTTCCGGGTGCTGCGCCCCGGCGGCCGGTTTATCTTCCACACCCCGAACTCGCGCTATTACCTGGTGCGCCTGGCGCGGCTTACGCCCAACAGCCTTAAGCGCAGAATCATCTGGAAGCTGGAACAGCGGCGGGACGAAGACATTTTTGAGACGCACTACACTTTGAACACTCCGGACCTGGTTGCGGCTGCGGCCAGGAACACCGGCTTTGAGGTCGAGACGCTGAATGTCGTTGGCGGCGACGGCTCGTTCGGCTCGCTCGGCCCCCTCGGCTGGGTCGAGTGCCTGGCTCTGAAAACGGTCGCGGTCGTCCGGGGCGGCCAGCTAAACTCGAACCTGATTGTCAGCCTGCGTAAGCCGGCTGCCTCTGCCACCCGCGTATGAAGCTAGCTTATCTGCTCAGCGAGTATCCGACGCTTGGTCACACTTACCTGCTGAGAGAGGTTCGCGAGCTGCGCAGCCTGGGATGGGACGTGCAAACCGTTTCGGTTCGCAAGCCAAGCGCGACGTCTGCGCCGTCTCCAGCCGAGCAGGAAGAGTTGAATTCCACGTGGTACATCCTGGGCAGCCGCCCGATGGATTTTCTCGCCGCGCACGTTTCCACATTCTTCTCGCACCCGGGGCGCTATCTGCGTGGACTGATAACCGCCTGGAAGCTGGGCGACACACATCCGCACCGGACCGCCCTGACGACTGCTTACTTTGCCGAAGCCGTGCTGGCCGGGCATCGCATCCAGAAGGCCGGCATCGCTCACATCCACTCGCACTTCTCTTCCACCGTCGCGCTGATTCTGTGGAGCGTGTTCGATATCGAGATCTCGATGACGTTGCATGGGCCGGCGGAGTTTGTCGATCCCGAAGGCTTTCACATTCGCGAGAAAGTGGAGGCGGCGCGCTTCGTCTCCGGTATCAGCTACTTCGGGCGCAGCCAGATCATGCAATGGTCTCATCCCTGCTACTGGCACAAAATCGAAGTGACTCCTTTGGGAATTGAAGTTGCCGGGTGGCAGCCGGCACCCTTTCGCGAAAAGCCTGCTCCCTTCGAGGTGATCTCCGTCGGGCGATTGGCCGCGGTCAAAGGCTATCAACATCTGATTGAGGCCATCGCACTTCTGAGCAAGCAGGACCGCAACGTGCGGTTGAAGTTGGTGGGCGACGGCCCGGAACGCTCCGAGCTTCAGGCCCACGCCTCGCGTTTCGGCGTCACCGACCGCGTTGTTTTCACGGGATGGAAGAATCAGGCTGAGTTACGAGAGCTCTATCGCAACAGCGATCTGTGCGCGCTCTCCAGCTTCGCCGAGGGAGTGCCTGTGGTGTTGATGGAAGCGATGGCCGCCGGCCTTCCCTGCGTGGCGCCGCGCATCACCGGTATTCCTGAGCTGATACGCGACGGAGTCGATGGCCTGCTGTTCACCGTGTCCGATACCGAAGAGCTTGCCTGCGCCATTGGAAAACTCATGGACAACCCCGACATGCGCCGCAGTATGGCCCAGTCAAGTCGCGCGCGCGTCGCCGACAAGTACGATCTCCGCAAGAACACCATGTACCTGTCCGAGGTTTTCAAGCGCTGGTATTTGCCGGACGGCGCTTCGCCAGCTTCGCGTTAAGCACCGACTCATAGATTTCGCGCATGGCCGCGGCTGCTTGCGGAAAGGTGAACTTCGAGCGAATGGTTTCGGTCGCCGCTGAGGCCAGACGTTCGCGCAGCGCCGGATTAACCGCCAGTTCGCGCAGCTCGGCACTCAGACGGGCAACGTCATCTACCGGGAACAACAGGCCGTTGCTCTCATGGCTAATGAGTTCGGGATTGCCGCCCACCACCGTAGCCACCGGGCAGCAGGAACAAGCCATGGCTTCCATCAGGGCGTTCGACAGCGCCTCGGTGCGCGAGGGCAAAACAAAAATATCCATCCGGCTGAGCCAATGCGCGACGTGCGAGGTCGCCGGCTCAAAATGGCAATCTTCGGAAACGCCGAGCTCGGATGCCAATCCCCGCAGCCTGGCTTCTTCGGGGCCGCTGCCCACGATCACCAGGGTCGCCAGATCCCGAACATTGGCGAAGGCGCGGATCAGCGTATCCAAACCTTTCTCCGGCCGGAGAGCGCAAACGCAGCCGATCACCGGCCGGCGGTGGTTCGAGGCTTCCCCTGGTTGCCGCCGATAAGCGTCCACGTCGATGCCGTTGTAGCAGAGCCTCACTTTGTCCGCGGGAACACGCTCTTCCTCGATCAGGTAGCGTCGCATCGCCTCGCAATTCACCACCACCGCATCCACCATGCGGTCGGTGATGCGGAGCAGCCGCTTCAGGCGTTGCGTGGTCAGGTCGCGATCGCCTCGCTGGCTGGAGAGAACCGCCGGCGCTCCTGCCCAGCGTGCGACCGGAACAGCGAAGACGTTCAGAGGAGCGTCGAAGGAATGCACAATCTGGATGCGCTGGTCGTGAATGTAGCGCGCGAGTTGCCTCGCTCCTGAGACTACGGCCGGCGACTTAAACGAATACACCGGCAGATGCAGGATGGGAACGCCGGCCGCTTCCAGGTCTTTTGTCCTCAGCCCTCCCGGCCGAAAGCATCCGACGTGCGGCTCGAAGTGATCGCGTTGTAGAAAGCGGGCGGTTTCGACGAGCTGCCGCTCGGTTCCGCCGATTCCCAACTCGCGCGCCATGAGCAATACAGGAATACGTTTCATGCTGAAGCCGGTGCGTCCCCTCGCCACAGTAGGGGGCATTTCTACCTGGTTCTTCCTTCGGATCAGTCCGTCGAGCTCTGGCTCGCGACCGTCCTAACCCGAGGGCATTGGCCCGTTCAGGTTTTGTCGAAGCTCAGTATAGCCATTCCCTGCTGTGCCGACTCGGGCCGGCATCGACTCCCACCTTACTGTCGGCCTTAGGAAGCTAACCACCTTCAGCGAAAGAAAGAAGGAGTGATTAAGGCAGCTTTAAACCCTAGGAGTAATATCAAAAAATCGCTAGAAGTAATACAAAAAATGATTACCTTCGTTCACTTCAGCAGTTAAGCGCAGGGCCAACATGGTAACCACCGGCGTTATTCTCCGGGCAGCGGTGCGCTCCAGTACTCCAGCCAGAGGTTACCTTCCGTGCTTGAGCGCGAGTGTGGGTTTTTGCCCACAGCCGCAGCACCACTGACTGCCCTACGTGCGGTCCTGAAGGAGAAAATCATGCATATCCCAGGCGTCGGCTCGCGCACTTCGCTGGCCTCCGTTTTGAAAACGTTCACGCTGCTGCTGCTGTGTGGAGTTGTCGCATCAATTTTTGCCGCAGTGTCGGCGGCGCAAGAGCCGGTTCCGGCTCTACCCCAGGTCTACATTGACACCACATGGAATCCGCCCAGCAGTGGAGCCACCTTCACGGTAAACGATAGTTCGACCCTGAATATGGCGCTGACCTGGGCCCAGCCAGGCGACACCATCATCCTGTCGAATACCGGGTCTTATGTCGGCAACTTCACCTTGCCGGCGAAATCGAATCCCAACAACAAGTGGATTTACATTGAGAGCTCAGCGCTGGCGAACCTGCCTCCGCCACAAACCCAGGTAAGCCCGAGCGACGCTCCGAACATGGCGAAGATCGTAACCCCAAACGGCATTGCTCCCCTCACCATTGCTCCGGGAGCCAACCACTACCGGCTGGTGGGACTTGAGATCACGACGCTGTCCAACCAGGGATGCCAGCCGCATCACGTTCCCCCGGTCAATTGCTTTTCTTACTTTCTGGTAAATACCACGACGACGGCCGGGCAGCCTTTGGCCGACTCCATCACCATCGACCGCAGCTACATTCACGGATCGCCGACGCAGGACGTACGCCAGGGCGTGGTAGCCAACGGCACCAACTTCGCCGTGGTCGATAGCTACGTTTCGGACATCCATCAGAGCACGGCCGATTCGCAGGCAGTCCTGGCCTACTACACCCCTGGACCGATCAAGATTGTCGACAACTTCCTGTCCGCCACCACGGAAAACATCATGTTCGGCGGCGCCGGCGGTTACAACAATCCTTACATTCCCTCCGACATCGAGATCCGCATGAACACGTTGTACAAGCCGCTGTCGTGGGATGCTCCGGGAATCACCTTGCCGCCAAATGCTATGTGGGCGGTGAAGGACAACCTGGAATTCAAGAGCGCCAGGCGGGTGATCGCCACCGGAAATATTTTGCAGAACAACTGGGCCAGCGCGCAGACCGGCGTTTCGACCCTGTTCACGGTGCGCACCAGTCAGAGCGGCAACATCGCCGTGGTGGATGACATCACCTTCGAGAACAACATCCTGCTCAACGTCGATGCCGGCTTCAACACGCTGGAGAAAGATGACCAGTGCAGCGCGCAATACGGATATCCCAATTGCACCAATGCTGGCGAAAGCAAGCGCATCCTGATCTATAACAATCTCGCCTTGCTGAATCCGGAGAACACCGGGGTTCACCACATCGGCCTGTTCGTTGCCGTGAACCTGACCGACTTCGTCTTCCAGCACAACACGGTGCTGATGGCGGATCAGTCGAATTGCATGGATGCCATCTACTTCAACGTGCAGCAGGGAATGATATGGCCGCTGCGCCAGTCCGACACCCACAACGTGTGGATCCTGGATAACGCACTCTGCCGCCAGACCACGGGCGACTGGGGCGGCAAGGGGACCACCGGCTTGAACAGCTACATGAGCGATCCGGCACCGCTGGCTCCGCGCTACCTGGGCAACGTGATGTATGTGCCCAGCGGAGACCAGGTGCAAACCTGGCCGGCGGAAAACCTAGCGACCACCACTCCCTTCACCTATGTTGGCACGGGCAATGGAGACTACCAGCTGTTGAATCCAGACTGGACGGAGACCACGGACGGCAAAATTTCCGGCATTGATTACAACCTGCTGGAACAAGCCATGACCACCTACTAATCAGCCGGCCCGCACATTCCGGGCCGCTAACTGAAGGCCACATCGGCTCCGCTGAAACAGGCAGCGGAGCCGATTTTCTTGTTCAGGACACGGATCGCCATCTGTCAGCGACGCTTGCCTGGGCGCGATCTCACCTGTCCTCTTGGCGACGCTTGCGCCTGCCTGCGGCCGCAGTTTCTTGCCTCTCTCAAGATTTTGTACGAGCTCCTACCTGCCCTTCCGAACAGGTAAGTACAGCTTGCCGACCTGCCCTTAAATCAGCCTTCATGCCAGTAGTTTCGCCGCGCCTCCGAGGCTAGTGTCGGACTTGAGGAGGTAGTTCGAATTGCCTCAACCGTATTGCGCGCGACAGCAAGCCCGGCTCACCACGCCGCCCCCCGAACAAGACGAGTCCGCCGCACTAAGACACTCTTCCGCGCGACGCGCGTTCGCCAGCTTTCCTTTCATCGATTTCGACTTAATTTTTCCGTTCCTAGGAGTTCTTATGAGCAAGGCGTTGATCTGTGTTCTTGTTTTTGCAACTCTGGCCGTTGCCCAGGCACCGGTTCCGGCGCTGCCCCAGGTTTATATTGACACCACTTGGAACCCGCCGGCTGGTGGCGTGGTTTGGCACGTCCACACCAGCACCGACCTGCGGAATGATCTGACCGCCGCCAATCCGGGCGACACCATTGTTCTCGATGCCGGCGTCACTTACACCGGAAATTTCACATTGCCCGCCAAGATCAATCCGAACCGGAAGTGGATCTATGTGGAAAGCGCAAACCTGAGCAAGCTTCCCGCTCCCGGCGTGCGGGTCGCACCTGGCGACGCCGTCAACATGCCGAAAATCGTCACCACGACCACCACTTCCCCTATCACGATCGCGCCCGGAGCAAATCACTGGCGCCTGGTGGGACTGGAAGTCACCAGCGCTTCGACGCAAGGCTGTAATCTCAGCGGCACGCCTCCGGTAAATTGCTATACCTATTTTTTGATCTATCCTCCTGTCACCCAAGGGCAAGTGGGCGGACTGGCCGATTCCATCACCGTCGATCGCAGCTATGTTCACGGTTCTCCGACCCAGGACGTACGCGAAGGCGTAAATGCCAACGGCACCAACTTCGCGGTGATTGACAGCTACATCTCCGACATTCACCAGAGCACGATGGACTCGCAGGCCATCGTCGCCTATCAGACGCCGGGGCCCATTAAGATCGTCGACAACTATCTTTCCGCTACCACGGAAGACATTTTGTTTGGCGGGGCCGGCGGCTATAACAATCCTTACGTTCCGTCGGACATTGAGATCCGGCACAACCATCTGTTGAAGCCGCTGAGCTGGGCTGCTCCGGGCATTACCCTGGCGCCGAATCCCCGCTGGGCCGTGAAGAACAACCTGGAAATCAAAAGCGCCCGTCGCGTCCTGGCTAGCGGCAACATCATGGAAAATACCTGGCTCAGCGCGCAGACCGGGTCGTCTGTTCTATTCACGATTCGCACCAGCCAGAGCGGCAACATCGCAGTGGTGGACGACATCACCTTCCAGAACAACTTGCTTACCAACGTGGACGCGGGCTTCAACACGCTGGAGAAAGACGATCAATGCGGCGCGTCGTACGGATATCCCAACTGTACCAATCCAGGCGAAGCCCGGCGCATTCAGATCTACGACAATCTGGTGCTGCTGCGTCCGGTGGCCGATGGCGCTCACCACATGGGAATCGCGCTGGCCGCCAATCTCATCGATGTGGTTTTCCAGCACAATACCGTGCTGATGAGCGATGGCTCTGCCTGCTTCGAGTCCCTGTACTTCAACAGTCAGCAATCCTGGCCATGGCCTCCCACATTGTCGTACACCCACAATGTGTGGGTGCTGGACAATGCGCTCTGCCGCCAGCCCACCGGTGATTGGGGTGGACAGGGAACCACCGGCCTGACCTACTACATGGGCGATCCGGCACCGCTGGCTCCGCGGTTCCTGGGCAATGTCATGTTTGTTCCCAGCGGAGACCGGTTGCAGAGCTTCCCGGTACACAACTACGCCACCATGGTTTCGCTCACCTATGTGTCTCCACAGAACACTGACTATCAGCTGCTGAGCCCGCAGTGGACGGATACCAGCGACGGCAAACTTGCGGGCATCAATTGGACGGCCTTGCAGACGGCCACCGGAATGGTTGGGTCGGCGCCTTCGCCGCTTCTCCCGCCTTCCTCGCCGCCGGGGACAACTGCTTCGCCGGTTGTCGCGAAACCAACCACGGCTACACAATAACCAAGCACTACCACCCGGCTCCTCGCCTCGGCGATGGAGCCGGGTCAACGCTGGTCACCGCCAGCGTGAACACTCTGCGGCTTCCTCAGGTGGTATTCCCCGGAGAGATACCGTAATCTAGTTCACCGGGAGCCTATGAAGATCCTCCGTGTTGCGGCCTGCCTGTTGTTGTTTCTCGTAACATCCCTCACTGCATTCGCTCAGATGCCCATAGCGGAGTTGCCCAGGGCGTATGTCGACTCGACGTATCGTCCTCCGAGCGGAAAAACGATTCGCGTGCTGAATGGCGAGGACCTGCAAGCGGCGATCGATTCGGCCAATCCCGGCGATACGATTGTTCTTCAGACAGGCGCCGTGTTCACCGGCAATTACGTTTTGCCACCCAAGACAGGGGACGGTTGGATCTACATCGAGAGCACGTCGGCCGATCGACTTGCCCGTCCGGGTCAGAGGACGTCGCCGTCCGAAGCGAGTTTCATGCCGAAGATCCAGACCTCGAATGCGTTGCCTGCCATTACGGCTCTTCCGAACGCTTCTAACTATCGGCTGGTGGGGCTGGAAATTACTCCTGCTGAAGGCTCGCCGCGGGTCTACCAGTTGGTCAGCATCGACTACGTGACCTCGCAGGTGGGCGCACAGATTCGTGACTTCGCGCAGAAGGTGGCGCCGGGACTGGTTCAGCGCGATCCCTTTCCGAAGAACATCATCATCGACCGCTGCTATATCCATGGTTCGGATACGCAGGATGTGCGGCAAGGCGTGGTCGCCAACGGAATCGCGGTGGCGATCGTGGATAGCTACATCTCCGATATCCATGACTCGACCATGGATTCGCAGGCGATCCTGGCCTATCGCACTCCCGGGCCGATCAAGATTGTTGACAACTATCTGTCTTCGACCACCGAAAACATCATGTTCGGCGGCGCCGGAGGATACAAGAACTACTACGTTCCTTCGGATATTGAGATTCGCCGCAACCTGCTATTCAAGCCGCTTGCCTGGAAGGCAGCGGGCGTGACCGTGCCTCCACATGTCAAGTGGGTGGTCAAGAACAGCCTGGAGTTCAAAAATGCCCAGCGCGTTATCGTTACCGGCAATGTCATGGAGAACAACTGGAAGAGTGCGCAGGTAGGCTACTCGGTTCTGCTGACGGTGCGAACTTCGCAGAGCGGCGACCTGGCGGTGGTGAATGACATCACCATTGAAAACAATATTCTAGAGAATACCGACGCCGGCTTCAGCATGTTAGGCATTGATGACACCTGCAACGCGAAGATGGGTTACCCCAACTGCACCAATCCGGGCGAATCGAAGCGGGTGAGAATTGCCAATAATCTGGTGCTGATGAATCCGGAAGACAACGGATCGCGGCACGTCGGGCTTTCGCTGGGAGCGGAACAAACCGATGTGGTGGCCGAGCACAACACCTTCATCATGAGTGACGGCTCGCCCTGCACGGGTTCGGTGATGTTCAACGCCCAGCGGGGCTGGACCTGGCCGCCGAAACAGCCCTACACCCGCAACGTGTGGATTCTGGATAATGTGCTTTGCCGGCAACCTTCCGGCGATTGGGGTGGCCAGGGCACCGAAGGCCTGACGAACTATATGGGCAACTCGCCGCCGCTGGCGAAGCGGTTCACCGGCAACGTGATGCTGGTCACGCTCAAAGATGACGGCCACTCGTTTCCGGCAAAAAATGCGCTCGCCTCGAAGTTTGCTTTTGCTGATCGGGCCGCGGGCAACTATCAACTCACTTCACCGAAATTCAATCAGACCACGGATGAGTTACCGGCGGGCGTAGACATGGAGGCAATCAAAGCCGCGCAAGCCGGAGACGCGGCGGCGGCGCCTCACGCCCAGCCGCTGCCGTCGCAGCAGACGGCGCCTGCGGAGCCGACACCTCCGGCCACGCCTGCGCAGCCACAGCAGCGATAGGCGGGGAACTGCGACAACACAGCGGCTCAATCCGAATGGATTTCGCAATGTTACGGACGCGTGAGGTCTCTGGTGAGAACTAGAGTTTCGCCTTGGCCCTGAGATAGAACGGGCAAAAAACCAGCGCCGTAGGCGCGAAACAGCATAGCCCAGCACGTAGCGAAGCGGAGTGCTGGGTAGGGTGGAAATTATCTGAGCCCCGTAGGGGCGGCAGAGGTTCTCACGCAGACACTAGAAATCCATCCCTTGCAAGAAATCAGAGTGTCTTAAGGTTTTGTGTCGTGCCGGGACTGTCGATTGCGATAGCTTCGCGCATGACAGGAAAATAAATGCCGGCGAATTGCGGCCTCTCGAACACAGGCCTTCTCATCCGCACTTGCCGGTTCCGTGACAACCGCGATGCTTCGACGAGCAGTTTCCCGGTTCAGCCAACTCCCCATCCGGCCCAATGCAGGTTTGCGTGTGCATGCACCAGAACAGGCCGTCGTTGGTGGGCGGCACAGTGGGGTCGTGCTCGGCTTCGATGAACTGCCCCTTCCAGCGCAGCGCCGGGCAAATATCTTCACGCGCGGTGTCAAAGCGTTCAGCATCGAGATTGAGCATCATGCGGCACCTCCGACTCCGCCGCCGGTTCGGACGCAATTCAGAATGGCGCGCTTCACCGCAACCTTGGCCAGCGTGATTTTGTACTTGTTATGACTGAGCGGCCTGGCTCCAGCCAGGGCAGCATTCGCGGCAGCCATCGCGGTCTCTGGTGTGATGGACTTGCCGATCAGCGCCTGCGCAGCTTCCGGCGACATCCATGGAACTGGCGCGACCTGGCCCGAGAACGATGCGGGCACTCTTCACCGTCGCGCCATCCATTTCGAGCGCAGCGGCAGCCATAGCTAACGGCCAATCGAATGCTGCTTTTTGTCGAACCTCGTACACACCAGTGCGTAAGCTCGCAGATGGCGGAGGTACGACCAGTTCGGTCACCATCTCACCTGGCTGAAGGTCGTGTTCCGGTTCGTTGTCTCGATTTCGGAATGACGAAAAATTTCTCCAGCAGAATCTCGCGCACGCCGCTGCCGCCGAAGCCTTAGCGGAGTAGAGACGAATCTTTGCGCCATAGGCAATCAGCACAGGAGCGATGGTCGAAGGGCTGACGAAATAGGCTGGGCCCTCGTTGCCGAGAATCGCAGCGTAACGGTTGTCGCCTTCCAGCACCATCGATTTGCCGTTGGGAGCCTTGGGAAAAAGTCCCAGACCGTTGCGGAAGTACCAGCAGCGGGGGCGCTGGCACATGTTGCCGCCGATGGTGGCGAGGTTGCGAATTTGCGGGCTGGCGGCTTCGTTGGCGGCCTCGATGAGGGCGGGATAAGCGACCAGGTTTGATCGCGCCTCGGCCAACTCCGCGATGGTGGTGAGCGCGCCGATGCGCAGGCCGTTGCCGGGCTGATAGCTGGTACCGCGCAGCGCATCCAGCTGTTTGATGTTCACCAGCCGAGTCGGCGTGACCACGTCATCCTTCATCAGCGCCAGCAGGTCGGTGCCCCCGGCGAGGATCGCGGCCTGGTCGCCGAGCAAGGGGCGCGACCTGATCTTTGGCGGTGGGGCTGACGTATTCGAAAGCTCTCATACAAACTCCTACAATGTGGGACGACGGCAGTTGTGCCGTCCCTGAAGGGACTCGGATCTATTTTTCGACGCTACCCAGGACTCCGTCCTGGGCTAACTGCGGGGCCGCCCTCCGGGCTCTACCTTCGGCACGTGAATGTCATATGCGCAGAAACATTGGCGAAGACCAAATCCCGACATATAATCCCGTCCGATTGGTCGCCGATCAGGGTCGCGACGCGGTCTTTGGCGGTGGGGCTGACGTATTCGAAAGCTCTCATACAAACTCCTACAATGTGGGACGACGGAAGTTTGTGTCGTCCCTGAAGGGACTCGGATCTATTTTTCCCTTACCCAGGACTCCGTCCTGGGCTAACTGCGGGGCCGCCCTCCGGGCTCTGCCTTCGGCACGTGAATGTCATATGCGCAGAAACATTGGCGAAGACCGAATGCGACATATCCCCTGGCGTGTCGTCGATCATGGGGACGACATGTCCTTCCAGCGCTCCCACAACACACTTCTTCAGAGCTTCCTATTGGCGAGCGCATTCCCAGGCTCGACGTGAGGTCAAGTAAGCTGCATGCCCTGTTCCAGCGCCTCCAGCACGCGGTCCGGAGTGAGCGGCAGGAAGGGCACGCGCACGCCGATGGCGTTAGCCACCGCGTTTGAGATCGCCGCTCCGGGTGAGACTACCGGCGGTTCGGCCAGGCCAATCACGCCGCGCTCGTCGTATCCCTTGCCGGTCATCATGTGCACCCTCAGCTCGCCGATGTCGGAGATGCCGGCCAGCCGGTAGAACTCCATGTTCGGATTGAGCATGCGCCCGGTCACGGGATCGAGAATTTTCTCCTCGTAGAGCGCGTAGCTGATGCCCATGATGAGCGCGCCCAGCACCTGGCTCGACGCGGTCTTCACGTCGACCACCAGGCCGCAATCCTGCACCGCAACCATTTTGTTGACGCGCACGATGCCGGTCTCGGTATCGACGGATACGTCGGCCATCTGCACGCCGCCCACGCCGCTGTTGGTCAGGTCGGGCGGCTTCGACTTGTCGGGATTCTTGCCGCGAACGGTCAGCGGCATCGCGCCGATTTTCGCGCAAGCTTCTTTCCACGACAGGCTGCGGCTAGGGTCGGCTTTCACACGCACCGTCGCATTCACCGCTTCCAGTTCCTCGGGCCGCGCCTTGAGCGCTGGGAGCGACCTTGGCAAACAACTGATTGCGCGCGTCGACTGCGGCCCGCCGAGTTGAGGCCGTCACACCGCCCGAGGTCGTGCTGCCTCCGCTGGCGCCGGAGACGGGATAGCGCGTGTTGCCGATGAGCAGCTTCACGTCGTTCCATACGAAAGGCCCAGCGTGTCGGCGGCAACGATGGTGATGATGGTGCGCGCGCCGGTGCCGAGATCCTGGGTCGCCATCTTGATTTCGACGGAGCCGTCAGGATGGATGGTGAGATCGCAATCGCTGTTATGGCCGCGGCCGCCCCAGGTGTGCATCGACATGCCCAGGCCGCGCTTGACCGGCCCGGCTGTTTTGTCGCCGCGAGGATGCCAATTCTGCTTCCAGCCCATCAGTTCGGCAGCGATGGGCAACTCATCGCGATAAATCTTCGCGCGCGGCCCGGTGAGTTCCAGGTTGCGCGTGATAAGTTCCAGCGGATCCATGTTCAACTTCGCCGCGAGATCGTCAATCGCGGTCATGGTGATGGCGGCGGCCTGCGGATGATTGGGCGCGCGCCACGCCCGCGCACTTCCCTGGTTGGTGGAGATGGCGATGTTCTGCTTGCGCTGATTGGGAATCTCGAAGATGTAGGGCAGGGGAGGCGTGCCTCCGCCACCCATTCCGCCGGTTCCCCAGGAGCGCGAATCCCAGGCGACCAGCTTGCCGTTTTTGTCAGCAGCAACCTTCACGCGCGCGAAGCCGGAAGGCCGCATGCCGGCGACCTCCTGTTCGGCGGCGCGCTCCAGCATGATCTTTACCGGCTTGCCGCCGGCGGCTTTCGACAGCTGCACCGTGGCGATGCCCCAGCGGTCGGGCGAAAACTTGCTGCCGAATCCGCCGCCGACGTATTGCTGCATCACCTGAATGTTGCCGGCCGGGATATTCATCGGCTCGGCGATCTGCGGCGCAATGCCGCACAGATTCTGAGTGGAACAATGAACGAGCAGGGTGGTGCCGGGCGATGCTTCGGGATCATTGGCGCTGGGAAATTCCGACGCCATGCCGTGGGTTTCCAGGCAGCAGTGCGTGATGGCCGAAGCGCCGTACACTCCTTCGACGACGGCGGCAGCGGAGGCGAAGGCTTTGTCAGGATCGCCCTGGGTTTGCACTGCGGTCTTCTTGTAGGGCGAGCGCGAAGCGGTGGCTTCGGCGTACTTGGCAGTGCGCAATGCCTGCACCACGCTTGGGTCGACGCCGGACTCCTGCGCGTCCTTCAGATATTTCTCGTCAGGATGGAAGCTGATGCCGTTGTGTTTGATGGCAGCGATAACCTGCTCGTCGGGAACCTGATTGTCCTGCATGTCCTCGAAGTCGTCGCGGCTGACCGGCCCGGCGCTGGCGGCAATGTTCTTGGGCGGCTCGGCGTCGGAAACAAAATGCGGCAGCACCTCGTATTGCACCTTGATGGCGCGAACCGCGTCTTCGGCGGTGGACTCATCGACGGCCGCAACGGCGACAACTTCATCGCCTGCCCAGAAAATCTCTGTGCCCGGCTTCTGGATGATCTGCACGGCCTTCACGCCGGACATCTTCTCCGCGGCAGATGGTGTCGATGCTGGTGATGCGGGCATGAGCATAAGGACAGCGCAGAACTTTGCCGGCAAGCAGTCCGGCGGGATTGTAGTCGTAGGTATATTTCGCGCGGCCGGAGGCTTTGATGGGGCCGTCGACGCGGGAGATCTTCTTTCCCAACAGGGGACGAGTTGCGGGATCGGGCCACTGGTAGTCGCTCACAGCGCCCTCCGCATGTTCTTACCAGTAAGATTTGAGCCGTCAATCTTACTGGTAAGACTATTATCCGTTTGCGCCGCGTTGGTCAGGGCGACCGCTCGGATGCCGTCATAGGTACCGCAGCGGCAGAAATTGCCGCTGAAGCCGCGGCGAATGTCCTCCGGCGTGGCCTTGGGGTGCTGCTGGAGGAATTGCGTAGTGGCGATGATGAACCCCGGGGTACAGAAGCCGCACTGTTGAGCATCGTGATCGACGAAGGCCTGCATCACCGGCGTCAGCGCGTCGCCCTCCGTTAGTCCCTCGATGGTCGTGATGTCCCGGCCTTGGGCGTCGATAGCCAGAACCGAGCAGGCGTAAATCACCTTGCCGTCCAGCAGCACGGTGCAGGCCCCGCAGGTGCCGCGATCGCAGACGCGTTTTGCGCCGGTCAGGTCGAAGGTATCGCGCAGGGCGTCGAGCAAAGTGACGCGCGGCTCAAGACTGGCGGAAAGCTTCTTGCCGTTGACATTCAGCGTGATCGGCACCTTGCCCGGGCCAAGGACCTCGACATCCTGGCCGGCAGCCCGCACTACGGTCGGGCCCAGTACCAGCGGCACGGCGACGCCGATGCCGGAAATTTTCATGAAATCGCGCCGCGTAACCCCGGAAGACTGTTCGGGCTTAGGCGCGTCTTCGTCGTTCATACCGCCTCCAGAATGAGAGCGCAGATGTCTTGGAATGAGGAGTAACAGCCGCGAGTATAACTCCGGGGGCGCTTCTGGCAGTCACTTAAGCTGCCGGCGTCCGCTCCACGTCCACCGGGCTGGCGGGCAGGGATAGGCGGAAAAGGCGACCCCGGGCGGAGCCGCCATAGCTGAGTTCCAGTATGCCAGTGCTACTTCTTCAAAGTGCGGATGTAGCCGACCATCTCTTTAATTTGGGCATCGGTCAGTTTGCCTTTGAAAGCCGGCATCTTGCCTTTGCCGTTGGTGATGGCCCCGGTGAGATCCGAATCCGACATGCCTTGGACGTCGGCGGCGCCCAATGGTTTGAGGCCCATGGCTTTGGCCATGCCTTCGCTGGGCATGCCGCCCGGTCCATGGCAGCTTTGACATTTGGATTTATAGAGGTCAGCAGCGGATTGCGCCGATGCCATCGGAGGTAGGGCGAAAGCGAGAATAAAGCTGAACAGAGCAATACGTTGCAACCACTTGGTTTTCATTCGTTGTGTCTCTCCTTCAGCGACAGAGCGAGCGCCGCGTTGGCGGCGCGACAACAATTTACTCCTCTGAAATCGCACTCGCCATACAACTTATGCGTAGGCCGGTGGAAAAATCCGCTTTGGCCGCGTGATATGCCGCTAGCCGGGTGGGCTCGGCCGTAACCCCACGTTTCGGCGGCCTCTGCTAAAGGCCTTTCTTTGAATCAGTTGCCTACTCTGGGAAGACCGTCAAGAGTTTGGCATCCCCTGTGCTTTTGCCACTGTGAGACAGCTTTCAACCGGAGAGGCCCTGTGGAACCGACATTAGCCGTAATCGGACTTAATTTTCGTACTTCCCCTGTGGCCGTCCGGGAACGCTTCTGGATTAGTCCGGAGCGTCGGGCTGGAAGCGCTCGATCAACTGGTGCGTTCGGAAGGAATCGAAGAGGTCATCGTACTGGCCACTTGCAACCGGACTGAGTTCATCCTGTGGGCCAGCGATGTTCCCACGGCGGCCAATTCGGTGCTTCGCTTCCTGACTCAGGAATATCAGCTGAAGCTCTGCGAGTGGTCGCATTTTTATCGGCTGATGGACGATGTCGCCCTCACCCATATGTTCCGCGTGACCTCCAGCCTGGATTCGATGGTGCTGGGCGAGCCGGAAATTACCGGACAGGTCAAGCAAGCCTGGGCGCAGGCGCAGGAGGCATTGGCACCACGGGGCGGTTCCTCGACGCGGTCATGCAGAAGGCCCTTACCGTTTCCAAGCGGGTCCGCACTGAGACGGCCATTGGCTCGTCCGCCGTGTCGGTTCCTTATGCCACAGTGGAACTTTCCAGAGACGTGCTGGGCGATCTTTCCGGCCGCGAAGTGCTGCTGATTGGCGCGGGAAAGATGAGCGAGCTGGCGGCGCACTACCTGATGAAAGCCGGCGCCAACCGGGTGAAGGTGATGAATCGCACCGCGTCCGCGGGGCGAAGACCTGGCGCAGCAAGATGGGAGCCACACCGGTTTCGTTCGAAGATCGTTTCCACCATTTGAAGAAAGCCGACATCGTGGTCAGCTCGACCTCCTCTCCCAACTTCGATTCTCAGCCGCCAGGAGGCGGAAGAAATCGCGAAAGAGCGGCAGCACCGGCCGATGGTGATGATCGACATCGCGGTTCCTCGTGACATCGAGCCGTCGGTGCGCGACGTAGAAGGCATTCACCTGTTCGACATGGACGATCTGGAGGATGTGGTCCAGCGCAACGCGGTAGGGCGGCAAGCGGCTGCCGAGGCTGCGGAAAAGATTGTGCAGGCGGAAGTGCAGGGCTTTCGTCGCAAGCTGATGGCGGAGCGAGTTGTGCCCACCATCGTCGCCCTGCGTCAACGTCTCGATGAACTTTGCCGGCAGGAATTGGAAGTCCTACGCAAGGAATTTGGCCCTTTCACGGAAGACCAGGATCAGGCACTCACAGCATTAACTACTCATATAACGCAGCGAATTGCAGGCTCGCTGGCCCGTGAATTGAAGGAACTTCCAGAGAGGACGGAACAGGACATGCTGACCGCAGCGGTTGGCCGCCTGTTTCACCTTGAACAGCCCGTAACGGGCCGCCGGCACCAAAACTGCAGCAATTGCAGTTAGCATTGCCGCAACTGGTAACCAGCAGCTAGCAACTGCGGGCCAAAAGCCGAAAGCTAAAGGCCAGAAACTTAAAGCTGAAATGACAGGAGTTAGTGATGTCGCAAACTGCGCAAGAGAATAACGGAAAGAACGTCGTGCGGGTTCACCACGTTCCAGGCTTATACGCTGGCGGTAATCACTCTGGCTAATCGGAATTGCGGTGGGATACTTCGCTCGCGGATCGGCCACTGGCACATCCGGCGCAGAGCCGGCACAGGCGTCGGCACCCGCAGGCATGGGCAATCCGGCCGGCGCTCCCGCCGGCATGGGAGCCGCGACAGCTTCCCGGAATCGGCTCCCGCAACAGCAACAGGCGCCTTCGCCGGAGATGATCGCTAAGGCGGCGGAACCGCTGCTGGCGCAACTGAAAAGCAATCCTAACGACTTCGACACGCTGGACAAGATCGGCAACCTTTACTACGACAGCCAGGCTTATCCGCAAGCGATTGACTACTACGAGAAAGCGCTCGCGGTTCAGCCCAATAATGCCTGATGTCCGCACGGATCTCGGAACCGCGTATTGGTACACCGGCAATGCCGATGAAGCCATCGCCAGCTATGAAAAAGCATTGGCAATCCGGCCGAACCATCCGGGAACGTTATTCAATCTGGGCATCGTGAAGTGGCAGGGCAAGAAAGATCCCAAGGGAGCGGTGGTGGTTTGGGAAAAACTGTTACAGACCAACCCGGATTATCCGCAAAAGGACCAAGTGCAGATGTTGATTGAGCGCGCGAAAATGCACGGACGCCAACGAGTTAACGCAGCTTTGTGCGCGAGGGCTTGCCTTTCGCACGTGATCGCTCCCCCCGAGACGAAGCTGGCGCAGAGCTCGTCTCGGGGTTTTTATTTGCGCGGTGGGGCGGCGGCGTGCCACCGGCTGAAAGCCGGCTCTGGGTCCATGGCAGCGCGTGAACGCGGCGCTGAAGCGCCACCCTCCCCGAACGCGCGCTTCCGTCACACACCTCCATTCCAACGTCGCCTATAATCTCGCATTGAGGAGAGGCGAGTGCGAGCGTCGGAAGTCACATTCACGAGTGAGATTCAAAGCCGGCCACACGGCTGGAGCGCGCTCCTCGACCGGCCTGTCATCCTCGGCTTGCTGCTGGTGCTGGCCACGGTTGCGGTTTATTACCCGGTGCATGGGCATCCCTTCGTCCGCTACGACGACAACGACTACATCTACGAGAATCTCCACGTCCAGGCGGGGATGAGCTGGCATACAGTCAAGTGGGCGCTCACTACTTCGACCGCCAGCAACTGGCATCCGGTGACCTGGATGAGCCATGCTTTCGATTGCCAATTGTTTGGTCTGAACCCCGCCGGCCCACACGACGAGAATCTTCTGCTGCACGCGTTGAATGCCTTATTGCTGTTCTGGGTGCTGTGGCGAGCGACAGGTTATGCCGGGCGGAGTTTTATGGTGGCGGCGCTCTTCGCCTTGCATCCCATCAACGTCGACTCAGTGGCGTGGATCGCCGAGCGCAAGAACGTGCTCAGCATGATGTTCTTCCTGCTCGCGTTGGGCGCTTACCGCTGGTACGTCAACAAGCCTGAAGTGAGCCGCTACATCATTGTTGCCTTGCTCTTCGCCGTAGGACTGATGGCCAAGCCTCAGATCATTACGTTGCCGTGCGTTCTTCTGTTATGGGATTACTGGCCGCTCGGCCGCATGTTCCCCGGCAACCGGCAATCGCTGCCGGCCGCATCGTCCAACATCAAAAGAAGGTCGCTGCTCTCTCTGGTGGGGGAGAAAGTTCCGTTGTTCTTCATTGCCGCAGCCAGCGCGCTGATCACGATGAAAGTACAGCACGGAGCGCGCGCCTGGTATCCGCGGCCGATACGCGCCGGCAATGCGGTTCTTTCTTACGGTTTGTACCTGAAAAAGCTGGTGTGGCCGACCGGCCTGGCGCCAATGTATCCCCACCCTGGCATGTCATTGCGATGGTCGTTTGTGGTGGTCTCGGCCGTGCTTCTTATGGTCATTACAATTCTGGTGATCCTGGGCCGGCGGCATCGTTACTTGCCGGTGGGATGGTTCTGGTTCCTGGGGACGCTGGTTCCCATGATCGGCATCATCCAGGTGGGTATACAGGCGATGGCCGACCGCTATGCATACGTGTCGTTTCTCGGCCTGTTCATCATGATCTGCTGGGGCGTGGCGGATTGGGCGCGGGAAAAGCGCCTTCCGGCGGCGGCGCTGCCGACAGTCAGCTGCGTGCTTCTGTTGACGTTATGCGCGACGACTCGCCATCAGTTGGATTATTGGCGCACTGACGTCGTTCTGTGGACGCATACGTTGCAGGTCACGAGCAGGAACTCGATAGCTGAGAGCGAACTGGGTACGGCGCTGGCCATCGAGGGCAGGATCGAGGAAGCAATACCGCACTTTTACAACGCTATCGCCATCGCGCCGTCCGATTACCTGAGCCACATGGGCATCGGTATCTACGAAATGCAGCGCGGAAATTTCGCAGGGGCAATCGCGCAGTACAAAGAGGTTGTCAAGAACCAGAACGGCAAGCCCAACGTGTTGATGCACGCCTACACCGACATGGCAAAGGCATATCGTGCCCTGGGCGACAACGAAGAGGCGCAAGCGTGCCTGGTGCAAGCCGGCAAACTTCGCAGTCAATAGCGGAAAGCTTCCCAGCCTGCGTTCGAGGCTTCTTCTCTCAATATTGTTTGTTGCTCAAATCTCCTTCTTCCTAAGCGAATCGTTCATTTGCCATCATTGCTGCAAGCGGGCACAATCGGACGGTTCGAAATCAGATGTACACATCAGCCCGGGCGTTTTATCGCGCGAGTCGATGATCTCTAAGCACAAGGGGAATCCAGGGATCCGTTATGAGGAGTTTAGTTCTAGGCCAGATCAGAAGTTTGGGAGCCAGCAAAACGGTCGACGTACTGCCGATGCTGGTTGTGGTTTGTTTTCTTATTGGTGGGCCAGCAACCGCGCACGCGCAAACTTACCAGGTCATCCACAACTTTGCCGGCGGCCTCGACGGCGCCGAGCCTACCTCGGGCCTGACCATGGATGCGGGAGGGAATTTTTACGGAACCACCTTCGAGGGCGATGCGGGTACCGGCACCGTGTATAGGCTCGCGCATAAGCCCGGTGGCTGGTTGCTTTCGCCTCTTTATTATTTCGGCGTGGAAGGCAACGGTGTGATTCCCTATGATCGCCCGGTCTTCGGACCGGATGGCAGCCTGTACGCCACCACCGGCTTCGGCGGAGTTGGGCCATGCATGGCCTACGGCATGACCGGCTGCGGCACGGTGTTCAATTTGAGACCGCAGCCTACGCCGCCACCCACTCCGATCACGCCGTGGAACGAGACCGTTCTGTATCGTTTCACCGGCGGCAGCGACGGAGCCAATCCCTATGGCGGCGACTTGATCTTTGACAGCGCGGGAAATATGTACGGCACGGCCGATAACGGTGGTAGCACCAACTGCTTTGGCGGTTGCGGCATCGTTTTCAAACTTACCCATTCCGGCAATAGCTGGACGCAGTCCGTGCTCTATACCTTTACCAATGGGACCGACGGTGCGCATCCCTACGGCGGACTGGTCTTCGACTCGGCCGGCAATCTTTACGGCACAACCACCAACGGCGGCGCTTTCGGTCATGGCGCAGTCTTTGAGTTGACGAACTCGGGCTCTGGCTGGACCCAGACCACTCTCTACAGCTTTCAAGGTCCGCCTGATGGTGGCCATCCCTATGCAGGCTTGATCTTCGATGCGCAAGGAAATCTGTACGGCGCCACCACCGATGGCGGCCCGAATTCCGGAGGAACGGTCTTCCGCTTGAACCAGTCCGGCGGCCATTGGACCTTCACTTTGCTCTACCCCTTCATTGGACCGCCGGGCGTGATTTATCCCGGCCCCATCGCGAATCTCGCCTTCGACCGCCAGGGCAATCTTTGGGGCACGACGCACGTGGACGGCGACCATGACCACGGTTCCGTCTTCAAGCTCACGCCCGCGCAGGGGCTCTGGACCTACAGCGACATCTACAGCTTTACTGGCGGCACGGACGGAGGCTATCCGCGCTCGAACATCGTGTTCGACAGCGCTGGCAACATGTACGGCACAGCCTCCTCGGGAGGCGCGGTAAATTGCGGTCAGGCTTCCTGCGGCGTGGTGTTCGAGATTACCCCGTGATGCCCTATGGGAATCGCCCGGATCGGCCAAGGAGACGCTTGGCGGCTTGTTGTTGATTTCAAACGGGATGAGAGAATTACCGGGCACTGGGTCAGATGGTCCAGACGGGGTACGAAGAGAGCGAATGTATCACCAAAATGTCAGCAAAACTAGCACTATAGTGATTCAATTACCCCAAGTTGAGGGAAATTGGCTAGAACAATGTCGCAAACACCTGCACAGGCCGAACTCAGAAAGCCACCGATTCTATTGGACTTATCGTGGAACGCGGATTGCTCTTGGAAGGTAGCCTCTCTCGCTATGGGGCAAATGTGGGTCTGTATCTGAACTGAACCTAAAGGAGGGTTCGATCCTTGAAAATGCGTATCGCTTCGCTGTCACTGCTCGCTCTTTGCCTGACCTTGGCTGCCATTCCTGCCATGGCCAGCGACATCTATGACAACGGCGCCAACAACGGCACGGCCGATGCTTGGACCATCAACTTCGGCTTCGCTGTTACCGACTCTTCACAGTTGCTGCGAACACCAACGCCAACGGTGCTGAGTTCGTCTTCTGGCTCTCCCTGGCGACACGTTCCGCCGTGGAGTTTCGATCGTACCTCTGCTTTCGGTGGCGACGTGCCAACTTCACCGGCTTGGCACTCCACGCAGGGCAACTGGGATCCAACCAGTATGGTTTCACCCTTGCGCCGGACCGCTACTTCTCTGGTCCTGCCTGAGCGCCGGCACCACTACTGGCTTAACTTGCAGAACGCCAGCGTAACCAGCGGCGACCCGGTTTATTGGGATGAGAACTCTGGTCCTTCGCATGGCCCAGAGAACTCGCTCGGCACGGTTCCTTCGGAAGTCGTTCACGCTCCTCGGCGGCGGCACCACCACCAGCACCACCAGCAGCACCGGCACGACTCCTGAGCCCAGCAGCATCATGCTGTTCGGTTCTGGCATCCTTGGCCTGGCTGGCGTTCTGCGCCGCAAGCTGTTCTAAATTAACCGACCCTTCCCCCAGGTCATTTCAAAGCCGGAGCCTAGTGCTCCGGCTTTTCATTTTGAGCGAACCCCTGGCGCTGGTCTGAACGGGCACCGTTTGTCCACGTCGCTCTCGATTGCCCCGAACCCTTCCTCTTCGCGCCGTCCCGTAAAAGAAGAGGAACTGCTTCTCACCCCGTGCTCCCTTTGCGATAGCTGCTGCGAGGCGTGAAGTTTTGCTTCGCTGGAGGAACTCTCAGAAGGGGCTACTGCGACACCGCAGGCTGAACCAGAGATTTCGGCAACTGCCCGGCTTTCTGAACACTGTCGTTGGCTGCTCCTATGTCGCCCAAATCGCGATAAACCGTGCTCATCCCTAGAAGAGCGGCACGTTTCACTTCAACGTCAGCGTCAGCAGTATTAGCGGCTTTTTCGAAATGCAGAATGGCTTCCTCCCGATTTCCCCGTCGATACTCGCAAATACCGGCCTGCAGATGGGCAAAAGCATCGTTCGGCCTCAGTTCTAACGCGTTGAACAAGTGGGGGGCCGCTTCGTCGGTGCGATGGTCTCTCAGCAGAACGTACCCGAGACTTTCCTCCGCGACAAAGTTATTAGCTGGTGTCACCGCCAAGCTTCGCGACCAAAAGAGTGGGACTGTCTCGCCAGTATCCAATCTGAACATGGGCCACGACGGCTAGCGCAACTACAATCACTGTCCCGGCGAAGCGCAGGACGGCAACAGGAATCCGTCGGCGGTCAGCCCACTCCGCCACGCCCCAGCAAACCATGATGAATATTCCAAGCAGAGAGACATAGGCATACCGATCCGCCCTGGCCTGCTCCCAAACTTGTACCAATCCAATCATGGGAACCAATGCGATTAAGAACCACAGCCAGCCGACCAGAAGGTAGCGCTGGCGTCGTGCCATCCAAGACAAGACAGTGACCGCAAGCAGAAATATCAGGGCAAGGCCGACATGCAGACCGGTCAATGAATTTCCGGGATGTGGATAGAAGCCTGCGAGATGGGCAGGCCAGAACGCCTTTTCCACGTACCAGGCATAGGAGACGATCGCGTTTTGCAAGCGAACAGAGAGGGTGTAGGGCCAATGCTGTGGAGTGCCCACCTCTTGCGCCGACATGGTCATCAGAGCACTGCCGGCGGCAATAACGAAAAGCGGGACCTTTTCTGCCACCAGTGCACCGAATGGTCTACCCGAAAACTTTTGCGCTCGCGACTTCGAACTAGGTTGGTCGGGAAACATCCTCTGCAAAGGCCAGTAATCCCATAACAAGAGCAGCAGCGGCAACGCAATAACTTGCGGTTTGCTCATTAAGCCTAGCAGGTAGAAACCCGCGACCGTCCAATACCGTCCATCCGTAGGTTTATCGGCATACCAACGGTAAGCTGCTAATGCCAACAAGAAAAACGCCGTACTGAGTAGCGTTTTCCGCTCAGACAACCACGCTACCGATTCGACGTTAATGGGATGTAAGGCGAACACAGCGGCAACCGCGAAGCTGCGTCCGAGATAACCAGTCGCCGCTCTCAAGACCCAGAACAGCAGCAGCACATTCACAATATGTAGGACGACATTGACGTCGTGGTGGGCACCGGAATTCAGTCCGAAGATCTGAATGTCCAAGGCGTGTGAGATCCATGTAACCGGATGCCAGTTGTGACAATAGCCTCGACTCAAAAAGGCCCAGCGTAAGGTGGCCGCATTTAATCCACTGCTAATGTGTAGGTTCTCCGAAACGTACCACGGGTCGTCATAGTTAAGGAAAGGATGATGGTTCACCGGCGCATATAGTATTGCGGTCGCGACTATCAGTAGTAAGTTGAGCAGCAGCAGACGGATCTTTGCAGAATGATTGCTAGAAACTGACGAACTTATCGGGGGAAGCTGAGCCGGGGAAGAAGCCATTTATCCTCATCGCGGTAGAGTAGAACCGGAGGTAGGGATCGCGCTTGCAACCAAAACTGTGAAGCTCCTGCAAGTCGATTGGGCAGCGGCGTTGGCCTACGCCTTCGCCCGATCACTTCTTGAATGCAGCCGTTCAGCGATTATCTACGGCCGGGTTAATCCAGTGGAAGCCTCGGTTCACCAAGTAGAACTGACGAGGATCCGACAAGTCTACCCGGTCCATATTTGCTGTGACTTGATGATTTCCAAACTGGCCTTGCAACGTCAGTCGGTCGGGTTGGGAACTGGCGATGTTAAGGGTGGCCTTCCAGTGCGGCTTGTCGCCGTCATATAGAGTCGCGGTACTGTTGCCGCTATCAAGTTTCAAGAGGTACCTCTTTTGAAGGCCCTGCATAAACTGGATATCTAGTGCATTAGGACTATCGAAGGTAACGTGCCGCCAGCGGTCCGGGTCCGTTAGCAAGGGAGCGTGAGCCACTCCGTCGAGGGTAAATTCGTCGACTTGCCAGATGCCTCGAATAGGCCCGGGCACGCGACTAGCGGCGCCCGCGGCATCCTGGTAAGACTGTCGGCCCGCAATGAAGAAAATGTAGGCGCCGAAAAAAACCTGGAATGCCACGGCAGCTTTGTTAAATTGCTTGTCCTTAAACAGCGGTATTTCTGTCCTAGGTTCAACTGTGCGGTTGAATATAAACATGTCCGCGAGCCGTTTCAGGTCAGGGGCGAGCAAATATAGGCAAAACAAAACCAAGTGAATGGAATAGATTTTTCTGGGGACGTCGTAGCCTAAGTTCAGCATCAGCACGTTCAGGGTCATCGCAAAACTGACCAAGGCCCCCAGCGTGGCGAACCGCGGGATCGTCAACAGCAATCCTCCCGTTGTCTCACCAATACCTCCGAAAAAGTTATAGAGAGGAGACGCCCCCATAAAGGTCCACAGCAATCCCATAGGCGAAGCCTGGCCGTAGGGTTCCAGCAGTTTCGCCAACGAGGGTGGGGGAAATTGCGCTGAAAACAGCTTCTTGACTCCGTAACCGATCATCGCCCAGCCTACTGTCAGACGCATCAGAAGACGCAGCCATTCGTTCAGATACCGATAGTTTGGGCGTTTCCTATCCAAGCAGGACCAAACTAGAGCCGCTAGAAGTGCCACCGCGGCGACACAAACCACGAGGACGTAAGAATACAACTCATCTCCACTTCCATTCGCCACTTCCGAAATGTCGCCCTGCAAATGCAGTATGTTCGCTCCAACCCAAGGTACAACGGTGTGCCAGATCGAAATCCAAAAGCTGGCGTCGGGAGCATTAGCATGTTTATAGGAAGGTAAGGAACCAACTACTCCGGAATCTATATAAACCAAGGAATAGCAGAAAAGGAAGCGGAAGCCGAATCGTTTTGCCAGCGACCACCGGATCGTCTGCTCGGGTGCGGAAACCGTCGCTTCCCGCTGCAACTGCGGTATCATGAGGCCCTCTTGCGGTAAGTGATTTCCCTTATGCCGGCCGCGCGAGGAAGCAAGCCTGGAGCGCGCAGCCAGAGTTCAGGCATTGTCGCTCGAATGAAGGTTTTGTGCAACTGCGCGCTCGGGCTCGAGAGCCGAGTTGTGCGGCGCTTGACCGGTAATTATCCGAAGCTTTCAGCGACCACGCAGGGCACGGGCAAACTTATTTCTTTCTCCGCAACATCTCCGCTTTGTTGAAGCATTCTCCCGCTTTTTGCTGGTCGCCCAGATCGCGATAAGCCAAGCCCATATTTTGATAAGCCTTCGCCTGCTCCAGGGGATCGTCCATACCAGCGATGGCCCGCTTGTAGCGCTTGATGGAGTCTTGCGGATTTCCGTGGTTCTGCTCATAGATCGCAATGGCCAGATTGCTGCCGGCATCGTTGGGGACGATGGCTGCCACGTTGCGATAGTGTTCAATGGCTTCGTCGTGATGTCCCTGGCTATACAGCATTCCCGCCACCATATCTTCGGCCACCCAGTTCTTGTCGGTAACCTGGAGGGCATGATTCCACAGGGTCAAATTGTCTTGCCAGTAACCGATTTGGCGATGAGTGACTACGCCCAGCGCCGCAATTACGATGACGCTGACCGTAGGCAGCAACATCCTGGGAAGCTGCTTCTGTTTCGCCAAGTCAGCGACGCCCCAGCAGACGATGATGAATAAGCCCAGGCACGACTGATAGGCATAACGGTCGGCCATCGCCTGACGTCCAACCTGGACCAGGCCAATCGTCGGCACTAATGTTCCAAGAAACCAGAACCAACCCACCGGCAGGTAACGATAGCGGCGCCATTTAATCACCAGAACGGTGATCACCAGCAACAGCAGCGCGGCGCCTCCGTATTGCCAGAACTTCAGCGTGTTGCCGGGGTGCAGATACATCAGCGACAGATGCGATGGCCAAAAGGCCTTGCCGACGTAACGCACATAAGCCACGACGGAGTTCGCAACCCTCACCTTCAAGGAGTAGGGCCAGTACTGCGGCCGTCCCACGTGCTGCGCCTTCATGGTGATCAGCGCGCTGGCCAGGCATATTCCGAAGAAGGGGATCTTTTCCTTGATAAGGAACCAGAGGCTTTTTGGTGGCAACGGGGGCTGCGCGTCCCCGATCGAGGCTTCGCCAGGAAACATGCGGCGCAGCGGCCAGTAATCCCACAGGAGAAAAACGCATGGCAGGGTAATGATCTGCGGTTTACCCATCAGGCCCAGCACAAACAGCAGGGCCACCAAATCGTACCGCAGGCCGCCCAGCTTAGGTCGCTTGGCATACCAGCGATACGCTCCCAGCGCCAGCAGAAAGAACAGCGTGCTGACCATGGTCTTGCGTTCCGCCATCCACGCCACTGACTCAACGTTGAGGGGATGCACGGCAAACAGCGCCGCCACCATGAAGCTGCGTCCCACGAAACCGGTTGCCAGCAGAAGCACCCAGAACAGCGTGGCGGCGTCGATCGCATGCCAAATCATATTCATGGCATGGTGGCCGGCCGGATCGATGCCAAAAAGTTGGCAATCGATTGCGTGCGAAATCCAGGTGAGCGGATGCCAATTGCTGTCGTCAAACGTGGTCAGAGCCCACTTGATCGTTCCCCAACTCAGCCCGGCTTGAACGTGGAGATTTTCGAACACATAACCCTGGTCGTCGATGTTGGCGAAGGGGTGGTGAATGACCGGGAAATACAGGGCGATAACACCAACGATGAGAAGAACGGTGAGACCGATTGCTGGTTTATAGGGCAAGGATATCGGAGGCGCCTGGTGATGAACTTGCTTCTCTAAAGATGGACTCAGACCCACGGCATTCATGCTGTTTCCCCCGATGTCAGCGCATTATATTCGAGGCGGCCCCGGAATCCTGTGATGTGGTTCACAAATGAATCAGGCGCTCGGCGGTAAGAACAAGACGCCGCGGACTGGAGCCAGGACAGGACTAGTGAGCCAGCAGGTCGTCGGCCGAGCGGCGGGCGGCAGAGATGTTCGTCGACAAGCGTTCAGCCTGCTGGCGTGCGGCTTCGGCCTGCTGCTGATGACCGCTCTGCTCCAACGTGCTGGCCAGCAGGAGATATCCCACATCGTAGGGGTGCACCTGCATGGCCCGGGTAAAGGCGCTGACCGCCAGCGGCAGATCGCCCAGCCTTTGCGCTGTCAGGCCGAGACTGATCCATGCGCCCGAGAATTCAGGGTCGGCCTCAACCGCCGACTGGAAACTGTTACGCGCGTCGGTCAAATCGCCGATGTCTTTGTAGGCGTACCCGAGATTGTTGTAGGCCTTGCCTTTCGTTCTGGGATTGCGTGCGACAGTCGCGGCTTTTTTGTATTGGTCGATGGCGGCGAACGGATGCCCGTGCATCTGCTCGTAAATACCGATGTTGAGGATGCTGTTGGGGTCGTTGGGATTGATCGCCGCGGCAGCCCGGAAATGAGGGATGGCATCTTCCACCCGCGCTTTCTTGAGCAGCGCAGTGCCGAGATTATTCTCCGCAACGGAGTTGTCGCTGGTGACTTCGAGAACGTGCGTCCACAGCGTAATGTGATCGTTCCAGAATTCCACCTGACGATGGCTGACAAACGACAAGACACCAAGAACCGCGACGCTGATGGCGGTGAGCAATGCTGACGATACATGCGCCTGTCGCCGCCAATCGGCCACCAGCCAGCAGATCATGATGAACAGTCCAATGAACGGCAGATACGCATAGCGATCGGCCATGGCCTGCGTGCCCACCTGAATCACCCCAATCATGGGGACGAGGGTTCCCAGAAACCACAGCCAGCCGACAGTGAGATATCGACGGCGTGCAAAGTAAACCGCGACGGTGATCGCCAGCAACAGAAGCGTGGCAGCGGCCACTTGCCACAACTTGTAAGGCGCCAGCGGGTAGGGATAGATGAGAGCGAGGCGTGACGGCCAAAACGCTTTTCCCAGATAGCGCGCATAGGAGACGACGGCGTTCTCCAGCCGCATCATGTGACTGTAAGCGCTGGTTGCGCCTCCGGCCGATTGTGCCAGCAGCGTCATATGCGCACTGATACCGCACAAAGCCAGCAGCGGAACTTTTTCCCATATCAACGAGGACAGGCTGGCCGAAGGAAACTCAGACGCCGCGCGGTTCGGTTCGTCGGTAGTCGACGGCGAAGCTTTGAATGACAGGCGTCTCAGAGGCCAGTAATCCCACAGCAACAGAACGAATGGCAGCGTGATGACCTGCGGCTTGGACATCAGCCCCAGGGCGAACAAGATGGCGACAACCAGATACCGGCCGCCTCGCGGCTGACGAACGTACCAGCGGTATGCGCCCAGCGTCAGCAGGAAGAACAGCATGCTGAGCAGGTTCTTGCGTTCCGCAATCCAGGCTACCGATTCAACATTGATGGGATGAAGCGCGAACAGCGCAGCTACCATCCAACTGCGGCCGATATAGCCGGTGGCGCGCTGCAACACCCAGAACAGCAGCAGCGCATTGACGATGTGGAGCAGCACGTTCACATCGTGCGGTCCGGCGGGGTTCAGGCCGAAGAGCGTGCAATCGAGCGCGTGCGAGATCCAGGTCACCGGATGCCAGTTCGCCGCATCGCGCGTGGTCAGCGCCCACCTTACGGTGTCCCAGTGCAAGCCGGCGCGGACATGGAAATTATCGGTGACGTAGTCGGCGTCGTCGTAATTGGCGAAAGGCTGGGAGTGGACCGGATAATAGACGGCGATGACCGCAAGCACCAGCAGCAGGCCGGGAAGAAATTTCTGTCCCCACGACGATGCCAGCCAGCCGGGATTGCGCGAGTGACTTTGCTGCTCGGATTTCACATCAACCGACGTCACTCATGGTCTCCGGCGTGCGAAAGTTAGCTCTGCGAAAATGCTCGCATCAGGGCTGCTCACGATTGTACAAAGGTCGTCACACTTGGACGAGCGAACGAAGCGTGCGAAACAAGAGCGGTTCATCCGGTTAATGGCGTAGTTGGGCAGCCGCGTCGGCGGTCTGGTCGGCAGCGGTGAAATCCCCGAGCTTGCGATAGCTTGCGGCCATGTTATTCAAGGCTGCCGCTTTCAGGTCGAGGTCGCGAGTGATGGCCACGGTGATCTTGTAGTGTTCGATGGCGCTGGCGTAATTTCCTCGCTGCTGCTCATAGATGCCTATGTTCAGATTCGCAACCGGATCAGAAGGATAGATCGCAGCCGCTTTGTAGAAGTGCGAGACGCCCCCCTCGATCTGACCTTCTTTCAACAAGGCTTTGCCCAGATTGTTTTCGGCAAGGAAGTTTCCATCTGTAATCTGCAAGGTGTGTGTCCACAACGTAACGTTGTCCTGCCAGTAACCGAGCTGGCGATACGCCGTCGCGATAAGAATCACCAGCAAGACGAAACAGAGAACTCGCTGGGTGGTCTCTGCAATGCGCTTCTGTTCTGCCCACTCAGCCACGGCCCAGCAAATCATGAGGAACAGCCCGATGAACGGTAAATAGGCGTAGCGGTCGGCGATG
Source organism: uncultured Acidobacteriaceae bacterium (assembly GCA_963796695.1). Lineage (GTDB taxonomy): Bacteria > Acidobacteriota > Terriglobia > Terriglobales > Acidobacteriaceae > Bog-257. Next base: position 135,223 of record CAWCMU010000007.1, on the reverse strand, counting down.
CCTTGCCGTCCCTGGTAGCCGACGCCTTCGAGCCCGATCATGGGCACGAGCGTTCCGAGATAAAAAAACCAGCCCACCAGCAGGTACGGGCGACGGCGCCAAGCCGCGACCACCAACGCTGTCACCGCAATCAAGAATAGGGCGGCGAGAACGACCTGCAGCGGGTTGAGCTGATCCGGATGCGGATAAAATGCGGCCAGCCGCGCCGGCCACAGCGCCATTCCGATGTACTTGACGTAGGAGATCAGCGCATATCCCGCGCGCAACGAAAGTGGATACCACGCTTTGTTGCCGTCGGCCCGCTGCGCATTCATGGTGATAACGGCGCTCACACCGGCCATCAGGAATAGCGGTACTTTCTCTAGCAGCAACTGCGAGAAGGTTCGCGCGGGAAATCCGGCTGAAGTAGAAGACGCTGACTCAGCGCCAAAGCGCAGCCGACGCAGAGGCCAGTAATCCCACAGCAAAAGTACGCAGGGAAAGGTGATGACCTGGGGCTTCGACATGAGACCGAAGGCGAACAACAGCGCGACCAGCGCATAACGGTCCGCCTTCGGCTTGCTCACGTACCAGCGATACGCGCCCAGTCCCAGCAGGAAGAACAGCATGCTGAGCGAATTCTTGCGTTCGGCGATCCACACTACCGACTCAACGTTGATGGGATGCAGCGCAAATAACGCCGCCACCATGAAGCTGCGTCCGGCAAAGCCCGTCGCCCGCTGCAACACCAGGAACAGCAGGACGGCGTTAAGCGCGTGCAGAAGCAGATTCACATCGTGCGGGCCGGCCGGGTCCAGGCCGAACAACTGGCAATCCAGCGCGTGCGACATCCAAGTCAGCGGATGCCACGTCCCGACGCGATAGGTCGTAAATGCCCAGCGGATGGTTGACGTAGTCAGGCCCGCCTGCACGTGAGGGTTCTGCGTGACGTAAAGCGTGTCGTCGTAATTGACGAACGGGAAGCCGTTGACCCGGGCATACAGGGCAACCGTGATCAGCACAAGGAACAGCGACAGGACGAGCGTCTGCTTGCGGGCCGCCGGTGAATTCGGATGAGGCAGCGACTGGATCGTCTGCTCAGGTTTTACGCCAACCGAATTCAATCGCCCTCCAACCTTATGGACCTTGTAACTTTTTAGCGGCGTCGAAACATTCGCGAGCCTGCTCAGGATTGCCCAGATCGCGATACGCCAGCCCCATATTATTTAGCGCCTTCGATTTGGTCGACGGGCTGGTTGTAAGGATTACGGTTTTCTTGTACCAGTCGATGGCCTGCGTCAGGTTGCCACGTTGCTGCTCATAGAAGCCGATGTTCAACGCGCTGATAGGATCGACGGGATGAATGGCAAACGCGGCGCGGAAATGCGGAATCGCCTCTTCCATCTGCTTGCGCTCCATTAATGCTCCGCCCAGGTCGTCCTGCGCAACATAATTAGGCGCCGTGATCTCGATGGTATGCGTCCACAACGTGACGTTGTCAGCCCAGTAGCCGATCTGCTGGCGAGCCACAACGGTGAGAGCCAAAACCGCGGCAACGCCGATGGCGGGCAACAGAACCGCCGGCAGATGCTTCTCTTGAGCCCAATCGGCCAAGCCCCAGACAATCATGATGAACACGCCGAGCAGCGGCAGATAGGCATAACGATCGGCCAGCGCCTGTCGTCCCACCTGCACCAGCCCGATCATCGGGATCAGGGTGCCGATGAACCACAGCCATCCCATCAGCAGATAACGACGGCGTCCGCTCTCAAACACCAGCATCGTAATTGCCAGCAGGATGAACAACGCGCCGTATACCTGCCAGCCTCGCAGCGAATTGCCCGGGTGCGGATACATCGGCGCCAGATGCAGCGGCCAGAGCGCCTTCGCCAGATAGCGAACATAGGAGACGATCGCGTTCGACAGCCGCATGGAAAGCGGCGTGGAGCTGAGCGACAATACCGCGCCGCCGGCCGACTGCGCTTTCATGGTCATCACCGCGCTGGCGGCTGCAATCCCGAAGAGTGGAAGCTTTTCTTCGACAAGAGCGCGCCAACTCTTTTGCGGGAAAGCCGAGGGTGCCGCGTCCATGTCGGACTGTTTCTGGAATGGAATTGATGCGCGGCGAAGTGGCCAGTAGTCCCATAGCAAAAGAACGAACGGGAAGGTGATGATCTGCGGTTTGGCCAGCAGTCCGAGTGCGAACAACACCGCTACTACGGCATAGCGCCCTACCTGCGGCTTGCTCACATACCAGCGGTAAGCGCCAAGGGCGAGCAGGAAAAACAGCATGCTGAGGACGGTCTTGCGCTCGGCAATCCAGACCACCGACTCAACGTTGATGGGATGCACAGCAAACAGCGCCGCCACCATGAAACTGCGGCCGGTATAACCGGTCGCGCGCAGCAGCACCCAGAACAGCAGCATGGCATTGATGGCATGCAGCAGCATGCTGGTCTGGTGGTGGCCCCCCGCATTCGTGTCGAAGAGCTGGTAGTCAAGCGCATGCGAAAGCCAAGTCAGGGGATGCCAGTTGCCAGCGTCATAGGTGGTGAAGGCCCACTGCACTGTATCCCAGGTCAAGCCACCCTGAACGTGAAGGTTATCGACGACGTAGATGTTGTCGTCGTAGTTGACGAAGGGATGATTTTTGACCGGATAGTAAAGAACAACGGTGAGGACCAGCAGCAGGAGAGCGGCGAGGTAAGGCCGCATTCCGGAAAGCGTAAGCGAGCGAGCAGGCGCCGACTGAATCTGTTCGTCAGATTGCAAACCTACAGGACTCACCTTCTCCCCTCGCCCGAGAAGTATATCCGATTATTTTTTGTGGGCCGAGGCTTGGCGCAGGGCTATTGCGCCATGGCATAGTATCCCTGCCGGGCGTGGATCTCGAGCTTCTGAGCAGCGCGCACTTCCACTTGCAGCGAATGAAATCCTGGGTTGGACTGCTGCGGCGGGAAGGATACGAAATATTGGGCGCGCAGGTCCTGTTCGATCTGAGCAAAGGCGCCGGCGAAATCCTGGCTTGATTCCGCAACGTAAAAGCGCCCCCCGGTTGCATCGGCCAGGCGCTGCAAGATTTGGTCGCCGTGACTCGGAATTCTGCGGGAATGCAGGGTGAGGGCGTAAATCTGAATTTCGTTGCGTTCCGCGATACGAACCACGTCTGACAAATTGTGCAGGCTTTGCGTGTCGTCGCCGTCGCTCAAGACAACGATTGCGCGATGCACCGGGCTGCTGTCATTGGCGTTCGCGAGTTGATTGGCGCAAGCTGAGTACAAGGCATCGAAGAAAGACGTTCCCCAACCGGGCTGCTTAGCTCGAACCACAGCTTGGGCCAACTGCTCGCGATCGGCGGTCGCGGCTTGCCACACGTGCACATCGCTGCCGAAGGCCATCACGAAAGCCGTATCGGTTTGCGGCCGCATCACCTGATCGAGGAAATTGACTGCCGCGGCCTTTTGCTCCGGCAACACGCGCTTCACCGAGTCGCTGGTATCCAAAATCAGCCCCAGGCGCAGGGGCAGGTTGTCGTCGCGCTCGAAGGCGCTGAAGCGCGGCACCGGCGATTGGTCGTCGAGGACGCGAACATCGGCGGCGGAAAGATTCTGAATGAGCCGGCCTTGCTCGTCGGCAACAGTAAATTGCAGGCGCACTTCCTGGACATCGCTTTGCAAGGTATAGCCCGGCGTGCTGGCCGGAAGATAGTTCGGCTCCGGCAAAGTCGAAGGCGGCGGCACAGGGGCGACCCGGCTGCCATCATAGTTGCCCGTGGCGACCGATGCCGGAGCGCCGGGATCGGGCGTGGACGCGTCAAATCTTGCCCACCGCCCACTCGCCCACGCCGGTCAGAACCGCAGCGCCCAGCGCGAGCGAAAGCCCGGTGATGAGGACCGACCGCCGCACAAGAAAGGTATCGGCCACCCACCCGAGCAGCTTGAGAGGAACCAGGATTGGGCCGGCACACCCGCCAGCGAGTACAGCCGAAAGCTTGAATTTTCCCGGGACCAGACTTGCGATTTCGATGAGACAGCTGACGGCTCTCTGAAGGACGTGCGCCAGGGCAACAGTCGGAGCGTCCACGCGCCACCCCCACGCTTGAAACGTTGGAGGGGCGGAGATTCCGTTTGGATGTCCCGAGCGGCAGAGAAACTCTGGTTAGACCCGCAATTCTGATTTTTGGTTTAAAGCGAGCTGTCGCGACTGGGGTGTCGCCGCTCCGCGGCTCTCTAGTTGTCGCACCTGTCCGCGGGCTCACGCCGGCGGCTAACTCAAATGTCGCCGCTCCGCGGCTGGCTTATACCCCATTAGTGGAATGTGGCCGGTCGGAGGCTTGCTCCTGTAGTACCCTATTGCCAGAAGTTAATGCCCTCGGAAAAAGTTCTAATTGTCGACGACGAGAAGCTCGTTCGTTGGTCTCTGCGCCAGAAGTGCGAAGAGTGGGGATACCACGTTCTAGAGGCTGACAACGGCACGGCTGCGCTCCGCGTGGCCCACAACGAGTCTCCGGACTTGGTGTTGCTCGACGTTCGCCTGCCCGACGCCAGTGGAATCGAAATCCTCGAACAACTGAAAAAGTCAGGGGACGCGCGCGCGGTCATCATGATCACGGCCGATCCGCAACTGGAAGACGTGAAAACCGCGCTCAAGCTGGGGGCCTACGATTTCGTGGGCAAGCCACTTGATTTCGACGAGCTGGCGGTGGCCGTCAAGAATTCGCTGGAGACGACTCGCCTGCGCTCCGAGGTCGAAACGCTGCGCGGAGAAGTACGCCGCCGGGTGGGCTACCACAATGTGGTAGGCGTCTCGCAGAAAATGTCGGAGCTTCTGGGCTTCGTCAACAAGATCGCGGCCAGTGAAGCCACGACTATCCTGGTGCAGGGTGAGAGCGGCACCGGCAAAGACCTGATCGCTAAAGCCATTCATTACCAGAGCCGCCGCCAGGACAAGGGCTTCGTCGCCATCAACTGCTCTGCCATTCCAGAGACGCTGATGGAGGCCGAGCTGTTCGGCCACGAGCGCGGCGCCTTCACTGACGCCAAGGCCATGAAGAAGGGCCTGTTCGAGATGGCCGATGGAGGAACGCTGTTCCTCGACGAAATCGGCGAGCTCTCGCCGCTGCTGCAAGCCAAGCTGCTGCGTGTTCTGGAAGACCAGGTCATCCGCCGGGTGGGCGGGGTTCGCGATATGCAAGTCGATGTGCGAGTGATTGCGGCGTCGAATCGCGACCTGGAACGTGCCGTCCGCGAGAACCAGTTTCGGCAAGACCTCTATTATCGTTTAGCCATCATTTCGATATTTCTGCCACCTTTGCGAGAGCGCAAAGAAGACATTCTGCCGCTGGTGGAATTCTTTATCGGGCGCTACAACCAGAAATTCCGCAAGGACGTGAAGGGCATTACCGACGACACGCGCAAGCTGCTGCTGAAGTATGACTGGCCCGGGAACGTGCGCGAATTGAAGAATGCGGTCGAGCGAGCCATGATCCTGGAAGAGGACAATCGTCTGAATCCGGTTTATCTGCCGTTTGCCGTGGCGCAGCAACAATCGGCATTCACCGCGTTTGAGCTCTCGTCCGGCAATGGCAGCACTTCCATCGGCAAGCAATTGCCGAACGGGCGCAGCCTGCCCAAACTGCAAATTCCCGAAGGCGGCACCTCGCTGGAGGAAGTCGAACGGGAGCTGGTGGATATCGCGATGGCGCAGGCGAACGGCAATCAGACGCATGCGGCTAAGCTGCTCGATATCAGCCGCGATGCCCTGCGTTACAAGCTGAAGAAATTCGGCCTCATCCATTCCGAAGAAGACGAGACTTCGAACGCCGCTTCCTAACCCCCGCTTCGTCAGATACGGCTTTCCAAAAGCCTTCCAGCGTGTCACTATTTCCCATCAGGGCCCTGATCAGTTGCAGCCATGCAGTCTATAAGGCCGGGCCCACGTCACTCGTCTGCACTTTGGGCCTGGTTATTTTGTGGGGAGCTTTCCCCGCACCGCCACTAACACTTGGCAAATTATGCAACTGGCATGTACTCCAGCGCTTCTATCTAAGTATCAGCGGCGCACTGGCAGCACAGATTTCGTTGATAACTTAACGGCACGACAGGAGATCCTATGCGAAAGCTTGCCATAGCTATCGTCGTCATCGTAGTTGTGATCGTGGGAGCGCTTCTCGCTCTGCCTCACCTCATCGACGTAAATCAGTATCGCGGCCAGATTCAGACCGAATTGCAGAAGCGTCTGAACCGCCCAGTGCAGCTGGGAGCACTGACGTTGGGCGTCTTCCCAATCAGGGTAGAAGCCAGCAACGTTGTCATCGGCGACGATCCCAGCTTCCACAGCAATATCCCTTTCGCCCAGGTGAGCGAGCTGGATCTGAGCGTCAAGCTGCTGCCCCTACTCGCCAAGAATGTCGAAATCGATAGCCTGGAGATGAAGCGTCCCCGGATTGAGCTGATCCGTAACGCGCAGGGCATCTGGAACTTCTCGACCATGGCCAGCGCGCCCGCTCCAGCGAATCAGGCTCCGGCCCAGCCACGACAGCCGGCCAAACCGCAGGCGGCAGCTCCGGCGCAGCCCAGTGGCGGCATCACTCTGAGTGAACTCAAGATCACCGACGGCCAGATTGCGGTGACCGATCAGCAGAAGCAGCAGCCGCGCGCGGTTTACGATCACATCGACGTATCGCTGAAGGACTTCGCGCCTGGGCAGCCGTTCTCGCTCGATCTGACCGCCCATCTTCCCGGCAAAGGTTCACAGACGTTTCGCATCAGCGGCAATGGCGGCCCTATCAACAATGCCGACTTGGCAAACACGCCGTTCAAGGGAACGCTGAAGCTGGAAGAGGTATCGCTGGCGGCAGCGCAGAAGTTCCTGAACTCCCCGGCGCTGGAGAATACCGACGCTGTGATTTCCGGGTCGACGGATCTTTCGAACGCTGCCGGCAAAATGGGCGCGAACGGTTCCTTGACTCTGAATCAAGCGGTGATTCATGGCGTCCAGGTCGGCTATCCCATCTCTGCCGACTTCGACCTCACCGACGACTTCAACAACGATCTGATCCAGATCAAGAAGTGCGCGCTCAAGCTGGGATCGACGCCGCTTTCCGTGAACGGCACCATCAACACCAAGCCGGCTACGTCCGATCATGGACGTGAATGTCAGCACCTCAAACGCGTCGATCGAGGATGCTGCCCGCCTGGCGGCGGCGTTCGGCGTTGCGTTCAGTCCCGATGCCAAGATCGCCGGACAGCTCACCGCCAACGTGCACGCTCAAGGTCCGAGCAACAACCTGACCTTCAACGGCAACGTGAGCGGCCGCAATCTGGAGATGACGGGCAAGCAGATTCCGCAAGCGGTCAAAGTCCCGGCCATCGACTTGACCATGAACCCGCAACAGATTCAGTCCAATAACTTCACTGCGACTTCGGGTGCGACGTCGCTTGCAGTGCAGATGACGATCGCGCAGTACACCAGCACGTCGCCTAACATTGACGCTTCGCTGAAGACCATCAATGGCAAGGTGGATGAGTTGCTGAACATCGCCAAAGCGTACGGCGTCAGCGGAGCCGAAGGCATGAGCGGCAGCGGTAACATCACGCTGGATGTTCACGCTACCGGCCCCATCAAGAATAGCGAAGCCATGAAGTTCAGCGGCTCTGGCGCGCTGCAGAATGCGACGCTGAAGATGCCGTCGCTTACCAAGCCTTTGACGTATCCATAACGCCAACATGCAATTCACGCAGAACTCGGTGAACCTGACGAATCTGTCGGCTACGCTGGGATCGACCAATGCCAGCGGCAACCTGAGCATGTCGAACTTTCAGGCTCCGCACCTGACGTTTGCGCTCTCGGCCGACAAGATTAACGTCACCGAGCTGGAGCAGATTACCGGAGGATCGAGCCAGCCAGCTGCTCCTGCGAAGAAAAAGGCGGATGCCTCTTGGAGCCTGATTCCTACGGCCGATGCCGCGCCTGCCGCTCAGCAGCCTGGCCTCCTACAGTTGGCGACCGGTAATGGAACGATTCAGGTCGGCACCATCACTTACGAGCAAACCGTTCTGACCAATGTGCACTCGAACGTTACGCTAAATCGCGGCGTCATAACGCTCAATCCGCTGACCTCGCAGATTTACGGCGGGCAGGAGAGCGGTAGCGTCACCGTTGATACGCGTCCGAATCCGATGACCTATGCCGTCAACGCCAAGCTCACTGGCGTGGACGCCAACAAGATGCTGTCCGCAACCTCGTCCGTGAAGGACACGATTTACGGAACCTTGGCGGCAACGACCAACATTACGTTTGCCACCCCTGCGTCGGGCGACATCGTCCCCACTCTGAATGGCGTGATGACGATGAACCTGGCGAACGGCAAGATCATGAAGCTGGATCTGCCGGGAGAGTTGTCGAAGATCGGCAAGTTCGGCGGAGTTTCGCCGAAAGGTTACACGGCGGTGTCGCAGATGAGCGGCACCTTCAACATCCATCAGGGCGTGGCCCAGACCAACGATTTGAAGGCTGCCCTTGACATCGGGACCATGGCGGCCAGCGGAACCGCGAACCTGGTCAACCAGGCGCTTAACATGCACGTAACCGCTGTTCTGAACAAGGGCTTCAGCCAGTCGGTCGGCGGTACCGGAGTCGGCGGCTATCTGAATACAGCGCTCGCCAACAAGAACGGCGAGTTGGTTTTGCCGGTGATCATCACCGGGAATATGAGCCACCCCATCGTTTCCCCCGACGTCCAGGAGATTGCCAAGATGAAGGTCAACAACCTGCTGCCGTCGGCTGGGGGCTTGCTGAACGGAAAGGGCGGAAGCCTGGGAGCGCTCGGTGGATTGCTGGGCGGACAACAGGCCCAACCAGCCGGCAAGCAGCCAGCCAATCAGCAGCAACAGCAGGCCAATCCGTTAGGGAATGCGCTGAATCAGATCATGGGCGGAAAGAAACACTGACTGGAAGGCACGAAAAAGCCGCTCTCTCGAAGAGGGCGGCGTTCATTTTGGGGATCTTGGGCAGCTTATGTGCTGCTGTGTTCGAGCAAACCTTTTTCCAGCTTTTCCTGGCACTCGATGCAGTGTCGTGTCCAGGGAACCGCTTCCAGCCGCTTGGCATTGATTTCGGCGCCGCAGGAGATGCACTCGCCGAAGGCACCCTCGCGGATGCGTTCCAGCGCGGCGTCAACCATCTGCAGGAGCTGGCGGTCGTTATTGCTCTGATGAAACAGGAATTCCTTGTTGTAGGAATTTGCCGCCCGATCGGCGATGTCCTGGGCCGACTCCAGATCAGCGTCGCGTCCGTCCTGCGCCGTGCGCGTCATCGCACTGCGCAATTCCCGCTGCCGATCCTCCAGCCGCTTCTTAAAAGCATCAACCTTCTTTTTATCCATAAAAACCTACCTGCAATCCCGCGCTGAGGCCACCCTAGCTGGGCACGAAATTCCTATCTGCGAACGGGAATCATATGCGCCCACGAGAACGCGCGTCAACTGCGACCGGGCACCTCACACCACCAATTTCCCGATTTGCAACTGGGGAGAAAAAGCGGAGTTGCGGCAGGACTTTTCTGCCGATGTAAAAAAGCGGCCTTTCGGCCGCTTCAGGTAAAGAGGCAAGCGAGGTAGGGATCAATCAGGGAAGGCGATGCAGGACCGCTGTCCCTCTAACCGGGACAGACAGAGATATGTCGAGACAAACGGAAGAGGGTAACTTCAAGGTTTTGAGCCTCTTTGAGTAACCCGGTTGTCTGCACTTCAGCTTCCAAAAACTTGCGCGTCTTAGAAGTTGCAGGCAAGGCCGGAGCAAAGTGATTGTTACCACCCACCTAGCTGCTCTCTTGCTGAAATCTACTGGGCCACCAGTCTGAATTTTCAACTCATGCAGGTGGAATGCGGATGGATATCTTAGGCGGTGAGGTTCTTATTATGAGAGGCGTTTTGCTCTTCCATTACCTTCAGCTTATTGAGCAAAGCCTTGTAGCTGATCTTGAGAATCTTGGCTGCCTGGCGGCGATTCCAGCGGGTTTGCGTCAGGACGCGTTCGATGGCTTCGTGCTCGGCGCTCATAGCCGCTCGTCTTCCGATCTCCAGTAACGACGGCCCGTCGCCGTCGGGGCCATTCTCTCGCGTGGCATTGATCGGAATAGCTGGAGTCGCCGCCGCTGGGCGATTGCCGTCCGATTTCGACTCGCTCAATCCCCAGATCGGGCTGTTGCCGTCGGTAGAGCTGACAATCGGTTTATGGGTGGAAAGCTCGCGGATGATCTGGGCCTCGTTGCCGACGATCACGTAGCGCTTGACCAGGTTCTCCAGCTCGCGAATGTTGCCCGGCCAGGTGTAGTCCACCATGCGTCCGATCGCGTATTCACTGAACGGAGCAGGGTGTTTGCCGTAGAACTCGCTGTACTTGCGCAGGAAGTAATCGAGAAAAACCAGGATCTCTTCCCGGCGCTCACGCAGCGGCGGGATATGGATCGTGATGACGTTCAGCCGATAGAAAAGGTCTTCGCGGAACAGGCCTTCTCGCACAGCGTTCTCCAGCGGCTTGTTGGTAGCCGCCAGCACGCGGACGTCGACCGAGATGTCGCGCTTGCCGCCCAGGCGGGAGAATTCGCCGTCCTGCAGGACGTGTAGCAGCTTGGCCTGAAGCGCGGGATGCATCTCGCTGACTTCATCCAGAAACAGCGTACCCGCGTGGGCAAGATCGAACTTGCCCAGTTTCTGGCGATTGGCGCCCGTGAAGGCTCCCGGCTCATAGCCGAACAGTTCGCTCTCCAGCAGCTCGTGGGGGATGGCGGCGCAGTTCACCTTGACGAAGGGTTTATCGCCGCGTCCGGACTGCGCGTAGATCATGCGCGCGACAACTTCCTTGCCGGTTCCGCTCTCGCCCCGAATAAGAACGGTGGCGGTGGTATCGGCCACCTGCTCGATGGTGTTCTTCACCTCTTCCATCTTCGGGCTGGTGCCGAACAGGCCGGCGAAGTCGCGATTACGCCGAACCTGATCACGAATCTGGGTGACCTCAGGAGGAAGCTGCGGCCGGTCGAGCAGTTTGCTGATATGCAGGTCGAGGTCTTTCGGTTCAACCGGTTTGGTGAGGTAGTCGTCGGCGCCAGCTTTGGAAGCTTTGAAGATCAGCTCAGGATCATGACCGGCAGACAGCAGAATGACGGAAACATCGTGCTTGATCCGCTTGATTCGCTCCAGGGTGTCGAGAGGGGTCGCTCCGGGGGCGGACAGGTCCAGCAGAACCAAGGCTGGATCGTAGACCCGAAACATGCGGACGGCTTCGTCTCCACTTGACGCGCTGCTTACGTCGAATCCGCGGCGCACCAAGTGCGCGATCAGCAGTCGCGAAGCACTGGGGTCATCAACGACGACCAACACTCGCAGCTTTTGAGCCGGAATCATTCCACTCCTGCCTGGTTCCCCGGAAGAAGCATTCCCCGCCCCATACAGGGCAACGAGCGTTCAATTATGAGAATCCCTCTACCCACATCCGGGTTGTACTCACCTGCAAGACCGCGCAAGCAAGAAGGCTGAACGCCTCGCTCGGCAGCCACAGTAACCTGATTTACGAAAGGTGTTGGGCTGATTGTAACTCTGGAATTGCTCCGGCGGAAACGCCTGGCGCGACAATTTCTGCCTAAAACCGTGGAAGACAAAAGAAAGAGGCGGCCCGTAAGCCGCCTGCTGCGAACTAAGCTGTTCGAATTTCAGTTTCCGCCGGAAACCGTCCGCAATTTTCCAGGCATGAAGTGATACGGCGGCCACGGCCCACTGATGGTAACGTGGCAGTCCTTGAAGTGCTTGGTAGCGGTCCCGTAACGGTTCTGGTATTTGACCACGGAACTGGATTCGATGAGGTGGGCAAAATCGATGAGCATGCCGCCGGAGTCGGTGCGCTTGCAAATGACGTCCTCCTCGAGCGGCGAAAACAGCTTATGGACCTGCATGGAAAGCGCGCGTGCCTTGGTCTGCCGCTCTCTTACGCGTGAGGCCTGCTCTCGCAGCTTGCGGAGATATTCTCCTCCAACCCCTTCGGGCAGCTCAGAAACAGCCTCTTCCAGATTGCCGTCTTTCACCAGGAGTTTGAAGTGCATTTCGGCCTTGCCGCGTAAACGGTCTACCGTCTCCAGGAAGGTCTTGCGATTGGCCCTGACTGCACGACGTAGCGCTTCATCGGAATCGAAGATGGTACCGAAGCGAAACGGAAGAACGGTGTGCGTGCGGAAGCACTCGCTGACCACACGAGCGTGATCTACGATGGCTTGCTGGGTGAGGGTTTGTCCGGCGGAGTAGTCGCTAACGATGACTGCAAAATCCCCGCTGGGGCAGGCGAACACCGAAGCGCCGTTCACGCCTCGAAGATTTTCAATCGCAAATGGGCGCCGGGCTCGTGTACCGTTCTGGAGGCCCTGCTGCTCAGTAAGGCAATACGCGTACCACGCCATCTTAGTCTCTCCTGGGAGTACTCACACGCAGATGAAGATGCGCTGGGCATGAGGGAATTTTTGACTGTCGAACGTGGAACTGCAGATTCAGGCTTTAGTTGAAGATGGACGAGGGGCCACCCCCAACTCCTCTATCCTAAGCCTTTAGTCGTATAAACCGCAACCGGGAACTCACTGCTGACGCCGTTTTTCCGCGAGCGCAAATCAATGGGGTCTCGAATCAGGAGGCTCAAACGTCGGAAACACCGGCGGGCATCGCGTCAATGGGCTCAAATCAGGCGCATTTCGCTTGCCGAAACGCAAAAATCGGCTGGGTTGAAGCCAAGGCTCTCTATCGACGCCGGGCAGAAGCGCGAGAGCGCTTGGCAGAGGCCGCCCGCATCGGCCCGGTACCGGTTGGAGGCTTACGCTCGCCGTCTACCAACTGCTTCAGTACGACGGCGTTGTTTTGCTCGGTGTTCCTGGAAGAAAACAGTAGGGTGACGTTGCCTCGTTTGCCCACGAGAGAATAGAGCTGCTTTAGGGATTCACCAGCCGCCTCGGACGAAAGTTCCTTCAGGTAACTCGTACGGAACTTGCTCCACTGCTGGGGATGCGCATGGAACCACTTGCGAAGTTCGTTGGACGGGGCCAACTCCTTGAGCCAGGCATCGAGCGCAGCGGCAGTCTTGGTTAGACCGCGTGGCCACAGCCGATCCACAAGCACGCGAGCGCCATCCTGAGGAGAGGGCTCGTCGTATACGCGCTTGAGAGCGACGGGCATACCGAGGTGTATTCTAACTCTGACGGAGACCCTGCGCCGGTCGTACGGCGCCACCAATTTTGATAGCCAGGGAAAAAACTTTCAGACTGCGTTTCGGCCGGTTGGCGGCAGGATTATTCGCTCTGCTGGCGATTGCGCTGCTTATCGGATGCGATTCGGAGCCGCGGAAGACGGACGCCGAGCTGGGTCTTACACCGCAACAAGCCCACGGAAGACGCGTCTACGAGGCACGCTGCGCCGACTGTCACTACGCCTACAGCACCCACGATCTGCGTGGACCAAGCCTGCATGGACTGTTCAAGAAACAGTTCATGACCAACGGTATCCCTGCGAACGACGAGCGAGTGACCGATATCATCCTGATGGGTCGATCCAAGATGCCGGCTTTCCAACAGAAGCTAACGCAAGAGCAGTTCGCGGATCTGATGGTGTATCTGCATACATTGTGAAAACGCTGTCAGCTGTCAGCTGTCAGCTCTCAGCCTTCAGATGTCAGCTCTTAGGCTTTAGCTCTGAGCTCTTAGTGAGACTCTGATTACAGTGAGACTCTGACTACATTTGCTTTGAAAAAGACGGGTTCTTAGGCCGGCCGCAAACACCCCAAAATCAACTCGGTTTTGCTGGCAGCCTAAATAGTCTGTTTTGGACGCTTTGTATTAGGGCGCGACTTTTAGTCGTGCCGACACGAGGCTATAAAAAGCCAGGGCTTCAGCCCCTGCCAGATAAATCAGCGGGGCTTTAAAGCCGTTGAGGAGCCTCAGTTTTCATATTCGGAGTTTCCTTAGCTTTGAGAATCGAAGGCGACCGTTCACGAATCTCAGAAAGAGACAGACGTCTTGGCGGGGGCTAAGAGCTAAAGGCTAAAAGCTAAGAGCCCGTCGCGAAGCGGCCTCCGCGATACAATAAACACATCCCATGTCTACGGCTCCTGAACTGATCCAGATCGAAGTTGGCCCGCGGCAGCCGGCTCCCAAACCGGAGTGGTTGAAGGCGCGTGCGCCGATGGGCGACAACTACCACAACCTGAAGACGCTCGCCCGCAACCTGGACCTGCACACCGTATGCGAGTCGGCGCACTGCCCCAACATCGGCGAGTGCTGGAACCATCGCACCGCGACCTTCATGTTGCTGGGCAATTTATGTACGCGGCGTTGCGGCTTCTGTGCTGTGCCTAAGGGACGTCCGCAGCCTATCGATTTTGACGAGCCGCGCCGGGTGGCCGAAGCCGTCGAAACGCTCGCGCTGAAGTTTGCCGTGGTGACCAGCGTCAATCGTGATGATGACAACGTGGGCGGCGCGCGTGTGTTTGCTGAAACCATTCGCGAGATTCGCGAGCGCGTTCCCGATTGCCGCGTCGAGGTGCTGATCCCGGATTTTCAGGGACTCGACGAGCCGCTGCGCATCGTGATGGACGCCAAGCCGAACATCCTGAATCACAATACGGAAACCGTGCCGCGGCTGTATCGCGTAGCCCGTTCGGGGGCGCGCTACGAACGCACCTTGCGGCTGCTCGAACGCGCTAAAGAGATGAATCCCGCCATCCCCACCAAGACGGGTGTAATGGTCGGTCTGGGCGAAAGCACCGACGAGTTGCTTGAGGTATTTCCGCGATCTGGCCGCGCGCAAGGTCGACATTCTCACGATCGGCCAATATCTACGCCCGTCGAAGGACCACTTGCCGGTGGCGCGGCTTTATCCCCCCGAAGAATTCCTCTTCCTGAAAGAAGAGTCGCTAAAGATGGGATTTCGGCACGTGGAATCCGGGCCTCTGGTTCGCTCCAGCTATCACGCCCACGAGCAAGCCGACGCGGGCACGCCCGTGATCTAAATGCGGAAGTATCTGTGGATGAAGGCATAGTTAATGGGCTGCATCTGTAAACGTCCATCGTTCTCCGCGAATGCGACACGAGTTCCAGGCTTCATATCGAAACGAAGGCGGAGGCTTGCCGGAATTACGATCTGGCCCCGGCCGTTCACCACGACCTGTTTTATTTTGCTCATTGAATGACTCATCCCAGATAAAAATTGCGTCCTGCGACTTTGCTTGCTGTGGCGGCCTTATTCGCTAACCTCGTAGCTCTTCATCTTTCGCAGCACCGATTCAGCGGCCTCGACTTCCAAATCAACATAGCCGTCGCGGTATTCGCGCGAGAGAACGATGGCCTTGGCGTCGAGCATGGCTAACGCTTTCCCTTGCGACTGCGGTACGCGCAAATGCACGCGCTGCACCGCATCCTCGGAAATCTTCGCGTCAATCAGCGCCAGCAGCTTGTCCAAGCCGATTCCCTTCGCGGCAGAAACGTGAATCACGCTGTCATTGTCGCGCAAGCTTTCGCGCTTCTTCTCCGTGAGCAAGTCGACTTTGTTCATCACGTAAATGCGCGGCTTGTCCTGCGACTCGAGCTCCCGCAGGACAACTTCTACCTGCGCCTGCTGCTCGCCCGCAGTCGGGCTGGTCACATCTGACACGTGCAAGAGGAGCGAAGCGCGCTGCACCTCTTCCAAGGTGGCGCGGAATGCGGACACCAGTGTGTGCGGCAAGTTGCGGATGAATCCTACAGTGTCAGACAGCAGAACTTCGCGCTTTGAAGGAAGCACGACTTGGCGCAGCGTGGGATCGAGCGTGGCGAACATACGCGCACTTTCCAGCACGCCAGCCTTCGTCAGCGCGTTGAACAACGTGGACTTGCCGGCATTGGTGTAGCCGACGAGCGCGACCGTGGCTATCGGCACGGACTCGCGACGCTGCCGCTGTTGCCCGCGAATGCGGCGGACATTCTCCAACTGCTGCTCGACGTGACGGATGCGACGGTAGATTTTGCGGCGATCGGTTTCCAGCTGGGTTTCGCCAGGACCACGAGTTCCGATGCCACCGCCGAGTTGCGACATCTGCACGCCGCGTCCAGCTAGCCGGGGCAGCAGGTACTTGAGCTGCGCCAGCTCCACCTGCAACTGTCCTTCACGGGTGCGGGCGTGGCGCGCAAAGATGTCCAGGATGAGCTGGGTGCGGTCCAGGACCCGTGCGTCGAGTTCGCGTTCCAGATTGCGCTGCTGCGACGGGGTAAGTTCGTGGTCGAAGATAACCAGGTCAGGCGCGGTGGATGCGACAGCGCCTTTCAGTTCTTCCAGCTTGCCGCTGCCAATGAGCGTGGCGGGGTCGGGCTTGGGACGGCGCTGCAGGATTTCGCCAACGATGGTGGCGCCGGCGCTGGTAGCCAACTCACGCAACTCGGCAGCTGACTCCTCCGCCGAAAACTTGCGTTGCTCGTGGTCGTCCGGCAGGACATTTACGACCGCGGCATCGCGAGCGATCCGCGCGCCAGGCGGAACCTTCCCAATGGATTGCAGGCGCGACGGCGCAGTCTCGGCCGCGACGGCGGCTTCGCCTTGCGCGGAGGGTCGTTTCTCCCGTTTGCCTGATGGCCGGGACAGGAACTCCACGTCCACCAAAAAGGCGCGCTCCGGCTCCGTACGGCCGGTCTGCAACGACCGGCCCTTGCGTCCCGAATTCCCTCCATGACCGCTACGAATACTTTAGCCCTCGGATGCTGTGCTCACGGCGGTGGATGAAGCCGGCGCCGACGTCTCCGTCGCCGCGCGTGATTCATAGTGGCGCTCAGGATGCGAAGTGCGCGACATGACAACGGTTGAGATAGCGTGCTTAAAGATCAATTGCTCCTGATTATTGGTCTCCAACACGACAGAGTATTTGTCGAACGACCGGATTCTTCCGGTCAGCTTTACCCCGCTGAGGAGATAAATCGTAATGACTGACTTGTCTTTGCGGGCAGTGTTCAGGAAGGAATCCTGGATGTTCTGTGCTGGCTTGCTGTCCATGGTTCTCTCTCCGCCAATCTGCAAAAAACAGCACAGCCCCAAACTCGCGGCCCCAGCGAATCAAGGTCTGTAGGAATATTAGCCGTCTGCTGCCGCCGATTCCCTGTTGGATCGGCGTGCAGAGTAAGAATACAGCCACTTTACGATAAGACGATGGCAGCGCGATTTCAACAAAAACAAGCGGCCAGGCAGGTGATGTAGAATTCGCGAACCTGCCAGGAAGGCTTGCGGCACTCTTCCAAGCCTAGGAGGAAGAAATGGCTGCTCCCGTGCTTGCGTGGTTGACCGCTCCGCAGATCGACTTGCCGGGCGGAGAACAAGCTGTACTCATCGTGCTTCGCTGGCTGCACTTCGTGGCCGGCATCACCTGGGTTGGCCTGCTGTATTTCTTCAACCTGGTGAACGTGCCGTTTCTGCAGGAACTTGACGCCAAACAGCGTGGAGTCGTTGTTCCCAAACTAATGCCGCGTGCGCTGTGGTGGTTCCGCTGGAGCGCGGTGGTTACGGTGCTGGTAGGCATTGCGTATTGGAATCATATCGTCGCCAGCGACGCCCACAATGCTATCGCCGCCGGTAGTAGTGCCTCTGCCGGCGCCATGATCGGCGGTTTTTTCGGATCTGGACGCTGGCGTTTGTGTTGGAGATGGGCGCCCTCATGTCTCCCGCAGAAATACTTCGAAAAGGTCCTGTTTTAGGAATCATCGTGGCGATTGTGGTGATCGCGGCCGCTTACATCTTTCTCAGTCTGAATCAGCAAGGATGGGAGAGCAATCGCGCCCTGTCGATTGGCATTGGTGGCGGGCTGGGATGGTTCATGATGCTGAATGTCTGGGGCGTCATTTGGAGGATGCAGAAGAAGATTATCCGTTGGACCGAGGAAAGCGCTGCGAAAGGAGCGGCCATGCCTCCCGAGGCGGCGAAGGTGGCGCGACTCAGCTTCCTGTGTTCGCGAGTGAACTTCTGGCTCTCGTTCCCCATGCTGTTCTTCATGGGTGCGGCAAGCCATTACATCCTGTTTGCCGGGCGCTAGCGGCTGCGGCGAGCTCTTTGCGCTGCTAAAATTGAAGCTTCGCCATGGCCTTGAATTCATCGCAGTCATCTCGCCGTGTCCTCGCCCTCCGCTCCAAGCGGCCAACCCGTCCCCATGCTCGACTTGAAGAGGCAGTACGAGAGCATCAAGGAGGAGATGAACGCAGCGGTTGAAGGCGTGCTGACCTCGCAGTATTGCATCGGCGGCCCAGAGGTCGATGGCTTCGAGCGCGAGTCAGCGCAATACCTGGGCGCAAATGCCAGCGTGGGCTGCGCATCGGGTACGGATGCGTTGTGGCTGGCTCTGCAGGCCAGTCGAGTTAACGCCGAAAGTACCGTCATTACGACCCCGCTCAGCTTCTTCGCATCGGTGAGTTCGATTGTGCGTTGCGGGGCGACTCCGGTGCTGGCGGATGTCGATCCGGGCACGCTCAACCTGGATCCCGCCAAGGTTGAGACTGCGCTCAAGCGGGCGCGTGCAAAAGTTCGCGCAATCATGCCGGTGCACTTGTATGGGCAGTGCGCTGACATGGATCGCTTCGATAGCATTAGCGCAGCGCATAACGTAGCCATCGTCGAGGACGCTGCACAGGCATTCGGCGCTGGCGTGGAAGGGTAAGAAGGCTGGAACGCTGGGCAAAGCCGCAGGCTTCAGCTTCTATCCCACGAAAAATCTGAGCGCGTGTGGGGACGGCGGATGCGTCACCACAAACGACGAGGCCCTGGCCGCCCACGTGCGCCGGCTGCGCAATCATGGCAGCGACAAACGCTACTACCACGTCGAGATTGGCTGGAACAGCCGCCTCGATGCCATGCAGGCAGCTATTCTCCGCGTGAAGCTGAAGCACGTTGATACCTGGAACCAGCAGCGGCGCATCGTGGCCTGCCGCTATCACGGCATGTTAGCTGCTGCGGGACTGGTAAAAGCAGAGGCCCAAACAGTGAGCGAGCAGGCGCCCATCGTGCTGCTGGCATCACTGCCGGATGCTCATCACATTTACCATCAGTTCGTGGTGCGGGCGTTACGGCGCAATGAGCTACGAGATTTCCTCACCGCGCGAGGAATCGGCAGCGAGATTTATTATCCTGTTCCTCTGCACTTGCAGGAGTGCTTCGCGTATCTGGGATATCGTGCGGGCGATCTGCCCGAGTCCGAGCGGGCGGCCCGCGAAGTTCTGGCGCTGCCAATCTTCCCCGAGTTGCGAGAAGACGAGCAACAGCGCGTGGTGGCGGCAATCGCTGAGTTCTACAGCAAATGAGGATGTTGTAGCGTAGAAGCTGCTGCAGGCTGCCGGTGGCCGGATCCATTGCGACGCTCGGTGGCTTCTGCGACTTCTCGATAGCGTTCGTAATCTCTTAGCAGACGGCTTCCTCTTCAGTGCCGATCACGCTGGCTGCCGCCATGGCCGACCAAGCCATCCGAAACGTCGCATAAGTGATCTCGTAGGCCGGCATTCGTCGCAGGATGTTGTCTCCGCTAATGCGCTGATACGTTGCGAGAAACGCGCCCCTCGCGCGGTGTTCCAATCCCCACTCCACGATGGTTCCGGCAAGGTCCCAGGCGATGTCACATGGGCCGGGAAAGAAATGATCGTCGCCATGGGTTGCTGCGTCCAGCTTGATCCAGCGGCCATTGTCTGTGCGTACCCATTCTTGCGGCTGCATGCGACCATCGCAGACTGCCGGCCGTTCCACCGCCAAAGTCAGATCGGCAGGCGCTCGTCCGAACTCACGCTCAAAATTTATGCGGGCCATCGACTCCAGTTCATGGGACGCGACGCTGGCTGGAAATTCTCGCGAGCGCCAGGCGCAGTACTCCGCCATGTGCGTCAGAAGACCCGGGTGACTTCGCGGCGAGACATAGATCGCCCCGCTAACTAATCGGTCCTGTCCGAAGCCGGCTGAGTGACCCAGATATTCGGCGCCAAATCCGCGTGCACATAATGCCTCTTCGCGCGCGCGTACTTCCTCACCGTAATGCCCATGGCCTTCGAACCTCCACATGGCCTGCCGGTCGCGCGACAAGTATTTCAGGCGTTCCATCTGCGGCCATGCCGCAGGCCACGGCTCGCCGGTTGGAATGAAGTGTGTGCGCCATTCGCCGCCGCCAATGAACTCTGCGGCATCGTCCGGCAGGCGCTTTGTCATGCCGGTCGCGATCGAGCGGTAGCGGCTCCAGCGCCTTGCAGCTTCAGAGGCGCAAAGGTTATCGACGTTCGGCTGGTGCGAACAGAGAATCAAAATGCGATTAAGCGGAACGTCTTCTCGTTCGAGCGCTTCAGCTACCGAGAGCAGCGACGATCCACTTCGTCCCGGACCCTCATCGCAGATGATGAAAGCAGAACTACGGGCGAGCGCAGTCGAGATCGCCAGCTTCTGCTCTGATGCAAACTGACAGTAGCGATCATAGGGGTGTCCCACTGGACGGACCGTTGTCCTCCGCGCCGGAATGCCGAGCCGACGAAGCTTGGCTGCGACCACCGCGCTCAAGGTCGTGCCGATGCTTCGCAAACCAATAACGAAGGCACAAGGAGCGTCTGACGCAGGCACGCGTGAGCGCGTCCGCATAATCCAGCGGATGAATAGCGTAATAGGCGAAACCTTCTGGAACGGAGAACGAGAGTTCGCCGCGACAAGTTATTCCGCCGAGAAGCGGCAGGGCTACCGAGCAGAGTTGACGAGCGTAGCAAGCACCCTGTGTTTCATCGAAAGCAACAGCGTACTCCGCAAACAAGCTTGTCAAACGAGAGGAGCAGCCAGAATCATTCGCGGCACAGCCAGCATCAGCGAGAGCACATTCGAGTTCGCCTGCCCGCAGCAATAGCGAGACGAGATCGGCTTCTTGCACCTGCGACGGGAGCCGAAAAAGCTCTCGGCGCAGAGCACCCATCAGCTCACTGGCAGGTGCTCGGCGTTTTGTATCGCGAAAAATGTGAAAATCTGCGCGGGCGATAACAGCCTCAGCGATATTGAGCAATTGCAAAGTGCTAGGCCGCAGGAGACCTGAGCCACCTGCGGCACGTCCATGAGAGCGTCAGGCAGCCTTTTTGGCCGATCCGCGAGAGCCACGCGGTGAACGGGAAATATCGCCTTCTTTGTCGATGAAGTAGAGATACTGATTGTCGCGACTGACGGCGTTCTGCACCAGCACCTTCGATTCGCCTTCGCCCGACTTCGATTTCTGGCACACGCTACCTTCGCCATCGATGAAATAAAGGTATTTCTTGTAGTCGCGGTCCAGATTCAGCTTGGTCACTTTTTCGGCCATTGAGCCTCCGAGACTTTGGATGGGAAAAGTCGGCGTACTGCTGCCCGACGGAAAGCAGCTTCTGAACATTAGCTGACGGCAATCCGTTAGTGCTTGTGATGTTTGTGGGCGGTCGGCTGGGTAGGATGCTGTGCCCGACGCGCGCCAATTTCCTTCATGCGAGCGGCCAAGGCAGCGTCGTGCTTGGCTTTTTCGGCCGCTTCCTCCTCCGGGGTGAGCACCCGGCGCACGATGGGGCCGTTCAACTTGTAGGTCACGTCGACCATCTGGCCGTCATCGTTTTTCTTGCGGATGGTAAAGACTGGCAGATCACCTTCCTTGCCGAAGTCGCGATGACCCACCGTGACCGGCAAGTATCCTTCCAGATTGCGCTCCCGATAAGCCGTCTCGTAACGGTGCTTCGCCCGGTTACGAGTGAAGATGCGGATCTGGTTGTAGTCCCAAACCAGCCCATCCTTGGGCTCGTTGAGCAAGAACCAGGTATTGCGGCACCTGCTTGCCCTCTTCGTCGACGGTATTCAGAACGAAGTAGCCGACAATGCGCTGGCCTTCCGCGTACTGTGCGACGTCCAGAGGTATGTCGAGATCGATCATGCGCAGCAACACCCAGCCGACGTGGCCGGACGAAGTGCGCACCAGATACCAGTCTTCCATGATCGGCTTAGGCGGCGGAGGCGGCTCCTTCCCGGCCTCAGCCTTTGCAAGGCCTTTCGTTTTCGCCGAAGCTTTTTGGGACGCTGCAGCCGGAGTGGCCGGCGTAGAGGCGGCCGGTTTTCCTGAGGGAGACAGCGCTTCGGGCTTCGCTGGCGCTGCCGCGCTGCCGCTCTTTGCGGAGGATGGCTTCGGGGTAGCGGGCGCCTTGGGCGGATTCTTCTCTGCCGTAGCGCGCTTTATGATCTCGACCTTTTCTCCGTCCTTGAGCTGATAAAGATGCTCGGCTTCGCGTGACGGCGTCAGGTGCATGTTCAGCTCGGCGCGAGTAGTGCCATGGGCCTGCGGAGGCGTGTTGGCATCGTCCTGCGCCAGCTTCTGGAAGGCGTCATAGACATCCTGCGGAACCAGGCTGCGCTCCTCAATCCAGCCTTCCTGCCCCGCCGGGGTGCGTACTCGCAGAAACCGCCGCTGCTTCTCCAGTACCTCGAGACGGTCTCCGTTATGGACTGTGCCCACCTTGTTGTACATGGTGGCCACCCGATCACGCAGACTGGTCTCCGGTGCGGATACGTACATGTACTCATGATGGGAAAGTCCCTGACGTTTACAGCCCGCAATTAGTGCGAGCACAATTAGCGCCAACGCCAGCGCGAATCGATGAGAATGGGATCGGAAGGATATCACCGCGACACAGACCACTATAACTCAGCCGGCGGAGGATGACTGTTGGCTTTGTATACACCTCGTACGAACGTCGCGCCGCAATCGAAGTTAGGAGTGCCACTACAGTTCGACCATGAGCTCCCGGAGCGCTTCGCCATTGCAAGGGCGGAGATTTGTAACTTCCTCGTAATGTATACATGGGACACTCTGAGATGTTTTTCTATTCGCTGCCCATCGCGTGAAGTGATTTTCTGTCGGTTCCTGCGACCGGATTGGCCTTCGATTTTCACATGACGACATCAACCTGCTTCTCCCGGCGCACGTGGCGCACGATTATTTTCCTCCTGCTCTTGCAGGCCGGGTGGAGTGTGGCAGGCTGGGCGCAGGCCGCGCCTCCGGCGGATACTGAACCGCCGGTGCCTAATCCGGCCGCCACTTTCTTCGAACATTCCCAAACCTCGAAGTGGTGGTTTTCCGGGCAGGCAAATATTGTCTTCCAGGCTCACGGTGATTTTTACGCTTTGTACAGTGGCACGAATAGCTTCAAGAACATCGGCGAAACTGCGACCTCGCGCGTTCTGACGTTCTTCAGCGGCTACGAGTTCAATCCGCACACCATGGCGTATCTGGACGTCGAAGAATCAGGATGGAAAGGTATCAGCGGCGCGCTCGGTCTGGCCGGCTTTACCAATCTCGATGTAGTTCGCAATCCGACTATCGGGCAAGCCCCCTATATTGCGCGGCTCATGCTCGAGCAGATCATTCCGTTCTCGAAGGAGCAGATTGAAGTCGAGCGAACCCCGTTCTCGCTTGCTACCCAAGTCCCCGCGCGACGCCTGGAAATGCGCTTCGGCAAGTTCTCCATGGCCGACTTCTTCGACACCAACGTCGGAGGAAGCGACAGCCACTATCAGTTCTTGAACTGGGTAATCGATAACAACGGCGCCTACGATTACGCGGCCGACACCCGCGGCTACACCATAGGAGCGATTTTCGATTACGAGGACCGCAACTGGGGATTGCGCTTTGCCGAAGTGCTGATGCCGAAAATCGCCAACGGCCCCAACCTCGATGCCGACGTGGCCCGCGCCCGGGCCGAGAACATTGAATTGGAACTGCGTCCGAAGCTGCTGAAGAACAAGGACACCACCGTCCGGCTGCTCAGCTACGTGAATCACGCCAACATGGGGGATTACGAGGAGGCGGTGCAACTCTACCTGGATCACGTGACCGCGACGCCGGACATTATCGCTACCAGAAAGCAGGGCACGGTAAAGTATGGCTTTGGACTCAACTTTGAGCAGGAAGTGTCGAGCGACGTTTGGGCCTTCGGTCGTTTGGGATGGGCCGATGGAGAGAAGGAATCGTTTGCTTATACGGAATGTGAAAGCGCGCTGCTGTTCGGCACGTACGTGAAGGGAACGCGCTGGCATCGCACGCTGGACCGCGTGGGGGCGGCGTTCGTGTCGAGTGGCATCTCCCGAGCTCATCAGGCCTACCTGGCTGATGGTGGGCTGGGTTTCCTTTTGGGGGACGGCGGCCTGACCTACGGTCGCGAGACCATCGAAGAAGCGTTTTACACAGCTCACGTCTGGCGCGGCCTGTTCTTTGGATTTGACTTGCAGCACATCAACAATCCCGGCTACAACCAGGTGCGCGGTCCGGTTACCGTGCCTGGGCTGCGGGCCCATCTGGAGTTCTAGCGGCCGGAGCTTCGCCGCCAACATCTGGCCGGCTCCTACCGAAGGCAGCCACGATCATCGAGAGCAAGCTGGGCAAACTCACCTGGCTGCACCTTCCGCCAGTGCCCGGCGCTGGTAAACTAACTAAACGATGATCCTGCCGTTCGTTCGCGATTTCTTTGCGGACGTAGACAAAGTGGCCGCTTTCACTCGTGTTGTCACCCAGATAAAGAGTGGCGCCGGGCGAACACGTGTATCTGGACTCACCCCCACCGGCAAGGCACTGTTTTATCCTTTGCTACAGCATGCGGTCGCTCGCCCGCTGGTTATCGTCGTCAGCAGCAATCGCGCTGTCGACGAGTTGCTGCCCGTCGTTCGTTCGCTGGCTGACCTCACGGGAGCGCTTTCTCCGGATGCCGTGATCGGGCTTCCCGCCTACGACGTGCTGCCGTTTCAGAATCTATCGCCACATCCTGAAATCCAGGAGGCTCGTGCAACCGGGCTGTGGAAGATCGCCACCGGAGCTGCGGAAATCGTCATCGCGCCACTGGCCGCGACCCTGATGCGCTACCGGGAGGCCAGCTTCTATGCGGATCTGGCGAAGGTTGTCCGGCGTGGCGAGATGATCGATCCTGACCGCTTGATCGAACACCTGCGCATCGTCGGCTATAACCAGGTCGATGTGGTGGAGATGCCGGGAGAGTTTGCTCATCGCGGCGGACTGCTGGACGTCTATCCCCCGGAGTTGGATCGTCCCGTGCGTATCGAATTATTCGGCGACGAGGTGGAGTCGATCCGCAAGTTTGATCCTGGGACGCAGCGCTCGGCCGCGGTCACCGAAGAGGCTGTCCTGCTGCCCTTGACCGAAACTCCAGTGGAGGAAGAAACGCTGGCAGCGATCAACGCGCGGCTCACGGGCGAGCGGTTGGCCAGCGATGAGGAAGTCATCGAGCGCTCGGTCCGCGATGCGGGTGTAGCTGTTTTTCCCGGATGGGAGTTGTATGCCCCTGCGGCCGGCGCGAAAGGCGACTTCTTCGACCTACTGCCGAACGCGACCATCGTGCTGGACGAACCGGATTATCTAACGGAATGTCACGATACTTGGTGGACGAAGGTTTCCGAAGCGCACGAACGCAGCCTGGTCGGCAATCTGGTGAAGCCGGCGGATCTCTACCTAACGCCCGAGGAATGGCAGGCGCGGCTGCAACAAGTCACCACCGTTTCGGTCGAGCAGCTCGGCATCGAGAGCAGTGACGAGCGCGAGCACCTCATCCTGCAAACCCAGCCTACGACGCGCTTCCACGGGTCGGTGGCAGCCATGACCGAAGAAGTCGGCAAGCTGACGCGGAACGGTACGCACGTAATGTTCGCCGTAGCCAGTACCGGTGAGGTCGAGCGCCTGGCCGACGTCTTCAACGAATACAACTTGTCGTTCCGCATCGGCAGCCGCACGCCCAAGCCCGGCAGCGAAGTGTACGTCGACGAGTCGACCTACTTCGCCGAAGAGATGGCGGCTACCACCATCGTCAAAGCTTATGTGCCGGAAGGCGTGGTTCTGCCCGAGGCCAACCTGGTTCTGTTTGGCGCGCGCGATCTGTTCGACGAAGCCGAGGTATCGGTTGGACGTCCGCAGCAGCGTAAGTCGAAAGTTTCGGCGTTTCTGTCCGATTTTCGTGATCTCGCCATCGGCGACTACGTCGTGCACATGGAGCACGGCATCGGCCAATACCAGGGCCTGAAAGAAATTCCGCAGGAAGACGGCGGTACTGCGGAGTTCATGATCCTGGAGTACGCGGAGGGTGCGCGGCTATATGTTCCGCTGACGCGCCTGGACCTGGTGCAGAAGTACCGTTCGTCGGAAGGCGTGAGGCCGGTGCTGAACCGGCTGGGCACGCAGCAGTGGCAGAAGACCAAGGCGCGCGTAAAAAAGGCCATGAAGGATATGGCCGAGGAACTGTTAAAGCTTTACGCAGTGCGCAAGACCGCCCAGGGCCATCGCCTTCGCTGCTGATAGTGAATGGCAGCGCGAGTTCGAAGACACCTTCGAGTTCAACGAAACCGACGACCAGATGAGCGCCATTGTCGACGTGAAGCACGACATGGAATCGCCGACCCCGATGGACCGTCTGCTGTGCGGCGATGTCGGCTATGGCAAAACGGAAGTTGCGATGCGCGCCGCATTCAAGGCCGTGAGCGACAATCGCCAAGTCGTGGTGCTCGCGCCCACCACGGTGCTCGCCTTCCAGCATTACAACACCTTCCGGCAACGCTTCGCGGCCTTCCCGCTCAAGATCGATATGCTGAGCCGTTTCCGCACGCCCAAGCAGCAGAAGGAAACGATCGCTAAGATCGAAGCCGGGCAGGTGGACATCGTCATCGGCACGCATCGCGCATTGTCCAAAGACGTCAAGTTCTCCGATCTCGGCCTGGTAATCGTCGATGAAGAACAACGTTTCGGCGTCCGCCATAAAGAGCGGTTGAAGCAATTGCGCCGCGAAGTCGACGTGCTCACCATGTCGGCAACGCCGATTCCGCGCACCTTGCACATGTCGCTGCTCGGCCTGCGCGATATGAGCGTGATCGAGACTCCGCCGAAAGATCGCATGGCCATCCAGACGGTGGTCGCGGCGTGGGATGAGAAGCTGCTGCGCTCGGCCATTGAGAAGGAACTGGAGCGCGGCGGCCAAGTGTACTTCGTTCACAATCGCGTTGAGAGCATCTACGATATCGCTTCCAAGCTGCGCGAAATGGTGCCGTCGGCCCGCATCCTGATTGGCCATGGACAGATGAACGAGAGCGAACTGGAACGCATCATGCTCGCCTTCATGCGGCACGAGGCCGACATTCTGGTCGCCACGACCATTATCGAGAACGGGCTCGATATTCCACTCTGCAACACCATCATCATCAATCGCGCTGACCGGCATGGGCTTGTCGGAGCTATACCAATTGCGCGGGCGTGTCGGGCGTTCCGATCGCCGGGCCTATGCGTATCTGCTGATTCCTTCGGATCGCGAGTTGAGCGAACTGGCGCGAAGGCGGTTAGCTGCGCTGAAGGAATTCAGCGATCTGGGTGCGGGCTTCAAGATTGCTGCCCTTGACCTGGAACTGCGCGGCGCCGGTAATTTATTGGGCGGAGAGCAGAGTGGCCACATCGAAGCCGTTGGGTTCGAGCTGTACACCACGATGTTGGAGCGTACGGTTCGCGAACTGAAGGGCGAGGTCGAAGAAGAGGCTCTGGAGACCCAACTTAACCTTGGGCTCAACATTCGCATTCCGGCCGAGTACATTCCAGAAGAAAATCAGCGCCTGCGCATGTATAAGCGAGTGGCGGGAGTCGAGTCAGAGTCGCAACTGGAAGATGTTGCCGGCGAGTTGGGAGATCGTTACGGAACGCCTCCGCCGCCGGTACGCAATTTGCTGGATTACGCGACGCTGAAGTTGCTTTCGCAGCGTCTGGGCGTAGCCCAGATCGAGCGGCGCCGCGAGGCCGTGAGCATTCGCTTCACGGAAAAGGCACAGGTTGATCCGGATCGTTTGGCGCGGTTTGTAGCCAGCCAGGCCGGCAG
Source organism: uncultured Acidobacteriaceae bacterium (assembly GCA_963796695.1). Taxonomy (GTDB): domain Bacteria; phylum Acidobacteriota; class Terriglobia; order Terriglobales; family Acidobacteriaceae; genus Bog-257. The sequence goes on along the minus strand of CAWCMU010000007.1, from coordinate 107,332 downwards.
CCAGTTCACGCCCGCAGGCGTGCTGAAATTCTTGTTGAAAGAGAAGCAGCCTGAGCAGGTGCTGGACCGTCTGAAATCTCTTCTGGAGCAACTGGCAGGAGAGCAGCAGCCGGTCGCGTAAAAAACCTGTCTTCAGTTCCCTACGTATCTTACTTTGTGGCACATGAGGATTTTGCCAAATGAAAGTATTGAGCTTCGTTGCTGCTTCTGGCGCTTCTCTGCACTCACCAGCTCCGGCACGGGCCAGACCCCCAGCGCCACTCGCAGTTCTTCGAACTCGAACTCCAACGATGCTTACGACAAGCTCATCAACGACTACTTTGATGGCTACTTTCCATTTCATCCGACCGAGGCTACCGCCGCAGGCTTTCATCAGTACGATGACATGCTCGAGGAGTATTCGCCCAAAGCCAGAGAAGCCGAGATCGCTTTCCTGAACACGCAGAAGCAGCGCTTCGCTTCGTTTCCTGTCACTGGCTTAAGTGAAGATCAGCGCGCCGACCTGCAAATCGTGTCGAGCGCGATCAATGGCCGCCTGCTTGAGCTCCAGCAGATTCGCAACTGGCAACGCAATCCTGACGGTTATTCCAGCAGCCCGACTTACAGCATTTTTATTCTGATGAGCCGCAACTTCGCTTCGCCCGAGCAGCGACTGAAGTCGGTGATCGCGCGCGAACAGAAGGTGCCGGCCAATCTCGCGGCCGCAAAATCGAACCTGAAAGACGTGCCGAAGATTTATACCGAGATCGCATTAGAGCAAATGCCGGGCATCATCAGCTTCTTTCAGAATGATGTTCCTACCGCGTTTAAAAGCGTCACTGACGCGAAGCTGTTGGCTGAATTCAAAGCATCGAATGACACAGTCATTGCCGAGTTGCAGCGGTATCAGAATTTTCTGAAGAGCGACCTGCTGCCAATTTCTAACGGCGACTTCCGCCTTGGGCCGGAGCTCTATCGCAAGAAACTGCTTTACGACGAGATGGTCGACATTCCTCTCGACCGCCTGCTGCAAATCGGGTACAACGATCTTGCACAAGAACCAAGCTGAGTTAAAGCGGGTTGCGGCGCAAATCGACCCTAGCAAGACGCCGGAGCAGATTCTCGAGCAGTTAGAACAGGATCATCCGCAACCGGACCAGCTGCTGCAATCTTTCCGCGACACCTTCAACGGCCTGGTTACGTTCATCCAGCAGAAGCAGATCATCACTTTGCCCTCGCCGGTTCGGCCCATTGTGGAAGAGACTCCTCCGTTTGGACGAGCCTTGAGCTCAGCTTCGATGGATACTCCTGGACCTTACGAGGACAAGGCGACGGAAGCATTTTTCAACGTGACGCTGCCGGAGCCGGACTGGCCGGCACAGCGCACGAAAGAGTGGATGGAGGGATTCAATCGCGGCACCATCATCAGCACCGCCGTGCATGAAGCTTATCCCGGCCACTACACGCAGTTTCTGTGGATAAAACAGGCGCCGTCAAAGGTGCGCAAACTCATTGGCTGCGGCTCCAACTCTGAAGGCTGGGCGCATTACAGCGAGCAGATGATGCTGGACGAAGGCTACGGCAACGGTGACTTGAAGCTGCGCATCGGCCAACTGCAAGATGCCCTGCTACGCGATGCGCGCTATGTCGTCGGCATCCAAATGCACACCGGCAAAATGACGTTGCCGGAAGCGACCGAATTTTTCATCAAGGAAGGTCATCAGACGCCGGCCGTAGCCGAGCGCGAGGCCAAACGTGGCACATCTGATCCCACCTACCTGGTGTACACGCTAGGCAAGCTGGAAATCATGAAGCTGCGGGCGGACTACAAGCAGAAAATGGGCGACAAGTTCAACTTGGAGCAGTTTCATGACGAGTTCATGAAACAGGGCTATCCTCCCGTGAAGATCATTCGCGAGAAGATGCTGGGCAATAGCAGTCCGGTGCTGTAGGCGCGTGCGTTAGTTGTTATCAGGGGCATTCATGGCACAAAAGAAAGTTCGTAAGGCGGTATTTCCCGCGGCCGGATTGGGCACGCGGTTTCTGCCGGCGACCAAGGCGCAACCAAAAGAGATGCTGCCGGTAGTGGACAAGCCCATCATCCAATACGGCGTGGAAGAGGCCGTGGCCTCGGGTTGCGAAGAGGTCATCTTCGTGACCGGGCGCGGCAAAACCGCCATGGAAGATCATTTCGATATCAGCTATGAGCTGGAGAAGACGCTGGAACAACGCGGCAAGAAGGAACTGCTGGCACTGGTCCAGCATGTTTCCAACATGGTTCATGTCGCCTCGGTGCGGCAGAAAGAAGCGCTGGGCCTGGGCCACGCCGTTCTTATGTCGCGTGAACTCGTAGGCGATGAGCCCTTCGCCGTGATCCTGCCAGATGACATCATCGATTCGGAAGTGCCGTGCGTGAAACAAATGATGGAGGTTTACAACGAGACCGGCTGCTCAGTGCTGGCCATAAAGGTGGTTGAGGGCGACGCCATCTCGTCGTATGGAGTGCTGGACGCCAAGCCAGTGCCTGGCAAGTGGGAGGGGCGACTATTCGAGGTTCACGATTTGGTAGAGAAGCCGAAACCGGAGAATGCCCCATCGAATCTCGCCATCGTCGGGCGGTACATTCTTACACCGGCAATTTTTGAGATGTTGTCGTCTATCAAGCCGGGTGCCCTGGGAGAGTTGCAGTTGACCGACGGTCTCAAGCAGTTGCTGACGAAAGAGAAGATCTACGGCTTCACTTTCGAGGGCGAGCGTCATGATGCCGGCGACAAATTAGGATTTCTGAAGGCGACGGTGGAGTTCGGACTGAAGCACCATGAATTAGGCACGCAGTTCCGAGAATACCTGCGAACCTTGAAGGTATAGCGGTCAGCGCTTCTCGATGATCGCGGCGAAGAAGCCGTCGCAAGGCTGAATTCCTGGCAGCGTGCGCAGAAATGGTCCGCTAAGGAGCGAGTCGATATCGTTCCAGATGAGCTCGCCGCTTGACCGCAGTTTGTCCAGCTCAGCGCGGCAGTCAAGCAACTGATAACTTTCATTGCCATCCAGAACTTCTTCCACTACGGCTTCGTTTTCTTCGCGCTCCAACGAACAGGTGGAATACACTGCTCGGCCGCCTATCCCCAGATATCCCAATGCCGCGCGCAGAATCGCAACTTGACGCGCGTGTAAGTATCGCCAAGGTCGGCGGGCCAGAGCCGCCACTTGATTTCGGGATTGCGGGCCAGCGTTCCGGTGCCCGAACACGGCACATCGGCAAGAACGCAATCGAATGTACCACTCAGTGGTAGTCCCACAATGTCGGCATGCACGATCTGAACGTTGGTGGACGTGACGCGTTTACGAAGTAGCGCGGTCGCGATGTTCATGCAACTCTACCGCGACGATTTCCGACGTCGGATTCCGAGCAGCGATTGCGGTTGTCTTTCCTCCCGGAGCAGCACAGCAGTCGAGTATTCGCGCGCCCGCTCCCACCAGCGCAGCCACGAGTTGCGATCCCTCATCCTGAATAAAGACACGGCCCTCTTGAAATTCACGGGACCGAGTCACGTCGCCGTTCGTGATAACCCGAGCGCCGGAAATCAGGGCTCCAGGCGCGAGGCCGATGCCTTTGGCTTGCAACTCCGGCTCAACATCGGGCTTGTCTATGCGAACGGTGGTGCTGGGAATTTGCTGATTCTGGCGGCAGATACCTTGCGCCCGCTCGATCCCGAAACGCCGCAACCCAGCGCTCGACGAGCCACAGCGGATGAGCGAAGTCATGAGCTAGTGAAGCTGCGGTGCTGTCCGACCTGTTCGTCTACAGTTACCGGTTCTGAGCCGAGTGCCGCGATCTTGCGCAGAACCGCATTAACAAACGGTGCGGCCGATCGCTTTTGGGCTCGTTTCACCAACTCCACGCTATCGTTGATGGCGGCATGCGCCGGAATGCGGTCGAGATATCGCAGCTGATAAACGCCCAGGCGCAACGCAACCAGAACTTCGAGATCTAGCTTGCTGACAGCTCGCGCAGATGCGAGAAGTGACGACCTCGTCCAGCCGCGATTGCCAGCGAAGCACGCCCATGACGAGTTCGGTTGCCAAGCCACAATCCGAGGGGCTGAGTTCGTCCAATCGGTTGGAATGCAGCAATTCGGCCGCGTAGGCGTTCTGCCGCTCGATGCGGAGCAGAATGTCGAAAGCGACGGCTCGTGGGGGAGAGATGGGCATGGAAAAGCAGCGACGAGCTCCGAGCAACTAGCATAACCTGCGGGGTTGTTCTTGGAGAGCGGTCTTTAGGAACCTTTGACTATGATGTCAACATTTCCCTCGGCGGCTAAAGCCGCAATGACTTGCGATACTTCCGGTACGGCTGAACAGTTTGCTGAAAAAGTCGCGAAAGCAGATTCCTCGTGGGCTGAAGCCCACTCGGAATCTCAAAAATAAAGGACTTGTACGGCGCACCTGAAGGTGCGCCCCTTCAAAGACGGATCAAACTCGAGTTTTTCAGCACTCTGGGAAGCCGCACCCCTTCAAAAACTGGAACTGATTAGAGTTCCTTAGCAAGTAGCGCGTGCGCTTAATCGCCAACGGCCTCGTCGCTGCGAGGATGGTAGCCGTTCATGAAGTCCCTCGCACTCATCCGCTTCTTGCCTTCCACCTGCAGCTCTTGGACTTCGAGTGCCGTACCGTGTGCAAATCCCAACAGAAGCCGCTCGTTCTCGACGGTGAAGTGACCGGCGGCCACGACTGCCGCTTCCGGAACGGGGGCGAGCTGCATGGACATGCAGCATCTTCCCGCGGAATTTAGTGAACGCCCCGGGCCACGGCTGAAATCCGCGCAGAGCGATTCCAGGTATCGACAGCAGTGCGCCCGAAATCAATCAGCCCATCTTCACGGGTCAAAATCGGTGCCAGTGTCGCCTTGCTGTTGTCCTGAGGCTGCGGCGTGATGCTGCCGTTCTTCAGCCCTGCCAAGGTGGAAATCATCAGCTCGGCGCCGGTTTGCGCCAGTCGCGGAGCAATCGTGACCGCAGTGTCCTCCGGCTTGATGCGCTCTTCCGATTGCAGCAGAATATCGCCGGTATCTAACCCCGCATCGATACGCATGGTGGTAACCCCGGTCAAGCTCTCACCCATCGCGATCGCCCATTGAATGGGCGCGGCACCGCGGTATTTCGGCAAAAGGGACCCATGCAAATTGAGGTTGCCCAAGGGAGGCAGATCGATCATCCATTGCGGGATGATGCGTCCGTAGCCGACGACAATGATCGCCTGCGGTGCGATGGCTTCGAGTTGCTGACGGAACTCCAGGTTGTTCTTGATCTTCTCAGGTTGCGTGATCGGGAGGTCGAGCCCAAGCGCAGCGCGTTTAATCGGAGACGCAGCCAGTTCCATGCCGCGGCCGCTGGGGCGGTCAGGCTGAGTCGCGACCAGCCTCACCCGGAAACCGGCTGCCACCAGTTTTTCCAAGGTGGGCACGGCAAACATCGGCGTGCCGCAAAACACCAGGTCCATCATGGCTGCACTACCATTCGCCCTGCTTCACTAGCTTGCGGATCTTGCGCTTCATGATGTCGCGCTTCAAAGCGCTGATATGGCTGATGTAGAGCTTGCCATTGAGATGATCGGTTTCGTGGAGCAACGCGCGGGCGAGCAGGTCCTCGCCGGTGACCTCGAAAGTCTTGCCCTCGAGATTCTGGGCACGCGCTGTGACGGTGCGCGCGCGCGCGACCTTCTCGCGAAAATCAGGCAGACTGAGGCAGCCTTCATTCGAAGTGATGCGACCCTCGGTATGAATGATTTCGGGATTGACCAGGACGATCTTGGCTTCCGGATCTTCCTTAAACGTCACGTCGATGACGGCGATCCGCTTGGCAATACCGATCTGCGGAGCAGCCAGCCCGACGCCGTGCGCGGCATACATGCTCTCGAACATATCGTCGGCCAGTTTACGCAGCTCGTCATCGAAATCGGTGATGGAGGCGGCCGGCTTCTCCAGAACCGGATCGCCGAATTTAACGATGGGATAGATCATTTAGAACTGTCGCAACTGTTGGCAGTAGCCTTCGAAATTTCGCCGCAACTCCAGCAACGAATCGCCACCAAACTTTTCCAACGCACAGCGCGCCAGCGTGAGCGCTACCATGGCCTCTGCGGCAACTCCGGCAGCTGGAACCACGCATACATCCGAGCGCTCGTAGGCGGCCTTCACCGGTTCGCGCGTGGCGAAATCCACGGACGCCAGTGGACGTCGCAAGGTCGATATTGGTTTCAAATATCCTCGTACGCGAATATCTTCGCCGTTCGAAACGCCGCCCTCAAGGCCGCCCGCGTGATTCGATCGGCGCGTGAAACCGGTGAAGGAAGCAGCCTCGCCGCGTTCGTATCCTATCTCATCATGAACGGCGGAACCGAGGGAAGCCGCAGCCTCAACGGCATCGCCAATCTCGACTGCCTTCACCGCCTGTAGCGACATCACCGCCGAGGCGAGTTGCGCATCCAGCCGCTCATCCCAGTTGACGTAAGTCCCGAGACCCGGTGGAACATTGTGCGCCACAACTTCAAAGACGCCGCCCACGGAATCGCCCGTCCGTAAGGCAACATCGACCTGCTCCTTCATGCGCGCCTCGGATTCGGGATCGACGCAGCCCAGCAGGACTTCTTCCCTGGCCGCCAGAGCCGCGATTTCGGCCCAACTCACGGGCTTGTCGAGGCGAGCACTTCCTACCCCGATGGCGTGACTGAGTACTTCGATTCCGAGCTCGCGAAGCAGCAGCTTGGCAATTGCGCCAGCCGCAACCCTCGCTGCCGACTCGCGCGCCGACGCCCGCTCCAGCACATAGCGTGCCTCAGAGAAGTTGTATTTCACCGCCCCTGCCAAATCGGCGTGTCCCGGACGCGGCGACGCGACCCGCTTATGCTTAGCGGGATCGCCCTCAGCTACCGGCAGCGCTTCTGTCCAGTTCTGCCAATCTTTATTCGCGAGAACGAGGGCAATGGGCGAGCCGATGGTCTTGCCATGTCGCACGCCGCTAAGAATGTGTGCAGTGTCACGCTCGATTCGCATGCGGCCGCCGCGGCCATAGCCCTGCTGACGCCGCCACAGTTCGCGATTGACGAACTCCAGGTCGACTGCCACGCCCGACGGCATGCCGGACAGCATTGTGACCAAGGATTCGCCGTGAGACTCGCCTGCTGTAGAGAAGCGCAACATAGGAATGGAGATTGTAGAGGCAGGCGTCAGGGTTTAGCAATTAGCGACTGCCTGTCGTCGGCCCCGATCGACTCGGCTTCCGACGACTCAGGAGATCGTCACGGCACAATCATCGACAACACCGTCGTCAATCTTCTACGATGACTTCTTCTTGCACGAACGCCTTATCTTCTTCGCGCGTTCCGGCCAGAACGAACGAGTTAGTCTGCGTGGCCTTCCGACCCTCGATCTCGATAATTACGTAGGAGCATCCGACCCAATGCGCGTTTTCCAGATCAGTCTAGGACCATGAGCCGGATGATCGGGATGGGAATGGTAGAACCCAATGATCTCGAGCCCCTGCTCGCGGCCTCACGCTGCGCCTGCACAAGCTCCCGCGGATCGATGTCGTACCGACTCTGTGGCGAATCCTTGGCGATGTTGGTACAGCGGATGGTAGCGTGCACCGCTCGCGCATCCCCTTCGAAGGCTCCAAGCAGGATTCCACAACACTCGTGTGGGTAGGTTTCTTCCCCGTGGTGACGGAGGGCCTGGTAATCGGCAGAGGAGAGTTTAAGCATGACGGAGTCGTGAGGCTGATTAGTGATCTCCGATTTCACAAAGCTTTTTAAACCGTCACGATGTTCGGCGTCCTCGTCTGGCGGTGAATTGACGCTCTCTCAAACTTACTGACCAGCCGTTCCGACCGGACAGGTCGGACCCGCTGGCGTATAGTTCGCTTTGTTCTGTTCGAAACACCAGTTCACCTGCTCACGCGAAAACTCGTTCACCACACTGGCCGGCACATCGTCTTCTTTGATGTCCTTGAACTGAAACGTAATGGTCCCGTCTTCCGCCACGGTCGCCAGCAGATATCCGTAAACATCCGTTCGCGCCAGCTTGGCCGCGTCCAGATTCAGAGGCAGCCGGTAGCGGACGGCGCCCGCACTGCCCATAATCCACCCTGGCAATAGGTCATCTTTATGGCACGCAGTGTTGTAGATATCGTTCATCACGAAGTGCGAATGGCTGGCCAACACGTACACGTTCTTCCCGGTCTTCTTGCGAAACGCCGCAAGTTGCGCATAGGCTTTTCGACCGCTGGCTTGCTCCTGCGCCGAGTCGTTCATGCTGTGCCCGGCTGACGAGCTATCGGGCAACGCGGCGTGCATTCCCAGAACCACGGTGCGCACAGCGCTGTTCTTGGCGTCGTTAGCCAATACCATCTGGAGCCACTTCGCTTGCGCCGAATCGAACATATCGGCGGAGGCATTGTCCATGCTGATGAAGTCGATGCCTCGCTGAATCCAGTGGAAATAGGTCTTGAGCTGGTGGTCGGCAGGATTGTCGGCCAGGCGCTGGCGTTGCAGCACCGGCTGATCCAACCAGTCCGCAAACTGCGCGATGTATTGGTCGCGGGTCATCGGCGGTACCAGTTCGTGATTGCCGATTTCGAGATACACCGGCAGATCGCCAAACGGCACCAACTGATGCTGAATGAAGTCCGGCCACGCATCATTGAAATACTGCGAGATGCTGGCTTGGGGATGGGTGCGGCGGTAGTCTTCGTCGAAGTTCGACATCGCACGATAGTCGCCCAGGTGCCAGTAAAACTCGACACCGTCGCTGCGCACGCTAGCAGCGATAGCCGGCATCACAATGTCACCGCAGTTCCGCGAGTCACCCGAGACTGCGAACTTCCACGGAGTCCACTTACCGTCTGCCGCCTGGTGCTGTGCCGCAAGCGCCGCAGCCAGCAAGATCGTGGTGACGACAACGAGAAGGCTGTTACGAACACCGCGACTTCTACATAGGAACATGTCGTGACTCCGAAGCGCACCGATCATATCGGAGCGCTGACGCAACTACCAACCCGCAGTGCGAGATTTTGTTTCAACTGCACTCAAAGTTGCCTCCGGGTCGGCGAATTGCCATACACACGCTAACCGGATAAGCTGCTCCCATTCCTGGTGTGGAGGATCGCTATGTCTCCTGCCGTTCGTTTCGCCTTTCGATTCGCGGTCGCGTTGAGCTTCCTGCTCGGCTGCGTAAGTTTTGCCGCTACCAAACAGGATGCCAACAAGCCTGACGAAGAGCGCCTCAAGCCTGCCTATCGTTTCGAGCGCGGCGGCTGGGTCTACGTGCATCTGGAAGGCTCGCCCGCCGACATCGGCTATCAGCACGGATACCTCCTGGCGCCAGAAATCGAAGACGGCCTGAATACGGTGCGGTTCAAGGACGTGCATCGCACCAAGCGCGACTGGAACTTCTACCGCGCCACCGCGCAGAACATCCTGTGGCCGCATATCGACCTGGAATATCAGCAGGAGCTGCAAGGCATTGCCGACGGCCTGAAGGCGCACGGTTCCAGCCTCGATGTTTGGGACGTGGTGGCCCTGAACGCCATGGAAGAGGTCCCCGACTACTACGTGCCGTGGCTCAATCGGCAGGAAAAGCAGGCCAAGGCGCCTGACCTGAAGGCCCCCGGCAATTGCAGTGCGTTCGTGGCGACTGGTTCGTGGACAAAAGATCACAAGCCAGTGATTGTGCACAGCAACTGGACCGACATCGCCACCGGCAAGCGCTGGACCATCATCTTCGACATCGTACCTACGCACGGCTACCACATGCTGACAGACGGTTTCCCGGGGATCATCGTAAGCGATGATGATTTCGGCATCAACTCGGCAGGACTGATGGTGACGGAAACTACGATTACCGGATTCGATCAGTTTGACCCCAATGGCAAGCCGGAGTTTGTACGTGCCCGCAAGGCCTTGCAATACTCCAGTTCCATCGACCAGTACGTACAGATCATGCTGGAGGACAACAACGGCGGTTACGCCAATGACTGGCTGCTGGCCGACAACAATACGGGCGAGGTGGCGCGCTTCGAAATTGGGCTCAAGCTGCATCGCGTGTGGCGCACCAAGGACGGCTATTTCGCGGGCGCCAATTATCCCAGCGACCCGGAGCTGACTAAAACCGAGACCGACTTCGACACTACCATCATGTCCTACTCGCCCAATGCGCGCCGGGCTCGCTGGGAGCAGCTGTTGCCGCCTGCCAAGGGGCAGATTGATGTGGCGATGGGCGAGAAGTTCCTGGCCGACCACTGGGACACTTATGAAGGCAAGGAAGACCCCAATTACCGCAGCCTCTGCGGACACGGCACCAACTCTCCGACGGGCGAGCCGTCGTGGGCCGAGCCGCCGTACAATCCTTCCGGCGCGGTAACGGCACAGGCCGCGGACGGCACCATGGCGAAGAACATGATGTTGCAGGCGCGTGCCGGACGTCCTTGCGGCGAAGACTTTATCGCCGACAAGTTCCTCAAAGAGCATCCGGAATTCGACTGGCAGCGCCCCATCCTTAAGGATATGAAGGGGAATCCCTGGACCGGCTTCAAAGCCGCTGACAAGCAGTAAGTCGGCGGCTTGGGTCGTCGGTAACTTTTCTGAAGCTTGCGTGTTGAAACAAGCATCTGTTTTGATGTTGAAGTAATTATGAAAAGTCCCGAGCCCAGCAACGACACCAAAAGTCCACCTTCGGTCTTTATTTCGCACGGATCTCCCATGGTACGCATCGAAACCGGCCGTCCAGGGAGCGCTCGCCTTTGGGCCGAACCCTCCGGCCAAGCGCCATCGTGGCAGTCTCCGCGCATTGGGGCACATCCATGGCAATTGCGGTAAGCGGGGCAGAGCGCTACGAGGCAGCTCACGACTTTGGCGGATTTCCAGCCAAGCTTTATGATCTTCGCTATTCGCCCTCTGGGTCGCCGGCACTTGCCGGGAAAATCGCCGCCACGCTTAAGACACACGGTTGGACGTCTGATCTGGTTGAGAATCGCGGGCTGGATCACGGGGTTTGGATTCCGCTGCGATTCATGTATCCCGCGGCGAACGTCCCCCTCGTGCAGCTGTCGCTGCCGCTACGTTACTCGGCGCAACAACTTTTCGACGTAGGCAAATTATTGGCACGCCTGCGCCAGGAGAACATGCTGGTTCTTGGGAGCGGCGGCATCGTGCACAACCTCCAAACGTTTCACGGCGGAAGCCTCGATCAGCCGATCGAACCTTGGGCTGCCGAGTTCGACGGGTGGTTCGCCGCGAAGCTGGAACAGCACGACGTTGATAGCCTGCTCCGCTACCGCGAACTCGCGCCTCACGCAGACTTGGCGGTTCCGACCTTTGAGCATTTTGCGCCCGTGTTCGTCACCTTGGGCGCGGCCGCGAATTACGAAAAAGTCGACCTGATCTCTACAGGTTTTCATTACGGCGCCATTTCTAGGCGCAGTTTCGCGATCGCTTGAGAGCGATCGACTCTTAGGAGGATAGCTTGCGAAGACTTTTTTCTACGTCCAATGATCTGACCTTGACCATCCTTCGCCTCATCATGGGCGTTGTCTTTTTTGCGCATGGCGCACAGAAGATGCTGGGCTGGTTTGGCGGCTACGGTTTCCACGGTACCATGGGCTTCTTCACCCAACACATGGGCATTCCCGCTCCGCTGGCGTTTCTCGCCATCTGCGCTGAGTTCTTTGGCGGGCTGGGCTTGATTGTCGGCTTTCTCACCCGCATCGCGGCGTTCGGGATCACGGTAAACATGCTGGTCGCGATTCTCACGGTGCATCACGTTAACGGGCTTTTCATGAACTGGACCGGCCAGCAGAAGGGCGAGGGTTATGAATATCACCTGCTGGCGATCGCCTTGGGACTGCTCTTCATGATCAAGGGCGCGGGGGCGTTGTCGGTCGACCGGGCGCTCACCGTACGCAGTGAGTAATCGTCGCCAAGAAAAAACCTCCGCGCGAGCGGAGGCTTGGATGTGGTTGCGAACTAGGCTGCTTAGCTCTTGGCCGCTTCGGTCTTGGCGGCTTCCGCTTTCGCCACTTCTGCCTTGGCGGCGTCGCTTTTGGCATACTTGCGGCGGAAGCGCTCGACTCGGCCGGCGGTGTCCATCAGCTTCTGCTTGCCGGTAAAGAACGGATGGCATGCCGAACAGATTTCCACGTTGATGTCGCCCTTATGGGCCGAGCGGGTAGTGAATGTGTTACCGCACGCGCAATGCACGCGTACTTCATCGTAAGCCGGATGGATGGCTGCCTTCATAGAAACTCCTGACTCGCTTGTGGCAAAGTATTGATTTTACCGGAAATGGCCCGGTGGCGGCAAACTGGCACAAGCGGAAGCGACCGCATTGGGTTTGATTCACCTAACCACCAAAAAGACTCAAGCCGGAATAGTGGGCAGAATTCCCGCCTGCAACCGCGACGCTCTGCCGAACGGGTAAGTCCGCTGTTCGCGATATTGAAAAACGCAAGTGGCCGGAGTCGAGGAATGCAGGGGAATACGCGGCGCGATCCTCAAAAACGCTGGTGATAGTACGAGGCTTTGGACTATTATCGGGCCGCGCCATGGAAGAGGAGAAAATCGTGGAACGTTGCAAATGGAGTTTCAGCCCCGCTATCCTTGCGGTGGTAATTCTCACATCCCTATTGCTTGCCAGCCTTTCTTTGCTTGCTGAAGATAACTCTGCCCCGCGCATGACCTCGAACCACGCAGTAGCTTTTGCCGTCTCGCCGCCGCTGCGCGAGCTCGCCAAATTACCGGTACAACCTCATTGGGGATTTCATCAGGCACATTCCGTACGGCGTGCTCCGGTGCAGCCGAACCAGTCATACCAGGTTGATCCGGTGGAACAGAGTTCGCCTGGCGGCCCGGCCAGCGTCACAGTTGGCATGAGCCTGCTTGGCCTGGACAACGCACAAGCCTGCGGATGCGAGCCGCCAGACACTAACGCGGCAGTGGGGGACACCCAGCTGGTGGAGTGGGTGAACGTCGCTTACGAGGTCTTCAACAAAACTACCGGCGCCATTGAGCTGGGTCCCGTCCAAGGCAACCTGTTGTGGCAGAGCCTGGGCGGAGTATGTTTCAACAATAACGATGGCGACATCATCGTTCAGTGGGACCGGACGGCGCACCGCTGGCTGCTGGCGCAAAACGTTTTCAACGGGCCGCCCTACTATGCCTGTGTCGCAGTCTCCACCAGCAACGACGCAACCGGCAGCTATTACGAATATCAGTTCCCGTTGGGCAACGACTTTCCGGATTATCCCAAGTGGGGCATCTGGCCGAGCGGGTACTTCGAAACCAACAACATGTTCGGCAACACGGCTTACGTCGACGCTTGCGCTTATAACAGCGCCAAGCTGCTGGTAGGCGACCGTTCAGCCGAGCAGATCTGCTTCCAGACCTCGACCAACGACACCAGCCTGTTGCCGGGCGACCTCGATTCCAATATTCAGCCGCCGGCTGGGCAGGATGAGTTCTTTATCGGCAGCTATCTGGAAGATCCGGCCAACAACAAGTTGTACCTCTACTCCATGCATCCGGTGTTCGCTAATCCCAGCCAGTCAACTTTCGTCGGAAGCAACCTGGCTGACCCCATACCTGTACCGGCCTACACTCCGTTCTGTCCCGAGAGCGAATTCTGCGTTCCGCAGCAAGGCACCACGGAAAAAGTTGACGCGCTGGGCGACCGCGTGATGTATCGCTTCTCCTACTGGGACGACGGGCCGCTTGCCAGCGTGACCGCAAATGCCGGGCAGCTTCACCAGCAGCACTGGTATGTGAATCACGTGGTGACAGCGTCGGGTGGACAGGCCGCGGTTCGCTGGTATGAGTTCCGGGCAAACGTGAAGTCGGTTGGGGTTAGCGGCGTCCGGCTATTTCAGTCAGGCACCTTCGCTCCCGACAGCAACAACCGCTGGATGGCGTCGCTGGCGCAGGACAAAAAAGGCGACATCGCTTTGGGCTACAGCGCGGCAAGTACCACACTGTATGACTCCATCTATATGACGGGGCGAACCACCAGCGATCCTATCGGAACCATGGAGAACGAGACCCTTCTGTTTGCGGGAACCGGCTCGCAGAGCGGTGGAGATCGCTGGGGAGATTACTCCAGCATGTCCATTGACGGCGCAGATGGCTGCACCTTCTGGTACGCGCAAGAATATTACGCGGTACCGGCTGGTGGCTCGCAGTGGCAGACGCGCATAACGTCTTTGAAGTTCAACGGCTGCCAGTAAGCGTTCTTTTCGCATCAATAGAAAAGCCCCGCTCGCTCAAGCGGGGCTTTTTCAGGTTCAAGCGAAGATTCCAGAAAGCGGTTCCGAAGCTAGTTTCGGTTCACCTGGATCTTCGCCATCATGCCGCCATCCTCGTGATCAAGAATGTGGCAGTGATAGACGAACGTTCCGGCGATGTTTGGATCACGGAAATCCATCCTCAAAGTTACGCTGGGATACGGCCCCGTACCGCTCCAGTTAGGCACGATGATCGTGTCTTGCAGGTCAGGATTTGGCACAGGGATGCCGTTGATCGCCATCACCAGGAAGTGAATCTGGTGAATATGGAATGCATGAACCTCGCCTGAATGGTTCTCGATTGTCCAGTCCTCGACGGCGCCGGTATTGGTGATAATCGATGGCGGATCATCCATGTGGAAGAGGTGAGGCGCATGACCATTGAGGGTGATGTAGAACTGGGTTCCGCCGGTCGTGCCGACGTTCTGTTCGGAGAAGTACAAGCCCCGGGTAGTGGTCGGGGTGAGCGTCGCCAGCCCGGAGAAGCGCAGCGGCTGCGTGGGCGGCTTCACGGTGTGAGCCACTTGCACGTGATGCTGTTGCGGATTGGTACTGGTCGTCAGTTTGGCCAGAACCTGTGGCTGGTTCGAGTCGCCGACCGGACCGGTGTCGTAACCCTGGGTGATGAATGTGCCAATCTGGCCTGCCGGCAATCCAGGAATGATGAATTCCATGCGGCCAGCAGGCGGGATGTTGAGGGTGTCAGTGAACATCGGGGTGTTCAATTGCACGCCATCAATCGCCAGCACCTCGAACTGCTGCAAGGTCTGGCCGTACATCAACTGAAGGGTAGTGAATTGCTTGCTGGTCGCATTCAAGAAGCGCCAGTATTCCTGGGCTCCCGGCTGTACCACGATGGATGGCGCCAGGCCGCCCTCGGGAAATACCGCCGGCTGAAAATTCAGGGTCAACTGCACATTGGCGTCCGGGTCGCGGGCAGGACCAGTTTTGTCCTGTTCGCGCATAATCAACACGCGCTCGTTCAACCCCTGGGTGAGCGGATTACTTCCCTCCACAATGATGGCTCCTGACGCTCCGCCGTTCACCTGGGTCGTAGTATTGCCGTGAATATGCGGATGGTACCAGTAGAGTCCGGGAGGCTCGTTCGCCGGGATCTGGGTCGAATACTGGAAGGCCGGGTCGCCCGACTGAATGACGGTCTTCAGCACGTCGTCCTGGTGACACACCGGCGGTACGTTCAAGCCGTGGAAGTGGATGTTGGTCGACGAGGGCAGTACGTCCTGGCCACTGCAGGGATCATCGGGCCCGGAGGCATGATGCGTACCGTGCATATTCATCATGTGCGGCGTGTTCTTTTTTCCGATCCGACCGTAAGGCGCCTGAATGTTGTTGGTCAGATTCAAGACCAGTTGGTCACCGGGATTCAGGCGCAGCGTGGGGGCTTCGATCTGCTGCCCCTGGTACATGTAGATGTAGCAATAGTGCATGAAGCCATTGACGTCGGTGGCATTCTGCAACAGCAGGTTTACCGTGAGAACGCCGTTCTGGCTGTACAGGTCCAGCGGATTGTTGACCAGACTGCCAGGCAGCGGACGGTCGGGACAAATCTCCTGCGCCGACGCAGCCAGCAAAGAAGCTCCGCAGATCACAACCAGCAAGAATGTTCGAAACATTGCGCGCATTTCTAATCCCTCAGTTCCTTTAGAAAAATTTGGGTGCGGATGATTTCCCTATTTCGCGTGAACCTTTAGAAGGTTCGCGGGGGAAATACCGTGATCGACAGCAAGCCATCGGTCAGAAGATCGGGCACCTCAGACCCCGACGATTCCGTCAGAGTGCAAGTCAGGCCGTTACTGCTGATCTTGAGTACTCCGATGTAGGAGCCAACAAATCCGTAGTCGGCGACGTAAAGCACACCACCGGTCCCGGTGGTATCGCGGGTCGCCACCGATCCCACAAAGGCCCACGGATTGTAGAAGCCGGCCAGCGTCGGCGACTTACAGCCGCCACTGATTCTGCCCGTGTTCTTATTGAAGAAGGCAGCCGTGACCGAACCTCCATCGTTGTTGCCGATGAAGATCATCGACTCGTCCGGGCTGAGGCGAAGGGCCCCCGAATTGACGCCGGAGCCGACCGCGCTGACCGGCGGACCCACGGCGGAGGTTTTCTCGCCCGACACGGTGTATTGGATCGTCTGTGTCAGCTTGCCCGAGGAAATATCGGAGACTTCAATCGTGGTTGCTATCGAAGAGTCGCCAAAAATGGCGAAATGCCCGTCCTGGGTGATGTCGACGCCTTCAGGAAAATTGCTGCCGGCATTCAGGTAGCCGGTGGAATTCTGTGCATCGTCATTCGACACCGGCATCCCATCGGACACATTGAAAGATTCGATTGATCCGTCGGCGTAAGCCACTACCAGCATGTTGCCATGCAGCGCCATTCCCGCCGGTGAGCCGCCATTCAGGCCCGCCGCCGGTGTGTCCCCCAGAAACGATAACTGGCATCCCGGCAGGACCGAAAACGTAGCGATGGTATTCGAGGCGGTGTAGCCCGCGTAGAGATAGTTCGTGTTCTGTACCATCCCGATACCGAACTGATCACCGGCATCGCCTTCCGAGCCGGAGAAGAGTCCCGTAAGCTGCTTGGTCTGGAGATTGATGCCGGAGATGTTTCCGCTGCCCGCGTTGGACGCATAGATACATTGGGCGGACGCATCGGGCAACATGGCGAGGCGCGATGCCGCGAAATATCCGCCTCCAATTCCTTGCCCTTGCGTGTTGACATCCGAAGCGAACGTGAGGGTAGGCGCACCGCTCGAACCGCCAGCGGTAAAGAAGCTGACGTAGCTATGCAGCACCCCGTCGTCATTAGTGATGAGGGAGGGGGTCTGCGCCGCACACAGGGTGGCCAGCGAAGCCGGCAGAATGACGGCCAAAATAAATCTCAACCGGAAACTCATGTCTTGTGATTTCCTTTGGTAGGCAACAGCAAACGTGAGAGGAATCGTATAACGAAGTGATGGACCGTTCAAGCGCAAGCGGTTTTGTTTTCTTGCCGCTATCTGTGAATTGAGGATGAAAGTTGCAACATCACCCGGGCGAGCTGATTGCCTCCGAGTATTACTATGGTCGGTAGTAGAAAACAGCTATTTGCGCTCGACCGTTTCACCAAACTGGCGATTGAGTGGAGCGATGGATAGCTGCAAGCTTCTAGTCGAATCCACACTATCAAAATGTCCGCATTTTTAGAGGGCATTGTCGATATTACAGGCACACAGGTGGAATCCACTTAACATTGTTTAGTGTTAATCGTCGGCGAGGGCGGAGATTACAAATCCTAAGGTGTCGTTTGTACCTGATGATCGAAATTCCAGAGCTCTAGCGATCAAGGTTGCATCTGATCTGAGACACATTTTTGCCTGAGTCTAGAATAATCAGCAGGTATTCGACACCCTTCCTTTCCCGATCATACGAATCTCACTCGAAACCGAACTGGCTGCCTGCTCGATGCTTATCGCCAAAGGATCATCCGAGGGGCAGCCTTGATTGACCCACACTCCGTCAGCGAAGACGCAGCTCACTTTTGAGAACGCTGGTCGGCTGCTACTCTACAAAGGTACTCTGGCCGTGGGCGATTCCCTACCAGGTTTCAGCCCGATGAGCGCAGGGTGACATGGCGAGTCCTATGATCAATGCGTTTGACTTCTGGCTGCTGGCAGGCAGTCTGCTGGTTGTTATGCTGGCCCTGTTGGAGATCGGGCGCAGGATTGGTGTCCATCGTCACCAAACAGATCCAGAGGGTGCAAGCGCTGGATTAGGCGCAATCGATGGTGCGGTTTTCGGGCTCATGGGCCTGTTGATCGCGTTCACCTTTTCGGGGGCAGCAGCGCGCTTCGACAGCCGTCGCGAACTGGTGGGCCAGGAGGCTAACACCATCGGGACTGCCTATCTGCGCATCGATCTGCTACCGCAGGCTTCGCAGGCCGCACTCCGGCAAGACTTTCGCAATTACACGGAGGCGAGGATCGCGATTTTTCGCGACGTCCGCACCGACATAACCGCAGCCAAAGCGAATCTGGATCGCTCGGTCGAGCTGCAAACAAAAATCTGGAATGAAGCGGTGGCGGCGTGTCGGGAGGTAAACTCCCCGGCCGTGACCACGCTGGTGCTTTCTTCCATCAACGAGATGATCGATATCACCACCACGCGCATGGTGGCGGCAGAGACTCATCCGCCTGCGGTCATTTTCTACGGCTTGGGAATGCTGGTGCTGGCGACCTCGCTGCTGGCCGGCTATGGCATGGCAGCAAGTAAGAAGCGAAGCTGGATGCACATGATGGTGTATTCGGTCATCATGGCGGCTTCGCTGTACGTCATCCTCGATTTGGAGTATCCCCGGTTCGGAGTGATCCGCCTGGATTCCGCCGACCAGGTTCTGATCGACACCCGGGCCGGCATGAAGTGAGCATGCCACCGGCTGACATGCTCATCAGAAATCAAAATGCAGCGTTCAAACTCGGGTTTCCCATCGCCTCTACTTGCCGGCGGGCTTCTGCGCGCTGGGAGGCGTCAGGTTGTTCAGCCGCAGATACATCGCGGCGGTGCTGTAGTGATCAGCCCAACCTGCCACCATCGTCACCACTGCGCCCCCGCGCGTGGTGGTGCGGCCTCCGGGTAAGCTGACAGCCTGGCCAAGAGTGCTTTCGTCTGCCTTGCTCAGCACCTGCTCGCAATAGGCGAACGAATCACTCACCGCCTTGCTGAGCACGTCTTTCGGATCGGTCTCACTCAGCTTCACTTCCTTCGGCTTTTCACCCGCGACCGCAGCGCAAAGGCTATTGTTCGCTTCGGCGGTGTGCATCATCAGGTGCCCAAAGGTGATCTGCTCCGGAGTTGGCCGATAGCTGTACTTGTCAGCAGGCATCAGATCGGCGGCGCCGGTCAGGTTCTTGGCGAAACGAGTTTCCATCTGTCGAACGGTGCTGATGACGGGACTCGCCGCCGGCGTTCCCGCCTCTTTGTTCTGCGCCGCCAACATGGCCGTCGAGGCCAGTAGGACAAGAGTTGCCAGGGCAATCGGTTTCATAATCCTCCCCACGAAAACATGCCCAAAAGCATACCCCAAATCCCGGCTTGTCGTACTCGGGGGTCGGGGCCTACAAACTCACGTCCACCCCAGTCGGCAGATACAGCGGCCCCGCCGGATACGAGAAGCTGTCGGCATCCGGTTTAGCGGAGTTGGTGGTGTCGGCCACAAGGTTCATGACGCCCTCGATCGTCTTGGCATTCACGGTAATGATGGTATAGCCGTGCTGGGTATCGTTGGCGGCGATCAGCTTGGCGCCGGTGGCGGCATCCGTGGTTCCGGGCGGCGCCGTCAGTCCGTGCAGGTTGTAATAACCGCCGTGGCCCATGACGAAGAATGGCGTCGGTGACGCGCTGATCAGATCCCGCTCGAAGCGCTGATAGTTGTGGACGTGCGCCGTGAAAACCATGTTCGGCAGTCGCCGCGAATCGTTGATAGCCTGCTGCACCGCGTCGGCCATACGAGAACTACCGCTGTGGAAGTCGTCGAACGAATAGATGGGATGATGCAGCGCGACGATGAGCGCCTTGTCAGTGGGCGCCGTAGCAAATTCGTTGGTAAGCCACTGCTGCTGGATGGAGTCGATAACGCCGCCCTCGGGGACGTTCGTATACATACCGACGATGGTGACGAACGGGCAGTCCAACGTGAAGTACACGTTTGGCTCGGACAAGGTGGCCCGTGGCGCGTCCTGCGACTCGGGATTAATGTGCGCGTCAGGCTGCATGAAGTAACGTACCCAGCCATCCAATGAAACTTGCGAGCTGTTGATGGGGTCGCCGTCGTGGTTTCCCGGAATCGAGATGATGGGCGCGGTGTAATGAGCGTAAGGCTCGTAGAACTGGCTGTAGTAGTCGGTGATCTGGCCGTTGAAATAAACCACGTCGCCCACCAGATAAAAGAAGCTGGGTGCCTGGCCGGATGGCAAGTCGAGATCATTCCGCATCGCGTTCGCCACCGCCATCTGGAAGTTCGGGTTGTTGATGCCGCCGGTGTCGCCTACACAGTGAAATACAAGCTGCTTTTGTTTCGTGGCTTGCGCCGTAATTCCCGGAATTACGGACTCGAGTTCGTAGTGGTAGGGCGGCTGACCTAACGGCTTGGGCAGCGGCTGGACTGCCTGCGCCGTATCCAATAGCGTGAGCGGATGCACTCCCGGATGCGCCTGCGCGTGTCCCTTGGGGCGCGGACGCACCTCTCCGGCCCTCAGAGCGGGAGATGGCGGAACAGGCGTGGGCGAAGGCAGCAGCGTCCTGGCTGACTTATCAGCGATGCGCTTCGCCGATACAGCTTTGGTCTTCTTCTGCGCAGAATGGGTAGGTGGCTTGGATGGCATGTTGTACCTCGGAAGGCGAATGGATCGCTATGGTAACGATGTTTAGACGGGCAAAGATCAACGTGAGGTAAAAAACTATTATGGAGTGGGGAACGGGGACGAAACACCGCGGCGAACAACAGCCTTCATCAATCGCATGCCTTTGCGATGGCGGGAGAGGGGGTGCCTTCGGGCAAGGCTTCAACCGGTCGTGCAGGGACTGGCTCTTCGAAATTCTTGGCGAGAGCAGGCGCGGCTACGGCTTTTTGCTTTTCTTCGAGCTCGATGTTCATCAGCTCGGTTTCCAACTGGCGCTTCAGGTCGTCGCGCATCATGCGGAACTGCGCCATCCACTTGGCCAACTGGCGGGCGATCTCCGGAAGCCGCTTCGGACCGAAGATCACCAGAGCCAACAATAAGATGAAGAGAACGTCAGGCATCGCCGGCAGCCGGTAACTGGCGAGAGCTCGGAGCCCAGCACCAGACTCGCTAGGGTGTTAAACCTTCTTCTGCTCTTCGGGGGCCGGAGTGGACGCCTGAGCGCTGGTGGCCGGCTGATCTTTTCCGTTCATCGAATCCTTGAAGCTGCGAATTCCCTCTCCAAGTCCTTTGCCGAGTTCGGGTAATTTCTTGGGGCCGAACACCAGCAGGGCGATGAATAGGATCACCAGTAAGTGCATGGGTTGAAACAGATTATCGAGCATCGTAACTCCTGTTATCAGGATAGCGCATCCGGCCCAAATCTGCGCAGATAAGGCAAATTTTGCTGTGCTACTACTGTGGGATTAACCGTAAGTCTCTGGATGTGAGGGCCGCCGCCTACGACGTTTTATTCCCGCCGAAAGGGCGGCCAACCTCCTTTGCGATCCTCAGGTTCTGCCGGACACGTGGAGTCGCATCGCTCGCGATTGCGAGCCAAATCAAATTTCTCAAACGACCGTCTGTTCAACACAACTGTTGTAGACTGTTTTGCTTCTAATTTTCCATTCACTCATGCAGGTTGTTGGACCGTGAATCTAGCCTATGACAAGACCGAAGCGCTGTCCGGTCTGCGAATCGACGGAGATCACGGCCTCCCCAGTGGAGATGCCGGATGAGCTGGCAACATGGAAGCTCCTGCTCGCAGACAAGGTGGTGTACTGCTGCAGTAATGGGCACCGGTACCTGATCCTCCCCGACGAAAGCAAGCGAAGCCAAACCTTCCTGTGATGGCTTTCGTGATTTGACAGGGGTCGCGGGTACCTAAGACGATCAGCAGTTACAAGACAGTAGTCGCGTGATTTCAAGCCGCCAGATTTGGGCGGCTTATTTTTTTGGAAGCAGCGGATTCAGCGGCCGAGATTCGAAGCCACCTTGCAGCCGCCGAGTCGTAATCACTCATTCAATCCGCAAGGCTTTCACCGGCTCGATCGATGCCGCCCTCCTCGCTGGAACCAATCCAGCAATGAAGGCGCAGAATCCGAGCGCCAGAATCGCGCCGCCTACAATCGCCGGATTGAATGCAGCCACCCCATAGAGCTTACTGGCCATCAGCCGGCCTGCAATTAACACCAGCGGCACGCCAATCATTAAGCCGATGCCGATCTGTCCAAAAGCGCCACGTAACACCATGGCGACAACATTTCCGCGATTAGCGCCCAGGGCCATGCGAATGCCGATCTCACTGGTGCGGCGCGCGATGTTGTACGCGGTCACGCCATACAATCCGATCGAAGCCAACGTTAGTGCCAGCAGGCTGAATAACTCAGTGAGCCGGGCGATCAAACGTTCCTGATTAAACACCCGCAGCACCTGCTCGCCGAAGCTGTGCATCTCGATAATGCTCAAATTGGGGTCGATACTGGCCAAAACGCCGCGCACCTGCTGCGCAATCTCCTGCTCGGGTCCGGAGTAATGGATCTCAATCCGGCTGGCGAACTCCGATGATTCGTCCATGCGGTTGTACAGGGCCCGGTCGTAGTGAACGGTCTGAAAGTAGGGCAGGAAGAACATGGGATTCTGCGGGTAGTCAGCGTCCGAGGGATCGCGATAACGCGTGTTCTTCACCACGCCCACAATTTCGAAATCGCCGCTATGTCCCGGCGTGCCAAAGCCGAAATGCTGACCAATGGGATCTTCCCTGGGAAAGTACGTTTTAACAAAATACTCATCGACGACAGCTACCTTTTGCGATGTCGCCGTGTCCTGCTCCCCCAGATAGCGGCCGCGCAGCAGCGGAGTACCGATGGCCTTGAAATAATCCGGACTGACGCGTACCCAGCCTACCCCCTTGCCCTCAGTAGACTCCGGCGTGCGCCCCTGGATGGTGACGCTGTCGTTCCAGCTGTCGCCATCCTGTGGGCTGTACATGGAGTAGCCGACACTGAGTACGCCTGGAATCTGTCCCAGGCGATCGCGCCATTGCTGGTAGAGCGCGGGCAGCCGCTCAGGCGTGTAGCCGGCAGCTTGCGGATCGATCTCCACAATCAATCGGCCGCTCGTCTGGAAGCCAAAGTTCATGTGCTCCAGGTTGCGCAAGCTGAGTGTCACCAGGCCCGCCATGGCCAGCAACACCAACGACAGGGCGGCCTGCGCGACCACCAGCGATTTCTGCGGCAAGGCCGAGCGATCGCGGGTGGAGCGGTTGGCGCCACGCAAAGCCTGCGCCGGATCAGAGCGCGAGGAAATCCATGCCGGCCCCACCCCGAAGATAATGCCCGTGATCAGTGACAATCCGAAAGCGAAGGCCAGGATAGGCAGCGAAGGCGAAGTGCTGATCGGCACGAATTCGGCGCCACGAAACGCGATCAGCAGAATCGCGCGCGTACCGTAATAAGCCAGTACCAGTCCTGCGGCTCCGCCCAGACAAGCCAGCAGAACGCTCTCCGTCAGCCAGGCGCGGATCAGCCTGCCGCGAGTTGCACCCAGGGCAAGCTGCACCGCCGTCTGCTGCCGTCGCGCCGCGCCGCGCGCCAACAGAAGGTTCGCCAGGTTCGCGCATGCGATCAGCAGAACCAGAGCGGAGGCGGCAATTAACATGTACAGCCCGGACTGGTAACGCTGCTTAAGCTCGGTAATGCCTTCACCACCAGGTCCCAGCTTGATGGTCTGTTTCGGAATTTTCGCCCGGGTCGAGGGCGAAAACCCTCCAGCGATGGTGGGCAGCCACTGTCGAAGCTCGCTGGTGAGTTCAGCCTCCACTGGAGCCACCTGCATGCCGGGCTTCATTCGCCCAATCAGATACAGCCAGTGCTGGGTATCGAGGTGAAGAATCGAGCTGGAAGGACTCAACTCTGGCTCAACCGCAAGAGGAAAATAAAATTCCGGCGGATCGTCCCGCAGCCGGTCGCCAAAAAATCCTGGCGGCGTGATGCCGACCACCGTGAAAGGCTTGCCATTTACCATGAACGCCGAGCCCACAACCGATGGATCGAGCCCGAAATGTTCCTGCCACGCGCGATAGCTCATGACGGCGGCGGGCGGAGCTCCCGCTGAGTCGTCCTCAGCAGAGAGCAGCCGTCCGGCGAACGGCCGTATACCGAAGGTCGAAAAGTAATTTCCCGACACTAGTTCGCCGGGAAACGTGACCGCCTGATCGGGCGATCCGCTGCGACGTACGCTTACCTGGGGCTCATTCGCCTGGAACGCTGCAATCTGCTCGAACTGCGGCGTATTGTCTCGAATCTGCCGGTACAGCCCGTACGAAAATAGCCCCCAACCGCCGTCGTCGCCCTGCAACCCGCCATAGACGCAGCAAATGTCATTGTTCCCGATGCGGTAAAGCTGCGAGGGATTGGCGACAGGCAGCGACTTCAGCATCACCGCGTGCACTAGCGTAAAGATGGCGGTATTGGCGCCTATTCCCAGCGCCAGCGTCAGAACGGCTGTGATGGTAAAACCGGGCGACTTCCGGAGTTGCCGCAGAGCGTAGCGAATATCTTGTAGGACCGTAGGCAATTCCTGTGCTCCTTCGTGGCTAACCTGGTAGGAGCACGTCGCGGGCCAGCAGGGATGCCCGTAACTCATTCATGCGGAAGGATATCTCCGCATTGGGGCAGCTGGGAGAACCATGCCCCTGTCCGCCCGTAAACGCAGCTGTCCGGAATCGAACGCCGGACGTTTGCTTAGAAATGGCGAGACTGTGATCGAACGCCGGAGGCAGAGCTGACAACGGCAACGGAGCCTTGCGTTCGGGTAGAGCTGGCCTTCAGCGACTGTATCTCAAGCGGCAACGGATTTCGCGGTGGAACAAATATCCAGAATTGCGATCGAACTAACCGCGCAGCGGCGACATTTGTGGTGGAGATGTGGAGAGCGAGGACACTTCCGGCATCGTGTCTTCAGGCCTGCGTCTACGCTTTCATTTTAATCAACCCGAGTCGGAGGCCCATCTAGCAGCTGCGTTCCGGGTTCCCTTAAACTTTGGCTCGCCGGCTGAGCGCCGTCCAGTTGCCCGAGAAGATCTTCCACGCGGGCCTCCAGGATGTTGCGGATGGAGCAAATCCCCAGCACCTTACCATGCTCGTCGACGATGGGCATATGGCGATAATGACGCTCCAGCATTACGGCCAGCGCCTCGCTCGGCGTGGTCTCCTCGGTCGCCATCTCCACGATGGGGCTCATCAGGTCCCGAACCGGAGTGGTCTTCGGATCCTGCCCGCTCAACGCGAACTTGGCCAGCACATCGCGTTCGGTAAACATTCCCGCCACCACACCCTGATCATCGATAACCGCAACCGCCCCAACCGTTTTATCGATCATCATTCGGATGGCCTCGTCCACGCTCGCCAGCACCGAAACTGTCGCCGGACCTTCATCACACCAGGTAAGCAGACTCATAGGGCTCAAACTTCCTTTCAATGCGAACTGCGAGGTTATGTGCCACGGCGGTCGCGAGTCAAGGACATCGCAGAGAAAAGATTAACAAGCGTCGGACACGGCTTAGGGCTCGAGAAGTTGAGCAATCGCGGGCCGAAAGCAGATAATCCGTTTATGGCTCTTTCGACGCAGTTATCAGCTCCTCGGCGCTGGGCTTGATTTTGATTTTGCTCTCATCCCCGCTTTTTGCCGCCAAGGATTTCGTGGCGCCACGGGCGGAGAACGCTAATACCTACCCCAGCAAAGATGCCCATCCCACCGAAAAAGTCACGGCAGCTCTCGACCTCTATAACACCTCACCCAAGGATGACATCTTCATTACTCCGTTCGCGCAGGAATCGATTCTGCCGGTGTTTCTGATCATCACGAACGATGGCGATCAACCGATCACCCTGAGCAACATGCGCGCCGAGCTAGTGACCGGGGGACGCGCAAAAATGGAATCGTTGAACAATGACGACATCTTCCGGCGAGTCGCGCATATCAGCGGCAACAGTACCAGCCCGCAGCGCGCCGGCCCGATTCCGCTGCCCGGCAATACAAAGAACAAGAAGGCGCAAAAACAATACCAGGAAATCTTGAACGCGAACTTTGCGGCGGCCGCAGTAGAACCGCACACCACGAAGTCAGGCTTCCTGTTCTTCG
This sequence comes from uncultured Acidobacteriaceae bacterium, assembly GCA_963796695.1. GTDB lineage: Bacteria > Acidobacteriota > Terriglobia > Terriglobales > Acidobacteriaceae > Bog-257. The sequence goes on along the minus strand of CAWCMU010000007.1, from coordinate 81,166 downwards.
ACGTGCTCAACGTGAAGCAACCAGTGGCAGGATCGCACCTTTATCTGACCGGAATTCGCGATGCCGGCGGGAACGAATTGATGTATTTCGAGATTCCGCTAATCCCTTCGAATGCGGCGGCGGGCAGTCCAGCACAGCAGTAAGCGTATTAAGCTGAAACTGGCCTAAAGCCCCGGTTCTTCCGCCCGCGGCGGGAACGCACGTCCCATAGCATCCGATTCCTGGGTTATGGTACGAACCTGCCCCTCTGATTCATCAGCCAGACCCATGCGGAGCAGTAGCGCTTCGTACCGCGGATCGCTGCGAATTGAGTCGTAAATAGGTCCGACTTTCAGGTAGCAGAGCAGGACGTCGCGCACCTCAGCCGCTTTCTCCAGCCACTCGAATGCATTTTCTTTGTCCCCGATGCCGAGATACAGCATGACCCAGGAAATCGGCGGAACATAGCCTTGTTCGGCGGCGTTGTTCAATTCCTCCAGCAATGCCAGCGCCTTCTCTTTATCGCCGGCACGCCCGTAACAGGAAGCCATCGGTCCCAGGAGCAACGGGTTGTACCCGGAGAGTTCGTGGGCCTTTTGATGTTCAGCGACGGCTTTGGTGAATTCGCCCTTTTGTTCGTAGTTCAGCGCCAGCACTACATGGGCCTCGATATCATTCTGGTCGAGATCCAATGCTCTGCGCGCTTGCTCCAGTGAGCGATCGTATTCCCGCCGATAGTGAAACACGCCAGCCAGATATAGGGTGGCGGGAACGGAAAGCGGATCGCTGGCCAGGGCTAGCCGGATCTGCTCTTCCGCTTCGTCCGACCGGCCGGTCTGCACCAGCAGCAGGTTGTAATGCAGGTGCGGAAGCGGCTGTCCCGGGTTCAACTGAATCGCACGCAAATATTCGCGCTCCGCTTCCTTCCAATCCCACTCCGACCACATTCGAATCACGCCCATCGAAGCATGTGCCTCGGCCAGCGTCTCGTCGGCCGCGAGCGCCTTGCTGACAGCTTCCTTGGCCTTCGGCCACGCCTCCATCGGAGTCACCAATCCCCACGATGCCACGGAGATGTAATAGTCCGCGATGCCCGCGTGGGCCGGAGCGTAGTCCGGATCCAGGGTGAGAGCGCGCTCAAAGTATTCCAACGCCTTCTGGAAGCCCTCGCCGCTGCGCTTATTCCACTGAAAGCGACCTCGCAGATAAAGATCGTACGCCTCAAGGTCTTCTGTGTAGCGTTTGACCAGGCCACTGCGCGCCTTGGAACCAAGTTCTACCTTCAGCAGGTTCGCGATGGTCTTGGCCATCTCATCTTGCATGTCGAAAATGTCCGTCATCTTGCAATCGAAGCGCTGCGACCACAGACAATAACCATCGCCAACATTCACCAACTGGGTGCTCACGCGCAGGCGATCGCCCAACTTCCGGACGCTGCCTTCAACCACGGCGCAACACTTTCAACTGCTCGCCAATGCGCCGCACGTCTTGCGCTTTGCCTTTGAACTCGAATGCGGATGTTCGCGACACCACCTGCAAACCCGGCAGACGGGAAAGGGCATGGATCAATTCTTCGGTAAGTCCATCGCTGAAGTACTCGCTGTCCGGCTCAGAGCTCAGGTTCACAAACGGCAGCACCGCGACCGACGCGTGAGGCCGAGGCGCAACCGCGAACGCCGGCACCGTTCCACTGCGCAGCGTTAAACTGCGCAACCCCTCGGCCACTTCACCTGCGTTGGACTGCCGCTCCTGCCGGTTCTTGCGCAACGCTTGCCGTATCAGGTGGTCCAACTCCAGAGGAACGTCGGGACGCCGGGTGAGCAATGAGGGCGGATCGGCTTCCGAAATCGTGCGCATCAACGCCACTTCGTTGCTGCCGTCGAATGGCCGGTCGCCCGCCAGCATCTCGTAGAGAGTGACACCCAGCGACCAGATGTCGGTGCGCCCATCGAGCGGGTCGCCGCGTAACTGTTCCGGTGACATGTAGGGAATGGTTCCGACTACGCCCCCGGTGTTGGTTATACCCATGTCACGCGGGAACTTGGCCAGGCCGAAGTCTACGATCTTCACCGTGCCTTCGGGCAGCAGCATAATGTTGGCGGGTTTAATGTCCCGATGAATAATACCGATGCTGTGGGCTTTAAACAGTCCCTGCGCAATCTGCTCGGCGATGTTGACGGCCTCTTTCAGCGATAAGGGGCCGCGCTCCAGGCGCATGCGCAGGTTCTCTCCGGCACAGTACGCCATGGCGATGAACAAATCGCCGTCGGACGTCTCGCCAAATTCATGGATGGTGCAGATATTGGAGTGGTCCAGCAGAGAGGCGGTGCGAGCTTCGCGCACAAAACGCGATCGCTGCTCCGGGTTGGAAGCAATTTCTTTAGAAATAAACTTAATTGCTACCGGCCGGTCGAGGATCAGGTCCTGGGCCTTATAAACTGCACCCATCGCCCCGCGTCCCAGGCGCTCCACAATCTTGTAGTGAGAAACTGTGCTGCCGATCATCCGCAGGCCCCGGAGAACTGCGCAACAACTGTACTCCGATATGGACCATCATTGTAGATGGGTAGTTGAGGAATTTGTATGAGGGTCGCAGGGACGACAAAGCTTTCTACTCTCCGCCATGATGCATCGGCGTTTGGTTCGACTCCACGGCAATGCTAGTTCCTTCGCTAAAATGAGCGATGTACGCGCTGCGTTTCCCGTGGGTATCCCATTGCGAGCCCAGGCCCTCACCCTGAAATTCATCGGTCAACGCCACCGCTGAAATGGCGTGATCAACGGCGGTAAGCGGCGGATAGTAGTTGGTTTCATTGCCGCAAATATGGTCGTGGTGGTTCAGCGGACGGGTGATGATGGTTGCCAGATGTCCGGCTCGAAGTACAGCATGACCATCTTGCGAGTCGTCGGGAACATCGAGAATCACCGGCACATATTCCACCCGCGCCACATGGTCCAGTAGTTTGCCGGCCTGGTGCCTGGCCAATGCGATAAGGGCTTGCCGCTGGGCGGTGTTGGCGGCATCGTCCACCATCAGCACAGCAATGGCAGGATAAGGATCGCCGTAGGGATCACCCAGGGTAGCGCGAGCGCGCACTGCGGCTGCAACCGTCAGGCCGTCCAGACGCACCCCATTCCACGAGCCTTGCTGCACATGCCAGGCCAGCAGCGCCTGGTTGCCGGTTAGTCCGGCGTCGCCATTGGCGAAGCACTGGGCAACATAGACGTCCGTGGAACGGGACTCGAAGATAGTCGCCGCGAATCTGTTGCGCTGACAGCAAAGACGCACAAAGGAATAGCGTGGTGAAACCAGACAAGAGCGCTCGATACATGCCGCGCGGACTCCTCTACCCCGTGGCTATTATTTTAAACGAGGTAGGTCTGGGCGGCGAGGCGCGCCCAGCAGGGAATCTTATGAATGCTCGTGAAACGGCGAAGCAAATTCTGCTCAATCGCCGTTTTGAAGGGCACGGCTTTACAGGCTGCTGAAGAAGTCGCCAAAGCACATTCCTCTTGGGCTGAAGCCCACTCGGAAGGACAAAAATAAAGGGCTTGTACGGCGCGCCTGAAGGTGCGCCCCTTCAAAGGCGGATCAAACCCAAGTTTTCCGCAGCCTGTTCCTCAGTACGGGTACAGCGGCCCCTCAGCGTCGCGTGAAAGCTGCTTAGACGTGGAAGGTTTTCCGCCCCAGCATCGGGGTCGAAGGCTCAATCAGAGTTTTCCTTGCAACGCCGACTACTGTGGCACCATCGACATGTCGCCCTGCGACGCGGGGCACCCAGTACTCGCAGCGTTGTTATAGGTCCCGGTCACCGTCTGCGTTCCCGAAGGCAAAGTGCCGTTAACCGATATCGTGGTATTCGTCGCCGGATCGGTGATGGTCATGTTGTAGTTGGTACCGCTGGTAGTGGCTGTCGCCCGCAAATCATTGGGGTTGATGCACATGTTGGTGGGTATGCCAACGCTGCCGTTGTAGGTAATGGAGCCGCCACTGTAGCTGCTTCCCTCTTGCGACATGGCTAAGGCAAAAACGTAGACCGGGCTCGAGCCGCCTGTCGGATACATGGCGATGTTCCAGTCGCCAAACAGGCCAACGTTATTTGGAGTTGTGTTGCTGCCGCCGCAACCGGTGATCCCGGCCAGTAATAGAAGAGCAAGTAGACAAAGGCAAGATTTCATAAGGTGGGTCGAGCTATGTGCAGGTCTTAGGAATTTAGGCGCAGTGACCCGCTAGAGTTCACAGCCTAACTCAGTAGCAACCCGGATGACAGACCAGAGTTGCGGAAAGGCCGAAATCATTTAAAAGTAACTTCTTTTCTGGACAAGGGCCCTGGCGAGATTCCAGCAGACTGCTGAAAAACTCCCGGTCTGGTTTGTTCGGGTAGAGCTGGCCTTCAGGCCGGCGTCCAAGCCTTTAGCTATCGATCCGAGACGGCGGCATAAGTATTTCTACCTGTCTTTTTCCGCAGCCTGTCTGGTTGCGCACGGTCTCGTCGCAAGCGAATCCGAGGCCGGCCGGCCCTGAAGCCCCCAGCACCTTGCCTGAACATAACCGCTCCACCCGCTACAATATCCCTCATGTCCGATTCACTTCTTAGCTACCGTTCGGAGTTCCCTATTCTCGACCGCAGCACTTATCTCATCAGCAACTCGCTGGGAGCCATGCCGCGCGGCGTCGAGGATTCGCTGCGCCGTTATACCGACCTGTGGGGCACGCGCGGAGTTCGCGCCTGGGAAGACGAATGGTGGATGCTGGCTGCCGAAGTGGGCGATCAGATTGGCGCTTTATTCAACGCGCCCCAGGGCTCGGTCGCTTGTCTGCAGAACGTCACCACCTGCCAGGCTACAGTTGCCTCCTGCTTCGACTTCAGCGGCCGCCGCAACAAAGTGGTTTACAGCGACCTGAATTTTCCTTCGGTCATGTACTTCTGGGAGGCGCAACGCTCACGGGGCGCCCGGGTTCACATGGTCGCCAACGACGACACCATTCACGTCAACACCGAACGTCTGCTCGACGCCATCGACGAGGAAACGTTGCTGGTGCCGATTTCGCATGTCATCTTCCGCAGCGCCTTTATTCAGGATGTAGAAGCGATCGTCGAAAAGGCCCACCGGATGGGCGCATACGTTTTGCTTGATTCCTTTCAGGCGACCGGCACGCTTCCGTTTGACGTCCAGAAGCTGAACGTTGATTTCTGCACCGGCGGCGTCCTCAAGTGGCTGTGCGGGGGCCCCGGAACGGCGTACCTGTATGTGAGACCAGACTTGGCCAAAAGGCTGGAGCCGAGCTTCACCGGCTGGATCGGCCACGAAAATCCGTTCGGCTTCGAGATCGGGGCCACCCGTTACACGCCCACCATCTACCGCTTCACCCAAGGCACTCCTAACATCCCTGCGCTGAAGGTGGCTCAACCCGGCCTGAAGATCATCCACGAAGTCGGAGTGGAACGCATCCGCCAGAAATCGATGTGCCAGACCGCGCTACTGATGGACCTGGCGTCCCAGCGCGGTTGGCGGGTGAACACCCCGTTGCATCCCGAACGCCGCGGGGGCACCGTGTCCATCGACATGCCCAATGCGCAGCAGGTATGCGCCGAACTGCTGAAGCGCGACATCCTGGTGGATTACCGGCCCAAGGCTGGCGTGCGCTTCTCACCACACTTTTATAACAGCGACGAAGAAATCCGCACCGCAATCGCGGCGGTGGAAGAAATCCTCAGCGAGATGAAGGTCGGGGCGTAAAGCGCCGTCGGCGCGGCCAAAAGTTATCGCTTGCCTCTTGTCATTGCTTTCGCAATGTGCTTTACTATGCAAAGTAATTTGCGATTCACGATGAGCTTATGCCTAACTTCTTAGCGGATGTAAAAACGTCCTCCCATTCGATGGGCGTAAAGCTGGTTGTAGTCTGCTTTCTGGCGTTAGCCATGACCGTGCCGGCACTGTTTGTTTGGAGCCTGATCGGCGAGCGTGCTCACCGCGCCGAAGAAGTCGTAAAGCAGGTAGGCGGGCTGGTTGGTGGCTCACAGACTTTCTTCGGCCCTATTTTGAGCGTCCCTTATCTAGCGCCTTCCACAATTGCGAAGCCTGAGGAACGAGGCGTCTACGTCATCTTCCCCACCCGCGCCGACGCTGCAATAAGCACTAGGGCCGAAGTAAGGCATCGCTCCTTGTTTAAAGTCCCGGTATATCAAGCAGATGTCACGTTCAATGCATCGTTCGATCTCGGAGCTGTCCCGTTCAATGCCCCCGATGGCGCGGTACTTGATTGGAGCCGCGCGGAGTTCCTTGTGGGCGTCACTGACCCTCGCGGCGCGCAAAGCGAGGCCACCATCGCCAGCGGCAGCCAAATAGAGACTTTCGTTCCTGCTGCCACCCTCCCAAATGCGAACTTTGATACGCAACCCGGAGGCAATACCCAAGTCACGTTCTTTGGAGCACCCGCTGCCCTGGCGAAACCGGATACCAAGTTTGATGTGAAAACGACGTTGTCGTTTAGTGGCGCGCAAAGGCTCGCAATTCTCGCCTTCGGAAAAACAACTGCGATCTCGGTGAATGGCAACTGGCCGCATCCCAGCTTCGACGGAAACTTTTTACCGGTCACGCGAACCATCAACGGCCAGGGTTTCGAAGCCAGGTGGCTGGTCCCGTACATTGCGCGCGGGGTGCCGGCAGAGGGTACTTCCGCGATCATCAAGTATCTCGGCCGCACTGCCGTCGGTGTTTCCTTCGTCGATCTCGCGGAGCCCTATCAGTCAGTGACACGTTCGCTGAAGTATGCTGTGCTTTTCGTAGGACTGGTATTCCTTTCTTATTTCTTATTTGAAATCAGCACTGGCACGCGCATCCATCCGGCTCAGTACATCCTGATCGGGGTTGCGCAGATGGTGTTCTATCTGTTGCTCCTTTCGATTGCAGAACGCCTTGGCTTTGATCTGGCCTTCGCAATTGCCGCCACTGCAACCGTAGGTTTGATATCAACGTATGCGGGATGGGTTTTCGGCCACCGTAAGTACGGGTTGCGTGCACTGGCGGCCTTTTCATCCCTTTACGCACTCATCTATTGGCTCCTACGGTCCGAAGATCAGGCCTTGCTCATCGGCGCGCTGGCCAGCTTTGTTGCGATCGCTGCGGTCATGTACTTCACTCGCCGCCTGGATTGGTACTCCTCTTCCGCGGTGCTTTCCTCCCCTGTCGGGGAACACAACTCAGGTGGAGAATCGGCGTAAGCTTGCGCAAAACTAGCGAGGGCTGACAACTCTCTGGGGCGCAAGTATCATCTTGAGCGAACGCTCATGAAGAATCTCGGTATCCTGCTCTCCGGGCGTGGCTCGAATTTCGAGGCCATCGCCGACAACATCGCTGCCGGCAAACTCGACGCGAAGATCGCCCTCGTCGTATCGAATCGCACGTACGCCGGCGGTATCGAGTCGGCCAAGCGGCGCGGTCTCAAGGCTCTGGTAATTCCATCCAAGGGGAAAGTACGCGAAGACCACGATCGTGAAGTAGCGGCCGCTCTGCGCGAGCACGGGGTCGATTTGATTTGCCTCGCAGGTTACATGCGGCTACTGTCGCCGTGGTTCGTACAACAATTTCCTAATCGCATTCTTAATATTCACCCCTCATTGCTGCCAGCCTTCCCCGGCCTAGAGGCCCAAAAGCAAGCCTTCGACTACGGGGTGAGGGTTTCCGGCTGTACCGTTCACTTCGTGGACGAGAACCTAGATCACGGCGCCATCATCGTCCAGAAAGTCGTGCCTGTCCTCGACACGGACGACGATCACGCCTTGGCCGCCCGTATTCTGGAGCAGGAGCACATCGCCTATTCCGAAGCAATTGGGATCGTGCTGGAAGGCAGGTTTAACGTCGAGGGGCGGCGAGTGGTGCAGCACTCAAACCGGATATGACCATATTAAAATGACCATGGTCACCTGGAGGTGACTATATGGCTTCGAAGACTTCAACCAAGAAGAGAGTGGTCAGATATTACGCGCTCGACAAAACAAAGCGCATCGCAGCAGGAGAATTCAAGGCCAAGTGCCTGGGGCTAATTGACGAAATAAACATTACCGGCCAAGAGATTGTGATTACAAAACGGGGTAAACCGGCAGCCAAGCTGGTGGCTTTTCAAGGCGGCAAGGCAAAGAAAAAAGATATTTTCGGCAGGCTCGAAGGCATCATCGAAATCGTGGGTGATCCCGACGACTTGATCAAGCCCGTTTTTCCACTCGAAGATTACGACATGCTCAAATGATTCTGCTCGATACCCACGTGCTCGTCTGGCTGGAGCGGGAACCTCGAAAGCTGTCGCGAGCCGCCACGGCGGCGATCCGACGTTCTCGTGACACGTCGAGCCTTGCGATTTCGGTGGCCGCCTTGGTTGAATTAGCCGCCTGGCTGGGTCGGGGCAAGATAAAGACTATCGGAACCGTTGAGTCGACGATGCGGTCCTTGATCGAGGACATCCAGGTGCTTCCCGTGAGCTTGGAAGTTGTCAGCCTTACAGCTTACTTTCCTCCCGACTTCCCTTCGGATCCGATGGACCGCATCATGGCTGCCACCGCTCGAGCAGAAAATATACCGCTGGTTACCGCCGACGACCGCATCCTGAGCTGCCAGTTGCTGAAGACGATCTGGTAGGGAAAGACGTGCCCCGGTTCGAACGCCATTAGGAACCCTGATCAAACGTGCGACTCAAATCCAAGGACTGAAGCCCTCTGCATTTACGGAAGCTTGGACGCGGCGCCGAAGCGCCGCTCTACCCGCATGAAACGCCTGATGACATCCTTGCCGCAGTCTTAGGTACTGACGGCTGACGGCGTCACTCCGTACCTCTCACATCTCGTAGTGCAACAGCGAAAACACGTCGAAGCCTTTGACCTTGTCCCGTCCTCTAAGTCCATCGAGTTCCACGACGAATGCCATGCCGCAAATGCTTCCGCCGAGCGCCTGCACCATTTCGGCCGCCGCCTTCGCTGTGCCACCCGTCGCCAGCAGATCGTCGCAGATCAGGATGCGTTGACCCGGCTGGATGGCGTCTTTGTGAATCTCCAGCGTGTCGTGTCCGTATTCCAGCTCATACTTCCATTGCAGTACTTCGCTGGGAAGTTTCTTGGGCTTGCGTACGGGCACGAAGCCGGCGTTCAGCCGATAGGCCAGAGCCGGGCCAAAGATAAATCCCCGCGCCTCGATGCCCAGCACCAGGTCAACCTTGTCGTTGATGTAGTGCTCCGTCAGCGCGTCTATCAGGCGCGCAAAGCCTCGCCGATCCTTCAAAAGGGTGGTGATGTCGTAGAAGAGAATGCCGGGTTTGGGGAAATCTGGTACTTCGCGGATGAGTTGTTTGAGATCGTCACAGCTTTGCGCCGGATGCGGCTGCATTTACCAGACTCCTTCAATGTGGAATGATTTTGCCGAGAGCAGCGGCGCTTGCGATTCGACAACGTGATCGACTCGCGAGGCACGCGGCCCTTGCTGCAACTTCTGGCGCAAGGTGCTGAGTTGCTCGCGGGTACCGGTGGCCATCACTTCCACGTCACCGTCTTCGCGATTGCGCACCCATCCGGTAAGGCCGATTTGTGCCGCTTCGCGCTCCACAAACCAACGGAAGCCAACTCCCTGCACGCGTCCTGAAACGACAAAGCGGCGGGTTTCCCGATTGTCAGACATGATTAGAAAATAGCAGACAGCAACCTGGGGTAAGCCTTCGCAAACACAGCACACAAAGCTGCCTACACCAGCATAATCCGCAGCCAGCAGATTCGTCACGGTCGAGCTGAAAATAGACGGGGCCACAACACGACGGAAAAATAGAAGGGACTAAAGAACGGCGCACTCCAGCTTCGCCGAGGCGAGCCCAAAGTGCGCCATCCTGAAAAACAAAACGTCCGCGACCCGCCGCTTTACACGTGTTTCGGCGACATCCGGTTGAGCAAGTTCACCAGAGGCTTACCGGCCGGCGGCGTTTTCACCGCGTGACCGAGGATGATTTGCTTGGCATTCAAATCCTTGCCATAAAGATTCTTGTTGGCATCATCGTCAGAGCGGATGGTCGAGCCAGTCAGCGCAATTCCCGCGAACACGCCCTTATTGCGCGACCAGGACAGGATTTCTGCGTTCATCACGACGTCGGTTTCGGCAGAAGTTGTGCGCCCAACCGGGCCCGCCGCTACCGATGCATCGCCGCCGAGTTTCACTTTGCTGTTCATGATGGACTTCGCGCCCTTCTCATTCATAATCAGCAGCACGAAATCCGTCGCCTGCCCACCGGCCTGCAAGCCGAAGCTGCCGCCTTCAAGGGCGAAGAATGCCGGAGCACTCCAGGGACCGCGGAAGTTTTCACCCGAGCGGCAGGTCATGACGCCGCGGCCGTAGCTGGCGCCCACCACGAAGGCCGCCTTCTTCACCGAGGGAATAACGATGACGCACTCCGACTTGTTCAGCAGGTCACGCGGGATGCCTTTGTCGGGCATGCCGATAACTTCCTTCAAAACTTCGTAGGAACTTTTGAGGCGCTCCTGCTCTTTCTCCTGAGCAAAAGCCGGGACCACAAGACACAGGCACAGCAATGTGCCAACCAGTTTCTTCATTGATTTTCTCTCCGCTGGGATGAGGATTTCGCCGCGAAACGGGCCACAAGCTGCGCTCCGTCGAACGGTCTAAGCGCGAGACAAGTACGATCCTTCAGACGTGTCCACGCGAATTTTGTCGCCTTCATTGATGAAGGGCGGCACCAGCACCACCAACCCGGTTTCGGTCTTGGCGGGCTTGGTGACGCTACTGGCCGTGGCCGACTTCAGGCCCGGCTCGGTTTCCACCACGGTCAACTCCACCGTCTGCGGCAGTTCCACGCCCACTGCCTTGCCATCGAAAAACTCCACCTTGATCGCCAGATTGGCGATGAGGTATTCCACGGCGTCGCCCAGGATGTCTCTGCCGAGATGCAGTTGCTCGTAGTTCTCCATATTCATGAAGTAATAATCGTCGCCGTCGGCGTAGAGGAACTCCATCGAGACCTCGTCGACGACGATTTTTTCAATCGCGTCGCCGGAGCGGAAGCGGTGCTCGAACATGGCTCCCGTTCGCAGGTTACGCAGCTTGGCTTGGATAAACGCTCGCAAATTGCCCGGGGTGCGATGCTCCACACTGAAGACCGAATGAAGGTCATTGTTGTGCTTGATCACCATGCCCGGACGTAGTTGGGTGGCCGGAATCGCCATTCGTTTATGACTCCTTTGTTGGATGCAGGCTTTTGGGAGAGTCACTGACCGGAAAGCGAAAAAGATTCACTTCGGGGCCGCACACCTCGGTACAGCACCACGCCACATGCGACTCTGTGCCGCGAAGTGCGCGCGACTCTAGGGGTAAACACCTGATTTTACATGGGCACAAGAAGAATTGGGAAATGCACGTCGGGGCATCGACCCAATCCAGATCCTAATCCAAAGTCATCTGGTTACTTAAGAAATGTCAGTAGCCGGACACTGTCCGGTTCCGGACAGGACATTTGCGTTTGTGGTCGAGGCACTGGCTTCGGAATCGGCAACGGCCTTTCTGGTTAATGGGTTAGCAAGCCGCGCGACTTGGCATCCGGTCTGCAATATCCTAATGGGGAAACGTGATGAGCGAGATGATGGAAGCATCGACCATCCTGGTAGCGGAAGATCAGGAACATGTACGCGAGGCCCTGGCTATGCTGCTGCGCGGACACGGCTATACCGTCGTCCTGGCGGCCTATCCCAGCGAGGCGGTCGAGGCCGCGCAGAAGCAAGCGCCCGACCTTGCCATGCTGGACATGAACTATCAGCGCGATAGCAGCTCGGGAATCGAAGGGCTGGAACTCATTCAGCAGCTACGCGACCTCGATGCGACGCTGCCCATCATCGCCCTGACGGCCTGGGGCAACGTCGATCTCGCCGTCAGCGCCATGAAGCACGGCGCTTCCGACTTCCTGGAGAAGCCATGGCGCAACGATGCCTTGCTGGAGAAGGTGCGGCTCTTGATCGGACGTGCCCAACTGGTGCGGTCGTCTCGCCGTGTCTCGGAATACGAGCTGCATGACGCGCAGCAGTTGCAGACCCGCATCGTGCCCCAACGTCACCTGGTTACTAAAGGAATCGAGCTTTTCGGCGAAAGCATCCCGGCAGGAGTGGTCGGGGGTGATTACTTTGGAGTCTGGCAGCCCACGCCGGACGTGCTGCACTTTTGTGTTGCTGACGTTTCCGGCAAGGGCACGCCGGGTGCGCTCATCGCCGCCATGCTCTACGCTTCAGTTAGCACGTTATCGTCCTCCAGCAACAGTCCGGAGATTGTCCTTACCCAAGTCGAGACCACTTTGCGGAATCAACTGGGCGAAGGGCACTACGTCACCATTTTCTACGGAGTCGTCGACCTGCGAAGCCATGTCCTGCATTACGTGAATGCCGGCCATTGTCCGCCGATCTTGCAGCGTCGCGACGGCGCGCTGGAGTCTCTGGCGCCCACCCGGCCGGTGCTTGGTTTCATGCTCGATGCAGGTTTCCGTGCCGAGCGTCTGACTCTGAAGGAAGGCGACCGTTTGCTGTTATACACCGACGGCGTAACCGAGGCCGCCGACGCCGAGGGCGAGGAGTTCGGCTCCGACCGGCTGACGGCGCTGGTGGGCAATAACGAGAACGAAACCTTGCAGGAACGCTATGCCCGCATCATGAACCAGGTGCGCAGCTTCGCTCATGGGCACTTCACGGACGATGCCACGCTGCTGCTCATCTCGGTCACCAGCAGCCCGTACGCTGCCGCGACACAATCCGCAACCCAAATGCGCAGCAACGCGTAAGCAATCTCTGCTCAAGTCTGGCTTGGAAGGGGGCGCGGGTCACAGGCTGCCGAAAGATGGACAACTTAGCCAGAGATTTCTAACCCCGGCGGCACGCTGATTTTCGCAAATGAAAAGGGTCGGCAGCTCCCCCTTGTAAGCTAGCCAACCCTTTTCCGTCAGCTACCGTTGGGTAACTGAGTTTTTCGTCGGTCCGGCAGCACACTTGCCAGGAGCAACCGGGCCAACGAGTTCAGGTTGAGTTGCCACTCTTCATCTCTCCCCACCAATCTGGCCTTACGAGCTCCACAGTAGTGCGCCAGGACTCCAATTCCTACTGGCCTGTGGTCGCGTTTTGGGACAGGTGCTCGACGGCTCCTGGCTGGCCGCAAGGACAGGAATTCGGAGGCTCGAAGACAGCCAAGTCGCCACCAGATACGTCTCATCGTCCCGCGCAAATGCGATATCATCGCTCGCACAATCGTGCGCATAAATTGCGCGGCGGAGGAACGACCTTGCAGGCAAGCGATTTCGAGTTCAAGAATCGTTTCTGGATCTTCGGAGGATTGTTCTGGATCGCATTTGCCAGTTACTGGGTCAGCCGGCCGAATGCTTCCGGAGCGGCATTGGTGGACTGGCTCTCGGGCGGACGCGGGAGTGCGCCGCCGGAGCTCAATTATCACCTGGTGTTCGGCGTTGCGGCGCTGTTTTGTTTGGCAGCTGCGGCCATCCGCACCTGGGCCACCGCCTATCTCAAACCTGAAGTCATGGTCGATAGCCAGCTTCACACCTCGCACGTGGTGGCTGACGGGCCTTATCGTTTTGTGCGCAATCCTCTGTATTTTGGCAACATCCTGCTGGCAATCGGCTTCGGCTCGCTGGCCCCGCCGGTCGGCTTCGTCATCCTGGTGGGAGGAATGATCTTTTTCGACTATCGCCTGATCTTGCGTGAGGAAGCTGGAATTCTGGCCAGCCAGGGAGAGCGTTTCCGCGCCTACTGCGCCGCCGTACCGCAACTGCTGCCGTCCTTCCGCCCGAAGCTGCCCGCAGGCGAAGTAATGCCCAAATGGGGCGATGGTTTTCTCGGCGAAGCCTTCATGTGGACCATGGCTTTCGCCGTGGTGGTGTTCGCCTTCACTTTGAACCAGGTCGCGTTCTTCGTGGTACTGGGGGCGGCGTTCGTGGTGCACGCCATCTGTGTCGGCATCATCACGCGCCGGCGCAGACAAAAAACGGCGGGCGCACGATAGCCTGCGTCATGCGCCTCCAGAAAACTTCGAGATAAAAACGTCGGTAAGCTAGTCGGACTCGTTGCTGTAAACTTTCTCGTGCTCGATGAACGGATCTTTCAATCCGCCGGTGGATCCGAAAGCTGCTTCATCGGCGATCTTTTGTAGCTGCTGTTCGAACTCCCGGCTGCGCCAACGCACAACCAGGCGCTCTTTCCGTTCCGATCCGTGTCCATGACAAAGCGGGCATAACACTTCATCTTTTTTCGGTTGCATCGTGTCACTCCTTGGGTCTGTATTGCAACGCGAAAGTCATCCGGATGCCGTGAGCGAGATCACATGGCGAGGTGATTGGGGTCTCAACTCCGCACGGCGGAAAGGCCGGCCCTTATGACTGGCTCTCCAACGGGCCTCAAGACCGGCCTCCACCCGGCAGTGCCTCGGAGTTCAGCGGAGGCGCACTTCGACCTCTACCAAAATCCACCTACCCTGTTTGGGCGAAATTATTCCCAGGATTTCCGATTGATGCTCGAGGGGGTTGGAGTTTGCGGACTCGACGGATTCGAGTCGACAGGGTACTTCACTGGCGGCTGCGGTGCATCAGGAGCTGGCTTGGCGGGGACGCGGATGGCAAACGTTCCGGGGGTCTTCCAACCCCATTCAGTAGTCATTGTTTCCTCTTTAGTAATTCGATGGTACCAACAGCTCCCGGGATGCGCAACGCTAGTACTCCGGCTGAACCAGAGTTGTTAAGTCAGTTCCCAAGCCTTGGCAACGGCTGCGCAGGTTATCGAAAAGCTGAGTTGCCGCCGGATGAATTCCTCCCCCCTCGGCTGGGCGCAGCTTGGATAACTCATTCGTTACCTTGGTGGAGGAGAGTGTCACAATGGCGATGATTTGCCGGCAACGCTCCGACTCAGCCACCGGGGTCGCGAATCCGTGATACTTGGGATGGTCTACGGCGATGGCGATCAGCACTTCGTTGGGCAGCGTCTCCGTCACCGCCAGGTAGTAATCGGCATCTCCGTCGGAGGGATGACCGGGCTTGATGTATCCCATGACATCCAGGCCAATGCGAAAACAGGCGCCTCCCAGTCCCAGTCCGAACGGCAGCCAGAATTTTCGTTCCTGGTCGCTGAACCGCTTGCCATCGGTAAAGCCGTCGACTGTCACCAGGTGATGCGTGCTCGTATCGTAGGTCATCATGGCAACCGAGAAGTGTTCGCCATTATTCCGATGGTATTCGTCCCGCATCTCGCGATCGAAATCGGAGAGCAGCGCCTGAATTTTTTGATTACGCGCTTGGGCCTCCGCAGTCGAGATTCGGCTGCTTTGAGTTTGCGCATCGTCGGAGCCACCGGAGCTATTGGAGCCGTTCCGCTGGTTGTGGCCTGCGTACTCGATCAAGCGCTCGCGCACTTCCTTCGAAAGATTGATCAGATTCTCGAAGCCGCCGTCGAACTCCTGTTCGGGAAGCAGCCAGTCCAACGAATAGCTCCAGCCGACGGTTGCCAAGTCGGTGCTGAACAGATAATCGCCAGGCCCTGCTTGATTATCCTGGGCGCGTCGGAGACTTCGGCGAGCCGATCCCGCTGCCACTTCACATTCGCTTTCGCCCACTCCGACTCGTTGCCGACATAGCTCTGCACGATCCCCTGGCGTACCACCTCGTCCACCGGCACGCTGACCCGATCGCCGCACTTAAAGATGCTGAGCCGTGGGGCGGTGGTGATGCGTTCGGGGAGTACCAGGCGAATCCGGAAGGAACGGGTGGGGAACCAGACCATGCGCGCGAAATATTCCATGCTGGGAAGCTCGGCGTCGTTCACATGCTTTCGCAGGTTCTCCGGGTAAAGGTGATTGAACTCCCAATCGGAAAGAGCGGCGCCGTTCAACAGTTTCACGCTCCAGCCAAAGCTGATGGGCGGATCACCGCGGCGCAAAGGCTCGCCAAAAAAAATAACTCCAGCCAGGTTGCGGACGCTTTTGAGCTTATCGTCCAGCGGCATGCGCTTGGTGCGGGGCTCGGATTCCGGTACCCAGCGAAAGAGTTGTTGCTGGGTGCCAGGGTCCAGTCGCGGAAAGCTTACGCAGCCCGCCGCTGACTTAAAAAGAAAGCGAAAGCCGATTAGCGCATCGCGAGTGGTAACCAGGTTGTTCACCTGGTAGTGCACCACCGAGCTGCCATCGTTGGTCATGACCTTTTCGATGGCGAGTTCTTCGGCGTAAAAGCCATAGCGGGTGATGTCGTTTTCCTGGCGCTGCTGACGGCGAAGGCGAGAGCTCTCAACCTCCACCGCCTCGTTTCTTGAAGTCGCCACTTGCAGCGCTTTCTCCGGGTCGGCAACCTTCGCCGCCGAGGCGCTTGCAGCAGGCTGGACTGGCGCGCTTTGCAGAAACATCTTCCATGCCGGATTTGCCGCGTGACACTCCTCGTTGTGCTTGAACAGTCTGGGGGCAAATTGCTTCAGCAGGCTGATCGGAACCCCCCGTCCGCCGAGGTCCGTCTCCCGCCGTCGCGTGGTGCTCACCACCGCACACACCACACCGGACCGCTGGTTCAGCAAGGGAGCGCCGCTCAATCCCGGCGCCGCTTCACCTTCCTTAAATTTGTAGAGCTCGGTATCGGGATTGCTGGCGTTTAGGAAGGAAGAGCCTTCATAGATGAACGTCGCCGAATCGCCGCCCTCGCGATAGTTGCCGTCAGGATGGCCGAACGCGTAGAAGGGATCGTTCAACACGACATCGGTTCCCAGCAGGGCGCAGGAATGAATCCAGCCCGGGTCCAGGCGGAGAATGGCGAAGTCCAGATCGTCCGCATTCCCCATGCGTTCGATCTTGGCCTGCTTGTCCTCGCCATGCCAGCGCACCACGATGGGCTGGTCCGACGAGTCGGACACCACGTGCGCACAGGTCAGGATCAGGTCCTTGGCAACGAAGAAGCCCGTACCTTTGTCGCCGCCGTGATTGATCGCAACCACGCAGTCCCGAAGCAGTGAGATCAGGTCACCAATCGAGGAGTGCATCCTTCAGCTCCACTCCAGGGTGATCTTCAGATTGGCTTTGCCCGAGCCTTTCACGATAAGAGCGGTCAGCTGCCCGGACTCAACCCCGATCTCGACGCCGAACTCGACAGTGGCCTTTTTGGCTTTAGCTTTTTCCAAGGTTGTCTTGAGATTGTCAACGATGGAGGTGAGGGTTTGCGCAACTTGCTGGAAATCGAAATCCTTGGCGGAAACCTTCTCCTCGCCGTGGACTTGGGAAGTTTCGATTCTGATGGTCTTGCCGTCGGCCAGCTTGGCTTTGATGATGGTCGTGCTGTCGTCGTTCATAATGCCCTCCTGATGAATTTTGCGGGAGCGAGTTACGGGTGGCGAGCCCGTTGGTTCCTCATGGCAGAACGGCTCGAAGCACTTTACACCCGCTCCGGCCAGGATTCAACGGCGGGGGCCAGCAAAATCTCCACCCAAGCAACAGCGGCTCGGATGCGGCACCTGTGTGAGTGCCGTAAGCGGATTTGGATTGAAAGGGAATATCTCAAACGGGGCTATAAAGATTGTCATCCTGAGCGGAGGTGCGCTGTTTTTGCGCGCCGGAGTCGAAGGACCCCTGCCTGGTCGGAGAACTCGTGCTCCTGTGAAAACAAAAATCCCCACCCGAGCAACAGCGGCTCGGATGGGGCACCTTGATACATCCAGGTAAAAGCTAAGAGCTAAAAGCTAACGGCTGCTCCTCTCATAACGACCTTAGGAAATTCAACAGGTCCTGTTGATCGCTGGGTGAGAGGTGGTTGTAATTGTTGACTACACCGTTCGCCTCCGAGCTGGGATAGGTTCGATTGCTGCTGCTGGAGTGGTATTGGATGGCGCGAACCAGGTCGTTGGTCCGGCCATCGTGCATAAAGAAAATGCGCTGCCCCAGTCCCCAGAGCGGCGCGCTGCGGAACTCGTCGCCGCCGGCAATGCCCTGGCTCACGTTGTCCGCCAGACCCGGGCCCATATGATGCAGCAGCAAATCCGAATACAGGTTTGCGTGAATGTTGCTGAGCGCGGCCACCGACGAGCTGCCCGTGGTGAACGACGGGGTGTGGCACAGCGCGCAGCCGATCTGGCTGAAGAGCTGACTGCCGTGCTGCGTCGAGGGCGATCCCTGCCCTGGGGTTGGCTGATCCAGGAAGCGCATGAACATCTCAAAGCGGGCCACGTCGCTGATCATCGCGGTGCCGCTCAGATCAAAGTTCGTCGCATCCTCGGGTGTCGAGTTGAACTGGCAGCCCGCAGTCTGGTCGCGCTCGGTGGTGAACAGCTCGTTGGTGACGCCGATCTCGACGTTGTAGGCCTCACCGGAAAATATCGTTAGCGACTTGTTCTGCGCCTTCCAGCCAAAGCGGGTAATGGTGCCGTCGTTGCCGCTGGTGTTCGGGCGGCCGGCGATGCCGAGATTATGTTTCTGGCTCAGATTCGAGTTCTGGTTAGCGACGATGGACCCATCGCTGATGGCCTCGATCAGGCCGTCGCCAAAAACCGGTGTGGGAATTCGGAAGATCAAATCGCCTTCCTGCGCGGCTTCGGTAAAGTTGTCCTGCGTGATGTTGCAGCCCGAGGCGTCAATGCGGCCGGTGATAGTGAACAGCGCGTGGACGCCGCCATCAACGTGACGCAGGTCGAGCGTGTAGGGGAAACGCGCCTCGCGTACCGGGCCGTTGATGGTGATGAACGAAGGAACCTGGTTGGTCGCGCCCTGATCGTTGCCTGCGGCAACTTGCGGATTCACCGACGGGCTGGTTCCTCCCATGGCCGGCTGCGAGTGACACTGGGCGCAGCTTTCAGCGTTGAACCGCGGACCCAATCCCGCGCCGGTATTGGTGATGGTGCCTTTGACCGAGTCGACTTCCACAAAGTTGGCTTGGCCCGCGCTGAAGAATGACAGCTGATTGCTGGTGAGTCCGGCAATGGCTCCCCCGGCTCCGGGCGGACCGCTGCGTACCCCGGGGTCGGTCGCAGTATTGTTGTGGACCGCCGAAGCGTGCATGGTGGCTGCCAGGCTGACGAACAGTAACACTGCGGCGAGCGAGGCGAACGACGGGGAAAGCAATTGGCGATGGTCCGCTTTAATATGCAAAGTTCTTGGCGAAGTCGTACAGTCCAGCAAAAACATGAGGTCCTCCTGAGACTCGCGAGGAGTCGTCTGGCCGCCAACGCTGGGCGGAGGGTTTACCGGTCAAGCTGTTTTCGGCAGGCGAACAACGGCGATCCGACGAAGTTGACGGCGCAGACGAGACAGTGGTCAGACGAACGAACGCGGCGCTGGCTGGATACGACGCAAGCTCTGATTAGGCGCTATCGCAACGGGCGAAGATTTCAGCCCGTTCATTTTTGAGTAACGATGAGACACGATGCACTACTGCGATTTGTTTCGTCAATCAAAACCGCGTAGTCAAATCCGCTGTTCGTTAGCATCCGGCGCTAATAGATCGCGATAGCTGCTGGGGCTGGCGCCAAACTCGTTGCGGAAGGCGCGCACGAAACTGGAAGGGTGACGATAGCCGGCGCGGTAGGAAACTTCTTTCACCGGCATCGAGGTGTTGCGCAGCAGTTCGATTGCGACCTCCAGGCGGCGGCGATTGATGACATTCTGCAGGCTCATGCCGGTTTGCGCCTTGAATAAATGTGACAGTCGCGAACTGCTGAGGTTGGCCAGGCGTGCCAGTTCCTCGATGCTGTGCGACTCGCCTTCGCCAACCGCCTGCAAAACTCGGCGGACGCGGGGATCCGTAGGCACAAGAAAGGGGCGCGTACGGCTAGTGCCGCCCGTCGTGAAGCGAGGATGAGATTCGGCCCTCTGCATGGTTCCTCCTTCGATGACGGTGGCGAAGCGAAATGCGGCCATGGTGCTGTCACTGGCCAGAGTGGTGGCGGTGCAGGAAGTGTATCGAAGTTGAACCCCGCTGCCACTCCGTAGTTTCGCTGAAGGACCATACGGGCGCGACGGGTTCGGGCAAGAAAGTACAGCGTTTGCCTTAGCAGGTAGAGGTTACTGCAAGCCGTTGCCGGTTGTCGGTGAACGTTTGTCAGTCAGCGGCTATCGGTTGGGGGCCGTCGAGGCCGACGAGGGATCTACTGTCCCACTCAAGCGCAGTACCATGTACTCCTCATCCACGTAACGGTCGCCGATCTTGAGCGCCCGCGGCTCGCGTCCGAATGACACGAATCCCAGCGAACGATACAAAGCGACGGCAGCAGGCTGTGGTGCAGCGACTGCCAGGATAATCTGCTCCAACCCATCAACCTTCGCTGCGCGCCGCAATAATTCGCTGAGCATGCGGCGCCCCATCCCCTGGCCCCGCAGATTTGCCTTCACGAAAACGCCCCAAAGGCGCGCCTTGTGCCGCTCCTTGATGTTGCTCTCGCGAACCAGTCCGGCCGAGCCGACTAGCTGCCCTTCAACCCACGCGCCAATGACAAACTTGTTTTCCGGATCGAAGCCGATGCGCGCGCGAATCGTCTCGATGGTAAGCCGTCGGTGTTCGACGTCCGACGAACCAAATGCCTCCGGATCGGATTCGAGCGCTTCCAGCCGCAACCGTGAATAGGCTTCAGCGTCGTCGGCTGTAAGGAGGCGGATGTCGGCAGGAGTCATTCGAATAAGACAATCGGGAAAGAGGAATGGTCGCGGCGATTTGGAGACAGCAGGCAGCGCCATCGAACAGCAGATCCATTCGACTCCGCGGCCGCCGACCCGCAAAATCGGCGGGTCGAAAACTGGGCGGACGCTGCGCTCAGGATGACAAATCAATTGAGAGCGCCCTAAAGCTGTCCGTCCACTACTCTGGAGCTTTGAAGGGGCGCAGCTTTAGCTGCGCCATGCAAAGCGAAACGTAAACCCGAGTCCCGTTAGGGACGCCACCCTGCTAATCCTCGCCCACCCTCAGCACCGCCAAAAATGCTTCCTGCGGGATGTCGACACGGCCGACGCGCTTCATGCGCCGCTTGCCTTCTTTTTGTTTCTCCAGCAGCTTGCGCTTACGCGAGATGTCGCCGCCGTAGCACTTGGCGATCACGTTCTTGCGCATGGCGGCCACGGTTTCGCGCGCAATTACTTTCGCTCCGATCGCCGCCTGGATGGCCACTTCAAACATCTGCCGCGGAATCAGCTCGCGCATCTTCGACACCAGCGCGCGCCCGCGGTCATAGGCGAAATCTTTGTGTACGATGATCGACAGTGCGTCCACCGGCTCGCCTGAAATCAGGATATCCAACTTCACCATGGGCGAATTCCACGCTCCGGCCAGGTGATAATCCAACGACGCGTAGCCGCGCGACACCGACTTCAAGCGGTCGTAAAAGTCGAGCACGATTTCATTCAGCGGCAACTCATAGCTCAACATCACGCGCGACGCGCTCACGTACTCAAAGCCCTTCTGCTTGCCGCGCTTGTCTTCCACCAGCTTCAGAATCCCGCCAACATATTCTTCATTGGTGAGAATCGTCGCCAGGATCACCGGCTCTTCAATCTTTTCGATGATGGTGGGATCGGGCCAGCGCGAAGGATTGTCGACCTCGACTACCGACCCATCTGTCAGCGTGATCTTGTAACGCACGCCTGGCGCGGTGGTGATGAGGTCAAGGTTGTACTCGCGCTCCAGCCTTTCCTGGATGATCTCCATGTGCAACAGGCCGAGGAAGCCGCAACGAAATCCGAAGCCCAATGCGACTGAACTCTCGGGCTCGAAGAAGAACGACGAATCGTTGAGCCGCAATTTTTCCAGCGCCTCGCGCAGCAGCGTATGCTCGTGCGCGTCAACGGTGTAGAGGCCGGCGAATACCATCGGCTTCAGCTCTTCAAAGCCGGGCAGCGGCTCAATCGCCGGATGATGATCGTCGGTCACCGTGTCCCCGATTTTCGTGTCCGCAACATTCTTGATGTTGGCGATGAGGAAGCCAACTTCACCCGCCGAAAGCTGATCCACTTCCACCGGCTTAGGCGTGAGCACGCCCAGCGTTTCCACATCGAAGGTGCGGCCGTTCGACATCAGGCGAATGCGCTGGCCCTTGCTGAGCACGCCTTGAATCACGCGCGCCAGCACCACCACGCCGCGGTAGGAGTCGAACCACGAATCGAAAATGAGTGCCTGAAGTTGATTGGCGGCGCGGCCCTTGGGTGGCGGCACGAGTTTGACGATGGCCTCCAGCACCTCGGGCACGCCCACTCCCGTCTTGGCGCTGATGGCCAGCGCATGCGATGCGTCAAGGCCCACTGCGCTCTCGATCATCTCTTTAGTGCGCGCGATGTCGGCGCTGGGCAAATCGATTTTGTTGATGACGGGGATGATCTCGAGCCCATTGTTGATGGCGATGTAAGCGTTGGCCAGCGTCTGCGCTTCCACGCCCTGCGACGCGTCCACCACCAGCAGCGCGCCTTCGCACGAAGCCAGCGAGCGCGATACTTCGTAACTGAAGTCCACGTGGCCGGGCGTGTCGATGAGGTTGAGCTGATACGTCGTGCCGTCGGCTGCGGGATACATCATGCGCACCGAATGGGCTTTGATGGTGATGCCGCGCTCGCGCTCCAGGTCCATCGCGTCCAGCACCTGGGCTTGCATCTCGCGCGCCGTCAGCGAGCCGGTGAGCTCCAGCAGACGGTCAGCGAGCGTGCTCTTCCCATGGTCAATATGGGCGATGATCGCGAAATTTCGGATGAGTGAAGGGTCCATGCGAGGAAGCCGGAGGGCTAGATTGATTCTAACAGGCAAAGCGGCTGGCCATCGGAAGGCTCCTTCCCATGTTCTCTTGTGTGGATGGGGTGGAGCATCGCTTCAGCGGTGCATAAAGCGCGGAGAAAAATCTTCGGCTTTAGCCGCTGAGGAAACGAACTCTTACCGCAGGCGCTAAAGCGCAGAGAATCATGCCGTCGTGAGTGTGCGCCTGAAGGCGTACTCCACCCTTGCGGCGCGATCTGGAACAGCAGGTCCCGCCGCTCCAGCTAAAGCCGTCAGTCGGGATGACAGAAAAGGAAGAGGGTACAGCGCGCGAAGAATACAGCGTGCAAATGGCGCAGCTGAAGCTGTGCCCTTTCAAATCGCCTCTACCGCAGGAACACACTCGCCTCATACCCGTCCTCGGCGGAGCGCAACGCTTCGTGCCACTCGTCCTTGACCGGCGGCAAACTCTTGCCCGGCTCCAGTGCCACCAGCACCAACACCTTCGGATCGTGCGCGGGCACTTGCATGCGCAGCACGCCATTCTCGAACTGCGCATCCGCAGTGCGCTCGCCACCCGTCACGTGTTGCTTGCGCAACTGCAGCAGCCGCCGATACCACTCCAGCATTTCGCGATTCTGCGCGCCATCGGCCCAGGTCAGCTTTGAGCGCTCGAAGGTCGCAGGATCTTCCGGGTCAGGGACCTCATTAAAATCGAAATCCTTGAACTCACTGCGGCGCCCCTCGCTCACCGCTTTCTTCAGCGCCGGATCCTGAAAGTCGGCGAAGAACTGGAACGGCGCCGCCTCGTCATATTCCTGTCCCATGAACAGCAGCGGCGTATGCGGAGCCAGCAGCAACAGCGCCGCAGCCAGCTTGCGCGCGCCTCGCGGCATCAATGCGCTCAGCCGCTCGCCCTTCGCGCGATTGCCCACCTGGTCGTGGTTCTGGGTGCAGATGATGTTCGCCGGCAGCGGAACGCCGTTAGCGCTGGTTCCGCGCGGCCGACTCCAGAAGCGAAATGTTTCGCCCTGGAAAACGTAGCCGTCGCGCAGCGCGCTTGCAATCTGCGCCGGGTCGCCGAAATCCTGGTAATAGCCCTGGCGCTCACCGGTGAGGTAAGAATGCACCGCATGATGGAAATCGTCGCTCCACACGCCATCGAGTCCGTAGCCGCCTTTAGCCGCTGGCTTCACATAGCGCGAATCATTTTCGTCGGTCTCCGCGATGACGCACACCTGGCCATTCATAACGCCCGCCAGTTCCTGCACGCGCTCCTGAATTTCCGCCACGATGTGACGTAGCGATCCATCCTTGATGGTCTGCACCGCGTCGAGCCGCAACCCGTCGAGGTGATACTCCCGAATCCAGTACAACGCATTCTTCACCACGTAACGGCGAACGCCTTCGCAGCCCTCCCTGTCGTAATTCACCGCCTCGCCCCACGGGGTCTGGTGCTGCGCCGTGAAATACGGGCCGAACCTCGGCAGATAATTTCCTTCCGGACCGAGATGGTTGTAAACCACGTCGAGCATCACGCCTATCCCGAGCGCGTGCGCGGCGTCCACCAACCGCTTCAGTCCCGCGGGGCCGCCGTAGTTCGACTGCACCGCATACGGCGACACGCCGTCATATCCCCAATTGCGCGTGCCCGGGCAAGCCGCCACCGGCATGAGCTCGATCACAGTGACGCCAAGGTCCTTCAGATACGGCAGCCGGGTGATTACGCCGTCGAACGTTCCTTCGGGCGTGAACGTGCCGACGTGCAACTCGTAGATGACGTACTCGCTGAGCGGCAGGCCGCGCCACGACACATCGCTCCATTGAAACGCAAGCGGGTCGACAATCTCGGTAGGGCCGTGTACGCCGTCCGGTAGCAACCGCGACACGGGATCGGGGATGGGCTGGCCTCCGTCCAGTATGTAAGCGTAGCGATCGCCGGCCGCGGCTTGCGCGCTCACCACAAAGTCTTCGCCCAGGCGATTCATGGGGAAATCTTGCGGCGCGGTTTTATGCTGCGCGGTTTGCTGCGGTGTGTCTTGCAGCATGATTTCATGCTGCGCGTCTTGCTGCGCTGTGTCGTGTACAACGGTTTTCGGTCGCACGTCTGGCGGCGCCTGATCTGCGCGCCAAAGCCGTACTGTCAATTCCTTTGGCGTGGGCGCCCAAACCCGAAAGCCCACCTGCCCGTCGAGCACGCTGGCGCCATGCGTCATAGGTTGGGTTGCGGTCTTCACAGCCCAATCAGACGTGGAAGTTTGGCGAGGGGATGCTTTGTTGTCGGGTGACAAGCTTGACGACAGCTGCGCTGCACTTTTGTGTCGGGCCTCGGTCTGTCGGGCCGCGCTGTTCTAGAATCGCACTGCATGTCTCTGATCCTTGCTTCTGCTTCGCCGCGCCGTTCGGAACTGCTGCGCAATGCCGCGATCGCTTTCACCGTCGAACCTGCGCACGTTCCCGAGGCGCCGCTTGCCGGTGAGAAGCCGCTGGATTACGCACAGCGCCTGGCCAGCGACAAAGCCCACGCTATCTTTCAGCTCCATCCCGAGGGCGCCGTGCTGGGCGCAGATACTATCGTGGTAGTAGATGAGCATCTGCTGGAGAAGCCTGCCGATGCGGCGGACGCGGCACGCATGTTGCGCCTGCTCTCCGGACGCGCGCACCAGGTCATCACCGGCGTTTGCCTGCTGGCTCCCGGCTTCGAGCAGACCACAGCCGTGACCACGCACGTGTGGTTCGGCAACGTGTCGGACGACGAGATTGCCGCCTACGTCCAGACCGGCGAGCCCATGGACAAAGCCGGAGCGTACGCTATCCAAGGCATCGCCTCGCGCTGGGCCGAGCGCATCGAAGGCTGCTACTTCAATGTTGTGGGATTACCGGTGCCCCGCGTTTACGGGATGCTGAGAGCTGCCGAAGCCGCGACCGGCAGGAGTTTGCTATGACCGCAGCTATTTCTTTTCTTCCGGAGTGGTCGAGTTGGGATTGTTCGAGGAGTTGTGGTCGTTCATCGACGACTTGAAGTTGCGGATACCTTCGCCCAAACCTTTCCCCAATTCGCCCAGCTTCTTCGGTCCGAAGATGAGCAGGGCGATAAACACGATCACCGCCAGTTCCGGCAAACCTAACTTTCCACCAAACATATGACCTCCGGTCGAACGACCCGGTGCTTATGCGGCAACGGGTTGGGCTTCTGGGCAGATTCTAGGCTTTCGCAAGGGGCGCGTCAAAAAAGGCGGCGCGACGCCCGATTGTTGAGCACCAGTCTCGCGCAGCGAGACGGAAGAGCTTAGCCCAGCCTTTCAAGGCTGGGTAGGCGAGCGTTTTGATGCTGAGTCCCTCGGGGATGGCAGGAACAGCAGATCCCTCGTCGGCCTGAAGGCCTCCTCGGGATGACAATTCTAGTGAGGATGCAAACGGCGCAGCTGAAGCTGCGCCCCTTCAAACCCGCGCCCCTTCAAACCTGCGCCCTTTCAAACCCGCGAAGCGCGATCAACGGCCAAACATTACTCAATCGCCCAACCTCATCCAATCGCCTCGATCAGCCCCGCCAACAGCGCGGCCCTGCGCGGCATTTCGGCGGCGATGACGTGTTCATGGGTGGCGTGCGCTCCGTCGCCGACCGCACCCAGGCCATCGAGAGTGGGAATGCCGATGCCGGCGGTGAAGTTGCCGTCCGAGCCGCCGCCCACCGCAATCTCCTGCAAGGGAAATCCCAGCTCGCCGGCGATCTTGCGCGCCAGCTCGAACAACGCCGCAATCTGCTCGGTGCGTTCCAGCGGAGGCCGGTTGATGCCGCCTTCGATCGCCAGTGTGCAGTTCGAATTCACCGGACGCAGCGCGCGCACTGCCTCTTCCATCCGCTCACCATCGCTCTTCTGCTTGACCCGTAAATCCACTTCAGCCTCGGCTTCGGCGGGAACCACGTTAGTTCGCGTGCCGCCACGCACCACTCCCACGTTCAGCGTGACGCCGCGTTCGAAATCGGTGAGCCGCGAGACCGCCTGGATCTGATGTGCCAGTTCGAGGATGGCGCTCTGTCCCTTCTCGAAGTCGAGTCCCGAATGTGCCGCCTTGCCGCTGACCTTCAGCGTAAACGAGCCTACGCCCTTGCGCGCCGTCTTCAGCGCGCCGCCCGGGCCGGAAGGTTCGCACACCAGCACTGCCGCGCATTGCCGCGCCAGGCGCTCGGTGATGGCGCGCGAGCTGTCGCTGCCCTCCTCTTCGTCGGACACGAGCAGCAGCTTCACCGGACGCGGCAGCTTGCCGGCGGTTTCATGCAGCGCCCATAGGGCAAACATCATTTGCACTATGCCGGCCTTCATGTCGAAGACGCCGGGGCCGCTAAGCTTGCCGGCTTTCTCGCGCCACGGCATTTCTCGCAGCGTACCGGAGTTGTACACGGTGTCAAAGTGGCCGAGCAGCAGGACGGGCTTGCGACCGCGCGCGCCAGCGAAGTTCACTTGCAGATGATTGCCTGCGGTGCGCTGGCGGTGGATGCGGATCTCGCCGCCGAGGGACTTGAATTCGCCGGCCAGGTGCGCGCACAGCTTGTCGCACGCCGGCTTGTCGTGCGTGGGCGACTCGCGCAACACCAGCTCGCGCGTGCTGGCGATCATCTTGCCGTCGCGCTCTTTGAGCCAGGAGAGAATGCGCCGCAGGTCGAACGCCCCGGCTTTCGTTTGGGCTTTCATGATGAGGAAATAGTAACGCGGGGAGCAAGAGGGCCGCGAGGGTGGGGGATTTGTTCAACACAGAGGCGCAGAGGCACGGAGTGAATCGGGGATTCGGGGCTAGTGACCCGCGATTGACGATCGGTCGGACGTCGATTATTCACCACGGAGGACACGGAGCGCACGGAGAATCAGGAGTTGATGATTAGGGACGAGTGGGCGATGTGGTTACGAATCCCGATTCCCTCCTGCGCATCCGCATCTTCGATGGTGAACAAACGACGCATACCGAAATCGTGTGACGACGCAGGCTCCTAATCCCGAATCCCGATTCCCTCCGTGCGCTCCGTGTCCTCCGTGGTGAATGGGTATTGCCTCTCCCGAAAATCGTCGCCCGCGCCTAGAATAGGGACAATCACCCAGGCACACCGGCGGCGCGCGGAAAGTGAGAACGATCATTGGATAAACTGCCACCATCATTCAATTGGGTACAGGCGCGGCATGCCTGCTCTCCCCGCTCGATTTTCGAATTGCTGAAGATAGGCGCCGCCGAAGATGTGAAGTTCGTCAACGATCTTCGGGGCAAGGAGCAGTTCACCCTAGTCTCGGATCCGTCCGGCGAATTATTTTCCGTGATTCGCGTGGGCTCGGATCCCGAACGGCTGGTGAACTTTTCGATTGCCGACACCGAGCTCTCCATCAAGCCCAGCATCGGAAGCAGTTTCCGGGTCACGCTCGCGCTGAACAGCAGCGGCGAGTGCAAGGTGAAAATCAAAGGCCGCGACGAAGAATTGGAGCTTTGGCAACTGCTGCGCATGGGACTGGAAGAGCTGTTCTTCGAGACGACATCGTGAGGCTCCGCTGACGGCCGCAAGCGCCAGGTCGCAATGCTGGAAAGCGGCGCTCGTGAAGATTTACTCCTACCAGATCTTCTGAAAAGCACGCTGTCATCCTGACCGACCGCTTCAGCAATATAACGCTGTCATCCCGACCGACGGCTTGAGCCGGAGCGGAGGGATCCGGGGTTCGATGGCGCCTCATGAAATCAGTTTTTTCGTTTCGCCTCGTCGACGCGGGAATCGTTCCAGGAGAACACATGTCCCTGCTCGCAGCGATAGTGGCGCGGGGCGCGCTCGTCGTAAGCAATTTTGTTGACTGCTGAGTGCTCCGTAATTTTAGAGCTGCCGCAAACGGGACATCGTTTGGGGTGCGGCATGGATTGAGCCTTTTCGTTTTGGTCCGTGATGTCGGCCACGGAGGATCAGGCTCTGGTAGAACGACAGCCTTTGCAGGCCATTATACGCTTCTGTCTGATACCAGACAGAGGGCCGGGATGGCGAAAACTTACGGCTCGCCCCTACAGCCGCTTGGGCTCGCGCGGGCCAGGCTCGCTTACCGGCGCGCCCGGATCGACGGTCGGTTTATCTGGTGGCTCCTGAATCGGCGGGGGCGGGTCCTCGCCCGGAGGAACAGGAATCGGCGGGTCTTCATCGCTGCGCATTTGCAACGGTGCGAAGTCACGTGCCTCAGTCAAACTCAAAACGGTGGTCGACATTTTTCTCCTGCTTCAGAACTCTGCTTCTGCTTCGGAATGGCCAGATAAAAAATAAAAATCATCGGTCCCGCTGCATACTCCGCGAGTGCCGACCTTGGTTGCCGCGAACCGCCGGCCCCCTCGTCGTCGGGTACTTGCGAAAATCAGGCTCCGCGTCGTGTGGTGCGCGAGTGTCGCGTCTGGCTGCCGCGAACCGCTCCGCCGCTCACCAGGGCATTCGATCGTTTTTCCGCGCTGCGGCTTTTGCTACTCGCCCGCCCGGTGCTGGCGGATTTTCCCCGCGCCGACTCTGACTGGTGCGCGATGCGTTCGCGCCCCGACATCGCGACTGCTCCGCCATCCAACTTGCGAGCGACCGGCGTCTTCTTGGTCGCATTCTTGTTGCCGGAATTCTTGCTGGATGCGCTTCGCCCCTGTCCACCCACGGCTTCCTCCACTTTTTCGACTTTCGCCCGAGTCACAAGTTTGTTGAAGTTGCTGAGCTCTCCTCCAGGAATCTGCTCCTGGTAGAGCAGCGCCAGCTTATGTTCCTCGAACTGCTGAAACCATTCGTCCCAGCCAATCGGCTGCATCGCTTGTTGGCTATCGAATCCGGGCACGTCCAGATGCAGCATGCCGAGCTCGTCAATTTTCTCTTCGCCGCCCTCGGTGCCCGGGCAAGCGACAGTAGCCGGCTGGGCGCCGCGTTCTGAGGCCCAGCGGCGAATCTCGTCATGATCGATCGTTGTCCTGGAAGTGGTGTCCGGCAGCATAGATGCTCCTGTCTTCCCAGTAAGCCGCATTTCGCGGCGCATACAAGTTTGGATGCGAGAGTCTCGCAACCTGTTTGTATGCGACCAACCCGACAGGCCGCGTGTAGCTAATCCGCCGGAAGCGGCTTGGGATTTCCGCCGACGGCATGTGGCCGCAGCGGTCGCGAACTGATGTCGGCATCACCGCCGACCGGCCCACGCTCGGGATGCTGATTCAACTCGCGCCCGGCAGAGCGTCCCAGGCTGGCGAGAAATGAGCGCGACACCGCCGTCTCGCTTTCTTTGCCGGTAAAGTGCCGCCGATCGCGGCTGCCGGTGCCGGGCATAACCCGGTTGGCCGCGCCCAGCACGTCGCACATTACGCCCGGTGCGATGCCGTGTGCCAGCGCCAGCAACTTTGCCTGCGGCGTCAGGATGATCTGGGATGTTCCGCGAGCGATGGCGTTGGCGATCATGCGCGCCGCGCGATGCGCTTCCATGGCAGCCATCGGCAGCGATGCCGCCAGCGCGAACCAGCTGTACTCCTTGCGATGATCACCTTTGAAAATGGCGTTGGCGTGCGAGCCGGTGCGCATCAGTCCGGGCACCACCGTCGTAACCTTGATGCGGTCTTTGGCCAACTCGGCACGAATGCCTTCGCTGAATCCCACCGCCGCAAACTTCGCGCAGGTGTAGGGCACCAGATGCGGAATCGCTACTTTGCCGCCGATCGACGTGATGTTGGCGATGCGTCCGCCCCCACGTTCGATCATCGCCGGAATCGCGGCCAGCGTGGTGTACACCGTTCCCCAGAACATGGTGTCCATCGCCGCTTCGAAGTCGGTGACAGTCTGCGACTCCAGCGGGCCGACGGCGATGGTGCCGGCATTGTTGATCAGCACATCCACACGCCCGAAGCGCTCGACTGCCTGCTTGATGAGCAACTCGGCCTGGGTCTGGTCGGTGACGTCGCAAGGCACAGCCAGCACCTCGGCGCGCATGGCCTGCAAGCGCGTTTCGGCTTCACGCAGAATTTCCTGATCGCGTCCGCAGGTGACCAGCCGCGCCCCACGCGCGGCGAACTCTTGCGCTAGCGCGAATCCCAGGCCGCGCGAGCCGCCGGTGATGACGACGACTTGTCCGGCAAAGTTGGGAACAGCGCGAGCGTGCTTCCACCACTCGCGAGCCAGCAGCGCGACGCCAATTCCGGCAGCTGTTCCGGCTACACCGAATCCTGCGGCCGACGCGAGTAGAGCATTCTTCAAACGCACTTGATCCTCCCACTTGCTGCGAACCGGTTAATCGTTTTCGGCCTTCACCTGCCCAAAGTTCAGCAGAGTCACGATGGTCACGCCTCCCGCGATATTGCCCGAGGTCGCCAGCGCCAGCCAATAGATATAGTGGCTGAACGACACCGCGCCGGCGAACACCGCCGACATGATCTCTCCCGTGCTTGCGATGCAGTGCGCGAAGTGGCCGATGCCAACCACAAACGTCAGCAGCCAGATCACCGCGACCTGCCCGATGGTCCAATGGCTGGCCGTGACCAACCACGCCACCAGCGCTATCAGCCAGCCGCCAATCACGCCGCTCCAGAAGATGTGAGCGTTACTGCCCTGTATCGCGGCCGTTCCCAACTGCACCAGGTGGGCATGGATGGGCGTGCTCAACGCATCAGTCAAAATCGCCAGGGCGGCAAACGTGATCGCTCCCAAAACGTTGGTGACAAACACCACGCTCCACAGGCGAGCGGTATCGACGAAGTGGCGGCGCTCACTTAGCAGGAGCGCAACCGGGTACAGCGTGTTCTCGGTGAACAACTGGGCGCGCCCAATGATGACCGCGATGAATCCGACGGGATACACCATGTACGCGACGAAGGCGCTGGTGGGCGAATCGCCGAGAGCCGCCATGGCCGCAGCCACCGCGATGCCGGTGAGGCCCATCGACATGCCGCCGGCGAATCCGGAAAACGCTAGGGCATGCGGCGTGCGCCGCAATTCAGAATGCGCATTTTCTTCCACGCGCTCGAAGATCTCCCGCGCCGTGCGCCGGGAAGATTCTTCCGAGATAGTCGAGCCAGCTGACATCGAGGGAACTCCGTGCGGTTAGATGCGAGTTGCGCAACCGGCGTCGAGGGAAGAGAAATTTCGCGGCTGTCATTTCGCGGCTGTCATTCTGCACTGTCATTTTGCGATTGTCATTTTGCGATGGTCATTTTGCACTGTCATTCTGAGCGCAGGTTCGCCGCTTTTGCGAACCGGAGTCGAAGAACCCCTATCGCCCCGAAGAGTGTTGGCTGAGGTAGTGGTCCTTCGACTGCGCTCAGGATGACAAAATAAATTTGAGTACCCGCTCAGCATGACAGACTGAATTTACGCCTGCACTCAGGATGACAAAGTAAATTTGCTCGCTCCGCTCAGCATGACAAACTGATTTACCCCTGCGCTCAGGATCGCAAATTGGAATGCAATCCATTCTCGCCCGTCATTCTGCACTGTCATTTTGCACTGTCATTCTGCACTGTCGTTCTGCACTGTCATTTTGCACTGTCATTCTGAGCGCAGGTTCGCCGCTTTTGCGAACCGGAGTCGAAGAACCCCTATCGCCGCGAAGAGTCTTGGCTGAGGTAGCGGTCCTTCGACTGCGCTCGCCTACGGCTCGCTCCGCTCAGGATGACAAAATAAATTTGAGTACCCGCTCAGGATGACAAACTGAAGTTACGCACGCGCTCAGAATGACAGACTGAATTTGCGCTTGCCGGCGGCTCGCTCCGCTCAGGATGACAAACTGGATAAGCTTAGCGCCCTGCGCAGCAAGTTATATGGTCGCAGCCCAACGTTCACCCTTCCGAAGGCTCTGCCAGCCGCGCTGCCTCTTCGGCCCAGTTGGTTGCCGGCTTCTTCGCCGGCGTCGTAGTGATCACCACCACGCTGATCAAAATCATCAGCATGCCCAGCAATGTTCGCGGACCAACCGATTCGCCGCCGAGAAAATATCCCAGCGTGACCGCGACCACGGGATTGACATAGGCATAGGTGCCGACCCTGGTAGGCGACTCGCGATGAATCAGCCATACATATGCGGTGAAGCCAATAATGGAACCGGCCACGATCAGATAAGCGAGCGCCAGCCAGGCGTTGAGCGACACACTTTGAAAACGGAAACCGCGAAATTCTCCTAACCCTCCTGCCGCCAGGGTGAGCAGTACGCCGCCGCTAAACATCTGCGCCGCCGAACTCATGGGCTTAGATTCAGGCAGCGGCAGCTTGCGGGTAAGCGCCGCAGCCACCGACCAGCTAAGGGCCGCCACCAGCAGGGCGGTGGCGCCCGCTGTGTTGATGGGCTGCTCGCCCAAGCTGAGCGAGTGGCTGACCAGCACGCCAACGCCGGCAAGGCCAACCAGCAGCGCTGCAGCCAGCCGAACCGTCAGCTTCTGGGTGCGCAGAAAAATAATTTCAGACAGCGTCATGAAAACCGGGATGGTCGCCAGCATGACCGCGGCAATGCCCGACGGCACTTTCTGCTCGGCCCAGAAGAGCAGTCCATAGTCGAGCATGAAGATCATCGAGGCCAGCAGCGTAGCCGCAGCCCACTGCCGGCGGCTTGGCCATGCCACGCCACGCGCCCGCATCCACACCAGCAGAACAAATCCGGCCAGCAGAAATCGCATTGCCGCCAGAACGAATGGAGGCACTTCGCGCACTCCAACCCGAATCGCCAGGAAGGTCGAGCCCCAGACGAAATACACGATGCTGAAGGCCAGCACAGTCTGCCAGCGAGGGGCGCGCGCGCTGGAATGCATGCGAAACTCCATGCGGGACGCACAGCCCGCAGATGCAATAGATTCCCTCGGCGCAAGCGGCGACGCAGCTTTGCCTATCAGAAATTGTTATGAGCCGGAAAGTTTTGTTTATCGCGCCGAATCCCTGCGAATGCACCCGTGAAGCTATTGTTTGGGTTTTGCCTCTCGCGGAGGTTTGCTGAAAGAAAAACCGGAGCGCGCGGCCCCGGTGTCATCGGCAATTTCGCCGGCCTTACTTTTTGCCTTGCACGGCCGTCAGGCACTGGCCGTAGAGATCGAGCAGATGGCGAGCGTAATCTTCCGCCTTGGAATCGTTGCCTGATTGAAAGCCCGCGGCCGGCGAACTAGTCCTTCCATAGCCGGTGGTGACAGCAATAAATTTCATCATGTCCAGCGCAATATCTTCGTTGCGACGCGTGCCCACGCTGGGCGTTACCGGTTCATCCATGATTGCCAACCTCCGTTGCGGATAGCAAAATCATAGCAGACCGCCGCGGCCTCACACTTCAAAGCCAATGTGGCAAACCCGCCCCACAATGTAGTCGGAAAGATTTCGGCCATGCCCGATGCGCAGCAACTCGACATTGCCCAGGGGATCGCGCGACTGCAAAACCAGCTGGTCGTCGATGAGGGAAACGTGTCGCAGGGCGCAGTGTCCAGCGTAGTGCACGGCATATACATTGCGCCGCATCCGGCGGTAGGGTTGCAGCGAGATGTAGTGCCGGTCGATGAGTAGCGCAGCCCCGGCCACCTGCATGGGCAGCACGCCTTGGACGCCGGTCGTGCTTAGCCGCAACACGATGAAGCGTTGCCAATCGAGGCGGCCGTGCCCGAGGTAAGGACGCAAGCGCCGCAGAAATGACTTCTTGAAACTGCGGGCCTCCAGGATCTGGCTGGGGCTGAAGTTCGGCAACCCGGCATGTTCCGGCGCTACCAGCGCCACGCTTTCCTGTCCACTGGGAACGGGGGAAGGCGTTGCCCTGCGCTGCAATTCTTTGGCATCGACCAGGTCCAGCACTTCGATTCCCAGGGTGTGCAACAGGCGATCCATCGACTCCAGGCTGAGGCCGCGGCGGGCATTCAGAAAGTTGGAAAGATGTCCCTGGGGGAATCCAGCATCATGGGCCAGGGCCGCGCCGGTCAACTCTCCCCGCCCGATACGGCCCCGGATGTGCACGCGCAGCTGGTCCTGCAAGTCAAGGATGTTCATTACGCAGTTATTTGCTGAATGCAATACATGTACTTTAGTAATATCCTTAAAGCAATAATTTTATTGACTAAGCTGATTCCCCTGTGCAAAAGTTAAAACAGTTCGAGGTTCTGCGGTTCGGCTCGAGGTGAACTGATTCATGAAAGATGCGCCACCGAACCTGGAAGACCACAGCTTCGCCGAGTTCCGGCGCAAGATTCGAGAAGCCGAGTTGCTGTCAGCAGCTACCGAGAAGCTTCTCCGAACCTTGCGGTTCTCCGGACGACTAAGCGTGGTGGTGAAGAATGGGAGCATTTTGAAGTCCGGATACGAAGAGGGCTACTTCAGCCGCCAGCTGGACGAGCGGATGATACCTTGAGTGCCGGGCCGGCCGAAGACCAAGGGCCCGAGATATTGATTGCCATCTTACTTCTTTCTTTCGCTCTTGCCTTGCCGGTCATGCTTCCCGTAACCAAATAACCAATAGCAGGTCATCGTAAAACAAACGAGCCCTGTGCATCAGTCCCGGACCATCAAGGGGCTGGTCGCAGGGCTTTCTTTTTATGCAATTCCAAATCGACACCAAGGGACAAAAATGGAATCGACAGCTTACGAACTGAAATATTGTGAACGCTGCGGAGCGTTAGGACTACGCCGCTCTCAGTCATCTGAGTCCTATTGCGAGCCATGCGAGAAACTTCTGCTGCATCACTTCCTCCCGGAACGGCGGAGCCGACGCTGGACGCGGCGCCGCGCCAACAGCAAAACGCCGGCCCCCCAGGCAGTCGCCGCTCACGCGTCTGCTGCTTGCGGGAGGGTGTGATGAGGTTTTCCAAGATCGCCAGCCAGCGAGCGCACGCATTGTATCTGCAAACTGTGGCAGCTTCGCCGTCGGTTGCTGGGGTGTGCTCGGAAGAGTCATCCGAAATCGATCCGCCTCCCGAGATGGTCTGCTATCGCAGTCAAGCGCTCGCCATTGTGCGGCATTTTTTTGAATTGTCCAGCCAGATGGGTCGCTTGCCATCGCTGCTGGGGCGCGAATTCTTTCGCGCTCGCGTCTCGCACCATGCCATCCCCAGCTTCGAGGACCAGATTGTGTTTGCCCGCGATGTCGAGCTTTGCCTGGCAAAGCTCCATGACGAGCACGCGGACGTTCTAACGCTGGTGGGTCTGTACAACTTCTCCAACGAGGAAGTGGCGGAGATGCTGCACCGTTCCCGGTCGGTGATCCGTGCGTGCTTTGCTGCCGCGCTCGACGCCATTGCCGAGATTTTTCTTGAAGCAGGGTTGTTGGTCGCCGACCGTCCCGATCGCCGGCAAAGGCAGATCAGGAAGAGCGATGCGCCGAGCCTAACTGGACTGCCAGGAAAAAAGCCGCCAAGCAGCGTGAAGGCGTTGGGGGCACGCGATGTTGGGGTGGCCGCAGGGATCGGGTGGCGTCTCTGAAGGGACTCGAGGCTTTGTACGCTTGAACGGCGCAGCAGAGGCTGCGCCCCTTCAAGCAACGCAGAATGGGATGGCGCACCCGCAGGCACTCCCTCGCGACTTGTCATCTTGAGCGGCGCGGGCGCGAGTTTAGCGCGCCGAAGTCGAAGGACTCTACCCTAAGCCACAATTTGTCGTGGGAAAAGAGGTTCTTCGACTACGGTTCGCAAATGCGGCGAACCTCCGCTCAGAATGACAGTCGACTACGGTTCGCAAATGCGGCGAACCTCCGCTCAGAATGACAGTCGACTGCGGTTCGCAAATACCGCGAACCTCCGCTCAGAATGACGGTCGACTACGGTTCGCAAATGCGGCGAACCTCCGCTCAGAATGACAGTCGACTACGGTTCGCAAGTTCGGCGAGCCCCGGCTCAACACGACAACTGCTCAGAAACCTCTCCAAACGTAACCAATCAGGCTTCGTTAGCGTCGCCCCTCCCTGCGTGCTGCAAAGCATTGACTTGCCTTCCGCGCCTCCATAACATTGCGTCCCAAGGAAGTTTTTCTTCGCGCCCATGATCGACCAGACCATCTCCCATTACCGCATCCTGGAAAAGCTCGGGGTTGGCGGCATGGGCGTGGTTTACAAGGCGGAGGACCTCAAGCTCGGCCGCTTTGTCGCTATCAAGTTTCTTCCCCCGGAAGTTTCCAACGATGCCATGGTGCTGGAGCGGTTTCGCCGCGAAGCCCGCGCCGCCTCCGCGCTTAATCATCCCAACATCTGCACCATTCACGAGATTGATGACGAGCACGGCCAGACCTTCATCGTCATGGAGTTTCTGGACGGCGTCACGCTGCGGCAACTGATCAATAACAAGCCGATGGCGGTCGAGCAGATGCTGGAGATCGCCAGCCACGTGACCGATGCTCTCGATGCCGCGCACGCCCAGGGCATCATGCATCGCGACATCAAGCCGGCAAACATCTTCGTCACCCGGCGCGGCCACGCCAAGATTATGGATTTCGGTCTTGCCACCGCCATCCCGGTGAAGACCGCTGCCGCGGCCGATGCCCAAGACACCATGCAGCACTATCCGCATCTCACCAGCCCAGGCACGGCGATGGGCACCATCGCTTACATGTCCCCCGAGCAGGCGTTGGGCAAGCCGCTTGATGAGCGCACCGATTTGTTCTCCTTCGGCTCCGTGCTGTACGAGATGGCAACCGGAACGCTGCCCTTCCGCGGCGACACCGCCGCCGGCATCTTCGATGGAATTCTGCACAAGATTCCGGCCGACCCTTTGCGGCTGAATAACGATCTGCCGGTGGATTTTGGCCGCATCATTGCGAAGGCGCTGGAGAAAGACCGCGAGCTGCGCTATCAGCATGCCTCCGATATTCGCACCGACCTGAAGCGCGTGGAACGCGACAGCCACATGGAGAATGAGTCCACGGTAGCCGTCGAAGTGGCAGAGGAAAGTCACTCCACCGAGCAGAAGACGGACAGCCGCTGGCTGCATGCGGCGGGAACGGATCGGCATCAGCAGTCAAAGAGCGCGAGTGTGAGCGCGGCGAAAGTTGTTGTTGACCGGCCCGCCGGGATCAAGCGTTTGTGGATCGCGCTGCTCGTGCTGCTGTTAATCGTGGCCGGCGGAATCGCGTACTGGCGATATCAGCAGCGCCCCAAGCTCACCAACAAAGACACCATCGTGCTCGCCGATTTCAACAACACGACCGGCGCGTCGGTCTTCGACGCCGCCCTGCCGCAGGCACTTACGGTGGGGCTGGAGCAATCGCCCTTTCTGAATGTTCTGTCGGACCAGAGGGTCGACGAACAGCTGCGATTCATGGGCCTTCCCGCCGACACCCACCTCGGCGAAGACGTGACGCGCCAGGTTTGCCAGCGCACCGGAAGCAAGGCGATGGTGCTGGGGTCGATCTCGCAACTGGGAAGCCAATATGTCATCGGAGTGAAGGCGATCGACTGCCGCACCGGCGATTCGCTGGGCAACGAGCAAGCTGTCGCCGGCAGCCGCGAGCAGGTGCTGAGCGCGCTGGGTAAAGCGGCGACCAACCTGCGCAAGAAGTTGGGCGAGTCGCTGGCGTCGGTGCAGAAGTACGACACGCCCATCGAGCAAGCCACCACGCCGTCGCTGGAGGCCTTGCAGTCCTACAGTGTGGGACTAAAAATGCAGGACACAACCGGGGACGAGGCTGCCATACCGTTTTTCAAGCGTGCGATTGAACTCGATCCTAACTTCGCCATGGCTTACGCGCGCTTGGGAGTCGTTTACTTCAACCTGAACGAAGCGACCCTGGCGGCGGAAAGCACCGCGAAAGCTTACCAGCTGCGCGACCATGCCAGCGAAAAAGAAAAGCTCTACATCGCCTGCCACTATCACGACCTGGTCACCGGCGACATCGATCAAACGATTGCTGCATATCTTTTGTTGCGGCAGGCTTATCCGCGAGAAGAAACCTCGTACGTCAACCTAAATTCGTCCTACGGTGCAGTCGGGCGATACGCGCAGGCGCTGGCCGAAGCGCAATCGGCCTTGCAGCTGAACCCCAGCCACGTTATCAACTACACCAACCTCGCCGGGACTTACATTAATCTCAATCGCTTTGATGATGCCACGGAGGCGCTGCGGCAGGCCGAGGCGCACAAACTGGAAAATCAGGCGCTGCTGGCGGACCTGTACGCGCTGGCGTTTCTGCGCGGCGACAAAGAAGAGATGTCGCACCAGCTCGCCGAAGCGATGGGCAAGCCCGGCATTGAAGATCAGTTGCTGGCCATGCAGTCGGATACCGACGCTTACTACGGGCGCTTACTGAAGGCCGAAGAAACTACTCGCCAGGCGCGTGATTCCGCGGTGCAGGCGGGATCGAAAGAGACTGCCACATTGTGGGAGTTGGATGGAGCGCTGCACCAGGCCGAACTAGGAGAACCGCTGCGGGCGCGTCAACAAGTAGCCGACGCGATGAAGCTGGGCGATGGCAAGAACGCGGCGATCCTGGCTGCCCTGGCACTGGCGCGCAGCGGCGATCGCACGACGGCGCAGAAAATGGCGGCCGATCTCGCCGCGCAATATCCATCCGACACGCTGGTGAATAATTATTGGTTGCCATCGATCCGGGCGGCCATTGCGTTGGATGAGAAGGATTCCGCGGCGGCCCTCGACGCTCTCCATCCGGCTCTGCCGTATGAGTTCGGCTCGCCCACTCCGGGCATCGCGATGGGTTATCCCGCTTACCTGCGCGGGCTGGCGTATCTTCAGGCCGGACAGGGCAAAGAAGCCGCGGCCGAGTTTCAGAAAATTCTGGACCACCGTGGCGTGGTGCTGAACTTCCCTATCGCAGCCCTGGCGCATCTCCAGTTGGCGCGGGCGAGGGCCATGATGGGCGACAAGGCTGGCGCGCGCGAGGCCTATCGCGACTTCCTTGCACTATGGAAAGACGCCGACGCCAACAATCCAATCCTGCTGCAAGCGAAATCGGAATATCGTGATTTAGTCAGTAGGCAGTAGTCAGTAGGCAGTAGCCAGCTACCGTGCATTCTGTTATCCGAATTTGTTACCTCAAAGCGGAACGGCAATTCTCATTTTGAATTTGTCATCCTGAGCGGAGCGAGCCACGGGCGAGCGCAGTCGAAGGACCTCTATCTTCGCGGCACTCCATCCGACCGCATCATGACGGAAACCGCTCTACCACGGTCGCGTTTCAATGCAAATGTGGTGAGTGGTGGGCATAGGGGTCCTTCGACTCCGGCGCGCAAAAGCCGCGCGCCTTCGCTCAGGATGACAGGTGAAATGGCGGGGCGGCCTGCGTTAGCTTGG
Organism: uncultured Acidobacteriaceae bacterium; assembly: GCA_963796695.1. Classification (GTDB taxonomy): domain Bacteria; phylum Acidobacteriota; class Terriglobia; order Terriglobales; family Acidobacteriaceae; genus Bog-257. The sequence goes on along the minus strand of CAWCMU010000007.1, from coordinate 41,256 downwards.
TAGCCATTAAAGGCCTCAGCCACGGGAATGCGGTAAGCTCCTATCGGAGGTCCGCCGTGCCCGATCCGATCGCGCAATTCGCCGAGGCGAAATACTTGAACCTGGAAACCTTCCGCAAGACAGGCCTTGGCGTCTGCACTCCTGTCTGGTTCGCTCAGGATCCGCAGATTGCGTCCGGCAGCCCCGCCGCGCGCTTTTACATTTACTCGCTGCCCGACGCCGGCAAGGTAAAGCGCATTCGCAACAATCCCAAGGTGCGCATTGCTCCCTGTACGATTCGCGGCGAGCTGCGCGGGGCGTGGGTGGAGGCGCGTGCCCGAATCTGTCCGCCTGAAGAAGCCGTCACCGGACAAGCCCTGCTGCGCCGCAAGTATGGTCTGCTGAAAATCGTGGGCGAACTGTACGGCAAAATCATCGGGCGCAAGAATGTGACGATTGCGATCGAGCTGGACTAAGACAGGAGCCTACAATGTGGGAGCTGCGGCCTCCTTCCACGGTGCTGCGTCTCCCCCGCAAGCCAGACTGAGTCGAGCCCCACGTTGTGGGACTTTCACCTGACGCCGATTCGTCCGAATCTATAACGGCGCTAAGCAGTTCGATTCTTCGCTCTCGAAGCGCCAAATTAACGTTGCTCACCTCACGGTCGCCGGAATAATATCGCTGGCGCTTTCCGCTACTCGGCGTCAGGAGTTCCTCACATGCGCTCCCACTGGTTTCGGACGGGCTGGTTGCTCTCCGTCGTTGCTCTCTTTTTCCCAACAGGCTTCGCAGCGATCGTGCCATCCGCAGATACGCCGCTGCAACAACACCCGGTTGCGACCGCCTCCGCCGGTGATGAAGAAGCGGTCATCCGCCAAATCGTCGACGGCATTATGAAGCCCTTCCTGGCGCAGAACCGCGCTCCTGGTGCTATTGTGGGCGTCTCCTTTCATGGGCACGAATATTTTTTCCCTTACGGCCAAGCCACCGATGCGGGCACGCCCTTCGCGCCGGGCACCCTGGTCGAGATTGGTTCCTGCACCAAGGTCTTTACCACAACGCTGTTCGCGCTGGCCGTGAATCGCAATCAGATGGATCCCAACGCACCGGCGCAGGAATACATGCCGGCCGGCTTCAGGCTGAAGCCTGGCGCGCAAAAGATGACGCCGCTGATGCTGGCGGACTTCACCTCTGGCCTGCCTGACGATCCCACGAATCTGCCGCGCAATCTGAAGATGCGCGGCATCCAGCACTACACACCGAAGGATTTTCTAACCTGGGCTTCGCATTTTACTCCGACAACGACACTGCCCGCACCCTATCTGTATTCGAATGCGGGCATCGGCCTGTTGAGCTACCTGATGGCCAGCGCAACCAACAAGCGTTGGGAGGAGCAGCTGAGTCCAGACATTCTGCAAGCGCTCAACCTGAGCGACACTGAGCTGCGACCCGATGCGGAGCAGATGAAGCGCATGGCGCAAGGCCATCGGCCCAACGGCAGCGACGCTCCGCCGTGGCCCATCTTCGCCTGGTACGCGGCTGGCGGATTGCGTTCGACCGCGCGCGACATGCTGCACTTCGGCGAAGCGAACCTGGGACACGCCAACGTCGATGGCAAGCCGGTTTCCCCGGAATTGATTTCGGCCATGCGACTGGCGCAGAAGCCCATCTACACCATGCCGAACGGCGTGAACCAGCAAGCGATGGCGTGGGTGAACAACATGGGCAATGGCAATCCCAACCTCAAGCCAGTGATCTTGAAAAACGGGGGCACGGTAGGTTTCGGCACAGTTATCGCGTTGAGCCCGACAAAGGATGCTGCGCTATTCATCGCGGTGAATAAAGCGGGCGCCAATCCTGCGGGTAAAGGGGTCGAGATCGTGCGACACCTGCCGTAAGCGGGCAGAGTGTGTGTCGCCAGCCCACTGATCAAAGCGTCCAAATCAGAGTGCCCCATTGTGCTCTGCCCGCTGGTGCGGTTTGGTCAAACGCTCTCACTGATTTATGCTGTACCTCTGGCCTGGATTCCTGAAGTGCATCATCACGCATGTTTTCTAACGCAATCATAATTTTTCATTTGGAAGGTTTTCATGAGGATTCTGGTTATTGGAGCCGGCATGATGGGCTGGGCGGCTGCGTTCGATATGGCTCGCAGCCCACGCATCACGGCGATCACGCTCGCCGACAATGATGCAGTGAAATTGAACGAAGCGGCTGCACGCATCTCTGAATTTACCCAAAGCAGCAAAGTCACGGCAGTGCAACTCGACGCCGCAGACACTGCGGCAGCGCGCGAGCTGATGAAAAAACATGACGGCGTTCTGTCCGCCGTACCGTATTTTTTCAATCTCGATCTGGCGAAGGCGGCGATTTCCGCCGGTTGCCACTTCGCCGATCTTGGCGGCAACAACTCCGTCGTCAAACAGGAACTCGCGCTCGATGCCGAAGCGCAACGTGCTGGAGTTGCGATCACACCGGACTGCGGCCTGTCGCCGGGGATGGCGTCAATCCTGGGAGGCGAACTGCTGCGCCGCATCGGCGGCAAAGCTGACGCGTTGAAAATCTATGTTGGCGGATTACCGCAGTCGCCGCGCGCACCGTTCAATTACCAGCTCGTGTTCTCGGTCGAAGGCCTCATCAACGAATATTGTGAGCCCGCCAAAATTTTGCGCCACGGCAGAATGACTACGGTCGAGCCGCTGACCGAAGTAGAAGCGTTTCAGATGGAAGGCTTTCCTGAGCTCGAGGCGTTTCATACTTCCGGCGGCACTTCGACGCTGCCGGAAACATTTCAGGGACACGTGGACGAGTGCTTCGAAAAAACCCTGCGCTATCCTGGACACGCGCGCATGCTGCGCTCGCTGTACGATCTCGGACTATTCTCCAGCGACAAGCGCAACCTGGGCGGCGCCAACGTTGCTCCACGGCAGATGATGTCGCGCCTCTTCGAAGAGAAGTTTAAGAGCGACGAACCCGAAGTCACGCTATTGCGTGTCGAGGTGCAACACGAGGATGTGGTTGCGTCGTTCAGCATGGTGGATTACACCGACCCGATTACGCGCATGACGTCGATGATGCGCACCACCGCATGGCCGGCGTCGATTGTGCTGCAAATGTTGATTGGCGGCGACATCGCGAAGCGCGGCGGCGTTCGCCAGGAAGTTGACGTGCCGGCGCAGCTGTTCCTCAACGAAATGGCACAACGCAATGTCGTGATCAGTTATCGGATTGAGTCGGTGCAGGAGTTGCGCGAAGAAGTTTTTGCGGCCGCAGGACAGGAGAACTAATTGAACTTTTTAGATCGATTGCAGCCGCTGGCGCTGCTGGTGTTGCGCCTGGCGCTGGGTGCCATCATGATTGCGCACGGCTGGCAGAAAATCGCCAGCCACATGCACGGCATCATGGGAACATTGCCGCACCTGGGCATGCCCGCGTGGATGGCTTACCTGGTGGTCGGCGCCGAGTTCGGCGGCGGCATTCTTCTGGTGCTGGGATTCCTCACCCGCTTCGCCGCGCTGACCATCCTTATTGATATGTCGGTGGCCATCCTGAAAGTGCATCTGAAGAACGGCCTCACCGGTCAGGGCGGCTACGAATTTCCCCTGACCTGCGCGGTGATTGCGTTTACGTTGATCTTCTTCGGCGCCGGACCGATCGCGCTGGATTCCATGTGGGGCGGTGGGCGCGGGCGGCGGTGAACGATCTCGGGTAGAGCTGGCCTTAGGCCAGCGTCTCAGCCCATACTAAATATGAAGAGCCGGCTTTTAGCCGGCGGCATTCTCGCCTGACGAAGGAACAGCAGATCCCTCGTCCGGCTGAAGCCCTCCTCGTGATGAGAAATGTAAACGGTATTCGGATGGCGCATCTAAAGCTGCGCCCCTTCAAACCGTCTCAGGAATGATGCGCGGGTTGCGGTAGTCCCCCGCGCAACCGCGCCGCCCTAGTAGTTCGACAGCTGCAGCATTCCCTGGTACAAATCTTCGGCTTGCGGCAGAATCTCATCTTCCAGGATGGGCTGATAAGCGACGAACGTGTCCTTCGCCGCAACCCGCTTCACGGGCGCGTCCAGTTCGTCGAACAGCTCGTCGGCGATGCGGGCCGCGATTTCCGCGCCGTATCCCCAGCTCAGCATGTCTTCATGCGCCACCAGCACGCGGTTGGTTTTCGCGATCGAAGTCGCAATCGCCTCCCAGTCGTACGGATTGAGGGTGCGCAGGTCGATCAACTCCACGCTCACGCCGTTTTCGCGCTCGATGCGCTGCGCCGCCTGCAAGGCACGCGGAACCACCGCTCCATAGGTGACGACGGTCAGGTCGTGTCCGGGGCGAACGATCTTCGCCTTGCCGAACGGGACCATGTAGTCCGGCCCGGGATACGGCGCGCGCCCAAAGGTTTCGCGATACAGCCGCTTGTGTTCCAGGAACATTACCGGATCGTCGCAACGGATCGCGGTGCGCAGCAGGCCGTTGGCGTCGAGCGCGTTCGACGGAAACACCACGTGCATACCCGGCGTATGCGTGAAGATGCTCTCGCCGCACTGCGAGTGGTAAATCGAGCCGCCGGTAAGATACCCGCCGATAGCGACGCGCACCACGGCCGGTGAGGAGAAGTTGTTATTGGAGCGCCAGCGCATCAGCGGCAGTTCGTTGCGCAGTTGCTGCATGGCAGGCCAGATGTAGTCGAAGAACTGGATTTCGACCACCGGCTTCAGCCCGCGTGTGGCCATGCCCACGGCGCGGCCGACGATGTTCGCCTCCGCCAGCGGTGAGTTAAAGACGCGCTCGGAACCGTAGTCACATTGCAGGCCGGCGGTCAGCTTGAAGACACCGCCCTTGCCCTTCACCTGCTTGTCCTTCAAGTATTCTTCGCGGCTGCAATCGGCAACGTCCTCGCCGAACATCACGATTCGCGGATCGCGCTTCATCTCATCCTTCAGGCAGGCGTTGATGAGGTCGGCCATCGTCTTCTCGGGCGCAGTTGTACCCGTGTCTGACGCTGTGGGATGTACCGCTTCAGTCTGGAACTCTGACGATGTGGGATCGGCGTCCGGGGAGTACACATACAACTTGTAGGAGCCCGACTCGGGCAGGGCCGCGGCAACCGCGCGATCGCTGGCCTCCTGAATTTCGGCTTCGACGTCCTTCTCCAGCTCGTCGATACCCTTTTCGTCGAGAATGCCTTCGCGCACCAGGAACAGCTGGAAGCGCGTAATGGGATCGCGTTCGACCTCCTGCTGGCGCTCGGAATCCGGACGGTAAAGCTTCTCGTCGTCCGAGAGCGAGTGCGAGTACGGCCGGATAACGTGGCCATGCACAAACGCCGGGCCTTTGCCGGCGCGAATGTAGTCGATCGCCGTCTTGAAGGCTGCGTAGCTGACCAGCGGATCGGTACCGTCGATCTCGGCGAAATGGAAGTTCGGGAATCCGGCAACCAGCTTGCTGATGTTGCCCCCCGCGGTGCCCACTTCAACCGGAACCGAGATGGCGTACTCGTTGTCCTCGATGACGTACAGCACCGGCAGCTTCAGGTTTGAAGCGGTGTTCAGCGACTCCCAGAATTCGCCTTCACTGGTGGTGCCATCGCCGCAGGAGACGAAGACTACCTCGTCGCCATGAAAGGTTACGTCCTTGAATTGGCGGTAGTCCCCCGTAGCCTTCTTGGCCACCTCAGGATTACGGCTGAAGTAGCGGCCAGCCTCGGCGCATCCCACGGCCTGCAAAAACTGCGTGCCGGTGGGCGACGACTGGGTCACGATGTTGAGCTTCTTGTGTCCCCAATGCGACGGCATCTGGCGACCGCCGGAGTTGGGGTCGTCGGCCGCGCCTACGGCTTCAAGCAGCTGCTCGTAGGGCGTCATGCCCACCGCCAGGCAGAGCGCGCGATCGCGGTAATAAGGATAGAACCAGTCGTAGCCCGGACGGAGCAGGAGTCCGGCAGCCACCAGCAACGCTTCGTGTCCGGCGCCCGAAATCTGGAAGAAGATCTTCTGTTGCCGCTTGAGCAGGATCTCGCGGTCGTCGAGCTTGCGCGACATATACATCAGGCGATAGATCTGGGTGAGCTGCTGTGGCGTGAGCCCTTCGTATTTTTCTGCCGACGTGGTTGCAGTTTTGGGCTGTACCTTGGTGGTTGCCATCCGTTACCTCAGGAGTGAAAATGCGGAGCCAGATTGCGGCTCAGAAACGTGTTTCCATTGTAAATGCTCGGCCAGATTCTCTATCCAAAAGTTGCCCGCCTGCCGAGCGCAAGCCGGCTTTTTTCGGCTGCTTGCCGTCACCGATTTGCAAAGCGCAGTTGGCTATACTGGAAGGGAATGATACGCACTTCTCGCCCCATTCCGCTTACGAAAATTAAGCTCGTGATATTTGATCTCGACGGCACCCTGATCGATTCAGAGCGCGATCTGGCGGCTTCGGTCAACGCCATGCTGGTGAACTTTGGGCGCAAGGAATTGCCCATCGAGGTGATCGGAACCTATATCGGCGATGGCGCTCCCATGCTGATTCGGCGCGCGCTGGGCGATCCGGCCGACCGCGAATTTCTGCAGCAAGCGCTGAACTATTTCCTGGCTTATTATCGCGAGCACAAATTAGACAGCACGCGAGTTTACGACGGCATCCCGCAAATGCTGCGCGAGACGGCGCAGGGCGACGGCTTTACCCGCAAGCTCGCGGTGCTCACCAACAAGCCGGTGCGGGCCTCGCGCGACATCCTGGCTGGACTCGGTTTGGGCGGCAGTTTCTTTCAGGTTTACGGCGGCAACAGTTTTGATACCAAGAAGCCCGATCCGCTGGGCGCAAACACCCTCATGGCCGAGGCCGAGGTCACGCCGGAAGAAACCGTGATGGTCGGCGATTCGCAAGTCGATGTACTCACCGCGCGTAACGCCGGCCTGTGGAGCATCGGCGTAACCTACGGCTTCGCGCCGCAGACGCTGCAGCAGGTGGTTCCCGACATCCTGGTGGACAGCCCGGGGGAACTGAGTGTCGCCCTCACCACTGGAGTTCCTGTCGCGTCGTAAGTTCTGAGAGCGTCAGGGAATTGTGACCCGCGAAGTTTGCGGGCGGCGGAGTCGAGCGGATCTGCGGCTTGATGCCGAAGGAACAAAAAGGCGACCCGGAGGAGGTCGCCTTTTGATCTCGTGCTGTCAGTTTTGTTTTTGAAGCATTACTGAGGCTTCGAGGTCGAGCCGGAACCGCTGTTGCTCCCGCTTGAGCCACTGCCCATCGAGCCGCTGCCCATGGACCCGCCGCTGGATGAGCCGCTGGTCGAACTGCCCGACGTGCCGCTCGAACTCGAGCTCTTCTTGTGCTTCTTATGCTTGGTGGTCTGGCCGGATTGGCCCGACTGATCTGTGGAGCTTCCCGACTGCCCCATAGTGGGCTGGCCGCTGGAGCTGCCAGACTGGCCCATGCTGGATCCCGAGGAGCTCTGACCGGTCGAACCGGACTGCGCGTCCTGAGCGAAGCCCGACATCGAGGCGGAGAGAACCAATGCAAACGCGAGTGTCACAAGTTTCTTCATGCAGGTTATTCCTTTTCGGAGTTGATGTAGCGAGTGGCGGTTTCTTCTTGAACATCGTTGGAGGGGGTTTGTCGCGCAGACGTTGCACTACCCTCAGTGGTTTTTGCGTGTTTTTGCTATGGCTGGGACGAGTCGCACCCGCGGTCGCAATCCCGCTTCCCCTATAATCGGAGATTCGTAATCGTCGCATGATCTCTCCTACGGTTCCCGAAGCTTCCTCATCTCTGAAACCCTCGCACTTGTCCCGTTCGCGACGGCATATTGTCTGGATCGTGCTGCTATGGGCGATCATTTATATCCCTGGCCTGTTCCGTCCGGCGCTGCTGGACGATGCCGACTCGGTACATGCCGAAGCCGCGCGCGAGATGATGGCGCGCCACGACTGGAGCACGCTTTACATCGACGGCGTGCGCTATCTGGAAAAAGCGCCGCTGCTGTATTGGGGGATGGCCACCAGCTACGAAGTCTTCGGCGTACGCGATTGGGCCGCGCGCATTCCGCTCATCCTGGGAGTGCTGGCGCTGTTGCTGGTCACCTACTCGCTGGGCCGGAGAACACTGGGCGAACGCGCCGGCTTCTGGGGCGCGATCGTCCTCACCACATCCATCGGCCCGTACCTGTTCACGCGATTCCTGATTCCAGACATGCTGGTGGCGTTGTGGCTGGCCTGGGGCATGGACTTTTTCCTGCGCACGCTGGCGGAAGAGACGCCCTCGATTGCATCCTGCTGGGGACTGGCCGCGACCGTCGCTCTGAACGTGTTGACCAAGGGGCTGATCGGCATCGTTTTTCCCGCGGCGATCATCGGCATTTACCTTTTGCTGACCGGCAATCTGAAGCACCTGCTGCGCATGCGGCTGATCTCCAGCACCGTGGTTCTGCTGGTGATTGCTGCGCCCTGGCACATTGTCGCCGGGCTAAAGAATCCTGCTGCCGGCCAATCGCGCGGCTTCTTCTGGTTCTACTTCGTCAACGAACATTTCCTGCGCTACATCGGCAAGCGCATGCCGCACGACTACGACACGGTTCCGCTGCTCGTGTTCTGGGGGCTGATCCTGGTGTGGCTATTCCCCTGGTCGGCGTTTCTGCTGCAATCGTGGAAAGATATCCCGCATAGCTGGAGCCAGTGGCGCAGCGGGATGAATGCCCGCCAGCGCGCCATGTTGTTGTACGGAATCTGGGCCGCCGTCATCCTGTTGTTCTTCACCTTCTCGACCCGCCAGGAGTATTACGCGCTTCCCGCGCTGCCGGCGCTGGCGCTGATGATCGGCGGATGGTTGCAACAGGAAGACGACTCGCGCCTGGATTCGGCCCAGCGGCGTGGGGGCAGAGTGGGATCGGCAGCACTGTTGCTGATTGGCGTACTGGTTTTCGTGGCCGCGATGTTTCTGCTGGTGCAGAGCGAGAGCGTGGCCGCCGGCAGCGATCTGGCCGACTTGCTGAAGAAGAACCCGAACGAGTACGCGTTGTCGTTCGGTCACATCTTCGATTTGACGCCGCGCGCGCTCGGACTGTTCCGGATTCCGCTGGCGACCTTCGCCATCGCCCTGCTGGTGGGCAGCGCTTTGAATTGGCTCTATCGCCGCCGCGGCTTCGCGTCAATCGCGAACTGGGTGTTGACCTTCATGATGGTGTTCGTGCTGTTCGCCGTTCACCAGGGGCTGGTCATGTTTTCGCCCATCCTGTCGTCGAAGAAGCTGGCCGATGCCGTGGAACAGGAGTTCCGGCCCGGCGACGTCATCGTCTCCTATGGAACGTACGAGGATGCTTCGACCCTCAACTTCTATGTGCGCCAGCCGATTCACGTGGTTAACACGCGAACCGAGGGCAATCTCTACGGCGGATCGCTCTTCCCCGACGCGCCAGGCATCTTCGACGATGACGCGTCACTGCAAGCTTTGTGGAAGGGACCGCGGCGGGTCTTCCTGTGGGTGCCGGAGGGTGGCGAGCCCGACTACATTCGCCAGAGCGGCGGTTATCTACTGGCGCGCAGCGGCGGGAAGCTGATCCTGATGAACCACCTCGTGCCCGTCAACCCAGAGTAGCCTCTGACCAGAGACACGGTTCGCGAATCAAGTTGCGGACTGGGGCGCGGATTTCTGATTTTTTGCCGGACAAAATTGCAAATGCACTTCTTCGGCGACTTCCAGGATCTCCAGATTCGGAGCTTTCAGAGTAATGGAACAGCCGGCGCAGACGCTCTGCGCAGGTTTTATGGACGTGCGACGAAAAGCGTCGCTCTGGGAATGTTCGGCTTCCATTCTTTTTCGGCGGCTGAGTGCCTGCCGGGACGTCGGCGAGTCTAACTCGCGATGGTCGATATTGTCGGTCTGATATCGGACACTGAGAGCACACCCTCGCCGCTAGACAACAGCGGATCCCCGGTCGGACGAAAGTCCTTCCTCGTGATGACAATGTAGAAGAAGGCTGACGGCGCGGCTGAACAGACTGCTGAAAAACTCGAGTTCGATCCGTCTTTGAAGGGGCGCACCTTCAGGTGCGCCGTACAAGTTCTTTATTTTGCCATTCCGAGTGGACTTCAGCCCACTAGGAATCTGCTTTCGCGACTTGTTCAGCAAACTGTGAAGCCGTGCCCCTTCAAAGCCTCGCCTTGGCTGAAGGGTTGTCTTTTCAACTCTCTCAAAACCCACACCGTCGCACATGCATAAAAAGCCGCGCCAGCATATCCAGCATCCGGGGGTTTGGAGTGGCTGGAGTCTGCGCTGACGCGGTATCAGTAAGCAGCCCGATGCTAACCGGTTCGCCGCAGGAATGCAGGTACGCCGGTCACGTTGCCGCGTGCCCTGTGCACACTCGGGGCGTGAGCTGCATTGCATCCCCATGTGCGCTGCTGACGTTTCAATTTCAAAATGAAACAGCCGCGGAATAGACCCACGGCTGGCTTGGTTGAAGAAACGGTTAATCCCAAATTTAGCGGCGGCGGCCTTTCTTGGCTGCCTTCTTCTTGGCAGGAGCTTTTTTAGCTGCTTTCTTCGCGGCTTTTTTGGCCGGCTTCTTGACAGCTTTTTTCGCCGCTTTCTTCACGGCTTTTTTCGCCGGCGGTTTCGCTGCTTTCTTGGCGGCCTTCTTTGCCGAAGCCTTCTTGGCTGCCTTCTTGGCTGGGGCCTTCTTGGCCGGAGCCTTGGTGGCAGCCTTCTTCACGACCGGTTTTTTGGGAGCGCTCTTGCGGGGAGCGGGCGCTTCCGGGGCCCGGCTTTCGGTGGAGACTTCCGGTTCGCCGACTTCGACTTCTTCTTCTACCACTGAGACCGATTCGGGCTCCTCTTCTTCTTCCTCTTCCTCTTCGTATTCCTCGTCCTCGAGGTTCTCGCCGTAGGAACCGTCTCCGTAGTCATCCATTTCATCGTCTCTACGAGCGTAGAGCTTTTCATCGAACGTCATATGCTTGTCCTCCTGATGTTGCCGGACTCCGCATAACTGAACGGAGGCAGCTCGCAAGGCAAAATTCGGTTTTATACCGCAAAGATCGCTTCAATAGGCGCGCGATTATAGCACAGCACAAAGCTCGCTCCGCTCCACCGCGGACCCGATAATTTAGAGCAACGCGCTTGTTGTAGCAGAACATTGAAGCAAAGGGAAGGGCGCATCTGCAAAATGTAGAGGCTCAATTCCGCTAGTGGCTTATTTGCGAATGAGGAGCACTTCACCGGCGCGAACATTGGCCGTCAGCTTGGGATTGTCGCGCTTCAGGGTCGCAACCGAGATGTGGTTGGATTCGGCGATGCTGCTGAGGGTTTCGCCCTTCTTCACCGTGTGATACTTAGCGGCCCCGGCGCTGCCGGACTTGCCGCTGCCCTTCGCCTTGGAACTCAATTTGGCCGGCGCACCCGATCGCTCGGGCGGGTCCGCTTCGGCGCTCTCCGACGATGCCGGCTTGTAGATCACCAGCATTCGTCCCGGAGTCAGCGCCGTTCCCCGCAGATGGTTCCATTTCCGCAACTTATCGACGGGCACCTCGAAATCATCGGCCACCGAATCCACGGTATCACCTTTGCGCACCTTGTAATGGGTGGCTTTGTGGGAATAAGCCACCGTCTGCGTGTGGCCCGGGCTGATCGGGATGATGAGCTTTGTGCCCGCCTTCACCTCGTCGTCGGTAAGGTTATTGGCCTCGGCAATAGAGCTGGTCGAAGTGTGATATTTGCGCGCAATCGAAGGCAGCGTGTCGCCGTATTCCACCCGGTGATAACGCCAGTAAGTCCGCATATCCATGGGGATAGCGGCAATAGTGGTCTCGTACTTTTCGCGCGATCCGGCCGGCAGATACAGCGTGAACTGCTGGTCCTTCGGGGTGGTCATGCGCAGCAGGCTGGGATTCAGCTCCTGCAAGTAGTCCACCGACGTGTCCACGCATTCGGCCACCAGCCGCAGGTCTACCGGATAGTTGATAGAAACCTGGTCCAGCTGCGGCGCTGGCTCGGGCTTCACCCGCTCCAGTCCATACTGCTCAGGATTTTTGGCCATGATGGTCACGGCCAGAATGATAGGAACGTAGTTTCGTGTCTCCTGGGGCAGCACGCCGCGGCGGTACAGCTCCCAGAAATCGGCATAGCCGGTGCGCTCTACCGCGTGTTGCACCGTGCTGGCGCCGGAGTTGTAAGCCGCCATCGCCAGGTACCAGTCACCGAACTGGTTGTAGAGGTCTTTCAGGTGACGCGCGGCGGCGCGCGTAGCCTTCTCCGGATCCTGCCGGTCGTCCACCCACCAGGTGCGCTCCAGGCCGTAAAGCTCGCCCGATCCGGCCATGAACTGCCACATGCCACGTGCACCTGCCCTCGACAACGCCAGCGGCTGGAAGCCCGACTCCGCCTGCGCCAGGTAGATCAGGTCTTGCGGGACGCCTTCTTCTTTCAGGACGCGCGAAATCATCTCGTGGTAGCGGCCCGACCGCGCCCAGGCGTGCTCCAGCGTGGCCTTGCCACGTGGGCTGGAGAAATAGTTGATGAACATGGCCACCTGGTCGTTCAGCACCAGAGGCAGGTCGGACTTGGTGGTCTTGATTTCGGCTTCGGCCTTGGCCTTCACGTTGGGATCGACCGGGAAGGTGATGTCGTTGGCTTCGTCAATGGGGGCCGGCTCGGAACGCTGCTCGGTGAACCCGTCGCCTTGCCGCAGCGCCACCATCTCCAGTTCGTGCACCGCTTCCACTACCTTCTCGAACTCGCGCTCCAGCCGCTCATCGTTCCGAACGTCTAAGTTGCTGCTCAGCAAGGTGTTGAAGGCCTGATCGAAGCTGGCCTTGGCGGCTTCGAGGTGCCCGGCCTGGTAGTTGGCTTGCCCGGCGGCATACTGCTTCTCAGCCTGGGCAATCAGGGCGTCGGCTGGATCGTTGGTGGTCTTAGACGGAGTGGTTGCCGGTGCGCTGGCCTGCGCCTGGGCGGCAGGAGTCTTCTGCGCCTCAGGAGCGGTAACGGTTGGAGCGTTGGCCTGCGGAGGAACGGTGGCGGTCTTCTTGGGTTGGTCGCTCTCGCATCCTGCTAAGAGAAGCAGGAAGAGAACCACGGCCGGAAACATATCGCGCAGCAGTGTCATCGTTGCAGCAATCCGAAACAACCCTTCTCCTGCGTTCCACCCGGTTGGTTTGATGTTACTACGCGGCGAAATTGAGGGTCAACGAAAGGTAGGGGACGATGAGGTTAGAGCTGTTGGCCGGTGGCAACCTGGCCCGGCAACAGGAACGTCTTGGGATGCTTGCCTTCGCCACAAAGCTTGAAGGAGCCAAAGTCCTTGAACCAGCGCCCTTCCGACACTTCCGGCTTCGACTCCATCCACTGCCGCAATTTGTTGAGATCCTCAACCCTGATATTACGGTCGCGCATCCGTTCGACGAGATGGTTGCGAATGGCCGCGGGTATTCGAGGCCAGGTTTCAATCTGCGGCATTACTCACCAAAGACCATCCGCCCCAGCTGATCGCCTAGTTGCTTTACCTCTTCGGGCTCGGTTGCCGCCCGGAAGCGCTCGGCCACCGCGAAGAAATTCTTTTCCTTCTGATTGCGGGCCTCGATACCTTGTTCAATCAGTTCGATCAGCATCCGGTTTTCGCTAAGACGATGGCGTTTGGCCATGGTATGAACTTGTTTCTCGACTTCAGCAGGCAGCGAAACGCTCCGGCGGACGGCTTTGATGGGCTTGGCGGATTTTCGTTTGGACGCGGGCATGACACCAATATACACCAGAATGGTGCATCTATGCACCGGAGCACATACCTAATGTTCCTGCAAATCCCCGATAGGAACAATCTTCGTATCCGTGCGGAACTTCTGGTAGTCGCGGTCGCTGACATCCACCTCGATGTTGAAGTCTTTCAGCAGAGCTAAACGCGCATCGACCTTGACGGCGACATGCTGCTGCAACCAGACCTCGTTGTTCACCCGCGTGTTCTCCACCACGACGCGCGATCCCTTATGCAGCCTCGCCAGAAAAAGCCCCCATGTAATCGTATCGATGATCTGGACATCGATCTTCTTCATCTGCGAGTCGTCTTTGTCGATCCATACCCGGAATCGCATTTTGGGCAGAATGTTGGCTTCCTTGCGAATAGGCTTGTAGCCGGGCTTGGGGTCGGCATCGATGACGTAGTTGTCGCGGCCACCCAACTTCTCGATCCCCACGAACGTAAAGTTATAAGCGTCGGCCACCTCGCGCACGAACGCTCGCTCGTCCTCGCGATCTTTTTCTTCTTTGGCGAGCCGCTTTTTCCGCTCAGACTCCGATTCGTTCTTGCGCTTGTCGATCAGCTTCTGGATCTTCTCGTCTTCCTTTCTGGCATCCTTGTCGGAGAGCGGCTTGTCATTCTTGGCAATCACTTTCTGCACTTGCTCGCCATAAATGTTGAGCACGTCGGAAGTCTCAATCTCGGTTGACTTCACCTCACCTTTGCCGTTGAGCTTATGCATCTCCTGGCGCTCGACGTAGGTATAGTTGCGGAGCTTCTTATCGTTCTCAAGGTCATTGTCCGCGGCGGCGCGAATGAGCACCTGAATCTGCTGTTGCGACAGAGCTGGGGTCGACGACAGTGGAGTGCTGGCAGATTTTGTGACGCCGGTGGCGGGTTCCGCGACCCCGCTCGAGGCCCGAGAATTCTGGGCCCCAGCACACGCCAGCGACAGCAGCAATCCGACGAAACTTTGGAGCGCCCGCATCCTCATGGTTACGATTTTCAACCCGCACGCGCTGGCAAAGTTTCCTGCCGCACGCTGGCTTGGGCTCACGCCCACGGTAAGAACAAACTCACCCTCCCGATTTTAGTTTGTCATTCCAGCTGACATACCTGCGGTTACGCTCGCGGAAAAGTATCGCCAGTGTTGCCCTCCAGCCGCCTCGCTCTCCAGGCGTGCCGCTTTCCATCCGCGCCGCCTTCCGCCGGCACCGTTGTCCGCCCGCATCCTCCTCTGTTCATTGCCGGACAGACCCAACTCGCCTCCCTCCCTCATTGCCTTGTGTTTTCAATCCCCGCAACTCATGCTTCATTGGAACTTCGGGTGCTCGCATCTTCCTGGAATCTTTAAGCAGCGAATCCGGGATTGACCTATGACCTGGGCGCCACACGATCTTCGTTATGCAGTTCGACAGCTGCGCAAAGCGCCCGGCTTCACCCTGGTCGCGGTGTTGACCCTCGCGCTCGGCATCGGAGCCAACACAGCCATCGCCAGCGCAGTCTATGCTATGTTGCTGCGCTCCCTGCCCTTTCATGATGCCGGGCGGCTCGTGCTCATTAGGGAGACGCATCCTCGCGCCGGCGTGCTCTCGGCCAGCTACCAGGACTTTCTCGACTGGCGCGCCCATGCCAAGAGCTTCGAGAGCATGGGCGCGTACAGCGACGTACATCACGGCTACTCGCAGCTGGTTCCCGGCGGAGCGCAGCCGCAGTCAGTGCGCACCGTGCCCGCCTCTGCCGACCTGTTTCCCACGCTCGGCATTCAGCCGGAAATCGGGCGCGGCTTCTTACCTGCCGAAGACACGGACAGCGGACTGCACACGGCGATCCTCAGCCATCGCCTGTGGGAGAGCCGCTTCGCCGCCGATCCCGGCGTCGTGGGCCGCGCGGTCGAAATTGACGGGCAAAGCTTCACCATCGTCGGCGTCATGCCGGCGGGACGACAGTATCCGCTGGAGACCGATCTCTGGCTGCCGCTCGCGCAGCTCGATAAAGGCGAACGCAGCAATCGCCAGTATCACGCGGTCGATGTCATCGCTCGCCTGCGTCCCGGCGTCAGCCGCGATGAAGCCGCAGTTGAGCTGAGCACCATCGCGACGTGGCTGGAGCAGAGTTATCCTGCGACCAACCGAGGCATTGGGGTACGGATCACATCACTGCGTGACGCGCTCGTCGGTGAGCTTCGACCGGCATTGCTCGCGTTGTTCGGATCAGTCGCGCTGGTGCTGTTTATCGCTTGCGCCAACATCGCCAACCTGCTGCTGGTGCGGGCCACCAACCGCGAGCGCGAAATCGCCTTGCGCTTGGCATTGGGCGCGACGCGTGCCCGCCTGCTGGAACAGTTTCTGACCGAGAGCCTGCTGCTCACCTCGATTGGCGCAGTGGCCGGCATCCTGCTCGCCCGCGCGGCGACGCCGCTGTTGAGCTACGGCCTGGCGCATGTCGGCAATGAAGCCTTCGCCTCTATGGAGCCCATCGGACTCAACCTGCCGGTGCTTGCCTTTACCGCGCTGCTGGCGATTCTGACCGGCGTGCTGTTCAGCCTGTTCCCGGCACTGAGCATCGCGCCATCGCTTAACCAGAGCTTGCGCGACAACCGGCGCACCGCAACCGGCAATCGCAAACCACTGCGCAGCTTTCTTGCCGCGGGCGAGATGGCGCTCGCCGTGGTGGTGCTATTCAGCGCAGCGCTGCTGCTGCGCAGCTTTCAGAAACTGCTGGCCGTCGATCCCGGCTTCCGAACCGATCATCTCCTGGCAGTGAAAGTCGATTTGCCGCCGAACACGTATGCCAAGACCGAGCAGGTCGAGAAATTTTCCACTGACCTCCAGGCCAACCTCGAGCGCACCCCCGGCGTGATCTCGGCCGCGATCAGCAACGCGCTTCCGCTCACGCCCTCGAAATCGCTGACCCGCTTTGCCGTCGAAGGCGCGCCGCCGCCTGAGCCCGGCAACTTTCCGGTGACCCAGATTCGCACCGTAAGCCCGTCGTACTTTCGCACCCTTGGAATCGGGCTGCGCGGCGGACGCATGTTTGAGCAGAAAGATGTCGACGACCAGGTGGGCACGTTCATCGTGAACGAAGCGTTCGCGCGCCGCTATCTTAGCGGTCGCCAGGCCGTGGGTAGCCGCCTGATGATGGACGTGATGACCGCGCATCCCAACGCCGTTCCGGTGGTTGGCGTGGTGGCCGACGCGAAAGATCTCGGCGTCGATGCGGGCACCGAGCCGGTCATCTACACGGCCGGCTATCCCAACGGACAAATCGTGCTGGTGCGCACCACGCTTGATCCGCTGGCGCTCGCGCCGTCGTTGCGGCAGGCGGTATCGAGCCTCGACCGCAACCTGGGCATCTCGGAGATTCGCAGCATGGACGGTGTGCTCTCCGACTCGCTGGCGCGGCCGCGCTTGTCGGCGCTACTGATTAGCTTCTTCGCGTTTCTGTCGGTCGGCCTGGCGGCCATCGGTGTGTATGGAGTGCTGGCCTTCGCCGTCACCCAGCGCACTCGCGAGATTGGAGTGCGCATGGCGCTGGGCGCGCAACGCTCGCAGGTACTGGCGCTGTTCATCCGCGAAGGCGTGATGCTGATTGCGGCAGGCGCCGTGGTTGGCCTGCTCGGGGCGCTTGTCGTCGGCCGCTTGCTGCGCTCCATCCTGTTTCAGACTGCGCCGGCCGATCCGCTGTCGGCGTTGACAACACTTGCTCTGCTGCTGGTTATCGGCGTGGCAGCGGTTTGGCTTCCCGCACTTCGCGCCAGCAAAGTCGATCCCATGGACGCCCTGCGCGCCGAATAAGCGTCTAGCCCTGGCGCGCGGCGCGAATCACCGATTCCATTTGTTCCAGATACGTTTCCAGCGCGCGGCGTCCGGTCGCGGTCAGCTTGAACTCGGTGCGCGGTTGCCGCCCCACAAACGACTTGGTGCAGCGGACGTAGCCTGCGTCTTCCAGTTTGCGCGCGTGCACGCTCAGATTGCCGTCGGTGATTTCGAGCAGCTTCTTCAGATCGTTGAAGGTGAGCTCCTGGTTGACGGCCAGCGCACTGATGATGCCCAGCCGCACTCGCTCGTGAATGACAGGATCCAGGCTGATGGCCTCCGCACCGGCGGGCGCTTGCCGAGGAGTGGCCGGACGTCGAGTACCCGTCGCGAGCTTTTCGGTGTGATGGATTGCGCGTCTAACCACCATGTCTCCTTGCGATAAAAATTCCAAAGCCAATCTGCAGCAGCCCGAAAGCCGCGCCCAGCACGAGGTTCGCCCACATCCAGGGCGCGGGCAGTGCCAGTGCGCCGCAGGCTACAAAGGCCGCGCCCATGGCTGGGACTGCGCGCACGGAGAAGGCTCCAGCCTGCATCACGGCGACGCCGTACAGTACCAGCCACACTCCCGGGATAAGCCGGGCGGGGCCACTCCACATCAATGCGACGGTTAGCAGGCCACCGGCAGCGAGGGCGGGCAGCAAGCCGATGAACAACCGTCGTCCAGAAATCGACAGCATATGGGTGCGCAGCCGCGTGGCTTTGTGATGCATGGTAGCCAGCGCGATGGTCGCGGCGATCAGCGCTTCAGCCAGCCAAACCGCGAGCCACCCCTGGACGGTCAGCTGCCTCATGGCAATCGGGGCCGCGATTAGCGCGGTTGCGCCCATGGCGCAGAATCCCCAGCCGGGCACGGCGGTGAACGCCGCGCTGCGTTCCATGGTCTGGCGAATGACCTCGAGATGCTCCAGCGCCGAAGGATCGGGCGGCGGCGGATTGGGCCGCGAACGCTGGCGCCGGCAGGAGCGGGGATCGGTCACGCACACGAAGATAAAGCGGTATAGCTGCGCGTGTCAAGTACTTTGCTATACAAAGTCATCGCAGTTTACAGTTTTCTCAGCTTGTCATCCTGAGCGCAGGCGCATGGGTTTGGCGCGCCGGAGTCGAAGGCCCCCTACCCCAAGCCACAATGTTTAGCGGGATAGGGGTTCGTCGACTCCGATTCGCAAAGGCGGCTAACCTGCGCTCGGCATGACAATCGGGAATTGTGCCAATCAAAGCACGCGCAAGGCGGAGGTGAAGACAGGCCCCCCAGCATCTTGCCGCTCGCCCTCCATGTGCCCCGTCGCTTCGATGAATCCCAGAAACAGCAGGTCCCTCGTCGAGCTGAAGTCTCCCCGTGATGACAATCGGGTGGTGTCCTATCAGGACACTAGCGACTACCAGCATAGAACCCGACCGCCGCCGCACTTCTGGTATGCTTTTCCGTTTGCCTCTCGAGGCGATTCTTTAGTGCGAAAGGTTCGAAATTGGCGGTCGATCCTGTAATCCTGGTCCACGGTGGGGCATGGGCCATTCCCGACGACATGGTTGAGTCTCATCTGCACGGCGTGGAAGCGGCGGCGGCCGCAGGCTGGCAGATTCTCGCTCACGGTGGCAGCTCGCTTGACGCTGTCGAGGCGGCGGTGGTCGCCATGGAAGAGGACGAAACCTTCGATGCCGGCCGCGGCTCGTTTCTCAACATGGACGGCCGGGTGCAACTCGACGCCCTCATCATGGACGGCGCCACGCTCCGCGCCGGCGGCGTCGGCTGCGTCGAACACATCCGCAACCCGGTGCGCGCCGCCAAGAAAATTCTCACCGAAAGCCCGCATGTGTATTTCGTGGGCACCGGCGCGGAACGTTTTGCGCAGGAGCACGGCATCGAGTTGTGCGCTAACGAGGAGCTGATCATCGAGCGCGAAGTGGAGCGGCTGCGCGAGGCCAAGAAGCAAGGCTATCTGCAAATGCCGGATGAGTTCGGACCCATGCGCACGCACGACACGGTGGGCGCGGTTGCGCTCGACGCTGAGGGAAACATCGCCGCCGCCACTTCGACCGGCGGCACGCTGAACAAGGCGCCCGGCCGGGTGGGAGATTCGTCGCTGATCGGTTGCGGCTGCTACGCCGATAATCGCAGCGCGGCCGTCTCCACCACCGGCTGGGGCGAGCCCATGATGAAGTTAGTACTTAGCAAGTGGGCAGCCGACCGGGTGGAAGATGGGCAGGCGCCGCAGGACGTGGCGCAGCAGGCGCTGTTCTATCTGAAGAAGCGGCTCAACGGACACGGCGGCATGATTCTGGTGGACACCCGCGGCCGCATCGGCGTGGCGCATAACACGCCGCGCATGGCGTGGGCTATGTCGAGCGCAACGAAGCCGTTGGCGGGGATCGAGGTCAAAGGGTAAAACCCGCGGTAGCCGGGCTTCTTCCATTTTCGATATGACCAAGTTAGTCATCTTGCTATAATTGTGCTATGCGTAGCGTGAATATTGGCGAACTGAAAGCGACTCTCAGCGCCCACATACAGCTCGTACGAGAGGGCGAAGAGGTCGTGGTGTGTGAGCGTAACCAGCCAGTGGCGCGAATCATTCCCATTCAGCCGGATCATTCCGAACAGGAGCGGCGCCTGATTGCTCGTGGAGTATTGACGCCGCCATTACGACGACGCAAACCCTCCGATGTGCTGCCCAAGCCCGTAAGAGGCGTTTCGGATGAGGTGATGAAAGAGATATGGCGCCAGGAACGAGACGCTCGGTAGCACGGGCTCCGGCCTTCTGGGACACCGGTGCTCTCGTTCCTCTGTGGGTGCATCAAGCTGGCTCGCCGCAGACTCGCGCCTGGTACAAGGCCTACGAGATTGTCGTCTGGTGGGCCACCCCGGTAGAGGTCGCGAGCGCATTGGCGAGACTCTCTCGCCTCAAGCATATGTCAGGCAGGCCATGGGGCGATGTACAGAAATCCATTGCCGAGTCGGCTGAGACCTGGTACGTCGTTTCACCGAGCGTCGCTATTCAAACCAGGGCCATTGAGCTTGTCGAGCTTTACGCTGTGAGTGCCGCCGACGCCCTGCAACTGGCAGCGGCTCTCGAATGGTGCGAATACGCACCCCGGACGCGCGCATTCTTAACCTGCGACGACAGGCTGCGCCAGGCCGCGAGATTGAGTGGCTTTCAAACCTAGCCCTTCGTCGTCGATCACATATCCCGTACGGGGGCCATATACAATCATCTGTCCCATTTGAGCCGAGGCACGCATGCGCAAGCCCAAGCCTGGTCCTGGTTCCAATCCGAAGACGCACTCCGCTGACGCCACCCGTTGTATCCATGCCGGCGAAGACCGCCACGGCCTCGCCGGGCCGCTGACTACCCCCATCGTGCAGACGTCGGTATTTGTCGTTCCTGCGGTTGAGGATCTGCGCCGCTACGCCAGCGGCGAGCATGATCTGTACCTGTACTCGCGCTACGGCAATCCCACCATCGCGGCGGTGGAAGAAAAGCTGGCCGCGCTCGAAGGCGCCGAGGCCGCGCTATGCACCTCCAGCGGCATGGCGGCTGAGCTGATTGCAGTCCTGGCGGCGTGCAAGGCGGGTGACGAAATCGTCTCCATGCTCGACATTTACGGCGGCACGGTAAAGCTGTTTCAGCAGGTACTCCCACGTTGTGGGATAGCCACGCGCTTCGTCCCCTATCGCGATATCGCGAACGCGGAGAAATATTTCAGCAGCAAAACGCGCCTGCTGTTTCTGGAATCGCCCACCAATCCAACGCTGCGCTGCGTCGACTTGAAGGTCCTGTGCGAAGTGGGCCGCAAGCGCAAAGCCTGCGTTCTGGTGGACAACACCTTCGCCACCCCGGTTCTGCAGAAGCCGCTGGAGCTGGGCGCCGACCTGGTGATTCATTCAGCCACGAAATATCTGGGCGGCCACAGCGACCTGACGGCCGGCGTGCTGGCGGGCTCCAAGAAGTGGATGGAGGCGGCGCGGGCCATGATGATCCTCAGCGGCGGATGCCTCGATCCCGGCTGCGCCTACCTTCTGCTGCGCGGCCTGAAGACGCTGCATGTACGGGTGGAAAGCGCTTGCCGCAACGCGATGCAGATTGCCGAGATGTTGCAGCAACATCCCAAAGTGTCGCGGGTGTACTATCCAGGCCTCAAAGATCACGAGGGACATGAGGTCGCCAGCCGCCAGATGAAGGATTTCGGCATGATGGTTTCGTTCGACTTGCGGGACGGCGGACGGGCGGCGGAGCGTTTTATCGATAGTCTGACATTGTGGTACCTGGCGCCAAGCCTGGGCGGAGTGGAGTCGACAGTATCCTATCCGGTGCTGACCTCGCACATCGGCCTGAGTGCGAAAGAACTGAAGCTACTGGGGGTTTCGCCGGCCACGGTGCGGCTGTCGGTAGGAATTGAGGATGCGGGAGATTTGCTTGCGGACTTGCGCCAGGCGCTTGATCAGGCATGAGGGAAGGCGCAAAGCTCGCGTTCAAACCGCAGATCCCTCCGCTCCGGCTTCCACAAGTAGCCGAGCAGCCGGGGGTAGGGGTCCTTCGACTTCGCATTCGCAAACAGCGCGAATGCTCCGCTCAGGATGACAGATTGTTTTTGGAAGGTGTGAGTGATCTTCAGGTGCAGAACCGCAGGTCCCTCCGCTCAGGCTTCCACAAGTAGCCCGAGTTGCCGAGGGTAGGGGTCCTTCGACTTCGCATTCGCAAACAGCGCGAATGCTCCGCTCAGGATGACAGATTGTTTTTGGAAGATGTGAGTGATCTTCAGGTGCAGAACCGCAGGTCCCTCCGCTCAGGCTTCCACAAGTAGCCCGAGTTGCCGAGGGTAGGGGTCCTTCGACTCCGCATTCGCAAACGGCGCGAATGCTCCGCTCAGGATGACAGTTTGTTTTTGGAAGGTGTGATGGATCGATACGGCTGGATCCGCAGGTCCCTCCGCTCAGGCTTCCACAAGTAGCCCGAGCAGCCGAGGGTAGGGGTCCTTCGACTCCGCATTCGCAAACAGCGCGAACGCTCCGCTCAGGATGACAGATTGTTTTTAGAGGGTGTGAGTGATCTTCAGGTGCAGAACCGCAGGTCCCTCCGCTCCGGCTTCCACAAGTAGCCCGAGTTGCCGAGGGTAGGGGTCCTTCGACTCCGCATTCGCAAACAGCGCGAATGCTCCGCTCAGGATGACAGTTTTTTTTGGAAGGTGTGATTGATCGATACGGCTAGATCCACAGGCCCCACCGCTCCGGCTGAACAGTTTGCTAAGAAACTCGATTGTGGCCGCATCTCGGGTAGAGCTGGCCTTCAAGGCCAGCGTTTAAGCGTTACATTTATGAACCGAGCCGGCTTGAGCCGGCGACACGAGCGGGGTCCGAGTTTTTCGGCACTCTGTGAAGCCGTCGGTCGGGGCGAAGAATCAGCTTCGGCGCGTAAAAAAGCGGCAGTCATGAGGACTGCCGCTGATGAACGCTCTCAAAACTGGAGCCTTAAGCGCCAGGGCAAGTGGTAGCGTTCGGGCCAACTTTATGTTTAGCGCCGTAACCGCGCGATTCGGCGCCTGCCCGTCTTACTGTACGTCGCTCACCTTGCCGCCCTTGAAGGTGACTTTCATATCCGGGTAAACGTAAATCTTCTTCGTTCCCAGATCGACCACGTTTTTAGGCTGACCCAATTCGTGCGTCACCTCGTCAATCGTCTGCCCTTGCGAGACGGTTACCGGAGGTCCAGCCTGAGCCGGAGCAGCGGGTGCGCCGGCGGCAGCTGAAGCCTCCACCGGATTCGCCGGCGCCGCCTCGGTAGCTACTTCCTGTTCCGCCTGGTCAGCCTCCTTCGACTCATCCTTGAGAGTGGCAGCGACGTTCTGTTCCGGTGGTGGTGCCGCGGCTACGAAATCCGACTGCACCGGAGGAGCCTTGGCCGAAGGCGGAGCCGCTGGCAATCCGCCCGTGCCCTGCTTCGCCTGCAAGTCGCCGAGACCTTGATCGATGGTCTCGCGCATGTGGTTCTGCATCTCCTGCAAGTCGTTGAAGGGTACCTGTACCTGCGCGGATTTGACGCACTCGTTTCCACCCTTGCTGCACAACACGGTTGCGGTGGCTGCGCTGGCATCCGATGGCGGTGCTTGCGTGACTTCCAGTACGTCGCCCTGGCTGATGGCGCATTCCTGTCCGTCGGTCTGCACCACGTCAAGCGCGGTGCCGGCGATGAAGACGTGTGTCTGGTTGTCGCTCAACATGCGAGCGATCCCGCTGGAAGCCGGGTCAACTTCCTGATGTTGCTGTTGTTCCTGCGCCTCCTGATTCTCTAACGCCACTTGCCGCTTCACTTCGTCGTTAATCAACTGCTTGGTCTCCGGAGTAAGCGCCCCGGCGGGCGGCGCAGAGGAGGCGGCAGCAGCTTCCGCCTGTTCCGCATAGGCAGCCTGCAAGGACTGCGCGATAAGGTAGTCGGTCAACCAGAATGCGGCACCGGCATAGACAGGATAAGGATTCCACCAGCCGCCGTAATAGCCGTACCAGGGATTACCGGCCCATCCCCAGCCATACACAACGGGCGCGGGCCACGGGTTATAGGCCCAGCCGTAGTAGGCCGGTCCATAGTAATAAGCCGGGGCATACGCGTTCATGTAATAGCCGCCGTAATAGTAGCCGCGGTAATAGTGGTTGTAGTAGCGGCCGTGGTAGTAGTAGCTGCGGCGACCGTAATCGCGGCCATGATAGTGATAGCCGCGTTCTACATAGCCGTGGCCACCGCGGGTAGCAACCACGCGCGAGCCGTCAGGCCGGGTATGCGAGACGACCCGGTTGCCGTTCAGGTTGTGATGAATATCGGTGTTGCGTGCCGCATTATGCACGTCGGCAGGCTTGCCATTGGCGCGTTTCGTCATGGAGCTGCCATTCTTTGCGGTCTCGGTCTTCATGCCCTTCGCAGCCGGACGCCCGGTCGCGGTAGTCGGATGGCCGGCGGTACCTCCGGGATGGGTTCCAGGGCCGTGTCCAGCGGCTCCACCCGCGGTCGCGTGTCCGCCCGCAGCTCCGCCAGCCGTGTGTCCACCGGCAGCTCCGCCGGCCGTGGCGTGTCCACCGGCCGTGGTGGTGGTGTGGGCTCCGCCCGCAGTAGTTGCACCGTGGCTTCCACCTGCGGTCGTTGCACCGTGGCTTGCGCCGCTCGTGGTCGTTGCACCGTGGCTTCCACCTGCGGTGGTTGCCCCATGGCTGGCGCCACTGGTGGTTGCGCCGTGGCTGGCGCCGCTCGTGGTCGGACCATGCGATGCGCCGCTGGTGGTCGCCCCATGGGAAGCACCGCTGGTGCTGGGCCCGTGACTAGCGCCGCCTCCGCCTCCAGGATGACTCGCTCCTGCTGATCCGCCCGAAGGATGGGAAGCCCCGCCACCGCCGCCTGATGGATGAGACGGCGCCGGAGCCGATCCGCCGCCCTTCTTGTCGCCGGCCCACACCAGCGTTACACACAGGAAAACCACAAACACTATGGCCAGGTATCTAACTGCTTTTACGAAGGGAACCAGTAAGCTTTCCAAGGTAATCTCCTCTTTATCTCTGCTTCCTGTCACTTCCCACAAGCTTGCTCGACAGGAAAAACTACTGAACATCGGTGACCTTATCGTGGACAAACGTAACTTTCATGTCAGGGTAAACATCAATCTCCTTCGAGCTGAGCTTGATGACCCTGGTCGGTTGTCCGAAGATAGCGGCAACCTGGTCCTTGGTTTGTCCCACTGCAATGGTCTTGGGAGCTGGCGGCGGCTCATCGGCCGGCGGAGGCGGAGGCGGAATAGGAGCCATGCTGGATTGTGCCGGCTGCGCACTAGACTGACCGCCGGCTGGGGCCGCAGCTTGCCCGCCCTGCTGCGCGCCACCACCCCCCTTGGCGGTTTCGGTTGCGCCAGCCTTGTTGTCCCCGCCCTTGTCATCATCCGAAGGCGCTACTTTGATGACTTCGGCGACCGAGGCCATTAGCTGATCGGCGGGCGGTACGGCTCCATGCGGAAAAGGAAACTTTAACGTTGCGTAGTAGCGAACATCGTTATAAGGATCGCTCAACAAGCTAAAGATCATGCCATCGTCGTGCGCTTCGATATTCGTCACCCAGAATTTCTCTCCGCTGACGAAGGTGCGCATATCCACGTTCGGCACCGCTGCTGCCACCGACGAAACGCCGGGCACATAGGCGCAGAACTTGCATTTCTTGGCGGCATCGAAAACCCCGTGTGAAAGCTTTCCATTCTTGTAGGTGTTCTGCGGCGGCATGGTGGTCGTGGTGGTGTACATCAGAAGGTTGTCCTTCTCCAGAACCAGCACGGCGCCCGCGGTGACAATATCGCTCCTGTCGGCAGAGGCTTTGGTAAGGGGATATTCCGCAATCAACTTCTGCTGGATAGCAGGAGCTGAATTCGTTTCCTGGGCTTGGAGTCCAAAAGACGACAGGGCGATGGCAGCGGCAAAAGTTGCGGTCACGATTGCTCGCAAAGACTTCATGGCTTTTCCCTCAATCAGAAACGGTTTGGAAGACGGAAGGGGCAGAGGCAACTGAACCGAGCAGCGATGACCTAGCGTTCTGGGGGCCCGGTGGAGACAGTTTTCCTGGTTAGCCGGTTCAGCCGAAATACTCTGCACTCCATGCCACAGACACACTTTCGCATGACTCTGGCGGCTGTAAATTCTGCTCTGGATTTCGTGCCGAAGCAAGCGATTTCTTGCGTATTCCTCGGCCTGAAACGGAAATCCGCGCCACGCCCGAGGCGTGCTTGCGATGGTTATTGACTGGTAAACAATCGAAAGTGAGCCGTCGAAATGGCACATACGGGCGCCGTCTCAAAAGGAGTATTCCGATCCGCTTCTTCTGTCCGAAAACGCAACTATACGCGCTTTCGTTCCAGCAATAACGAACGGTTCCTCGATTCAGTTGTCGGCAAGTGATAGTCGAACGAAGGCAGCCAGAACAGGCTAAGTGACAGGGGACTTCGACGACGGAAGCTAGTTGCATGGATCTTGTACCGGATTTGCTGCAATGTAAATAGCCTTTAAGTGTGGGCACCGGGGATGAAGGGTGCCGGGTGGGATTTGGTAATGGGCGCGGGAAAGACGGGTAGAGCAGACATTTTGGAGCGTGGGTTGGCAGGTTGGTAGCGGCAGCTGAAGCATTGGAGGTAAGCGGTGCGTTGGCGGGTTGGAGATTGGTGAGCGGCGCTTCAGCGCCGCGCTGCTGCGACTCACCTACTTGCGACTCACCTACTTATGTTGTCATCCTGAGCGCAGGCGCGCGGGTTTTGCGCGCCGGAGTCGAAGGACCTCTACTCGCGTGGTCTCTCTATCTCGGCAAG
Organism: uncultured Acidobacteriaceae bacterium; assembly: GCA_963796695.1. GTDB lineage: Bacteria > Acidobacteriota > Terriglobia > Terriglobales > Acidobacteriaceae > Bog-257. Next base: position 14,440 of record CAWCMU010000007.1, on the reverse strand, counting down.
TTTCACCGCAGCGGGCAACAGCAGATCCTTCGACTGCGCGTCCACCCGATCCGCGCAGCACGGATCGGAACTACCACGCGGACGCTTCTTTCAGGATGACAATCGGAGGCAACATTCATCCGCAAAGAGCGTCGTTGACCCTTCCCAGCACTACGACTAACATTCGCGCAGCGGACTTTCCATGGATCTCGAGACCATTTCACACTACCGGCTTCTGGGGAAACTGGGTTCTGGTGGAATGGGAGTGGTTTATGCCGCCGAGGACATGAAGCTTGGCCGCAAAGTGGCCCTCAAGTTTCTCACCGCTGAATATTCGCGCGATGCCGTAGCCCTGCATCGCTTCGAGCGCGAGGCGCGCACCGCCTCAGCCCTCAATCATCCGAACATCTGCACCATCTACGAAATCGATGAGGCGGAAGGCTATCGCTTTATGGCGATGGAGCTGTTGAAGGGCATGACCTTGCGCGATCGCATCGCGCACGAGGCGCTGAAGAGTGACGAGTTGCTCGACTACGCCATCCAGATCGTTAACGGCCTGGAGGCGGCGCACTCGGAAGACATCATCCACCGCGACATCAAGCCGGCAAACATTTTTGTTACTACGCACGGCTACGTGAAGCTGCTGGACTTCGGGCTGGCCAAGTTAGCTGTCGATCCGCACGGCATGTCTGACACTGTGGTAGTGGATGCGACAGCCGCCACAGCCGTCGCGGTGGAGCAACTGACCACGCCGGGAGCGGCAGTCGGCACCGTCGCCTACATGTCGCCGGAACAGGCGCTGGGCGAGGGGCTCGACGCGCGCACCGATCTGTTCTCCTTCGGGGCGGTGCTTTACCAGATGGCGACTGGCCGGCAAGCCTTCACCGGCAATACTTCCGCGGGAACCGTGGATGCCATCCTGCACAAGATTCCGCCGCCTGCTGCGCGCATCAATCCGTCGATTCCGTCGGAGCTGCAATCCATCATTAATAAGGCGCTGGAAAAAGACCGCAAGCTTCGCTACCAGACCGCGACCGATTTGCGTTGCGATCTTCAGCGTCTGAAGCGGGACTCGCAAGCTTCGTCGCACAAGTTCGTCATCACCGATGACGGTTCGGTTTCCACCGAGACGATTGCCGCGCCTGCGCCCGGATCGACTCCGGTCCCTGCTCCGGCGAGCACGCCGTCGGTTGCGCCACCGCCTCCGCCGCTACCGCCGCCTCCACCTTCGACCGCAACGCCAGCCGGCAGCAAGAGAGGATTCATCGCGAGCGCCGCGGCCTGCGCCGCAATTCTGATCGCGGTTGCGGTGGCTTTCTGGTGGCAGACCACGCATCGCGCTCCACCGGCCTCGTTCCTCAACATTAAGGCTAATCCCGGAGCGCAGGTGCTGGTGGACGGCAAGGCATCCGGCACGGTCACCTCCGACGGCACCGTCGCCATCAATGTTCCTCCCGGCGAACATGCGGTGCAGCTGACGTTGCCAGGCTACGAACCGTACTCCACCAGCATCACCGTCAGTCCGGGCGAGCAAGAAAGGGTGGTTGCGGAGATGAACGTGTTACCACCTCCACCGCCGAAGCCGGTTGAGTTGGGAACGCTCACCGTCGAAACCAATGTTGCCGGCGCCGACATCCTGGTGGACGGGCAGCTCAAAGGCTTTACCGAGCGCCCCAAACAGCCGCTGAAGATGGAGCTGAAGCCCGGCAGCTACAAGGTCCAGCTCAAGAAGGCCGGCTATAAGGATTCGGCGGAGCAGCAGGCCGACATCGTCGCCAAGGAAAATAATCAGCTCACCTTTAGTCTGACAGTGTCAGACAACCCGGTTGCGACGCCGGCAGCCACGTATCTGGCGATCAAGTCGCATCCCGGAGCTGAGATTCGTATCGACGGTGAAGTCTCCGGCACGGTGGACACCAACGGCACCTTCCCGGTGAAAGTCAGCCCGGGCAGCCACACCGTGCAGGTAAGCCTGAGCGGATACGAGCCTTACTCCTCGAGCGTGAGCGCGAAGGCCAGCGCCAAGACGTTTCTGGTAGCGGAGTTGAAGCCGGTTGGGCCCACGGCGTCATTCAGTGCCAGCCAATCGAAGATCAACGAAGGTCAGATGGTGACCCTGAAGTGGTCTTCGCAAAACGCGACCGACGTTCATATCGATCCCGGCATTGGCGATGTTGCGCCGAGCGGCTCGCACGATGTCTCGCCCACCCAAACCACAACATACGTGTTGACCGCGAAGGGATTCGGCGGCAGCACGACTTCCAAAGCGCTGGTCACGGTCGAGCCGAAGACTTCTGAGGCCGACGTGCAAGGCATCCGCGAAACCCTGGCGCGCTTTAAGGGAGCGTATGACTCGATGGACGTCAAGGCGATCCGCCAGGAATGGCCCAGCTTGAGCCAGACGCAGGCCGACGCGATGCGCACCACGTTCGGCGGACTGACCTCACTGCAATTGAACGACGATTGCACGGGCGCGCCCGCGATCTCCGGCGACAGCGCGCAGTGGACCTGCAGCGAGAGCATCACCTACGTCATCAAGGGGCAGAATCAAATTCCCCCGGTGCACAGCAGGATTAACTATCACTTCAAGAAATCCGGGCGGCGATGGCTGGTGGATCGCCGCGAAGCGGGATAGGGCGTTCCGCTCTTCGCTTTTTCCTTTTCACTTTTCGACCAGGATCGTAGCCCCACGCATGCAAAGTCTCTCTGCACTTTAGCCGCGAAGCAAGCGGTTTGAAGGGCGTTGGGTTAACACGCCTTGGCCGCCATCATTAGATTGTCATCCCGAGGAAGCCTTCAGGCTGACGAGGGATCTGCTGTTTATGACGTCCCCGAGAGCAGCAGGCCATCGCCACAGACGGCAGGTCCTTCGGCTCCGCATTCGCAAAGGGCGCGAATGCTGCGCTCAGGATGACAAGTCGACGAAGAGTTACTAGCGAAAGGCGAACCGCGAACAGCGGCTTGTGCCGGCCCTCGTGCAAAACCCGCGGTTCATCCCATCACAGATGACAACCGCCCCTCCGTCGTAGCATCCTTGAGAGGGACTTATGCCATCTTTGGCCATCTCGGCCGCGCGATATTTTGCCGCTGCGCTGCTCGCGCTCGGCTGCCTCGGCGCCTCGGCGCAGACCCAAGCCGCTCTGCATCCCGTTTCTGCGCCGTCGCAGGAAAACGCTTCGCCCTCCCTCACGATGTCCGGTCCGGTTCTGCCGCTGTATCACGCGGTGCGCACCGTAGGCCTGGATCCGCAACGGGTTTACAAAATTCGCGAAGCCGAAATCGATCGCGAAGACGTTCATCTGTGGCTGACCGACGGCACCATCGCCTTCACCCGGGCCGTGGATGGCCACGTGACCGGAGCGTACTTCGAAGGCGATGGCGAGGTGCTGATTCGTCCCCCGGATCGCATGGAACGCGCTTCGCTCGGCCTCTTTATTAATGCCGGTGTGCTGGAGGAACGTTTTTCGTCAGCCTACCTGCGCTTCAACGACGATACCGCGAAGGACCTGCAACCATATCTGCGTCCGCCGGATGACGCCGCTGATTTCATTGCGCGCAACGATGCCAAAGCGCAATCGCTGGCTGCCATGGACGCCATGCGGCTGTGCATCTCGTTCACCAGTACCCCGCCAACCGCCGCGCCAGGTGAGCCGCCGCCCATTCCCGACCGCTTCTTCCACGCGCGGGTTGCCGGAGAACGTTACGGCGTTTTCGACGTCGTCTTCGATACACGCAGCCCGGAGCAGATCGTGGTGGGCAACGCCGGCTCGCACGACAACGAAGTGTATTACGACCTGTGGATGAATTTTCCCATGCGGTCGCTGCGCAAGACGCCGCTGTCGGATACCCGATTCGGCGGTCCTACCGGTCCGCTGTGGACGCCCCACCTGCTTGCCATCAGCAAATACACCATCAACGGCACGCTCGATACATCGCATAACCTGGCGGCCGATGCCACCCTCGACGTCGAGGTGAAGGAGGGCGGCTCGCGGGTCGTGCTCTTCGAGTTGTCGCGCTATCTGCAAGTGAAGCAGGTGGAGTACGAAGGCAAGCCGCTGGAGTTTATCCAGAATGAAGCGCTCGAGGGCAGCGAGCTCTCGCGCCGCGGCAACGACACCATCGCAGTCGTGTTCCCGCAGCCACTGCAACCGGGCGCGCACTTTGCGCTGCGCTTCAGCTATTCCGGATCGGTGCTGTCCGATGCCGGAGGCGGGCTGCTGTACGTGGGCGCACGCGGCACCTGGTATCCCAACCGCGGCATCGCCATGGCGAATTACGATTTGACTTTCCGCTTTCCACAACCCTGGACTCTGGTGGCGACCGGCAAGCGCGTCTCGTTGGAACGGGAAGGCGGCGGCTTTGTGGGACATTGGGTCAGCGAGCAGCCAATTCCAATCGCGGGATTCAACCTGGGCGAGTACGTTCTCAGCAGCGTCAAAACGGCATCTGACATTGTGGTAGATGCCTACGCAGCGCGAGGCACGGAATATCAAAGATCGGCGCCCAATGCCGCCAACACTTCGTCGCCGCTGCTGTCGCCGCACGCGCCGGGAACGGTTGAGCCCGTGCCTTTTCCGCCGCCGTTGCAAAATCCCGCCGGCACGGGACAGTCCCTGGCCGAGCGCGCTGCAACCACGCTGTCATCGCTCTCGCAGATGCTGGGCCCCTATGCCTTCAGCACCCTGTCGCTCACCGAAAATCCCAGCGCCGAAAGTCAGGGCTGGCCCGGCCTCATCTTTCTTTCCAGCTACGCGTATTTGCAGCCGGAACAACTGCGTGCCATGAATTTGTCGCAGGCCGACGCCATCATCTACAGCGAGGTGATGATGCCGCATGAGCTGGCGCACCAGTGGTACGGCGACAAAGTTTCGTGGGCCAGTTATCACGAGCAGTGGCTGCTGGAGGCGCTGGCGAATTACTGCTCGCTGCTGCTGCTGGAGCGTTCGCAACCTGCGGACGTGCAGCTGACGCTGGAAAACTATCGCCAGATTCTGGCGAGCAGGTCGCGTGAAGGACGCCGTATTGTGGAAGCCGGCCCGGTCACGCTCGGCAGCCGCCTGTCGTCGTCGCATTTTCCCAATGGCTACGAGGTCATTACCTACGGCCGCGGCACTTGGCTGATTCACATGCTGCGCTGGATGCTGCGCGACGCCTCGCGCACGCCGGCCCAGCCCAATGGCAACGACACCTTGTTTCTCGCGCTGCTGCGTAATTTGGTCGTTCGCTATCAGGGCAAAGAAATTACTAACACCGACTTCGAGCAGTCGGTCGAGGAGTTGTTGCCGCGCTCGCTGTGGTTTGAAAATCGCCAGTCGCTGGATTGGTTCTTCGACGGCTGGGTGAACGGCACCGCCTTCCCGCAACTTGAACTAACCGGCGCACGATTCAGCCACGCACGCGCGGGCGCCGCCGGCTCGCGCGCAGCCGCAGCGCACGAACAAACTGTGAGCGGATCGATTCATCAGAACTCCGCGCCGTTTGATCTGGTAACCAGCGTTCCCGTGTACGGCGTCGCCGGCGACAAGCAGATTTATCTTGGGCGCGTCTTTGCTGAGGGCGCAGAAACGCACTTTAGCTTGCCGGCTCCCGCCGATGTGAAGCAGGTGGTGCTCGATCCCTTCCACACCGTCCTGACCGAGCCGTAACCGCGCAGGAAATTCTGATCCGGTCTGCGATTCCTCTCCGGGGCTAAAAGCCCTTATCTATTGCAGCAGAGTGGACGCAGCGCTGAGATGCCGCTCAACCGGCTACGCACTTGTGCCGACTTTCCGTTAGGTCCCAGTCGACAGTGAGAGCCTGGCGTCAGTGCGAAATTATATTGCCGTTGGCGATGTCGGGCGGCGAACTGACCGCGTGTACCGGCGTCCCGTCAACATTCGCCGATGCTGCTGGCGTAATCCGCGATCACTGCTATAATCATGAGGCTCGCAAGAGCAGCGCGTTTGCGCACCCGCCCAAAGTCGGAGAGGTGGCCGAGTGGCTGAAGGCGGCGGTTTGCTAAACCGTTATACGGTCAAAAGCTGTATCGGGGGTTCGAATCCCCCCCTCTCCGCCAGTTCCAACAACTTGCGTATTCTCTGATACTTCCGCCGCGTCGGCGGCCTTCTTTTCTTCGTCCCCCTGCCGCGATAATGCCAACTGTTGCACAGCTGTTGCACACTGCAGTTTTTCCATCGCCTCAATGGAATCGGGATCCACCATCTTGATGTAGCTGCGCCGCGTCACTTCGACACTGGAGTGACGCAAGATGTTCTTGATCACGTTGTCAGAAACACCCAAGCGTTTGAGGTTGGTGGCCAAGCCCCGTCTGCACGCGTGATAGCCGTGCCATTTGAGACCGGCAGCTTCCAGGGCAGGCCTAACCGCCCTCTGCGCGAACATCTGCAAGTCCATTGGAGTGCCCTTGCTGGTCGCGAACATGAACCCGCTGGCCCGGGTTCCCAGCGAAAGACGATACGCATCCAGGTACCCGGCCAAAATCTCAAGGACCGGCACCGGAGCTTTGCTCGCCTCGGTTTTTGTATCGTCGATCGTGCCGCGCCAGACCGCCCGCTCTATCGACACTTGCTTGTTGTCGTAGTCCCCCCAGCGCAGCCCACGCAGCTCCGAGTCCCGAAGACCGGCAAATGATGCTACGGCCATAACAGCGCGCGCCCTGCCCTGGAGGACGTTCAGCCTTGCTAGGATCTCCTCCAGCGTGTAGGCGTACGTTTCTTTGGGGCCACGGACCCGGGGCAGCTCGGCATACCGCACCGGGTTGCTCCCGTTGAGTACATCTTGGCGAATCGCGTACGTGAACGCACCCGACAAGAGGCTCTTGATGTGCTGCAGTGTCGTCCGCGAAAGGTCTTGCGACGCCACGATCATTCGAAGCATTGTCTGGGCATGGGATGTCCGGAACTCACGCATCGGAATGTCGCCGTTCGGACGGATGTACCTGTTCCACTTGTTAAAGTAGTCCGGGTACACGCTGCGTTTCCGGCCATCTTTGATCATGGGCAGGTAATGCTTTTCCATCCAATGGTTAAGCGTCAGGGTGCTGAGCAGCGACGCGCTGTTGGTGTTGTAGGGTGCCAAGAAGTCCTGCGCCAGCGGCTTGACTGCGCGTTTCGAGCGATACTGTCCTCCAAACAGCACAAGCTTCGTGCACTTCTGGGCGTTCTTGAAGCTGCCGTCGGTCTGCATCTCAAGAACACGGTACCGCAGGTACCACCACTTGCCATGCTGAAAAACGTATCCATTTTGGTGTTGCCGAGCTTTCATCTGGTCTTCTCCTTGATGTAAGCCCGTTCCACCGTGCTGTTGACGACCACCATACGCCCGCGCAGCCATTCCGCCAACTCCGGGCTGCTCCAGGCGAAGCGGGTATATTTGCCGAACTTGTAGTGCGGGATTTTGTCCATGGTCCTGCTTCGAACCTTCTCTTCGACCCATGATTTCGGCACACCGAGCCGCCTGGCGAGCTCCGCCGCATCAATGATTTCCTCCATCGAGGCGGTGACAACTTGGCTCACTGCTGTAATTTGATCTTTCATGTCTTTGTCTTTACAGATTCCGCTATGTCCAAACCCGCAGCGCCCCGCTGATTGTGAATAACGCGGCGGTCCCGGCAAAGTAAACCCGTAAACTCCTCCTACCGAATCCGCAACAACGGCTGCAGCGCATCGGCGTGATCGATTAACTCGATCTCAGGCGAGCTTAAGAGATAGAGGTGGATACAGGGCGATAAAAGGAGGGTGGTAGGACGGAGAAATTATCCACGCCTAAGATTTTTGTGGCTCCCCAGCCGACTTTTGCCCGGCGCCTGGGTCTTGGGAAATCCCTGCTGCGTCTTTGTTCCGCGAACTCTTTTTGTCGCCCCGCTGTCTGCGGTACTCACTCCAGGCTTTCTTCATGGCCTGGACACCCACTGGAGCTACATCTGCTGCCAATTCATAGGCCAGCTGTTCGTATTTGCCATCAGTGATGCAGCCTTTGAATATCCGGCGCCTGTTATCCGTTGCTCGTGCGTAAATGTTGAACGTTATGCACTCAGGCCATCTGTTCGCAATGGCAGTTGGATGAGAAGACAGCTCATCCAACTGCCCTCGATATTGACGTATTTCCTTCTTGAGGTCGTCTACGAGCTTGCCGCGCTTCGGAATGTTGATGGTAGCCCTTCTGTCGCCCATCCCGTCCTCGTAATACCAGGGATGCCTCAAGCCCGGTACCGCGGTGTCCACAAGCTCGGCGTTGATTGAATCACCCTGTTGCGGCTCCGAGGGCGCGGTGACAGGCAAAAGGCTTCCGAGCCTGAGTGCCGCGAGCCGATTTTCGAACATGCGCCTGGAATCACAGCTGAGCTGGACGTATGTTCGTTTGTTCACTTTGCATTCCCCATGCATCAGTGGTAGATCGAAGTCCATGGGTGTGTTGCGGGCATCCAGCGATTGGGCACCCGCCTCCATAAACCATTCTCTGAACCTTCCCGTCTTCAGCCTGCCATCGACCCAACCGTAAACTCGATCGATGGCTTCCCATGTCAGTTCCGCAGCGCGATCCCGCGCCGCTCGGCTGCTCAATGAACGCGGTGTGGCCTGGAGCAGGCAATGAAAACCCTCGGTGATACGGTCGAGAGATTTCTCGCGCCAATCGCCTACGGCATTGACGACGATTGAATCTCCACCGGATGACATGTAAGCTGTGCCATCGGCTCCTATCTCGGGCGGAGAGTCCCAATACTGCATCATCTTTGTGGCGCAATCGACAGCGGTCTTCTTGAACAATTCGTCGAGCCCGAGTTGCAGGAGTGTGATTCCGTCGATTTCGGCCTGTGACTTTTGCATCGCGGCAGAAGATATCAGCCAAGAGCAAGGGTTTCAATAACTTTCCAGCTACCAGCCGAACTAGTGCGGCGATTCTCAAGCTCTTAGCCGGCTGCTTTTCCCGTCGTGCGGGAATCTGAGTAGGCATTCGTTTGCCCCTTGTGCCGGTGATACCCTACTTGCGATGGCAAGACCGGGGCGGAAATCGGCCTCCCGAGTGTCGGGCGGAAGAACCAATCTCGAGATCTTCGTCCTCGCGGCTGTTGAACACGGTCTTGATACCGCTTACGATCTGAACCGGTTTGCTGAATTGAGCGTAGGTGCCACCCTTCCTTTACTGGCCCGGTTGGAAGAGGACGGCCTGCTCCGCAGCAGGCCTGGCCCGAGACGTAGCAAACGTTATTCAGCCACATCGGCTGGCCGATCTTTGCTGCAGGGATCATGGCGAAAACTTTTAGAGACGGTTCCGCGCGAATTTGAGGCCATCCTTCGAGTGGCGTACGTAGCGGCAGTCATGGACGATGGCCTCAAGTCGACGCGAAGGTTCCTGAGCGCGGCAGCCCAGCAGCGGCAACGCTTCGCCGAAACGCGTCAGCAGGAATCCGAGTCTATTTTGCAACAAGACGCCGTAGGTGAGTTTGGTCGCGGCCATCGCTGGCTCAGAGCGTACTCCGATGCGGTTCGGTTGAGGGCGGAAGCTGCCGTGCTCTCTTTCCTCGCGGCTCGAAAAGATCTTTCGACTGTTCTTCTGCCCCATTCCTGAACGCCTAGGCACCTTCTTCTTCCGGTTGAGAGCACGGCTTGAGGCCTGAGTCTGCGACACACGACGGAGCTGGCTTCAAAGGTGACAAAAGCCTTATTGGCTACCGCTGCACCTAGCGGCTAGGGATTGGCCGTTCGGGTGTCGCTAGGCGCAAACTAAAGATCGTGCTTCGAATCTGGTGCCGAATGTGGCAGAAGAGGATTTCCAACGTCGGATCTGGGTTTGCTATGAGCCGGGTTTTGGCGGAAACCTCTTGAACATGTTGTTGATGTTCCCGTGGGGCTGGGCGGCTGGGGTGACGACTGGGGACCCGGCCTAGGGGAGGCCACGACCACCGATGAGCACATTGCAAATAAGCTCGAAGTAGGCGGTCCAGAGGATCAAACGTGACGGCATGGCGGGTAACCATAGGCCAGTCGGACTTAGAGCAACAGGTTCACATTTGGCCAGTTGACCTGCAAGCACCCGAGTCTGCGGTCGAGCAAGCCGAGTCGCTCTTGCCTCAGGTCGAGCGAGAGAGAGCGCTCCGTTATCTGAATCGCGGATCGCGCAATCGGTTTTCGTTGTCCCGAAGCTTCCTGAGAAAATTGCTTTCGCATTTCCTGGGGATTCCCGGCGACCATGTAGAGCTAGCCTACGAAAAAGACGGAAAGCCAAAGCTGGCAGGCAAAGTGTGGCCGCATCGCTTTAGCCTATCGCATGCGGGAAGGATGGCGGTGGTCGCAATCAGCGCCGGCTGCGAGGTGGGGGTCGATATCGAGCCAATCCGGCGGATAGATGAAATTAATCTGATCGTTGAACGTTTTTTCTCGTTCGAGGAATTACGGGCCTTCGGTGAGATTTCTGAAGAGAGCCGAATAGTAGCGTTTTTGCGTGCCTGGACGCGTGAGGAAGCGTACGTCAAAGGATGCGGCACAGGAATTTCGCTGCCTTTAAGCAGCTTTTCGGTTCCCATGTCGCCCCAGAGTATTGGTCCCTTCCCGGTAAGAACAGGTCACAGTGATGGGGTTGAATGGAGAGTGCAAGACTTCAGTCCAGGCGAAAGCTATGTCGGAGCGGTTGCCTACAGCAATGCGCGTCGCAGAGTCGTGGTCCACGAGTGCCGAAACGTCACCGAGACACTTGCAGTTTGATTGGAAGTGCGGCAACGCTGGGGTCACGGCTGGCGGAGTATGACTCGATTGCCGCCTCGATACGGCTAGAGATTGCGTGGACGCGGGGTGGGGACGCAATGTTAGTATGCGTGCCCTCAATTTCGTTGACCTCCACGTGGTCAGCAAAAGGCCGCCAGCCTAAGGCGTCGTCCTGGTAGGGTTCGATAATGCGATCCGAGGCCTTAAATAAGACGATTTCTCCGTCATAGTGTTTCGGCATGTAGACGCGGGCCGCCTCCAGACTGGCCTGGGTTGCGCGATTCAGGGCGTTCTGCATAAGTCCGGCTTCCTGGCCGATCTCAACCGGAAGACCTCCGGCGGGTAGTTGGTTGCGGGAGCCACCCTTGGCAACGGAGAGCAGGTCCGAGATGTAATAGCGAATAGCTTGCATTCTCGCCGCCAGGTAGGACATGCGTTTCTTCCACGGGACAGTTTTCAGGCTCTCGAAATGATGATGAATGCGACGCAAAAAGAATCGGGCATTGGCGAAGATCAACTGCGGTTTGGCCAACGTCCTGCCAAAGGCAAAATTGTAGGTATCAATTAAAGCCAGCAATCCGATTTTCTGGTTCTGCTCTCGAAGCATTCGCGCCATTTCGAACGCGACTAGCCCGCCAAAGCAAGCGCCACCCAGGAAGTAAGGGCCGTGCGGTTGAACGGTTCGAATTTCATCCAAGTAGAAGGTCGCGGCTTGTTCCACCGTTTTGAACGGGTCGCTACCATCCAGTCGCTTAGCCTGCAGGCAGTAAAACGGCTGATCTTTTGAAATGCTGAGAGCCAGCGGACGAAGGCTGACCACATTGCCTCCCGCTCCAGGCAGGCAAAAAAATGGCGGTCGCGTTCCTGATTTCCGGAACGCAATCACGCAGGCAGTGGAAATTTGTTTGCCGGATTGCAAGAGGGCTGCGAACTCTGCCACAGTTGGCGACTGCAAAAACGCCGCTATGGTCAACTGCTGATACGGCCAGCTCTCGAGAATACGCGCCAACAGGCGGACCGCGAGCAGCGAATGGCCCCCAAGTTCAAAGAAGTCATCGTGGATGCCCACACGCGACAGTCCAAGGATTTCAGCCCACATGCGACATAGCGTTTCCTCGACGGGTGAGCGAGGGGCAACGTAGCTGGAGTCGGGGAAGGCGCCATCCCGAACGGGTGCCGGTAACGAGCGGCGATCCACCTTTTTGTTAGGCGTCAATGGCAACGACGGCAAGGCCACAAAATCGGAGGGCACCATGTAGTCGGGCAGCAACTCGCGCAGACGATGTTTTGTGGCAGCCAGATCGAAGGCAGCTCCCACCGCGGGTACCACGTAGGCCACAATTCGCTTGTCGCCGGGGCTGTCTTCGCGGAGCACAACAACGTTTTGAGCGATTGCCGGTTGTTCGGCGAGTACGGACTCAATTTCTCCCAGTTCGATGCGGAAGCCTCGAACTTTAACTTGAGAATCAATACGGCCAAGGCATTCAATGCGGCCGTCGGGGTGATACCTCGCGAGGTCGCCCGTTTTGTATAAACGCGCTGCGCCCTGAGAGAACGGCGAGGAGATGAATTTTTCCAGAGTAAGGTTGGGCCGGTTATGATAGCCGTGTGCCACCCCGTCTCCTCCAATTATCAATTCGCCCCGCACACCGACCGGAACCGGCTGCCCCCCCTTGTCGCAGATGAACACATCAGTATTGGCAATCGGCCTGCCGATCAAAATGGCCTGCGATACATCTTTAACTCGTTCGACCAATGACCATATGGTCGTTTCCGTTGGGCCATACATGTTCCACAACTCGCGACCGGACTGCAACAACCGCTCAGCCAGATCCTGGTGCAGGGCTTCTCCTCCACAGAGAATTTTCAAGTCAGATTTGCCGGGCCAGCCTGCATCCAGCAGCATTTGCCAAGATTCTCATGGCGGTAGCGGCGCCCATTTCGTTGGTGCCGGCCAGGGTCACATCGAAGGGCAGGATCTGATCTGTGTACCAGGGAAGGGCGGCTTCCTTGAGGGAAGAGACTTCCGAGACAGGCAGACTGTCCAGCTGATCAATGGAACCGGAGACGCCGGAACCTGATCGAAGTTGACCCATTGGCCCCTATCCAAGTCCTGGTATGATGGGAGTAATCAATATATCAGTGATATATTGTATTCTGGACCGCCCTTCCCTCCTGCACACCGGAGGTGGCGTCTTGTCCTCGCCGATCGGCGTGGCCCTCCCATCAAGGAGACTCACCCTATGCCTGGACCTTTTGAAGGCTGCCTATCCCGCTACATCCGCCGCCGTCGTCAACAACTGCAGCTCACACACCAGCAGTTGCCCGACCTGATCGAGGTCAGCCCCAGCTTTATCAGCCTGATTGAATCTGGCCATCGGCGCCTCGACCTCTACAGGGTGACGCAGTTGGCCAACGCTCTTCAAACCCATCACACTTACTTCTGCCTGATGGCAGCAATGGAAGGAAAGCCGGCCCTTTTCCAGGAGATCTTTGGTGAGCCACTGTTCGCCGAAATAGCCAACGCCATCGCCGCGAAAGGCGCCCAAGCATGAGCGCTCAACGTTCCAGAACCCCCACCGCGACGCCTGAACAGCGCTACGAGTACCTGCTGTTTTCTGGCGGATGCACCTGGCCGTCGAAGAGCCTGATCTATCGCAGTTGCGCGAGTTGCATCGGACGCTCTGCAACCAGGAGATGCTGCTCTGCGAACGTCATCTTGATCGTTGCATGCAGAACCTGGCACAGCGTCTACAAGACGCCCGCAGTCTGAGCATGCAACTGTCGATTCAGCCTGGGTGACAACCCAGTTAGAGGACCTCAAGCAGTGGTCCGAAGAAGAAGGACTGTTCGGGGAGTTGCAGCCATGAAACGTGCGGCACTTTACCTGCGAGTTTCCAGCATCGACCAACACCCGGAGACGCAGCTGCACGATCTCGAAGTCATGGCCCAGCAGCGTGGCTTGGAGATTGTGCAGTGCTACACCGATCGCATCACTGGTACCCGTTCCCGCCGACCAGATCTGGACCAGATGATGGCCGATGCCCGCCGTCATCGCTTCGATGTCCTTCTCGTGTGGGCCAGCGACCGGCTGGCCCGCTCCGTCCGCCACTTCCTGGAAGTCCTGGATGAACTCAACCACCTGGGCATCGAGTTCGTCAGCTTTCGTGAACAACTCGACACTACCGGCCCTTTGGCCCGCGCGGTGGTCGTGATTATCGGTGCGATTGCCGAACTGGAACGCAGTCTGATCGTCGAGCGATCCGCGCCGGTACCGACGGGCGAACTCGAAGGACCCATATCGGTCGCCACCCCTCAACATCGACCGCCCCGCTGTCCTACGCGATCGCCAGCGAGGACTGTCCGGACCCACATCGCCAAGGCCCACCGTTGTAGCCGAGGTCTGGTATCGAAGATCCTCCGCGATGCCTGTACTCCCAATAGCCACAAAGGGGTCCCGTTAACCCTCTCCCAAGCCAATGAAAACAGGTCGCCCATCTAGGCGGACTGCCCTAGCCACGAAGCTATACATAAAGAGCCAGTGGAGGCCGCACCAGTGGGGACACTTGATCGGTGAGGTTGACAAAGATACAAATGACGGGCAGATTCCAACTGGCCGTCGTAAACTGAGAAGATTGTGATGATCGTAGAGCAACTGGACATCGGGTATGCCCGCCGACACCCTCGAATTGAAGCGCTGGCGCAAAGGCTCGGCTGTACTTGGGATCACTTGCGCCTTGCGCGCGAACGCGCAGAGGCGC
>CAWCMU010000006.1:0-71023 GCA_963796695.1 uncultured Acidobacteriaceae bacterium | reverse complement strand
CTTTCCCGGTGCCCGCAGAGGTTCTTTGACGGCGGCCAGCCATCGCGATCCCCAGCGTCACCAAAATAAGCATGACGCCGCCGGCTATTACCCATGAATTCTTTGCATTGGTCGGAGTCCTGGCGGGAACGACGGTTTCGTCCGGAAGTTCCGGAGACAGAGGTGGCGCGGGCGGCTCAACTACCGATTCGCCCTTGGGCTCGCTGGCTTCAGCCGGAAGCACCTCGCCGGCGCCCACATCCTGGGAATGCATCCAGCGGGACAGTTCCTCGGTGAAGGCGAAGACTCTGGCGCGAGAGCCTCCGGGCAGCCGATGCACCGGAAGCGCTCGTTCTTTCTCCCAGCGCTTGACTGTGCGCTCGTCGCGATCGAAGAAGGCAGCAATCTCCTTCCACGAGTCCAACCGGCGATTCAGCCGACGATTTGGCCTTTGAACCTCGGAAGTCGGCGACATAGTAGGCAATTGTCCCGAAATGTCCCTTTATGTCCCTTGCCCGTTCAAGGTAAGTGAACAAGTATAAGCCAGATTTTGACAGCTCTCCAGACACTTCTGCTCTGACGTCGCGATGCGACTTGGCCTCAGAGCTGGGTAGCCACGGTATGTGGGGCCGTGGCCGCCTGAAGGTGACTTACATCCAGCACAGGAGTGTTTAGCCGGCTCCGATTAACCCTGCCTCCCAGGCACTGACGCGCACGACTCCCGGTAGTCGAGCGAGGAACTAAGAGATCATGATGCGACGCTTCCAGTTGTTGCTCTTTGCTTTCACTTTGACCGTAGTGGCCCTCCCGGCCGCCGCACAGACCCTCCTTGCTACAGTGCCGGTAGGAATAGCACCTGGCTATCTCATCTTCAACCCGGTAACCAACAAAATCTACGTCGAGAATATTTGCGGCACCGATCCCAACTGCGGTAGCCCCGGCAGTATCACGGTGATCGACGGGGTTACCAATCACACCACCAACATACCGGTCGGCAACAACCCCCAGTTCATGGTGATGAACAACGTGACGAACAAGCTTTACGTGACCAACCGGGCTGATGGGACGGTGACGATCATCAATGGAGCAACGAACCAGGTAATCAAAACGCTCCCGGTTGGCCCCCATCCTATTGGGGCCGACGTAAATCCTCTGACGAACCGAATCTACATTGCCAATTACGGAAATCGGACAGGGAATACGGTCAGCGTCATTGATGGAAACGCCGATCAAGTCATTGCCACGATTACCGTGCAATACGGGCCGATCCTGACTGCGGTCAATCAAGTCACCAACAAAATCTACGCGGTTAACCGGTGCGCTACCGATCCGCACGATTGTGTTGCCGATGGAAGCGGAATCAATGGCTCCATGAGCGTGATCGACGGGAACACCAACACCGTGACGGGTACGGTCGGTCTGGAGCAATTGCCCAGCGTCATCCTGTTGAACGAGGTCACTAACAAGATCTACGTTGGAAACTCTTGCGGTACTGACCCCTCCTGCATCACCAACGGCAATGCCAACACCATCGGCACAATTACGGCTGTCGATGGCGTTACCCTGGGCACGAGTGTCGTCTCTGCCGGGCACGGCACCACCGGAATGGCCGTCAATCGGTGTCCAACGAAATCTACATGACCAATAGCACGGACAATACCGTCACCTTTATCAACGGCTGTAACCCTCAACACCACCACGCTAGCGTGTGGGTGCGTCCCCTGCCGATGCTGAGGTCAATCCCGACACCTACAAGATTTATGTCACCAACAACGGCGACAACACGCTCACCACCATCGACGGTATATCGCATGGGAAAACCACTCCTCGGCGTCGGCGGCGGACCCGCTTCGGCTGTGGTGAACCCAGTCACGAACCGGATTTACGTCATCAACTCCAATGACAACACGGTTTCGGTGGTGGGCGGCTCGTCTTCCGACGCCAGTCAATTTGTCGCCGTCGACTCCTTGTCGCGTGGTGGACACGCGCAATGCTAACGGCCCGTTTGGCGGACCGCCGATCTCCGGTGGCTCCTACCGCGACTTTCCAATACCCGCCAGTGACTGTAATATCCCGTCGACCGCCACTGCGTATTCGTTCAACGTGACCGTCGTGCCTGACAGTCGCTTAGGCTTCCTCACCATCTGGCCAACCGGCGAGCTGCAACCCCAGGTTTCGACCCTGAACTCTTTGGATGGGCGCATCAAAGCCAATGCCGCGATTGTGCCGGCTGGCTACCAAGGCCAGGTCAGGGTATTTGCCAATAACACGACGCAGGTAATCATTGATATCAATGGATACTTCACACCGCCGAGCGGCTCCACGCTGGCGTTCTATCCCATGAACCCGTGCCGCGTAGTTGATACCCGAAACGCCCCTGGCGATTTGGGCGGTCCTGCCCTGCTCGCCGATACGGTGCGTAACTTCCCGGTGACGGAGAGCTCCTGCATTCCTCAAGGCCCAGACATTAAGGCGTACTCCTTCAATGTCACGGCGGTGCCGAATCCTGACGGGTCAGCGGCTGGGCTTCCTGACCGTGTGGCCGGAGGGCAGCGATCGGCCTGATGTCTCCACCCTGAATAACACCGACGGGAACGATCGTAGCCAATGCCGCTATCGTTCCGGTGGGGACGGAAGGAGGAATTGCGGTATACCCGAACGACAGCACGGACATGTTGATCGACATCAACGGCTACTTTGCGGCGCCGGGAACGGGAGGATTGTCGCTGTATCCTTCTGCGCCTTGCCGCGTGCTCGATACCCGCACAGTAGGCAGTGGTCAGCCTTTCCAGGGCGAAATGACGGTGAATGTGGAAGGCAGTGACTGTACCCCGCCCAGCAATGCGGCAGCGTACGTGTTCAATGCGACGGTGGTGCCTCCTGGCCCACTCGGATACCTGACGCTGTGGCCGGACGGCCAACAGCTGCCTAACGCCTCGACGCTGAATGCCAAGGACGGGGCGATCACCTCGAACATGGCCATCGTCGGAACCTCAAACGGCTCTATCGACGCCTATGCCAACGGGCTGACGCAATTGATCCTGGACATCTCCAGTTACTTTGCGCCGTAGCCAGAAAGCCTGTGGATCTCTTCCCGGAGTTTCACGGGGATGAGTAGTTCCAAATCCTCACCCGATCGCCAACATCGGGTGAGGATTTCGATTGTTGGCGCCACCGCGGCCCATCCATCCCGTTTTAACTATCCGTCAGGCTACTGTCTATCGCATCGGATAGGCACTTTACGGATGAGTTAGGCTTAGGCTGCGAGGCGAATATTTTGCGCGAGCAAGATTAAGCGCAATCAGCTGTTCGGGTTGCGGATAACAGATCTGCGGGCGGCAGCGATGGCGCGATAGGTGCACTAGCAAAAGCAGAAAGTAACCCTCAAGCCGGAGTTAACCTTTGATG
Organism: uncultured Acidobacteriaceae bacterium; assembly: GCA_963796695.1. Classification (GTDB taxonomy): domain Bacteria; phylum Acidobacteriota; class Terriglobia; order Terriglobales; family Acidobacteriaceae; genus Bog-257. The sequence goes on along the minus strand of CAWCMU010000006.1, from coordinate 67,636 downwards.
CTGATGCGCTTCGTCGCCTGTTTCATCGTCCAACGACTCCTCAACCATCTGAGTACCCCACCGTAGTTCGCCGACAGTCTCGCTCCCGAACCATCAACCGTATAGATCCATGATGTGGCGGCTGGCCAGGATGTTCCGCTCACGACAGGTGAAGTGTGCGTGGACTTCTCTTTGTTACGGATGTGGAAGCCATCGCCCCGAGGGGAGAAACGCAAATTCTTGCTGAGGGAATTATCCTTCGGGCCGCGCTCATCGGGCTACCGATTCTGGAGGTCTCCAGCTTCTTCGCGCCGTAAGGTGGAGGAGCTGATGTAAGCCTGTAGTTTGTAGTCTGCTGTACTTCGTGCCCCCTTCCGCCGCTAGCGGCGAGAGGGGGCTTTTTCGATCTCGGCGACGATCTCGGCGGCTGCTTTCGCCGGATCGGCAGCCTCGATGATCGGTCGGCCGACGACGAGATGCGTGGCTCCGGCGGCGATGGCGTCGCCTGGTGTTACGACTCGTGCCTGGTCACCCACCGCAGCTCCTGCGGGCCGGACTCCCGGGGTTACGATAGCGAAACCCTCGCCCAGCTCGCGGCGTAGCTCTCCTGCTTCCCTGGCCGAAGCGACCAGCCCGCCGCAGCCTGCGGCTCGGGCTAGCGCTCCCAGGCGCAGGACCTGGGTCAGTACGTTGCCGTTGACCCCAATTTCCTGCAGATCGGCGTCGGTGAGGCTGGTGAGCACCGTAACCGCCAGCACCATGGGCTGGGCTGAGGACTGGGCGGCGGCCTCAGCGGCCGCTTTGAGCATCTTGCTGCCGCCGGAGGCATGCACGGTGAGCATGCTCACGCCCAGCTCGGCGGCGGACTTCACGGCCGAGCCGACGGTATTTGGAATGTCGTGGAACTTTAGGTCCAGGAAGACTTTACGGCCGGAGGAGACGACCTCGCGCACCAGCGACGGACCGGCGGCGGTAAATAGCTGCTTTCCGATTTTAAAGGTGGAGACGCTATCGCCGAGGGAGGCGACAAGATGGAGAGCCTGGGTGGCGCCCGGTACATCGAGCGCCACAATCAGCCGATCTTTAGCCAGCATCGACTGCCAGTTTACCATCGAGCCCATGAATACGAGATTACTGCAGGCCTAGGTTCTCCGCTAATACAGGGGTTTGGAGAACGTCCAACCGTACGCGGTCAACACCACTCATTTCGAGCATCTTGGCCGCACCGTAGGACAGGTCAATAATCCGGTTGCGGGCGACTGGTCCGCGATCATTAATGCGGACAACGACCGACCGGTCATTCTTCAGATTCGTGACCTTGACCCAGGAACCGAGGGGTAAAGTGCGATGTGCTGCAGTAAATTGAAACATGTCGTACGGCTCACCGCTCGCAGTCTGATGATGCTGAAAGATGCGACCGTACCACGAAGCCTTCCCCACCTGACCTTTCCGGGTGTGGGTTAGGCTGATGAGTGTCCTGAGTCTGTCCTGGGATCCCTTTTCGCGATTCCGGTGTGCTATTACCGGGTGCCGCGCCCAAGGCGGTGGCGAGAACTAACGTCGCCGCTAGTGGGCTGAGTACTCGTAACATTAAACACCTCTCATCGTTTAAGTTGGTCCTCCTGACAGGATGTAGTAAGTCTATTCATCGCAGGAAGAAAGAGTCAACCTCGAATATGCGTGGCGCTGAAAATAATCTTGACATCTCAGGCGAATCGTGCTTTTCGCAGTTGGCTGGCTTCCTCCGACCAATCGACGCCGATTTCCTGCCGTTGGACCGGACGATTGCGAGGCGCTGGAAATTAAGATGGCTAATGGTGGTCTCGCGGTTGGTTGCAGTGCAATCTAAGTTCCTGCTTTTATTTAGGGATACAGTTGGCAGTGGTCATCGTTGGTGACTCTTGTTTGAGGCTGGGAAAGGGCGCAAACCGCACCGCACCACAGGGTTGCGGCGAGGCCAGGTCATGAGTAAGCCGCCGGTAGTACTAAGTATTGCGGGTTACGATCCTTCGTCAGGCGCGGGAATTACTGCCGACATCAAGACCGCCGCGGCTCACGGCTGCTACGCGGTCACCTGCATAACGGCGCTGACGGTTCAGTCGACCCAGGGGGTGTCCGGTGTACAGCCTGTGGAATCGGGGCTAGTCTCCCGAACGCTTGCGGCTCTGGCCGACGACTTTGAGATAGCCTCCGTCCGGCTGGGCATGCTGGGATCGGGCCAGGTCGCAGGGGTGGTCGCGGACTTCCTCGAGGCGAGTCGGCTGCCCAACGTAGTGCTGGATCCGGTTATCCGGTCGTCGTCAGGGGCGGCGCTGCTGGACGACGGCGGTATTGAAATTGTTCGAAAACGGCTGTTAAGTTTGTGTGATGTGGTAACGCCAAACGTCGATGAGGCGGCAATCCTGGCTGCAACGGGCGCCGAGTCGCCAAGCCAAGCCGGCGCGGGATTGTCGGACTGGGACTTGGAGTTACCTCGGCTCAGGCAGATGGCGGCTGAGCTCCATCGGCTCGGCGCGAAGGCAGTAATCATTACGGGTGGCCACCTGCGACCGGCCAATGATTACTTAAGTTATTGTTCGCCAGGCACGCGCGAGAAAGATCATGGAGATTTTCGGGAAGAGGTCATTCCCGGCGAGCCCATCGAGTCGCATTCGACTCACGGAACCGGCTGCGCGTTTGCTACGGCATTGGCCTGCCGGCTAGCGTCAGGTGACAGGTTGCCCCAGGCCGCCCGAGGCGCGAAAGAGTATGTTCGGCGAGCCATCGCCAGCGCTTATCCGCTGGGGAAAGGGACCGGGCCGCTGAACCATCTGGGGTGAAGAAATCCGCGGTTCGCCTTTCGCTCTGGGCTCGAAAGAACAGACTTCAGGGACCCCGAAACTAGTGTGAGTGAACGTTGCCTCTTAGCCTCAGCTCTCTCCCCGCCCAAGGTTCGGACAGCAATACTGCGCCGCCGCCCCCGTGTTCGGAATTGCTGATTTTGCGATCCATACGGCGCGGCAGTCTGGCTAAACAGTCTGATGAAAAAATCCCGCTTCTGTAGCTCGGGTAATGCCGGCCTTCAGGGTCTGCGTGAGAACTGGAGTTTCGCATTGGCGCTGGAGTACAGCGGCCGAGAAGCCAGCGCCGTAGGCGCGGAACAGCTTAGCCCAGCACGCAGCCGAACCGGGGTCCCCGATTCGCGCCGTATTTGCGCGAATTGGGGTGGGACGGCGGAGTGCTGGGTAGAGTGGAAAATTATATGAGTCCCTTAGGGACGGCAGAGGTTCTCACGCAGACACTTTAGGCCAGCGTCTAAGCCCTCCGTCCATTGATCCGAGCCCGCTTCAGCCGGCGGCATAAGCATTGCTACTCGGCTCTTTCCGCAGCTTGTAGCACACCTTCAGGTGTGCTCATCCGGCGTGGCCACGAAAAAGGGTAGGGGTCCTTCGACTCCGGCGCGCAAAGTCGGCGCGCCTGCGCTCAGGATGACAACGAACAGCGACCCGCGGCTTTCCTACTACTGCTGAGGCTGCGCCGCCGCTGGTTGCTGATTGTCGGGTAGCGGCATCAGCAGTCCACCGTTGGAGTTTGCTGGAGCATTATTCTGCGGCGCCTGCTCCTGCGACTGCGGAGGCCGGTGAACCGTCGGCTGCTGCGGCTGCGATTGATTGTCAGGTGGCCGGGGCACGTTGGGCTGCGAATTTGTACCAGGCTGCTCGGTCGCCGGAGGTTGCTGGTTGTCAGGCAGCGGCATCAGGAGCCCATTACCGTTGTTTTCGACCGGAGGAGTATTCGCCGGCTGTCCGGACGACGAAGGCGCATTTCCCGAAGGCTGGTTGGCCGGAGGCTGATTCGCTGCCGGAGGCTGGGCGTTGTCGGGCAGTGGCTGTAGCAGTCCATTGCTAGTTGGCTCGGGTGCCGAAGGAGTCGGTGTAACGGCCGGGGGCTTCGGAGGCGTAGCCGGCTCCATTACGGGTTGATCGTTGCGATAACGCAGCACCACCGGTCCGCCTTGTGCTCGGCGCAGTTCAGCGGCCTCTTCGGTCGCCTTATTCACCGCGTCGTCACTATCTCCGGCCACGGCAGATAACTTGAGGCCTTCAACGTCCTTGCGGGTTGCATAAGCGACTTTCATGCTCGATTGATCGGCTTCTCGGGCCTTGCCGTAATAGAAGTCCGCGGTTTCCCGGTCGCCATCCAGTTCGGCCAGGTAGCCCATATTATTGAGTGCGAAAGCATTTTTGGGATCGAGCTTGTAGGCCTTTTCGAAGTACTGCCGCGCCAGCTTGTAATCGTTGCGGTTGATGGCGTTCACGCCGCGGGTGTTCAGGCGAGCCACCTGCGCAGGCACGTCCTGCTCTCGGGACATAAGGTTGCGGACTTTGTTGGCGTTGCTGGCCGCGATCTGGCTGATACCTTTGCCGCGCCAAGACTGCTTCATGGTCACCACGATCGGCGTATCCGAATGCTGATTGGCAGCTTCCACGTAGAACTTATAAGCGTCTTCCAGTTCGCCTTCTTTTTCCCGCGCGTAGCCAAGATTGTTCAGGGTAAACGGGTTGTTGGGATCGAGCTTCAGGGCCTTTTGCAGCGCCAGATCGGCTTCCGGAGCCTTGTCTTTTTGTAGCAGGCCGATGGCATAAACATTGATACGGTTGATCTGCATCTTGGCATCGGCAGCGTTGCCGGCGATTTTGTCAACCGGCTGGCCCACGGCCGCGCGCTCGGTGGATTTATAGACCACGGCGTCTGAATTTTCTTCCTGCGCCAGGCTGTAGTAGCGCTGAGCCCGGTCTGCCTGTCCTTCAAGTTCGGCAATGTAGCCAAGATTGTTTAGCGTGAAGGGGTCATTCGGGTCGATCAGATAGGCCTTATAGAAGAGAGCTTTCGCCTTCTTGTAATGGTGCTTTTCGATTTCTTTCACACCCTGCTGGTTCAGCTTCTGCACCGGAGTAGGTTTGGTGTGCTTGGGTATGCTGATGCGCACGTCGCCGGCACTCGCCGACACCGCCAACGCCGCCAGTAACAGGGGAACACCAATCAAGCGTAGGGAAACAGACATTCAGCCTCCACAAAAGGCAAGTGGATAGAGGATGGTGGATAGAATCCTATGAAAATTGTCAGGTGCGACGGAGCCGGTACAATGCAGAGTCGCTTTCTTTCCACTACCCACTAACACCTATCCACTGCCTTAGATGGCCGCGCGGTGGTTCGCGTTGGCAGCTCTGCCCGGAGAAGCAGGATTTCTCCGCCGAACGAACGCCCCGCTCCGACTCTGCATCCAACTCTGGTCAGAGGGAGCTCTTCTCCGGTTCCGGGGAGGAGCGGGAAAACGGAGTCTATGAATTCTGCGATCACGCGAATGGTATTCGGCAGCCTGGTGCTGGCGATCGTTTTCAGCGTAAGCTCGATAGCCCAGCAGGACACAGGGCCGGTGCAGGGAAATGCTGGCCAAGCGTCACAGCCGGCAGCTGCGTCCAGCGGACCAGGAAATCCCGCACCCGCACCGAATACCGCGCCGGCAAGCTCATCGTCGGCAGCGACGTCGGTCACAACGTCGGCAACCCCGTCGCCAACACGGGCGGAAAGCCCTCCGAAGACGACCACCAGCGCAAACTCGACCGGCTCGAATGCGACATCGGCCTCGGCCGAAGATGCCGATGACAATCCCTACGATCCGCTGCTCGAACCTCCTCCGCTGCCTAAGGGCAAACCGACATTGATCGGAGGCCTCGCTACCAGTGTCGATCACGTGCGGAATCACCTGACCATTAAGCCGTTTGGCGGCGGCAAGAAGGTCAAAGTGTTCGTTGACGAGCGTTCGCATATTTATCGCAACGGAGTGGAGACGACAGTGCTCGGCATCCGCAAGGGTGATCGAGTGTACGTGGACACCATGCTGGACGGCAGCAAGGTCTTTGCCAAGAACGTGCGGGTGCTGACCGAGATCGGATTGGCTGAGGTGAGAGGTCAGGTGATCGGCACCAATCCTGATAAGGGGACCATCAGTGTGCGCGATCAATTGTCGGCGAAACCAGTGACCTTCGCCATAAGCGGAGCCACGAAGTACAGCTCATCGAAGGGGGCGGCGGTTGCCGGCGATGTGCAGGCAGGTTCGTTGATCGACGTACAGTTTTCTCCTCGCCGTGATGGCGGAGCCGTCGCGCAGGAAATCACGGTGCTGGCCAAGCCTGGTGACAACTACATCTTCTCAGGCGTGGTGACCAATCTCGACATGCGCACGGACACCTTGTCGCTGGAGAACAGCAGTGATGGCCAGCCTTATGAAATCCAGTTCAGCCGTGCAGCGCTTGCCGACCCGCAGGCGCTGAAGGTGGGATCCGAAGTCACCGCGCGAACCACGTTTGATGGCAAGCAGTACAAAGCCAGCAACGTGAGGATCGAGAAGTCAAGCGAGGAAGGCGAGCAGTCGAAGGCGCAGTAACTGAGCGATTCGTCGACTAAGTTCCGTTTCGGGATGTGAATGAGGCGGCTACTTTTTCAGCAGAATGCCTGCCAGCATGGCAGCTGAGGCGCTCAGAAGCCATTCGATTCGCCAAAGCTGTACGGCCTGCCAATCGACCAGCGTGTCCGACTTGAAGACGAAGCCGGTGAGAGCTGCGCCCGCCAGACAAGTGATCCCCAAAAGAAAGAAGATCAGGCAGGGGACCGACAGGTTCATACGCCGGCGAAATGAATCGAGACTCATGTTCGAGGCGGGAACGGGCTTAAGCCTGGTGGGGCTTAGTTGGGGATCGCGTTGGCTGCCGCACACATGACAAAAAAGCGCTGCATAGGGATAGTCTGAACCGCAACGCCAACAGGCAGCTCTGGCTGCTGTAGGCTCAACCAGACGCACCACGTCCGGATTCGCCGGACGCCAGTATTCCTGCGACTCACTTCTTGCTGCGTGCGCCATGGCCCGCCTCCAGAATCCATCCTCTGTATACGCAAGCGTTTGGCCAGACGTTGACTTTTCGGTAAATATTTGAGGAACAAGGAAGATAGCTAGTCCAGAACAGTCAATGACTTGGGCAGACCTTAGGAATAAAGTTCCCGCTCTACGTAAGAGTGGCCCCCAAAAACAGGTTTTCGACGAGATGGCCGAGCCTATTGGTTACGTTTTGGCATCTGGATGACCTCGTGAGCAGGTGACGATTTGTTGTCATGGGCCCAGTAATTCAACAAAAGCAAATCACTGGCGGTGAACTCTATGGAATCGGGCCGTTTTTGGCCCTGGGTGAAGACATGCTGGTCGAGCAAATCATGCAGCCGACCAACCGTGATTCCTAGAGCAGCAGCGGCTTGGGCCTCGGAGTATGAGTCTTGGGCGGAAGGTTTTGGGTTCGGCATTGGGCGCATCCAGTGTTCTGAAATGTTTGTACCTGCTTTTGAGCAGAGGGATATCGGGTAAACTTCTCATAAACCGGTCGCGATGAAACCTTACCAATCGTTGCTGCCTTACTTGCTCCTCGGCTGTGCCCTTATCTTCGGCAGCGCAGTAGGCCATGCCTTACCAGATCCCACGAGCGGCTCTGTGCCGACCCGGGTGGACAACGATGCCAATACCCGCAAAGGCTTCGACCACTTTTACAATCTGGAGTACGACAAGTCGATCCACGAATTCGAAGCTGCCCAGCAGGCGCATCCTAACGATCCGTTTGCGATCAATCACACCCTGGCCGCGGTGATTTTCAAAGAGCTCTACCGCATCGGAGCGCTGGACACCGAGTCTTACGCAGCCGATTCCTTTCTCACCAAGCGACTGGCTGAGCCGCTGGATCCAAGCGTACGAGACCGCGTAAAGCAGCTCACCGAGCAGTCGCTGGCTCTTTCGCAGGCGCAGCTCGACAAGAATCCGAACGATGTTGATGCGCTTTACGCTCGCGGTTCGACGCGCGCTCTGCAATCCACCTACATCGGTGTTGCCAATAAGGCGTGGTTTCCCGCTTTGCGCAATGCGGTTGCCGCCCGCCATGACAACGAACGCGTTTTGGAACTCGATCCCAAGTACGTGGATGCCAAGGTCACGGTCGGAACCGACCTGTACATTCTGGGATCGTTAAGCTGGCCGGCGAAAGTGGCGGCCTCCGTTGCCGGGCTGAGCGGCAACAAGCAGAAGGGCCTCGAATATCTACGGCAAGCTTCAGCCAGTCCGCACATGGAGAGCGCTGTCGATGCCAAGATTGTGTTGGCGCTGTTTCTGCGCCGCGAGCAACGTTACGCAGAAGCTTTGCAGGTGGTGAACGGCATGCAGAACGAGTTCCCGCGTAACTTTCTTATGGCTGGCGAATACGCGCACTTGCTCAACGCCGCCGGCCATGGTCAGGAGGCGATAGCGGCGTATCGAAAGGTATTGACTCAATGCCGCAACAACGCCTTTTCGAGCTGCCGCATTGAGGTGCCGGCGTATGGCCTGGGCGAGGCACTGCGTGGTCAACACGAATTTGCCGCCGCGGCCGAGGCGTATGAACTGGCAGCCGGGAACGGCAAGGATCCGGAGCTGCGGCAGAAGGCGACCCTGGCTGCAGGCGAAATGTACGATGTTCTTCAAAAGCGCGACACAGCGATGCAGAAGTACAAGGACGTAATCGCGGAGAACTCCAGTTCCGGCTCTGCCGACCTGGCCAGACGTTACATGAAGCAGGCGTACAAGACGCCGTAGGTCACTCAATAGCGGGCCTTTGGGCCAAAGCGATCGACTGGGGGCCACGTGCTGCGGGAACCTTTTTGGCTGGCCCTCGTATCATGATGTGTGGAGGGATTATGTACTGCAACTACTGCGGTAAGGTCATCCAGGACGACGCCAATGTTTGTGCCTATTGCGGCAAGAGAGTGGCTTCTGTTGCCAGCCGCCGCAAGCTGATGCGGTCGCGCACGAATCGGAAGATCGCCGGTGTTTGCGCTGGATTCGCCGAGTACTTCGATCTCGATGTGACGGTGGTTCGCGTGGTGTGGCTCATCGTTGCGCTTTTCGGTGGAGGCGGAATTCTAGCCTACATCATCGCCTGGATCGTGATGCCGGAGGAGCCGGAATACGTTCAGGAAGCGCCAGTGACGACGCCGCAGCCCTATCGAGGTAACTGACCGCAAGCGGTGACGTTTTCTTGTAAGCTGACACGCGCAGGGGAGCAAGCCTCCCCTGTTTTATTCTGCCGATCATGCCTACGTTGCAAAGCTCGGGCGCCAACCTGGTTTACGAAGTACGCGGCCGAGGCCCGGACGTTGTGCTTCTGCATCCCTTTCCCTTGAACCGTAATTTCTGGACGTCTGCCAGCGAGCACCTGGTCGCGCAGTATCGCCTGATCATGCCCGACATTCGCGCGCACGGCGATTCCGATCTCGGGGAAGGGGCCGCGACGATGCAGAAGCTTGCCGCCGACCTGGCGAGTCTCTGCCGCGAAGAGAAGATCACTCGCGCTTACTTCGTCGGCGTTTCTATCGGAGGATATCTGCTGTTCGAGTTCTGGCGGCAGCATCGCGAGCAGGTGGCCGGGCTGGTGCTTGCCAACACTCGCGCTGCTGCGGAAGACGCTCAGTCGAAGGCGACCCGGTTGGCATTGGCGGACAAAGTCCTGCGCGAAGGGACGGCGGGCTTCATTGAAGACATGCTACCGAAGCTGGTGTCGCCGGCAACGCGGGAGAATCGTCCTGACATTGTGGACTCGGCGCGTCGGATGATGCAGGCGATGTCGCCGCAGGATATTGCCGGCGTGCAACGTGGAATTGCCGAACGGCCGGACTCCATTCCCACTCTGAAAACCATTAGCGTGCCCACTCTCGTTATCGCGGGCGAAGATGACAGCGTGCCCCTGGGAGAAGCTGAACTCATGCGCCAGAACATTGCGGGCAGCCAGCTCAAGGTCATCCCCAAAGCCGGCCACTATGCAGCTTTGGAAAGGCCAGCGGAGTTTGGAGCACTGCTGCGCAGCTTTCTGGACGGGCTTCCACGGTCCTAGCATTCGCGCCATTTTGTGACCGACGTCACCTTTGAAACCCGTGCGCTTCGCTAAAATTATCTGGTTATGTTGGACTCTTTCCTCGTACCTGAAAAGACTGCTGTCACCGCCAAAGGCGACAGCGAAGCGCTTGACCTCGGCGCAGCCGGAAGCCGGGTGTTCCTTCTGACCTTGTCCATTTCTTCGATCGTCGAGCAGGAAGCCATCGACATCAGTGTCTTCGCGTCGGCCGACGGAGCCACTTGGGACGCCAAGCCGGTCGCCTGCCTGACGCAGAAGTTCTATGTCGGCGAATATCCACTGCTAGTGGATCTTTCGGCGGTTCCTGAGGCGAAATTTGTTCGGGCCCACTGGGATTTGAATCGCTGGGGTCGCGGATCTACCGCACCGCGGTTTGAAATTTCTCTACGTCTTCGCGAGGTCTCCGAGGAAGCGTTGCGCGAGGCCGAAGCGGAAGCCCAGGTTCAGCGTTAGCTGCGCGTTATTCGTCCCCTATCGAAGTGAAACAAAAAGGGCGCTCTCTTGAGCACCCTTAATCTTGCGTTTGATTATTCTGCGCTTGGAATGTGCGCGGCCTACGCTGCCTTCGGGCCAGGATAGACGGTTAGCGGCTCGGCAGCATCCACGGCCTGCGGTCGCACCATCTTCATCTGCTCCCAATCGTAAGGGAACTCGTGCCCGCAATCTAAACACACCACGTAGGTTCCCGTAACACTGGCGGCTGGACTGCGCTGTCGCCTCTGCTTAACGGTTATGGGGAAACTGCAGCGCTTGTGTGAACAACCGAAGACTTTATCGAACAGACTCATTGGTATCCTCCTCGTCGCCGGCGGATGACAAGATGAAAACGTCTTGACGACTGCCAACGTGGACCCGGAGCCCGGTCATGCCCTCGCAACGGTGCAAACCCGGCTGCGTTTAGTTAGATTCGCGGCTTTTGGAAAAGGTTTCGCCCTGCTAATGCGACGGTCCCGCTTCGGTCACACAGGTATTGCCGTGCATTGCTCACTCAAGCTCGCCAAGCCAGTGGGCAAGTCTCACAAAAGATTGAGCTTGTTCTGCTTTGCTTGAACCCTTCACGCGGTTGGACCGCGTCGCACCCGTCCTCAGGAGTTACTCGCCTGCGACCGCTTATAATCGAAATGCTTTGCAATACCTTAAATTCCGCTTCTGTCATCGTCTTTTTATCTGCCTGGCGGGCCTGGTCTGCCTGCTCGCTCAAGTTTCGGTAGGGCAGGCTCCTCCAGCTACCCAAACTCTCATGGTGATGCCTTTCGAGAACCAGTCCAGCGCCCCTGGGCTGGAATGGATCAGCGAGGCTTTCCCGGAGGTGTTGTCGCAGCGAATGGCTTCCTCACGTCTGTATGTCGTCAGCCGCGACGACCGCACCTATGCCTTCGATCACTCCGGCATTCCTCTGACGGTGGTGCCGTCGCGGGCAACGGTCTACCAAATAGCCGAACAGATGGACGCCGACTACGTCGTTCTCGGCAGCTACACCTTCGATGGCAAAATCTTCGCCGCTCAAGCCCAGCTGCTGGACATGAAGAAGCTGCACCTGTATCCCACGGTGAGCAGCAGTGGCGCTCTCACCAATCTGATTGATCTGCAAAGCACCTTGGCGTGGGAGTTGTTGCAGCAGATGCCGGTGCATCCGACGATGACTCGCGAGCAATTCTTGAAAGCCTCTCCGCCGATTCGTCTGGATGCTTTCGAGAATTATGTACGAGGGATTTTGGCGACCAGTCAGCAGCAGAAGATCCACTACCTTCGCGAGGCTGTGAAGCTCAATCCCAACTACACGATTGCCATGCTGGACCTGGGAAAGACCTACTACGACAGTCACGAGTATGAGGCGGCATCAGCCTGGTTCAGCCGCATACCCAAGACTGATCCCGCGGCCGGTGAGGCGAATTTCCTGCTGGGCATCTCGGAGTTTTATCGCGGCAACTTTGACCGGGCGTTCGCCGCTTTCAGCTATCTGGCGACCAGGTTGCCGCTGACCGAGGTGTACAACAATCTGGGCGTAGTGGAGGCGAGGCGCGGTCATCGCGGCTCGGCGGTGGAATACTTTTCCAAGGCGGTTAATGCCGATCCCAACGACGCTGACTACCGTTTCAACCTCGCTGTTGCACAGCTGAAGAATGGGGACAGCGCCGCCGCAACGCGTCAGTTGAAAGAAGAGCTGCAGCAACGTCCAACCGACGGAGAAGCGAAGAACCTGCTCGACATGATTGGACGCGGCGTGACGGTGCCGCCACCGCCGCCTGCTAGCCCTCCGCCGGCCGCCGCCAATGCGCTGCTGCCTGCCAACCAGTTGCACCTTCCCCTGGAGCGAATCAAGCGCAACTACGATGAGGCGTCTTATCGCCAATTGGAAATGGAAATCAATAATTTCGCCGAGGCTCGTCTGGCGAAAGCCGGCGGCCGCGAGCACGCCACCTATCATGTGCAACGTGGCAACCAGTTGTTGGCACAGAATATGCCCGACGAAGCGGAAGTACAATTTCGCAGCGCTATCAGTGCAGACTACGGAAACGCGACCGCCCATGCGCAATTGGCCATGCTATTGGAGAAAAAGGGCGACGTGAGCAATGCGCGGGCTGAGGCCCAAACTTCGGTGCGCCTGAAGCCCAATGTTGAGGGTTATCTGGTATTGGCGCGACTCGATCTGAAACAGAACCAGGCGCAGGCGGCCACGAGCGAGGTTGATCACGCGCTGGCGCTGGAGCCGGCCAATGCTTCCGCCCTGGCGCTAAAACGCGATATCGCGGCCAAGCCAACAGGTGCACAATAGGAGGAAGGCCGCCGAGAAGATTTTGGCCGCGCCGGGACTTGTTTTGAAAGGGCGTAGCTTTAGCTGCGCCGTCAAGCTCATCTAATTAATCCTGAGCCGGCTTTACAGTTTGCTGAAAAACTCGATTGTGGCCGCATCTCGGGTAGAGCTGGCCTTCAGGCCAGCGTCTAAGTCGTTTATTTATTGTTTTCGTATCCGGCTTGAGCCGGTGACACGAGCGTGGTCCGAGTTTTTCAGCACTCTGTTTAGCCGGCGGCAGGCAGTTCTCCTCCGGTAAGAAGGCTATATGTTGCGAATTCGCATTCTCTTCGGCTTAATCATGGCTACGTTGCTGGCGTCCGCAGCGGCCTTTGCCTCCACCGTCGTTAAGATTCGCGTGGACGACACCATCCAGCCGATCAGCGCCGAATATATCGATCGCGCTATCGAACATGCCCGCCAGACCAACGCTGACGCCGTGCTCATCGAACTGCACACGCCCGGCGGCCTGGTTGATTCCACCCGCGAGATCATTGCCAAGATACTTGCCTCGCCCGTTCCGGTGATCGTTTACGTTGCCCCTACGGGCGCGAACGCCGCCTCCGCCGGTTTCTTCATCCTTGAATCCGCTGACATCGCCGCCATGGCTCCGGGAACCAACACCGGTGCGGCGCATCCGGTAGTGCTTGGCGGCGAGAAGATGGACGATGTGATGAAGGCCAAGATGGAAAACGATTCTGCTGCCTTCATGCGCTCGTTCGTCGGACCGCGCGGCCGCAATGTGCAACTGGCCGAAAGCGCGGTCCGCCAGTCGAAGTCGTGGACCGACCAGGAAGCCTTGCAACAACATCTGATCGACATCGTTGCCAAGGACCAGGACGACTTGTTCCGCCAGATTTCCAGCCGGCCAGTGAAACGTTTCGACGGCAAGCAGGTGAGCCTGAAGCTGGTGGGCGCCAAGGTTGACGAGATGCCGATGACCCTGCGGCAACGCATCCTCGACTTCCTGCTCGATCCCAACATCGCATTCCTGGTGCTGGCCGTGGGTGCGCTCGGGCTCTATGCCGAGTTCAACCATCCCGGCGCCATCATTCCCGGCGTCGTCGGCGTCGTGTTTATCCTGCTGGCGCTGTTTGCGCTTAACCTTCTGCCTACGCGCTATGCCTCGTTCACGCTCATCATGGCGGCGTTCGTGCTGTTCATTCTGGAAGCCAAGTTCGGCACTCACGGCGTGTTGGGAATTGGCGGAGTGGCGCTGCTCACGATCGGCGGATTGCTGCTGGTCGACGGGCCCATCCCGGAGATGCGCGTCAACCTCTGGACCGCGTTGGGGGTGAGCATCCCGTTCGGCGCGATCACGGTCTTCCTCATGACCATCGCCATCCGTGCCAGGCGCAATAAAGTCGTGACCGGGGAGCAGGGAATGATCGGCGCAATCGGCGAGGCGCGCACCGACATCGACGGCGAAGGCAAAGTGTTCGTGCAGGGCGAACTGTGGAACGCGCGCGCCCCATCGCACGTCAGCCTCGGAGATCAGGTAGTGGTCCGCAAGGTCGAGGGGCTGGAACTGGAAGTGGAGAAGAGGTAGGAAACTTCAGTTGTCAGTTGTCAGCTATCAGCTATCAGACAGACTCCTCGACAGGAGGTTGCTCCTTCGCGTTGCTAAGAGAATGACGGCGAGAGCAGGTGAAGTAGGATATCGAGTCCCCCGGTCGCCCCGAAGGCAATTCCTGCCGAAGCTGACGCTGCAACATCCGAAAGTCCACTTTCATGTGGATCCAGACTCCTATCTCATCGATGCCTTAGCTGACAGCTGACAGCTGCCTTCCTGTTACCAACTTGGGTTCCTGGCCACTTGAGCCTACAATCCGCAGTAGTACACGTTCTACACTTCTGTGTAGCTGGAGGCAGCTCGTGCCCGTCGGCATTGGTGGCATTGTTGTAGTCGTTATCATCGCCCTTTATCTCATCAACTCGATCAAAATTCTGGCCGAGTATGAGCGCGGTGTTGTTTTTCGCCTCGGTCGTTTGCTGACCACGGCCAAGGGGCCGGGCGTGATCCTGGTTTTTGCTCCGGTCGACCGCATCGTGCGCGTCTCTTTGCGCCAGGAAGCGCTGGAGGTTCCGCCGCAGGACATCATCACCCGCGACAACGTCACCCTGAAAGTGAATGCCGTGATCTTCCTGCGAGTGATCGATCCCAACAAGGCGGTGGTTCAAGTTTCGAATTACATGTATCAGACGTCGCAGTTCGCGCAGACCACGCTGCGTTCGGTGTTGGGTGAAGTCGATCTCGATGAACTGCTGGCGCATCGCGAAAAGATCAATTTGCGGCTGCAGTCGATCCTTGATCAGCACACCGATCCCTGGGGCGTGAAGGTAACCAATGTCGAGGTGAAGCAGGTCGACCTGCCGGAGACGATGACGCGCGCCATGGCCAAGCAGGCCGAGGCGGAACGCGAGAAGCGCTCGAAGATCATTCATGCGGAAGGCGAGTTCGCCGCGGCGCAGCGCCTGGTTGATGCCGCCCACCTGCTGGCAGGCGAGCCCACCAGCATTCAGCTGCGGTATTTGCAAACGTTGACCGAGATTGGCGTGGAGAAAAATACGACCATCATCTTCCCGGTGCCGGTCGACCTGTTGGCCGGTCTGCACAACCTGGTGCGAAGCGATCCCTCAAAGCTCGCCGCACTCCAGCCGTCGGCCGGGGAAAATAAGGCACCATGAGCGAGGTTATCTGTGCATACGATGGCATCGACTGAAGACACCGAAATAACGTTGGGCGTAGGTAAGCTGCTGGGCTTGTTCTTTCTGCTGGCAGCGATTTGCGGCGTATTCTTTTCCATCGGCTATTCGCTGGGGAAGAGCTCGGGACGCGAGCAGGCGCTGAACGATCAGCCCTCGACGGTGAACGCTTCAACCGACACGGCTGCCGGGTCGATCAGCGGCGAGAATAAGCCATCCGCCGCAGTAGCGATGAAGTCCGACACATCAGCGCCGGCTACCGAAGAAGCCCCCGCGGAACAGCAGAAGCCACTTACCTTCTACAAGGCGGTGCAGCAAAACGGCACCGGCGCTCCCGCACAACCGGAAGCAGGATCAGCGTCCGGAGTGAAAGCGGTAGCTGCGGCAGCGCCTCCGGCAACAGTGCTACCGGCTACAACGACGTCTGCGGCTTCGCGTCCGGCGTCGACCGTGATCGCGCATACCTCTCCAGTCACCGGACCCGGAACCATCGTCGTACAAATTGCCGCAGTCTCACGCGAGGATGACGCAGTCGCTCTGGCGGGCGCACTGCGCAAAAAGAATTACAACGTTTTCGTGGTGAATAATCCGGTAACCAATGACAAGTTGTATCACGTACAGGTAGGTCCGTTTGCGACCGTCGCCGAAGCCGAGGCCATGAAGGCAAAGCTGGTAGGCGAAGGCTATAACCCGATCTTGAAAAGATAGCTGTCAGCTTTCAGCCGTCAGCCATCTGCTTTCAGTCTTGCCAGCGATTTTGGAGAACCGCATCAGACGCGCGCGTGAAACCGTGTTTGTTCGTTACTTTTTACTTGATCTGCTCTGGGACGTTCAACAATTCGAAGAGCCAGTCGAGCGGAATGCTTAGCCGATAGCTGACGGCTGATGGCTGAAAACTCTAATCATGCCCTTCGCTTCTCCACCGGCGCGGCATCCGACTCGATCGCATTCGCAATCATCTCCGTTCCGGCGTTTCTCGCGCGCTCGGCGTACTCCATCGACGGCACTGAAACCACTCGCGACTCGCCTGTAATCAGGCGAGCCGAACGTTCGTACGTGAGATAGCTCCAGGCCCACTGGAACATGACGATGATGCGATTGCGAAATCCGATGAGAAACAAAATGTGAATGAACAGCCACGCCAGCCAGGCGAAGAGTCCGGAGATGTGGACCTTGCCAAACTGCGCGATGGCGGCGGCGCGGCCAATCGTGGCCAGTGATCCCTTGTCGACATAATGAAACGGCTTGCGAGGGTTGCCGGCGAGGTCGGCTGCAATCTGTTTTCCCACCCACGTCCCTTGCTGCATGGCCACGGGAGCTACGCCCGGCAGCGGCTTGCCTTCTTCATTCTTCATGCTGGCCAAGTCGCCAATCACGAAAACTTCAGGATGAGCGGGCAAGCTGAGATCAGGTTCGACGAAAACGCGTCCGGCGCGATCAGTTTTCGCGCCCAGAGCGCGGCCTAGCGGCGAAGCCGAAACTCCGGCGGCCCACAATACAACTTCTGCCGGCAGGGAGTCGTCGCCGATGCGCACCTCGCCGGATCGAACCTCTGTGACCGGCGTATTCATGCGGACCTCGACGCCAAGATGCTGCAATTGCCGCAGCGCGCTGCGCTGCAGGTCTTCCGGATAAGCGCTCAAGATCGCCGGCCCGGCTTCCACCAGCAAGACTCTCGTCTTAGCAGGGTCGATGTTGCGGAAGTTCTCCGAAAGCGACTTGCGCGCGATCTCCGCCAGCGTGCCCGCAAGCTCGACCCCCGTCGGACCGGCGCCCACGACCACGAAATTCAGCATGCGATGTTTGCCGGTCAAGGCGGCTTCACGCTCGGCAAGTTCGTAGGCCAGCAAGATTCGACGACGCATCTCCAGCGCGTCCTCGACCGTCTTCAGCCCGGGAGCGAGTGGTTCCCACTCGTCGTGTCCGAAGTAGGCGTGCATGGCGCCCGCCGCCACAATCAGGTAATCGTAGGCCAGCTCGAACCCGTGAACCTTCACCAGGCGCCGATCCAGGTCGAACCCGGCCACCTCTCCCAGCAGCACCTCGACGTTCTCATGCTTGGAAAGAATGTCACGTATGGGCGCCGCAATCTCGGCCGGCGACAGCCCAGCGGTTGCGACCTGATAAAGCAGCGGTTGGAAGGTGTGGTGATTCTTGCGGTCGATTAAGGTGATCTGCACCGGAAGTCGCGCCAGTGTTTCAGCGGCTTTCAGACCACCAAAGCCTCCACCCACGATGACGATACGCGCGCCTGGCTTTTTCATAGCTTCCCACTTATAAGATGCGAAGCTGTTGTGGAAGGGAGCAAACTTCGGGGCCGACGAACAGCCGAGGTTACTTTGGTGAAGTAACCCGACACCCGCCAATTGCCCACCGCTCGTGCACTAGATTGCTATGGTAGATTAATGACTGTGGGCCCGTAGCTCAGTTGGTAGAGCAACGCACTTTTAATGCGTGGGTCGCAGGTTCGATTCCTGCCGGGCTCACCACTGAAGGAAAACCTTCAGGGCCATTCGAAGCCACTCAACTCCGCCCCCACGTCTTAGCTTTCCTTCTCCACGTACACTGCCGTTCCATACGCCAGCACCTCGGTCACACCCTGCATGACTTCGGTTGCGTCGTAGCGCATGCCGATCACAGCGTTGGCGCCCAGCTCTGCCGCATGTTGCAGCATCAAGTCGAAGGCGTGCTCGCGCGTTTGCTCGCAGAGATTGGTCAGCAAAGTAATGTTGCCGCCAATCAGGGTTTGCAGACCCGCGCCGATGGTGCCCACAATGGAGCGCGAGCGCACGATGATGCCTCGCACCAATCCCAGATTGCGGGTGATGCGGTAGCCGTCAAGCGTGAACGCAGTGGTCACCATGCTATGCGGAACGATGGCAGCGTATGGGCTATTGGAAGCAGTACTACTGGTGCTCATGGGAGCCTCCTTCGAACCGGGCAGGATAGCACGACCCCGGCGCGCCGGTCAGTGCATTCGACGGTCTCATGCTCTACACTGAATTTATGGGAGACAACGGGTAAGCGTGCCGCAACCTGCGAGTAAAGAGAACCATTTGATGACGGTGATTTCCCTCAGCCTGGTGCTGGGAATGGCCGTCGCTCTGGGCGTGTACTTTGCGTGGAGAATGCACGTCGTGCCTGCGCAGATTATTGGGCCGTTTAATGCCTTTGCGCTACTCGTGTGCCCGCCATTCGTGTTGTCGCTGGTCTTTGGTCCGTCGAGCGATTCCGGACTTTCTCTGGCCCTCATCGTTGGCACCATCATTTTTGCCAACGCCGCGCTCTACGCCGGCGTGGCCGCCGGCGGCTACTTCCTGTTCACTACGGTCCTGCGAAAAAAGGTCTGACCGCGAGATCATCCCGCAGGCTGCTGCTGCGTCATGCAGTGCAGTGCGCCCAGTCCCCAAACAAAGTCGCGGCAATAAACCCCCACCACTTCGCGATCGGGGAACACTTCCGCCAGCGTGTCCAGAGCCGCGCGGTCATTGGGGTCTCCGAAGATGGGCACCAGCACCAGCTTGTTAGCGATGTAGAAATTTGCATAGCTGGCGGGAAGCCGCTGCTCTTCGAATAATACTGGCGCCGGCATGGGGAGCTTGACCACCTTCAGCGGCTTGCCGGCTTGATCGGTACTCTTCTTAAGCCAGCGAAAGTTCTCGCTGAGCGGCTCATGGTTCGGGTCGTCGGGATCAGGTTCGTAGGCGGTCACGACAGTACGTGGGCCAACGAAACGCGTGATGTCATCCACATGCCCGTGCGTGTCGTCACCGGCGATGCCGCGCTCCAGCCAAATCACTTTTTCGATCCCCAGATAGTCGGCGAAAGTTTCTTCAATCTGTTCGCGTGAGACGCCGGGATTGCGTTGCTGCACATCGCTCAGCAGACACTCTTCGGTTGTAATCAGCGTGCCGCGCCCGTTGACGTCGATGCTGCCGCCTTCCAGCACCATGCGGCGTGGTTCGCCATCGACCTTCACCTCCGGCTGCCACGCTGGAACCCTCAGCCGCTTGGCAATGTCAGCTCCGATCGGAGCGTCGAGCTCCCAGTCGTCGTATTTGGCCCAGGCATTGAATTGCCAGACGGTCGCAGCCACAGCAGGGAAGTCTTTCTTGCGTGACTCGCGGCGCACAAAGATCGGGCCGTAGTCGCGCGTCCAGACGCGGTTGGTGGGAATTCGCAGGAAGCGAACATTGCCGGCCGGCTTTCCCGGCGCAGCGGCTCTCTCCGGCAGAACATGCGAGCGCACCAGATGTCGCGAGCATTGGCTTCGGCCGCCTCATCTTCGACCAGGATGTTTACCCGCTCAACCCGCGCCAGATGACGAACGATCTCGGCATAGATCCACGCCACAGTTTCAAACTTGCCCGGCCAGTCGGTTTCGTTATGCGGCCACGCAATCCACGTAGCTTCGTGAGGCTCCCACTCGGCGGGCATGCGATATCCGAGGGCAGAGGGTATCGGCAAAGTTTTGTTAGGTTTCTTGGGCATGGGCTAGACCATGAACCGCTGCGTGATCGGGCCGTAGGCGTCGACGCGGCGGTCGCGCCAGAACGGCCAGTTGCGCCGCACATCTTCAATGCGGCGAAGATCGACTTCGGCCACCAGCACTTCTTCCTTGTCATGCGAAGCCTGAGCAATGACTTGTCCGAAGGGATCGGCGATAAACGAGCCGCCCCAGAATTCGAGACCTTTGCCGGCCGCTTCATTGCCTCGAATGTTGCCGGTCTCAAATCCAACGCGATTCGGCACGGCAACGTACACACCGTTGGCGATCGCGTGACCTCGCTGAATGGTGCGCCACGCGTCGTACTGCGCTTCGCCGTACTGCGCTTTCTCGTCGGGATGCCAGCCAATGGCCGTGGGATAGAACAGCACATTCGCCCCCTGCGCCGCCGTCAACCGCGCGCCCTCGGGATACCACTGGTCCCAGCACACCAGCGTGCCGAACTTGCCATAACCGGTTTCAAACGCCTTGAACCCTAGATCGCCCGGCGTGAAGTAGAACTTCTCGTAATAGAGCGGATCGTCGGGGATGTGCATCTTGCGATAGATGCCGGCTAACGTTCCATCCGAATTCAGCACGGCGGCGGTGTTGTGATAGACGCCGGCCGCGCGCCGCTCGAACAGCGAGGCAACAATGGTGACTTTCAGCTCGCGTGCCAGCTCGCCCAGACGCTTGGTCGCAGGCCCCGGAATCGGCTCAGCCAGATCGAACAGCGCGATGTCTTCGCGCTGGCAGAAATACTGCGTCTGGAAAAGTTCGGGCAGGCAGATCAGCTCCGCGCCTTTAGCCGGCGGCGTCGCGAATGTGCGCGATCGCGCGCTCCATATTCTGTTCCGGCTCCGGCGAGCACGACATCTGCACTACGCCGATATGAAAATTCCGTTCAGGCAAACTTCGTTCTCCAGGCGAAAGGTAATTTCAAGCATAGCACTCGGCATCGTCACTAGACGCGCGCGCGTTTTGCTTGTGTGAACAGTTGATGACATCCGGGCCTCGTAGGGACTCCGAGCATTGACGGGAGCAGCGTAGAACCTGTAGCTTCGATTGTTTACATCCTGCAATCTAAAATTTTCGTCTGCGCCATTCCGTTTGCGCATACGACCCGTCCGTCGAGGTGAACATTGAACCAAGATCAGCATAAGAGTCAGGGCGAAGGTATCGAGCGCGTCCTGCACGATCCTATTTCGGACAAGTTAGTACCGCTGGAGCCCCTGGACCTTACGAAAATCAAAGGGGTCGACGATCTGGTGCGCGCGATGGGCAGCACCGCTTTCACCGGCCGCCAGGTGGGCGAGGGCGCGGACGTCCTTGAGGCCATGGCACGCGACAAAGATTGTTTCGTGGTGATGACGCTGGCTGGCGCCATGACCGTCGCCAAGCAGGGCTGATCGTCACCGAATTGATCGATCGCGGCATCGTGAAGACTGTGATCTCGACCGGCGCGCTCATGGCGCATGGGTTGGTCGAAGCTGCCGGCCGTTCCCATTTCAAATACGACCCCAAGATGGATGACCTTGAGCTTTACGAGGCCGGCTACAACCGCGTCTACGACACGCTGGAGCCGGAGACGAATCTCGACTTTGTGGAGACCATTGTTGCGCGCATTTTGAAAGCCTGGGATCACAACGAAGTGCTGTGCTCTTACAAGCTGAACCGGGAGATCGGGCGGTATCTCAGCGAACATGTACCGGAGCGCGGCATTCTGAAGTCGGCATTCGAGAAAAATGTGCCGGTGTTTGTGCCCGCCTTCAGCGATTCCGAGATCGGCCTCGACGTAGCGCTGCATAACCGCGCGCGGCGCAAGGCCGGCGTGCCCCCGCTGCACTTCGATCCTTTCGAGGATTTGGAATTTTATGCCGACACGCTGTTGCAGCAGGAGCGTCTGGGAATCTTCACCATCGGCGGCGGCGTGCCGCGCAACTGGGCGCAACAGTTCGGGCCGTTCATCGAGCTGCGTCATCGCCGGGGCGGGGAAGACTTGCCGCTCAAGCGCTTTCATTACGGTGTGCGAATTTGCCCGGAGCCGGTGAACTGGGGCGGCCTCTCCGGCTGCACCTACAGCGAGGCCGTTTCGTGGGGCAAGTTCGTTCCACCCGAGGAAGGCGGAAATTTGCGGAGGTCCTGCTGGACGCGACGGTGGGCTTGCCGCTTATCGCGGGCGCGGTGCTGGAAAGAATTAAAAGCAGGGAATAGGGGTTGGGGCCCAGGGCTCGAAAAGGCTCTAACTCCGGTGGGGGATCCCACGAGAATACCCAGGGTGAACCGGACAGAAAGTTTTGTGACTAGTCCCTTATCCCGGGCCCTGTTGTGCACTGCTTCCGGCTCCGGTTCAGGCCCGGCAAGGTCTAAACTCCGGAGCCGGCGCAGGTCTCCGCGCGGAAAACTTGGGCGAACTGGAATCACTGCGTACCATCGCCAAACTCGCTACATAACCTGGAACTACAAACCCCTAAACCCCAATCTCTAATCCCCGCCGGTTGTTTTTCCGCATTCCTTAAACGTCATGTTCTCTGCCTTACTTTTTGTTTTACGTTTCCAATCGAAGAAAAGTTCAGCATAGGATTTTGTGATGTAGTCCTTGCTCCCGACGCCGAGCGCTTTCGCAGTGCGATCGATCCAGCGCGACTTGCCTTCGATCTCGGCGACATTGCCTATCGGCGTGTGATCGAGAACGACTTGGCCCTGGCCGTCGCTCCACTCGGAGCGAAACTTCTCATACACGAACGACGGCGCAAACCCCAGCGCGCGGAATAATGGCGCCCATCGTCTTACCATCGGAGACGCCGGTCTCCAGTTCGCCGCGCGACTTGTAGCGCCCCGGCTTGGCCTTTGCTTTATGTGTGAGCTTCCAATTGCCGCCGTAATCGCGCAGGCGCAGCAGTTCGCCTTTGCGGCGCAGCTTTTGTCCGGGCAGGTCGTAAAGCGTATTGATTTCGTGGGTGCGCGGCGTCTCGCAGCGAAAACCGAGTTCGCGCAATTTCTTCTCGAGCGCCTTCAAATCGCGGACAAGGAACTTGATTTCGATTTCTTGCGGGGTGGCCATGGGAAGAGTGTAAATCAGAGCCAGTTCAGTGTCATGCCCGTCAGCTCTCAGCTCTCGCCATTGACTATGGCGATCCTAGCTCGTCGTCTTGCAGGACGAAGGCCATGCGAGTCACCGTTAGAGCTTCTTGGTTTGCAGGCCAGTATGCGGTGGCCATGACTGTTGGCCGAAAGCCTGATTGCTGGACAGCGGAAGGCTAACCGAGCGAAAACGGCCTCTCAGCTCTCCCGCTGCACCACGAACTCCGGCACCCACAGCAGCACGCGCTTGATCTCAGAGTCGGGGAAGGTGCAAATCGCCTCGCGCGCCTTGTTGGAAAAGTCGACTGCGCAGGCGTAGGCTGCGTCGATGGAGCCATGGCGGTTCAGGATGGCGACGATGTCGGCGGGTGTGATGCCGTTGAAGCCGCCGTTGCTCAGGACCGAATCGATCGTCTCGCGCTCCGACGGCGAGCAACGCTCCAGCGCATGCAGCACTGCCATGGTGGCTTTGCCTTCGCGCAGATCACTGGCTACGGGTTTACCCAGGACTTCTTCCGACGCGGTCAGATCCAGCACATCATCCACGATCTGAAACGCCATGCCGAGATTGCGGCCGTACTCCGCCAGGCGCTGCTGATCGGCGTCGCTGGCGTTGGCGAGAATTCCACCCAGCTTCATGCACACCGAGAACAGGCACGCTGTCTTGCGGAAGATCAGCTCGAAGTGCTCTTCCAGCGAGATCGCTTTGCCCAGCCGTTCGATCTGCAGCAGTTCGCCTTCCACCATCGCCTGCGTCAGATCGATGAGCGCATCGAGGACGTGGAAGTTGCGTTCCTGGACGGCGATCTTGAAGGCCTGCATGTAAAGCCAGTCGCCGGCCAGCACGCACTTCGAATTGCCCCACTGCGTGTTGGCGGCAGGACGGCCGCGGCGGGTCTGCGCTTCGTCAATGATGTCGTCGTGCACCAGCGTCGCGGTGTGAATGATCTCGACCACCGCGCCCAGCTTGATGGCGCCCTGGCCGGTATAGTTCATCAGCTTGCTGGAGAGCAGCAGCAGGGCGGGGCGGAGACGCTTGCCGCCGCCGGCCCGAAGATACTCGCCGATTTCCGTGATGGCCCGCACGCCAGAGACGGTATCGCGCCCGAACTCGCGCTCGATGGCAGCGAGGTCGTCGTGCAACAGGTCAAAAATTTCCTTGGCGTTGCGGGTTACTGTGTTCAAGCTCGATCGCCCCGTTAGTTGGATCGGTAGTTCGTGAACTGCATGTCGATGCCGAAGTCGCTTTGCTTCAGCAGCGCCATAATTTCCTGAAGTGTATCGCGGTCTTTGCCGCTGACGCGAACCAAATCGCCCTGGATCGCCGCCTGCACCTTCTTCTTCGAGTTCTTGATGAGCTTGACGATGTCGCGCGCCTTCTCGATGGGAATGCCTTGCTGCATGGTGACCTTCTGCCGCACGGTCGAACCCGCGGCCGGCTCAATCGTCTCGTAGTTCAGAGCCTTCAGCGGCACACCGCGTTTGACCAGCTTGCTTTGCAGGATGTCGTTCACGGCCTTCAGCTTGAAGTCGTCGGCCGAGGTGAGCACCATGCCTTCCTTGGGGTCCAATTGAATGTCAGACTTCGAGTCCTTCAGATCGTAGCGAGTGTGGATCTCTTTCAACGCCTGCTGGATGGCGTTGGAAACCTCTTGCAAGTCAACCTTGCTAACAATGTCAAATGAATTGTCGGCCATAAGTTCCAGTGTAACAAGAGAGGCTGCCAATCGGGCTCTCTACGGGCCCGCCAGCGGGAATTTCTGCGCTTATTCCGACTTTTGTAACCGGAAAAAGTCTGTAGAAATTCTGAGTGGTCTGGCGGCCAACTTCCTCGCTGCTAAGACCGCGCAGTTCGCCGATCTGGCGCGCGACTTCCACTACAAACGCCGGCTCATTGCGCTTGCTGCGATGAGGAACGGGAGCAAGATAAGGCGAATCCGTCTCGATGAACATGCGATCGACAGCGGTGCCATGTCGGCCGCGTCGCGAATGTTCTGAGCCTTGGGATAGGTGATGTTGCCGGCAAAGGACAGCATGAAGCCCAGGTCCAGCGCCGCGCGTGCGTGATCGACGCTGCCGGTGAAGCAGTGCAGCACGCCGCCCAGTCCGCTGGAAGCCCAATTCTCGCGAATCATGCGCAGCACGTCGTCCCAGGCGTTCTCGCTATTGTCGGATGGCCGGCAGTGAATGATGATCGGCAGCTTGGCGGCTCGGGCCATTTCCATCTGTTGCAGGAAGACGCGCTGCTGCACGTCGCGCGGCGAGTGATCGTAAAAATAGTCGAGGCCGATTTCACCCCAGGCAATGACCTTCGCATCGCGCGGCCAGTCGCTGGAGTTCGTCGAAGTCCTCGGGCTTGGCCAGCTCAGCCTCGTGAGGATGAATGCCGACCGTCGCATAAACCCAGTCGTATTGCTGCGCCAGTTTGATCGCGCAGTCGAACGTGCCGGTTCCGGGGCCGTCGCCGTTGCCGATGGCCAGCAGCGTGGTGACGCCAGCTTGATGGGCGCGGGCGAAGGTCTCCGCGCGGTCAGCGTCAAAGCGCTTGTTTTCGAGATGGCAGTGGGAGTCGGTGTACATGGGAAGGCAGTAGTCAGTAGTCGGTTGTCAGTTCAGCGTGTTTAATAAATGGTTTGCATCAGGAGCACGACTTCAGCCGGGTCCTTGATACAGAGCCAACCTCAGTTAACGGCGACCTTACACCGTCTCCAACTCTTCTTCCAGCAACTGCTTGTTGTACAACTCGGTGTAATAGCCTTCGCGCTCAATCAATTCGTCGTGCGTGCCGTATTCAACAATCTCGCCATCGTGCAGCACGGCGATGCGATCGGCGTTGCGCACGGTCGAGACGCGATGCGAGATAAAGATGGTGGTGCGTCCCTGCATGATTTCGCGCAGATGATTCAGAATGCGGTCTTCGGTCTGCGTGTCCACGCTGGCCAGCGCGTCGTCGAGCACCAGAATGCGCGGGCTGCGAATCAAGGCGCGGGCGATCGCTGTACGCTGCTTCTGGCCGCCCGACAGCGTCAGGCCGCGTTCGCCGACCAGCGTGTCGTAGCCGTCGCGGGAAGTCTTCAATCTCAGTCGGCGATGTTCGCTGCTGCGGCGGCGCGGCGAACCTGCTCTTCGGTAGCATCTTCGACTCCGAACGCGATGTTTTCGCGAATGGTGTCGCTGAACAGAAACGTTTCTTGCGGAACGAATCCGATACTTTGCCGCAGCACCTCCAGCGGGAACTCGCGGATCGGCCGGCCATCGATCAGCACCATGCCTGGATCGGCGTCGTAAATTCGCGGAATCAGCGAAACCAGCGTCGACTTCCCCGATCCCGTCGGGCCAACGATCGCCAGGCTGCTGCCGGCAGGCACTCGCAGATTTACTTTCTTCAGCACCTGCTCGTCGCCGTGCGATTTGCCGCGCTCAGCCGAGGCAATCGTATTTCCGTAGTGGAAGCTAAGATTGCGGAACTCGATGTCGCCGCGAACTTCGGTAGGAACATCGACTCTGTCGCCAACGACGGACGACGTGGATGGGGCACCCACAGCAGCATCGGTAATCTCGGCTTTCTCCGACAGGATGTTGTGGATGCGGCCCACGGAAGCGGTACCGCGCTGGAACAGGTTTATGACCCATCCCAGAGCGATGATCGGCCAGGTGAGCTGCACCATGTAGGTATTGAAAGCCACGAAGCTGCCGACGGTGATGCGATGCTGCAGCACTTCGCGCCCGCCCACCCACAGCACGATCACAATCGCGACGCCGAGCAGCATCTCCAGCGTGGGCCAAAGCATGCCCATCAGTCGGACCAGCTTCAGGCTGCGGCCGATGTATTCGGTATTGTCGCGCTCGAAACTCTCGATCTCCGCTTCTTCCTGCACGTAGGCGCGGATGAGCCGGGCGCCGGAAAAATTCTCCTGGGCGCGGGCGGAGATGTCGGAAAACATCGCCTGAATGCGCTCAAAGCGCTCGTGGATTCGGGCTCCAAAATATTGCACCACGATGCTGAAGATGGGGAGCGGCGCGAAAGCGAAGAGCGTCAGCCGCGGGCTGATGGAGAGCATGAAGATCAGTGCGCCGGCGGTGAACACCAGGGTGTTCGCGGTATACATGATGCCGGGGCCGACCAGCATGCGCACCGCATTCAGGTCGTTGGTGGCGCGCGCCATGATGTCGCCGGTGCGGGTGCGCTGATAAAAGCTGTACGACAGCCGCTCGAGGTGGCTGAATAAATCGTTGCGCAGGTCGAATTCGATTTCGCGGGAGACGCCGATCAGGATCCAACGGGTCAGGAACTGAAAGATTGCCTTGGCGCCGGAGACGGCCAGCAGCAGCAGGGAATAGGTCAGGAGTTTGTTGCGGGTAACCCCGAGGTTCAGGTCATCGATGGCACGGCGGATTACCAGCGGAAACAGGATCCAGATTCCGTTGTTGCACAGCACGCACAGGCCACCGATGATGAAGGTGCTGCGATACTTGCGCAGATACGGAAACAGTGGCCGGAGGTTATTGAACATAGTTATCGGCCGTCAGCTCTCAGGGTTATAAGCCATCAGCTCTCAGCTTTCAGCCAAAACAACAAAATGTATTTCTGTGAGTTACTGTCATCTAGATGGCCAAACACAATGCCCGGATTCCGTTGGGCTTGTTGAACCACACCGTTTTCTGATGGCGAATCTTCATCCCCTATTACTCAAGCTGAGAGCCGACAACCGACAACTGACAACCGACAACTGACCGACACTGCTCCCCGCTCTACGTCGGCACCCGCAACAACAGATATCCGCCGGCGAATCCGAAGATGAAGTCGGGAGCCCATGCCGCCAGCATGGCCGGCAATTGATTCGCGTCTCCCATGGCTTCAAACAGTCCCGCCGTCACCCAATAGATGACTGCGATGGCCAGCGCGACTGCCACTCCGACCAGCGCTCCGCCGCGTTTTCCCGAGGCAGCAAAAGGAATCGCCAAGACTGCCATAACCAGCGTGATCAGCGGGAAAGCGATCTTCTTCTGCAATTGCACCTTCAGGCGTACAGTGTCGAAGCCGCCTTGCTGCAGGTCGTCGATGTAGCGCCGCAGCTCGTCGTAGTTCATCTCCGAAGACTGCTTTACTTCCTTCTTGAAGTAGCTCGGGTCTTCGTGAATCTCGTTGAAGGTGGCAACGTCAAAGGTGCGATAGTCCTGGATGGAAGCGCCCTTCAGCGTACGCACCCAGCCTTGCTCGAATACCCACTTTTGCAAACGTCCTTCCCAGCGCGCGTGTTCTGCGTGGATGCGGCGCGTCAGCTGAAACGTGTTGGGGTCAAACTCAAAAATCGAGATGCCGCCAAAGTAATTCGAGTCCGGATCGAAGACGCGGTAGTAATAAATCTCGTTGTTCTGCCCGAAGATCCATTTGCGGTCAGCCTGCAGATAGGTTTGGGCCGGCTTGCCCTTGATCTGGTTGCGCAGAATTTCCTGCTCGCGATTAGTGTGCGGAATATAGAGTTGATCGAACACGAACAAGCCTGAGGCGAAAATTCCACTCAGCACGATGACCGGAACGGTGGCGCGATAAATGCTAAAGCCCGTCGCCTTCATCGCCGTCAGTTCGCTCGACTTGTCGAGCAACCCGAACGTGATCAGCACGGCCAGCAACACCGCCATCGGCGCCATCAGGTAAATCAGCGACGGACTCAGGTTCCACAGATATTCGGCCAAGGTGACCAGCGGAACTTTGTTGCGCACAATGTCGGTCAGCAGTTCGAAGAAGGTGAACACCAGCGCGAGCACCAGGAAGGTGGACAAAATCATCGCCAGGTACAAGGCGAAGTCGCGCAGGATCATGTCGTCGAGGATGAGCGGGAAACGGGCGCTAAACCGGCGGCGATGCATCGGGGATTCGACCGCAACTCCGGGAATGTTCGCCGACTTGCGGCGCGATCCGAGAGCCTGCAATTTCAGCAGCAGCGACTTCCAACCCGCGGTCAGGTTGCCAATCTCGATTGGCATGCGATCCACTCGCCACAGCAGAAACAGTCCGCAGAGAAAGAAGAAAATGTTGCCCATCCACGACCCAAACCAGGGCGACATTCTGCCCTGGCGCGCCATCTGCACGCCGATCATGGAAAAGAAGTAGTAGATGACGACCAGCAGAATCGTCAGCACGAAGCCCGTGCTCTTGCCGCCTTTGCGCGCCGACAATCCCAGCGGAATGCCCACCATAGCCAGTACCAGGCAGGCAGTGGGCAGGGCAAATCGGCGATGGAATTCGATCTCGTAGTAACGTGCCTTAATCAGATCGTAGTTGTAGCTTCCCGGGTCCCAACTGCGGACAGTCTCGGCGGCGTGCCGTTCGCGGCGAGCGTTGCTCAGCAGCCCGTGCAGGCTCAACTCGGCAACCGGCAGCAGGTCGTGCGGCTTGTCGTCGTTGGATGGCAACGCCAGCGGGATTTCCGTGTTGTCGAAGGTGGTGATCGAGTACTGGTCCTTGACGTTGGGGACAATCTCCTGCTGGGTTCCGTCTTCGAGGTGAAAGCGCAGCTTGTTGGGAGAGTCGCTGATCAGGGCGCCGCGCTCGGCCAGGGTGATCTTGGGCGAGGCCGGATCGCTGATGTCGGCCAGAAAGATTCCGCGCCACAGGGCCTGTCCATTTTGCGGGATGGCGTCCTGCACATACAGCACGATGTTCTTGAAATCTTCGTAGAAAACGCGCGGCTGCACTTCGAAAGATGCTTGCGACGATTTCAGCCGTTCCTGCAAATGGTCAAGGGCGATCGCCGACTTGGGCGCGATGTAAACGCTATTCAGCATGCCCAGCATCCATGCGCCGATGGCAAAGATCGAAACCGCGCGAACGAACATGCCCACGCCCATGCCGCTGGCGCGTATGGCGGTCACCTCGCTGTCGGCGGCGAGGCGGCTCAGTCCCACCAGGATGCCGACCAGCACACCCATGGGCAGGGTGATGGTGAAGGTTGTCGGCAAGGTGTAGAGGAAGATTTCGGCTACGCTGGGCAGGGGAGCGCTGTTGCGGACGATTAGCTCCAGCAGGCGTCCCAGGTCCCGCATGAAGATAATGAAAGTGAACAGCGCCACGCCCAGCAGAGCGTGCGAGCCGACTTCTTTCAGGATGTAGCGAGTGAGGATGCGCACAACACTCTAGTTTACCGGAAGCACAGGCTTTCCGGAGGCCACAGATGGTGCGACTCAGCGCTCCGTCGGGCATCCAATGTGGTAGCCTTCTAATGGGGTGGAGTGCGTCCGGCGGTGCGGATTTCAGCGCCCAGCGACTCAGTCCAACAAGCTGCCTCTTCAAGGAATAACGCATTGTTCAATAAAGTTGTCGCCAAAGTTTTCGGCACCAGCAACGAACGGGAAGTGAAGCGCATTCAGCCGCTGGTCGAGCAAATCAATTCGCTTGAACCGGCCATGAAGCAGCTTAGCGACGAGCAACTGCGCGCCAAGACGGGTGAGTTCCGGCAACGGATCCGCGAGCGCGTCGATCCGATCGAGGATGTCGATGAGAAAGATCAGCAACTGAAGGCCGTTCTCGACGAAGTTCTGCCGGAAGCTTTTGCCGTGGTGCGCGAGGCAGGCTGGCGCGTTCTCCAGATGCGGCACTTCGATGTGCAACTCATCGGCGGCGTGGTGCTGCACCAGGGCAAGATCGCCGAAATGAAGACGGGTGAAGGTAAAACGCTGGTCGCTACTGCGCCGGTGTATTTGAACGCGCTTTCCGGTCGCGGGGTTCACGTTGTGACCGTCAACGACTACCTGGCCAAGCGCGACTCGGAGTGGATGGGCAAGCTCTATACCTTCCTCGGCCTTACGGTTGGTGTCATCGTCCACGATCTGGACGATGTTCAGCGGCGTGAGGCTTACGCATCCGACGTCACCTACGGCACCAACAACGAGTTCGGTTTCGACTACCTGCGCGACAACATGAAGTTCGACCTGAATGACTGCGTGCAGCGTCCGCACAACTACTCCATCGTCGACGAAGTCGATTCAATCCTCATCGACGAAGCCCGCACGCCGCTCATTATCAGCGGACAAAGCGAGGAATCGACCGACAAGTATTACCGCGTGAACCGCATCATCCCTCAACTCGAGCTGGGCGAAGAGATTGAGCGCGGCCTGGGCGAGGACAAGATCCTGACCGGCGACTACGTCATCGACGAAAAGCACCGCACCATCACCGTCACCGATCCCGGATGGGAGAAAGTGGAGCGGCTGCTGGGCATCGGCAATATCGCCGATCCGGAAAACTGGGACCTGAAGCATCACGTAGAAACCGCGATCAAGGCGCACGCGCTGTACCGGCGCGACGTTGAATACGTGGTGAAGGATGGCGAAGTCCTCATCGTCGACGAGTTCACCGGACGTCTGATGCCGGGACGGCGCTGGTCCGACGGCCTGCACCAGGCAGTAGAAGCTAAAGAGAACGTCAAGATCGAGCGCGAGAATCAGACACTCGCTACCGTCACCTTCCAGAACTACTTCCGCATGTACAAAAAGCTGGCCGGTATGACCGGTACAGCCGAAACCGAAGCAGCCGAGTTCGACAACATCTATAAGCTTGAGGTTGTGGTCATACCGACCAACAAGCAGCTGCTGCGTATCGAGAATTCCGACGTCGTCTATCGCACCGAGAAGGAGAAGTTTTTTGCCGCGTCCGACGAGATCCAACGGTTGGCGGAGACTGGTCAGCCGGTGCTTGTGGGCACGACCTCGGTCGAAAAGTCGGAGCGTCTTTCAGAGCTGCTGAAGAAGAAAGGCATCCGGCACGTGGTCTTGAACGCCAAGTACCACGAGAAGGAAGCTGAGATCGTCGCGCAAGCGGGCCGCAAGGGCGCTATCACTATCGCAACCAACATGGCCGGTCGCGGTACCGACATTCTGCTGGGCGGCAACCCTGAGTTCATGGCCAAGCAGGAGTGCCTGAAGAAAGGCCTGGCGCTGCCGTTCAAAGCCGTGGCAGGAGAAGTAACGGCCAAGCCCGACGATCCAAATACCTCCTATTTCTACTACGGAGGAGTGGAGTACAAGGTCGATACTGCGAAATGGAATGAGACCATCCAGCGCTTTAAGCAGGAAACCGACGCCGAGCACGACGAGGTAATCCGCCTGGGCGGCTTGTTCATCTTCGGCACCGAACGTCATGAGGCACGCCGCATCGACAACCAGTTGCGCGGACGCGCCGGCCGTCAGGGCGATCCGGGTGCATCGCGCTTCTATCTCTCGCTGGAAGACGACCTGATGCGCATCTTCGCCAAGGAGTGGGTGTCGAACCTGCTTCAGCGATTAGGCATGGAAGAAGGCGTACCGATCGAGTCGAAACTGATTACGCGTCGTATTGAAGCAGCGCAGAAGGCCGTGGAAGGCCAGAACTTCGAAGCCCGCAAACACCTGCTCGAATATGACGACGTGATGAATAAGCAGCGGCAAGCGGTTTAC
Source organism: uncultured Acidobacteriaceae bacterium (assembly GCA_963796695.1). Taxonomy (GTDB): domain Bacteria; phylum Acidobacteriota; class Terriglobia; order Terriglobales; family Acidobacteriaceae; genus Bog-257. The sequence goes on along the minus strand of CAWCMU010000006.1, from coordinate 35,190 downwards.
GGATTGCGCCGCCAGTTGCTGGAGGGTCTCGACCAGAAAGAGCTGATCCTCGAAGACTACGTGCGCGACATTCTTGGCGGCTTGCTGGACAAATATGCCGGCAAAGACACCCGCGCCGAGGACTGGGACGTCAAGAGCCTTAAGAACCAGCTGTTCACCCGCTTTGGCGTCGACATCGCAGCGGAAGGGATTGATCCGGAGACGTTGAATCGCGGCGAGCTCGGCGATGGCATCTTCGACAAACTGAAAGAGCGCTACGAGGCCAAAGAACAACTCATCGGCCTCGACGCCATGCGCCATCACGAGCGCATCATCATGCTGAGCGTGCTCGATCAGCAATGGAAGGACCACCTGCTCTCGATGGACCACCTGCGCGAAGGTATCGGCCTGCGCGGTTATGGTCAGCATGATCCGCTGGTGGAGTACAAGCGCGAGTCGTTCGATATGTTCGAAGCCATGATGGAACGCTTCGAAGAAGAGACCGTGCGCTACCTGTATCTCATGCAGGTAATCGAAGCTCCGCGGCCGGCGCCGCAACGGGTCAATGCCGGCGGAGACTTTAACGGCGAGGCCATGGGGACATTCACCACCGATCTTCGCGGGCGCGCTACGACTTCCATGGACGACATGGAAGAAGCCTTCCAGCGCCGCAAACGGCGCGAACTGGAGCAGGCGCGCATGGCTGGCGCTGGCGAGGCCGGCACCGTGCAGCAAGTGGTTCGCGGCGACAAAGTTGGTCGCAACGATCCCTGCCCCTGCGGCAGCGGCAAGAAATACAAAAAGTGCTGCGGAGCGTAGAGAGGCCGCGGTTCACCGTTCGCTCTATATCAGTATAAAAACTCGCGCTTCCGGGAGCGCCCTGATGATGCTGGTCATCGGGTGGGGTGTGCCCGCTCAATCGTGATTTTTGAATGGCTGGGTGAGCGTGCCCTGATCGAAAACGGCGTGCCGTCCCCGAGGAGTTCTGATTGAGATAGCGCGCACTCAGCGCTGAAGCCCTGGGCTGTCTTCTTTCGTTGCCGCACTGCGGGAGTGGGACCTTGCCGGCTGTGCCGCTTTGTCGGAGACCGCAGGTTTCTGTTTTGTCTTATGGGAGCGACGCCGGATGCTGCACATATTCGCCTTCGAATGTGCGGGACGGAGGACTGAAATCCAATTTCATGAATGATTCCCACTCATCCCAAAACCAGAGATGAACGGGCACCCGGCGCCAGAAACGTAAATGGTAGATCCTGGATGAGGGACTTTGTGTGGAACAACATGGCCAAGATCGAAGCGGTTGACCAAGTGCCAAGGGCTAATTGCCAAATGCTAAACAGAAAAAGCCGACCCGCGGGGCCGTGTAAGAGTGGGCCGTCAATGAACCCGCATTATACGGTGGGAACCCGCCGCAGCTCTTTAGGCATTTCCGCATGGCGGAACGTTGCACACCGAACCGAATACGAGTCGAGCTCCCTGTTCATTGAGCATTGGTTCAAAAAACGGTTACCACCAACACTTGCTTTGCAGGCCGGCTTCCTGCTCAGATGCTATGAAAAAGCGAGGTAGATGGCAAGGCCCAGGGGCCAAATAGTTGGAGATTCACGTGCCAAAGGAATTGTGCCGGCTGGCCACCAAGGCAGAGATGATGGATGCGATGTTGCGTCATCGAACGCGGGTAAGCTAACCGTGTGACAACTCTGCGGTTTGGACGCTAGAGCGCCCTAACCTACGCGGCGATTGTCCTGCAGAACTTCGTCCAGGGCGCCGGCCAGGTGCTCCGCACGCTCATTGTAGTCGCTGTCGATGGAATCGTACTTCCGCTTCATGACATGAAATTCATCGGCGATATTGAGCGCAGCCAGAACTGCAACCCGCAGCGAGTCGACGGTGGCTGCCTGTTGCGCGATCAGGCGCATCTTGGTGTCCACATACTCCGCCAGCTCCGTAATGTACTCCGGATCGGAGCCGCGAAGATGGTAGGTCTGATCGTAAATTTCTACGCGGACATTGCCGCTGCCGTTTCCATTCGACTGACTCAAACGAACCTCCTGCTGAGAGAGTACTCAGTGGCTAGTGGATGGTGGGTAGCACAAGATCCGGGTGGCCGCTCTATCCACTAACCACAATTCACGATCTACTGGTCTTCATTATCCTGCCGATTCTTCTACCGCCAAAGCCTCAATTTGCCCCAGCATCTTTTCTACTCTGGTACGTACCTCCTCGCGCTCACGGCGCAAGGCGACCAGTTCCTGATGCATGGTTTCGACTTCCTCTTCGCGTTCGTTCAACTGTTCGCGCAGGCGAGCGGCATCGCGCTCGGCGACAGCTTTGGCTTCGCGCGCGGTCTTTAACAGCTCAATCGTGCGCAGGATTTTTTCTTCCAGCGACTTGAAATCGGCGGTGGAGGAGGCTACTTCGACTGCGTTTGCCGGCATAAGGACGCTTACCTTCGGAAAATATTTTATGGTTCCGAGCGCAGTATAACGCAGAAGTTTATGTGCAAAACCGTGCAGCTTACGATTGTGTTCGATTTGCCGTGGGTGAATCAGGATGTGCAACCTCTGCGGTGCAGGTGGGGCGTGAATGGTCGGCAAGGATGCGCTGCGGGCCGTCCCGCAAGGCATGCTACAGTCGAAAGCTCAACTTATCGGTTTCCCCGGTATTGACCGCTCCTGCCTCCAACTCGACTCAACCTTCATCTTCCACGGGACTGCTGCGCGAGGTCGGCTTGTTCGACGCCACCATGATCGTGATGGGCGGCATTGTCGGTGCCGGCATCTTTATCAACCCTTACGTCGTCGCCGAGCAACTGCATACCTCGCTGCTCATCCTGGGAGTCTGGATAGCCGGCGGCGTGGTGGCGATGCTGGGCGCATTCGTCTATGCGGAACTGGCTGCCCGGCGTCCGGCGGTCGGCGGACAGTATGCCTATTTGCGAGAAGCGTTCCATCCGGTCGTCGGCTTCCTGTATGGATGGGTGCTGCTGCTGGTGATCCAGACCGGCGGCATGGCCGCAGTGACGGTAACCTTCGCGCGATATCTGCTGGAGCTGACCGGCTGGCCGATCTCCGAGCGGCTTCTGGTGGTGCTCACGATAGCGGTTTTGACCATCATCAATTGCCTCGGGGTAAAGGTCGGCAGCCGGGTGCAAAGCGTCCTGATGCTGCTGAAGATCCTGGCCATCGCGGGCTTGATTGCCGCGGGATTGTTCCTGGTCCGCTCCCCGCATCCTCTACTGCATCCGGTGCTGGATCGACCGCCATCGCTGGATCTGCTGACCGCCGTCGGTGCGGCGATGGTTCCGGTACTCTTTGCCTTTGGCGGCTGGCAAACCACGAACTTCATCGCCGAGGAGATTAAAGATCCGCGACGAAACCTTTCGCGAGCGCTGGTGCTAGGCGTAGCCGGAGTCATTGTGCTTTATGTCGGGGTGAATTTCGTGTGCGTGCGCGCTCTGGGACCGGCGGGACTGGCCGCCACCAGAACTCCCGCAACCGCGGTCATGCGAGTGGCCATGGGAAACACGGGAGCGCGGTTGATTGCGTTGGGCATTACCATTTCGACGTTGGGATTTCTTAGCCAGTCCGTGCTTACCGCGCCGCGCGTTTACTTCGCCATGGCTCGCGATAAGCTGTTCTTCCAGAGCGTTGCCACGGTGACAAAGCACACGCACGTTCCGGTGGTGGCGATTATTTTTCAAAGTGTGTGGACCGTAGTGGTCGCGCTCTCGGGCCGCTACGACCAGATTCTGAACTACGTGGTCTCGATGGATTTCCTCTTCTTCGGACTGACGGGCGCGAGCCTGTTTGTTTTTCGAAGTAGGGAACCGAATGCGGCGCCCGGTTATCGCGCTCCCGGTCATCCTTTCACGACGGGAGCATTTGTGCTGGTATCGTGGCTGGTGGTGATCAATACCATTTACAAATATCCGGCGAACAGCCTGCTGGGCATGACGATTCTGCTGCTGGGTCTGCCGGTGTACGCCTTCTGGGCGGCGAAGAATAAAGGAGACGCAAAGGTTTAATGCCCTTTCGCACAAATAGCCGTTCGACCTACATGGAGTACGCCAAGCTGCGGTCGGCTGCGACGTTCAATCTCGCGACCAGCGGCATCATGAGCTATCCACTGGCGGAGTTGCCGGTGAAGCTCGAGGACCTGGAGATCAATGGTCCCACATTGTATGGGTATGCTCCCTTGCTGGAGAGGTTGGCGCGGCGAAACGGGGTGACGTCTGACAATGTGGTAACTGCTGCGGGGACGTCGATGGCGAACCACCTTGCTTTGGCCGCGACGCTTGAGCCGGGAGACGAGGCACTGGTCGAGCATCCGACTTACGAGCTGGTTACGACGACCCTCGAATACCTTGGGGTCGAGATTCGCTATTTCGAGCGGCGGATGGAAGATGGATTTCGCGTTGATCCCACAGAAGTCGAGCGACAGATGACGCCGCGCACCCGGCTGGTCGTGCTTACCAATTTGCACAATCCGACGGGTGTGCTGATCGACGAAGCGACGCTTCGCGCGGTTGGCGACATCGCTGAAAAGAATGGCGCGCGAGTGCTGGTTGACGAGGTTTATCTGGAGGCGCTGTACGAGCGCCGGCCGCGACCTGCAATCCACCTGGGCGAGCACTTCCTGGTGACCAGCAGCCTGACGAAAGCATTCGGACTTAGCGGATTGCGTTGCGGATGGGTGCTGGCGACTCCGGAGCTGACGCCACGCATGTGGCATATCAACGATCTGTATGGGGTCAACGCGGCGCATCCGGCCGAATTGATGAGCGTGATTGCGCTCGACAATCTCGATCGGGTTGCCCATCGGGCGAAAGGGCTGCTCGAGGCCAATCGGCCGGTCCTGAATGCGTTTCTCAACTCGCGCGACGATCTGGAATATGTTCTGCCGGAGTACGGCACGATTGCGTTTCCCAAGCTCAAGCGAAGAACCGTCGACGAACTGGACCGGCTGTTGCGCGAGAAGTACGACACGGGTGTGGTGCCGGGGCAGTACTTCGACATGCCGCAGCACTTCCGCATCGGCATCGGCGGTGATCCGGAAATGACGCGGGAAGCCTTCGAACGCCTGGGACGAGCGGTAGACGAGTTGCGGTAACGGGGAAATTGCGGTCTGGGTTGCGCAACAGCTACTACGCTTGGTCGACTCTCTAGAACCAGCGCTGGCGACACTCTGTGCTAAGATTTTAGGGCGAGTAGAGGGCGTGTAGCTCAGCTGGGAGAGCGCCGCGTTCGCAACGCGGAGGTCGCGAGTTCGATCCTCGCCACGTCCACCAATTCAAGCCAGACAATCCCGCCATCGATTTTGCTCCTGCTCGGTTATGCCTGCACGATTCCATTTCGTATGGCAAAGCGGATCATTTCCGCCAGGGAACCGAGCTTGAGTTTGCGCATGATTTCGCTGCGGTGACCTTCGGCAGTACGGGCCGAAATGCCGAGTCGATCGGCCACCTCTTTATTGCTTTTACCCTCGGCCAGAAGCTGAATCACTTCTCGTTCGCGGACGGTAAGAATCGGCTGACCGGCAGGTTCAGGCGCATGGCTGGCCGATCTCCTGGATAAGTAGGCGTCCACCAGCGTCTCGGCTACGCGCGAGGTGAAGAACCGCCGGCCTTTGGAAATGCTCTCTACTGCCGCCACCATGTTTTCACCAATGTCCGACTTCAGAACGACACCGCGCGCTCCCGCCTCCAGCACGTCCACGATGACCCGTTCGGTTTCATGCATGGTGAAGATCAGGATCTTGAGTTGTGGTTGCTTCTTGAGAATCTGGCGGGTAGCTTCCAGCCCGTTCAATTCCGGCATACTCATATCGAGGATGGCGAAGTCCGGTCGCAGCTTCTCTGCCATTTCGACAGCGATTCTGCCATTGCAGGCTTCGCCGCAAACGCTCCAGTCGTCGTGCTTTTCCAGCAGATAGCGAAGGCCCGAACGCGTCAGCTCGTGGTCATCGGCTAACAATATGCGCAGCATGCTGCTCCTGGTCGATCGGCAGCGAAACCGAAACCTGTGTGCCGTTTGCCATCGAGTTGATTTTGAACGTTCCTTTGAGTTGCCGCACTCGCTCGCGCATGCCGGCAATGCCAACCCCGAGAGAGGCTACCCCGTCCAGGCGAGTCAGTTCGTCCGGGTTGAGGCCGGTGCCATTGTCGTTGATTTCGAGAGTCACGGTCTTTCCGCGATTCAGCAGGGTCACGATGACGGCGCTAGCGCCGGAGTGACGGAGCACATTGTTTATGCTCTCCTGCGCGATGCGGAACAGCGCTCGTTCTACTTCGGGAGAGAGCGGGCTGAGGTTGGAAGGTTCTTCGAAATAAATTTTGAGCGAGGTCCGTCTTCTGTAGTCCGTCAAAATACCAGCGCAGGGCAGCCACCAACCCAAGACCGTCCAGAATAGGCGGATGAAGGATGTAGGAAACGGTGCGTACCTCTTCCAAAGCCTGACGGCTGGCGAGGTGCGAATCCTGTAGCAGCTGCCGAAGTCGTTCGTGACCTGGCGGAAAGTCAGTGAGCACCTGTCCGATGCTGAGTGCCATGCCGGAAAGGTGCTGCCCAGTTCCATCATGAAGATCGCGGGCAATGCGGCGGCGCTCGTCGTCTTGTGATTCCAGCAAACGGCCGGTCATGTCGCGCAAGCGAAGCTTCAGCGCGCGCCCGTCGTCGCTGCGAAATCAGTAATCGAAGTATCAGGAAGAACTGGGCGATGACCAGAACGATGATCCCAATGATGCGCCAGCGGTACTGCTCCCATACACTGGTCGTCTTGAATAGAATGATGCTCCCTTCGGGGAGATCGTTCTCGGAGAAGCCCCACTGCTTCAACTGTCGCCAATCGAAGATATAAGTACTCGTCTCGTCCGGGGAGATGGTGAACTGGTTCCGGGCTTTGCCTTTCAGGGTTTCGAGAGCGACGTCCGCAACGACCTTACCCATCTTTTCGAAGTCGACGACATAGCCGCCCACGGCTCCGCTTCCCATTGTGGTGTCTGCCATGGCGTAAATGGGAGCCGTTGACACGGCCGAAAGGGCAGCAACTACATCGCGGGTATAAAAGATATTTCCCTTCGGGTCACGGTTATACGAAAGGGGCATCACAATCGTGTCGCGCGGCAACATGCTGACGCGGCGCACGAGGTCCTCCACCGGCGCATCCACGAGATACTCCACATGGAGATCCGATTCCTTGAATTGATCTCTTAACTGATCGAGAAGCATGTGGTCTTCATATCCTGATCCAGCGATGACCAGCATGTTTTTCGCTTGCGGTTGCAGACGGCGGGCCAGGGAAACGGTTTTTCCAACGTCGACTTTGAACCAGACCGTTACTTTGCCATCGCGATTCGAGCTATCGTCTGGAAGCTTGAATGCGTTGTGTCCAGCGTACACAGTTGGCACACCCGGCAGAATGTCCACCAGAGTTGAGCCCACGAAGATAACCACGTCGATCCCGCGTCCCGTATAGCGCGTCCGAATCCAGTCCAGTGCTTGCTCCTGGGACTTTGGGAAGCGGGTAGCTTCAAGTTGTTCGCCAAAAAACTCTGTATCCTCTCCCAGGTGTTTGCGCAATTCGTCCAGGATGCCCTTTTCTGTTTCGAGGGCGGCCGGTGAATATTCCTCGTTCTGGCGGATCAACAGGACGCGCTTGGGGGAGTGTGGTTCGGCCCTCGCCAGCGACACCAGTGCGACCAAAGACAGCAACGCCGCTGCCGTTCGTCTGGTGACGGGCCGCATCGCCATTGGTCGCAGTCCCTTATGTGAGTAGAAGATGAGCAATTCTATGCGTTCGAGGGGAGGCCCGCAACCATTCTCTCTGCCATCTCCGCATGGCGCCAGCCATATTGTTGCGGCCTTGCGGTGTCTGAAAGCACGTAGATTCCGGAAGCAAACCACGTAATATTCCGGGTTCTCCTGACCAGCATGAATTCATATCGTTCTCACTGCGCATTTTTGTGGCAAACGGCGCATCGAGGTTCGCAGGTGGAAGAACTAGTAGTCATGGGCTTTGGGGACAAACATCGCGCCTTGGAAGTGTTGCCGCAGTTGCAGAGGCTCAAGTTTCCGTGGGGTTCAGATTTGTGCAATGCCATCGCGGTCGAGGTCGAAAGCGACGGCAGGTTGCGGGTAATACACAGCCACCTGATCGATCCCACCAATGGCGTGGATAGCGTCACGCGCTGGAACGCACTGCTTAGTGCGATTGTGCCTCTTCCGCACACTCCGCAGTCGAGCAGCTCGGAGGTCAACTCGGAGGTTCGCAGTATTAACGCGGGCGCCAGTCGATGGCTGAAAGATTCTTCGCTGGACAAGGATTTCGTAAGAAATGTAGCGGCGGTGCTTCAGCCGGGGAACTCAGCGGTATTCGCGATCATTCAGGATTGGCGATCGGCTGCACCGGTACTATCTGGCTATAGCCACCTATTGCTTCACACGACAGCTCTGGGGTGGAAGCAAACAAAGACAAACTAACGGACCCATCGCAAGTAACTAAACTCGCGGCTGCGATCCTGGCGGCCGAACCTCGGAGGAGATTGAGTTATGGATTTAAGTCACATGAGCAGTCTGGCACAGCAGGGGTATGGAATCTTGATCGCCCTGGGTATCAAGGTTCTGGAAGCGATTGTCTTATGGATTGTCGGGCGCTGGTTAATCGGACTGTCGATCAGGATTATCGGCAGCGCGATGACAAAGCAGAAGATCGATCCGACCCTGATTCGCTATATCAACAACACAGTTGCCGCTCTTCTCAACATCGTGTTGGTGGTCGCGCTACTTGGTTTCTTCGGAGTGGAGACGACAAGTTTCGCCGCCCTGTTGGCTGCGGCAGGCGTTGCCATTGGCATGGCGTGGAGCGGATTGCTGGGGAACTTCGCCGCCGGCGTGTTCATCATCATCCTGCAGCCCTTCAAGGTAGGCGACTTCGTCACAGCCGGTGGAATTACGGGCACGGTGGAAGAAGTCGGGCTGTTCGTAACCTCGATTAACACACTCGACAACATTCGCAACATTGTCGGCAACGGCAAGATTCTGGGCGACGTCATCCAGAACTTCTCGACCAACGCATATCGCCGGGTTGATTTGCAGGCTCAACTTTCACATGGGGTTGATCCACATCAGGCGATGGCGTTGCTTAGATCTGGGCTGTTGAAGATCCCGAACGTACTGCCGGATCCCGCGCCCAGCGTGGAGATCCTGACCTTCACCCTCGCCGGTCCAGTACTTGCCGTGCGGCCGTTCTGTAACAACGCGCATTACTGGCAGGTGTATTTCGACACTAACGCGCTGATCAAAGATTCCTTCACCACCGCGGGATTCGCGGTTCCAGAGCAGCACTACATGGTTCGCACCGCGGCTGCGGGAGCTGCTGCGGCTGGCCGCCCAGCCTAAGACAAAGTGCCACGCTCACGGATTCACGGCGGCCGGGGCGTGGCTACCTTTCCATCATGGGATTCCGTAAATGGATCACGATAAGCAAGAAATCCTGCTGGCTCCATACCGGACGATCCAATGCAATTCGGTTTTTTGGATCCATCACGACGGGCACCGGAAGCCGCACCTCGCGATTGTTCTGGCGGGGCAGGCGTTGCCGCCTTGTTCCCGCTGCGGAAACAAAGTGCGCTACGTCCCGGCGAACGAATCGCCGCAGAGCTGGGGACTGGACTACATAACGGAAGATCCTGATTTTCTTAGCGCGGAGCCTTAAGTCACGAACGCGCGACAGTTACGAACTCGGGCGAACTGCAACTTCCAAAGGGAGAATTTTGTGCTGAAGCTTAGAACTTGTGTTTTGCTGTTGCTGGTTTGTGCCGGAGCGGCTCTTAGTGCCGAGCAGGTTTCACTAAAGAATGGAGATCATCTTTCCGGATCTATTGTCAGCATGGATGGCAAGAAGTTGGTCTTGAAGACCACCTATGCCGGAGAAGTGACGATCGATTGGGCCGCGGTCGATCAGTTCACCTCGGACCAGCCGCTGGTGGTGACCAGGTCGAACCAGCAAACCGTGACCGGTACGGTGAAGAGTAGCGGCGCCGATTATGTTGTCGTCACCCCGCAAGGTGAGCAGACCATGGCGAAGTCGGACGTCGCAGTGATGCGTTCTCCCGCCGATCAAGCTACTTACGAGAAGTCATTGCATCCCGGGATGCTGGAAGGCTGGACGGGCGGAGGCAACCTGGGCCTCTCGATTGCCCGTGGTAACAGCGAGACGACGAACCTTGCTCTCGGCTTTGACGCGACCCGCAAGACCGCGAAAGATGCCTGGGTCGTCGATGCGGCTTCGATTTACTCCACTGACGAGAAGCTTGGCGCCACCACTGCCAATTCCTTCCAGGGATTGATTCGTTATGACCGCAACCTTACGAAGCGGCTGTTTGCCTATGGTGTGTTCGCTGGCGGATACGACGAACTACAGGACCTTAACTATCGCCTGATGCCGGGCGGCGGCCTCGGCTTCCATGCTATCGCCACGCCAAAGACCACGTTGGATCTGCTTTTAGGTCTCGGGTACACGCGCGAATCCTTCACGACAGGGCTAACCAATAATCTGTTTACAGCGACGGTGGGAGACGAATTCGCCTACAAGCTAGGTGCCCGTACCACGGTCATCCAGAACCTGTACTACCTGCCCTCGCTGAACGAAACGAGCAACTATCGGGTTACCGGAAACTTTGGTATCACAACGAAGCTCAACGGTTGGTTAACGGCCAACCTTCTGTTCAACGATCGTTATTACAGCCAGCCCGTGCTGGGCAATAAGAACAATGACATCCTTTTCACGACGGGCGTTGGCTTCACCTTTGGGGCCAAAGCAAAGTAGGGCGAAGGCAAAGCCGAACAATATCGGCGGAACTTACTCGATACGGAGAGCAAAATGACTTTCAAGAAAATAGCTGCAGGTTTCATCCTGGGTTTGTGTTTGATCTTGAATCCTGCGTTCGGCAATGCCCAGCAACAGAAGAAGCCCAACATCCTGGTGATCTTTGGTGACGACGTGGGCTACTTCAACATCAGCGCTTATAACCTGGGAATGATGGGCTATCAGACGCCCAATATTGACCGCATCTCCCACGAAGGCGCGATCTTCACCGACTACTACGCGCAGCAAAGCTGCACGGCAGGACGCGCGGCCTTCATCACCGGGCAGAGCCCGATTCGCACCGGTCTCCTCAAGGTTGGCCTGCCAGGGTCGACGCTCGGACTTCAGAAAGAAGATCCCACGATTGCCGACCTGCTCAAGCCTCTGGGCTACATGACCTTTCAGAACGGCAAGAATCACCTCGGCGATCGCAATGAGTTTCTGCCCACGGTGCACGGCTTCGATGAATTTTTCGGCAACTTCTATCACTTGAATGCCGAGGAAGAACCCGAAAACGTGGACTACCCACGCAACCCGTCCTTCAAGGCGGAATTCGGCCCGCGTGGGGTGTTCAAGTGCAAAGCCACTGCAACCGATAATCCCGCTCCCTCAGATCCGCGCTTTGGACCCTGGGGCAAGCAGGTGTGCGAAGACACCGGCCCGTTGACCAAGAAACGCATGGAGACCGCCGACGACGAGTTCCTGGCGGTCACGCTTGAAGATATGGACCGTGCGGTGAAGGCAGGCAAGCCATTCTTCATCTGGCATAACACCACTCGCATGCACATCTGGACCCACCTGCCACCGAAGTATGCGGCCATGGAAAATGAGAAGGGCCTTTACGGCGCCGGCATGACCCAACTCGACGATAACGTCGGCGTGCTCCTGAAGAAGCTCGATGACCTCGGCATTGCCGACAACACTATCGTCATCTTCACCAGCGATAATGGGGCTGAAGTGATGAGCTGGCCCGACGGTGGAACCACGCCGTTCCAGGGCGAAAAGAACACCAGCTGGGAAGGTGGCTATCGCGTCCCCTTCGTGATTCGCTGGCCGGGCGTGATCAAACCGGGCACGATGGTGAATGGGGTAGCGGCGCATGAGGACTGGGCGACCACGCTGTTGGCCGCGGCCGGCGTACCCGACATCAAAGAGAAGCTGCTGACCGGATACCAGGCAGGCGACAAGACGTTTAAAGTCCATTTGGACGGCTACAACCTGATGCCGTACCTCAAGGGCGACACCCAGGTCGACCCTCGCCGCGAATTCCTGTATTGGACAGACGACGGCGAACTCGCAGCCTTGCGTTACGACAAATGGAAGGCAATGTTCCTGGAGCAGCCTGCCCACGGATTTTCTGTTTGGGAAACGCCATTCATTCAACTGCGCGTTCCGAAGTTGTTCGACCTGCACGCCGATCCATTTGAGAGAGCCGAGATGGAATCGATCGACTACTCGCATTGGCGAATCGACCGGATCTTTCTGCTCACGCCTGCTCAAGCCTATGTGGGGCAGTGGCTGACCAGCTTCAAGCAATTTCCCCCGCGCCAAAAGCCGGCCAGCTTCAACCTCGATCAGGTAATGAAGCAGATGGCGGAGGCAAACGACTAGGCACGAACGCTACGCGCTGTTTGAATGCGAGGCTTTCCTGTTGGGAAAGCCTCGTCGCAATCTGAAGTATCTGGTCGACATTCCTGAGAAGACGTCCGCCAGCCGGAAATCGAAAGAGGAATGAACGATGGAGCGTTAAGGCATGCCCCAGGGAAGCATTGGAAATTGATCAGAACATGGGCATGCATTCGGGTTACGAATTGCGGAGGACACGATGGCGATTGCGAAGATTGAATCACTGCCAACTTTCGATTTAGGCAGCAAGTTAGTTCCGTGGGAGCAACGGCGAGAAGAGGGCAGGGCGTTGCGTCGTGCCGTTCCTCGGGAGGCGCACGCAGAATGGAAGCCCGGAGCGAAACGACCCGACCCGTTACGGCTTCTGGCTCAAAGCAACAAAGGACGGCAAGCACAGCTGGTCCCACTGCGTATGGGCCGGATGGCTGGCTCGCCGTTCGCCTTCTTGAGAGGATCGGCGTGCGTCATGGCGTCTGACCTTTCCACCTCGCCGATCAGCGGCATACCGGTGGTTATGGACGGTGACGCCCATCTTAACAACTTTGGCATGTATGGCACACCGCAGCGCGAAGTGGTGTTCGACCTCAACGATTTTGATGAAGCCGTGGTCGGCCCCTGGGAATGGGATTTGAAACGGCTGGTAGCCAGCGTGAATGTCGCGGGCCGGCAAAACGGACTGAACCGGCGTGAGCGTGCCGCAGCGGTCCGGCGTTGCGTGGAAGGTTATCGATTCAACGCCAAGCGCTTGGAGCAAATGGGCGTGCTGGACACCTGGTACCTGCACGCTTATCCGGGGCGCGACAATCCTATCGCCAAGCCCGATCCGAAATCGCGCGCTGTCATCAGCAAAGTCCTGGCCAAGGCGACGCGAACAGACAATCGAAACTTACTTCCGAAAGTTGCTGAGCCCGACGGGAACGAAAGTTGGCGATTTCGTGACGACCCGCCAGTTCTGGTTCGGGTGAACCCGGCAACTCGGCAAAAGATCGTTGAGGCGTTAAATCAGTATTCGCAGACTCTTCCCCTGGAACGGCGACTGATGCTTGGACGTTACCACCTGGTGGATGTCGCCCATCGTGTCGTGGGTGTGGGTTCGGTTGGGACCAGGGCTTATCTGGCATTGCTGTTCGGCAATGGCGATGCCGATCCGCTGTTCTTGCAAGTGAAGGAATCGGTCGAGGCTGCCCACGCCCCTTATCTACCGCCGTTGCCGGCCGATTTTCGTCACAACGGCAAGCGGGTGCTGATGGGACAACGAGCTCTGCAAGCCTCCTCGGATCCGATGCTGGGATATACCTCGATCGATGGCCGCGACTATTACGTCCGGCAGATGAAAAATCTGAAAGCCTCAGTTCCGGTGGAGTGGCTGACCGGAGCGTCCTTCAACTTCTACGCGTGGGCCTGCGGAACGGTGCTGGCCCGTGCTCATTCACGAACCGGAGATCCGGCGCTGATCGCCGGCTATTGCGGCAATGCGAGCGTACTGGATCAGGCCTTGGCGGAGTGGGCCGAGAGCTATGGCGATCAAACGGAACGGGATCACGAGACGCTGGTCGATGCGATCCAGCGAGGAGAAGTTCGGGCAGCGGCCGAGGGACCTGAAGAGTAGGGGGCGGTTTTAATATCGCTGCAAGCTTCGCGCGGAATGAATGAGGGCAATCATGGGCGATCAATCCAAGGCCACTGAGAATCGGAGCGATGTATCTCTGATTCGTGGTGGCCCGTTTTACCGCCTTCAGCAGTCGACTCGCCTGATTGGGGCGGATGAATGGAACGTTGGGCGCCGTATCACCTTCGCGATTGCCGTCGGATGGGTGCCTCTGGTTTTAATGAAGGTTCTGTTCGACCGCCACAATCTGCTGTTCTTTTTGCAGGATTACAGGATCGTATCGCGCATGCTGATTGCGGTTCCCGTCCTGCTTCTCGCCCAGCCGCTGATGGAGTCAGCCTTTCGCAAGATTGTGGGACACATCGATGCCGCCAGCTTGCTCGACCAGACGGGCGTTGATCAGATGGACAAGATCATCGCCAAGCTGATTCAGCTCCGCGATTCTGTCTTACCGGAGTTAATCATCCTGCTGCTTATCGTGATTCACACCGCCGTCTCCTATAAGGCTGGGGTGGGAGACGATCGGTGGCTGGCTTACCGGGTCGGGGAGAGCGTTCATCTGACCCTTGCGGGCTGGTACGCGGTTATTGTCAGCGCGACGATTTTCCAGTTCTTGCTCGGACTCAATCTTTGGAAGTGGCTGCTCTGGACGGTCTTCGCTTTCAAAGTGTCGAGATTGAACTTGCGGTTGGTCCCCACCCACCCGGACGAAAACGGTGGCCTGGGTTTCCTGGGCATGACTCCGCTTGCCTTCACGCCAATTGCTTTTGCCTCAGCCGCGGTGATTGGAGGCACGTTCCGCGATCAGATACTGCACAAGGGTGCGCACCTGGTTAGCTTCTGGATGCCCGCTGTCGTGCTCGTTGTGGTGATCGCCGCGATGGCTTTGGGACCGCTGGCGTTCTTCGTTCCACGGCTGGCTGCGGTACGGCGTAAGGGAATTCTGGAGTACGCGATCCTGGGCCAGATGCATAGCACAGATTTCCACGAGAAATGGATTCTGCACCGAACGGGTCGCGAAGAGGAACTACTGGACGCAGCCGAAATCAGCACACTTTGCGATTATGGCCAGGCCTACGACCGGATCGAGAATATGAACCCGTTTCCCACTGACCGAAGCGCACTCATAGCTTTGGCTCTCTCAGTGGCTATCCCGGCGTTGCCTGTCGTGATAGCGGAGATTCCGCTGGTAGTTATCTTGAAGGAATTACTCGGGGCATTGAAATAATGCTGGAAGGAGGTGATTAGGTGCCTCCTTCCAGCTCGGGAACTCGGCCTTGCAGACGAACGACGCGACTGCGGTCGACTGCAATCATGCGAGAAGAACCGCAGCCGTCTCTCAATTTCTTCTGCCCGAAGAGCTATTCTCCGCCCGCCGCCGGTTGTGCCGAGGCTTTCGCCAGCAGACGCAGATGAAGCTGGATGTTCAACTGATTTCCGACGATCGCGTTGGGATTCTGCTGGTTCGGGTAATCCTCCCCCAATCGTTCTCCAAGGGCGTCGGGCGAGTTGTGGTTTTCAAGAAACGTGCCGGTACATTGCGCTCCTTTATACGCTTCGCTCACGCTAGGCTCCTGGCAATTCTCATCTTCAACTACGGGCGGCCAGTAAGTGCCGAGCACTGCCTTTACCAATTGGGGGAAGTTTTCTCGGGCCACGCTGGTTGAAGCTGACGCCTGCACTCCTCCGTCTTTCTGTCCACCGGCTGCCGGAATATCCAGAACGAAGGTGGCTTCGCGCGATACGCGATGGACCATTGGAGGTCCATACGTCGGGCCGGAGTAGGCTTCCGTCGGAGTTACGTCGACGTTGCGATCCACGCGGGTCAAGGTCAGTTGACCGGTAGTTTGCAGTCGACCGTCAGCCATCCGTTGGACTGTCTTGGAGTGGAAACAAACCAGCGTGTGGTTGGAAAGGTTCATCAGCCACTGGCTCAGGAATTTTCCATCTTCGCCAATTGCCGGCGCCATGGAATCTGCCGGATAAAACCTGAAGACCACGCTGGACTTGGTGGGATCGACGTCATCGATGTTGACGCTGCCATTTACTCTTCCGAAGCCAAGCGTAAAGTCAGTTTTCGTCTTGCCATAGTTGGTCGTTCCGTCGGTGATGAGTTGAGCATCGGAATGGCGGGCGTCCACTTGCCAGGAGCCCGCCGTGACAGCAGGCTTTGCGGAAATTGCCAAGCCTAAGACTCCTAATACGACAACTACACCTAATGCAGATACAACGATGCGTTTCAGCATGGTTCCCTCCTCGCGGGATTTGTCCCCCTTGATGCAAAGCAGAGTGGAAAGTTACATTTTTGCGTTTGAAGTCGCGCTTTAGAATCGCAGGGCCATTTAGACACCTGCCGGGCCGGGAAATCCGCGAGCTGAAAGGTCTATAGCACGAACAACTTACGATGTGCGGCGCAAGACCATCGCCACCGATCGTGCTGCGCTAAACGTCCCTCGCGGAGTAAACCATGGCTCCGCGAGGTTTTTCCAATTGCGGCTGCGGCATCCATTCCATATAAATTCGCTCACCCAGCACAACATTCGCCAATTGCTCGGCGCTTTCTTTCCAGGTCAAGAATCTCAGGCCTTCGGAGGAGGGTGCAGCGGCTTTGGAGTATAGCTCAAGCCAGGAGCGAAGGTCAGCAGCTAGAGACTCGGGCGTGCTGGTGCCGAAGTAAAAAGCGCAGTCACCGGCTACTTCGCGAAAAACCGGAATATCGCGAGCGATAATCGGGAGCTTATGTCGGGCCGCTTCGATCAGTGGAATGCCGAAACCTTCACCTTCTGAGGCTGCCAGTAGGGCAGATGAGGTCTGATAAAGCTTTGCGAGCGTTTCATCGCTGGTGTCAGAAAGCCAGAAGAGCCGACGGCCGCTTTCGCGGTGAGCACGCAGCTTTTTCGAGACTGCATCGACATTCCAGCCCTGCTTCCCGACGATAATCAGGTTGAGATCGATCCCGGCAGCCCATAGCTTTTCCAGCGACGCCAGTGCCAACTGATGTCCCTTGCGCGGCTCGACCGTGCCCACCATCAGGAGCGACGTTCGTGATTGCATGGCGCGATCAAGCATAGCGTTGTCGGCCGAAAGCGGTTGGGCGTTGACGCGGTTTGCGAAATCAGCCCCCAGGTGAAAGTAGCCCACCTTGAGCGGATGTTGCCGTTGCGGCCGCTCGATGTCCAGGAATGACAGCAACTCATCGGCAACCGATCGCGATATACAAGCGAGTCCGTCTGCGGATTCGCAAAGGATGGTGAGCCACTTAAGAAATTGGTCGGCAGCCCAACTGGGAAACATCTGCGGCTTCAAGACAGGCAGCAGATCGTACACCACGAACCAGGTAGGAATGTTCTTGGCGCGGAGTTCGGCGAACAGCCGCTGGGCATTGAATACTGCTTCGGGACACCAGTCCAGCCCAAGATAAATATCGCCCTGCCGAAATGTCGCCGCTGTTTCCTCAAGCTCTAACGAAGCACCAAGTGCTCGAAGGCAAAGATCGCGGGCATACTTCCAGCGGCCATCCTCAAAGCGAACAGGTTCCACGCGGAAGTCGTGAACGCTGTGAAAGAACCCCGATGTGAGATGGACTGTGGCTCGTTCAATACCCGTTTTCAGATTGTTCGTGGCCGTCGCGGATACGTCCAACAAGAATTGAGGTGGCCGCCCAGTTCGGAATGCGGCTATGGAAGTGGTTGCCGATAGCAGATCATCAGCGGAAGGAGGATCATCGGCCTGGATCAAAGAGATATCCGCAAGCAGATTCTGTTCCAAAGCGATCGGGTGGGACGTGGCGAATGTCTCGATGGCGTCGCGGTACAATTCCGCAACTCGAGCGGGGTGGTGCTCGAGCCTTACGAGTTCGCTGGCGCGATGGCTAAGGCCTCCGCGATAGTCGGCATCCAGCCAAAGTTGTTCTAACGCCGATGCAAGCTCGGTATCTGAGAAATCATCAGGTAGTTTGAGAGCAGCTCTATCGGGTATCTCGGCGAACGCGCCGTTCGAGTTCACGATGGTGGGCAAACCGTACGCCATGCAGTCCAGCAAAGCGGCCGAGGTTTCACCCCGCGAGTTTGTTCTCAGCTGAACCGCACAATCCGCCGCGGCCAGGTAGTCACGATAACTATCCAGCGACACGTATCCGGTAATGCTGACTTTGCCGCTCATACTATCGCTGGCCGCGATGGCATTTCTCAGGTCATTCCCGTACTGGCCGCCGTGATTTTCGCCAACAAAGATCAGCTTGCAGGTCGCGCTACGGGAAAGCCGCGATTGCTGCCAACTCGCCAGAAGCCCCCTGTTCAACTTTGTCGGATCGATCAGCCCAAAGGAGCAAACAACATAATCATCGGGCGCCAAGCCCAGACGCTGCCGGGCGGAGTCACGATCTATGCGCTTTGGACTACGCGGGAAGGGAACAACCTTCCAATCCGATCCGAAACCGGAGCCGTACCACACCTCCGCCAGTTTCCGGGAAAAGTCAGAATGAACAATGATGCCCGCCGCGGCATCGATTACGTGACGATTGCAAGGTAGAGTACGGACGGCCCACTCTCTGCCCTGTTCTTTTGCCCGCAACAAACCCGAATAGCCATGGGATTCGTAAACAGCCTGCGAGAATTGATCGGGACAGCCGCCAATCGTCTCCATCCAATTGAGAACACCGCTCTGGAAAAAATCATGCAGGACGACAACGCCCGGATATCGTCGCAAGGTGTCCAGCATATAAATGTGGAATGGCGAGTTTCCGATGTGATAGAGAATGCGATCGTAGCGCAAGCGGTGTTCCCGAAAGAAAGCTAGATCGTGTACGCCAAAGTTTGCGTTGATCCAGTCATCACTTACTGTGTCCTGCTGCACGATGACGTCAATTTCATAGAAGCGGGCAAGTTCGGGCAGGAGTTCTGCGCTGTAGTCAGAGATGCCGCTGCGCTCAGGCGGAAGAGGCGAAAAATATGCCAGCCGCAACTTCTTTGCCTGCGCGGCCGATGGAGCAAAGCTAGCTGTTGTTGCTGATGAGTGTCGCCGGTGCAACTCTTCGAAGGCACTCCAGGTTTTCTCAGCCACACGTTGCCAGGTGAACTTGCCGGATTGTTGCAGCCCATGTTCGCGCAAGGCCTCCCGGAAAGCCGAGTCGGTTAATGCGTCGTGCATTCTGCGCGAGATGTCCCCTGGCTGATGGGGATCAATCGCTCCCGGCGAGGATCCTAAAATCTCAGACAGGCTGGTGAGATTGGAAGCGATAGTGGGAGCACCACACGCCATTGCTTCCAACGGCGGAAGCCCGAATCCTTCATGGAAAGAGGGAAAGACAAAGAGCGAGCAGAGATTGTAGAGAGCGACCAGGTCGGTGTCGCTCGCGTGTCCCAGGAAAAGAGGAAGATTTTCACCCAGTCCGAGCCGGCGTCCAAGTTCCTCCAGTCGCTGACGACGGACACTGTCGTGCCCGCCAACAAAAACCAGCTGGTACGAGCTGCGCAAAGGCTCGGGCAGTTGAGCGAACGCCTGGATTAGTCCCTCAAGATTCTTTCGTGGATCCAGCGCTCCGGAATACATCACAAAGTTGCGTCTGATTCCCAACCGGCCATACAGATCCTGAACAAACTCCGAAGAATATTGCGTGACTTTGAATATTTCGTCTATGCCTGCTGAGATATTGACTACGTGCTCTGCGGGGATATTCAACACATCAATTGCTTCCTGGCGAGAAGACTCGGAAATCGCCAACAGCAAGTCAGCTCGTTTCAGGTAATGAGCTTTACGCAAGTGGTGATTCTTCAGAGTTGAGTTCCAGAGGTGCTCATCTGCGCGCAAAAAAGGGATGAGATCGTACAGGGTTACTGCGGTAGCAAAGGCGCTCGGGGAGAGTCCTACAGACGCGACCGTGTCATCTTGATATCCGTCAAAAATACTGGAGACATGTACGATATCGGGGGAAAGAGACGCCACGAAGCGTTCGCGAATCAATTCCGCGGCGTTGCGACGCCAGGCGTTGGCGGAGTTGTCGCCCGCGACCGGACTGGGCGCCGTAAACGTGACAATACGCTTCTGCGGAACGAAGGCATCGAACGTTCGTCGCAAAGAATCAATCGAATCTCCAAGCAATTCGTTCAGAACAATCCACACCTCGTGATCGCCGCTCTGTTGCACCATAGCTTTCGCCAGGTTGAGAGAGTAACGTCCGATTCCACGCGACCGGCTCTGACCTTGTACGCCCTGTAAATCAAGTACACAGCGGATGCGAGACACTTTCATCTCCTCTGCTTGATGCTGTCGTATCGAATGCTTGGTTCTCAAGACGTGACCTTCGGAGGGATGCAAGTTGCCGGCTTTGCTTGCAGGCGTTGCTCCCCATGAAGGGCTGGCGAGTGGCGTACTCTACCTTGAATATTATCGACTCCATTGAGCCATGTGCAAACCGAAGATGAGAAGTTGGAGTGCCCACTGAGGCGACGGTCGAACTCTCGGCTGTCATCGACACATCTTGTTCACCTTGCCGGAATTGGCAGGCTGGTCAACGGCAATCACGCTCGGGTAGTGGGCTACTTCAAAGTAGCCCACTACCCACGCTCGGCGGACATCTCAAGAGCTCGCGCTCCGATGATATAATCTTCAATTCTGTCGACATCCTGACCTCTGCGTTTTGTCCTCATGCTTCGGATTAGACGCCCCCAACATTGAATAAGTTCGTCGAGGGAGCCCACCGGCTCGGAGCAGCGGCCACCCGGGGTTCCTGTGCGAGTTGCGCCGTGGGGAGAGGTCAAGCGAACAGGTTCGGAATGGCGGCTTAGCCGATACCCGGTTTGAGAGGTTAAAAGTGCGTAAAGCAGACGGAGAAAAGATCGCTCTGGTCACCGGCATTACCGGCCAGGATGGCGCCTATCTGGCCGAACTCCTTTTGAGCAAAGGTTACGTGGTCTACGGAACCTTCCGACGTACCAGTTCGGCCAATTTCTGGAGGATCATGGCCCTCGGAGTATATGGCCATCCCAACCTCCATCTGGTTGAGCATGATCTGACCGATTGTGGCGCCGGGATCCGTTTACTTGCCCAAACGCAAGCCAGCGAAGTCTACAATTTAGCGGCGCAAAGCTTTGTAGGTCTTTCCTTCGATCAGCCCCATACCACCAGTGAGATCACCGGCCTGGGTGCCCTAAACTTGCTGGAAGCAATTCGAATCGTCAATCCCAAAATACGGTTTTACCAGGCTTCGACCTCTGAAATGTTCGGACGAGTGCAGGCAATTCCCCAGGCGGAAGACACGCCCTTTTATCCGCGGAGTCCATACGGGGTCGCCAAACTCTATGCCCACTGGATGACGATCAATTATCGCGAGGCACATAGCATATTTGGGGTCAGTGGCATTTTGTTCAATCATGAGTCGCCGTTACGAGGGCTGGAATTTGTTACCCGCAAAATCACCGATGGCGTAGCTAGAATCAAGACCGGCCAACGAGAGGTCTTGGAATTGGGGAATCTGGACGCGAAACGAGACTGGGGCTTTGCGCGGGAGTACGTTGATGGCATGTGGCGCATGTTACAAGCGAAGGATCCGGGAGTGTACGTGCTGGCGACAGGCAGCAACGCCACGGTTCGCGATTTCGTGACCCTGGCCTGTAAGGCGGTCGAAATCGATGTGGCGTGGGATGGTGCGGGAAGCGAAGAAAAGGGAACGGACACAACGACGGGCAAAGTGATTGTCCGAATCAATCCCAAGTTCTACCGTCCCGCCGAGGTGGAAGTGCTCATCGGAAACGCGGAGAAAGCCAGGCGAGAGCTAGGGTGGGAGCCCCAAACATCGCTGGAGGAGCTCTGCCGAATGATGATGCTCGCCGATATGCAGCGAGTCACGAATGGCACCTCGATGTAGATGGTGGCCCACGTTCCAAGCCGCGTTCGTCAGCGGCACGCGAGCTATTAGGCGATAAGGAACGATCTGAAACAGAAATGCTGGAAGAATGGCTCCTCAGGTAGGACTCGAACCTACAACCCTCCGGTTAACAGACGGTAAGTCGGCGTCTGGACCATTGAATACAAAAGACTTGCAATCGGCCCAATCCGGTTAAAAAGGCCCATAATTAGCGGTTCTGCTAAGTACTCTGCTAAGTACGGCCCCGGTTCTGTTCTGTTATCCCAATCAAGCACAAGGCGCGCCGTCCCGACCAAGTGTTCGCATTTCTTGCGCCTTATGTCTGACCTTCATACTGCCCTCCTTGTCCGCCGCTTTGTCCTGCGTCTCGGCCGACAGGTCGTCGGTGTTGCAACTCAGGGCCTTAAAGCTGACCCGTATTGGCTGCGCCGAACTGGCGGTCTGCTGGAGTTGCTGGATCGATTGCATCCAACCTCATCGCGGAGTTATGCCAGACGGTGGAGAAAGAAGTTGAGAGGTGCCCTGAAGCGCAGCGACTGTGCAATCCCACTTGCCGCCTGAGGAACGACATCGGTTGTGGCGTCGTCTCGATTCCTTGCTAAGCACGCTTATCGCATGGATATTGAGATCGTCGATGACGCCAGCGGTTTAGCACTTCTACATCCGAAGCCTGCGAGACTCCTGACCCGAACAGTCCTGACAGACCGTCATGTGACCGGGCCCAGCGATGAACGCCATTCAGTAGTCGTCTTCTTTCAGCAGGTTATGAAGGTTCGGGTTGGTGCAAGTCGCGCGCGGCCGGTCTCTGCGCCAATCTGGTTGATCTTCGGGTACGCCTATGCGTTCGACACTTCAGTGGTCTTGACAGTTGTTTCGACGGCGTAGAGACTCGCGCACAAGTTTCTCACTTGCCAAGCAAAATTCTTATAGCTCCTTCCAGGGGACAGCTACGCCTAGCGGGGTCATGATATGCGCCATTTGTGGAAAACGCCGTCTGTCGTGCCGCTTCTAATTCTCACGGTCAGCCTGATTACACCGAGGCCATGGATGGCCGCTGATCTGAAGAGTCGTCAACAACAGCAGTCCTCAGGAATAGCCTGGGCACAGCAAGCCATGGTAGCTCTAACGGGTGGAAACCCGGTTAATTCGGTTACCGAAAGCGGAACGGTTACCCGCACGTCGGGAGGAGATCAGGAACAAGGTTCAATCACGCTTCAATCGTCAGGCCTCATGACGAATCAACTCAGCATTTCGACGACCGCCGGTATTCGCTCAGAGACCAGAGGCTGGCAGAGCGGTGCTCCCAGTGGAAGTTGGACCGGACTGGACGGTGTTCAGCATCCCATGGCCCAGCACAATTGTTGGACCGATGCGGTCTGGTTTTTCCCAGCCCTGTCGCTGCTTGCCGACTATGCCGACCCCAATCTTGTGTTTACGGACCTTGGGCAGGAACAGTATCAAGGCGGTTCGGTTGAACACATCCAAATTTATCGAACGGCCCAAGGCTTGGGCCAAGACGATCTGCATCTACTCGCTCGCATGAGCACCGTCGACTACTACCTTGATTCGCAGACCGCGCTACCCGTTGCCACGGCATTTCTCAGCCATGCTGACGGTGACCTCACTTTGGATATCCCCGTAATGATCGTATTCACCGGCTACAGGCCCGTAAACGGTATTCAAGTGCCGTTCCAGCTTATTAGGTCGGTGAACGGCACACGTATGCTACAGATTTCAATCACCAGTGCACAGCCAAACGGTTGAGTATCCAGCGGTTAACAACGACCCCAACACCGAGTTTGCGAGAGCCAGTATGAATCGTTACGTCACTGCCGTTTCGATCCTCTGTAGCGTGTTGCTATGTAGCTGTCCGCTCACGGTTGCCCAACAGCCAGTCACTGGAACGCCGCCGTTTTCGAGCATGAGCGGAGGCCCCTTCGACACGGTCAACCTAGCCAATTTGGATGTACATTTCTCCATTCCGGTATTCAGCCGAGCGGGCAAGGGGATGCCGTTCTATTTCAATCTGACTTATGATGGCCTAGTGTGGGTGCCGGTCAGTTCGAGTGGCGCCGTAAGTTGGGTGCCGGTCAGCAACTGGGGTTGGACAGCGCAGACAAATGCGGTGACAGGATATATCTCTTATCCGATCACTTCGTATTCTTGTCTGGGCGGCGGCTTTGTCTGGACCGATGGACCTTTCACCTACTTCGATACAAGCGGCACTAGTCACACCTTTGCTGGCACAGTGAAATACACGAACGACACAGACAATTGTGGCTCGCAGCAGAACAGCCTCTCTGTTCGGGCAACTGACAACTCCGGGCTGCTGCTTAATGCAACACTAACGTCGCCATCTGCCCTAACCGCTTCGGTCACGACCACAAGCGGAATTGTGCTCAATCCCGCCCTGGGTACGGTTACTGATCCCAACGGAGACGCGATCACCGTTTCCGGTGGCGTAATCAAGGACACTCTGGGTACGACCGCGCTGACGATCAGCGGCACAAATCCCGTTACCTACCAGTACACAGCCCCCTCCGGGGCCGGGGCCCAGATAAAGGTTAACTACTCGACATACAAGGTTGAGACCAACTTCGGTGTGACCGGAATCAACGACTACGGCCAAGACTCGGGCGGAATTAACAAGTCTTTAGTAAGTTCCATCGTCATGGCCGACGGTTCCCAGTATAGCTTCACCTACGAGGCAACCTATCAAGGAAGCCCAAATACTGTGACGGGACGCCTCGCCACGGTTACCCTCCCGACAGGCGGCGTGATCAGCTACAACTACGCCAGCACCCCTGGGGGAACCGATAACTCGATGATGAAGGACGGCAGCCCCTTGAGGATGGCCCGAACAGCAGCAGGGCCGTGGGTTTACACGCGTACCGTACAGTCCGGGCAGCAGATCCCGCAAACGACGACGACCGTGATCGACCCGGCAAATAACGAAATCGATGTGAACTTTTCCGGGATTTATGAAACCGAACGTCACACGTACACGGGCAGCGGAAGTTCTAAGACCCTGCTCAAGGAGACCCACTCCTGCTTCAATGGCAATTGGACAAACTGCACGACCGCCAGTGTCGCGGCTCCCATCACTTATCAAGCCTACTACGATGCCTTAGATTTACAATGGCCCGGTGGAGTATATGAGTTTAGCTATGATCAATACGGGAATCTGACAACTGAAAAGGATCATGACTATGCCGCAAGTAGCCCGGTGATCCGACAGACGATTATTAACTATAATTCTTCACTTTGTGGTGGCTCCCATAACATTTGTAACCGGCCATCGAATGTGCAGATGACCGACGGTGGCGGCGCTTCAAAAAGCTATACAACATACGGCTATGACGCTGGTGGAACTACCAATGGTAGTGTTACAACCATCAATCGTCACACCAACGGAACGGCCAGCGGCCCTTCTCTTACTCAGTCATACTCGTACAATACAGGTGGCACACTAGCGACGGCCACCGACCCCAATGGCACCCAAACGACATATACGTACTCCAATAGTGCCGCGTCCTGCAATTATGCATTTCCCACAAGCGTTTCGGTGCCTGGCCACAACACGACGTTAATCACCTCATACGCTTACAACTGCAACGGCGCGGTCGTGACTTCGGTAACCGATCCCAACAACGCGGTTGTAAGGACCAACTATGGCAACGACCCGTATTTTTGGCGGCCAGACAGCTCAACTGATCCGCTGCTCTACACCACTTATTACAATTACTACAATCGACCTAATAATCCGGCAGGCAGTAACGTGACCAAGGTAGGGCAGGTGGAATCAGTCATGAGTTGGAATAGCGATAGCGGCGGTTCGGCCAGCGATAATCTGGTGACCGTTGACACCTTAGGAAGAACGGAGTTGCAGCAAACCTTAGACGCCACTCAGGGCTCCTCCACCTGGGACACGGTGCAATATTATTATGACGGAGAGAATCGCGTCTCGTGGCTGACGTTGCCGTTCACGAGTTCCGCCGGGCAAAGCGGAGGGAGCGTTCCTGCGACGAACTACCAGTACGACACCCTTGGACGCACAACGTTGGTTGCTGACTGGGCGGGCTACGAGGCACAGTATTCATATCCCATGAATGACGTGCTTGTGACCGTGGATTCTGCAAAGTTCCGCCAGTTGGAATATGACGCTCTTGGACGCTTAAGTTCAGTTTGCGAATTGCTTCCAACAAGTGGAGGGGGGTCGACGTGCACACAACATAGCGCCCCTGGCGCGAATGCTTATAACACGACGTACACCCATGACCCATTGGGCAATCTGACAGGAGTAACTCAGGGCGGGCAGGCGCGTTCTTTCGTCTACGACGGTTTGAGCAGAATGTCGAGCGAAACAAATCAGGAAACCAGTCAGAGCGGTGGCAATGGAACATCAACCTATCAGTATGATTCGGTTTCATCTGGAGGCTGCACGGGTTCGTCTCAAGGGGATTTGCTGATGCGCACCGATCCGGCGGGTAACGTGAGTTGCTACACTTGGGACGGTTTACACCGGTTGATGGGCGCTACCTACCCGAGCGGGCCGAACACAGCCGGCATGCAGTCGAAGACATTTTACTATGATAGTCCGCAGCCTTTTGGTATTACGGTCAACAATCCGAAAGGCAGGCTCACTGCCGCAGTTACGGGCAACAACTACACGGGCGAGGCTTTCAGCTACGACGCACGAGGGCAGATCACGGACGCATACGAGCTAACTCCTCACGGCGGCTGGTATGATGTCCAACAAAGCTACTTTCCGAATGGCGCGCTCGCAAAGCAGCAGGGCTCTAACTACACGGTTTCTCCCCCTGCCTATACCACGTTCAGTGACCTTTATACATACCAGCTAGACTCCGCCGGGCGACCCTACGGGATGAGTGACACGACGGGGGGATTTCCAGTCACGACCTCCACGACTTACAATGCGGCTAGCCAGCCGACCTCGGTTGGATTTCACTACGGTGGTTCCGAGACCTTCAACTACGATCCAAATAGTGGAAGGATGACCTTGTGGTCCTCTTCCGTGGGTAGCACGACGCAAACGGGGAATCTGACCTGGAACCCGAATGGCACGTTGAAGACCCTCAACATCACTGACACTTACAATTCTGCGAATGCCCAGAATTGCTCCTATGGGTATGACGACCTAACTCGCCTTACGAGTGCCATGTGCGGCTCATCCATCTGGACCCAGAATTTCAGCTATGACGCTTACGGCAACATCACCAAGACAGTGCCCGTTGGCGGCACAGGTACAACTTTCAATCTGGGGTACGGCTCGGGCAATCACGTTAGCGGCTTCTCCTATGACACCATGGGAAATGTAACGTTAGACAACCTGGCCAACACCTATGCCTACGATGCCGAGGGCCGTCAGGTGACAGCCGCCGGGGTGCAGACCACATTCGATGCGCTTGGGAGAGCGGTCGAACAATCTAATGGCAGCAGCTATACACAAATCGTATACTCGCCGGGCGGACAGAAGTTTGCGTTCATGAACGGAACCACCTTGAAGAGATACATGAACCCGCTGGTGGCGGGTTTAGCGGCTGTGCACAACGGCGACGGGACGGGTTGGATCCAGCAGGCTGACTGGCAGGGGTCGTCAAGGCTGGGCATTGATACAGGAGGGCACGTCTATTATGACCGGGCTTACGCGCCGTTCGGCGAAGTCTACTCTGAATCGAAGCTGGGCGGGGCAACGCCTGTGACCACCAACCGGAACTTTACCGGCCAGACGGAAGACACGACCCCTGGGTTGTATGATTTTCTTTTCCGGCAGGCGAGTCAGTCCCAGGGACGCTGGCTGGTGCCGGACCCAGCAGGGCTGGCAGCGGTTGACATCACCAACCCGCAGACCTGGAATCGCTATGCCTATGTAGCCAACAATCCGTTGGCGAACAAAGACCCGTTGGGACTGTATTGCGCAGTAGGTATAGCTTGCAGTCAAGGCGGAGGTAGTTACGATGCATTTGCGGGAACTGGACCAGGCGGAGTGTATGCCGCAGGCGGTGGCGGCGGCAGCGGATTCGCTTATGGAGGGCAGGCCGGTAGTGACCCATGCGGTGGTTGGTGTTCACCGCCATCCAGTCTGTTAGGCAACATAACCGCTTCGCAAGACGCATTTGGCGAGCAGATGTACCAGCAGTGGGAGCAGCAGGCGCTGCTAGACCTAGCACTGCAAGCCGCAGCGAATCAGGCCGCGACAGCGAATTGTATTGCCACTGGGCTGCAATCGACTTTCGGGGCGAGTAGTGTCACAGCGGGTACGTCAACTGGCGAGGTTGGTGGACATTGGAACTTCAACTTCCAACTTTCGTTCTCTTCCTATGACGCAGCTAGTGCCTTTACCTCGGTTTACCAGGCCAACATGGGTGGGTGGCAGCCGCCAGCGCGCTTTGGCAGCGGACCCGCTCTTCATGTCGAAAATCCGGCGAGTAGCTGGTCGGTTAGCAGCGACGGCACTTATAGCCTAGGCGTGACTACCCATCTGGACATATTCAACCCAAATAGTGGATTTGGGGGGTTGGCTGGACACGTGGGATATGACGGCGTTTGGGGTCACATCGTCCAATTCCTTGGCGGAAATATCGACCCAAAGAATTGTCCTTACCACTGAAATAGTAAGGCGGCATCACTTGTTCGCTTCCCGAAGCGCCATGCACGATCCTCACGGTCTCTCGACGGGGTCTATTCTGCGACTGATTTTGGTTCACACGCGTTACTTGGTTGTTGCGCTTTCGAGGTCCATGCTCTTCCAAGTTATCGCATTAGCGGTATGCGTTGGGCAAATACCTTCTCCGCCACCGCCGCAAGCCAGCGTTTCTGGTTCGAGCCTGCCAAAACCTGCCGAAGAAAACGGCAAGTGGGGTTATGTATCCAAGGAGGGACAGTTTGTTATCCCTCCCAAGTTTGAGTCGGCCTCGCCCTTTTCGGAGGGACTGGCAGCCGTCGAGCTGGGGGGGGAATTTGGCTACATTGATTCGGAAGGCCGCTTTGTCATCAAACCAAAGTACTTCAAGGCCGCTCGATTTAGCGACGGATTCGCCCTGGTTAGCACCCGGAAACCCATGACTCCGTTGGGCAAAGGCGAATATGGTGTCGCACTGTTTACGCAGTTCACCTATATCGATCATACCGGACATGAAATCATCGCGCCTTTTCAAGCCGAGTATGTAGGCAATTTTTCTGATGGCCGTGCCGCGGTTAAACCGGGGGGAGTTTTGGGCGGATGCGGAAAGGGCGGCTACATAAACACGCGGGGGGAGTGGAGTATAAAGCCCCAATTTGATCAAGTCCGTGACTTTTCCGAGGGATTGGCTGCGGTGAACCGAGGAGGAAAGTGCGGCGCGGGTGGAAAATGGGCTTACATAGATAAGGACGGCCAAGTGGTCATTCCTTTCGAATTCGACTTCGCTGGCCAGTTCAAGAATGCACGAGCATGTGTAAAAAAGGGCGAGCAGTGGGCGTTGATAGATGATAACGGAAATGAGTTATCTATCCAGAAGCCAGGTTGTTCGCAGCATGACCAGTGAAGGTGACAAAAGACGAAATCGATGAGAGAGCGAGCGAGCGTCGCGGTAGCAGCCAGCGGGCGATCAGCCGTTCCATCCGCTCCCAGGAGAGGCGTCCTCTCGTCGCCGAAGGACGTGATGCCAGCGCCGCTTTGGTTGACGTTGCGTGAGAGCGAGAGAGAGAGAGAGAGAGACACGTCACCCCAACTTGGGTGCCGTAGAGTAACGCAGGTTGCCGCAGGCGAACCTGCTTAGAAGAAAGAAACTTAGGACGAGCAAAGCGGCAGCGAGTTACTATAGGGGAACTTCGAGTTCCTCTCCGGTAACTCGTTAATTTTTTGGGGTCCCATGCTGTTGCAGTGGCAGTTGCGGTTTCCTTCCTGGAGTTCTGTTCTCCCTGGCGGTGTTGTGTGGTGAAGCCGCCGCTACGCACGAAATCACTGGGCACCAAAGTCAGCGATGCGGAGTATGCGCGGCTGGAGGCGCTGGCCTCGGCGCGGAGGCAGACCATCAGCGAGTTCATTCGCTCGGTGCTGCTGGAGCAGATCGCCGCGCCCAACGTTGACGACCACGCTGCCGAGCAGGTGTTGCTGGCCGAGGTGGTGGGCTTGCGCACCATCTTGCTGAACCTGTTCTTCAAACTAGCCAATGGCGAGCGGATCACGGCGGAAGAGATGCGCGGCATCATCGAGCGGGCCGATGCCGACAAGCACAAAAAGGCCGCGGAGCGGTTGCAGTCGGCAACGTCAGTGAAGGCGGCAGCCTCATGAGCCGGAACTGGGAACGGCGGCTCTCGACGGGATGGCCGAGCGGCAAGCCGGTATGGACGTTGCTGTCGTTGGCGATTGCGCTGCTCTCGGTGGGAGTGATCGGCTTCGTCGAGATCGCCACGATGACGCCCTTAGAGCGCTACTATCTGGGCGAATATACGCGGGCGGGAACGGCGTCGATGAGTGGGGTGAAAACCAGTCGCTATCGGTTGCTGAACGTGGTGGAGAAGCGTGGGCAAAAGCGGCTGGCCATCGAGCGCGATCTGGAGCCGGGCGGGACGGCGAATAACGACCGGGAAATCATCCCGTTCACGCTGTCGCCGGCGGCGCGCAGCGATGGCGCAACCGGGCTAGTACTGGAACCATTGCAGCCCTACGACAACGCCAAGTTGTACGGGTTGCTGGGGCAGTGGATATACCAGGATGAGACGCTGGGCGATCTGGCCTGGCCGATGTTCCGGGGCAGCTTTATCGTCTTAGCCGCGTTGCTGTTCATGGCTATCCCGCAGGACCTGAGGCGAAGGCACGAGCGCCGCAATGGGCGCAGGCTGAAGGGGCCGGAGTTGGTGACGGCAGCCACGTTCAACCGGCGCAATAAATCCGATGGCATCGGCTTCGTGAACCAGGAATCGCCGACGATGCGGGAGCGCCTGGTGCGAGCCTACAGCAAGACGGTGAATATCCCGCGCGAGCGGGAGTCGAATCACCTGCTGATCATGGGCGACTCGGGCACGGGCAAAAGCGCGCTGATCCGCCAGTTGCTGATGCAGATCGAGGCGCGGGGCGAGACGGCGATTGTTTACGATCCCGCTCTCGAATACACGCCGCAGTTTTACAACTCGGCGCGCGGCGATCTGGTGCTGAATCCGCTGGATGAGCGGATGCCGTACTGGTCGCCGGGCGAGGAAGTGCGGCACGAGGCCGAGGCGCTGACCATCGCGGCATCGTTGTTCCCCGACAGCCATCGTGAAAACACGTTCTTCATCGAAGGGCCGCGCAAGGTGTTTGCTCATCTGCTGACGTTGAAGCCGACCCCGGAGGAGCTGACGTGGTGGCTGTGCCACGAAGAAGAAATCGACCGGCGATTGCGGGGCACGGAGCTGGCGGCGATGGTCTATCCGAGCGCGGCAGCGCAACGGGCGGGGGTACTGGCTTCGCTCAACATGGTGGCCGACTCGCTGAAGCTGCTGCCGCCGAAGAGCGATAATCGCGCAACGTGGACGGCGGGAAAATGGGCGAAGCAGCGCCAGGGCTGGTTGTTTCTGACCTCGACGCCAGCGTTTAGAAAGCGGCTGTTGCCGCTGACCAGCCTGTGGCTTGACCTGCTGGTGCTGCGGCTGATGAACCAGGGTCTGTTTCATCCCGACGCGCGTCCGACCTGGTTCGTGCTGGACGAGCTGGCCAGCCTGCAGAAGCTGCCGCAGTTGCACACGGCGATCACGGAAAATCGGAAGTCGAACAACCCGGTGGTGCTGGGTTTCCAGGGACGCAGCCAGTTGGAGGCGCGCTACGGGCATGAAGCCGAGGCCATGTTCTCGCAACCGGCGACGAAGATCTTTTTGCGCACCAGCGAGCCGCGATCGGCGAAGTGGATCTCGGAGACGATCGGGGAGATCGAGATCGAGCGGCTGCGGGAGTCGCGGAGTTCGCAGTTTCCCAAGCTGCGCAAGAGCCGAAGCTGGCAGATGGAGCGGCAGGTGGAACCGCTGGTGATGCCATCGGAGATCAGCGGGCTGGCAGCATTGCAGGGCTATCTTAAATCGGGAAATCTGGTAGTGCGTTTGAGCTTCCCTTACATCGAGCTGCCGAAGGTGCAAGCAGCTTTTATCGAGCGAGAAATGCGACCGCAGCAGCTAAGAGAAAAAAGCACGCCAAGAACCGTTGTGCCGCCGAGCAGTGTGCCGGCGTATGAGCAGCGGCCACGCGAAATGCAGCCGGTAGCGGAAAGGGCAAAAACTACGGCGGCCCATTCCAACGAGCAGCAACCGTTCTTCGAATAAGCAGAGTGAATCATGATCACCATCTCCAAGCCGCTCAGCTCCAGCCAGGCGCAGGCGTACCACAAGGAGCAGTTCGCCAACGCGCGGGAAAACTACTACAGCGAGGGCGAGCGCATACACGGCGAGTGGCACGGCCAACTGGCCGAGCAGTGGGGCCTCAAGGGTGAAGTCCAGGAAGAGCACTTCCAGCGCTTGAGCGAAGGCCAGCATCCGCTCACCGGCGAACAGTTGGTGCGTCACCAGACGCCGCGCGAATACACCAACGAGCGGGGCGAGCAGGTGCATTCGATGGAGCATCGCGCGGGATGGGATGCCACGTTCTCGGCACCGAAGAGTGTATCGCTGACTGCCTTGGTTGGCGGCGACGAGCGCGTGAGCGAAGTCCATCGAGAAAGTGTGCGCGTGGCGCTGAATGAGATGGAGCGTTATGTGGAGGCGCGGATCGGCGGCAACCATCCGCCGGAGACCACGGGCAAATGGGTAGCCGCCAAGTTCGAGCACGACAGCAGCCGGCCGGTCGAAGGCTACGCGGCGCCGCAGTTGCACACGCATGTCGTGTTCTTCAATCTCACGGAAACCCAGGATGGTGAAACCCGAGCGCTGCAGCCGCAGGAGCTGTATCGCTCGCAGCAATATGCGACGGCCGTGTATCGCTCGGAGCTGGCGGTGCGGCTGAAAGAGCTGGGCTACGAGATCGAGCACGGCAGGAGCGGGCAGCCGGAGATCAAGGGTTATACGCGGGAATACCTGGAGGCGTCGAGTCCGCGCAGCCAGCAGATCAGGGAGCACCTGGAGGAGCAGGGCTTGCGCGGTGCAGCGGCGGCGCAGATCGCGGCCCACCAGACGCGCGAGGACAAACTGCCGTCGCTATCGCACGAGGAACTGCGGACCAAGCATCAGGAGATGGCAGAAGCTTTCGGCCAGCAGCCGCGGCATGTGATACGCGCGGCGCAAGAGCGCGGGCCACAGCAGGAACAGGACCCGGAGAAAAAACTCAGTCACGTCGAAGCGGCGCTGAGCTACTCGCGCGAACGCAACATCGAGCGGGAGGCCGTGGCGGATGAGCGCGAGCTTATGAGGGATGCGCTGAAACGTTCGATGGGCGAGGCCACGTTCGCCGAGGTGAAAGCGCAGTTTGAAAAGCGGGTGGAGTCGGGCGAGCTGATCGAGATCGAAAAGCGCGGCCCAGGGCGGGCCTTCACCACCGGAGAAATGTTGCAGTACGAACGCGAGACCATGCAGGCGATGCGCGCCGGACAAAACCAGCACGAAGCCTTGGCGAGCTTTGAGATACGCCGCGAGGTCGAGAAGGAACATCCGCATCTGAGCGCCAGCCAGCGCGCGGCGGTGGAACAAATCTTATCCAGCCGCGACCAGGTTACCGGCTTGGAAGGTGTGGCAGGTGCGGGGAAAACTACTTTTTAGCTGCCGTCCGGGAAGGCGCGGAGCGGGCAGGTTATCGGGTGGAAGGACTGGCGCCCACGTCACGCGCGGCGCAGAAGATCGAGGAAGCCGGGATCGCATCGAGCACGCTGCAGCGGCATCTGGTGCGCAGCGACGAGCCAGCCGACGGACAAAAGCGGCTTTATGTTCTCGACGAATCGAGCCTGGCCTCCAGCAAACAGATGAACCAGTTCCTCGACCGATTGGGAGAGCACGACCGCGTGCTGCTGGTGGGTGACGTGCGTCAGCATCAGGCAGTAGAGGCGGGACGACCCTATCAGCAGTTGCAGGAAGCGGGAATGCAGACGGCGCGCCTGGATGAGATCGTGCGCCAGCAAGACCCGGCGCTGCGAGAGGCGGTAGAGCAACTGGCGCGCGGCGAAGTGAAAGAAGCGATTTACAACCTGGACGGGCAAGGCCGGGTGCATGAGATCGTGGACCGGCATGAGCGATTGCATGAAATGGCGCGGAGTATGCAGCGCGCCCGGAGGGAACGCTGGTAGTCTCGCCCGACAACGACTCGCGCCGCGAGATTAATACGCTGATCCATCGTGAGCTACAGGAGCGCGGCGTGGTGGGAACGGAAGAGCACGCGGTGAAAGTGCTGCAAGCGCGGCAGGAGCTGACGGGCGCAGATCGCGCCTGGGCCGGGCAATATGACGAAGGCGATGTGGTGCGCTACGCGAAAGGCAGCGCGAGACTAGGTATCGAGCCCGGCGAATATGCGCGCGTCGAGCGCGTGGACCCGAAACAAAATCTGATCACCATCGAGCGAGCCAGCGGCCAGCAACAGACTTACGATCCGCGGCGGCGGCAGGGGGTGGCCATCTACCGGGAGAACGAGCGAGCCATCAGCCAAGGCGAGCGGGTGCAGTTCACCGCGCCGAACAAAGAGCTGAAGGTAGCCAACCGCGAGCTGGGTACCATCGAGAGGATCGATGCCAATGGCGAGATGAAAATCCGCATGGACTCAGGCCGCACGGTGGAGTTCGATCTTCGCCAGCATCCTCACTTGGATTACGGTTACGCACTGACCAGCCACAGCAGCCAGGGGCAGACTGCCGACCGGGTACTGATCCACTTCGACACCGAGCGCGGCCAGAACTGGTAAACAGCCGCACGGCATATGTATCGATCTCGCGCGGCCGCCATGACGCGCGCATCTACACCAACGATAAAACCGATCTTCCTTACCATCTGAGCCGGGACGTTTCGCATCGCACGGCGATCCAGACGGGGCAGGACACGGCGCAGAAGGTCGAGCCTGCCCAGGCACAAATGCAGCAACCGGCTCAATCGCACGGTCAGGGACAAGGCATGGGCTTGTAGCAGGCTCGGTTCTAATTTTTCCTGTTGAGAGTGTACGGAGCGCGGGAGTCGAGTCAAGGCTCTGCGCTTCGCTCCGATGAACGCGCACAGAACGCGCGGCCCTGACTCGCCTCCCTTCTGCGCTCCTGTTGGCTTCCAGCTATGGAAAAAATGAAAGAAAAAATGGGAGGGAAAGTTA
>CAWCMU010000005.1:0-234497 GCA_963796695.1 uncultured Acidobacteriaceae bacterium | reverse complement strand
ATGGCGTGAAGGGAACGCGGGTCGCATTCTTCCGGGAAGTGAGCGATATGTTGCAGACCAGAGAAGTATTCGTCGAAATGGTACAGAAGGCGCGCCAAGGATCGGACTAGGTTTGTGCGGGGGGGTGCCGCTCCGATACAAATCCGTTCGTCCTCTACACGGCGTCACGCCCCTCGCAGAGGTTCACCAGTTCGGCTAATGCCAGCACCTGGGCCCTCCGACCGCTTCCTGCGCGGACCACTTTGAGGATGCCGGCCTCCTTCAACCTGGTTAGCAAGGTTGATATCGCCTGCTTGCTGGGTCGGTTCGGAAGTCCTTCCAGATGGGATGACTGGAACAGTGGTTTTTCGAATAGCCTATCCAACAGCGGAACGGCAAATTGAGAATGCGTCAGATTGATCACGCGTTCTTTAAGGCCCTCATACAAGTCGAGTATCTGTCGGGCCTTTCGTGAATTGTCGGCAGCCTGTTCGATGAGAGCCGTCAGGAAGAACTCGATCCAGCGGTCCCAACTGCCCTCCTCGCGTCCCAGTTGGCGGAGTGTCCCCATGTATACGTCGCGCTTCTCCTCAAGATAAGAAGACAGATAAAACATCGGTCGCGAGAGTACCTGTTTCTCCGAAAGGAAGATCGGAACGATGAGCCTACCGAGTCGACCGTTCCCGTCGAGAAATGGATGCAATATCTCGAACTGTGCGTGGACAACAGCCAGTTGTACAAGGGGATCCGGCCGTTCCAAATGGTAGTACTTCTCCCAATTGTCCAAGAATTCCGGAAGCACCTCTGGGGATGGAGGCACAAAATCAGCGGTGTCTACCGTGCTCCCCGCAGCCCCAATCCAATTCTGCACCTTTCGGAACTCCCCCCTGGCCTTGTTACGTCCTCGTACGCTGTCGAGAAGAATCCCGTGCAGTTGCAGGAGAAGGTTGAGCGTGAAAGGTCGGCTCTTCAGTTCTTCCTCAGCAACCTTCAGAGCAATTCGATAGTTGATGATTTCCTGGATGTCGAGACGTTTAGACTCTTGCTGAGGCTCCTCGCCGGCGTCAAACTTGAGAACCTCGCCTAAAGTAGCTTGTGTGCCCTCGATCCGAGAAGAGAGCACCGCCTCTTGAGTTGTGAGAGGCGAGAGAAGAACCTCCGGGTTGGGGAGCCCATATAGAATTCCGTCGTATTGAGCTAGCGCCCGGTTGGCTCGTCCGATGAGAGGGATAAGAGCTTGCCAATCAATATCTTGGATCGGAAGCTTTTCAGGGGTAAATGGCTTCATGCCGCTGCTCGCTAGGTTAGGCCAATCTTAATTTGTGTAAAGCCTTATGCGGCCTAACTTGATACAAATTGACTTGTGTCCATTAGAACAGACCCAATCCCACTTGTGTCAAGGGAAAGCAATATATACTTGACACAAATTCCTTTGAGTCCGCTCTCTTTGGCGCAAGCGCAGGGAGGTGACTCTGGCACTCTTTACTCGGTCGCCGTGAGTATCGACTACTGTACCGCTCCAGGACTTAAGAGGGGGACCTGTTCGCCGAAGTAGTGGGCGATCATCTCGTCCACGTCGACCACGATTGTGACAGGTCTGGTTCCGGAAGGGTGTTTAATGGTGCCGTTGCCGTCACGCTCCCAATTGAGAGAGGAACACGGTCACGGCCCCAGTCATGCCGTCGGGGTTTGCGCCACAGCTTGGAGTCCTCGCTCCTGGACCTCCTGTTGGCGAATTTTGAACTTCTGGATCTTTCCTGTCACCGTGGTGGGGAAAGCATCCACAAAGCGAATGTGTTCAGGGATTTTGAAATGGGCGATCTTGCCGTGGCAGAACTCACGGATCTCAGATTCGGTGGCAGTTTCGCCCGGGCGCAGCCGGATCCAAGCCAGCACGACCTCTCCGAGCCGTTCGTGAGGCAGCCCGACGACCTGAACCTCTGCAACCTTAGGGCATGTGTAGAGGAACTCTTCGATCTCCCGCGGATAAATGTTTTCGCCGCCACGAATGATCATGTCCTTGGCGCGTCCGGTGAGATGGATATAGGCATCTGAACGCATAATCCCGAGGTCACCCGTATGGAGCCAGCCTTCAGCGTCGACGGCGCGGGCGGTGGCTTCCGAATCGTCGTCGTAGCCCTTCATGACCATGTATCCTCGGGCACAGACTTCGCCTTGTGCCCCCACAGGCAACGTCGTCCCATCGATCAATGACGCGATTTTCATTTCAGTACAAGGTAATGCCTTGCCGACCGTGGCGACGCGTATTTCAAGCGGATCGTCCACCTCTGACATTGTGACAACGGGTGTACTTTCGGTTTGGCCATAGCCGATCGTGAGCTGTGGACAATGCATTTCTCCGACAACCCGTTTCATGATCTCGACAGGGCAAGGAGCGCCGGCCATCATGCCGGTGCGCAAGCTAGTCACGTCAAAGGTGGCGAACTCGGGTAGGCCCAACTCAGCGATGAACATGGAGGGTACGCCGTAGATACTGGTGCATTTCTCCACTTGCACAGCCGTTAGCGTTGTGGCCGGGTCGAACGTCCAACCCGGAAACACCATGGCAGCGCCGCTGGATAAGGCGGACATGTTGCCGATCACGCAGCCAAAACAGTGATACAGCGGCACCGGGATGCAGATCCGATCCTTTTCCGTGTAACGCATGCCTCGCGCCAACAACAAACCGTTGTTCACTTGGTTGTAGTGCGTCAGCATCACGCCTTTGGGAAAACCGGTCGTTCCTGAGGTGTATTGAATGTTGCTGACATCTTGCGCCTGAATATCGTCGGGAATCTCGCCTGGAGCATGCAGCAGATCTTCCCATCGTGGCGAATCGAAGTAGATGATGTGCTGTAGTTCCAGCGATTGTCCCCCGGATGCCTCTTGAAGGATCTCGCCGTAGTCGGCGCGAGCATCGGCGTGCCATAGAAAAATTGCCTTCATGCGCGATTTGGTTAGTGTGAACCGGAGTTCATGGGAGCGATAGGCGGGATTTATGTTGACCAGGATCGCGCCCGCGCGGGCACATGCCATCTGCAGCATCACCCATTCGACACAGTTCGAGGACCATAGTCCTACGCGGTCCGTCTTGCGAATGCCGAGTGACCACAAACCGCGGGCGAGGCGGTCAGCTATATCGTCGAGTTCAGCCCAGGTCAGACGGCGTGATTGATGGCAGGATGCAACGGCGAGAGAATCGCCAGCGCGCTCAGCGGTCTTACGCAACTGTTCGCCGATTGTGATGTCTAATAGCGAATAGTCCGGCCCGCGTGTGTAGCTCAGCAACGAAGAGTCCTCCGTCAACACACAGACTCAAATCTCAGAGGCGGGACGGATTATAACTAATTTTTTTCTTGCGTCGAGGATCGGGACGCAGTGGGGGCCTAGCAACAGTCCCAGTGATGCCCATTCCGAAATGATGCTCCACGTTCAGAAGGGTGTCTTTGGCCACGAGAAGCTCAATCTTGCGTCGTACCAACTGGCTGGATAACTGCAGACTTTTTTCTAGCGAAGACGTGACTCTTTGCGTCCGGTAGCTAGGTCATTCTGGCGCGGCAGGAGCCCGACCCACACCAACCCACAAGGCTGTGGGCTGCACTCCCTTGTTGTTCTTTCAGCGCCGAAACTTCAGCGTGCCAGGATGGCACTTTGCCCTTCATTCGCTCTGAGACCGACCCACAATCCAACCCACACAACTTAAATTCTTGTACGACTTCCGCGTATTTAGGCATTCCCCGCGGTGTTGTAAGTTGTTGTAATATCTACTATTGTCATTCACACGCTGGAAGTCACAGGTTCGAATCCTGTAGCGCCCACCAATCGAATCAATCTCTTGCGGACGATTCTCATCTTCCGCGTTGCTCCAGATCGCTCCAATTGCTCCGCTATGTGGCCTCAAATGATGGGAAGATCCTCATCTACCCAGACTCGCCCCCCCGTGAAGGCCGATTACGCCCTCGTGACACCGAACCGAGCCTGGATCTCCAGAAAGTTCTACGACTGGCGCGAACGCTACGGCAAGGTGAACGAGCACAACGGTTGGATTCCCCGAGACTTTTGGCTGGAGGAGTGGGAGAAGCAAGCCATCGTCGGGTTCCATCTGAAGAACCCGTTGGAGGGCTACCGGCGGCTGACCTTCATGATGCTTGACGCCGACGTTGTGGCGGTCAGCCCGTCCAGCGTGTGGCGCGTCCTCAGCGAGGCCGGATTGTCATCGAAGTGGAAGGGCAAGCCGCCGAAGAAGGGCACCGGCTTCGAGCAACGGCTGGCCGCTCATCAGCACTGGCACATCGACGTTTGCCATATCAACATTAGCGGGACGTTCTACTACCTGTGCAGCATCCTGGACGGTTATAGCCGTTACATTGTCCACTGGGATTTACGGGAGAAGATGACGGAGGCTGACATCGAGATCATCCTGCAGGGGGCCAAGGAAAAGTTCTCGGAAGCGCGACCACGGATCATCTCCGACAACGGACCGCAGTTCATCGCTAAGGACTTTAAGGAGTTCATTCGGATCTCGGGCATGACGCACGTCCGAACCTCGCCGTTCTACCCGCAATCGAACGGCAAGATCGAACGCTGGCACAAATCGCTGAAAAGCGAGTGTATTCGGCCGGGAACGCCGCTGTCGCTGGAAGATGCGCGGCGTCTGGTCGAGGGCTACGTGGAGCATTACAACAACGTGCGCCTGAACAGTGCCACCGGGTACATCACGCCGAGAGACATGCTGGGTGGGCGCCAGAAGGAGATTCACGCCGAACGAGATCGAAAGTTGGAAGCGGCGCGGCAACGGCAGATTTGCCGCCAGCAAGCCGCCGTGAAAGACGAAGATGCCAGTCTCTGGACAGTCCGGCCGTAATCGGTTTGGCGTTTTTCTTTTATCATCGACAGTCCCCGTGTAAGAAAGTTCGTGCCGTGACGACTACCTCAGATGTGAGAGGCCAGGACGACCTTTACCAGCAGGTGGCGTCGGAGTATGGCGCGGCGCTGGCGCGTCTGGCACGCGGCTACGAGGCCGACCCGGACAAGCAGCGCGACCTGCTGCAGGAAATCCATATCTCGCTGTGGCGCAGTTTGGAAGGCTTCGATGGGCTGTGCTCCTTGCGCACCTGGGTGTATCGCGTGGCACACAATGCCGCGACGTCGTATGTCATCCGGCAGCGGCGCGCACGCCCTCAGATGCTGGTAAGTCTGGACGAAGTTGAAGCTTTGCCAATCGAGGGAGAAACCGACCGGAAGGTCGCGCTGAATCAGTTAACCGCCCTGATCCAACGCCTGAAGCCGTCCGACCGCCAGGTCATTCTGGCTTGGCTCGATGGCATGGACGCAGCCGAGATTGGCGAGCTCACCGGGCTTTCATCCGGAAACGTGGCCACAAAAGTCCATCGGATCAAAAGTATTTTGG
This sequence comes from uncultured Acidobacteriaceae bacterium, assembly GCA_963796695.1. Taxonomy (GTDB): domain Bacteria; phylum Acidobacteriota; class Terriglobia; order Terriglobales; family Acidobacteriaceae; genus Bog-257. The sequence goes on along the minus strand of CAWCMU010000005.1, from coordinate 229,108 downwards.
CCCGCGATTTTCAGGGAGCACGCAATGGACGATCCTAGAAATCTCTGGCAAACCCAGGAGGTGGAAGAAATGAGAATCTCAGTGGAAGAACTACGCGCAAAGGCGGCCAAGTTTAACGGCCGTATTCGGTGGCGAAACGTACGGGAATACGTGGCAGCCCTGATCATCATCGTATGGGGGGGGGCCGGCCTGTGGAAGGTTACTGACACCGTCGAGCGCATTGCATTCGCGCTGATACTCGTGGGTGCGATCTATTACATCTGGCATCTCTGGAAATGGGGTTCTGCGATGTCATTGCCCGCAGATCTGGGGCGCGCGGATTGCGTCAGGTTTTATCAAAGCGAACTCGATCGGCAACGCGATCTGGTGGGCAGCACCTGGAAGTGGGCCATCGGACCGCTACTCCCCGGACTGGCTCTGCTCAACACATACCTGATCGTGTTCCCGCCATACAGCCGGCGGTTTTCGGTTGTCGTTGCAGTGTTGCAAGCCACGCTGATGTCGACAATCGGTTGGTTGAATCTGCGCGCGGCACGACGGCTTGACCGGCGGATCAAAGAACTGGACCACGAGCTAGGCAGCCTGTAAAGTCGCTCTGATCCTGGCGCGAGTTGCTCGCAGGGAAATGTTGCTCCACCCAAGTGCAACAGACGTGGAGCTACAATGGTCTTGCCGGGCGAAACGCTCCTTTCCTGGTTCCTTGATCACTCGGCGGGGTGAACCCTACTTCATGAGTTGAGGGGCTTGCGCTAACGGTGTCCCCCAGTATCACTGACAATCAGCTGCGCTTGCTCTATGAAGCCCCACATATGGCCTTCCCCCGAGGAGACCCGCTCTCAATGTTCGCTTAAGCAGAAATTGCGCGAGGGCCGGGTGCATTGGTACGTGAAGTTCGCTCCTGCGGGTCCCGGTGGGCCCGTCGTTTCCACGCCATCAGCGCTTCGTGGCAGCAATCCGGTTGTCGTCCCACAGCCCGTCTGCCACTCTTGAACACATGTGACGGCCACATACCGCGAATTCGGCCAAGCAGAGCTGTGCGATCAGAAAGCGTACTGCAGACCGAGCGTGGTGTTGTTGGCGTGGAAGTAGCGGGGGGCGGTGGGTCCAACAAAGGAATCTTCGCCGTACTGGTAGTAATTCCAGGCCGCCTTGAAGGTTACATTCTTGTGCAGCCCAACCGCTACGGCGGCCAGCGGAGACTGAAATGTGGAAGCTAGCGGCCCCAGAGGGGCGAGCGGATTAAAGATCGTCGTGCTGCCCTGGTTGTCGACCATGCTATATCCCAACTTGATGTTCAGCCGCTGGATGGGCGTCAGGTTCAGTGCGAGATACCCGTACTGGGTGTGGGTTTCGTAGAAACCGTAGGTCTCCAGCAGCGTAGGATCGCCGACGCAGGTGTACGAGCCTGCGGGAGCCGGTGTAGCCGCAAAGCAGACATTCGTGTTCTGCTGAATGGCGTCGAAGTTGTAGGCGATGTCGAGTCCCCAATGCGTATTCGGCATCACGGTGGCGTCGATCATTACGTTGTAGTTGTGCTGGTTGAACGCAATATCGCCGTCACTGTTCTTGCCGTGCTGCAGTTGCAGATTGCCATTGAAAGTCAGCCAGGAGCGCGGAGCGTAAGCGACGTTTCCCCGGAGGTTGAAGGAGCCGGTAGGATCGATGCGATAGATCCAGTTGTCGGCGCCGCCGAACTGCAAATCGACATTGGCGTGCAGCGCTGTGCCCTTGCGATACCACGCCCCGACCACGCCCGAGTAATGATTGATCTCGGTGGTGGGGCCGCCGAACGGCGCGATTACTCCGGTGAAGGTACAACTGCCATCGGGATTCAGCGGAACACCCACGCAGTTTCCGCGATTCGGCAGGTTCGGATAGTAGATGTCGCCGAGGGCGGCAGTGTAGGAGTCGCCCGGTTGGATGGTCTGGTTCTCCCACACAAAGCCGGCGCGCACCCCAAAAGAGCGGGCAACGTCATACTGGACCTGGAAGTCGTTCTGCTTCGTATTCTGGCCGAGCAGGTTGGCATTGATCTCGTTGATGATGTCGGCGGGAGAACTCGAACTGTGGAAGAGCAGCGAGCCTGGGAAAGATGCGATTGAATTAAGCAGGGAAGCCGAGCCCTGCGAGAGCGCATTGAAGTAATTCGCCTCCATATCCAGATATGTGCCTGAGACGCTGAAATTACGGAAACGGAAGGTTTCAACCAGGCGCAGCTTGTCACTGATGTGGATGATGGCCGAGACATCGGCTGAGGCGGAATTCCAAGTCGCGTTGGAGTAGCTCCCCGCAGTGTTGGAGCCCAGCACGCCGGAGCGGCTGACCAGTCCAGAGAACGTCTCATCAAACGGCGTAGTCATGTTCGCGTGGCTGTACTGGAATTGCCCGTTGAAGTCGAGCCATTTAAGTGAAGACGAAGCCAGGTTCAACTGCTCCGTGGGGGTGATGGTGTGGAGCTGCTGAAAAAGACTGTAGTTGAAGTAGCCGTTGCAAGTGGGATTGGCGATTCCATTCGCCAGCGGTGCGCTGCACGGGCTGCCGCTGTTCAACCACGACACCCCTAGACTCACCGGGACGCCGTTAGACAGCGGCCAGGAGTTGAACGGGTTCAGGTAATAAGAAGTGTCGCCGGCATAATACTGGAACATCTGCGTATAGCTGAGCGTGGTCTTTTTGGTAATCCGAATGTCGACGCCGAAGCGGTAGCCGTTCTGGGTGTTATTCGTGTCCTCGTTGGTGAGCGCCTCGGTGCCCTCATGCACCGTGCTGAATGCCGGGCCGATGAACCGGTTGCGGTTATAGTCCACTCGGAAGGAGATCCGCTGCATGGGCAGCAGGATCAGGTCGAAATTGTAGAGGTTCTGCCGGTTGTAGTACCCGTGCGGAGAGTTGAGAATCGGCAGGGCCGGTGTTCCGGGAGTCGGAGGATTCAGCGGGTTGGCGAACAGGTCGTAATCAAAATAATTCTGTACGTGCTGGTAGGTTCCGCTGAAGGTGTACCAGCCGTATTTGGCGATGCGCAGGCGAGCGGCCTGCTCGGGATCGCCGCCCCATCCGAAACTGTTGAGCGTCAGCGTATCGAACAGATCGGCGTGGGTGAGCGACTGCATGGTGAGCGACTGCTCCAAAAGGCGGACGCCGCTTTGGTAGTTCTCCAGCGTGTTATACATCGCCTGGCTGCCGGTCACGTCGGAGATGCGGCCGCCGAGTTCGACCGATTGCATCACCTGGAAATCGCCGATCCGCTTTCCCTCGGTGGTGCCTGAATCGGAGTCGGTGGAAACCGTAGTGGGCGTTGCCGTTGGAGATTGCCCGGAGGTCTGAGCAAAGGCAGGGCCGGCGAGGCACACGCAGGCCGCGAGCAGCGCCAATCCCAACCAGGTAGCGGCGAATCTCCGTGGACACTTCATTGCCATCTCCCATTCAGCGGAAGAACACGGGATCAAAATTGGAGCCGTGAATCTGCGTATGACACAACGTGCAGGCTTGATACTTGGTGGCTTGGTTGTGGAACGAGGGCGCTCCCGGCGCTGCTCCGTTGCTGTTCACGGTGTGACAGCGCAGGCAGAGAAAATTCACGTTGTTGACTTGCAGGAGCCGCGGGTTCGTCGAGCCATGCGGGGTGTGACAGGTCAAGCATCCTTCTTCGGTCTTCACCGGCGCATGCTCAAAGACGAAAGGGCCCATGGTATCGGTGTGGCACTTGGTGCAGACCGCGAATTGTCCGGCGGCCGTGCGCACCTGATGACCGGTCTGGGCTCCATGAGGGTTATGGCAGTCGCTGCACTGGATCAACCCAACATCGACACGATGCCGGAAGGGCCGGGCGAATTCGGCCTTTTGCTGGACGTGGCAGCCGTAACACAGGTCCGTCTGCTTCTTCACCAGCAGGAAGTTCACGTCAGCCGACTGATGCGGGTTGTGGCAGTTGGTGCAGGTAACGCCGTTCGCCAGGTGTTCGGACTTGGCGAAGTTCTGCGTTTCCAGGCTGGACTGATGGCACTTCAGGCAGATCGCCGCGGTTTGTGCCGGGCTGAGAGTTTCGAAGCGAACGATCTTGGTCATATCGCCGCCGCCATCGACGTGCGCCTGGGCCGGACCGTGACACGATTGGCAGCCATGCCCACCATTCTTCAGCAAGGCAGAATGTGGTGTGTTGAAGAAGTGCTTGTCCCACACCTCCTGATGGCAGGTCTGGCAGATTTCGTTGGGCGCGTATTGGTCCCCTGCTGGACCCGGCAGCGCAGCAGACGCCTGCGGCGGTGAACTTCTCGCCTGTCTGGCGTTCGACACAGCTACCGACAAACAAACAGCTACAAGCAACAACACAACCGACCTGAGAGTCCTGTTCATTACGAGACGCTCCCACAGTGAGTTTGTCTGTGCCGCAATGGGCGACTCGGGCCACCTGTTAACTCGGCATCTCAGAAGTTAGCGCTTATCCTAACCCCGTTTCATCGTTGCCAAGAAAATTATTTTGACCTTGAGACCGCGTCAGAATATGTTCACAGTCCTTGAACAATTGACGGGAGAATCCGATGCGGACGCAACTGAGGGATGGAATCCATCCGGGTGACGATAGGACGACGCAGTTACGCTGTCTGTTCAATATTGCTCAGTTGGGAAAAACTCTAGATCCGCAGCCAAAGGGGGCTAAGCGGAACGCGTTCAGATAAATGGCCGCTCCCTTGGTACCGGGGTGGGCTCCCGGAGGGGCCGGCCGCTTAAGCCTGGAAGCGGAACAAACATGAGTCATACCCCTAACCCACAGGCTTTTTGAACGGCCAACCAGTGCAGAGCCGCCGAAGCCCTGCCACGACAGGAGCTCTTCATCCAATGGGGGCAGGCAATGCGGGTTATCGAGGCCGTCAGGCTTCGTGTTACGGCCGGCGTCATCAGCTCTTGCGTACCGGCATTTTCCCCGTAAGTTCGCGACAGGTAATGGCTTGCAACCCCTTATCTACACCTGTCCTCTAAGATCAAAGTGCTCCGAAACGCTTTGAAAGCCATCGGAGTGGCTCGAAAGAGTTCAAAGATGGAAGGCTCCAAGCACCACCCTTCCGAACCCCGGCGCACTCCCGGCAGGTCCCTAACTTCCGCGCTCCACGAAATCAACAATCCGCTGGAATCGCTGTTGAACCTCCTTTATCTCGTGGAAACAGACCCGGCAATTTCCCAAGCATCCCGCGATCATTTGAAGATGGCGCAGGCAGAGGTAATGCGCGTCTCAACGATCGCGCAGGCGGCGATGAAACGAGTCCCGCGTCGCGAACCCGCAGAGGCAACCGACGTGGCAGCGCTGCTCTCCTCCGTTCTGGAATTGCACAAACCCAAGCTCGACCGTAATAACGTCTCTGCATCCACTAGGAACGATGACGATGCGACAGCCGTCATCTATCCCGAACAAATGCGGCAGGTCTTCAGCAATCTACTTCTGAATGCCGTTGACGCCATGCCAAAGGGCGGCAAGGTCTTTGCGAGGATCTCAAAAACTCAAGAATGGAGCGGGCAGGAGCGCTCCGGGATGCGAATCACTATTGCAGATACGGGAACCGGAATCGCTGCGGATATTCTGTCGCGAGTACGCGAGCCGTTCTTCACGACGAAGGGCGCCTTCGGCAACGGTATGGGATTGGCCATCGTACAGGACATCATTGCCCATCATCAGGGAAGACTGAAAATCCGGAGCAGCACAAGATCAGGAAAGAGCGGAAGCGTATTCTCTATATTTATTCCAGTGAAGAGTTGCACATAAGACCCACCACACTGCCTTTGAAAATACCTAAGCGCCCTTTCACGGCGGAGACATCGCGGAGCCGCGGGCCTGAAGCTGGGTTACCCCTGTGCGCAACAGATGGCCCCGCACTCGAGACTTCGATGATGCCGTGCTTCAACACGATCGATACGGCGTGGGTTTGATCGTTCGCGCTCGGCTTCGACCGAGCGCTTCGCGTGTATGCCTTGACGGTTTCTTCGGAGTTTCCGAGGCGGTCAATAACTATCTTGTCGGCGTCTCCCAGGCTACCTGCCGAACGACATCAATCTGGCCTTGAAGGCTTGGTCCGCTTGCACATCGCCGCTATATGTTGTCACCACGCCAATCCGGGCCTCGGAGAACTCTTTGCGATAGCGGCAATCGCTTCACTGCCAGCGCATGAAAGGCATTTGCATTCCATCAGTGTTATGTCCGGACGATGCGTCCGGAATTGCTCAATCGCTTCTCGTGCAACTGGCGCAAAGGGCCGAACCAACATCCTGACCAACAAAATGTGACGTCTTGTGCGACCAACGTGTTTTTAGGCGGTTCCCGCGGTCTTGTAAGTTGTTGAAATACCTATTCTTGCCAGATTCATACGGTGGAAGTCACAGGTTCGAATCCTGTAGCACCCACCATATTTTTCAGGGGCTTACCAGCAACAGCAAGAAGGCCACGGTTCCACAAATCTTCCACAACTCACTGGATCATTCTCCCTGGCGACGGGCTCCACTGCCGTACAGCTATTTTCTCAATTGGGAATTGTTGCTCACGGGAAAATATTCCCCATAACGCCAGGATTCCCATTTGCGAATATTGCCTCCACTGTTTGTCTGTCTATTCTAGACCACACATTTTAAATTACTTAAGTACAGCCACCGCTCGCAACAAGTCGCCTAAGAACTGACGCCCCGATGGCGATAAGCGGGGATAGTTCGTGCGTTTACCAGTCGCATGAGGTCGATTTGCCGATATCGACTAGGACAGACGGCTCCCTGGGGCAAAACCCGTCTAACCCCTCCGAGTCGATCAGTTGGGCTGCCTCTGGGAACGCCTGTTGTACTTGCAGATCAGGGCGCTGGGGCGTTGGTGCTAACTCGCGCTCTTCTTATCGGGCCCTTTCATGAGAGGCTTCGTCGGACCGATGACCGGAGATTGCGTATACCGGCGCAACGACTACAAGAGTTTCTCGACCCTACAGATCCTGGCAAAGTGCACCAATCGCTCTCGGCTGTACGATCCGTTCGCTGTACTTGCCTCGATCGCGGAACGAGCGATCTCAAGCCCGATCTTGTTTCTGAATTTCAAGCAATCGGCAATGCTCTTCATGGGGCTATAAACGCGAACCGGAACTCCGTCGAGGTTAAGGTTCTGAACACCTTGCGTTAGAGCGTCGCCCGAGAAACGGACAAACCTCATTGGCGGCCCACTGGACTGCGGAATTCGCTCTCTGGGTCCAATCGCCATCCAAATCTCGGCCGGCTGAGCTTCTTCGAGGCCGTGAAAGGCTAAGGCTGAATGAAGACAGATCACGCCCTTCGGAACCCGCTTGCAGGTGGCGGCAATTGGATTCTCCTGAACCTCTGGCAGACGGTACACACCTCTACCGACGCATTCGACCAGTCCCCGCTCACAGGCTCGCTGGAGGATCTTGCGATCGATATTGGCGGAGGCGAGTTCTCGCGCCCTGATCAGTCCGCGTTCACTAAGAAACGAGATGAGCTTTTCTGTCTTCGTGGCCACTGGAGACATAAATCACGGTTCCTGAAATTTACACCTGAAACCGTTCAATTGCTTGGACGCTGTTCGCGAGAAATTCGAACTGCAATCGGCGCGATTCGCGTATGCACCTTGCATGCACCGGGGGTTGTTAATTCGAGGGGCAGCGCAACGGTCTCTGACGCCTGGGACAGCGCTAGCTTGGGTCTTGAGTGGAGGTGCACTTTTCGAATTCGAGCGGTCTGGTAAACCGTTGCACCGACGAAGCCGATGCGTTGGTAAACCCAGATTGCACACCGCGTGCAATACTAGCTCTTTCCGACCAGATTGCTGCAAAGGAGGACGGTAAGACTCTGGGGAAGGTGACGCATGGCGCTACAACGAACGTTGACTTCCAACGACTGTCAGAGAAGAGGCGCAGAACGATGTGTGACTATCGCCGCCAATCGGGCCGAAGCCATTCGTAGCGTGAGAACGACCCGCGCGTGGGCTGATCTCGATTGCAAACTAACAATTGTTCGTAATAGAGCATCTGCCTTCAGGGTAAGGGCACGAAGTTAACGGGGCCACTCGGGTGGTTCACACTCTGGACACTGATGATTGATGAACTCCAGCATCTTCAGTATGTCATCAACCGTCGGCAAGCTGCCGCCGCCATTGTAGACGAAAAAAATCTCTCCGAAACGATCGGTCACATAGATGACGGGCACGGGCTTTCCCTGCTCATCGAGGGCACCGTAAAGCTTATGCACTCTTCCATCGTCCACTAGCGCCACAAATGGCAGCGTGGCCGCAACTTTCAGGAGATCGGTTGCCTGGGAACTGGATGCGAACACGACAACGACGACCGCACTCTGTTCGGTGAAGTCCTGGTAGCATTTTGCTGCGTCCTGGAGAAAGTCGAGCTTGGTGCCGGCTTGCCCGGCAAAGACCAGAACGAGATTGGACCGTCCGCGATAATCCGATATCTGCACCCGCTCGCCCGTAGCAGAGGTCAGAATGAAGTCGCGAATCAAGTAGCCCGGCTTCTGCAGTCCTAGGTTCGGGTCAACTCTGCCGGCACCGCCTACTTCCGCCTGAAACATCTAGACCCCTATTCTCATGCAGCTTTCCCGGTGTCACTCGTCACGTTTTTTATCTGCACGAGCAACATCATGACCGGAGTTTTGGCGGAAATACCGTGAGGAAGCATGGGAGGCATATAAACAAAAGCCCCGGGCTTTCCGGCAACAATGTCATCGCCCAACTTTACGTCGGCTTCTCCCTGAAGGAAGTACAGCAGGGCTGGTGTCGGGGCAGAATGGGTTGACAACTCCTGGCCGGTGGAGAAACCAAATAGCGTTACATTGAGCTTCTCATCCTTGTGAAGCACGCGGCTCATGATGCCGTCCTTTGGCATTGCAAACTCTGCAGCCAGGTCCGGAATAAATTTGTAATCCATGTATTCTCCCTCGTCAGAGCCGATAGCACATCTCGCCTGAGGACGACACAAACGATGCGAGCAGCGGCTGTGCTATTCAGCTTTGCCTCGCGCGCGGCTCCCCGCTAGCAGGGAGACCAGCCCAGTCAGTACATTCAGCAAGCTAGAGCAGAGCCGCGGATCTTGCACAAGTCATTGGATGGCCAGCTCGTTCATGTGAGCAAGTCGGAACTGCACATTTACGTTCTGCATCTCGGAAATTTCTTCCGCCAGCATTCGAACGATCCCCAAAGTCATTTCCGGGTCTGTTTGAAGCGCCGCAAGGAAGCGTTCCTTGGCCAGTATGGCAATCACGCACTTGCCGACTGAAACGGCAGTCAGGCTGTAGCATTTGCGCCCCAGAATGGCAGGGATTCCGAGAACCGCACCAGCTCTCGCAATCCGGCAAAGGGTCGGTTCGGTGGCGTCGGGAGTCAGAGCAATTTCTCCGTGCAACACCAGCACCACTTCTGTAGGAGTTTCGCCTTGGCCGAAGAGCACCGCCGATTCTTCGACCGTGCGCTCTGTGCAGAGTGCACGTAATTTGTCGAACACTCTTTCGGACGCGAGCAACGACCCAGAGCTTTTCATGCTGCCCCCTCAATCAGCTCATCCGTCCGGATGAGTGCCAGACCGCGGATTCTACTGCGGGGTCGGGTATGGACGACAAAGCATCGCTGCACGGGAAGGTGTCGCTTAGGGTCTGGTCCAAGCCCCGATCCCTGGCTTGTCCCACCAGTCTTGGTCTACAGCTACATCTCTCGACCGCACGACGTGATGTCTTGCCCAAGACAAAGACTCCATCATGACGAGCATCTCTTTCCATGCGATCGCTGAGCGTCAATTCAGCATTGTCCCGTTGAACGCTATTCTCGAGTTGCTGCCAAGCCTTGACAAAGTCACGCAAGACTTCTCGTGGAACGAGCCTTGTCTGAAACAATGGCGGGCACTCAGTCTCTTCGGGTACGGGGCAACCCTGCTCCAGCATCCGGTAGGAGAGCAAAATGTCGCTCAGAGGCACTTCGTAAAAACGGCCGCAGACCGTACATGGGATTCGAACTGATATTGCTTCGAGAATGTTCATCTGGGACCTCCTGCTGAGCGCGCCGGCCGTCTCACGCCACGCGTCCAGCGCTGGCTCTCATCTTCGGAGAAGCTCTCAAGACGCGGATTTCGAGCTCCGTTGCCAGTTGCTCGTAGCTCTCGTGTGCATAGGCGTAAATATCGGATTCGACACTTCTGAACTCCTTGAGGAGGCGCTCATCATCTTCGTCCGACAGCACCTTTCTAGCCATCGGAAAGAGCAAGTACTCCTCCTTCCAGATATGCGCCGGATAGAACTGGGCGAGGTTCCGAAGCACTTCTGACAAAGCGGAGGAGTCAGCGTATCGATTAGCGGCATATGCTGCTGAGGCCTGCACCAACTCCTGCGTCAGGGCTCGCGAGCGTTCGTGTTCGTGCCGCAGCGCCCCAAGGGGACAACCGTCCTCGGGTACCCCGTGGCTTTCCAGCATGGGAAACAGATAGCTTTCTTCTTTACCGTGATGACACTGGTGTGCGTAAATCCGCAGAAACTGGCACAAGTCACGGAGTATGTCATCATCAATATCACGGTTCTCGGCCAACTCGTCCGTTAATACCGCCATGACCCTGGCGATTTTCTCGATGGTCCGGTGTTCGTTCTCCAGCGCAAGCATTGCCCGCTGCATCTTGTGCCTCCTCGCGACCTTCCGCTATGCTGCTTTTTTCCGGGCCGGGCTGGCGTGACTGCGCCGCCTACGATCCAGATATTCCTTCAAGGCTATGGCATTGTTATGTTCGGGGTCCCGCGAGCTGTAGACCAGGGTGAGCCGTCCTTTGGAGGATGCCGTCAAGAGCGGCCTCCATCGCTCTTCGTCTTCATCGAGCTCTCGATAATATCGACGCCTGAATTCGTCCCATCGTTTAGGGTCGTGGTGAAACCATTCGCGCAACTCGCTACTGGGCGCCGACTCCTTCGCCCATTGATCCAGGTGAGCGGCAGTCTTCTTTACTCCACGCGGCCACAGCCGTTCCACGAGAATGCGAACGCCATCCTCTGCAGTAGCAGGTTCGTAGATCCGCTTTAGGCTAATCATGATGCATACCTCCGTTCGTAACTCTCTGGCTCGGGTACTTGATTCGCCTGTGCTTTCGCCTTCCGCTGAGTGGCTTGCCGGGTTCGTGCCGGCGTGAGGGTTACACCTGAGCTCGTAGAGAACTGCAGAACGAACCGATTGCAACACTGCTCGCACAGCCAGAAACAGACAGTGGCATGTCCCAGCTGCTTGTCACAGATGGCAGCAGGCACGTCTTGGCAGGGCTGTTCCGCGTTCCTGATCTCGAACGGGAACAGCCGTCCTTGATGGGAAAAGCGGAATTCAACATCACAGCCCGGATTAGCACATTTCCTGATCACAGTTGGCTCCCTAAAAAGTACTGAACTCTCTTAAGGTATGCGCCAATGCCGAGACGGAGACAATGAGCCATTTGTACCGATGATCGGGAAGCAAATACCATCTTGGGGCCTCACCCTCCAGTAAGCCTGCGATAAACGGCAGCTTGCAGGAGCAGCTTCCGTTGTCCTCTGAATCTCCATTGAACGCAATCTTCGTGTGAGGCTTCTCCGCTGTTCACAGGGGAACCATTATCGAGCTACTTCGCGTCTGCCCTGTGCGGACTTGGCCAGCAGATCGTCAGGAGAAAGGCGCTCTCCACCACAGCTTCGACGTCGTGAGCAATCCCACAGTCCAGGGTCAGCACATCACCCACCGCCATCTCCGCCTCTTGCGTATTTGGAAGATGTATGTGAAGTTCTCCCGCCAGGCACTGGATCGAAATCCTGCCCTCTGCGCGGTGTTGCTCCATTCTGGTTTTCGCCTTCATTGAGACCAATACGATTCTGAAATCTGAGTATTTGGCCAGAGTCTTCGAACTGCGGCCAGTGGTCTTATCCCAAGCTCCTGCATGGTGAAGTTGTTCTAATTCTTTGATCAGATTGAAGTGGATGGCTGGCTCTGCCAACTGGGGGAGTCTGGTCAGGCTGGCGCGGTGTTCATCGGATTGGCAGTGCTCGTCCCCAGCACTCATCGGCTTATCTCCAATTCAAACAAAGTGATATCCATCTCTCCGCAAAGGAGAGCTCCCTATCGTAAGCCATGGTCTGACTTGCGCGACATTTGGCAAATACAGCGAACGTCACTGGACTGATAACGCCTGTACCGTGGCATCAGGCTCAGATTTGATGTAAGATTTCCGCCCGCCATGTTGGGTTGACGCATGCCGTGATACTGGGACGAACACGCGAGGATCATGAGGAATGGCATTCGGATCGAAGCGCCAATTGTGATATCACGCGGCTGGCTTCAGGCAGTCGCCATCGTAATGGTTTTCGGCGTCACCGCGATGGGTATATTGGCTTATCACGCTTACACATGTGAGCCGCCGATTCCGGCGCGCGTTACCGATCATGCGTGAGCAGATGCTTCTCCTTATACGGTTACTCTGCACCACCGTGGCTGGCCTTCGATTGCTCTCCAAATTCTTTCAGCCGCCAGAGAACAATACTTAAGTGTCTTTGCTGGTGTTAGCAGCGCACCTGTGGGCAGACAGGGACGTGCCCGATGAAATCTACTGCTGGCCCACAGAGTAGCGAGCTATTCATTTCAGAGTGTTCTGATAATCAGCCACAAATTTCTGGATGCCCTTCGTTGTAAGTTCATGTGCAATGTCAAATGCCTCCCATGGAAGGTTCAGATCCAGCTCTTTGTATGGAGTTACCTTCAGAGGCTTGCCGCTCGTGTCGGTCGCCCTATAGATGAAGTCCTGGTCTGGCATGGGAAAGTCCCTTGCTGCCCACTGTTCCAGCACTTTAGCCGGCACAGTGGCCAATTCCGCGCCAAGAGCGAACGAACAAAGCAAGTGATCGATGTTGCGTATGCTGGCAGCCAGGATATACACATGGCCATCGCTGCGCTCATACATTTTCTTTATGCTTCTGATTAGCTGCATGCCATCTTCACCAAGATCATCCAGCCTGCCGACAAAGGGCGATACATACACAGGCGCGTTTGATCCCTTAGTTGCGGCATACACAGCAGCCGCCTGCTCCTGCGAAAAACATAATGTCATGTTGACCCGGATGCTCGCTTTCACCGACATTTGTGCGGCTCGCAAGCCCTCGTGTGTGCATGGATATTTGATATAAGCGTTGGGGATCCAGGAGAACATTTCTTCGCCCTGGGCAAGCATTTCCTCGGCGACGGTACCAAGCTCCGCAAACACCTCAATGGAAACCCCGGCATCTCCCACGATCGGTGAAATGCTTTGCACGATTCTCTTGTACTCGTCTTTTTGTTCTTGGGAGCTCAGCTTGTGGCCGGAGGCGATGAGTTGCTGAATGGCCGGATTCTTGGCGATCAAAGATGGATTGGTGGTCTGGCCGTCCACAAACCCAATCAAGGCCTTAATCCGGAGAGTCTCATTAGGGTCGCCACCGTCTACCAGAATTTTCGTTTTAGGTTTATTTGTAAGTAAGTTGTTCACCTCGAAGCACTCCTTCTTTCTTCTTCGAACTGGCGGTCATTAACCCGCCCTGCCTTTTCCCCAGCATCTGCAGAGGTTCGAGGAGGGTGGTCCCCGTTTTCTCCGCTAACACCCCGGCACCGGTTCTCCGTCCTTGGTGGCTCCTGCGAAGTAATCGGCTACGCATGGCTGATATGCAAAACCCTCCATGATGATGGACTGATCACCACGACAAAGGTTACAACTCACATAAAGACACTCTTCACCACAATAGGCGTGCCCACACCTTCAACGAAGACCGCTGGCGGCGTTGCATCAGAACAAGACTTGGTCAGCTTCGCTGCCGTAGGACAGATACTGGGAAGGGAAGTTAAGGCGAGAGCGGAGACGGGCCTTGCTCTAGATCAGCTTTCGTTTTATCGCGTGCATGACTGCCTCAAGCCGATTGTGAGTTCTCAGTTTCTGATTGATGTGGTGGAGGTGGTTACGAAGAGTTTGGGGTGTGATGCCGAGTTTTTTGGTGATCTTGGAAGGGCTATCACCGGAGGCAAACATCTTGAGAATCTCAAGCTCCTGGGATGATAGCGGCGATACTGGCGACTTGTTGGACACCCTCTCACCGAGATTGCTCAATTCCTTCGACAACGCCAGCACTTGAAGAAACACCTCGTCTTGCATTTTTTGCTCCGTGATATCGTGAGCAAGATGGGCGAGCAGCCTCTCGCCCGTGCGCTGGTTGTTAAAGATCACCGTAGATATGTTGACCCACACTCGTTGCCCGGAACGTGTAGTTGCACTCAGATCGAAATTTGGGATCTCCGATTCGTTCCCGATGCACTCTAAAACGCTGCAATTCTGATGGCACACTGCTGTGCCCAGGGCTCCAACGCCGTGCAGAAGTTGGAAGCAGGTCTTCCCCTCAGCCTCGGCTGTCGAATATCCGAATAGCTTCTCGGCAGATTTGTTCCAGAATCGAACCTTGCCTTGCCGTGTCACCACAAAAACAGCGTCGGTAGTGTTTTGCAAGAACGCGAAAAGCTCAGTCTCCAGCATCGCCACCTGCCCCGCAAATTCGTAGTTTCACCAAGCTGGACCGCCCGCGAGAAAGCCTGAAAAGCTCTAAGTCAGTATAGCGCTGCATGACGAAGCTCTCAGACCGTCGTCTGCCGGCACACGTCAATGGCAGAACCACCCACGAACGGACGTCATCGTCGAAGCAGTTGCGGAATTCCGAACTGTTGGTAGCTCGTCAGGGACCCTGTCAGCAACGACGAAGCCCGCAGCCGGTTCTGGTGAGCGGTTGCCGGGCTGAACACCAGCGCAGACACGCCGGTCAGCAGAACCGCCACAGCTCCCCAGAATGGCCACCCGTTGCCGCCTCCCTACGCGGCAATCCTGACCGACTCGTGGCCCGTCCGGGCCTGGCGAACACGGTCGAGTTCACGGCCGAAGAGCCGACCAATGCGCCCGGTGGCACGATCGATGGCAGCGAACAGGTCGGCATCTGTTTCGCGGGCTGCAACCCGCCCGAACGGCCGCAACTCGGCGGTGATCCGGCGTTCATACTCGCTGGCGGCCGTGCCGGCAATTCGGACTGCCACCTGTCCCACGCGATCGCCAAAACGACCCAGGGCAAACAGCAGGCGCCGCTCTACATAACCTTGCAGCGCGTCAGCCAAAGCGGCATTCTGAAGGCGAGAGTCCACGTGCATATCCTTATCTCCTTTTTTGTTCGACCCATAAACACAGTAAGCCGGATCGCCGAGTAGAAAAAGTACATAAAGACGACGTAATTGGTAACATCAGGTTAAATATCGCCACCCTTAGCACGTTCTTTGGTCGTGAAAGGATCGCTCGAATGGAATGGCTCAATTATCACCACCTGCTTTATTTCTGGGCCGTGGTTCGCGCCGGCAGTATTCACAAGGCGAGCACCGAGATGCGTGTATCTGCCCCGGCGATCAGCACGCAGTTGAAGTTATTGGAAGACCAAATGGGAGAGCAGCTGCTGGTGCGCTCCGGCCGGCGCCTTGTGCTGACCGATGTTGGCCGCACCGTGTTCAGCTATGCTGACGATATTTTTTCGCTAGGGCGCGAAATGCTTGACGTCGTCAAGAACCGGCCCATTGGCCGCCCCCTGCATCTCGACGTGGGCGTGGTCGATGCTGTCCCGAAGGTGATTGTACAGCTGCTGATCGAGCCTGCTCTGAAGCTGCGCGAGCCGGTGCGTATTCTTTGCCGGGAAGCAACTTCCACCCAGTTACTCGCTCGCCTGGCTACGCATGAGCTCGACGTGGTCCTCTCTGATACTCCAGTCGATCCCAATCTCAGTGTGCGCGCTTACAGTCACCTGCTGGGCGAATGCGGCACCTTGTTTGTTGGAGTCGGCAAGCAGGCAGCTCGCTATCGGCGAACCTTTCCCAAATGCCTGGATGGGGCACCCGTGTTTTTACCCACCGACAACACCGCCCTGCGGCGTGCCATTGATTCCTGGTTCGCCTCCGAAAACATACACCCAGAGGTCATAGGAGAGTTCGAGGACTATGCACTGTTGCGCGCCTTCGGCGAAACCGGAGCGGGCATTTTCCCCATGCCGTCGGTCCTTGAGAAGCCTTCCCGAAGGCAAAAAGGATTCGTCCTAATTGGACGTACCGAGAAGGTGCGCTACCAGTTCTATGCCATTTCCGCTGAACGCAAATTGCAGCACCCGGCCGTCGTGGCGATCTCTAATACCGCGCGTCGGGAACTCTTCAAGTAAGTCGCTGCCAGTATGCAACCCCCCCCCGTGCTGCCTCGAGCTTTTTCGTCGTTCGCAACTGTTTACCTCACATTAACATTGTCGTCACTATTCCGTACTTTTACCAATCGGTGTCATACGCTACAAAGTAAGAGTGGACACCGGACGTTCTGGGGCGAGGCCGAAGCCGCGTGGTTTCGGGCTGCCCTGGGACGTCCGTCCAACGACGCACTTGGCATCCGTGCTGCTACGGGTGCGCACGCGCAATTTATAGCAGGAGTATTGACATGGTTGAACCACACCCCATTTCCATCACGCAACAAGATCGGGAGCGATTGCAGCACCTCATTCAAGCGCAGCGCGGTTCCTGGCGCGATCAGCAGAACCTCGACCAGTTGGAGCAGGAGTTGGACCGTGCACACGTGGTCGACCGGCATTCCATTGCGGCTAACGTGGTGACGATGAATTCGCGCGTGCGCGTCCGCGACCTGGTAACCGGCAAGGAGACGGTCTACCAGGTGGTATTTCCGAGCGATGCCGACAGCACCAAGAACATGATTTCCGTTCTTGCGCCGATCGGCACGGCCTTACTCGGATACAAGGTCGGCAGCAATCTCGAATGGGAGACTCCGGGAGGGGTACGACGTCTGCGTGTCGAGGCGGTGGAGTATCAACCCGAAGCCGCTGTGGTGGCGGCGTAATACGCCGCCACGCCACCCTATCCCGCCTCTCCCATACTGATCAAATAGCGCAGACTCAATGTCGAAGCCAGAGAAGTAGCTGATGAAGTGCCGGGTTCCAGCAAACCATGGCTAATGTCGAGGATTTGGGTGGTAAATACCAGCTGGGATCTCGATCCAGTCGGTCTGAACACGATGCTAGGACAGTTGCTTACTAGATGGGTGCGGATAGCAGTGTGGGCCAGAATATCCCGGCCCACCTGCCGCCTAGACTGCGGACTAACTTGTTATTTCGGCAGCCTATGCCCGCATATTGTGGCAAGGGCCGCTAGGCCCAGGCTTTGGTCGTCCTTCATGACTTCTGATTCAGCCTGCACCAGTCCTGTAGTTAATGGCGCGTAGTCTTGCCACACTGCTCGTAGAGTTCGTAGGCCCGATAACAGACTTTCCCCTCGCGATTGTCCTTCGTTTTCCGTTCAATAATCGACATCGCTTTTTTCGTAGTGGTTGTCATCCCAGGCTCTTTTCCCGCTGACATCTGCCATTCGAGAGTGATTGATGTTGATTGCTCGGCCGGGGGCAGGGCATGGACGGCCGGTTCGACTCTTACAAGCCCTGCACCTCCCAGCGTCTATGAATACACGTCGTCTCAGCTCTGGATGTGAGACTCAGAGCCAGAGGTCCTTATCGACCTGCTTCGCCACTTCCAGTACCAGATCGGCGGAATCCCTGTCTCCCAAGCCTTCAGCGAACTCAGCATCCGCTCGCACGTGCGAGCGGAAGAGCGCGAGAGTGATCCCGAGGGCGCGAATGTGTTCTTCTGCCAGTTCGAGCATCGACGTCGTAGTCCGCTACTCTTTCCGCAATGGCGTCTGAGTGCTCTCGCTGTGTTCCGCGATTACATCGTACAACTGATGCAAAGCGAAGGCGTGCGACCGTAGACAAAACGCACTGGCGGTGGCAGATGTCGCCAGCGCAGGTTCTTGCGCCGCTTGCGCGGCCATAGCTCCGATTGTCGCTGTGCTTGATACAAAACCTGACGCCAATCCGGCAATCGGCAACCCAAGGCGCGACCCGAGCAGTTGCACGGCCAGATAACCACCGGCACTGATCGACATTATGACGATGACAATTTTCCAGACGATACGTAGGTTTATGGCACCGAAAGGACCGATATAACAATCGGGCATGAGAGGTAGCACGACCAAGGTTGCGGCAGCGAAGACTAGCGCGTCCTTCAGTTCGGATTCGCTGACCACATGAGCGACGAAATACTGGAGCCGGACTCGAGCAGCCAACACAATCGTCACAACGACTGCGAACGCACAGGCAGTTGCGATTTGCGTCTGTGCCAGTCCCCCCGGCAGTACGGTCAAGACCAGGGCCACTTCGGACGTTACTCCGGGATCCTTGTCATTGGTTCGCCAGTAGGCTCCGACAGTGAAGATGGCAGCAATGAGAGCCAGCAAATGCTCGCCACCCAAGGACGCGCTCACCCTGCCACTAAGGGATGCCAGCCTAAACGTGCGAACTCACGCTGCAGATCGCTGTGGGCCTTCTCCCTTTCGTCGTTCCCGTTTCCGCGCCGATCAGAAGGCCAATCGCCAGAGCACAAGCCAGGCGAAGCACGGATTGGCTGATGAGCAGCATTCGCCGCAGATGGTAGCACAGGCAAAGCAACCGGCCATGTCGCGAACCGCTTATTCAGCAGCGTAGCAAGTTGGGTACTACGATGCCGCTTGCGCCGCAAGCCCGCGAGTTCTTTTGAAGATTGAGCCATCGCACGGCGCGGGGCAGCGGGGTGAACGCACACTACAGACTATAGATTAAGCGAGGCAGCGGCGATTCAACACGCTACCGAACCAACACGGTAAAGCTGAGGAGAGCATTGGCGGTGGCACTATTGAAATGGATGGCCGCAGGATGCGATCCCAGCGGTTTAAGGAGAAAGGCTTTTGTCTGATTGGCAGCGGGAAGATGCGACCGCGCGGGTGCGGGCCGATTACGAAACACGGCGAAGTTCAGAAGCATCGTGAGAACCTTCAGTACGGGTGGTCCTGCCATGTTTTATTTCCATTCGGGACAGGCATGCACCGTCATGAACGTGTGCTGCAGCGATGTTCCCCTCAATTGGAGACACGGTGACGGTTTTTTAGAAGCTCCGTTTTTCGTTTCCCCTGGCGATGTAGTTTGTAGCCGCGGTAAAGCAGCGCCAAGGCTATCCACGCAAACGGCACTGCGAGCGGGTATGCCAGCAAGCGCGGAAAAAACGCGAAGAGTACTGTCAATGCGGCCGCTACTAGTCCCCCGCTTATCAGGAGGCGCGCTTCAAGGGGTTCCATCACACGTCGGTCGGTGAAAGCGGCGCCAATCGCGTTGCCGATACGAATCGCGCCGGCTGCCGCGCGACCCGTGCTTCCTCCACCTCTGAAAACTGGGCTGGAGTGACGCGGCTCCCCGGGTGCGATTATCCGGTGTTTGATATCGAGGACAATTTCCGTCGCGTTCTCTAAATCCTGAAGGTACATCTCCTTCATCTCATAGGCGAACGATTCGTTCTCAACGATCGCGTCCAGTTCGCAATTACTCAACCAGCTTGCAAGGTTTAGATTGGTGGAACCCGGCAAGCTCAACGTCAATCTCAAGGCAGGTGAGATCGCTGCAATGGCTACGCAACCAGTTCGTCGACAGCCCCGCGCCCGGTCCCAACTCCAGCACTCGGTCGCCGAGCCGCGTGTTTTGCAGTGCCCAGGGAACAATCTCTGCGATCGACCGGTCCCAGTGGCTGGTCTGGCAATACCACCTGTGCAAGCGATTCATCAGCAGCCCACTCCAGGCTCGCCGCTCTCGCGTGTATCTGCGCTCATAGGTTTCGCCTGAGTGTCATCTCTCCGGCAATGGCGGCTTTATCTTTCGGTGACAGGATCTCGGCCGCACAAGGAAACACAACTTCATCTTCGAAGGCGATGTGCTCGCGATACATCGAGACGAGTTCTGCAACCGCCGATCGAAAGCTCTCGACTTCTTCCGCTGATAACGGCCCGGACGCGAGAAACTTCCCTCCGAGCTGATCAATCTGCTCATGCAGGGGAGCCGGCCAGCGGTGCTCACCTTCCAGAGCAGCGAGCTTCTCGAGGACAGCTTGCGCGCGCGGATCGGCGGCTTGCCGCAATCGCGGGAAGAGGGATTCTTCCTCGTCGGCATTATGCTTGGGGGCGGCTTCGCGGAAGTAATGCAGCGCCGTGGCAAGCGATGCCCGGGTCTCCACATTCGGCGGTTCGGCCAGCAACGGTGCCGCCGACTGCAATGCGCCCAGGAACATCTCAATCCGACGATGACAGTCCGACAGCAGTCCCGTAGGATTCGCAAACGTGTGGACTGGGGCTCCAATTTGTACTGGCATTCCGCAAAATCTCCTCTCTCATTCAGATGACAAAGCCGGCGGACCGGGTTCCATTGCAGCTCTACGGGGCTTGCTCGCGTTCTGAGCGGCGGCAAACAATGTGCTCTGTCACTCGTCGGCCGCATGCGTCACGCGGCTGATTTACCGTTTCATCAAGATAGGAGATCGCATCGTGGCACACCGTGACTTTTGTCACACCACCGCAACGATCCGTGAACTGCTGCCTACCCCAGCTCACAAACCAGGCGCAATCAACGGCACTACATTATCGAAAGTTGCACTCGCTCCATCGCGTCGTAGCAATCGTGCACGCGATGGAGCGAAAGCTTGATTCAGCGCACCGCCTTCCCCGGTCATTTTTAGCAATGCCGCTGACCCTCTGGTACTTGTCTTCCAATTGCCAGTACAAACAGTCCATTGTTGCCTCTTCGCGCCGGTGAATAAATGAAGGTAATGCCGGAGCGGGTGAAAAAGCATGGGTAGGGAGCGTGCCAAGTCTGATCGCGGTAGAGAGCTTTCCGTCCCGCGCAGGATCGAGTCACCCGGTTCGAGTAACGCTGAAAGGAGAACGGGCTGACCAATGGCCTATGTAATTGCTGAACCATGCATCGGGGTGAAGGACACAGCCTGCGTCGATGCTTGTCCGGTTGATTGCATACATCCTCGCAAAAACGAGCCGCGATTCGCCGGAGACCCCCAGCTCTACATCGATCCCGTGGAGTGTATTGATTGCGGAGCTTGCGTCCCGGTCTGTCCTGTCTCCGCAATCTTCGCGCTTGAAGATCTTCCTGAGAAATGGCAGCAGTACGCGAAAGAAAACGCAGAATACTTCAAGCCCTGAAGCGAGGAGTGCATGGGCGTGGGTGTGAGCCGTGCCTGCGATACGCCCAATATCGAGAAGGTGCGGGATGCCAAGCCAGCGCGACGTTTAACGCCTCCTCAGGTGGCGAATCTCTCGAGAACAACAAAAAACAATCTTCTAGAATCGAGCTAAGAATGATCTCCTTCGATGCAGCTCATGCGGCAGTTCATTACCCGTCTGACCGCCGTTTTCGGATTTGGATTCGACCTTCGATTCTCGTCGGTATCGCCCTAGTGGTCCTCGCCATCTTAGTGGCGGCCTGGATCGAAGTCGCAGTGGCCGGAATGCCTCAGGTTCCGCCGGTTCCGCAACTCAATCCCAGTAACCCTGCCGCGCCTCACGGATTTCCGCTGTGGGTCCGCTACTGCCACTTCTTCAATTTCTTCTTTGTGATGATGCTGATTCGCAGCGGTCTCTCCATCTTGGTAGATCACCCGCGGCTTTATTTCAATGACGGTTGTACACCCGGAAGTGAGTGGATTCGATTTACACCGATCAAAGTCCCGCACGACCGGCTTTGGACCGCAAAGGACGATGCCCGCTACATCTCACCCCTGGTCGCGACGCCCGGCTACCGGCATACGATCGGCATCGCCCGGGTCTGGCATTTCATCAACGTGCACGGCTTTATCATCACCGGAATTCTGTTCATCATCATGCTGTTCGACACCGAACAGTGGCGCCGCATCGTGCCCACTTCGTCGCTGGTCCTGCTGCAGGCGTGGAACATATTCGTGCATTACGCAACCCTGCAACTGCCCGCCGAGCCCAACGGCTTTTACGGCTATAACGCTTTGCAGCAGATCGCTTATTTCACGGTCGTGTTTGTATTCGGTCCACTGGCGATTGCGACCGGCATTGCGATGTCGCCCGCGGTGGTTAACCGTTTTCCGTGGTACGCCAGAATTTTCGGCGGGAGGCAGTCCGCCCGTTCCATCCATTTCCTTACCATGCTGAGCTTCTTTGCCTTTCTGGTCGTGCACTTCGCGCTGGTCGCCATGACTGGTTTCGCGCGCAACATGAATCACATCGTGATGGGTACCGACGATTTGAGCAACACAAGCATGGTCTGGGGCTTCGTCGGAATCGGCGTGGCTATACTCTCGTGGTTTGTTGCTCACTACCTGTCTTGGCATCACCCGCGCGGGCTGCAGAACGCGCTGCAATCGGTCACCTATCCCATGCAACTGCTAACCTTGAACCGATTAGCTCCGAACATGAATTATTCCGAGAAGCAGATCTCGCCATATTTCTGGCCGAATGGCAAGGTACCCGTCCGAGAGGACTGGAAGCGGATGGCGGAGCGCGGTTTTCAGGACTATCGCCTGAAGGTCGGCGGGCTGGTCGAAAAACCGGTGGAACTCTCGCTCGTCGAACTGGAAAAGCTCGGCCTCGTGCAGGACGTTACCATGCATCACTGCATCCAGGGCTGGACCGGCATCGCAAAGTGGGGCGGTCTTCCCATGCGACGACTGATCGAACTCGTGCGCCCTATGCCGGAGGCCAGGGTTGCGGCATTCTTCTCCTTCGGTGAAGCTCTCTATGGCGGAATCTACTATGACACCCAAACCATCGACAATCTTCTGAATGCGGAATGCCTGCTTGCGTCTCAAATGAACGGAGAACCACTCCCGCTTGTATATGGCGCCCCACTGCGATTGCGGGTCGAGAATCAGCTTGGCTACAAAATGGTTAAGTGGATCGAGCGAATCGAATTCCTTCGCTCCGAAGAAGACGTGGGTAAGGGAGAGGGGGGAACCAACGAGGATGACGAGTACTTCGACCTTCTACCTAATATTTGAAGGTGCGAGGCGCTTGCGGGGGAAACCCTGCGCGCTTCGCCAGTTCACTGAAGGCAGGCCACGCCTCTGTGGCATCGCCACGCCGAAACAGAGTGATCAGGCCTCGACTTTCTTTGCAACACGCATCGGGGTGTCTACTTCCTATTTTGCCGGGCTCGAGACTGCCTTGGCTGCTGGAAGTTCCGGCTATGCCTTTACCTAAGACGCCCCTTCAAATTGTCGAACGGACCAGCATTCGCGAACTTCAGCTCTCGCGTTTGCTGATCTTCTATATATCCGGCGGCATATTGTTCATGCTTCTGCCCGGGACGTTTCTCGGGGTATGGAATCTCATCTCCATCAGCGGACGGCGTGCGGCGGACAACATCTCTCCCGCATGGATCCAAGCTCATGGACACGCCCAGGTACTCGGTTGGATTGGCAGCTTTATTCTCGGCATCGGCTACTACTCCATTCCGAAGTTGCGCGGGGGAATGAAGCCCTTTGCAATGTGGTCAGCATGGTTTTCTGGTGCGCTCTGGATGGCCGGCGTGCTGATGCGTTGGGCCGCGAATGTGTATCTCTGGCACTGGCGGACGCTGCTGCCCTTTTCTGCTGCGATGGAGCTCGTGGCTTTTCTCATGTTCTTCCGCGCGGTATCGCAACATAAGCCGCGAGACAGCGGCAAAGCCAAACTGGACACATGGGTCCTGGTGGTGATCGTCGGCACCGTGGGGCTGCTCGCGACTCTGGTGCTTAATCTCGGAGCTTGCCTGTGGCTTGCCTCTCTATCCGATGGACCTGCGTTTCCGCCCAACTTCGACCAGCGCTTCCTGATACTTGCGGCATGGGGCTTTATGGTGCCTTTTGTATGGGGCTTCAACGCCAAGTGGCTGCCCGTTTTTCTCGGCACACGTTCGCCGCATGACCGGCGGTTGGGAGTCGTCATGGTAGTTCAAGGGATAGGAATTGCGTTCGCACTCGCCGGTTTCTTCCGCGTTACCACAGCCTTATTACTAGGTTCGTCCCTGCTGGCGATGATCGCGCTATGCGTTTTTGCTCAACCGGAAAGGGCTGCCAAGACGAAGGGCATTCACAGCAGCTTTCCGCTCTTCGTGCGGAGTGCCTATGTCTGGCTATTGATTGCTGCCGTGCTCGGCATCTGGGCGGCAAACGCGACCGATTCGGCCGGCCTCTGGGGAGCTTCTCGTCACGCGTTGACCGTTGGCTTTGTCGCGATGATGGTGTTTTGCATTGGGCAGCGAGTACTGCCCGCGTTTTCGGGAATGAGGCTACTATTCAGCCCCGGACTTATGTTCGTCGGTCTTCTCTGTTTGTCTCTGGGATGCACGGTGCGCGTCGGTGCTGAAGTCCTTGCTTACCAAGAGATTGTGCCGGCGGCGTGGGGCTGGCTTCCTTATTCCGCTATTTTTGAACTTGCGGCAGTAACCGCTTTAGCAGTCAATCTAGTTGTTACATTTCTGCAGCCTCCGGCAGTCTCCCGGTCCGGCAGTGGTCCGTGATTAGTTGGATAGCCGAGGAGTAATCAACCATGTCTTCCTCATCGCCTTCCTCATCTTTCGGAGAACACGCTATCGGTGCAACTAGTGGCCAGCCTGCATTCGCCGAGCCTTCGTTCGCCGAGCGAACCTTGTCGCTTGGGGGCACTGTAAGAAAATACATTTTCGGTTTGTGCTCATTTACTGTTTGGCCGCGCCTAAGGTTTGCCGCAGGCTATTCTCAGGCTATTCTAGTGAGAGCCGGGCCCAGCGGTCACCCTACCCTGTGAGGGCAGTCACTGTTCAATGGAGTCAGATTGATGGAACATGGAAGGTCCACTATCTATAAAGAATCTAAGGAGAAAACCATGCCGGAGAGCGCAGTGAATGAACCGATCGAGATCGCAAAGGAAGTGCGCCAATCGGCCCCCGGACAGCCGCCGAAGAAGTCTACCAAGGCATTCAATTCGTTTCAGATTGCACAAGCGCAATTCGACAAGGTAGCCGAATACCTGGGCTTGGATCAGGCCACGCGCGACCTTCTGCGTTATCCCTTACGGGAGTTCCACTTTGCTATCCCGGTGCGAATGGACGACGGCTCGGTGAAGATCTTCCGTGGTTTCCGCGTACAGCACAACGATGCGCGCGGCCCCGGCAAGGGCGGTATTCGATTCCATCCGCAAGAAACTATCGACACGGTCCGTGCGCTGTCGATGTGGATGACTTGGAAGTGCGCGGTCGTGGATATTCCGTTGGGAGGGGCCAAGGGCGGTGTCATATGTGATCCCCACAACCTTAGTTTGCGTGAGCAGGAGCTGATCTGCCGGGGTTGGGTGCGTCAGGTAGCAAAGAACGTGGGACCGCTCTCAGATGTGCCGGCACCCGATGTCATGACCAACGCGCAGCACATGCTTTGGATACTCGACGAGTTCGAACAAATCCATGGCGGACGTTATCCCGGATTTATCACTGGCAAACCCGTCGGAATGGGCGGATCTCTTGGCCGGACCGAGGCGACTGGCTACGGCGTGGTCTTCACTCTGCGAGAAGCTCTTAAGGAATTGGGCATTCGTCCAGAAAACACCAGCGCCAGCGTTCAAGGTTTCGGCAACGTGGCCCAATATGCCATTGAACTTTACCAGCGGCTGGGAGGCAAGGTGATTGCCGTCTCGTGTTGGGACCAAGAAGACCAGTGCGCCTACACCTATCGCAGGCTTGAGGGAATCGATCTCAACCAAGTTCTGTCAATCACCGATCGTTTTGGTGGGATCAACAAGCAGAAGGCAAAGGGCCTAGGATACGAAATGTTGCCCGGTGACGCATGGCTCGAACAGGAGGTGGAGATCCTTGTTCCGGCGGCAATGGAGAACCAAATTACTGGGGACAATGTCGGAAACATTAGCCGGCGGGTGCGGATCATTGCGGAAGGTGCCAATGGTCCGACGACACCGGAAGCCGATGTGCAGATCAAAGAACGCGGCCTCCTGCTCATCCCCGATTTTCTGGCGAATGCGGGCGGCGTGACCTGCAGCTATTTCGAGCAGGTGCAAAGCAACATGAATTACTTCTGGGAAAAGGACGAGGTGCTGGGAAAACTCGACCTCAAGATGACTTCGGCGTACTTCGCGGTTTCAGATTTGGCGCGCCGCGAGAAGCTGTCGATGCGGGACGCGGCCTATGCGATTGCGATTGGTCGCGTGGCCAAGGCCTGCCACGATCGCGGGTGGGTATAGCGCTCTGGCCCGTCGCAGGCAAAGCTGTTCCGTGATGCAGCCAGCCGCGTCGGATATGATGCGGCGGGAGGCAGCAATGACCGACTTGAAGACTGTGGTCGCCGACCTTCCCGCGTTCGACCGGCACTTCTGGGATGGCGCCTTTCGCTTCACCCGGATCGGAACCGGAGCCTTGGGTGGGAAGGCCAGCGGATTGGTGCTCGCCAAAAACCTGCTGGAAGTAATGATCGATGCTTCCGCCTTCCCGAATATTGACATCAATGTCCCAACCATGGCCGTGGTTGCGACGGACTGCTTTGACGAATTCATCGGACGCAACCGGCTGGGAGAATTGGCCGTCGAAGAGTTGCCAGACGACCGAATCGGACACGCCTTTCAGCAGGCCGATCTGCCGGTTGAGCTACTTGGAGATCTGCGGGCGCTGATCGCGCAAGTCAAGACACCGTTGGCCGTCCGTTCGTCCAGCCTGCTGGAGGACGCGCTCGACCGGCCGTTTGCCGGGGTTTACGGGACGAAAATGATCCCGAACAATCATTTGGATCAAGACACCCGTTTCCGGCGACTGACAGAGGCCATCAAGTTTGTTTACGCTTCCACATATTTCAGGGAAGCACGCGATTACATCAAGACCACAGGTCACGGTCCCAGCGAAGAGAAGATGGCCGTCATTCTCCAGGAAGTTGTGGGAGAGCGGCACGGTGATCGCTTTTATCCTGACATCTCGGGTGTGGCGCGTTCCTACAACTTCTATCCGGCGGGGCCAGCACGTCCCGAGGAAGGTGTGGCGAGCTTGGCGCTCGGTCTGGGCAAAACCATTGTGGACGGCGGAATATCCTGGACATTTTCGCCCGCCTACCCGAAAAAGCCGCCACCGTTCGGTTCCGTGTCGGAAATCCTGCGCGGCACGCAGACGGACTTCTGGGCCATCAACATGGGCAAGGCACCCGCTTACGATCCGGTCAGCGAGACCGAGTATTTGGTGAAGGCTGGTCTGAAAGATGCTGAGGCTGACGGTGTGCTGCGTTTTCTGGCGTCCACATTTGATCCGTCGCGCGATCGCATTGTTTCCGGCTTAGGCACAAATGGTCCCCGTATCCTCGACTTTGCGCCCCTCCTGGTGTTGGAGCAGTTTTCGCTCAACGTAGTAATCAAGACGCTGCTGAAGGCAGCCGACGAAACGATGGGCGCCAACGTCGAGATTGAATTTGCAGTGACCATTCGGGCAGATCGGGATGAAGCGCCGCGGGCGCGGATGGGATTTCTTCAGGTCCGCCCCATGGTGGTGTCCGAACAGAGCGTAGAAGTGACCGTCGAGGGCCTCGCTGATCCGCACGCCATCGTCGCCTCCGAGATGGTGATGGGGAACGGCGTCATAGACGATATCCATGACATCGTATTCGTTCGGCCGGAAAACTTCTCTGTAATGCAAACTCCTGCGATCGCGCAAGAATTGGGCGTCATCAATCGGCAGCTCTCGGAACAGCGCCGGCCCTTCTTGCTCATCGGTTTTGGTCGCTGGGGCAGCTCCCATCCCTCGCTGGGGATTCCGGTGGTGTGGAGCCAGATCTCGGGAGCGCGAGTGATCGTTGAAGCCACACTACCGGAGATGAATGTCGAGCTAAGCCAGGGTTCCCATTTCTTCCATAATCTATCGAGTTTTCGCGCGAGTTACTTCATGGTGCGGCACGATGGACGCTTTGCCATTGATTGGCCGTGGCTGAACCGCCAGCCGATGGTGCAGGAAACCGAATTTGTTCGTCACGTGCGCTCGCAGGCTGCATTGACGGCTCGTGTCGATGGTCGCAATGGGCGCGGCGTTATTCTGTCGGGCGAATGCGGGCAAGCCAGCGGAAGAGATAAATGATCAAAGACGAAGCCCAAGTCGCCGGAATCCTTCACGAGTTGCAGGAGCGCGCCAAGGAACTGAATTGCCTCTACAAGGTGGATGAGCTTCTGAATCGGCCCGATCTTTCGCTGGAGGAGATCTTCCGTGCGATGATCGCCGTGCTGCCGCCGGGCTGGCAGTACCCGCACGACTGCCAGGCGCGAATCATTTTCCAGGATCAGGTAATTCAGTCGCCCGATTTCATGCCCACCCCGTTCGTGCAAAGTGCCAACGTCATTGTGCAGAGCGAGATCGTCGGCAGCGTGGAAGTATCTTACCGCGCACCAATGCCCAAGTCGGACGAGGGACCGTTTCTCAAAGAGGAGCGGAAACTAATCGAAACTATCGCCGACCGCATTGCTAATCATGTAATGCAACGGCGGTTGAAAACTGCATTTGAGGGGCTGTCGGCGGCGGCCGACGGCCTGGCGAGTGATAAAGGGGAATGGCAAGTTGTGCTCGAATTTCTGCGCGATACGGACCCAGTCCTGCTGCGGCGAATTTCGCGCAAGCTGATCAATCACCTGAGCTGGTGCGGGGTTCACGAGGCCAAAGAACTGCTGCTTCGCGACCTAGCCCCGGTTACCGCAGACATTGCCGGCACAGAGGATGAAAATCGGCCGCTGCGCCGGAACTTGGCAGATAAATCGGTCGACTTAACCACCGAGGCGTTTGGCATCGCCAGCCGACACTTGAGCGAGAGCGAAATCCTGAGCTGTGTTACCACATGGATCAAAGAAGAAAAATGTAGCTTCCTGGTACGCGCCCTGGAGAATCTGGCCACCTCTCTGGGAGAGGTTATCCAAGCAATCGAGCGCTATCAGCATGCCGCAATTGAAGAGAGCGAGCTTTCGCTTTCGACGCAAAAAGGTCTGCGCGTATCGCTGATCCGGCGGTTCTTCTCCGAGAACCTGGAATTCATCAACATCGCCAAGAACTTCATCGAGGTCAAAGACTTTTACGACCTGCTGGGGAGGATCATCTTCCCACCCGGTTGCCATGGGAAGCTCGGAGGCAAGAGCGCCGGACTCTTCCTGGCCAAGAAGATCATCGAGAAGGTCCCGGAGGCAAGTACGCAGGCACGTGAGGTGAAGACGCCATGCACTTGGTACATCACCTCGGACTGGATTTTGAACTTCGTCCATCACAACGAACTGGAGGACGTACTCAACTGGAAGTACATGGAGATCGACCAGGTGCGGCAGGAATACCCACATCTGGTTTCGCTCTTCAAGAGTTCATCGTTTCCCTCCGAGCTAGCTAAGGGACTTTCGCTGGCCCTGGATGAGTTGGGTGAGCGTCCTTTGATCGTTCGCAGCTCGAGTCTTCTGGAGGACCGCGCCGGATCGGCATTTTCCGGCAAGTACAAGAGCTTGTTTCTAGGGAATCAGGGAACGAGAGAAGACCGTCTCGCCGCCCTGATGGACGCTGTCGCCGAAGTGTATGCCTCTATCTTCGGACCCGATCCCACCGAGTATCGTGCGGAACGAGGCCTTCTGGATGTCCATGAAGAAATGGGCATCATGATCCAGGAAGTCGTGGGACAGAAGGTCGGCAAATATTTTCTGCCGGCGTGTTCGGGAGTCGCATTCAGCAACAACGAGTTCCGTTGGTCCTCCCGGATCAGTCGCCGTGACGGATTAGTCCGCTTGGTACCCGGCCTGGGAACGCGCGCGGTTGACCGCGTCAGCGACGACTATCCGGTGTTGATCGCCCCAGGGCAACCCAACCTCCGCGTCAACGTGACCGTGGAAGAGGTGCTCAAGTACTCGCCTAAGCGCGTCGATGTGATCAACCTTGAGACCAATGCTTTCGAGACCGTGGACTCCGTGGAGCTGCTCCGTTATTGCGGTGCCAACTACCCGCAGATTCGCAATTTTGTGTCGATCATCGAGCATGACCACATTGAGCAGCTCGTCGGACCGGTCCCGGACTTCAGCAAGCGGGATGTAGTTTTCAGCTTCGAAGGCCTGATCCGCAAGACATCGTTCGTGGCGCGAATCCGTGAGCTGTTGACGCTGCTGGAAGCCAACTTGGGCACGCCGGTAGACATTGAGTTCGCCTACGATGGCGAGGACTTCTACCTGCTGCAGTGTCGTCCGCAGAGTTACAGCGGCGTTGCGGTCCCGGTTTCGATCCCGGAGAATCTGCCGCCGGACAAGATGATATTTTCGGCAAATCGCTTCGTCTCGAATGGAAAGGTGCCGGAGACCACGCACATCGTGTACGTGGACCTGGAAGGTTACAGCCAGCTTTCGGACCAAGCCGACATGCGCGATGTGGGACGCGCGGTCGGACGACTGAACAAGTTATTGCCCAAGCGGCAGTTTATCTTGATCGGTCCGGGACGCTGGGGAAGTCGTGGGGATATCAAGCTTGGCGTTCCGGTCACATACTCCGACATCAACAACACTGCCATGTTGATCGAAGTCGCCCGGCAGCGGGGAAACTACCTGCCCGACCTCTCCTTCGGCACCCATTTTTTCCAAGACCTGGTAGAAGCATCGATTCGTTATCTGCCGCTTTATCCGGATGACCCCCAGACCGCGTTTAAGGAGGAGTTTCTGCGCGGTTCACCCAGCGTACTCGCGGAACTGCTTCCAGAATTTGCTCACCTGTCCGACACGCTCCGCGTGATTGACGTTCCAAGGCAGACTGACGGCCTGATCTTGCGAGTGCTGATGAACGCGGAATCGGACCGGGCGGTGGCTTACCTTTCCCCTCCCATACGACGCGAGGGACAGGCTGAATCGGACATCGAGGTTGTTGATCGTACTGGCGAGGAGCACTGGCGCTGGCGGTTTCGGATGGCGCAGAGAATCGCGGCACAAGTCGATCCGCATTTGTTCGGTGTCAAGGCGTTCTACCTCATTGGCAGCACCAAGAACGCAACTGCAGGCCCGCAGAGTGACATTGACCTGTTGCTGCATTGGCAAGGCACAGAAGATCAGAAGAGCAAGCTGCTGCTGTGGTTAGAAGGCTGGAGCCGTTGTCTCAGCGAGATCAACTTTCTGCGAACCGGGTATAGGACGGACGGCCTGCTCGACGTTCACCTGATCACCGATGCGGACATCATCGCACATTCAAGCTATGCCGTTAAAATCGATGCAATCACAGATCCCGCGCGGAAGCTTCCCATGAAGGAAATGTAGCCTTCACTAAAGCAATCGTGCGAAGCATCGTCGTGTCATGCTGGCGGGAGGAAGCTCCACGAAAAAGGCGAGCGGGGGAAACAGATATGCGCTTCCTCGTTGCCCTCTCGCCGCAGTTTCTGGACAACTCGCTCTCGACCGGAGAAAAGAACCATTTGGAATTCCCAGTCCCAGCGACGTCCGCAGCATCTTTGCTCGCCACCTTGGCATCGTCTTCACGGTTCCTCGGGATTTGCTGGAGATATACGCTCTGAGCTCCGGGTCAGGGTATCGATTGGAGTGGCAGGATGTAGTATCCGTGCTTCGAAACCGCGCTAGTTCCACCGCCGTATCACCGCGCCCCAGAACGGCGACACGGCGGTGCGGCGGTTAAGCTACGGTCCGGAGAGCGTCGAGCGGAAAGTCAATTCCGTCTTCACAACGTTGTTGAAGTAGTTGGTGAAAACGTCGAGTTCGACGTTGGCGATGTTCTCAGCATCTCGCCGTCCGAGTGGCCAGCCTTGCGAACTGTTTCGACGGCGCGGGCATCGAGCTGTCCGCGACGTGCAGCCACGTCATGGGCGAAGCACAAGGCCGTGTCGCTCACCCTCCTCTTACGCCAAAAGGACTTGTTTCCAAGAATCGCCTGAGCCTTGCGGAAAAATGGGTTGGGCAACCGCGGCTCGAGTGTGTCCCGATGAGACCGTCTGCAGAACGACCCAAAGGAGAGTTGCCAATTGCATTGCATGAGCGATAGCAAGCATTTCTATCGCTCACTGGCTGACAGCTTCCTCTCCGAAGAGCTGACGAAATCAAAACCTGGGCCGCTAACTGTGGTTTTAAGGGATAAAGTATCCTCGCAAGAACCAGGCCTGAAGCGGCTAGCCAGTCAGCTACAAACGGATTCGGGGCTGACCGAGTCCGATCGAGCCGGCGATAATGGCATCTACAGCGACTTGGTCGCACACGACCTGTTCAGGCTTTTGTGTTGCCTTGCGGTTAGGCACGCGGCGATCATTGCGACCGCTGTTTTCGCGGCGAATCGCGTCTTATGCACCTAGTGTCACGAAATGTCGGAAGATTTGGGTGCATGATGCACCTCAAGGTGCATTTTTGGGTGCATAAAACTTCCCGAACAAGGACATTTTCTACGACTTACAGCCCCTAATCCGCCCGTAAATGGTTGAATCCAGGCAACAGGACGGGACGGGGTTAATTTGCTAAACCGTTATACGGTCAAAAGCTGTATCGGGGGTTCGAATCCCCCCCTCTCCGCCAGTCATTTTCAGTTGCTGAAAATGCAACAATCCACATCACAAATCTCTTGTCAGCCCTCGTGTACCCTTCCGCGTGTTTGGGGGCAGCAAAACTCCGTGGACTTCGGTGCCGATTAGCCTATTTCAGTGCCGACGAGTCTAGTGAGAAGATTGCGGTACGGATTCGCACAGGTGACTGGGCAAGCGCTGGTTCCACTCTCGGATTTGGATCGCGCAAGTTAGCCCGCGGTGGAAAAAATCCCCACCCAAGCGCTGGCAGCCTGAGTGGGGTTGTCGAAAGCAGCGTTGTTGTCTATCACTGCAGCCGTTAGTTGCCGGCTCCGTTGCAGCGTTGTTGTTATCACCGCAGCCGTTAGTTGCCGGCTCCGTTGCAGACGACGTTCAGCGACAGATTGTTGAGGATTTTATTCATGCAATTGAACCGGCGCTGAATGTCTCCGAAGGTATTCACTTGTGTCGGGTTGACGGAGTCTTGCACCTTCTCCGAGCCAGTCGAGGCCTGGTTCAAAGGCACAAGATTCGGCGACCCGCACGGTGCGGTAAGTCCCCCGATGGGATTCGACGTGCAGCCTACCAGAAATGGTGATAGATCTGACGGCGCATCGCTACCCGTACCCGACGTTCGGTTTTTGACCTGCTGAAATACAATCTCTGTTTCCTTTCCGTGGCAACCGTTACAGCTACCATCAATTCCTCCCGGTGTATTCACGTCGCTGAATTGGGGCGCAGCCGCAAGAATGACTCTGGCATCAGGATCGGTACCTGCCATGCTGGGAGAGCTGTCCCAGAACAAGAGGAAATTCTCCGGAGGGCCTCCGGTAGGTCCATTCAAGGCGGAAACGGCCAGCAAGCTTGATGGAATGGCGAATGTACCCTGCAGAATCTGAGTGTTGTTCAGCTGAACCAGCGACTTGAACTCACCCAGATTGGTTGCGCAGGGTGCACCTTCCCCCCCTCCTGACCCCGGCCCCGTCGATGAATAGAAGCTGCAGAACATTTCCGGATTTCCGTGTATGTCTTTGCCCTCGCCACCGTCGAAGCTGACGTCCAAGGTTTGCGGTATTGGCGTCTCGACCAGCGTGCCCGAAGTTCCGCCCGAAGAAAGCTGGAACTGTCGCATTTCCCAAACCGCTGTGTTAGCCAGTTCGGCCTCGTTTGTTCGCAGGTCAAACAGCGCACTTCCATTGACGGCGCCTGGCCCACCGGCGCCTTGGGTCACCACGCGGCTGACAATCTGATTCAAGTCAAAATCAAATTTACCCGCAACATTACCTTGCGCGCAGGCGGTGGTAAAACCCACCGGCTCGGGACAGTCATTCGACAAAGCGAGCCATGCCTGGGCCCAGCTCTGCGCCGTAAAGCCGTTCGGCAACGTGCTGCCAGGAACGCTGTACTCCAGGATGAGGTTGAAAGGCTGTGCGCCGAGGGAAGTACACTGGTTACCGCTGGTATCCATCGTAACCCCGAAGACAAACCGCAACTGGCCCGCCTGGGTGGTGGTCGTATTCAGCCGTCCGGTGTCGACGCGGTTCACGATCGCATTCAAATGTACGGGAGACTCTGACAGCGACTTACAGGTTATTTGTTGCGACGTGTTGAAGGGGTCTATGCACTGGAGCCCATTGGGGTCGTCAGGCCATTCGTTAAAGAAGGCCATGCCATTCGTGCGTGCCTTAGCAGTGGAACTGCCGATGGTCACATCCTGAGCGAAATCGCCCAGGACATTGGTCAACATCTGCTCTGCCGGTTGAGGATTTCCGGCGGTTGTGTTGGCGATGGCCAACATCAGCGTGTTGAAGGTCCAGGCTCCGTTCTGATTTCCACCGTTGCCTCCGTTCTGCGCCAGACACGTATCCCACGTCAGGTTCGGATCTTCAACCACGGGTATAGCTTCGACCAGTAGCGAGTGATCGGGAATAAGCGTAGTGCCGCTGGGCGTCCGCACCGGGCGACGCATCGCCACTTCTTCCGAAGGCGTCAGCACCTGTGAAAAGTCTGCCTTGCGCAGCGCGGCTTCAACCAAATGAGCGGGAGGTTCCATCTCCGCCTGGCTGAAATGCCTGGCGTGACTCAGCGGTTGATGGTTAACCGGCGCGCTGGTCGATGTCATGTGGAAGGTGATGGTTATGACTACTGAAGCCAGCAGCCACAACGGCAAACTGCCGAATTTTCTGAGCGACTTCATTTCTCTGCTCCTTGTGTGCGCCTGGGGCGCGGACGGGCGTTGAAGCAAACTGTGAAGGGCCTGGAAACTAAATTCTTGGGGACGAGAACTACACCGTGGGGAGTCTTGCGGCGAACACTATACACCTGACGGCCAGCTGTTAGAACACTTTTGTATTATTAATATCCAACACTTTGTTCGCGACGATGATGGTACAGAAGTGGTATGCGACGTGCGGGAACAATGAGATTCAGAGCAAACCAGAACTGATGCTTGGATTGGCGAGCTCAGGCCAACGGCAGCCTCTAGTCTCAAACCTTTGGCGACTTAGCACGCTGTCTGAAAAGTTTCGCATATTTCAGATATCAGAGCGCCACCATAGTCTATGCCCAAAGCCCGACCTGCGGTATAGTTTCGTCCCCCGCAATGTGGGGGGTTTGCCTGTCCCTCTGATTTTCTGGCGAACGGCGCTTCAGAACAGCTGCAGGCTAAAGAGTCTGCATGCAGCCCGAAGATCAGAAGAACTTCACGTAGTCGGAGTAGCAGCACCACGCATCGCCCTGATGTAGCTGTTGTTCGTTTTCCCATCGCCCTGACTGCGCTTTGCCAGTGCTAGTGTCGACAGCCGGGCCGCGCCGGGAAAAATGTTAACCAGCAACGCCGGAAACAGGAGATATGGAACTATGTCGTCACGGAGTGAGCTCAAGCGACAAGAAGAAATCATCAGCTCCTTACAGCCTGCACTTCATGTCCCACAGAACTGGAACTACGAGATTCCCAGTTCGTTGTATGACGCCTTGATGCACCCGCCTCACGATGTAGGTGGGCAGTTCGATGTTCCCGTTTATTACGAGGAAAAGGAAGAAGAGCAGTGGGAGCTCAACACCTATGTAACTTGCGAAACGTTGGGCTGGAAGGGGGTGTGGAGTTCGGAAGAACGACGTCGGCGGGCGGATAACGATCTAGGTTACACAATGTATCTCGGCCTGCCCTACTACGGACGTTGGATCTGGGCCGCCGCCCGGATGATGGTCGACAAGAAGCACGTTTCGTTAGCGGAGTTACTAGAAAAAATCGCGGAGGTGAAATCTCGCTATGAAACAAAAGAGTCGGGAAAACTCTCAGGACAGCGCTAAGACGCAAGCTCGATTTAAGGTAGGCGACCAGGTTCGCGTGAGGGATGTGCCCTACCTTTTCTACACCCGCTGCCAGATGTACACCCGCGGGGTGACGGGAACTATCGCGGCTTATACCTACCAGGATCTTATCCCCGAGGATGAAGCGTTCAACCTGGATGGCCGCCTGGAGCAGTACTACATCGTGCGCTTCCGCCAGAAGGACCTTTGGCCGGAATACGCATTCGACAAAGATACGCTGCAGACCGAGTGCCCCGATCGTTGGCTCGAGCCTGCGGGAAACTGAAGATCATACTCAGAGAGGACACGGCATGAGCGACAAACATAGTCACGGTGAGGGCGAAGAGCACCTGCACCCGAAAGCGCCAATGGTGGAAGAGATCACGGATTTCGAAGTCCTCGAGATCGCAGTACGCGAGCTAGCCATCGAGCACGGCCTGTTTACCGCGGAGGACCATCGCAGGTTCACGGAATGGACCGAATCCATCGGACCGGCTGCCGGTTCACGGCTGGTGGCCAAGGCCTGGCTTGATCCTGAGTTCAAGGCCCGCGCCTTGGCGGATCCAATCAAGACATGCAAGGAGGTCGGAGTCGACTGGGCAGAACCCACCGGATTCGGCACGCCCAGCGATTACATGAATCTTCGCATCCTGGAAGACACGCCGACGCTGCACCACATCATTGTCTGCACGCTTTGTTCCTGCTACCCGCGCCCTTTACTCGGCATGTCGCCGGAGTGGTATCGCACTACGAACTATCGTCGCCGCATCGTGCGTTGGCCACGTCAAGTCCTGGCTGAGTTCGGTCTGGTCCTGCCTCCTGAGGTGGAGATACGGGTCGAAGACTCCAACCAGAAATGCCGCTTCATGGTGCTTCCGGTACGGCCCGCAGGCACGGACAATTGGACGGAAGAGCAACTGGCAGCGATCGTCACCCGCGATTGCATGATCGGCGTTGCCCTGCCGAAGCCCGGACGAACGATTGACGTCCACCCCATGCACAAAGCCCGCCGCCCCGTGCAACCTTCATCCCAGCATGCGGAGGGCGCCCAATGAGCGAGAACCCTGATGTGGATTCGCAACGGATAGCTCTTCTCGAGGCTGTACGCAGCCAGGATAAAGCCTGGGAAGTACTGGCGCCGCGTTATGGTGTGACCAACCCCAGCCCGCCATGGAAAAGCAGCTTGTCCGCGACCTGCGATTGTCTCGCGGCCAGTGGGGCGCTTCCCACCCTTGACCGGCGCAACGCCGAAGATGAACTGGTGCAGACCGTCTACAACGATGTGCCTGCGCCGGAACGTCAACTGCTTGCCCTGGTCCACACCATGGTTAGCCGGGGCATGGTAGATGAAAACGATCTTGCCAGCCGCATGCGTGTGGTTCGATCCCGCCTCGAAGAAGTTTGAGAGCGGCATCGTCCCTTGCAGCGACCCTGCCATTCATAAGCGGGCGCACAGTTCCAGTTGATGTGCGCCCACTATCGTTTAACAGATGTCGTTCTTCCGACAGAAGTCCGGCGAGCTGTCCGCTCTAAACGAAACTGTCTGAGATCTGCCTAACCAACGAAGGACGGAGAATCCTACATGTGCCATTTGCCTGCTCCCACGCTGCAAACCTCGCGCATTCGCGTGGCATACGTGTCGCTCTGTCGCGGATGTTGCTGCGGAGCGGTGCAGAAAGGCCATCCCGACGTGCCGGTTGATTGGATGAAGGAGCAGTGGAGACTCCACGGAATCAAAAAGAGTATTCAGCTCACCATCAGCGGGTGCCTGGGCCCTTGCGATGTTTCGAATGTGGTGAGTATTACTTCCGGGGAGCAAACAGTTTTCCTGGGACGCTTACGCGAGTTCTCCGATTACGCCGCATTATTCCAGTGGGCTTTGGCTAGCGCAGAAGCAGCACGCCCACTACCGCTCCCCGGCGAGTTGAACGAGCGACGCTTCGATCCGTTTCGAAAGCCTGATGCAATCGCTGCTCCCCCGCTTGCAGAAGTTGTCCAGGGCACAGCCACCAATTCATAAAGCGACGCATTGTTTTCGAGGACAACTACCAGGATGAACTCAATCGTAATCATCGCAGCTGCTCTCGGCATGCGCCACGGGGCCGATCCTGATCACCTGGCGGCCATCGATGGATTGACACGCATTCGTCCTCGCCCCACCAATGGCATTTTCTTCGCTTTGGGCCACGGCGCGGTCGTGATTACTCTGGCCGTCGGACTAGGGCACCTGCTCGCTGGCCGATTTGCTTTCCTGGGACCCTGGAGCCTGATCGCGATAGGCGCCATCAATCTATGGCGGCTCTTGCGCGGTTCTAACCAATCACCGGTTCATAAACATATCGTCATTGGCCAGCCAATTGTTCTCGGAATGCTGTTGGCGGCGGGCTTTGAGACAGGCTCGCAACTCTCCGCCCTGATTCTTGCCGGCCAGAACAATGCATTCCTGGTTGGCGTTGCGTTTTCGCTGGGAATGATTTTGGTAGACGGTCTGGACGGATACCTGGCTGCGTCCACCGTGCGTCTGGCGGCAATCGGCGAAACCAGGGCCAAGCTGGCGTCGCGAGCTCTTGGCTTTATCGTCGTGATCTTCGCCTTCGGCCTCGGCGGAGCCGAGCTGTTCGGAATCGAACTGACGGGCATGGCGTTACCACTGGGACTCTCGTTGTTCGTTGTGGTGATCGGCATTCGCATCTGGGCAAGGTCGCACCCGCGCACACCAAGTCCCGCCGAGATTTAGGCCGCCAGAACGGACTGGTATTCCTCGTAGGCGCCCTTGAAGTCGGTCACCTGGTGGTCTCCCTCGAAGTGCCATATGCGCGTCGCGACTTCGTCGATGAGATCGTGATCATGCGTCACCAGCAGCACCGTCCCTTGATACCGTTGCAGCGCGATATTCAGCGCATTGATCGACTCCAGGTCCAAGTGGTTGGTGGGCTCGTCCAGAACCAGCACGTTCGGCTTTTGCAGCATGAGTTTGCAGAACAGCAGGCGCGCGGCCTCGCCGCCGGACAGAACATCGGTGCGCTTGTTGCCGTCGTCGCGCGCAAATAGCATCTGTCCCAGTAAGCCGCGAATTTCTTCGCTGGCCGCGCCCGGATCCCAACGATGCAGCCACTCAAACGCGGTCATGCCGTTTTCGATGAGCGCGCGATGATCTTGCGCGAAATATCCGACCGCCGCCTCGTGTCCCCAGATGACCTTTCCATCATTCAGGAATGGGCCATCATATCCGCTGGTCTGGCGCAGCTCAGATTCCGGAACGGTGGGCGAGTTCGCCAGCAGCGCATTCAGCAGCGTCGTTTTGCCCGCGCCGTTGCGTCCCATCAACGCGATCTTCTCGCCGCGAGTCACGCTGGCCGTGAAGTTGCGAATGACATCGCTATCGCCGTACGACTTGTTTACGCCCTCAAGTTCCAGAATGTGTTTGCCCGACGGACGCTTCTGTTCGAACTTGAGATACGGGCGCTGAATATTTGACTTCGCAAGTTCGGTGACTTGCAGGCGCTCCACTTCTTTGCGCCTCGACTGCACCTGGCTGGAGCGAGTGCCGGCCGAGAAGCGCGCGATGAAGTCGTTCAGCTGAGCAATCTTCTTTTCCCGCTGCGCGTTCTGGCCTTCAATCTGCGAGCGAACCTGGGTCTTGGCCATCACCATCTCATCGTAGCTGCCGGTGTAGGTGATGATGGTTTCGTAATCGATGTCGGCGATGTGGGTGCAAACGCTGTTCAGGAAATGGCGGTCGTGCGAGATGACGATCACCACTCCGTCATACTTTTGCAGGAAGCCTTGCAGCCAATGGATCGAGTCTAAGTCGAGGTGGTTCGTGGGCTCATCCAGCAACAGCGCTTGCGGATGTCCGAAGAGCGCCTGCGCCAGCAGCACGCGCACCTTCTGGCCGCCCTGCAACTCACTCATCAGACGCTGATGCGCTTCGTCAGGAATATCCAGGCCTTGCAGCAGCAGCGCCGCATCGGTCTCGGCGGAGTAGCCATCCTCTTCGCCGACGATGCCTTCCAGCTCGCCCAGCTGCATGCCATCTTCATTCGTGATCTCGGGCTTCTCGTAGATGCGGTCGCGCTCTTCCATCGCCGCCCACAGCCGCTTGTTGCCCATCATGACCGTATCGAGCACGCGATAAGCATCGAAAGCGAACTGGTCCTGGCGCAACACGCCCAGCTTGCGCGGACGCACCACGGTACCCTTCTGCGGATCCAACTCACCGGTCAACAGATTCATGAACGTGGACTTGCCGGCTCCGTTAGGGCCAGTGAGTCCATAGCGCTTGCCGGGACTAAACGCGGTGGACACTTCGTCGAACAGAACTTTAGCGCCGTAGCGCATGGATACATTGCTGACTGAGATCATTATTTTTTCTTCAGGAACTGCGGGAATATTGCCTACAAGGAGGGTCGCAGCTATCCCTATAAGGATATCATGAGCGCGAAACGATACGGGTGAGGACGTACGGCTCGGCAGCGCCGGCCCGCGATGAGTACATTGGATTTGAGGTGTTTCATGGTCCAACCTGGCAGCGGTATTGGCAATGTCATCACGAATTCAGGGCTTGTCGAAATGGCGATGGGTTATTCCCGCAGCCGCGTGCTTTGCGCGGCCGCGCGCCTGGGCGTTGCCGATGCACTTGGAGATGAAGTGCGCAGCGTTGGGTCGCTGGCGGAAAGATGTCAGGCAGATGCCACCGCGTTGTACCGATTGCTTCGCGCACTCGCCAGCATCGGCGTAACTGAGGAGACTACGTCCGAACACTTTCGGCTGACTGATTTTGGCCAACCCCTGCGCCGGAGTGTGCCTCAGTCCGTCTGGCCAGATGTTATCTTTTGGGCCGATCTGATTGCCGACGAGTGGTCCCTCCTTACCGACTGTGTTCGAACCGGCAAGCCGGGTTCTGCGGTCCGCGATCCCAAAATACCTTCCCGGTGGTCGCAGGATGCAGACGCTAGTTCGATTTTTCGAGCGGTGATGGGGACGGCCCCGGGAGAAGATTACGCGCCGATCGCTGAAGCCTGGGATTTTTCCGATGCGAAGGTAGTTGCCGATCTCGGCGGCGGTGGCGGATCGCTCATGCTTGCAGTCCTGGGGCTCAACCCGCATCTGCGAGGCATGCTGGTGGACTATGAATCGAGCCTGGATGCAGCCAGAACGCGCTTCACGAAGGAAGATCCTTCCTCGCGATGCGACCTGATTGCCGCAGACCTGACGCAAGCGGTCCCAGCTGGCGCCGATGTGTACATGCTGAAACATTTATTGCACGGACGTCGAGACCCGGAAGCAATCACGATTCTCAAGAACTGTCGCGCTGTCATTCCACAGAACGGCCATTTGCTGATCATTGAGTTCATCCTGCCTCCGCTGGTGTCGCAGGCGGATCCAGAACTCGAAGCTCACCTGATGAGCGATCTCAACATGCTTGCTGTCACCGGCGGTAAAGAGCGTAGCCAGCGCGAATGGAAAACGCTACTTGAAGCGGCAGGCTTCATCCTGACGCACGTGTATCCCGTGGGAGAAGACTATCGCAGGGTTCGGAATGTCGGGATCGTGGAAGCGAAACCGGCTTAGGAACATGGCGTAGCAGGTGTGTATTCGGATGATCCTTTGCAAGGCATCAAGTTTGACGGCAGGCGTCCCGCATCTGCGTCATCAGCAGCCGCTGGGCACGGCTCTGGTAATGATGACGCGAGCTGATGATTCCCACCTTGCGCGTGCTGTGTTTGCCGGAGATCGGGATGAACTTGCATCCCGCATGCGGCTGCACGGCCATGGCCGGTACCGCCGACACGCCCATTCCGGCTGACACCATCGCCAGGATGGTGGCGAACTGGCCGCTCTCAAACACCACGCTGGGCGTCACCTTCGATTTATGGCAGGCGGCAATCAGGCTGTCGCGGAAGCAGTGTCCCTCCTTCAGCAGCAGAAACGGCTCGCGGTTCAGCTCTGCCAGGCTGATGGACTTGCTTGATGCGCGGCGATGACTCGTGGGAAGCACGGCATAGAATTTCTCTTCGAACAGCTCCTCGGTCGCAAGTTCGCTTCCCGGAATCGGCAACGCCGCAACCGCCATGTCGATGGTGCCGTCGTGCAGCCGCTGCAGCAGGGTAGGTGTGATGTCTTCGATGATCTTGACCGCGATGAGGGGATGCCGCGCAGCAAATCCTCGCAGCAGCTTGGGCAGCAGATAAGCCGCGATAGTGGGAATGATGCCGACCGCAACGTCGCCTTTTTCGTTGCCGGCCATCTCCTGCAGCTCGGTCTTGGCCTCTTCCAGCTCGCGCAGAATCCGCTCCGCCTTGGGCAGGAAAGCCTTGCCGAACACGGTAAGCTTGGCCGAACGCGGCAGTCGATCGAAGAGCCGCGAACCCAGCTCGGCTTCGAGTTTCAGGATCTGCTGCGAGAGCGACGGCTGGGCCACGTGCTCCACCTCCGAGGCGCGGGTAAACGTGCCATGCCGGGCCACCGCGCAGAAGTATCTGAGCTGATGAACTTCCATAGACCTCCAGAGGCAAATCCTATAGCATTCATAGGAAACATATATTTTACGTTTGCTTTCCACAATAGGATAATAGTGAACATGGAAAAAGAATTTGCCGCAGCAGCGGGGGCCTCGGTCCCGGGTACTCAACCACAAACCTCATCAACCGAAGGCAAGTGCCCGGTCGCTCACGGCGCTCGCAAGTCCCATAGCAATGCCGACTGGTGGCCGAATCAGCTTAGCCTGAACGTCCTGCACCAGCACTCTCCCGTGTCCGATCCCATGGGCAAGGAATTTAATTACGCGGAAGAATTCAAGAGCCTCGACCTCAATGCGGTGATCAAGGACCTGCATGCCCTGATGACGGATTCGCAGGAGTGGTGGCCGGCCGATTTCGGCCACTATGGCCCGCTCTTCATTCGCATGGCGTGGCACAGCGCGG
Source organism: uncultured Acidobacteriaceae bacterium (assembly GCA_963796695.1). Lineage (GTDB taxonomy): Bacteria > Acidobacteriota > Terriglobia > Terriglobales > Acidobacteriaceae > Bog-257. Next base: position 186,419 of record CAWCMU010000005.1, on the reverse strand, counting down.
GAACCTATCGCATCGGCGACGGTCGCGGCGGAGCCGGCTCGGGCGAACAGCGGTTCGCACCTCTGAACAGCTGGCCTGACAATGTGAACCTGGATAAGGCGCGCCGGCTGCTCTGGCCGATCAAGCAGAAGTATGGCCGGAAGATTTCCTGGGCCGACCTGATGATCCTCACCGGCAACGTGGCGTTGGAGTCCATGGGATTCAAGACCTACGGTTTCGCCGGCGGACGCGAGGACGTCTGGGAGCCCGGACAGGACATTTATTGGGGTCCCGAGGGCAAGTGGCTGGCGGACGAGCGCTACAGCGGCGATCGTGATCTTTCGAATCCACTCGCCGCAGTGCAGATGGGTTTGATTTACGTGAATCCCGAAGGTCCGAATGGAAACCCCGATCCCCTTGCCGCCGCGCGCGATATCCGCGAGACATTCGCTCGCATGGCGATGAATGACGAAGAAACCGTCGCGCTGATTGCCGGCGGACATAGCTTCGGCAAAACTCACGGCGCCGGTGATGCAAAGCTGGTGGGCCCGGAGCCGGAAGCCTGCGACATCGAAGCCCAGGGTATGGGCTGGAAGAGCAAGTTCGGCACGGGCATCGGCGGTGACGCCATCGGCAGCGGCCTGGAAGTTACCTGGACCACGACGCCTACGAAGTGGAGCAACAACTTTTTCGAGAACTTGTTCAAGTACGACTGGGAGCTGACCAAGAGCCCAGCCGGTGCTCATCAGTGGACGCCGAAAAATGGCGCAGGCGCCGGCATGATTCCGGATGCGCACAACGGATCCAAGCGTCACGCGCCGTCCATGCTGACCACGGACCTCGCCTTGCGCTTTGATCCGGCGTACGAAAAGATTTCGCGGCGCTTCTACGAACATCCGCAGGAGTTCGCCGAGGCGTTTGCCAAAGCCTGGTTCAAGCTGACCCATCGCGACATGGGACCGATCTCGCGCTATCTCGGCCCGCTGGTTCCCAAGGAACCGCAGCTGTGGCAGGATCCGGTTCCCGCCGTCGATCACGAATTGATCGACGAGAAAGATGCGGCGGCTCTGAAGGCGAAGATCCTCGCATCTGGGCTGACGATTCCGCAGCTGGTCTCGACTGCGTGGGCGTCAGCGGCAACTTTCCGCGGCTCCGACAAGCGCGGTGGAGCAAATGGAGCGCGCATTCGCCTGGCTCCGCAGAAAGATTGGGAAGTGAATCAGCCGGCCGAGCTGGCGAAAGTTCTGCCGAAGCTGGAGGCAATTCAGAAGGAGTTCAACAGCTCGCAGTCGGGTAAGAAAAAAGTATCGCTGGCTGACTTGATTGTTCTGGGCGGCTGTGCAGCGGTCGCGGAAGCTGCGAAACGCGCCGGGCACAACGTGAAGGTTCCCTTCACGCCGGGGCGCACCGATGCTTCGCAGGAACAGACCGATGTGCACTCGTTCTCGGTGATGGAGCCGAAGTCAGACGGCTTCCGCAACTTCCACCCCAAGCAGAACGGTACTTCGCCGGAGGAGCTGCTGGTGGATAAGGCGCAGTTGCTGAAGCTGACTGCCCCGGAGATGACGGTTCTCATCGGCGGCCTGCGCGCGCTGAATGCCAACTTCGGCGGCATCGAAGCACGGCGTCTTCACCAATCAGCCGGAGACGTTGACCAATGATTTCTTCGTCAACCTGCTCGACATGAACACGGTGTGGCAGCCCGCTGGCTCCGAAGGCGTCTACGAAGGACGCGATCGCAAGACGGGCAAAGTCAAATGGACGGGCACCCGTTTCGATCTCATCTTCGGTTCGCACTCCCAGCTGCGCGCGCTGGCGGAAGTCTATGGCTGTAGCGACTCGAAAGAGGCGTTCGTGAAGGACTTCGTGGCTGCGTGGAACAAGGTGATGAACCTGGATCGCTACGACCTGGCCCGCGCGGGCAAGGCAGCTGTCAACTAGAAGAAGAAGCAGACCCATGGCAACCCCGCTGTCTTGCAAGATCAGGCAGCGGGGATTTTTGTTTAAGTCGGCTCCGCAGCGGCGCGGTGCCGAATCACCATCTACCTGCGCGCATACATCAGGACGAGCGAGCGCTGCGCAAACGGCATGTAAACCAGCGTGGCCGTCAGCCCCAACGCCAGACCCAGGCTCAGATGATGTACCAGCAGAAATGGCGACAGGGCCCACAACAGGTCGAGCCACAACAACACGGGAAAAAGTTTCTTGAACTTCACAGGCAGCTCTTCAAAATCGAAGGCCACGGCTGCGAACAGAAACAGGCGAACCGGAATCAGGCAAACCGCGGTGATCACCAGCAGCGTCATTAGCAGCGACGGCGACACCGACCGCGACTCAGCAAAAATGTCGTGAATCTCCGGCAGATTGGCCAACGCGCTCAGGTAGAACGCGAGATACATGGCCTGGGTGAGCAACAACAGAATCCGCACCAGCGATCGCGGCGCGCCCGGCAACTCCTGCGGAGCGGTCAGAAGCTTGACCGGCGACGGAGCCGGATTATTCGCGACAACCTTCGCCGGCAAAGCTGCGGGCGCTGAGGATTCAGGTCGTGAAGTCGCCGCGACGGCGCTTGCGATTTTCGGCGGCGCGGCCGACCGATGCCTGCGAAACTTCTACCATCAGGGTTTCCATGGTCACCGGCGCCAGAAAGCGATAGCCTTTGCCGGGAACAGTTTCGATGTGCCGCGGCTGCGACGCCAGATCGCCGAGGGCCTCGCGCAACTTGTTGACCGCCGTGTTCAGGCCATGGTCGAAGTCGACGAACGTGTCCTCGTCCCAGAGACGGCGGCGCATCTCCTCGCGGGTCACCAGCTCAGACGGCCTTTCCAGAAGCATCACCAGGATTTGAAAAGGCTGGGCGTGCAGCTTGATGCGAATGCCATTCTTGCGCAGCTCGCCAACGGCCTCGTTGACCTCGAACGCTCCAAAGCGAAACTGGCGGGGTATGGCCTCAGGAATCATCGGTCCGAATTCAGTTTAGCCACGTTTGCCGATGTGAGCCAGTGGACGCGCTGGAGCCCTCCGACCGTCTCTGCCGGAGATTTTCCACGCGTTGAAGGGGCGCACCTTCAGGTGCGCCGTGCGACCTCTTTATTATGATTATTTTTGTCCTCCCTTGCGGCTTCAGCGCCGGGCAAAGGATTGCTAATTTAGTCAGAGCCTTCCCAGCCATGCGTCAGAACTTGAGCCTACGATGAAGGCTCCGCCTAACCGTCACTCATCCAGCCACTTACACGATGAGGTGCAAATGAGGCGACATTTGAGGCGCGTTGCATTGCGCTTGCCGCTGGTCTTGAGCATGCTTCACACAGCAACCCTATGCGCCTCGGATTTCAGGTCGCGACCCTCCTTCTTCTGCCGGCAATTCCCGCCTCGGCGGCGCAGCTGACTCCGGCCGCGCGGCGGGCGTTTGACGAATACACCGCCACCGTCGAGAAGCGGTTGGTCCAGCAGCACAGCAATTCCGACAGCTACCTGGCGGCTTTGAATCTCACGCCGGCCGAGCGTGCCGAGGCAGAACGCCAGCTGAAGTCAGGAACTCTGCTGATGGATCCGGTGAATGGAGGCACGCGCGAAGTCAGTGGGGGACTGCTGCATCACTGGCGGGGCACAGCTTTTGTTCCGGGCGCGACCGCCAAAGACATGCTGGCGCTGTTGCGGGACTACAACCATCTCGCCGTGTACTACGCGCCGGAGGTCGAGTCGTCGCGGGTGCTGGCCGACCAAGGCACGACAGCAACAATCGCCATGCGGATGAGGAAGCAGAAAGTCGTGACCATCATTCTCGACAGCGAGTACGACATCCAGACAGGATTGAGCGGCAGTGGCGGCTACAGCGTGTCGCGCAGCGCGCACATCTGGGAGGTGGAAAGCGCGGGCACCCCGCACGAACACCGCTTGCCAGAGGGCAACGATGATGGATTCCTGTGGCGGCTGAATTCGTATTGGAGTTTCGTCGAACAGCCGGACGGCCTGTTCATCGAGTGCGAAGCAGTTTCACTGACGCGCGACGTGCCCGGAGGGCTGGCCTGGATGGTGATGCCGATCATTCAGGAGATGCCGCGGGAATCGCTGCGTTTCACCTTGACCGCAACCCGGAATGCGCTTGAGTCCAGAGTTCGTAAAGGAAGGCGCTGATGAGCCAAGAATGCGAGGTTCATGTGAGAGAGGCCGTGCTGGCCGACAGAAGGCAAAGCGGATTTGTGAATGCTCTGCGGGTTAACCGGTCGCTGACCGCGGACGGTGAGAAACGCCTGCTGTTGTGGATGGCGCGCCCCCTGCCGGCCCCGATCGGTCCGGATCATCTGACGGCGCTGAGCTTTGTGGCGCAACTGCTGGCCGGCGCGGCTTATGCATTTGCGGCCCGCGATGCGCGTGCCCTGTGGCTGGTGAATCTCTGCCTGCTTCTGAACTGGCTGGGCGATAGCCTGGACGGGACGCTGGCGCGAGTCCGCGATCAGCAGCGCCCGCGCTACGGTTTCTACGTCGACCACATGGCCGACACGCTGGGCGCGCTGGCCATGATCGGCGGCCTCGCCTGCTCGGGTTACGTGCATTGGCAGATCGCCGCCGGCATGTTGCTGGGCTTTTACGTACTGTCCATCGAGAGCTACCTGGCCACCTACACCATGGGACACTTCCATCTTTCTCACGGCATCTTCGGTCCTACGGAAGTCCGTATCCTGCTGGCGGTAGGCAACGTCGTGCTGCTGGTTCATCCCTATGCCGACATTGTGGGACATCGCTTTCTGTTGTTCGATGTGGGCGGCGTGGTGGCAATTGCCGGCATGGCGTTCATGGCGTTGAAAGCTGCCTGCCAGCACACCGTCGTGTTGTACCGGGAGGAAAAGCTGCTGTGAGAGCGCGCCGGACGCGCGCTGGCGCGGCTGGGGAAATTCAATCTGGTCGGCCTGCTGGGAGCAGGATTACAACTGGCGCTGTTGTATTTCCTCATCCGGCTTGCCCATTTTCCGGCGATTCCCGCTACAGCCGCGGCCGTCGAGATCGTCGTGCTGCACAACTTTTTGTGGCACGAGAAATTCACCTGGCGCGACCGCCATCCCGCCAATCCGCGACAGACATTCAACCGGCTCTGGCGATTTCACCTCGGAAACGGCCTGGTCTCACTAGCGGGTAATACGGCGTTAACCTACTGCCTGGTGGAACGGATGAAGGCTCCCCTGCTGCCGTCGGCGATCGCAGCTATTCTTGTCTGCTCACTTACCAACTTCTTTCTGGCGGACCGATGGGTCTATGCGGACAAACTAGAGCTCTGAGGCTGTCGTTCAGGCCTACGACGTCGAGCGCGCCACAAGCGGCGGCCGTACCGTCTGGATGAGAGTGTTTATAGGAATAGAGGTCCTTCGACTGCGGCGCGCAAAAGCGGCGCGCGCCTCCGCTCAGGATGACAGTCGTAAGAAACTGGCAACTGACGACCGCTCTTACTACTGCCCTCACTGCCGCTCTTGCTACTGCTCTTCTTCGAAGTCTTCGTCCTGGAAGATATACGGTGCGGTGCGGATCAGGCGAAAACGCACTTTGTCTTTGCAGGTGTCACAGGCGGGAAAGGTTTCGTCGCTGATCATCACGACTTCATGGGTTTCACGATGTTCGCGGTCATGGACAACTTCATAGATGCCGGATTGGCGCACCACTTCGCCGGAGCGGTAGCGGCGGCCATTCGGTCGGCGGCCACTGTGTCCCGGATTCTTGATGGCCCCAGGCCGCAGTTGGAACGCAGATTTTCGTTCACCAGTGGCAACAAGCATGGAATTGCCTGGAATTCGTGCGCGTGTGGGTACCATCGAGGATCCCCCGAACTCGGTTCTTTGCTTTCTGGGTATTAGAAACTTAGCCTAAGTCGTACGCTTTGGGAAGGGGGAGATCATCCTGCACCAACCAAACAAGGAAGCCCCTCCGCATCGAAACGCTTGCGCCCATCGCGCGAGAGCACTACTGCTAGTTCAGCAGGCGCTTACCAGTCAGCGAAAATCCTTGTCCTGACGAATATTCAAGGCGCGGTGCTTCAGAATAAATCGCACCCGTTCTTCGCAAACCGCGCATGCAGGAAAGACCTCGCCTTCCAGCAGGGTTGCTTCGTGCGCTTCCCGGTGTCCATTGTGCTCGACCCGGTATACACCTGATACTGGAACCCGTTCTGCTGGCTTGTAGTCTTGCTCAGCCATACACTAGCTTCCCGGGGAACTAGGGGGGATTGTAACCCGATTGTCGCAGGCCGTTCTGGAAATTCCAGAGCCCCAGTGGGATTTTCGCAGCTTCTTGATGTAGATGCGCGGACCACGCTGACGAGTCGAACCCCGCTTAGCCCTGGTGGACCAGCGAGCCCACTCTCTCACCCGTGACCACGCGGCGGATGTTGCCGTGCTGGTTCAAGTTGAAAATGACAATCGGCAAGTTATTCTCGCGGCACATGGCAATGGCGGTGGCGTCCATTACTCGCAGCCCCAGCCGCAGCACATCCATGTAGGTGATCTCGTCGAACATGGTGGCATCTTTCACCAGCACCGGATCGGCAGTATAGATGCCGTCAACCTTGGTCGCCTTCAGGATGGCGTCGGCTTTGATCTCCATGGCGCGCAGCGAGGCGGCGGTGTCGGTGGAGAAGTAAGGATTGCCGGTGCCTCCGGCGAACACCACCACGCGACCTTTTTCCAGGTGGCGGATGGCGCGGCGGCGAATGAAGGGTTCGGCGACCTGGTTCATTTCCAGCGCGCTCATTACGCGGGTGAAAACATTCTGCTTCTCCAGCGCGTCCTGCAGCGCGAGGGCATTGATGACGGTAGCCAGCATGCCCATGTGATCGGCGGAGACGCGGTCCATGTGCTTGGCCTGCTCGGCCACGCCGCGAAAGAAGTTGCCGCCTCCCACCACGATGGCGATCTCGATGCCCAGGCTGTGCACGTCAGCCAGCTCGGCTGCGATCTCATGCACCCGGTGGTTGTCGACGCCAAAGCCCTGTCCGGCGGCCAGGGCCTCACCCGAGATCTTGAGGAGTATGCGTTTGTAAACCGGAACATCCATGCTTGGCAATTCCTCTGCAGAGTACAAATTCAGTGTAGCAGTAGCCGGGCTTGATACCTCGATTTTGTAAGAAGCGGTAGAGCGGATGTGGCGCCGGGCGAAGCGGCCGCTGGTTTTTTTGACCCACGGGGTTGTGGATCGGCGATTTCAATTTGTCATCCTGAGCGCAGCATTCACGCCGATTTTTCAGGTCGGCGGCCGCAGAGTCGCGGTGCCGTCGCTAAAGCGACTCGGGTCTCTTCTCATGAAGCCTTCCCAGGACTCACGTCCTGGGCTACGATTGTTCCGCCCTTCGGGCTTTGCGTGCCGCTGTCAAAGCGACACAGTACGAAACATTCGCCAAGAAGCCGTTTCCCGATTTTTGTCATCCCAACCGACAGCTTCAGCCGGAGCGGAGGGATCTGCGGTCGCGGTGCCGTCGCTAAAGCGACTCGGGTTTATTAACTCCATCGGCAACGGCACAGCTAAAGCTGGGCCCTTCTCCCGGCTGTCATCCTGAGCGCAGCATTCACGCCTTTTGTGAATGCGAAGTCGAAGGACCCCTATAACCGCGTCCGGACCGACCGAGGCGCGCTCGTGGCTGCACCTTATCCATTTTCAATTTGTCATCCTGAGCGCAGCGACCGCCCAGGTTTCCGAACCGGGGGGTTGTGGGTCGGCGATTTCAATTTGTCATCCTGAGCGCAGCATTCACGCCTTTTGTGAATGCGAAGTCGAAGGACCCCTATAGCCTCGTCACGACCGAGGCGCGCTCGCGGTCCCCCAGACTACAAAATATATCGCGACAGGTCCTGGTCCTTCACGATGTCGGTCAGGGTGTTGCGCACGTAGTCGGCGTCGACCGTAACATGCTTTTCCTTCATGTCGGGGGCCTCGAAGCTGATCACGTCGAGCACCTTTTCCATGATGGTGTGCAGGCGGCGCGCGCCGATGTTTTCCGTGCCCTCATTCACCTTGAAGGCAAAGTTGGCGACTTCGGCCAGCGCCTCGGGCGTGAACTCCAAACGCACACCCTCGGTATCGAGCAGCGCGGTGTACTGCTTGGTCAGCGACGACTTCGGCTCGGTCAGAATCTTGATGAAGTCCTCGACGGTCAACGATTGCAGTTCGACGCGGATGGGGAAACGGCCTTGCAACTCGGGAATGAGGTCGCTCGGTTTCGAGACGTGGAACGCGCCGGCGGCGATGAACAGAATGTGGTCGGTGCGCACCATGCCGTAGCGGGTGTTGACCGTGGTGCCTTCCACGATAGGCAGGATGTCGCGCTGCACGCCCTCGCGCGAAACGTCGGGCCCGTGGCCGCCCTCGCGGCCGGCAATCTTGTCGATCTCGTCGAGGAAGATGATGCCGGAATTTTCCACGCGCTCCACCGCAATGCGCGTGACCTGGTCCATGTCGACCAGCCGCTGCTCTTCTTCCTGAATGAGGTACTCGAAGGCCTCGCTGACTTTCATCTTCCGCTTCTTGGTGCGCTGGCCGAAGATGTTGGGCAACATGTCTTTCATGTTGACGTCCATCTCCTCGACGCCCTGGTTGGTGATGATTTCGAATGCGGGCATCGATTTCTCGCGCACTTCCAGTTCGACGATGCGCTCGTCGAGTTTGCCTTCGCGCAGCTGCTGGCGGAATTTTTCGCGGGTGCGTGAGCCGGGTTCGCCCGCCAGGATCGGTTCGCTGTTCATGTCGAAGCCAATCTGCTTTTGATCGGGGACGGCGCGCGCTGCCGGGACCTGCGTCGGCATCGACGGCAACAGCAAATCGAGCAGCCGCTCCTCGGCATTCATCTCGGCCTTGTCGGCGACGTCTTCCAGCTTTTCCTCGCGCACCATGTCGATGGCGATTTCGACCAGGTCGCGGATCATGGACTCGACGTCGCGGCCGACGTAACCGACCTCGGTAAACTTCGAGGCCTCGACCTTCATGAAGGGCGAATTGGCGAGCTTGGCCAGCCGGCGCGCGATTTCGGTTTTGCCCACGCCGGTGGGGCCCATCATGATGATGTTTTTGGGAATGACCTCTTCGGCGAGCTCGGCCGAAAGTTTCTGGCGGCGCATGCGATTGCGCAACGCGATAGCGACAGCACGCTTGGCCTGATGCTGGCCGACGACATATTTGTCGAGCTCGCGCACGATCTCGCGCGGGGTCAGCTCGTCGAGTGCAACGTGTTCTTCATCAGCAGTAGCGGGAAGATAAATAGCCATAATTAGTTCTCAGAAATCTGTTGGCGGTTGTCAGTTGCCGGTTGGCGGCTGTCAGTTGTCAGTTGGCGGCTGTCAGTTGTCAGTTGGCAGTTGCCGGTTATCAGTTGTACCCAAAACCAAGTCTGTCGTCCGACGTTTGTTACGCATTTTCATGTTGTCATCCTGAGCGCAGCATTCACGTTTTTTGTGAATGCGAAGTCGAAGGACCCCTATAGCCGCGTCGCGATCTTGCACCTCATTTTGTCATCCTGAGCGCAGCGACCGCCCCGAATTTCGACCCGCCGGTTTTGCGGGTCGGCGGCCGCGGAGTCGAACGCATCTGCGGTTCGCGCTCTGCCGTCGCTGAAGCGACTCGGGTCTCTTCTCATGAAGCCTTCCCAGGACTCACGTCCTGGGCTACGATTGTTCCGCCCTTCGGGCTCGGTGTGCCGCTGTCAAAGCGACACAGTACTAACCCAACCCAGCAACTGACAACTGACAACCGGCAACCGGCAACCGACAACTGCTCCTACAGCTCCTCAATCGTCACCCGGTCGTTGGTATAAATGCAAATCTTGCCGGCAATCTTCATGGCTTCTTCGGCGATGGTGCGCGGCGGCAGCTGCGTGTGTTCAAACAGCGCGGTGGCCGCGGCCGTGGCGTACGGGCCTCCGCTGCCGATGGCCGCAATGCCGGTGTCCGGCTCGATAACGTCGCCTTGTCCGCTGATCAGGAAGGTCTGGTTCTGATCGGCGACCAGCAGCAGCGCTTCAAGCGAGCGCAACATTTTGTCGGTGCGCCAGTCCTTGGCCAACTCGACTGCGGCGCGGCCCAGGTTGCCGTGATACTGCTCCAGCTTCGACTCGAAGCGCGCGAATAGCGAAAACGCGTCGGCGGTCGAGCCGGCGAAGCCCGCGAGAATTTTGTCCTGGTAGAGGCGGCGGATCTTGCGGGCGCTGTGCTTGATAACACCTTCGCCGAGCGTGACCTGGCCGTCTCCGGCCATCACGACTTTCCCATCCCGGCGAACGCAAAGAACGGTAGTAGAGCGGATCAAACGCTTTCGAGGCATGAATAAATGATTATAGCAGCGAAAAAGCCGAGGGGCGTCGAAAGTTGAGTGTAAGTCGCTCAACTTGCTTTGGCCTATCACGCCTTGATGCCGCGCCCCTTCAAAACCCAGGCCGTCCCAGGACTCACGTCCTGGGCTACGATTGTTTCGTCCTTCGGGCTCGTCTTTCGTGGGTGGCACTTCAACTCCTCCATCATGAGTACCTCCCCTCGCACAATCCACGATTTCCTATACCCCCTGCCCAACCCGCGCATATCCCACCATCCATCATCTCCTATCCCCTGTCTTCAAAATGCTCCGCCGCCGCCTCCGCCGAAGCCTCCTCCGCTGAAGCCGCCACCTCCTCCGCCCCAGCCTGAGCCGCTGCTGCTGGCGCGGGGTGCGGCCACGAAGGCCTGGTGCGCGTCGGTCGCCATGGCGTGCATGGAGCCGACAAAGAAAATCGGATTGAAGCCGACATAGGGTGTCGGACCGACGTACCACGCCGGCGGATTCTGCACGATGCCTTCAAACGCTTTCGCCCAGCGGTTTTCGATGCCCAGTGCCATCGCATAGGGCAGAAACTTTTCGAAGGTGTCGGGCGGCATGCGCTTCAGCCGGTCGGCATCGACGCGGTTAACGAATTCCTGGAAGCCGAGAATCTCAACCTTGGTGCGCACGCCCTTCAGCGATTTCGCAGTCATGATGCGCGCGAACAAGATCACGATGACTAGCGCAATCAAACCTGCCGCGATCAGTGGGCCGGGCGCGTCCAACGGGCTGGGAAATCCCAGCAGCGGCGCGATCACGAACGGCGCCGCGGTCAGCAATACACCTCCCACAACGTAGGCATGCGCCGAGTCGGGATCGACGGTGTACATGCCCTTGCTGCGCAGCTCGGCGAGAATGTCTTCCTTGATGGTGGGGATAGCGACGTAGAAGCGGTTGCGCAAATCCGACAACTTGATTGCGGTCGCCCCGGCGGGGAACAGGTGATTCAGCATTAGGCGCTCGTGCGCTTCCAGCGTGTCGGAGGTCCAGCTGCCCGGCTCCTTCAGCGAGTGGAAAGTGTAATCGCGATGCGAGAACAGCAGCACCTTCGCCTCGGTCTCCTCGATCTTGATGTAGCCCTTGACCGCCAGGTCGACCAGCGTGCTGGTGATGTCGCGGGGATGCACGCTGTCGTCGACGAGCGCGCCTACTTCGGCAGGCGTCATGTCCTTCGGCGGCTCGTACATGGGCGCGACCGAAATATCGGGCTTGGGATCGCGGCCCTTGGTCCACCACAGGAAGAACATCACGATGAATGCCCACAGCGGCAGCAACAGGATGGTGTTGCTTTCGAGGAACCACATGGCCTGCGTCCACTTGCTGGGCTGCGTCAGCACGCCTTTGCTGATGTAGACATCGGCGGTCAAGCCCTCGCGCATCTCCAGCCCATCGGTAGTTTCCACGCGCACGAACCTATTGCCGACCACGACGTTCGCGTTGCTCGCGCCCGAGCCGTACATGCCGGTGAACGCCTTCGCCCGCAGATTGTCGGTGGAGGCCGGCGGAAACAGGATGGTGGCCAGGGCGCTGTCAATCGGTACCGGCCAGTCGTTGCCGGTCACGTTCCAGTAGAGCTCGTCATAACCGTCGAACCAGCGGATGGCGTTCAGCACGGTGTAGTAAATGTTGACCATGCGAGTGGCATTGACGGCGTCAGGGATATAGATCTTCAGATGGCGATTGCCGTTCTGCACGCTGGAGTCGTACTTCAGCTTGACATCGCGTTCGTCGGTGACGCGGTCGATCTTGAGGAACAGCGTGTAGTTGGAGCCGCCCGGTCCGGGATAACGAATGGGGATGTCGCGATAAATGCCGTGATAGGTGCCGTTGAAATCGATCTCCAAATGCTCGCGCACCTGCATACTGCCGTCCTGATGAACCGCGATGTTGGAGACAAAGCGGGTAATGTGCCAGTCGCGGGCAAAGGCCGGGGTGGCGACAAAAATCAGGAGAAGCAGGATCAGACTTAGTTGGCGTTTAGGAATTGGCATTTAGCACTTAGCAATTAGCACTTGGCACTTGGCACTTGGCACTTGGCACTTGGCACTTGGCATTTAGTGATTCGTGGTCAGGTCAGTGGCGAGCACTGAGATCCCAGGGCGCAAAGTTCAGTTGCCAGCCTTAGATCGAAGTGCACTACCTCGTTCGACCTGGACCTTAGTCATTAGGCTATTCAGCATGCGTCGCATCTCACAGACATCTTGCGCCATGGATTCATAGTTTGTATTGGAAAGAAAATTCAGGTCGCGAGCCAGGAGCAGGAAATATTCCAACTCGCTGGCAGATCCCATGGCCATGCCTAAGAATCGCCCGAACTCGGGATTGCCTACTCGGCCGCAGCCTTCAGCGATGTTGGCGGCAACGGACGAACTGCAGCGGCGCAACTGGCTGACCATGCCGTAGGTTTCCTCGCGAGGAAATTGTCGCGTCGCGCGATAGATTGCCAAGGTGATCTGGTGTGCACGTGCCCAAACCTTCAAATCTCGAAAGTCCTTCACAGGTACTCCTTCGTTCGAAATGAGAGGGTCTGCTGGTAACACAATTTTAACGTCTAACGGACAGGAAAAACTGTAATGAAATCTGCGAATCCGCTCCTGGGATCAAAGTTCCTCGCATTTATGACGGCTTCGAGGCGGCGCCCAACGCTCCACCTTTCTCTAAGTGCTGAAGAAACTTTGAACAAGTCAAAACCGAGTTTCCCCTGTGGCTAAAAGCCGGATTGATTTGCAAGACTGTACGGACGGCCTGAAGAGACTGTGTCACAAGCGCGTGTCGCCGCTCCGCGGCTCTCTATTTGTCCCACCTGGCCCGCGGGCTTACGCCCGCGGCTAACACAAATGTCGCCGCTGCACGGCTGGTTCGGTTGCAAGTCCGGCTGTTTGTTCCACCACGAACTCCGTTGCCGGTTGCGACACAGTCTCTGAAGGCCGCCCCTTTCAAAGCGAGCTTAACCAGAGTTTTCTAACTGCCAAATGCTAAGGAAACTCTGATCAAGAAACATCGAAGTTCCGCAGGGGCTAAAGCCCGGCCAAATTGGCAGGATTACGGCACAGCTGAAGCTGTACCCTTTCAAAACTTAACTTGCACGACTTGATCAGAGCTTCCCGAAGTGCTAAATGCCAAGTGCTAAGTGCTAAATGCTAAGTGCTACCTGCTAACGGCTGCCTTCAGAACTTCACCGCTACCGGCTCGCGCTGCGTTGGTTCGGTGATGTCGAAGAACTGCCGCGGCTCGACGTGGAACATGCCGGCAACGATGTTGGTGGGGAAGGTGGCGATCTTGGTGTTCAGGTCGCGCACCACGGCGTTGTAGTAGCGGCGCGCGTTCTGGATGTTGTCCTCCATCCCACTGAGCGATGCCTGCAACGACTGAAACTGCTCAGAGGCGCGCAACTGGGGATAGGCCTCGGCGACCGCCAGCAGTCCGCGCAACGCGTAAGTGAGCTGGCCCTCGGCCTCGCTCTTCTCCGCCGGCGTGCTGGCCGACATGGCCGCGCTACGAAATTTGGCGACGTTCTCGAACGTGCCCTTCTCGTGCGCGGCATAACCTTTCACCGTCTCCACCAGGTTGGGGATCAGGTCATAGCGGCGCTTGAGCTGCACGTCGATGTCGGCCCAGGCATTTTCCGAGCGCACCCGCAGCTGCACCAGGCTGTTGTAAATGCCGATCAGCGAGAACGCGATCACCAGCAACAAAATGACGACAACGACGATGGGGATCATGGCGCATTCCTTCCCGTGGATAGCCTGGAAACAGGCAACGAGCGGAAGGTATCACAGGGCGGAAGGGCGAAGCAATTGAGGTAGGCGACCCGTTGTTGGGAGGAGTCCGTTTAGGTTTGTCATCCTAGCGGAGCGGTCGCCTGATTTTCGACTCGCCGATTTTGCCAGTCGGCGTCGGCGTAGTCGAATGGATCTGGGGTGCCAGGGTTGTTCTTCAATCTTTCTGTCGCAGCAATGTTGTCATCCGGCCGACGGCTTCCAGAGTGCTGAAAAACTCGGACAGCGCTCGTGTCGCCGGCTCAAGCCGGCTATGAAAACAATAAATAAACGACTTAGACGCTGGCCTGAAGGTGTCAAGTTCCGCGACATAGTTTACAGATTGTTCCGCGACATTCTTTACAGTAGGGATTAACTGGAAAGCCAATGTTCCACCATCACGGAGTGATGGCTTTCCAGATCGATTTCGCGCACCACCGTATTGCAGTAATAGACCAGCACTCGCTTTTCGATGCGCAACAGCTGTACCCATTCTCCAGCCAGGGCCTGCAACGAATAGACCTTGCCCTGCACCCACAGCTGCCCTTTGGCTCGCACTCGTACCAGTTCGGCACCCTCCGGATACTGCCAGGGCGGAGGCTGTGGATCGTACTTACGCGGGCTCGGGGTCCACACGCTGGCTGGGGTTTTCATCCCCAGCGCTTCGTGCGGACGGCTCTGGTTATACTCCTGGCGATACCCATCCAACCACGCCTGCCGGCCTTCGCCAGGCAAGCCGCGCAAGCGCATCGCCCGTTCCAGGCAGCCGTGGAAGCGTTCCACCTTGCCCTGAGTTTGAGGATGGCGAACCCCGCTCCAACGCAAGCCGATCCCCTGCTTCATCAGCCAGACCGCCAGCTTAGTGATACCGCCCGGCGATTGCGTGTTCCACCATGGCGTGCCATGGTCCATCAGCATCTCTTCCGGCACCCCACAGTGCCCAAAGGCGTCTTCCAACTGCTCGCGCACCAGTTCGGCTCGCGTGCTGCCGGTAGCCGCCAACACCGTAAGATAGCGGCTGTGGTCGTCGAGCACCGCCAGCGGACCGACGTGGCTGTCCCACCCGATCGGACTCTTATAATCCATCTGCCAGAGTTGGTTGGGACGCTCTCGGGTAAAGCGGCGCACGGCCGCGGCATGACGGTCTTGCCAGCGCACCAGTCCATGCCGCAACAAAATTCGATGTACGGTGCTGATCGCCAACCTGCAGCCCTGCTGGGCCAGTCGCCATTGCAGTTTGCGAGCTCCCCAGTCGGGATAGCGGCGGCGCAGTTCGATCACCTGCTGTTCGTGCTCGGCCTGGGTGCGTTGCGGACTCTGTCGCGGACGCCGACTGCGCTCGGCAATGCCGCCCAGACCCTGCTCCCGATAGCGATCTACCCACAGATATCCCGTGGGCCGCGAAATCGCAAACTCCTTACACAATTCAAGGAAAGGTTTTTCTTTTCGGCTAGCAGCTACCACGCACTCCACGCGTTGTTGCTGTAGGTCCATTGTCTTCCAAGGCATCCTTGTGTCGCCTCCCAGGCTCGCTTCGCTCGCCAGGGAGTGTAAAGGATGTCCCGGAACGCACTGTAAAGGATGTCATGAAACTGAACACCTGAAGGCCAGCTCTACCCGAGATGCGGCCAAAATCGACTTTTTCAGCAAACTGTTCAGCCGGAGCGGAGGGATCTGCGGTTCGACGGCGTTGTTGTGCCGTCCCTGAGGGGGTAATAATATACTTGACAGACCGTCAAGTATGAACTATTCTTGCTCTTGTGAGGGCAAGATGAAAGAGCCTAAGACTTTACAAGACGCCATCCAGTACTTCGGTGAGTACGAGAACTGCCGCAGCTTCATGGAGGCTGTTCGCTGGATGGATGGCGTCATTCGTTGCCCTCAGTGTGGTTCGGAAAAGGTCACATACCTTCAAAACGCCCGCGTTTACAAGTGTCGCGCCGAACATAAGAAGCAGAAGTTTTCGCTCAAGACTGGCACCGTGTTTGAGGATTCCCCGATTAGCCTTGAGAAGTGGCTCCCTGCGGTGTGGATGTTGGTCAACGATAAGAACGGAATCAGTAGCTACGAATTGCACCGGGCCATCGGCGTCACTCAGAAGTCTGCTTGGTTCATGCTCCACCGCATCCGTACCGCTATCGCTTCCAAGAGCTTTGAGAAGATCGGCGGAAGTGGTGGCCCGGTCGAAGTGGACGAAACTTTTGTGGGCGGTCGCATCGCCAATATGCACAAGAGCAAGCGTGCCAAGATGGCCGAAATCAAGGGTCGTTCACTAAAGGGCGATCACATGAACAAGGCCATCGTGATGGGGATGCTTGACCGCGACCTGCGCAAGGTTCGCGCTACCGTCATTCCTAACGTGCGGCGCGATACCCTGCAAACTCAGATTCTGCGCGAGATCAAGCCGGGCTCGACAGTATTTACCGACGAATGGATTGGATACAACGCCTTGAAAAACGAGTTCGTGCATGACGTTGTGAACCACGTTAAGGGCTATGTCGAGGGCAACGTCCATACCAACGGGATCGAGAACTTCTGGTCGCTATTGAAGCGCACTCTCAAGGGCACCTACGTTGCCGTAGAGCCTTACCACTTGCAGAAGTATGTTGATGAGCAGATATTCCGCTTCGACAATCGGCGCACAAAGCAAAACCCGTTGAACGATTCTGACCGCTTCACGTATGCCATGTCGCAGATAGTTGGCAAGCGGCTTACGTATTCGGAGTTAACGGGGAAGGAGGGAGAGGCGGCCTTTTAACCCTTATCGGAAGAAGCGCGGGAGGCGCGTCTCCGCTTCTTCGCTTTCTTCTCGGCGTCCAGCTTAGCCTTGATTTCGCTGCGTGGAACAGCTACTAGACGCTGCATGAACAACTTGAAACGCTCAAAGTCGGTGCCTCGATCGCTTTCAGCTTGGCGGCTCATCAGCGGTTCGTCACCTTCCTAGCCGTAGTGTATCATGCTGCGGCGGAAGGATCGCAATGGAATGCACTGAGCTTAAGGCCGCTATTGTTAACTGGTTTGGGGAGGAGTTGGAGTGTCATGGTCGGGCCAACTCGTTCACAACTGTGCTACCACTGCTCAAGCCCAACGGAGATTCAATAGAACTCGGAATCCGAGTACTGGATGATTCGAGTTGGAGAATCTCCGATTTGGGCCACACCCGCGAAACGCTCTACTTGGGCGGCGTCGACCTTAATGAGGAGTCGGATCGCTCCGACGAGTTCCAACGACTGGTTAGCAATCAGGGGCTGACAGATCGGGACGATGAGCTCTCATGTGTGGTATCGCGAGGGGATATTCCTGGCGACCTATTCAACTTCGTGAGTGCCCTTCAGTCACTACTGGCTCTCCAGTTCACAATCAAGACCAAGCAGCCAACCAGAGATTTTGCCAGTATTGTTGCCAAGTTTTTGGCAGAACAGAGAGCATCGTTTGAGATCCCCATTGAACCCGTGGAGGGGTTGACGGGCAGCTGGAAGTTCAATTTCGAGCTTAACCGCGTAGCTCCCGCTACGTTCGTCAAAACCCTTACGGCCACCTCTACAACTCAAGCCATGAGGAGCACCGAGCAAAGCGTTTTCGAGATTCGGGACGTGCGAGAGGTGCAGCCAAAATGTCGCACGGCGGTGATTCTTGATGACGAAGGCCAACGTGATTCTCTGTGGAAGCCCAGAATGAAGCGGGTGTTCGGCGGCTATCACATTCCAGTGATGGGATTTATTGCTCAGAGAGAGCAGCTATTGGAGCTTGCACGAGAATATCGGCGCTAGGGGAAAATTACGTTTTGATAATCGCTTGGCGGCTCGATATGAGATTCCTCAAGGAAGTCCATCAGGGACTGGTTAGGATCGGTGTCGGATACTGCCGGGTTTGGCTTGTAGGCCAACCGTGGAGCCTTCGTTGAATCGAATTTGTGCTTGTGTGGCCCCTTAATTCTTTCACCCGTGGGATTCCAGTGTTGCTTCGCCATATCCCAACTGCGAATGCAATGTCCTAGGTACCGCAAGGAAAAACCCCACCTCCTATGAGCGTGATACTGGTTGTGACACCAGTAGCCGCTTAAGTCCAACACGACTCCTTCTCCGGCCAGCACCTTGGCCTCGAATCGGAATGTGTGCGTACTCTGCTGCTTCCAGACGATGCGGGACGCTAGAGATTTGGAAGCGGCGTAAAGGGCTTCCGATGGTAAGAATATCGTAGACTCATCAACTGCGATACAATGTTCCCCAGACAAGGCGGCGGGGAGAAGGCGGGGCGCTCAATGAACGCCTCCGAGCTTGTATATTTGCGCGATTTACGGTCGCCCCGCGTTCTACGGTATCCTGCTACTCGAACAGGAGGACGAGTGCCCAAGCCAAACTTCGATTACCCTGCGATCCTAAACTTATTTCCCCAGCACATTGACCCGAAGAGGTCGCAAAGCGCGTCTTTTTTGATTTGGTATCTGGAAAATTACTATCGACTCGATACCCAATCTGCGACTGATTCAGTGTGCGACCAGCGAGGCGATAAAGGCGTAGATGGCGTATTCGTTAATGACAGCGATGAGACGATCACCATCTTTCAGGGCACCATATCCCAATCCACCAACGCAACTATCGGAGATAAGTCTCTGCGCGAATTCGCGGGAACGCTCACTCAGTTCAATGACGCTGATTCGGTCAAGCGCTTAGCGGCTGCCGCTGGGAATAACCTATTGGCGAGCTTGATTGACCGCCTAGATTTAGAGGGAAAAGTTTCAACGTACAAGTTGCGTGGCGAGTTCCTGACGAATATCGACTATGACATGAACGGGAAGAATTTCTTGGATGGCACCCCCAACATCGAGTTCGTCGGCAAGAGGCGGTTGTTGGAGACGTACATTTCCGATTCTCGCGATATTCCGATTCATCCCCAAGCGAAGTTCGATATTGTCGGTTTTACAGCAACGGAATATACGGTTGACGCTAACACGAAGGCCGTGATCGCCCCCATTAAGGCGACCGAACTAGTTAAGCTAAGCGGAATCTCCGACCAATCTCTTTTTGCATACAACGTCCGCGGACCGCTTGGCAAAACGGGCGTCAATAAGGACATCGTCAAGAGCATCAGAGATGCTAGTCGTCATCGACTGTTCCCGCTCTTTCACAACGGCATTACGATCATCGCAAAGAAGATTGAGAACACGCCGCAGGAGGTTGCCGTGTTCGACTACTTCGTGGTCAATGGATGCCAGAGCATTACATCTCTGTATGACCACACTGCTCAGCTCACTGACGATTTGAGGCTGCTCACGAAATTCGTCCAGGTTGATCCTAATTCCGAACTGGCGAGCTTAATCACGCAGATTTCAAACAATCAAAACGGGGTGAAGCCAAGAGATTTCATGGCAAATAACCCATTGCAGATTCGCTTGCAACAGGACTTTCGACAGCACTATGACGGTCAGTATTTCTTCGAGATCAAACAGGGAGAGACGGCAGGACCCGGAATTCCAATTTCCAACGAAGAAGCTGGGCTCTTACTTATGGCATTTGATCGGGGGGAGCCGTGGGCAACGCACCGAAAGTATCAAGTGTTCGAGGATAAATACAATGAGTTGTTTGCAAGAAAAGAAGTGACGGCGGATCGCATCGTGCTCTGTCGAGTGATTATGGACTCGCTCGTGGCCGCATTGCCCAAATTGACTAATACCCTTGTCGGAAAGTACACCCTAACCCGCTATATGCTCCTTTATTTCATCCGTAATATCCTTAGGAAGGACGAACTAGGCGAGCAGATTAGTGCCGATCCCAGCGAGTTTGTCCGCGATCCGGGAGCGCGAAAGAGGTTTCGCGCCTGCATTGACAATATCGTCAGTGATCTAATCACTGACGTTGACGCCGAAATTGCAGGGGTTGGTCAGGATTTCGACTATCGCGGAAAACTTCGAGAGCAGAAGTGGGTAGACGACTTGAACAAGGTTGTTGTTGGCGATCACCTTAAGATGGTGGCTCGGAAGAAAATTCCGGCATTTAAAGAAGATTGGGAATCCGCCAGCTAGTTTTATTATATGAGGGCACCACATGAAACATTCCGCAGAATTCCGCCGGTTCGACAAACTGGTGGGCGATCTCCTGTCTGTCTCTCACGAAGAGATGCAGCGCCGCGAAGCGGAGTATCGAAAGCAGGTAGACTCCAATCCAAATCGGCGCGGCCCGAAACCAGGCACCAAACAACAAAAGCAAAAAGCGGTCAAGCCGCCTTCCGCTTCCCGCGACCCTGCCGACTAGAAAGCGGCTTCCGGTTTTTTGTCCTCCTTCGCCGTCAGTTCAGCGTAAGTCAGGCGCTTGCCGACGATCTGCGAACAGAGAAGGCTAAAGCGGTCGGAGTCTGTAATCTTTTCTTCCTTCGTAGCGCGGTTGTTAAACCGGAAAGCCTGTTCGTCGATGTAACGGAACAGGTGAAACGGCTCGACCGAAACATAGGTTCCATTCAATCCGCGCTTAAGAAGACTCCAGAAGTTTTCCATGCCGTTTGTGTGGATGTTGCCGCGAACGTACTCTTCGGCGTGGTTGACGATCTTGTGAACGTAATCGGACTCCAATCCCCAGTAGGACACGAGTTCGTCAGTGAATACCTGCGAGCCTGCGCTGACGTTATGGCGTACTTGCCCTTGCAGAGTTTCCTTGTCGCGGTTTTCAATGACTGCGGTACGAACCTTGCCGCCGCGCTGCAACATACCCATGACTACCGACTTGCCAGTCGGGCCGCGTCCATGAATCTTCTCGCGCCGCTTGGCTGCGTGCATATTACGCGCCTTGCCACCAATGAAAGTCTCATCGACTTCGACTTCGCCAGAGAGAGTTCCGCCGCCGTTAATATCCTGCATCCCCAAGCGGATGCGATGCAGCATGAACCATGCCGTCTTTTGTGTTACTCCCAGCGTTCGATGAATCTCCCAAGAGCTAACACCATTCTTGCAGTTGGCAACGAGCCACATCACAGGAAGCCACTTATCAAGTCCCAGAGGGGAATCTTCCAGAATGGTTCCAGTCTTAATGCTGAACTGGGCCTTCGGATGACGCGACTTGCACTGCCAGAGACGGCGAGACGGCACAAAAGAAACATCCGTGCGACCGCACGTCGGACACACAACCCCATTCTTCCAGCGCCGTACTGCAAGGTAGTCGAGGCAGTTGTTAGGGTCTGCGAAGAACAGAACCGCTTCCGTCAGAGTCTTAGGTTCGCATGCCATGAGTCATAATCGCATGAACCATTTGAGGAGTCAAGTATATTCTTACCGAAATTTAACGTAGTCGCCCTTAGGAGCTTGGCTCCTGTCATAGCAGAGAAAAGCAATGGCTGGAATCGGATCGGCCGCATTAGGGTCAGGAACGTAGGCGTATAGGCGCCAGCCCTTGCGGGTGGAGGTGTTGTCGCCAGATGGAGCAAAATCCCACTTCCAGATTTTATTCTGGAAAGCAGGATAGCCCCGCATAGGCTGGGGAAAGAAGTTGGAGAGCTTATGATCCCTGGCTAGCTTTTCGCGGAGTTCGTTTAATCCGGCTTGAAGGTCAGCACCGCCAGCAGAGCCGATGATTCGAAATTTTGGGTGATCCAGGTCCAGCCTGCATCGTGCCAAAAAGAGTTCTCTTTGATACTGAATTGGTGTGGCTATCGCATGACAAGCTGCTCCGCAGCTACAGCTAGAAGCAATGCTCCCTCAGGCTCAGCTTCAAGGCTGAGCGATTCGGCTATGGAATCGAGATGCTCTACCTGATCTGTTAGCCTAATGAGCGAGCTATTCCACCAAACACGAATCTCTGATCCAAGCGTGTAGGCTTGCACCAATAGCTCACGCTCCTTCGCAACAATGTCGCCTAGCTGAATAGCGACACGACCTAGTTCTTCGATCGGCTCTACCGAAAAATCCCGCTGGACAAGGTTGCCGAGCAACTTTTCTTGCCGGGTCGCGAGGAGCGACAACTTGCGCTTTAGCTGAAAGGTTTTGGCGACGATGTGGAAGGCGACACCGAAGCTAGCAACGGCAGTCCGTGAATACGACACCACACACTTGGCGTCCGCCGTAGCCTCAAATATCACCGGCGTTAGTTCACTGATTGGAAATGCTAGTGTTGCCATCTTTCTTCACCCTATGACCAAAAAAACACGTGCGGGTCTTACAAAGCACACTACTGCACGGCTGTGTGTGCAATCTCGGTTCCACTCTTGTTTATTGAAACAAAGGGAGTTCTCTGGTTATTGTTGCGTGGGAAGCGCAACACTTTGCGTTGTTTTGCGCAGATTTGCACTGGTTTTACTCATAATAACACCACTTCTGCCCCGTTCGTTTCTACTTTTTGTGCAATCAATTGCAGATCGTGGTTCCCCTGGGAGATCGACGCGCCCTGTCACGGCCACTAAAGTCTAGCAGATTTGATTAGCCTAGTATATTCTTACCAAACAAACATGATTATAAAGTGTCGAAAAACCGTCAAAAACCTGCTCTGATGTGCTATAGTGGAAATAGAGTTGAAGTTTGGGAACGGCTTCTAGTGGACCGTTCGATAACTGACCCAGCCCATGGCTGGGTCGTCGTGTTTTGGGACGTGATTTCGACTCGCGCGCCCAGTACCGTGCGGCCCTGAGGCCAGCCTCTCCGAGATCGATATACCGCTTGGTTCGACTCGGTCAGCGCTGAGGCCTCGGGGCTTCGCCGGATATGTTTCCGATTTCTGCAATCAATTCATCCTTCATAAGGACTGTCATCATGCCATCCAAGAACAGCGTCGTACCCGCGGCCAAGAAGCAGACGCCGATGCCGGGGCCGGCGAGCGCGACCTACAGAAAAATTATTGCCGCCAGGCAAAACGTCGCCGCCGCCAAGCCGGTCAAGAAGCACCCGAAATCTTCGACCGCCTTCTCCAGCCTGAAGGCGCGGCAGCAGGTGGTGGAGCGTGTGAAGCGCACCATCTGGGCCTCGGTGCTGGAGATCAACGAAGCCATCATCAATCTCGCCCTATGCGGCAACTACTCGGCCGCCAAGGCCTTGTTTGACTTTGCCGGGGTGTACAGCCTGCCCGATCCGGGCGACGACAGTGTGCCGGCAGCCGCGGTGATGGCGCTTCCGCAGGCTTCCAAGGAAACCGCGGCCACGAATCCGGTTGATGCCTTCTTCAAGAGTATCGGCATCGAACCATCTTGCGAGCCGGAAGCAGACATGGCCGCCTGATCCAACAGCGGCGGCTTGTAGAATAAACACAGGGAGGAGTCAGCCTGGCATGGACATGACATGGGTGACCAACCGCATTGCGGTAGGCGGTGGTATCTGGACCGACGAAAAAATGATCGAAGTGGTCCGCGCCGGGGTCACGCACATCATCGACATGCAGATTGAGTTCGACGACACGCGACTGGCCGAGCCATACGGCGTGCGAGTGTTGTGGAACCCGACAGACGACGACTTCCAGCCCAAGCCGCCGCAGCTGTTTCAGCGAGGCGTCGACTTTGCCCTGGAGGCGCTGGACGATGCCGAAACCAAGATATTCATTCACTGCGCTGCCGGGGTGCATCGCGCGCCCATGATGGCCCTGGCGGTACTTCGCGCCCTGGGATTTGGAGCGGCGGACGCGCTTGACATGATCGAGTCGCGCCGTCAGGTGGTGGACTTCGCCGATGTTTACGTGGACAGCGTCGAGGATTTCATCCGCAGCTATCAGGCTGCCGCAACCCGGCGAGGCTGAACAGCCGGCACCCCGGTCAGCCGTTCAGCGATTCCAGAAATGGGTGCGCCGGGCTAGCCGTGGTCGCTCCCGTCATTATCATGCATAGCCCCACATTGTGGGATACATCCGCCGGCTTGCCGGCAACAGAGAGGCATTTCCTATGCCCGACACACTCCGCCTGAAAGGGCGGTTTCTTTTTGTTCTGATTTCGCTCTCTTTCGCGCTGCTATTACCGCACCGCGTTTTTGCCAGTTCAGGTTCAGGTCTCACATTGTGTGACATCAACGATGTGGTCTACCGCGCCGACGGCGTTCCGGCCCAGGGTGACGTGGTAATCCTGTGGTCAGCCTTCACCACCGCCGCCGGACAGCCGGTAACAGCGGGATCGCTGACCGTAACCCTGGGCGCGACCGGGCAGTTCAACGCCGCTCTGGCCCCCAACTCCGGGGCCACGCCTGCGGGCTCGTACTATCGCGTGACCTACAAGCTGAACGATGGCTCGACCGCATCGGAATACTGGTCCGTGCCTGCGTCGCCGAGCACCACGATCGGCGCGATTCGCAGCCAGCTGGCGCCCGCCAATCAGGCAGCGCAGTATCTGACGCGCGACTTCGCCGACTCGCACTACATCGATCTCAGCGATAACCAGAGCGTGGGCGGGGTGAAGATTTTCACCAGCTCGCCAACGGTTCCGGCGCCGGTAAATCCGACGGATGCAGCCAGCAAAGCCTACGTCGATAGCAGTTCGGGAGCGACCAACCTGGGCTCGCCACCGCCCATCGGCAACGTAGCGCCGAACAGCGTCGCAGCCACAACCTTAGTTGCGCAAAATGCCAACGGAGTGCTGAACGCCGCTGCCTATCCGGGAGCGGATGCGTGCGCCAAGATGAATGCCGCGACCACTGCCGCGCTCGCTGTCGGCGTGAGCCACATCAGCGCGGAGGGTTTTTCCGGACCTCAGGCTTGCGCCCAGACGCTGAATGTCGGGGCGGCGATTCGCTACACCCTGCCGGCAGCCACCTGGACGCTGAACGGTAGCCCAGGCATCCGATTCAGCGGCCTGTCCTCTGATGCAGCGACTCTTGAGGGCAACGGCTGGCACTACGGCTTTGCGCCCAGCGTGGTGGGAACGGTATTGATGTCGGGAGTTGCCGCTCCACTGATTGAAAACGATAGTTCCAGCGGAGTGTTGATTCGTAACCTGGAGCTGAACGGAAACAGTATTGGTACTTTCGGATATCTCGGCACTTATGACGGCGTGAATCTCGAGAACACTCACGTTCACCACTTCGTTTATGCAGGCGTGGTGAGCACGGGCAACATCAATCACTATTTCAATAACCTCATCAACAGCAACGGCAGCGACGGCATGGTGATCAACACCGACGCGGTGCTGGATGGCAATAACCAGATATCGCTAAACGGCGCGAGTGGACTGCATGTGCTCGCTTCCGGCAACAAGATTGTCAATCTCGATTCCGATCACAACACGTTGCACGGCATTTACTTTGACGGGCGCGTGCCCACGGACTGGGCGGCGGGCGCCGGCTATGTTGCCCCGACACTCATTCGTCCCACGACCGGGAATGCCGGCCAGTTCTATTACTTGTCGGTAACCGTGAACAAGGCGAGCGGAACCGCAGCGCCAACGTGGAATCAAGCGCCCGGCTCGCTGGTCGCGGATGGGCAGGTGCAATGGCTCAACGTCGGGACCCTGCCGGAGCAGGTCCAGGGCGACGTGATGTGGAACTTCCTTACCGGGGGGCTGGTAGACGACAACGGAGTGGGCGAACCCAGCGGATTCATCGCCGACAACATTCGGCTGGAAGGCGGGCTGTGCAGCAACAATCACCTCACCGGGACCCAGGTATCGCAGGCCATGGTGCTGAATGATGCCGTCAGCGGCGTTCACTGGCTCAACTGCGCCAACAGCACGCAAAGCGGAGTGACCTGGATCGGCGGAGGCTGGAACCAGGAGAACTCTGACGATGTGGGAGGTCTGATCGTCGAGAATTCCAACAACATTTCGTTTAATGGATTCACCTCGCAGGACTCGGCGCAGAATGCGGTTCGACTGATCAACTCCAGCCGCAACAGCTTCACCGGCATCAACTCCTACAACACGGGCAACAGCAATACCTCGCTGGTGAACAGCTACGGGATTTCGATCGACGCCAACTCCAGGAACAATACTTTCAGCGGGGTGCAGATTTACGCTACGAATCCGAACTCGCACGGGATTTACAATCGCGGCGGCTTCACCAACATTGTCAGCTACGTGTCGGGACTGCTGCCTAGTCCGCCCGACGATCTGCAGTATGCCCGCCTGTTTGGCGGCTTTGACGGCTACAACAGCTCTCCACTCAATCTACTTGTCGGCGGACAAGGCATCGGCCTGGACAACGCGGGCAACGCCCTCTTCTCGCAGGGGGCTGCGGTCAGCGGTGACCTCAGCGCTCGCGATATTCCCGGACATGAATATTTTGTCAGCAAGTATGCCGGCATTCAGGCGGCAATCAACGCGGCCTACAACAATGGCAACGTGCTGGGGGCGGTCATCGACGATCGCATGGCGCCCTATACCGGCCCGGGCTTTATCGTGTACGACTCTGTGGTACTGAAGCTGGCCGCGACCACGTACACCATCAATGCAACGGTGACCTATAACAACAGTAACAACAACGTGACGGCCGGCATCATCGCTCTTCCGGGCGCGCACATTATCGGCGCAAGTAGCTCGTCGAATCACGGCACCATCGTCAGTCCGGCGAACGGGCTGAACGCGGACCTGATTGCGACCTCGACGGTCGGCACCGGAACAGCGACTGCGCAGTGGTGGCACTGGGGCGAGATCGGCAACCTACGCCTGATCGGCAACGGAACGAACCAGACTGCCGGTGAGTGCCTGAAGGTGGAAAACATGGGCGAGGTGGCCAGCATTCACGACATCGAGTTCTCCGCCTGCTACGGCAATAATTTCGAGAGCATCGGCTATGCGGCCACGCAGTCGGCGATCACGAATATCACCAGCAACCGTTCGGTGAATGGCTCAGGGGTCGCGTTCACGAATCTGTCTGGGGTCGCGATGCTGAACGGCGTCAGCGGAGATTGCAACCAGACATCGCTCATCGCGGCCAACTTCAATGCGGCCGGAACAGTCACGATTCACGGCCTCAAAGCCGAAGCGGAGAGTTCGATCTGCACGCCGCAGGTGCAGGATCCCGTGATCCTGGCCAGCACAACTGACCCGACTGTGTTGGCGGCGGTGAAGGTGGACGGCGGTTACGCCTTCGGCACCACGCAGCACGACTTCATCAAGAGCAGTGGGCCGGGCTCGATTCAGTATGAGCAGGAAAACTTCTACCTGAACGGCTACGTCAACATCCTGAACGATACGGTTCGGGCGCAGGTGCTGGCCAACGTAGCCACCGCCGCCAAGCAGCCGGTGTTCTACCTGAGCAACGGCGGGGTCTATGGAAACCAGGCGTTCACGCTCCAGGGAAATACGTTTGTGCAAGGCAATCCCAGCGGCACTTCGACGGAAATCTTCGGCATGACTTCCTCTTCGGCCACTCTGCTGGGCGATGCCGGTAACGGCGACAACAGCAGCATTCTCGCGGGTGGCATCCAGATCGCCGGACACAACCGCACGACATTTGGCCAGTCGCCGGAGGTGATGGCGCGCTGGGGATATCGCTTCCTCGGTCCCGGAAGCGGGTACGATACCACAAAGTGGGACATGGTTCCGGCATGGAATACCGGCGACACGACGGAGAAGAATCTGGGCAATCCGCTTACCGTTTGCCAGAAAGGTGGGACCGTCAGTTGCCGCTGGTCCAACGTTTATGCTCTGAATGTCGACACCACGAACTTGAAGCTGAATGGAAGTCCGCTGGCGACGGTGGCGAGCTCAGGCAGTTACAACGACCTGTCGAACAAGCCGGCGATCCCGGTGCAGGGCGCGCACCTGGTTGCGGGAACTATGCAAGGCGCCTCTGCGCAACTGACCGGCAACGGCGCAGACCAGGCCATCTACAGTGCGACCTTGCCGGCGGGAACTTTCGCGGTGGGCCAGGGTGCGAAGTGCGTCGCGCGCTGGACTCACTCCTCCACCAGCACGGCGGTGACCTACAAGTGGATGCTGGGCGGCACGACAGTCGCGTACGGTTCGCTCACCAGCAGCTCGCAAAACTTCGACAGCGAGATCGAGATCTACACCATCTCATCGCTCGCTTCCCAGATCATCAACGTCAGCCCGGTCATTGGCGGGACGTCGATTCTGGCGGGGCCGAGCAACAACATCGCGGGCGCGGAGAATCTGGCCAATGCCGGCACCATCAAGCTCACCTTCAACATGCCCAGCAGCGACTGGGTGAAGGGCGCGACGTTTTATTGCCAGACGGTACAGTGAGCCATGTTCACCGCCAGGGAGCAAGAAATTTGCGGCTATCTGCGTGAAGGGCTGTCGAACAAAGAGATTGCCGCAGCGCTGGGCATCTCCGAACGCGGCGTGAAATTTCACGTAAGCAACCTGTTGCAGAAAACAGGAGCGGACGACCGCTATCGGCTGGCGCGCCTGTTGCTGGAGAACAATGCCGGCATCCTGCTGCCAGCCGGCGATGAGGGCGAGCCTGAGTTGCGCGCCAAACTGATCAACTTGAAGCTGCAAAAGGAAAAGCTGCTTCGCCGTCAACGCATGGTGGATCGCGTGATCGCCGCCTGCGAAGGGTATCTCGGAAGCGACTGCCTCGCCGCATGAATATTGCGCGAGCAGCGCGCAAGCCCCTACGGCTTAAGACGCGTGCTGCCGACGTTCGCACTCGTCGTCTTACTTTGTCAGACCGAATCAATTCATTTCAGCCATTGTCATCCCCGGAGCGTGGTGGGCCCTGCCCGCCGCGAGATGGTTTATCTATGGGCAGGAAACAAATATCGAAATCGACGAAGGCCGTGAAGTCAAAGCAGGCTGCGGAAAGCGAGAGGGTCGGCTCACGGCCGCCCGCGCAGGCTAGTCCTGAGGATACGCCGAAAGCCCCAACAGGAAGGCGGCCGCCAAGTGCGGAGAATACTCCCACATTGTCTGACCTGCACGACAGCAATGCGCTGCTCTGGTGCGGGTCCCGTCTGGACGACAAGCCGCCGGCGGACCGGCGCATCGGCAGGTGTGCCACCAGCCCGGAAGCGTCCACCTGGCGCGAGTATCTGATGTGGGCGCTGCTGAAGATTCGCGACAAGCGCGGGCGTTTAGTTAAGGTAACGCTGAATCGTGCGCAAGCGGATATGGAGCGCACCAGCACGCAGCGCAACATTGTGCTGAAGGCCCGCCAGTTGGGCGTAACGACGTACGTCGCCGCGCGCTTCTTCATCAATTGCATCACGCGCGAAGGCACTCTCAGCGTGCAGGTGGCGCACGATCAGCGCTCGGCTGAAGAGATTTTTCGCATCGTGCACCGGTTCCTGGAAAACTTGCCGGAACCGCTGCGTCGAGGCGCGCTGACCACTTCGCGTGCCAATGTCCGTCAAATTGTTTTCCCTGTATTAGATAGCGAATACAGAGTGGAGACAGCGGCGGACCCCAACGCCGGCCGCGGGTTGACCATCCACAATTTGCATTGTTCGGAGGTCGCCCGCTGGCCGCGCGATGTGTCGGAAACCCTGGCGTCGTTGCGCGCCGCGGTGCCTCCCGAAGGCGAGATTTTCCTGGAGTCGACTCCTAACGGAGCCGGCGGGGCTTTCTACGACGAGTGGCAGCGTGCCGTTCACACCGGCTACACCCGCCACTTCTATCCCTGGTGGTGGGACCCGAGTTATCAACGCGAAGGCAAGGTCGCCGACCTTACCAGCGAAGAGTTGGAACTCATCGGGGAGCACGGGCTGAACGCGGCGCAGATTGCGTTTCGCCGCGAGGTGCGCGCGAACTTCCGCAATCGTGCCCGCGAAGAGTTTGCCGAGGATCCTGAGAGCTGCTTCCTGGCATCGGGCGAGTGCGTGTTCGACTCCGACATTGTGGATCGTCGCCTGAAGCAGGCTGCGCCCATCGTCGAGCAGACCGATCACGGCAAGCTGATCACGTTCTTCCCGCCGGTGCCTGGGGGTAACGGGGTGCGCGCCAAGCAGTACATCGTCGGTGTCGATCCGGCGGGTGGCGGCACGGACGGCGATTTTTCCTGTGCGCAAGTCATCGAGCAGAGCGGCGGGGTGCAATGTGCGGAGTTGCATGGTCATTTTTCGCCGCAGGAGTTGGCGGCGCGCGTCTCCGTGCTGGCGCACAAGTATAACGATGCGCTGGTTGCCATCGAACGCAACAATCACGGACACGCGGTGCTGGCTCATCTCACCATGAACCAGGGCTACACCAACTGCTATAAATCTGGCGGCCAGCTGGGCTGGCTGACCACGGTGGCGTCGCGTCCGCGAATGCTGGAAAATTTCTGCGCCATGCTATCGGCTGCGCCGTTTATGTTTCTGAGCCCGCGGTTGCTGGAGGAGTGTCGCACGTTTATCCGTCATGCGGACGGAACGTGTTCGGCTGCTTCGGGTGCGCATGACGACACGGTGATGGCGATGGCGATCGCGCAGGCGGTGCGCGCCGAGGTGCGAGTGCAGCCAGCTCGCTCGGCGCAGGCGCTGAACCTTGCCCTGCCGCAGGCGGCATAGAAGTTCGGCCAGGCGGGGTTCCCGCACAGCTTGGGCTCGGGATCGTGCTCACACGCCTTTGTGACGTGTGCCGACGAAATCGCGTGCGCTTCCGGTTAGCATCAACATCGGAAGCTGCCGCAACAGCGACGCGGAGGTGATGGCCGTGAAGTACGGTCGCGATGGCCGTTGTGGGCGGGCTTCCTACGAATTCCGCCCTGTCGCTTTTGGACCCTCCGGCATGCAGGGAAACTTTGAGCACATCCTTGTTCGTTCGTGCTGGTGACGGTCTCGTCGAACGAATCGGCTCGAGGGGGTGAGCGACGAAGTGCCATCTGGTGGTTGTCGACTCTTGCTGATTCAGGCGGTCCAACACGTACGCAGAATGCGCGGCGGCGCGCAGAGCCATCTCATGCGCTGTGCCGATGGCCAGTATTACGTCGTCAAATTTCAGAACAACCCGCAGCACACCAGGGTGCTGGTGAACGACTGGCTGGGTACGCGACTGGCGGAGATGATCGGGCTGCCGGTTCCCGTGGCGGCCATCGTCGACGTGCATCCCTGGCTGCTGGAACACACACCGGAGTTGCGCATCGAGCTTTGCGGCCGGCGCACAATGTTCACCGCGGGACTGTCGTTCGGCTCGCGCTACGTGGTTTCCCCGTTGGAGGGGCAGGTGTTCGATTATCTGCCTGAAGCCATGATCCCGCGGGTGCGCAACCTGCGCGACTTCGCCGGAATTCTGGCGCTGGATAAATGGACCTGTAACGCCAACGGGCGCCAGGTGGCCTTCTGGAAGCGGCCGCGCGAACGCAAACTGACGGCCAGCTTTATCGATCAGGGATATTGCTTCAACGCCGGGGAGTGGAATTTTCCCGACGCTCCGCTACGCGGCGTGTTCGGGCGCAACGACGTTTATGCATGTATCACATCGTGGGACAGCTTCGAACCGTGGCTGAGCCATATCGAAAGCTTTCCCGAAAGTTCGCTGTGGCCGCTGGCAGAGGAAATTCCTCCTGAGTGGTACGGCGGGGCAAGTGACGAGCTGGAGCAATTGTTGACGCGACTGTTAACCAGACGGGAACGAGTGCGGGAGTTGATTCTGGATTTCAAGAACTCATCGCGCCATCCCTTTCCGAATTGGAAAGAGACGGTGAACTAGCTCTTAGCTCTTAGCAATCGGTGCCTCGGTGCGGTGAGACAGTATGGCTGGGACAGGTTTAAAGGTGTGATTCTTTGAAGAGCGTAGCTTTTTATTGCTCAAGCGTTCTCGCTTTTGCTGAGAGCTGAGAGCCGATGGCTGATAGCTAATCGCTAAGAGCTAAGAGCTGATTTCCGATGGCTGTTCTTAAACAATGCGAATTCTTCCTGGTGCGCTACGTCCCCGACGTGGTGAAGGGCGAGTTCGTCAACATCGGTCTGGCGCTGCTGGAAGAAGGCGGTGATGGATTCACTGGCGTGCGCTTTACCCGCGACTGGCGCCGCGTTCGCTGCGCCGATCCCGAGGTCGATGTCGACCTACTGGAATCGTACGAGGATGAGCTGCGTCGCCTGCTGGAATCGCGTGCTCCCGAAATCATCAACTACCGCGGGCCCATGTCGCGCCGCGAATGGCTGCTGGAGCAGATGCAACAGTCACTATCCGGGGCGCTCGACTTGACGCCGATGAGCGCCGTGCTGACCGAGTCTCCACGAACGGAGTTGGGCAAGCTGGCGCAGATATATCTGGAGTCGAAACAGCGAGGAACGCGTGCCCAGGCGGGCCGACGGGTCATCTTCAATGCAATGCGCGATGCTTTCGAGCAAGCCGGGGTTTGGCAATTCATGCTCAAGAATATCGAGGTGGCGCAATACACGCGCCAGGGCGATCCGCTGAAAATCGATTGCGGCTACAGGACTCCGGGGGCGTCGCCCAGCTCCAATATTGCGCTCAACGGCCCGGATGCGGCGGGAGTGATTCACCTGTTTCATGCCGTGTCGCTGGCGACGGATGTGAACTCGGCCAAGCTGCTGGCCTTCAGCTATTCCGACATGCGGGATGGCCTGGAACAAAAGGAGCACGCGATGAGCGACCTCACCGCTATCAGCGAAGACGGTCTCGACCGGAATGATGAGGCCGTGGCCTTCGCTCTGGCCACCTTGCAGGACAGCAACATCGCGGTCGCGCAGGTCAGCCAAATGTCGGCGATCGCCGAACGCGCCCGGCTGGAACTGAAGCTTTAGCTTCATGCTCTCGTATCTTACAACGTAAGACATTTTCATAAAGCTCTCAACTAATCACCATCGACCAACACATTTAAGAGACTAACCCAATGAACATGATGAATGCTCTGCGCGGCGCAATGCGCCGTGTCGCCGGATCTTCTTTGCCCAAACTGCCGTGGCCGCTTCGCCGGCCTCCTGCCGCGCTACACGCCAGCAGCGCTGAATCCGCCCGCAGAACGGTGCCGCTACCCACCATCTTCGCTCCGGGGGCACCCACGCTTATGCGTGCCGGAGTCATGCCCAAACCCACGCCGGTCAACCTGAGGCGTTTCGCCGAGATGCCGGTCGCCCGCAAGGCGATCAACACAATCAAAGATCGCATCGCCGGCATGCAGTGGCGCATTCAACCGCGGCATGGCCGGGCCCTTGAGGATTTACCCAGTGCTGCTGAGCGAATCGCCGTACTGACGCTCAACTTCGAGCAGCCCAACCCGGTTGATTCATTTCGTTCCATGATCGAGCAGGTGCTGGAGGACATCTTAGTTGGCGGCTTTGGCGCGATCGAGCTTGACCTGAGCGATGATCCGACGCGTCCGCTTATTCTGTGGCCGGTGGACGGCGCCAGCATTCGTATTCGTTCCGACTGGGACGGCAGTCCCACAGCGTCGCACTACGTGCAGGCGACGGCGGCATTTATGCCTGACCAGGAGATATCTCTGACAGACGAGGAGCTGTCCTACATTCGTCTGAATCCGCGCACCCACACGCCGTTCGGCCTGGGCAAGCTCGAGGTAGCGTTTGAGACGATTCACGAGTTCCTGTGCGCGCACCGCTTCGCGTCGCGTCTGGCCAGCAACACGGTGGTGCAGTATGCGCTGTGGTTGCAGAATCTGGCGCCGCAGCAACACGAGCGGCTCATCCGCTGGTGGCAGGATGAAATCGAGGGCACCGGTAAAGTGCCGATTTTGTCGGTAGAAAACAAGCCGGAGGTGCTGCGCTTCAATGGTGGAACGGATGCCGACCTGCGGCTCGACTGGCAGGAGTTCCTCATTCGCATGATCGCGGATGCATTCGATCTGCCGCCCATGCTGCTGGGCCTGGAACGCGATGTCAACCGGAACACAGCTACCACACAGTATGACGACGCATTTCGTACCGCTGTGGTGCCGGTCGCCCGCCTGGTCTCCGAACATCTCACCCGCGACGCCATCAGCAAGCGCCTGGGTTGGGACGACCTGGAGTTCGTGTTCACTGACGTCGACGCACCTAACGAGATGGAGCAAGCGCAAATCCAGCAGATCCTGATCGACTGCGGCGTGCTCACTATCAACGAAGTGCGTCGGATGCGCGGATTGCCGCCCTTACCCGAACAGCGCGCAGGCCTGGCCGACGCTCCGCCGATGCAGTGAGGTGGCGATCGCTCCCTGGCGCGTTGTTCTAAATGCTAACTGCCAACTGCTAAGTGCTGTTTTCGACGAGGACCTTATGAATTTTTCTTTGCAAGCCATGGCCTTGTCCATGCCGGATGTCGCCGGACATCCCAATCGACAACCGTTTCACGGTGTTCTCACCCTGGTTGGGGTGGCGTCGCAGCGCTCGCCCAGTGGCGCGCGTGGGCACCGAGTGATGCTTACGCGCTCTGCCACTGAAGCCGCTCTGCCCTCACTGCTGGGCATGGCGCTGGACTATACGCCTGCGCTCACCGCTCACGATGTGCGGCGTAAGGTTGGCATCATTACCGAAGCCAACGTGCTTCCTCTGAGCGCGCGGAGTGCCGACAGTCCGCTGGGCAAACTCGCGGTCAGTGGATATCTGTTTGCGCAGGACTTTCCTGACGTAGTGGGAGAGATTCACGCTCAGAACAGCACCAACCTCGGCATGTCGTACGAAATCGCGAATGCCACGGTGCCCAACCAGGACGCCCACATCTGGACCGTGACTAACTTTACGTTCACCGGAGCCGCGGTGCTGCGCCGCGACAAAGCCGCTTACCCGCAGACCTGGATCGCGCTGACGAATCACAATTAACCCGCGTCACGCCGCCTCGATTCCTGCGACATTATCAACTGACGATCAACCCACACATCCCACAATGTGAGAGGACACCTACGTATGGACGAAGAAGCTGCCGCTACTACCGCCGACATCTCCACCTTGGCCGGTCAAATGGCCCAGGCCACTCAATCCCTGGCGAACGCATTGTCAAATCTTGACAGCCAGTTCGCTTCCCTGCACGCCAAAATCGACCGCATCGTTGCAGCAGTGGACGAAGGCGATCTGCAAACCGATCTACAAGGCTCTGCCGCTCTGCATAGCAAAGTGGCTGCTCTGGAGAAGGCCAACCTTGATCTGAAAGCGCAAAGCGACACGGCGCGGCGCAAGACGCTGTCGCCCATGGTCACCGCTCTTCTGGCCAAAGAAGGCGTCCAGGGTGATGCGGTAGTCGAGACGCCGATCGTCGAGAAGGCGTTGGCCGGCCTCAGCATCGAGCAACGCATCGCGGTAAAGGCCGAGCTCGCACGCGCCGGCGTTCTCAGCTAGCCGGTAGGGCCTTCGGTGGCCGACGTTCTGACCTTGAAATTTTGAGCCTAAATCCTATCTCAACCCTGTTTGTCGAAAGGACATTATGAAAGCACAATTTGTTAACCTGCAAGCCGCGGCCGATTATATGGGGCCGGGCGCGATCGAGGTTGATCTCTATCAGTCCGAGATCACCGACATCGTTCGGCGGCGCGGGCCATTTGGCCAGCGCATCAAGCAAGTGCCGGCCACCGGCCATCCTTCCCGTTTCTTTGAAGAGACCGCGATTCCGTCGCCGACTGCGGCCAACGCCTTCGTCGATCCACGTAACATCGTTCCCACCCTGGTGAGTCCCACTCGCCTGGAGCGCAGCGTTCCGTTGAAGTGCCTGGTTTCGCAGATCAACTACAACGTGTTCGACATGGAAGTGGGCGCGCAGCAAAGCCAGTTCGCCTACTTGCAGGCGAAGGACCTGGCCGATTCCGTCGAGGGTTTGCTGCGGACTCACGATGTCTCGCTGTGGAACGGCAACGACACGTCGCTTTCCACTCCCACAACGTCGCAGTATTTCGGCGTGTGCGGTCAGATTGCGGCCGGCGGCAACACCACGACGATTGCCACCGGCAGCAGCATCGTTGACGGCCTGAAGTCCACCATCGCGCAGATGGTTTCGAACAGCAATTACGAGGTGCGGCCTACCGCCATCTATTCCAACCCCGTGCTGCTCGACCTGATCGACCGTGAGATGAAAGCGGAATTCAACGTCATCCTGTCGACCACCGAGGTCGCCGGCGGCCTGCTGGTGAAAACGCTGTCTACCCAGGCTGGCGAGCTACCGCTGATTCCCGAATGGTCACTGCCCTACACGGGGACGCCGGGAAGCGGTTCCGCGCAGCTGCCTGCCTACATCGTTACCGAGGACATGATCGAGTATCACTGGCTGACCAGCCCGAATCCGCGCGTGTTCCAGCTTGGCACGCCGGCTTCGTTGAGCTCGCAGATGGTGGTGGTGAAGTTCGGCGGAGTGGTCGTCAAGGGCGCCAACTATGCCCATTACCAGGTGATTGTCGACCGTTAAGTCCGACCTACTTCCGCCGGCGGAGAGGCCTGGGCTGCTTCGATTCGGCGGACCGAGTGGTGGGTCAGGATCTCCGTAGTCCCACACTGTGGGGCTACGCAAGAAGGCATCAGGAGACGGTGCGCAGCAGGCGCGCGCTCTTGCTGTCACCGGCCCACCACTCTTTATTTTTGCCGCAACCGCGGCACTGACTGGAAATCTCATGGACTATCTGAATACTTCCGAGTACCAAAGCTACGGGCTGGAGCCGGAAACTCCCGAATCATGGGTAGCCTCCGCATCCGCGATCATTAACGCCCATTGCAACCGCCCCACTTTATGGAGCACGGAATTTACAGAGCGCATCCGGCTGACTGCGGGGCGCAGTAACCTGCGGTTGAGTTATTTACCGTTGCTAACGCCGCAGGGCAGCACATCGCCGCTGATCTCAGGACAGGCTCGCTATGGCGAGGCGCGCCGCGGCGAGGATCTCACAATGTGGGAGCTTACGTCGGAGTTCGCCATTGCCTTTGGTTTGCCGGGCAGCTGGATCAATCTCGACCTCAGTACGTTTGACTGGTTCGCCGATACCGGCGAAGTGTCGTGGCTGCCGAATCCTATGGGGCTGTTCTTTGACGAGATGGAACTGGTGTACAACGCCGGGTTCACGCAGATTCCAGACCCGGTGAAATTCGCTTGCGTGCAGCTGGTACGCAATGCCCAGGCGATGCCGGCGCTCAATGTACGCGAAGGCACGTTGAACGCGATGCATTTCGCTTATTTTGCCGACACGCTGCTGGATTCAACCGTGCAGGTCATGTTGGCGCCTTACGTGTCACAGAAGGTGGGCTGACATGTCCGACGCAAATCAATTGGGAATGATCGCCGGCAGGGGCTGCGCATCAAGGCGCTTTGCCGACGCGCTTCTGCGTTCCTGCGGCATCGCGCAGGTCACGTTACGCATTGCCGATCCGGCCACGGGAGACACGAGCAGCCAGTTGGGACTGGAGCCGCCGCCGTCCGAGGACATACAGATATCGCCGGCTGTAGTCACATCCTTGCCTCCTGGGCCTGACGGCAGCCGCCGCGTGCAGGTGGTGCTCAGCGCAACCGCAGTTGAAGCCCTGGCGAAGAAATATCAGATCACCGACGTTCCGACCTGGCTGCTGACCGCGCAGGGCGTGGTTCAACACGATCAGCTCTGGCACCTCGATTCCGTCACCGTCGATCACTTCGGCTCCGACTGTCTCTATCACCTCACGGCTACGGAGTAAGCACGATGCAATCAACCAAAGACAGCTTCTACGTCGGGTTACGCGACCGTCTGGTCGCCGTAAACCCGAATCGCACGGTCACCCTGGATGGCGTCACCCGACCGGCCATTGCGGTCATCGAAAACGAGCCGCCCTCGGGCGCTCCGCTGCTGTGCGATGCATTTTACCTGCATTGGGGAAACGCCTGCCCGGCACCGGTTTCCGCCGGCACGCTCATGGAAATGGCGTGCACGATTTCTTACAGCACCAAGGGAACGATGCAAAGCGGAAATCTTGATCGTGGCCGCGACCTGGCCAGCCTGGATTCCGACTTGCTGGCCATTTGCGCGCCTCCGCAGGCTGTGAAGTGCGATTACAGTTCGGGAAATCCGGTCGCCCTGGGATCGACAATCTTCTGGACGCAACCGGTTATGAACGCCAGCAAGAGCACCCCCCCGTATGTGGGACGCGAGGTTACAGTCACGATCTTTTTCTATCCGGAGGTCAACCAGTCATGAGCACAAGTGCTTACGCCAGGCGCTCGCAGATGGCGCCGGCAGCCCGCGTGGTTCGCGCGTATGCCGCACCAGTGAACCGGGTCAACGGCTTTTTCGCGGCGTTTGACCCGGCATCGCAGGGCTCCTTCGACCTCGACAATCCACCAGCACCGTGGATCGATCTGGGATGGGTAGAAAACTTCCAACGCGTCGCCGGAACCAAACTCGAGGCTTTGCGCACGGGGCCGATCGGCAACATCACCGCGCAATGTCGTACCCAGCCCGAAGCCACGGTGGAGTTCGACCTGCTCTCCTGGGGCAAGCTACAGTTGGCGTTGTCCGCGGGCAGCCAGCAGATGAATGTGCTGGCGGAAGTGCCTGCGACCATTCCCGCGCCGTCCGGCGGCACCGCCCTTCCGGCTTCACCGGTGCAGAGCGGTTCCAGCGCGACGCAAGTTGTGCTTACTGCGGACCAGCTAGCCTCCTACAATGTGGGAGATCTGATTGCGGTTGACGTCGACTACAGCGGAACCACCGGGTACCAAGGTTCGGGCGCTCCGGGAGCCTACCTGGCCTCGCCTTTGGGTGGTGAGACGCATAGGGACTTTGTTCGCCGGATCACCTTCAACGTCTCGCGGGTGAGCGGCAAGACCAGCTCAGCTTTGTTGCTGGCGGAGCCGCTGATCGCCGCGCCGACGGCGGGCATGGGAGTGCAGAAGGTCACGGCGTTTGTCGATCGCGAGGGCAGCAGCTACTTCCAGGAGTGGTCCGGACTGTTTATCGTTGCTCCGGACAGCG
This sequence comes from uncultured Acidobacteriaceae bacterium, assembly GCA_963796695.1. Taxonomy (GTDB): domain Bacteria; phylum Acidobacteriota; class Terriglobia; order Terriglobales; family Acidobacteriaceae; genus Bog-257. The sequence continues at coordinate 147,707 of CAWCMU010000005.1, read as the reverse complement.
GCGGGCGAACATGTTTTTTCTATCCACGACTTCAGCCGGCGGCTGGGGCGCGGGAGACGCGCCAGGAATTTTCCGCGCCTCTGTTCAGCCACATGCTGCACGTCAGCCTGCGGGCACTACCAACGACCGACCTTAACGATAACGAGACGGTGCTCTGCTATCGCAGCTACTTCCCTGCTCCGAACGCCGCAGTTTAACTGGAGATCGGCATGAACCTGCTAATTGACAATAATGATGGGCTGGGGCCGCAGGACTATACCGCGTCTGTGGATGCGGATCAGTTGCCCGCGATTGTCCGCAGCCTGAACAAGGCGGCCACCATGACCGCGTCGTTAATCGGCGCTACCGTTACCTTCAAGCCACCGGCGAGCGGGGCCCGCGTAATCCTGCAGCGCGGCGATGGGACCGTGCTTTTCACCGGCTACCTGGCCACCGCCCCGGAGCAGCAATATCTTGGGTATGGCCCTTCGGCAGCTTGGCGTTACGTCCTGCAGTCGGTCGATGACTCGTACTTGCTCGACCGCAATGCGCTGCCGGCGCGAGCAGCTTTTGCTTGGCGCACGACCGGCAATGCGTTATCCACGCTGGCCAATGATGTTGTGCCGGGTGGACTCGACCAGTCAGGCGTTCAGGATGTCGGCACGGTCAATCAATTTGCGATCGTGCCTCAGAAGACGTGGACCGAGCATGCGCAGGAGCTGAGTACGATGGCGCGCGCGACCTATCTTGCGTCAAACGGCAAGCTGGGCTTTCAGCCGGTTGGGCAGGCAAGTTTTACGATCAGCGAACAGGACCCGAATTTCTCTCCCCCTGGGCTTAGGCTGCTACAGCCGGACCTGCTGCGCAACGACATTACCATCATTGGAGAACTCGAGCCGGTGGCATACGTTCGCGACTACTTTCTAGGCGACGGCGCAACGCTCGGGTTCTATCTCTCGCAGACGCCGTTCAACCAAACCGCCATAACGATACTCGAGGAAGACTACAGCGAGCCGCAACTGCCTCCCACATTGTGGGGCGTGACTGATCCGAATCACAGCATATCCCTCAATGTGGGAGCCATGAGAATCAATGGCGGTCCGGCAATGGTGAGCTTCGTGGAGCAGGTGGAGCTCGCCGGCGGCATGATGATACAGCATGGCCAGTTGGTGTTTAACGCTGCTTCGAATGGAGTTCTAGGCGGCCTTTATAACGGGCTGCCGGGCAGCGGCAACTGCATTGCCGGCTTCCAGGTATCTCCCAACGGGAGCAACAGCAACCTTCAAGCGTTGATCAACGGCTCTCTCACAGGGCCGGTGCTCACCACGACCGGGGGGCACAATTACGCGTTTGCCACGCAGTTGTTCTGCAACGAGGCGCATCGCGTTCATCAGACTTACCTGTCATCCACCCATCCGGCGGGCAACGGCCGCGGCGGCGATGCGATTGCGGCGGGGCTGCGGGTCGTGCTTACCGTGCACGACGTCGATCCCAACAATCCTGCGACGCTGGCGGCGGCAGCCACCGTGCTTTACGACAATGTGCTGCCATCGCCACCCGGATTCGCGACCTATGCGCTGATCAATTCCACCAGCTTTTTCGGTAATGTGTCGTTTACTCGCCTACAGCACATTGTCGATGCCGAGATTCGCAGCCTGATTCCCGGAGGCCAGTTTCGAACCCGGCTGGCCGGAGCATTTGACAATGGTGGCGAATGTTACATCAACTCCTCGGGCGAGCTTCGTTTCTACACGCCGTATCCGCCGCAGCAGAACGAAGAGGTGGTGGTGGCCTACCGCAGCAGCGCACGGGCGATGTCGCGGGTGCAGGACCAGAACAGCATCGCGCAGCATGCGCGGGGCGGTGACAGCGGTCGCCGCAGCTATGTGCGACGGCTGCAGCTGCCTACTGCGCCCACTTCGATTGATTGTGAGAACGCGGCCCTGGCCCTGCTGGATGACGCAGTGCAGCCTGCATGGGCCGGTGTATACGAGGTAATGAGCGACTTTCTTCCGGCTGAGGACGTTGTGCCGGGGAATGCGGTGCAGGTGTCGGCGCCATCGCGCGGCGCGGCATTCACAGCGATTGTGCGCGAGGTAAAGGTGCAGGTGATTTCGTTGGCAGACGACCGGGCGGTCTATGCGGTCAAGTTTTCCAACGATGCCGCAGCGCCCTTGGCATTCGAGTTCGCGAACCAGACCCTACCCGATCCGCTGACCACGATTTATACAACGGCCACTCCGTCGTCATCGCTCTACATTGCGTCGCTGACCGCGGCCCAGATCACCAACGTGATCGCGACCGAGATCACGATCGATGCCGGCGTTGCTCCTCCAGCGGGCGGCGGCATCGAAGTGCGCCGATCCGACAACGGCTGGGGGCCCGGCGACAACGGCAATCTGGCCGGACGCTTCAGCACAGAAACCTTTACTCTGCCGCGCCTGGAGCGGGCGCAGAGTTATTACCTGCGGCAGTACGACGCATCGTCGCCCGCGCGATATTCGCGCTACTCCGCGCTCCTGTATGTGGACTATCCCCTATGAGTGCCTGCATGACTACTTGCACGATGACTGACTTCGAACAAAAGGTGTTGTCCGACCTGGCCGAACTGAAGGCGCACATGCGCTGGATTGTCGGGGACGGCAACCAAGGCAAGCTGCAACAGATTGAGGAGCGCGTGGAACACCACGAAGCCTACTTGCAGCGCTTCACCGGAATCGCCACGGCGGTGGGCTGCCTGCTCACGTTGTTTCACGTGGCTATCGATTATCTGCGCTATCGCCACTGAGAGGGCTCGGCCGGCGATCGCGCGCTATCAACAAAGAGAATCTTTTATCTGCAAAGGAGCTAATCATGAACTTTTTATCGAAACTGCTTCAGGGTATCGCCTTCGTTCCAGCCATAGTCCAAGGGGTAGAAGGGATGTTTGGAGCCAAAAGCGGCGCGTCGAAGAAATCGGCTGCGCTATCCCTGGTACAAACCGCGGTGTCCGCGACGGATGCGGTCGCCGACAAGAATATCATCGACCCCAATAAGTTTCAGGACGGCTTGGGCAAGGTGATCGACGGTGTAGTCGCGTGTTTGAACGCGTCTGCGTGGTCGCAAAAGCACTAACAACTCAGAAGAGTCGCCCCGCGCTGGTCCACCGGGCTGGGACGGGGCGTCCCAATTCCGCAACCCTCATTCATCCGGGTGCAAGGAAGTACTGGGCGAACTTGTCCCGCTGAACTTCTACGCTAAGGGCTGGAGTTGAATTAAATTCGCGGTTCAGGCCTGCGATGGTCAAGGCGTGACGACAACTCTGGCGGTTCGCGTGACGTCCAAATCTCAAGTATTCTTTTTGCAAGTCGAGGAGGTCGCATGAGAGCCGTCGCCCAGGTCGCGATTATCGCGCTCGCATTTACATTGTCGGCCCTCGCACAGAACACGACTTCGGCTGCGCAGAACTCGGCGGCAACCGGCAACTCGCCCGTGCAACAGCAGAAGAACGCGGCCAGCGTGACGCAGGACACCAGCGGCACCAGCGGCGATCAAATCACCAAGCCTGCGCAGGCAAAGGGATCGACTGTGATTGGCTGCCTCTCCGGGCCAGACAACGAGGGCAAATATACCTTACGCAATATGAACCATCGCAGCGGCGTGCAGGTGCTCGGCCCTGACGATCTGAAGAACGATTCCGGAAGCAAGGTGAAGCTCACCGGACAATGGCAACCAGCTGCTGCTCCGGCGCAAACTGCCACTGCCGATAAGAAGGCTGCCGAGATGCCCCGCTTCCAAATGACGGACATCGAAGTGCTGGCGCGGACGTGCCAGGCCCCGGCGGAGACAACTCCGGTCAGCAAGAACAAGCGCCAGAAATCCACAACGTATAACGCGCCCAGCAGTGACCCGCAGCAGTAGCTCTCGATTCGCGCGATTCTTTGGTGCGCGCTCCAGCGTCTAAGAAAGTATGCTGTACCACGTTCTGCTCGCGGTCACCATCCTGCTGGCTGGGCTCCTGGTAGGGACTGAGCTCGCCGTCGGGTTGTTCTTGCATCCCACGCTGGCTAACTTAGACGACAGTCTGCATGCTCCCACCCGGCGAGCTTTCGCAGCGCTGTTTGGACGCGTTATGCCGTTCTGGTACGCGGCGGTTGCGTTGCTCACCATTGCGGTGACGTGGCTTGGCCCGGCATTTCGGTCGATGGACGGCAAGCTGCTGCTCGCGGCGTCCGTGCTGTGGGTGATTACGATCGTCTGCTCCGTGATCTTCCCGGCACCGCTGAACAGCCGTATCGCGGCCTGGCAGCCGCAGTCGTTGCCGGCCACGTGGCAAAGCGACCGCCGACACTGGGATCATCTGCACGCGTTCCGGATGGTGCTGTTGCTGCTCGCTCTGTTGTGCCTGATAACGACTGCGGTTTTTTGGGGTTGATCAGCGGTCGTTCGGCATCAGAAAGCTTTTCTGGAATCGATCAGGATCGTTACCGGTCCGTGGTTGACGAGTTCCACATCCATCATTGCCTGGAAGCGTCCCGTTTCGCATTGCAATCCCAGCCGTCGTATCTGGGCGACGAAATACTCGTATAGCTCACGTGCGCGTTCCGGTCGTGCGGCCGCGTCGAACGACGGTCGCTTCCCGCGCCGAACATCGCCGAACAACGTGAACTGCGAAACCGCCAGCACGGCACCGCCGGTGTCCAGCACGCTGAGGTTCATCTTTCCGGCATCATCTTCAAAGATCCGCAGACCTGCAATTTTCTCTGCCAGATAATCGGCGTCAGCCTCGACGTCGTCCCCTCCGACTCCCAGCAGCACCAGCAAACCGTTGTCGATCTCGCCGGTCGTTTCCTCGCCCACTTTCACCGATGCTCTTCGTACGCGCTGCACCACAGCTCGCATGGCAGATTTGTATCACGAGTGAGCGCCGTGGGAAGATTCACGTGAAGCGTTTGCTTTGGCGCGGGGCTGCCCCTTCGCACTCGAACCGTTTCGTGGGAAGCAGCGCTCGTGGTGTGTTTGCTGGCCGATGAGCTTAGGCGTTGCGCGTGGCGATTTCGGCCGAATCGATGCTGCAATTGGAACGCGCCGGCGAACCTGTCAGCCAGCTTACGTTTGACACTGGCAAGTGCCGCTTCTAGAATCAGAGTTGGGCTGGACGCGGTTCACGTCCGGCCCTTTCTTTGACCGAGCGCCGGGGTGAAGCGTTGCGACGGCGTCATCGCACGCGAGGCTTGACTCAGGGGTGACCGGATCGGCGAAGCCCGCAGTGTTCAGCATTTCTGGACCATAATCGATTGTTATCTGCATGTCTGCGGCTGAAGTCGATGCCGCGCCCGACCGTTGGCGGTGTAGCTCAGGTGGTTAGAGCGACGGTCTCATAATCCGTAGGTCGTAGGTTCGAGTCCTACCGCCGCCACCAATTCAATGAACAATTGCTGAGGAGATACTCTCAACACCTCCGTGGCGTTTGTCTCCGGTTTGCGGCAGGTATCGGCTGAACTGGGATCGCGCATCGGTCGGAGGCTCGCTTCCGAGGGTGCATGGCCGCGATTCGAGTGCAGAAATCTGGAAGAATAGGTCACGAATCTTGATGACAATCCTCCCGCCGTGGTCGAGGATGGTTGTGGAAAATCGGTTTCAATTATGGGCAAGGACTGGATGACCGTTTCCAACATTGCGAGATTGCTTCCGGACGAAGCCGGCCAAGACCTGATCGAATACGCATTGGTAGCGGCTTTGATAGGGTTAGGGGCGATCGCCTCCATCAACACTCTTGCGACCGGCGTCAGCAACGGCTTCAGCACCATCTCGAGCGAGTTCAACAGCGCAATAGGCGTACGCCACTAAACCAGATTCAAGTCCTCACAGGCACTGTCGGCACCTGGCGAAAAATCGCCTGTGCAGCTCGGATGTTTAGCAAGCTTCCGCGGCTGGCTCCCAACCTTCCTGCTGCTTCTTCACCGCAGTTTCTTGCGTAATACCCAGGTGGTCATCGAGCGCTGATTTTGAACGACCGTGGTTTTCAGGGGCTCGAGCGGTTCAGCGCCTAACCGCTGGGCGAGTGAGCCGAGCAGCGCTTCGTTCACCAGGTAGCGCTCAGAGCCGTCGGGTAACTTATAGCGGCGTCCCTGGATAGGCTCGATTTGGCTCTCGATCCCGATCGTGGATGCGAGGCGGCAGAAAAATATCCCGTCGGGCTTAAGGACGCGCCAAGATCCCAGCAGCACGGATTCGAACTGCGCGTCGTCGGCGGCGAAATGAAGGACAGCGCTGCTGACGACTACATCCGCGAAGCCATCGTCGAACGACATATGCTCGATGGGTTCGACCCGAAAGTTCGATGCTGGAAGAGTGGGCGCAATCGTCCGAGCGAGAGAGCGAACGCTCTCCACCGCGCGAGCGTCCGAATCCGCGCCGCAAACTTCATACCCTTCCCGCAGGAAGTAAACCAGGTTCCGGCCGTAACCGCACCCGGCGTCGAGTATCCGCATTCCGGCCGGGATGCGCCCTTTCAGGAGCTGGTCGAAAAGATAAATGTCGATCTGGCCGAATTGCTCCTGAAGCTTGGGCATTTCTAGAAACCTAGACCCGGGTCGCAGTGAAGTCAAACGTCAGAGGCCGGGATCGAGGCCGCGCCGATTACATATTTCGGTATTACTGGAAATTTGACGGAGCCCCGATGCGTTTGGGCAGCATCAATCGCGGCCGATATTTAGGTAGGTTGGCAGCAGGAAAGCTCGTATGCAGTCGAGAGGTGCCTAGGCAGAACGAGAAAACATTTCCTGCGTACCTATCAAAAATGCGAGTTCTCAAGATGTGCAAATGATGGTCAACTTAGAGACTACGGTTGAACTCTGTTTCGAAAGTAGTTCGCGGAGAATTTTCCAGGGAACGACCTGGCTTAAAGAAAGCTCTCGCAAGGTGTCGACCGCACCGCCACATTCGTGTCGAAATGCTGAGCGGCGTCTCAGTGTCGAACTCAGGCATTTGCTAAGTCCAAACCTCCCCTGGTGGAGGGCAATGCAGCCGTTGAAAAACGAATTGCGCAACAAGAAAGAAGAAAACGGGTCTTATGAAGAGCAGAAAGATTGCAAACATGGCGTTCCTCGGCACCTTGTCACTGGCAGCGCTTCTATTGCTCGGGGGCACGGCTGTCGCTCAGAGCACGCAAGTAGAAGGCGTGATCGACGGACGTAGCGGTGCCACGATGACGGTGAAGTCTGCCGACGCCGGCAACGTAGTCGTAGTGCTCACCGACAGCACGCAGGTGGAAGAAGTCGAGGGCGGCCTCCACATGCGTAAAAAACAGATGGGAATGACTGCCCTGGTACCGGGACTCCCGGTGCAGGTCAAAGGTTCCTACAACGCCAAGAACCAGCTGGTCGCAGACAGTGTCAAGTTTAAAGGTTCTGAGCTAAAGAATGCGCAAGACATCCAGGCCGGTGTAACTCCAGCTGAACAGCAGATCCAGCAGCAGCAGCAACAGCTGCAACAGACTGAACAGCAGATTCAGCAGCAACAGGCTGCCATGCAGGCTCAACAGGCCGACCTCACCGCCGAGCAGCAAAAAATAGCTGCGAACAAGGCGGCCATCGCGTCCGCAAACAAGCGCTTTGGGGAGTTAGGCGAATACAACATTCTTGGAGAAGTGACAGTTCTGTTCGGCAACGGCAAAGTCGTAATCGATCCCCAATACAAACCGCAGTTGCTGGATCTGGCCACGAAGGCCAAGACGGTCGACGCGTACGTGATTCAGGTGAAGGGCTATGCCTCGGCTGTAGGCTCAGCCGCCTTGAACCAGAAGCTCAGCACGGAGCGCGCCGATAACGTGACCGACTTTCTGGAGCAGAAGGGCGGCATCCCGTTGACCAACATTCTGGCTCCGGGAGCCATGGGAACCAGCCGGCAAGTGGCGCCCGATAACACCGCTGAAGGACAAGCTGACAACCGGCGAGTAGTCGTCCGGATTTTGCAGAACAAGGGCATCGCAGGGAACTAACTCTGCAAGGCAATGGGCGAGATGGAGCTTGAGATTGTGACTCGCCATTATTCGCCGCCTGAAAGCGTGGGTATATGCCGGGCCCGCAAGTGACACTTTGGAACTGAAGCTCTATCACTCCAGCGTTATGCGGCGGCGGAACCTATTGCCTTTGCCGGCAGCAATTGCTTTAGCCCGTCGTAAGGCTCGAACGGGCGTGTATTACCACGCAGTGACGGGGCCGTGATCGAAGTCAAAAGTCTGGAATGTCGAAGTGTCGCTAGGAGATGGCAATGAATTCGTACCGCAAGAACTTACCTATCATAATCACACTGGCGCTTACACTGTTGCTGTCTGTGTCTGCGCATGCTCAGGGTCCCGCCGACATGTCTGCGAAAACCCCGCCTACCACGGCGGACACACCTCCACCAACTCCGCTTCCACCCAACCCTCAGCCGCAAACACCGATGACAGCGGACGATAGCGACGGCTGGCGCGGTCAGATCTCTATTTACGGCTGGTTTCCGGGAATTCACGGCACGGTCGGCGTGCTGGGCCATGATGCGGGTATCCATGTTCCTTTCTCGGATGTCTTTCATAGTCTGAAAGGGATCATCCCCGTCGCAGTCGAGCTCGATAAGCGCCGCTTGGTCATTCCAGTGGATTTCTTCTGGGTGAAATTGGGCGACGACAGAGGCATACCGTTTAATGAACTCGGTCAGACTTCTGTGAATATCCATCTGACGGAATCGATCCTTACTCCAAAGATCGGATACCGACTGATTAACGCCGAGCACTTCAAGTTTGATGCTCTTGCCGGAATTCGCTACTGGTATGTTGGCCAGAATCTCACCGTTGAACCCGCGGATGTTGGCCGCTCGCGGTCAGCCCAATGGGTTGACGGGCTAGGTGGCGTGAGAGCCATACTGCCCTTGAGCGAAAAGGCGTCGATTACAGTGGCGGGAGACGCTGGCGCAGGTGGAGCTAACCTGGATTATCAGGCCGTGGGACTGCTGAACTACAACTTCACGCGCAAGTGGGGAGCGTCAGTGGGCTGGCGCTACTTGTATGTAAACTATCGACCAACTAACAACCTGTTCATCTTCAACACCGCTACGACCGGAGCGATTGCCGGGTTCGTCTACAACTTCGGCGGCAGACCGCCGGTTCCTCCCACGGCCAGCTGCTCGGTTTCGCCAACAGAGGTCTACCCAGGCGATCCGGTCACAGCCACGATGAACACGCAGAATTTCAATCCCAAGCACACCGTCACTTACGGCTGGACGAGTAGCGGGGGAAAGATCTCCGGCACGAACACGACCGCCAGCGTCGATACTGCCGGGCTGGCCGCCGGCAACTATGCGGTTTCCGGGACTGCTACGGACGAAAAAGAGAAGAAGAACAATGTAGCAACCTGTAACGCTAACTTCACGGTCAAAGCCAGGCCGATGCATCCGCCTCAGGTTAGTTGCTCGGTCAATCCGTCGACTGTCAAGTCGGGTGATCCTTCCACGATTACCGCGACCGCGACCAGCCCGGATGGCGCGCAGATCACTGGCTACAGCTACACCTCTTCCGCCGGCAAGGTCAGCGGCACGGGCACCACTGCCACCCTCGACACGACCGGAGCGCCGTCTGGCCCGATCAGCGTAACCGTCACCGCGACGGATGCACGCAACCTGTCGGGTAGCGGCACCTGCTCGGTAGGCGTCGAAGTACCGCCGCCACCGCCGACTTGCAGCAAGATCAACTCTATCCAGTTCCCGGATCTGAAGAGACCGTGGCGCGTGGATAACACCGCTAAGGCCATCCTGGACGACGTTGCCAGCCGCCTGAAGGCCGATCCCAACGCCAAGATCGTCATCATCGGTTACGCCGATGGCGAGAAGGCGCCGATGGTCGGAACCGGCAAGAAACGTCATCCGATGAACCTGGCAGCGCAGCGCGCAGTGAACGCCAAGGCTTATCTGGTACAGCAGCAGGGTATCGACCCAAGCCGCGTCGAGGTCCGTCAGGGCACCGGCCAGCAGAAGGTTGCCGATATCGTCTGGGTACCGCAGGGAGCCGACGAGAACGCGTGCACTGATCTGCAGAACACGACCCCGGTCGACGAGTCGGTTGTGAAGCCGAGCGAGAATGCCTACCCGAAAGCCGCAACCATGCCGCGAGCACATCACGGGGCATCGGCTCCTGCTCAGTAACGAGTGAATGCTGTTCGGAGGCCAACCGTAACCTCGGTTGGCCTTCTTTAACGCCTGGATCCGCGGCGACTGGCAAGACTACAGGATCTCGAGATGAGAATTGTACCCGTCATTCTTAGGTTGGTTTTCGACATCAACGACATTGACGAATTCTTTCAATGAGATTCTTACTCTAGGATGCAACATCTCTTAAAGCTCTGGTTACTGGCCGCAATTGCCGTAGGTTTCCTGCAGTTGCTTGGCGCGCAGGATCTTTCACCGCGTGCCTACGTCATTACTCCGCTCCATTCCAACGCGGTTACTTTAACGTACTCTTTCTATGACGGCAGCCTTTATTTCAACGGCGCGCTTCCGGTGACGGGTGCGACTGGCACATATAGTGTGCCGATTTTTACCTATTATCATTCATTCAACTTCTTCGGGCGTTCTGCCAATGTCAATGGGTCTTTGCCTTACGCAGTGGGAAATTTTGAGGGTCAGCTCGTTGGAGAACACAAACAGCTCTACCGCTCCGGCCTGCTCGATTCGTCGTTCAGGTTATCGGTAAACCTGAAGGGTGGCCCAGCCATGGCACCGAAAGAGTTCAGGAAATGGAAGCAGAAGATCTTACTAGGAGCCAGCCTCAAGATCATCGCGCCGACTGGTCAATATTCTTCAACCAAGCTGATTAACTGGGGCGCTAACCGGTGGGCTTTCAAACCTGAACTTGGCTATTCCGAACGTTGGGGACATTGGTTGCTCGATGGTTACGCTGGTGTTTGGTTCTATACCACAAATCCTCAATACTATTCTCCACCCCATCCTCAGCCGCAGACGGAGGATCCCATAGGCTCTTTCGAAGGCCATCTAAGTTATGACCTCAAGCCGCGGCTCTGGTTCTCGTTGGATGGAAACTTTTGGTTTGGAGGCGTGACCGCTTTGAGCGGAATAGCCAATCCCTCTACCCGGCAGACTGGCTCCCGTATTGGTGGCACCGCCTCCATTCCAGTTACCAAGCACCAGTCGTTGAAAGTGAGCTACAACAACGGTACCTATATTCGCTTTGGTGGAGACTACCAAAGCGTAGCCGTCGCATGGCAGTATTCCTGGCTAGGCCATCCCAGATGATGAACCGGGCGAACAGCCGGCACTTCACATTTATGAAGTTCGAATAGATCATGTTTGTGTGCCAGGCCTCATAATGAGGGTGCAATTCGAAAGAGGGGCACCGATGTCATCCGCCGGAAAACACGCAAACACCAGCGCAAAAAGCATACAGCCTGCCGCACCTGAACCTTCCTTCGCCGAGCGCACCCGCACCTTGATGTATTTGGGATGCATAGGCAGCCTTGCGACCCTGTCGCGCAAGCAACAGGGCTTCCCTTTTGGGTCGTTGATGCCCTTTGGACTTGATAGCCTGGGGCGCCCGATCTTCCTTATCAGCACCATGGCTATGCATACCCAGAATCTGCAAGCTGACCCGCGGTGCAGTTTGTTCGTGACGGAATCCGATGCAGGCGGCGACGCGCTTGGTACATCTCGAGTCACCTTGGTCGGTAGCGCAACCCGGATACCCGAATCTGAACTGGCAGCCGTGCGCGAGCTTTACCTCGGAAGCTATCCGAACAGCAAGTACTGGGTGGATTTCGATGACTTCTTCTTTTATCGGATGGAAGTGATCGACGTTTACTTCGTGGGCGGCTTCGGAGTGATGGGTTGGGTCACCGCCGAGGATTACTCGCGGGCCGAACCCGATCCGCTCGCTGAACACAAGAACGACATCATTCAGCACATGAATCATGATCACGCGGATGCGCTTATCGTGCTGGCAAAACACTATGCCGGGATGGAGGCACTGGAGGCGCAGATGACTGCCGTCGACCGTCTCGGGTTTCACCTTCGCGTGAAGACCGAGGATGGTATGCACGGGACGCGCATCGCGTTTGCGCGGGAGGTAACCACTCCGCTGGAGACCAGAGAAGCTTTCGTCGAGATGGTAAGACAGGCCCGGCAATAATAACGGGACATCTCCGTCACCTTCCTCTATAGGCACGTGTCCCCTGGGTGTCGCCCCACGCCCTCCAAGGAAGCCATCGGGCAGGCCGATAAGGAATCGAGCGGCGTGCCGCCGCGTGCAGTTATTTAGCGAGCGTCGGAATTCGGTGTGAACTCTGCGACCCAGACACCATCGAACGGTCCGAGTACGCGATAGGAGTGCGTATCCTGAGAAGAGTAGGCAACGAAGTCAAGGATTTGAGTCGAAGGTCCAAACCCAGCCAGAACCAGGAAACGAGCATGCCGAGAACCAACCAGGAAGCGTAGGACTTGGCGCTCCGCTTCGGGATTCATCGAGCGCGGAAGGGGTACCACCGGGACGTTGACCTTGTAATAGCTCAAAGGAGCATAGAGCACGCTATCGTTTGCAACTTCGGGCATGGGTTGATAATCGGCTTCTACCAGTGGGCTGCACATTAATATCTGTGTATTGCTGTCGGTCGCCATGGCGTTGGCGTATGCCAAAGCCTGCTTCCACGACCCTTCGTGCGTTCGTGAGGCAGGGGAAGAGTAGGCCTGGAACAGACACAGGCTGGCGAATGCAAAGCAGAAAAAGGCTCGCAATACGCGCGAGTCGATCAAACTGCAGACCCACGCCCATAGCAAACACATCCCCGGCACCGCCACCAGCAAATATCGTGGAATAAATACGTGGATGGTCGTGGCGACACTGATCGTGTAAAGCAAACAAATCGGAACTAGTCCGATGCAGCAGCACAACAACAACTTGTTCAAGCGCTCGCGGTCGGGAACGATCAAATGACGCGCTACTGCCGCAAACAGCAAAATACCTACCAGGATTAGTAGCTGTAGCGTCCCCGGATTAAGTATTTGTAGAAGAGACATCCACTGCGGAGCGCTGGCGAAAGAGTGTGTGGCCCGAGTTTCATAGATGTAGCGTAGCCGTGGGAGAACCGGCAGGAGGACAAGCAGAAAACAGCCAAGCGCGATTCCGATCTGCAGCAGATCGGCGCGAAGCGACCGCGCTTGGGACAAGAGGTAGAAAATGGCAAGCGCCACTAAGATGCAGGCGAACAGATAGTGGAAATAAAAAATCCCAGCGGCAGAGATCCCTAGCAAGGCAGCATACTTAGTCAGGTGAGTCTTGCTCCAGCGCAAGAACATAAAGATTGTAAGATTCGTCAAGAGCAAAGCAAATGCATAGGGGCGAGCGTCGATTGCCGCAAAGGCGATTCCTCGAGGCAGGATGAACAGCACGGTGGCAATCGCCGCGACGTCCCAGTCGAACAGTTCCCGGGCGCAGCGGTACAGCACATAGGCCGCACCAAACATGGCCAGGACCGAGGGAATGCGGAGGGTTAGTTCTTTTTCCCCAAAAGCCGTTTTGGTAAGCCGCAGAATGTAAGCGTAAGCCGCGAAGGAATTGCCCTGGATTGACCGTTCCCAAATCGCGTGGAAGCCACCGGCAATTTGCCAGTAGGAAAGAGTTTCATCTACCCAAAAGGGAGCGCGAATTGCCAAAAACCATATCGAAAGAGAAGCGGCAATTGTCACACCGTAGGCAGCCACAAGCCACTTGGCGTTTGCGGCATATAACGCGACGGTTGCTTTGGAGGTACCCGTGATTTCCCTGGTCGCGTTCGGCATACCTATTCAAAATTCGAAGCGCAGCGCTAAACTATCCTTTGGGTGGAGTTGCTGAGTCTGCGGTATTCTGTTGCTGCTTGGCTTGGGTAATCAGGTGTTCAATCATTTCCTTCTGGGGAAAATTTGGATTCAGCTTGAGTAGCTTTTCCCAGCTGGCTACGGCATCCTTAACATTGTTCTTGCCCTGCCACTCGATAATTCCAATATTCATCAGTGTGCCCGGGTGCTTAGGATCGTAGGTAAGTGATTTGTTCAGCTCGCTGAGAGCGCCGTCTACGTCCCCCGTATAGTACATGCAAGAAGCCATATCGTCACGGATAGCGATGTTCTTGGGATCGATGTCCAGCGCTTTCTGAAAGTACGGGATGGCTTCCTTGAACTGGTGAGCGGCTTTATAAGTGAGGCCGGTTTTGTTGAGCAGAGAGGGGTCCTTTGGGGCGGTCTTCAGCTTAGCCAGGAGAGGCTGAGCCTGCTTCTCGGCCATGCGCTTCATGTCATCCATGGTGGGCATCGGCTGCTGTCCCATGCCACCAGAAGGTGTACTCGCAGCCGGCTGCATTTGAGCTTCGGTGGAAGCGGCTTGGCGGGCCGATGTATTTGATCCTCGTACCAGAAATCCAACTAGTAAACCGATAACCAGGCAGACCGCTGCCATGGCATATGTTTGCGTTGTCGACCAATTGCCGTTCGCAATGTCAGCTTGCTCTGCATTCTCTTGCATCTTCATGTACTCCTACGTTCGATCCGCCCGGGAAACTCTGATCAAACCTGTGAATCCGATTTTGTGGCTGAAGCCCCTGGTTATTTACAGCACCTTCGACGCGGTGCTGAAGCGTCGCTCTACCACGGTGCTGAAGCGCCGCTCTATCCGCAGCGCAGTTGTCCAGAGTTTCCCTGAAAGTTGTACAGGCCTTATGTGTGTTTCGGCAGGGACTCGTCGATGGCCTGCACGCTAGAGGAACTCTCGCTAAGGTGCACACGGTTTGCCAAACTCAGTTGATTAGGGGGCAAGAATGGTTAAGCAGAATCAATAGCTTAGCGAGACGGTACGGCCTGCGGGTTGCGCCGTCGGACAGGCGAAGCGTGTATGTTCCCACTACACGGGTGATTTAGCGCGGCCTGGTTGATCGCTTGGCGCGCTAACGACATGCTAGAGAATGGCTTAGCGAGATTTCGTTTTGGTACGGCGACTGCACTTAGACTCGGTAATGGGGTTTCGCGAAGAGTTACGCCCTCTGCTGCGACTGCGATGGCTACAGTTGATCGTCCTGACCAGCCTGTTGACGACGGTGGGAGTAATCGCCCTCAATCTGAAGTTTTCCGTTCTCGATCTGGATATCTGGTGGCACCTCAAAGTGGGCGACTGGATCGTACAGCACGCGGCGCTTCCCCATGCCGGCCAGTTCTCTTGGATTGCGGGCGATCGGCCTTGGGTCGCTTACAGTTGGGGCTATGAAGTTCTGATGTCAAGAGCGTACGCCTGGTTCGGGCTGCTGGGCATCGGTATGTATGGGACGTTGCTGACCCTGGGTGTCGCTTACTCGGTGTACTGGATGGCACGCCGTCTGTCTGGTCGCTTCTGGGTGGCGTGTATTTTGGCGAGTGTCGCGTGTTCGGCATTCCTCTTCAATCTAATGCCGCGTCCTGTCTTTTTCTCGATGATGCTGTTCTGTCTTACCTTGACACTGATAATGGAGGCGAATCGCACTGGGCGTACACAAACTCTTTACTGGTTGCCACTGATTTTTCTTTTGTGGGCAAACCTGCATATCCAGTTTATTTATGGACTCGCCCTGATCGGCCTCTTGCTGGCGACGAATGTCATTCAGCGAATCAACAGTCATTTCGCATTCGCGCCCGACTGGCTTCTGCAAGTGAATCTTCCCCCGGCAAATGTGGCGGCAGTTTTTGCTGCCTGCGTGATTGGCACTTGTATAGGACCGAATTCCTATCATCTATACCAGGTAATCCTAGGGTATGCTCATTCTAGAGTTCCGTACCTGATGATCGTGGAACTACAGCCCCTCAGCTTTCGATCCGGATGCCATTTCGCAGAGCTGCTGCTAACCGCTGCGGCATTCTTTATCGTCGGACGGCAGGCAAAGGTAGATTTGTTCAAGTTGGCCCTGATGGTATTCGCCAGTGTGATCGGGTTTCGCACCATGCGCGATGCCTGGTTCGTATCTATTTCAGCTGCGGCCTGCATTGCTGATTCGTTGCGTGGCGAAACCGGTCAAGAAGAGAGTGAAGGCTGGCTTGAGAATCTCGGCATTGGAATAGCGGTAGGGGTATTGTTGCTGGTGTTCGCCGGGAGCGCGGATTTCAATCGCCGCGGCCTTGACCGGGCGATAAGTGGTACTTTTCCAGTTAACGCGGTGAACTATCTCCGACGAAATCCAGCGCCGGGGCCACTCTACAACACGCTCGATTGGGGCGGCTTTCTTATCTGGTACATGCCGGACTATCCAGTCGCCATCGACGGCCGCACCGATCTTTACGGCGATGACTTGGATGAGCGTTTCTTCATGACGGCGAATGGGGCTTCCTCGTACGTCAATGATCCTTATCTCAATAAGGCCGGAGTAGTGTTATTACAAAAGACTAATAACCTCGTAAGCTTTCTCGAAGCCGACTCGCGCTTTCATCTCGTCTACGAGGATCAACTAGCGGCGGTCTTCGTTCGCAGCCGTCCATAACAAATCAAGAACTAGCTTTGCACCACTTCGCTGCACTGCTGCGTTCCAGCGAAACGTTCGTCGATGCGAGGCGGCGCCTACTCACCTTGCCGAAGTACCGTGGCTAACTGATCCTGATATACGACCTTGAACTGTGGGAGGGTACTTAGCGCCATCGCCATAGGAGAATCCTTTGGCAGCAGAATGGTTTTCGCGTTTATGAAGCCGGGATCAGCATTGAGGGGGATGGCTGCAATCATCAGCTTAAAATGGCGCGAAGTAATTTCGTCGCCATAAAGCGAAGAGCGATTGTCTATAGCTACTGGATAGTCCGGCAAATACCAGGTCAGAAATCCACCCCAGTCATAGGCATTGAAGAGCGGAGCCGGAAGGCGGTTGGCGCGAATGTAATCGCACGCTCCGACCGGGAAGGTTTCTGCCACTTTGGCCAGGAGCGCGTCGCCCTTGCCGGGAATCCGCGCGACGGTGATGATGAATGCTGCCGTGACTAACCCTGCCGCAGTCAGCGCTTCCAGTCGCCACAACGATTTGCTGCCCGCTACCTCATCCCGCTGCGACCAAACCGGCAGCGCGTCAGCGACAATCGCCACTGATGCCAGAGCCAGCAACCAGGTGTCGCGTTGCCGACTGAACCCTAGTGTGAGACATCCAATCATCAATGCGATCTGGAACATATCCCGCGAGCGCCGTCGGCCCATGGCGAAGAAAGCCAGCATAGCCAGCAGTAACAACACGTAGTCTCGCGGCTGACGGAAATTCATTGCACGCAGATCCTGCACGTACGGAGCGGCGTTCCAAACCTCTTGCGACGCAGCACCGATGAGATGAAACGTATAGGGCGTCAGGAGGCTGGCAACGAGGGAAGCAGATGTGATCATCGCTAAGATCCGCAGAGGAATCGTGGGCGTACGCTGCTCTGATGATGGCAAGCCCGAGCGCGTTAATTCTTCGCTGCAAACGACCGCAAAAAACAAAAGCAGCGTAAGCTCGCCAAAAAGAAAACCGTTGTCGAGATTTGCCCAGATTAAGAACAGCAACGGCAGCCAGAACAGCGGTTGGATCCTGGCTGTTCTTCGGCTATCAAATAGTAGAGTCAGCTCGACAGCGAATAAAGTTATTGAGCAGGCGACAGGTCCCGTACTCGAACCGGCAACGATGTATTGAGCGGCGATCGATAGCATCACGGCCGGCCAGAAGTTCAAACGTGAACCGCGCGCCAAGACGAACGTAGCCACCGCGATCGTAACGGCACCGATCATCAGAAAAACTGGAAGCCCGCGCAGTCCGAGAAGTTTGTAGGCTACAGCAACCAGCACGTCGAAAAGCCAGTTTGAATCGATCCAGGATAAGTTGGAATATTGCGAAAACAGACCCGTGTGCGGGGCTGAATGATTTTGCAGAATCCACATCCCAGAGCTGAGATGCCACCAGATGTCACGACTGACCAATATGGAAAGATGCGTCGCCTCACGCCAGGCGGCGGCCGAGAACAGCAGAATGAGGGCCACTATATGAACAGGCGCGCTGTTGACGATCGTACGAAGGCTGCCGGAGGTAGGTGCTCGGCGCACACTGAGGTCTGTGGACATAGATGTGTCGTTACCGCAGCCGGCATCTAACGCTTGCTCGGAGCGTTCCCGGTCCTCAACGTGGATTGTGTGATCGAACCATCGGAATTGTGAGCGACATTGTGGCAGACCAGGGTGCAGGTATTTTGCACCCGAGAGTATGACACTGGCGCTCCGTTATTCATGGCGACTACATTAATGTCGAAATTCACCAGACGCTCACCTGAGATGGTTCCGCTTCTCGCGCCCATGCCATGAGCTGTGTGGCAAACTGAGCAGGAAAAGCCGGTGTTAATGTGCGAGCCGTGTTGATTCCAGCTGGCATTTGAAACCACATTATTCAAATCGTGACATTTGCCGCACATCGCATACGGGCCGCGGAAGCTCAGGTCGGGGTTTGGAAACAGGTTCGTGATCAACTGCCCAGGCGCAGGTGCCTGGCTAAACTCGTAATCCCTTTCGAGGATGTGGGTGTGAATTGAGCCATGTGGACCGTTCGGGCCGGTCCCTCCAAATTCGCGATTATCGTCACTATTGTGACAATCACTACAGAATATCTGTGTACCCATGTTGCGGCCATTTGTGGTGCCACCGTTTTCGTCGAGCATTGTCTGCAACAAGCTCGGCTGCGGGAGTGGGCTGCTGCGCGTATGAGTCACCGGATGGCTGGAGGTCGCAGTTGCGCTGAATTGGGGAATCACGTTCAGGGGGTCGCTGGCCGAAACGGCTCTCAGCGGCAAGTAGCCGTAGATGGGATTGGAAACCTTCCCGGTGCTGGTGCCGTGACAGCGCAAACAGCTTTCATACTGGTTCACGGCCGGATTCACGATGGTGATACCGTCGGTAGCACTGATTCCTTCGACGCCATTCTGCGAAACCCGGATAGCCGGCGGCGGCGGGAACAAGGTAACTTGCTGCGATCCATGCCCACTGTGGCAGTCAGCGCAAGTAGCATGACGATTGTTGTTAAGCAGCACACCTTCCGCCGCGTCATGGGTGTTGTTTCCGGCGGGGAAAGGATGTCCCACCTTGGCCATCTCGGCAAAAACATTTGGTATGGCCGGAGTGAGATTCGTGCCACCGCTATGGCAGCCTGCGCAATCTTGCTCATTTGGTCCCCGCAGCAGCCGGGCAGGTCCCATGGCATTGTGGTTGGTATGGCATGAGCTGCACGAGTTGCTGGACACTGCTCCATAGCTGCCCAAATTCGCTTGTGCCGATACCTTATTCGTGGCGATGTTATGTGCGCTGGTGCCCCATCCTGCAAGCGGATTCACCTGGTTCGTGATGGTGCGATTTGGGTCATGGCATGCCAGGCACATCTGCCCCTTCGAACTATCTCGCACCAGGAACAGTTGCGCCTGCGTATCAATTGCTTGCACATGCGGGTTGTGGCATGACGTGCACTCGATGTTCCCGTTGATCAGCTTCACTGCGCCGGTCGGATCTCCGGTTTTGCCGGTTGACGCCAGCGAAGCGATTAAGTCAATCGTGTCTTTGATAGGTAGCTGCAGGCTGAAGGGATGCGACGACTGTAGATTAGTGCCCAGAATATCCTGCTGATTCATGGTGCCGCTCATCGTGATCTGGCCTGAAACGATGGTATTGCCTACGGCGACAGTTCCATCGTGGCAGCTGAGGCACAGATTACTGTCGGAACCCAGCACAGGCTGCTGGCCTTTCTGATGATAGGTCGTGCTGTTGTAGAGCTGATAGGTTGCTTTCGTCTGTGTCTGGTTCCAGAGTGCCCTGCCATTCGCCAACCCCGAGTGCGGAGCATGGCAATAGGAACACGATCCCGGACGGGCTCCAGTGATGGGAGACTTGCTGCCGGGCGACAGATCGTGCACCCCTATTACGTCGCCGGTGATTTGTGCCGTCAGCGGCATAGCTGCCAACAGGAAAACAATCAGCCAGGCGCGCCTCACTGGGACCCTCCGCTGCTCGGTTTGGCGACGCCGTAATAATGAAAGACTTGTACCCGGCGATTAAACGAGTCCACCACAAAAATACGGTCGTCATGATCGATGAAAATTCCCGCCGGCAACTGGAATTCTCCCAGACCAGTTCCTCGATTGCCGAAGGTGTACAAGAGATCGCCGCCGCGATCGAAGACCTGCACCACCCCCCACAACCCATCGACGACGTACAGATCGCCTTCCGAATCGAAGCCGACGCCCTTGGGGCGAAACATCGTCCCCGACTGATCACCCAGGTGCCCTACGGCATATTGAAATTGGCCGGAACGGTCTAGTACTTGCACCCGGAAATTCATGGCATCTACCACGGCCAAGCTGTCGCCGTGGAGTCGAAGTTCGGTGGGATAGTTAAACTCACCCGGTCCTTCGCCATTCCTGCCAATCGTCTGAAGAACACTGCCCTGCATGTCCATGACAAAAATCTTGTTACGCAGGGTATCGCTCACGTAGATTCTTTGGGCGGCCGAATCCACCGCAATACCGGTAGGACGCTTAAAAAAACCTTCTCCTCCTTTCAAGCTGCCAATCGCCCGCTGAAATTTGCCATCCGAGTTGAAAACGAAGACCTTGCCTGACTCCGAATCGGTAACATAGATATTGTCCTGCGCGTCGACGGCGACACACTGTGGCGTCTGCATGGGATCTTTGCCCTTATCCGCGCGAAACAGGAACTTATATTTCTGTTGTTGAAAGTCGAAGATGTGTACTCCGAAGGCGCCGGGATCGGTGACGATGATGCGGCCGCGTGAGTCCGTCGCCACACTGTAAGGCCGTACCAGGGTATGGAATTCGGGTTCGCCGGCTACGAAGTCGAGCACTTTCTTCCAGAAGCGGCGCTTGGGTTCGACCTCGCGTGCGGAATGAAAGCTGCGCTCGTAAGCGAGCTTCCGCCCGCCCAGCAGCTGCATTTCGGGCGGAGTCGGTTCTGCGACTGTCGGCTTTTTTTCTTTCGTCGCCGCCGCTGATGCCAGCAGCACCAGGGAAACAACTACGATCTGGAGCACCTTCCACCGCAAAGCCGGGCACGACCCATCAGAAAAAGTTAAAGTAACGCGAGATACCAATATAGAACGAATTTACATTGCTGGCCGGTACGCCGGCAGCGCTGAATCCCTGTACGAGTCGCCCGTATCCGCTGGTAAGGGTAAGTTTTCGAAACTGGTAATTGCCGTTAGCGAACATCTGCTCGTTGTGGTTTGCCGAGAATGTCAGTCCGCTCACCGTGTTGCTGTCGGCACGCGAAAAGCTGGCTGCCAATGTTAGCCTCCGTACCGGCGACGCTCCTAAGGAAAACGAATATCCGGAGCCGCCATAGGCCAGTAGCCACTCAGGCGGTATCACTCCCGGGGGAAGATTGGGCGGCAGGGTCACCCCGTTACCGCTCAGCAAGCCATATCCGTTACTCTTCGCATAACTGGCGGACGCCGTCAGC
This sequence comes from uncultured Acidobacteriaceae bacterium, assembly GCA_963796695.1. GTDB lineage: Bacteria > Acidobacteriota > Terriglobia > Terriglobales > Acidobacteriaceae > Bog-257. The sequence continues at coordinate 126,250 of CAWCMU010000005.1, read as the reverse complement.
CGACGCCCCCCGATGCTGGTCGAGAAGCTTTCTCCGCCGTTGCCACTATCCGGTTGGTTGTCTATCACACTGTGAGAGCCGGCTGCACTGGCTGACCAGACGTACCGGCCGAAGCGGTGCCGCACATTAGCGGAATAGATATAAAACGAATTCATGTAAGTCAAAAGATACGTCTGGACGTTCTGCGCATAGCTGACCGATCCGCTCACTGTCCAATTGGCGAAGGTTCGTGTATAGCCAAAGTTCGACGAGAAACTCAGGGCGTTGCCACTTATGTAATCGGCAGTGTTGTCGGCAAAGTTGACCGCCGCATTCATCGAACCGCCGAGCAATGGCCGGGTATAAACCACCCCCGCTCCGTAGGTGTTGGCGCCGTAACTCTTTCCCAAAAAAGTTTGCTCCCGGCGCTGGCCTTGAAAATTCAGCTGCAGATTCGGCGCGAGGGCATAAGCGCCGAAGCCGGAGAGATAAAACGCGTTCGATGATTGTTCTGTTTGCTCAACTATGCCACCCGTTGTCTGTTGGGCCGCCGTAGTCGTGCCCTGGGCCTGCGTAATCGTACTACTCTGGGAGACGGAACCATTCGCCGGAAGAATCGACTGATAAAGCGATCCGGCGAGATTGTCGGTGTAGCCCAGGGCTACCGAAAGGCTCAGTTTTTGTGTCGGCGTCACCCCAGCAAAAGCATTCAACGTGTCAATGGTCCCATTAAAACTGTAGCCAAGGTAATCAGAATCAATATACGATCTGGCGAAACTCGCGGAGGCCGAGCCGTGCATGGGCAACTGATGAGAAGCCCCGACGAACCACGAATTGTTATTTGATGACACGCTCTCGATCCCATCATTACCATAGACCAGAGGGATCTCCGAGGTCGTGTCACCGATGTTATAACCAGCACTGAGGTTAAAGCCGGCGATTGAATAGTTACTGCGCACGTTGAAATTTTTATAATCGTTGCTGCCGTTTTGGTCAGCGCCCAGAACACTATATGCGCCGCTGCCCGTATTGAAGTTAAAGCTCAGGCTAGGAAAACCTTGGAAAAATACGCCCCAACCGATACCGATTCCCTGGCCGCTTCCGCGTGTCGTATAATTTGGCACCCCCGGAATGCCAAAATTGCCCTCGCTGTTCCAGGATTTCGCGTATTCTACCGATCCCGGAAAATGACTACCGCTGAAGATGCCGCTATTCAATTCAAAACCGCTGGTGTCGAAAAGCGAACGGGACGCTGAATTCTGCGAAGATTGGTTGTAATAAGGCGAAAAGTTGAAGTTGAGGAAGTTGGGATTGTAGTAATAACCCGAAAGGGTTCCGCTGCCACCGACATTGACGGAATGACTGGAATTGATATCGCTGCCGTTGGTATCGGTATAACCCAGGGAAACGATACCGTTCAGGTTCATGCTTACGTTATCGCCGACCTGAATTTGCGCCGCAATGGGCAGCGTGAACAAAAGAAGTCCCGCCAGACCGCCTAACGCTTTGCAGATGCGCCCCAACACGCCATTAACCCCTCTACAGCACTTCTACTTTGGCGTTTTGCCGTAACTTCTTGTCTAGAGCAGCGCGCACGTTGTTGGTCTTCTTGCTTTGCAGTTGCTTGATGAGTTGGACCTTCACTTCTTCGAACTTAATCTTGCCTGCCGGGATATGTTTGTTCAACCGCACGATGGTATAGGCGTTTTCAATCTGGATCAGGTCCGTAATCTGACCGTCGTGCATAGCTAGAAGGGTCTTCACCATCTCGGGCGGCAGTTTGGAGCGTTCGACTTTGCGGTGGTCGCCCATCATCACCCGATAGTCGTCTTCCGAAATTTTCTCTGCCAGAATTCCGAACTCCTCGTAAGTCTTCGTGGCTTTGGCCTGTTTCAATGCGTCATTAGCTTTCTTGTGCGCTTCGGCTAGCTGGGCCGACGAAGCTTTATCGGGAGGAAGTATGGAAATGGTCTGGATAGCGAATGCTTCCGGATACTGGAAGCTCGAGGGATTCTGATCGTAGTAGGCTTTCGCGTCCGCGACCGTAACTTTGGATTTGTTATCGACCTCGCTCTTCAACAACTCTTCGATCAGCAGCGAGCGCTGAATCTTTTCGTTTATTGCCTGCTGCGAGCCATGAAACTCCGATTGTACGAAGCCGTTGTATTCAGCCGGGCTGGAAAACTGCTTGCGAAAGTCATTCTCGGCGCGGCTCAAGCGTTCTGGAGAAATCGTGAGCTTGCGGCGCTGAGCCTCTTGGTAAAGCAGTTCTTCGAAAATGATCATCTGCATCGCGCCGTTGCGAACTTGCGGCTCCATCTCCTGAGGAACGCTTCCGTTGTGCTGCCGGGCGTACGGAAAGATGGAGAACATTTCACGTTGCAGATCGCGGTCGGTCAGCACAGCACCATTCACTCGGGCGACTGCTTTGCCCGTAATGATCATGGGCGGTGCAGGGGTCCCTGGTCGTGCAGGCTGGGTGGCTACCGTTGTAGGTGTGTGCGACGCAACCTGGGCAACGGAAGCAGTTAAGGCAAGTAGAACCAGCGCGCAGATTGATAGCTTGTACTTCATTTCCTCACCCCGAAGAAATTATGGGGAGAGAGTTGCTCCCTCCCCATATTGTTTGGCAACGACTAGAAGATGGTTCCGGAGGTGCCGTTGTTCATTTCGTTCGCTTCGCCACCGTGGCACTCGCGGCAGAACTGCGCCGTCTGGTTAGAGCCAGGGGTGCCGCTACCCGGGTTATAGGGAGCGCGGACGAAGAACATCGTCTGGTAGTAGCCGGTCGGCAGGCCAGACTTCGAACCTTGGGTAACCTTAACCACGTTCATCAAATGCTGATTGTGGCAGGTGGTGCAGGTTACGATCGGGGTACCGTTATAGTTAGAAGGGCTGACAAAGAAGCCGTAGTTCTGGACGAACTGGTACATCTTAGTGCCCGCAGGATAGGTGATAGCACCGTTAACGATGGTGCAATCCCAGTTGTACTGCCCGCCGCAAGAAATACCGGCGTTCAAGCCCACCGGGTGATCATTCAGATAGTTGCCGGCGGTGGTGCCGTCATTTCCGAGCAGGGTCGGAATTGTGTTGTAGTTGCCGTAACCAGCAGGCAATGTCTCATAGACCGCGTTCTTCATCATGGCACCCTTGGCCAGATTGCCGTCGTGGCAGCTCAGGCAAAGGGTAATGTTGAGGTCTGGGTTGGTGGTGGTGAAGCCGGGCAGAGTTTCCGAGTAACCTGTACCTGCACCCGTTCCGCCAAAGGTCAGAGTTTGGCCTACCAGGGACACGACATCCTGACCCCAGAGAGCAACATTGCCCGCCGTAGGATCAGAGCTCTTGGCTGCGCCGTTGCCGTAAGCGCCGCTATGCGGGGCATGGCAGGCCGCGCAACCGCGACCGTAGTTTAAGTGTGCGCCGAGGACGTCACCGCTCGGCGAATAGTTCGGTCCTTGCGCCATCACGAACATTGCGCTGGCGAAGATCACGAGCGTTACTAATAGTACTTTCTTCATGAGATCGATCTCCTCATATGAACTGCAGTTATCATCGTTCCTTTGGAGACCAGGCCCCGGCGGCCTCCGTGGTTGGTAAATGCAACTGGCTGGCCGAAACTGAATAGCCGCTCAATAGCGATTTAAGTCGCTGATAACAGATGGATTACTTACTGTGCGGTACGACGGCCAAGACGATCTTGCTGGGGGAAAAGAGCCAACTTACCCGGCTCGGGCCGTCAAATCCCGCAGTCAGTTTCGTCCCGATTTGGGAATCGCTCTGCGGGCTGTGAAGGAGTCGCGCAACTGAGCGCCAGAGGTGTAGGTAGGAGAAACTCGTTCCTGGTGCGGCCCAGGCGAATGCGGGCCTCAACGGAGGGGCGCGACATCATCAACCTGGACTATAAAGAGGGCCGGCTCACGCCAGCCCGGTGGGATCTAGCCCAAAACTTTTCTAAGCAGCTTACTTCTTTACCTCCGCAGCCGCTTGTGTTCCTGCCTGCGCGGGAGCCGGAGCGGGAACAGCACTGGCGCTCTTAGTGGATGATCTTTGCGCTTGTTTTTCCTTCTTCAGTTGATCTGCCTCGGCATCAGTGATGTAGCGAAACTCCTGCACGCGTCCCCAGGGATACTGTTCAGAGACAAACATGCGGTTGTTTTGGTCGATAAAGATCCCGGTTGGGTCCGTAAACTGCCCCAGCAAGCGCCCAGGGCCTCCCACGTAACCGAGAAGCTCTCCGTTACGGGTATACGACTCGACCAGATTGAGACTAGTGTCGACTACCCAGATGTGCCCATCGCTATCCACGGCGATTCCCTTCGGTCGCTGGAAACACCCGATGGCATCGCAATGTTTGCCAAACTGGCTGATGAAATTCCCATCGGCGTCGAAGATCTCAACTCGCCAGTTTAAGGTGTCGGTGACGTAGACGTTACCGTCCTTGTCGACGGCAATATCGCTCGGCAGCGCAAAGTCTCCGGGCGTCGTTAAAGTGTGTTTCTTGCCGCCTGTACCTATCCTGCGCAGGGGCTTGAGGGTGTCGGCGTCGTACACCAGAACCTGGTCTTGCTGGGTATCGACTACGTAGAGCAGCCGGTTTTCCTTATCGATGGCAAGACCAACCGGGTCGACGAGGTCCTTAATCTGATCCTCAATCTGGTGCTTGGCGTTGAAGACCAGCACCTTACCCAGCTTTCCGTCGGAGACGAACACCCGGTCGCCGTCATCTACCGCGACGCTGTTGATCAGGCCGAAATGCGCCTCAAAACCGTTGCGAATCATCTCCACCTCTTTGGTTTCGGTATTGAAGATGAAGATGGCGCCTACTTTTTGATCGGCCACATAGAGGCGGCCCTTCGAATCCACTGACATGCCATAGGGTCCCAGCAGCTGGAAGGGGAAATTCTTGACGGTTATTTTCTCGTCCTGTGACTGAGTGCCGGCGAGTCGGTCCATCCAGGTCTGCTTGGGCTTCTTACCATTCTTAGTGTCGAGAGATTTGTCGTACGGCATGCCCGCAAAATAGCTGGTGTAGCGAACTCGGGGAATGTTCGGCGGCTCAGGCCAAACCAGCTTGCTGAGGTCCTGCTGAGGTTTTTTTTCCGCTGCAGCCGGGGGCGTGGCGCCCTTCTTTTTCTTTTTGTCCGTGGCGTGGAGTGCGTGGGGCGAAACCAGCAGCAGCGCCCAGAGACAGAGCAGTAGCAGCGCCACCGGTCGAATCATATTTCTCTTTGCGCAGAAGATATGCATGATCAGTGTTTCTCTCCAATATTGGTCTTTCCACTCTTTGTCATCTCGAACCGGTTCTTGTGGCAGGTGTCGCAGAACGCCATGTTGTTTGCTTGATCTTTCACCAATAGCTCTGCCTGGGTTGAGGAGTGCGGCTGATGACAAGTAAGACAATTCATGGGGATCTTGACCTTGCCGGGATTTGTGGGGTCCAGCAAGTCGGAAACCGGATGGCCCGTGACCGGATGGCCCAATCCATACTTCAACGGAAGAATGACAGCGCGATTCTTCTCGAAATAATCGGCTGGGAGCTTCACCTGTCCGTTAAAAATCGTGATCAGGTGATCCGCCTCGAGCTTTTGCGGCTGCGTCTCGTTGCCGTGGCATTCCAGGCAAAGGGTGTTCGTGTCCTTGGCCCGTAGCAGGTGCGCGTTGTCGCTACCGTGCGGTTCGTGGCAGATAGCGCAACTCTGCCCGAACGCGGGCTGATGCAGATGCGCCTTCTTGAACTGGTCCGCCTGATCGCTATGGCAAGCCAGACATGCGTTTACGGGATCGGGTTGGATGAACCCCGGCGTCCTGCCGGCATGTGGATTGTGGCAAGCGATGCAATCGCCTTGCGCTCCCGGATGCTGGACCTTGGCCTTCTCGATCTTTTCAGCCTGCTCGGCGTGGCAGGTCACGCAGATGGCTTTGGAGTCGGATTGGGTCAACACAACCTTGCCATCTTTCGCAGGCTGGTGGCAGGTATCGCAAGACCCTGCTTCAAACGGCATATGGGTAAACGCCTGCATTAGTTTCGGCTTGGCCGACTGGTGCGGGTCGTGACATTGCACGCAATTGGCGGTGCCGAAAGGCTGTCCTTGATGAGACTTGATCAGGCTGGCGTCTTTCACGTCATGGCAGTCGATGCACAGGGCGGGAGTGGCTTTCGTCAAGTGATAATCAAACTCCAGCTTGCCGGCTTCGCCCGTCTTGTGGACGGTGTGACAGGTTTCGCAGCCCATGTCGAGCGCGGCGTGACGACTGCCTTTCTCCGGAACGTTCATTCCCTGGGTGTGGCAGGTCAGGCAGAGGTTCTGGTCTTTGTCGCCGGACGTGGGCTTCAGGAGCTGAAATTTGTTATCGGATTGGTGTGGGTCGTGACACTTAAGGCAGTCGCGAACTGCGGGAGGGTGAACCTTGCCTTTGAGGTCGGCCGCATTCTTGTCGGCGTGGCAGGTAATGCAAAGTGCCTGGGGCGTAGTTGTGGTCAGCTTAACTCGAGTAATGTCTTTATTGACCCGGATCTCATGGCAAGTCGTGCATCCCATGGCGATGGCGGAATGAACGTTCTTGCCTTTTGCCTTGTCCTCATGGCACTCGACGCACTTGGCGGAATCGGTGTTCTTGTCGAGCGGAACGGGATGGACCCCAGCAAAGAGTAGCTGTGCGCTGGCGACAAGTCCCCACCCCAAAATGAAACGTACTGCTCTGGTCACAACCTACCTCCGGCCCTTACGTGCATCAATGCACGGCAGGTGCCGCGATTAGGTCGAGCCGGCGTCCGGCTTACGCGGGGCTTTCAACTGATTGAAACAGAAGCAGAATCCAACTTCACTTCCGTCAAACTCATCTCGTTTCTCTGCGCGCGGTTGGCTTTGAAATGTGTCTTCCTCCCCAATTCGAGGTGAAATCCCCCACCTAGCCGCGGCTCCGACTGCGTAGCGTTAGCGACGTCTTCACAAGCCTGCGGAATGCGCGCTTTGATCACCAAAATGGGTGATATGGCTCACTTTGCCGGGTGCTAACGAATGTCGACCACCTGCAATCTCGCCGTCAGCAACAACTTACCTTGGCCGGATCGGTCTGGCTTGTGACGTGCACTCGTCACCTGCTCACGGGAAGGAGCGGCAATGGCCTTCAGCGTTTTATCTATACCGAAACGCATCCATAAAACATTTTCCAATCTGCGCACGGGCGTGGTTTTGCTGATCCTGGTTGGCATCGCGGCCGCGCTGGGAACATTTATTCTGCAACGTCCAGCCACTGATCCTGAAAAGCTCAATAGGGTGTATTCGCCGGCTACGCTGCATTGGCTCGACCGAGCCGGGCTAACGGACGTATTTCATACCTGGTGGTTTCTCACGTTACTGGGGCTGGTCAGCCTCAGCATCGTGCTGGTATCCATTGATCGTTTTCCCAACGCGTGGCGTTTTTACACGCGACCGTATCGCAAGACTGACTCGCATTTCCGTTCCGCTGTTCAGACCAAAATCGAACTGCCGATCAAGAATGCTGAAGATGGACTGAACGCTGCTGAGAGGGCATTAAAGACATCGGGCTGGCCGGTCGAACGTATTGCTGCCAAGATCGAGCCCTCCTTATATTCAGAGCGGCATCGCTTCTCGGTAATGTCGGTCTACATCGTCCACGCCAGCCTGCTTCTCATCTTTGCCGGAGGCATTATCGATGGGCTGTTCGGTTTCAGCGGCTTCATGGCCTTGCAGAATGGACAGGTCAGCAACACCATCGAGATGCGCGCGGGTGGCACCAGGCAGCTTCCTTTCAGCGTAAAGTGCAACGGAGCTGGGCAAGAGAACTATCCTGACGGCTCTCCAAAACGCTGGTGGTCGAAGCTGGCAGTCGTACAGAATGGGAAGGAAGTCGAGGCAAAAGAGATCGTAGTCAACGATCCGCTGATCCATCAGGGCCTGCGCTTCTATCAGTCGAGTTTCGGAAATACCGGCAAACTCGATGGGTTGAAGATTTCCATCACGCCGGAAGCAGCCGCAACGGCAGCAGGTCTCGCGCCTGCGCCTGCCGCTGCTCGCGAAATCACCTTGCAGATGAATGAACCGGTCCAGTTGGACGGCAACACCAGCGTCACCCTGGCTGAGTTTATTCCCGACTTCTTCGTACGCGATAACCAGATCTTCAAACGCTCCGACGATCCGGTGAATCCCGCGTTCCGGCTTCAAGTAAAGAATACTGCCACGAACGAAGAAGCCAAGCTATGGATGTTTCCTGCTTATAACCCAATAGCTCAAGGTCAGAAGGCCGACTACAACTTCGAATACCGCGACATGCAAATGGGCTACTTCACTGGCCTGGAAGTTTCACACGAGCCGGGACAATGGTTGGTGTGGGCTGGGTGTCTGTTGATGGGCGCGGGCCTATTCGTGGCTTTCTACCTGGTTCACATGCGGGTGTGGATTACCGCCATACCAGATGCGCGCGGACGGCTGGTTCTGTGGGTCGGCGGACAGGCCAACAAGAATCGCGATCGCTTCGAGCAGAAGTTCAACGAACTGGTGAACAACATCCGAACCGAGTTGGAAGACGCCTCACTGGTCCCGCAATCCGCAGCAAAAGAACAGGCTGACCTGACGCTGGCTGGAGTGAAGTAACTAGATACCAACATCTCGAACGCTGCCTGTGTTTGGTCGGCGTGGTGGCAAAGCAAAACCGGAGGAAAGAATGGCAACCCGAGCACGAGTCGTACAAATGGAGCAACCGGCCGAGAGCAGCGGCAATGGGTTGCTGATCATGGTGGGACTCACAGTGATGTTCCTGCTGATCGTGGCATTGCTGGGCGCAGCCAAAGCCGGCGGCAGCTTGTTCAGCGAAAGCAATCTTCTTTATGTCGCTTTGATTTTCTACGCAGGCGCAGGCTCACTGTACATGGGCTTCGGAGTAACCGGCACCGCACGCTTCGTGAAGTTCGCCTCCACCGCAACCATACTTGGCCTGGCCGCGAATACCCTGGCGGTGGCGCACCGCTGGTATTTGTCCGGACGTCCGCCCTTCGCCAGCATCTACGAAATGCTGCTGAGTTTCGTTTGGACCGTTGCCCTGCTGACCCTGGTTGCCGAGAAGAAATTTGGCGTAAAGATCATCGGCAGCATCACTATGCCGCTGGCGGTGGTATGCGTCATCCTGATGCAGTTGCTTCCCTCTGAAGTGAGACCGTTGGTTCCGGCTCTGCAATCGACCTGGCTGCACGTACACGTCACGCTGGCCATGCTGGCTTACGCCGCATGCGCCGTGAGCTTCGCACTAGCCATGATGTTCCTCATCCAGGATGACTTCAAAACCGAAACCTTCCTGGCTTGGACAAGCGCGCTGGTCGGAGCCATATACGTCGCCATCGTCGCTACCCGCTTTGAAAAATGGGGTGGATTGTCGGTCACTGCCTGGGATGCACGTGACAAATCAGATATGTTCCTCGGCCGCGGCATGCGCCTGTTCGTCACCGTCCCCGACCTGGGATGGTTGTTTACTATGGCTGCGCTGGCTGCGATCGTTCCGTTAGTGTTCTACTTCCTCGGCCGTTCGCAAAAGGCCGACTCGTTTTACGGAATCGCCAACAAGGCTGTGTTCATCAGCATTTTGTTGCAGGTGGTTGTCCTGGCCGCGTTCGTACTTCGCGTGCGCGATGCCAGTTACCCGTCACCCGACCAGGATGGACTCTTCCCGACCAGTTTGGCCGCCAGCCCCTTTTTACTAGGAGGCATGGTGACGGGTATATTCGCTTCCTTGCTTTACTTGATGTTGCTGTGGAGACGCACTGACCTGCAGGGGCTGCTGCCTTCCTCTGACACGCTTGATCGGGTTACATACAAGACAATTTGTATCGCATTTCCTTTGCTAACCGGCATGATTGCTACCGGCGCCTATTGGGCAAACCGCACCTGGGGTTCCTACTGGAGCTGGGATCCGAAAGAAACCTGGGCGGCAATTACTTGGCTGGTCTATGCGGGTTACCTGCATATGCGGATCACGCGCGGATGGCGCGGACGTAGGGCCGCGTACTTCGCCATCCTGGGTTTCGGCGTCGTGATCTTCACCTTCCTCGGCGTCACGTATCTGCTTCCCGGCTTACACGCGTACGCATGAGGGATCACGGGCCGGCGCGGAGCTGAGGATGGATTAGGCCCCAAGAATCAGTTCTTCCCGGCCCTGGATTAGATGATTGCTCCGACTGAAAATGATAAGAGTTCCAGAGATGACAGCTTCTGCGACAATCCGAGTTTCTGATGCAAGCGCTGCGGGAGCATCGCAAGATGCGCTACGGCCCGGAAATCCCGTCGCACGCAAGCGCCATATCAACTGGGCCCTAAAAGCCGTCCTGCCTATCGCGGCCGTGCTGCTGAACGGGCTGCTGTTGTTCGTTCTGGTATCGCTATCATTGGCTGAAGGCGAAAGGCACGTAGTCATTACCGTTGCCACGGCTGGAGCCTTTCTCATTTGCGCCTCCGTCATCATGGTGCTGGCGGTTTCCGTTCGCCGTCCGATGATCGAGTTGCAAGACAAAATTGCCAGGGTGCGTCTTGGCGACATGAACGCATTCGTCAGTTTCAGCAATCGCAAAGACGAGATTGGCGACCTGGGCCGCGATTTCAACGACATGGTGGCCCAACTCAAAGCCAGCCGCGAAGAGATTCAGCACCTGCATCAGACACAGATGTCGCGAGCCGAACATTTCGCAACCTTGGGAGAACTGGCCGCCGGACTGGCACACGAGATTCGCAATCCGCTGGCCGGAATTGCCGGCGTCATCGAGATTGTAAGTCGCGATCTTCCCCCTAAAAGTGCAGCCCTGGCGGTGATCAAGGATGCCAAAGAAGAGGCGCTGCAAATCAACCGCATCCTTACCGAGTTGCTGGACACGGCGCGCCCGAAGCCACCGCAGTTTCGAGTTACCGACATCAGCGGTACGGTCGAGCACGCGGTTCAATTTGCCCGGCAGCAAGCCATCACCAAGCGCATCACCATCGATCTTGATAAAGGAACCGAGCTTCCTCCGGTGGACCACGATCCCAACCAGATCAATCAGGTATTGTTGAATCTCCTGCTGAACGCGATTCAATCAATGGATAAGCCAGGTACGATTCGGGTGTCGATCCAACAGGACGGAGACTGTGCCGTAGTGACCGTCGCCGACGAAGGCAAAGGCATCGCTCCAGAGAATCTCGCTAATATCTTCCGTCCGTTCTTCACGACCAAGGGACATGGCACCGGCCTGGGCCTGTCATTGGCTCGACGCATCGTGGAATCCCACGCCGGCCAAATTGATGTTCGTAGCGAACTCGGCAAAGGGACCCAGTTTATGGTTCGATTGCCTTTCCAAAACTCGAGCGCGCAAGACCTCCAGTAGGACTCGATTATCTGTGATTTCTGAAACCCAAACGCAAATTGATATCGCGGTGTTCAGTTGCGCGAGTGTTAGAGCTGAATCGTCAAACCCCACCAATTGGTGGGGCTGCGGTGGCATTTGAGTGACGCACATCACCGACTTCGTCTTATTAAAACCCTAATCTAAGGAAAAGCGTCAGAAGATCCTGACCACACCGTTTTGATGCAGCGACATCAACCTGGCCGGTGGAGGTGTGTCATGAAACTAAGTGCCTTATTGATTGCTGTTGTCCTTGTTACTCCTCGTGTTTCTGCCCAGCAGAAAGCCGCGTCGCAGGCGGGACTGCCGCCGCTATCCGAAATCACAATCGAAGGTAAGCAGATCGCCGGATCAGACCTAATAGTGCACAAGGGGGTCAGCTACGTCAGCGTTCCTGCTCTGGCCAAAGCTTTAGGAGCTTCGGTCGACGCCAAAGGCGGATCTGCAGTGCTGAATGTTACCCCTGCGGCCGCCAATGGATGTGGAACCACCCAGGCCATGGGTCGACTTTCCGATACTTACCGTCGAGCAGCTGTCAGTATCCCCGATAAGATCGAGACCCTCCGCGCACTGGTAACGAAGCGCGAAGTAGTTATTCCATCAGCTCGTTTCGACGAAGTCGAGCGGGAGATCTTCGAAGCAGACTACCGTGCCAGGACTGACGCGGACAAATCAGTTTCGTACGCCTTGAGCCACGCCAACAACAACTTAGCTATTCAGTACTATCGCCACTTGCAAGGCGTAACCGAGGCTCAGACACAAGACCAGCTCGATTCGGTCTTGTGCTCCATGGAAAGTAAGTTTGCATTGCAAGCCGGTCATCTGTCCGGGAAAGAAAATTGCAGCACCTTTCATTTGAACGAATAATCCCACAATCTCCTCCCGGCCCGCACAGCAATTCGAACAATTAGTTCGCGGGCATCGAGCGGCATCGACTGCGAGAAGTTTCCGATCAAGGTTCCACTCCGCCAGAGCAGCTAGCGGCATCGACGTCGACATACTTCGCATAATCCCCATAAGTGGCTCTTAGAACCTTTTGGCGCGCACCTCTGCTAGTCCGAATAGCTAATACACATATCCATTTCTGAATGTCTCGTTAACGACCCTATCGGAATTCGCCATGGCGGTGTAAGTAATTGTGCTCGCCGGCCCGGTTGGAAGGATGCTAGCGTCCAGAATGTGAACCCTACTTAAGCCCGCCGGGCGGCCAAGCAGATCGGCTGTAAAACAACTGTGTGTGTTGCCCATGGGAAAACTTCCGCCTGCGTGAAAGCTTCTACCCGGAGGAACCATCGTCAGATAGAGTGGAGGGATAACACCGAAGCCAACTAATTGTCGCCGCAATAATGCCTGCGCCTTTTTGGCGACGCGGAGCGCTATAGGATTTGCAACGCCTCGAATGTGCACTTCGTCCTTGGTCGGCTGTGACGATGTAATCGTCATCTCCAGATGGCCTGAGTCTGCCGAGTTCAAGAATCCCTGAAATAGATAGAATCGACTCGCCAGCGAGTCCAGGAGAAAGGAGTCTCGTAACCCGGCGGGCATGGCCGACTTGAGAGTTTCTCGAAACATCTTACTCAACCCATAAATTTGGAAGTGAACGTAGTAGTCGCTGATCTTGGGATTAAGTATCTCGGCGAAAAGTTCAGCGAGAGTGAACCGTACCGCAATATCTTTAGCCTTGCGATAGGTGAGCAAGGGAAAGAAAAAGTACTGGCTGTCGTGGAGTTGAATCGGAGTATTCAGTAGATTGATCGATCGCGCGATAAACCTGGTTGTTTGAATGGTGCCCATACCAACAAAGAGGCGGTTCGCGCGAATCTGACGGACGGAACCATCCCTGACGTCAATAGCCGATACCACTACACCGTCCGATTGTTCCTGGAGTTCAAGCGCATAGCAACCTTTGTGGATTCTCAGGCCCCCAGCCTCTAGCTTCTTCCAGAAAAGCCGGGGATTGAACAGCGCACCGTAGGCACATCCGTCCAGGCAATAGCCGCAATAGCGGCAGGTGTGAGGCCCTCCAGAGGAATCTACAGCTACACGCGCGCGGCCGAACTCTACTCCCTCGTTCTGCAACATGGGCCGACGCCTATCCAGATAGGTTAATAGAGCGGATGTTTGTTCCGACCGGTCCAGAGCCGTGGGATTGTCGATAGAGAGAGGAAAGGTTTGACCCAAGGAATCACTCTCGGCGCTCATGGGAACAAACCCGGATAGATTCTTATAGGAGTCGGCCAGATCGGCAGAGGATATAGGCCAGCCGCGCATGTCGTGTTCGGGGAACGGCAATATCGCCGCTCCCCACACATTTCCGAAACCTCCAAGAGCGTGCGATATGTCTACCTTACAATCCGTGGTGGAGTAAGAAATGCAGTCGGTACTCTGATAAGGAAACTCAGATCCAAAGCTAAGCCGTTTTTCCACGCCGCCCCGTGCCGAAGCTATCGGAGGAGGGAACAATGCATCGACGTGACTAGGCGGCCAGCGCTGGGGATCGGTCGCCGCGAGTATCTGGACCATATTCTCGCGTTCGGGCTCCAGGTCGTAGGCAACGTCCAGGACTTCAAAAGGCACGCCAAGCCGACGAAAGGCGTATGCCGCCGCTAGAGAAGCAGGCCCAGTTCCGAGAATAAGGTTACCAATAACGGCAGAGTCTCTGTCTGACATAGGAATCGGCAGCAATTTTGGCGAAGCCGAGAATCGATCAAGCCTATTATGTCAGACGCGAGCACCAGGACCGGAAGAGTGCATATCGAGGCGGAGATTGACTATACCTGCAATACGTCGCTTTCGCGCGCCACCATCTGGTACAGCACTGGATTCACAAAAAATCCGATGAATAAGCGGGAAATCAATCCCGCCACGATGACAATCGCGAATGGCTTCTGGGTGTCCGATCCGATCCCGGTTGCCAATGCCGCCGGCAGTAGGCCCAGGCACGCTACCAGGGCAGTCATCATAATCGGCCGGAGCCGCAGCAGGGAGGCCTCGCGAGTTGCCGTGGCAATGTCCATTCCTTCCAGGCGAAGTTTGTTGATGTACGAAACCAGAATCACGGCCGTCTCTACCGAAACACCTAACAGCGCCAGAAGGCCGAGGACAGACGAAACGCTAAACGGAGTATGCGTAAGTTTCAGGGCGATTAACGCGCCCACCGGCTCGGTCATGATGACGCCCAACGCAATCGCAACCGGGAATTTGAAGTTGCCATAGAGGGCAAACAAAATCATGAAAATGAGGACGATCGCAAGCGGACCGATCAGCAGCATCTGGGACTTGGCTTCCAGGAACTGGCTATACTCTCCGCCCCAATTCATCCAGTAGCCTTGTGGCAGCGAAACGGCTTGGTTCACGGCGTTCTGCCCGTCACGCACGGCACGCTCCAGATCCCTTCCCTCGATGCTGTACTGAATACCGATATACCGCGAGTTGTTTTCGCGATAAATGAACGATGCGCCATTTCCTTGTTGGATCTTGGCGAGCTGGCTCAGAGGAATTTGCTTGCCGTCAGGTGTGCCGACGAGCAAGTTCCCAATTTCCTGCGCGCTGCTGCGGAACTGAGGCTGCATACGCACGACCAAATCGAACAGCTTTTCGCCCTGGATGACTTGGGTGACGGCTTGGCCGCCTACCGCCGCCGATATCACCGCCTCGACGTCGGCAACGTTGATGCCATAGCGGGCGATTTTGTCGCGGTCAACATCGATCAGCAGGCTTGGCTGACCGAGTTCGCGGACCACGGTGAGATCGGTAAAGCCCGGCACCTTGGCAAGCGTGTTCTTAATCTGAACGGCTTTGTCCTGCAGGATGCTCAAGTCTTCACCATAGACTTTCACCGCCAAAGAACTCTTCAGGCCGGTCAATGCCTCATCCACCGCGTCTTCCGCCGGCTGGGTGTAGTTGAAGATGATTCCCGGGAAAGCGCTTAGCCGCTTGTTGATCGCTTCGATCAATTTGTCTTTTGTGTTAAGTTCCCCGCTCCAGGCTTTATCTTTGTAGGGCTTCAGTCCAACATAGAACTCGCAGTTGAAGAATCCCGTGGGATCTGTGCCATCATCAGGACGGCCAAGTTCCGAGCCAACCACGGTTACTTGGGGGTACGACATCAGGATCTGGCGAATCTGCGGAGCAATGCTACTCGCTTCCTCAAACGAAATTGTGTACGGCATGGTGGCGCGCACCCAGAGGGCGCCTTCATCGAGATGGGGCATGAACTCGCCGCCGATAAAGGGAACCAACAGCAGGCTCGCGCCGAAGATTAGCGTCGCCACCAGCATGGTGAGTTTGGGTCGTGCCAGTGACCAGTCCAACTGGCTGGCATAGATACGCTTCATCCATTCGAAGGCGCGGTTCTGGTGCTCACGCACGCCGCTCTTGAACCAGTAAGACGCCAGAACTGGGATCAGGGTCAGGGTTAGAATCAGCCCTCCCACCAGCGCGAAGGACATGGTTTCGGCCATGGGATGAAAGAGCTTTCCTGATGGCCCGCTGAGAGCGTAAATCGGGATATACCCGGCAAGGATAACGGCGACTGAATAGAAGATTGGCCGGTCCACGTCCTTCGCTGCCGCCAGGATGACATCGTTCAGCCGATAATCCTGACCTTCTCGCAGGGCCAGTTCGCGATAAATGTTTTCCACCATCACCACAGTTCCATCGATGATGATGCCGAAATCGATTGCTCCGATAGAGAGAAGGTTGGCTGCCCCGTCATGGGCGTGCAGCACAATAAAGGCGAAGAGGAGAGACAGCGGGATGGTCAGAGCGACGATGATAGCCGCACGCGCGCTGACCAGAAAGAACATCAGGACAATCAGCACCAGAACCATGCCGCGGAGCAGATTGCCCTCGACCGTATCAGTGGTGAGGTTAACCAATTCGCTGCGGTCGTAAAAGGGATGGATCTTAACGTCGGGCGGCAGGATGCTTTGGTTCAGCTTGTCCGTTTCCGCTTCCACGCCTTTCAAGACATTCTGCGTCTGCTCTCCGCGCAGCATCAGGATGACGCCTTCCACGGCATCGTCATTCCTCTGAAAGCCAAACTCACCTAGCCGTGGTGCATGCCCTATCACTACGTCGCCAACATCTTTTATTCGGATGGGCACTCCGTTGTTGCTGCCCACCACCACGTTGCCGATATCACTGGTATCGCGGACAAGCCCGATGCCGCGCACGTAATAAAACTGTCCACCCTGCGAATAGAAACCACCGCCGGCGTTGGCGTTATTGGCAGCCAGAGCCGCGCTCACCTGGGGAACAGTCAAGTGATATCCATAGATGCGGGCGGGGTCGAGCAGGACCTGATACTGCATGACCGTGCCGCCAAACCCGGAGTCGTCGGCGACGCCATTCACCGAACGGTACGCTCGTTCCACCACCCAGTCTTCAATCGTCTTCAGGTCCTGCGGGCTGCGATCCGGACTCTCCAGCACATAGCGATACACCAGCCCGCTCGGGCTGAACAGCGGAGCCATCGTGGGAGTGACGCCGGTGGGAAGTTGGGCTTGTGCGATGCGTTCGAAGACGATCTGGCGAGCAAAGTAGTCGTTGGTGCTGTCCTCGAACGTGAGAATGACATCCGACAACCCATAAAGCGAGATGGACCGCATAACCACCATATGCGGCACCCCGTTCATTTCCAGTTCAAGAGGAAGCGTAACCAGGCGTTCGACTTCTTCGGCGGCATGGTCAGGCCATTGCGTGATCAGCTCGACCTGGGGAGGGGACAAATCGGGATAGGCATCCACGGGCATTCGCCGGAACGATATGATCCCGGCGGCCATCATGAAGACCGTCAGCATCAATACCAGAAATCGCTGGCGGAGCGCAGCCTGTACGATGCGATGAATCATTCCGTCGTGGACGTCACCATTCTCATGCGAAGTTCATCGTTCCCTTGGACTAGCGTTGCAGCGAGTTCGCAAATTGCAGGAACAGGCTGCCATTGCCGATGATGTGGTCACCCGGATTCAATCCGGACGTAATCTGTGTCTGCCCTTTAAAGCTTTCTCCCAATGTGACCGGTCGCCGGGCAAACCGGTTCGCGTCAGTTTGAACGTAAACAAAAGGCTGATTTTCGCTATCGCGCAGTACGGCCGCGTCGGGTACGGCTATGGCGTTGGGGATCGAACCCGCATCCACGGTCGCCGTCACAAACATGTCCTTCTTCAACTTTCCGCCAGGATTACTGGTTTCAATTCGCGCTTGCAGGGTGCGTGTCGCCGGATCGAGCGACGCCGCCACGTACGAAATTCGTCCAGTAAAAAAGTCGGGATAGGCGTCAGTCTGAATGCGGACTGCATCGCCAACCCGCACATAAGGCAGATCCTTCTGATAGACATTTACCAACACCCACACCGTGCTGATATCGGAGATCATGAAGCATTGCGTGCTGGTGAGTTGTAACAGTTGGCCGACGGCAACGTCTTGTTCGACCACCTCGCCGCTGATCGGCGCTCTGACGGGCACCTCGAAGGAAGGCGGTCCCTTCACCAAGGCATCAGGATCGGTAATACCTAAGACTTTGAGGGCAGCCTCGGCTGCAACCAGGTCGCCTCCCGCCTGGACTTCCGCTGACTCTGCCTGCTCCAGATTCTGCTCGGCAATAGCATGGTGCTCGTACAAATCCTTTGCCCGGGAATACGCTTTTTGCGCAAGAGCATATGCATCCTTGGCTTTGAGATAGTTGGTCCGCAGTTGGGAATAATCGGGGCTGGCAACGTACAACATCGGCTCGCCACGTTGCACCCTCTGGCCGGGAACGACGACAACCCGGCTTACCGGGCCGCTCACCTGCGTAATGACCGGCGTGGTATGGAAGCTGTTGTAGGCCACCGCGCCGGTCAACCGCAGCGTGCGCATTAGCGTAGTCGGCTGAACCGTGAGCACTTGCACGTGGGCCATCTGATCCGAGGGGATAGAAAATAACTCAGCATTGTTACTGTTGGTAGGCTCGTTCTTGGCGCCGTTGCCCGATCCTGATCCGCTGCAACTGGCGAGCGCCACCAAGATTGCCGCCAGCAGCATGAGCGTAGCCATTTTCCGCCAGTGATCGATGAACATTGTCACGGGAGGTTCCTCGTTCCCACTGCTTCTTTTAGCTGCTCCACCGCCGTCATATACGACGACAAGGCCTGACGATAAGCCAATTGCGTGGCGCGATAACTGCGTTCAGCATCGAGAAAGTCCAACAGGCTGGCTGCTCCCCGCTTGTAGGCATACTCGCTGATGTCGCGCGAGTCCTTGGCCTGTTGCAAATATCCGGAGATATAAAGTTGTACCACTTCGTCATTGCTGTGCAGGGTTTCGTAGGCATTGGTGACGTCGGACAACACAGTATCGCTGGCTGACAGCTGATTTTCCTGGGCCTGAGTTAATGCGTACTGGGTGCGCGCGATCTCGCCCTGGTTGCGATCGAAGATGGCTAAGGGGAAGCCCACGAAGAACGAAGCGCTGTTTTCGCCGGCAGTGTGGGTATAGTCCACGGAAGCGTTTACGTCCTGTTTCGCATTTGCCTTTGCCAGCAGTATCTGGCTCTGTGCGGCCGTCGTGCTCAGTTCAGCCGACCGATAATCGGGTCGCTCCTGCAGCGCTCTCGCTTGCAAGTCCTCCAGGTTGCCCTTGAAAGGCTGGTATGCCAAATCGCCAACTACATCGAAATTGGCGGGAACCGCATCGTAGCCCAACAATTGCCGCAGAGCGACTAGCGCCTGGACGCGAGCCAGGCGCGCTGAGGATACGTCGGTTTGAAACTGCAGCAATTGCAGCTTGATCTTCAGGTAATCGCCTTCGCTGATATAGCCGGCCTTATATTGTGCCGCTCCAATGTCGACCGTCTGCTGAAAACTACCCAGGTCCTGCATCGCAAACCGAAGAGTCGATTCAGCCAGCAGCACGGCGACAAACTGTTGGCCCACGTCGAAGGTCAAAGTACGTTCGGCATCGGTGACCTGAGCACGGGTGACCGCTGTCTGGTCCTGTGCTGCCTGCAAGCGCCGCTGGCGCTTGTGCCCTCGCTCAAACAGGTAGCCAACGCCCAGGTCGAACTGCTGGACTTCACTCAGATTGTCGCCTGAAAAATTCGAGGGCGAAAAAACCGGCAAGAACTGGGAGTCGAAGTTCAGCGTTGGATTGGGTCGAAGGTTGGCGGTGATCTCCTGGGCCTGATTCTGCAGGATTAGCGTGCGTGTGGCCTTCAGCGTGTGATTGTGCGCCAACGCAAGGTCTTCCGCCTGATCAAGCCTGATCAAGACAGGGGTCTGCCCATGGGCGAACGGAATGATGAGGAGAGCAGTCGCAACGACCACGCAAATCCGAGAGAACCGTTGGCGCATAGAATTCAAGTCACCGGCCGACTGCACAAATGCAATATACAACCCGCAGTGTGTCGGCCCGCGCGTGCGCGCGATTCCGAGTCATCCGACAGTGAAGCACGTTAGCGGTAGACCCATTCTAAATCCATAAGTTGCGATCAACTCAGTTTGCTTTTAACGCTTGCGGCCGGAAGATCCCGCCACAAGCGCTCCATGTTTTCCAGGGTAGAAAATGTCCGTACATGCATGTGGTCGGTATAGAGGACACCGCGGAGGTGGTCGATTTCGTGCTGCAAAATGCGGGCATACCAGCCGGTGGCCTCTATCCGGACGGCTTCGGCGTGCTGGTTGAGAAACTCGACTGTCACAGCTAGCTTGCGAGGCACGATCGCCGCGTATCCCGGAACGCTGAGGCATCCTTCAAAAAATTCCACAGAGGCCTCGCCGGACGCGATGATCTTAGGGTTGATCACTACATGAAACGGGATCGGTAGCCGGCTTCGCTCGGCCAATTGTTGGTTGGTGAGCTTGCCGTGATATTCCGCGCGGTCCTCGATCACAGCCAGCGCCAAAGGGATGCCAACTTGTGGCGCAGCCAGCCCCACTCCGGGCGCGCCACGCATGGCAACTTTCATATCCTCAATTAGTCCTTGGATATCTTCGCTCAAAATCTCTTCGCGCGACAACTCTCGGGTGCCTTGGCGAAGAACTTGCTCACCCGCTTTTACGACTTCCATTTTCCAACCTCGTAGAGCTAGTTGTCGTCAACTTGATCCTGACCGAATTCGAAACCCTCAGCACGTTGGCGGGGCCTGGGTTGTGGAGTTCTCGCATCCGCAGCAGTTCGACCTACTAATCATAGGAAAATACTAATCGTCATCCCATCAGAGTGCCAACTCTTAGGAAGTTCTAATTTTCCTTTCCTAGTTCAACTGATATTAGGTTCCTTTATATGAAGCCTCTTAGGACAGTCCTCGACACGGGATGGCCGGGAGCTAGGCTGCAGCTAAATCTCCGGGTGGATTGCGTTCGGCGAGATGAGATTATCCGCTATCCGACTGGCCGTCTACTTGCTTGAACTCTTCTCGAGCGCCTGCGAAATGATGCGCAGCCGCCGTTTCTGGGGAGCGTTGCATGGATGAAAGCCAGCCGACAATCGGGACGACGAATCAGCTAAGTGGCATTGATGAAGTAATCAAAGAATTTCTAGTTGAAAGCAATGAGGGCCTGGATAGTTTTGACCGGGACTTGGTAGCTCTTGAACAGGACAAGAGCTCAAGAGAATTGCTGGATAACATCTTTCGAGCCATCCACACGATCAAGGGTACCGGAGGGGTGCTTGGCTTCGAAAAGCTAGTCTCGATATCCCATCTTGGGGAGAGTGTGCTGAGCAAGATGCGCGACGGTGCCCTGTTGTTATCTCCGGAAATCGCGACGGTGTTGCTGGCTATGGCTGATTCTTTGCGCCAGATCCTGGGGCGAATTGATGCCGAAGGTCATGAGGGGAGCACCGAGTTCCCCGAACTGCTGGCACGCTTGTCGCACGTTCTGGATGGGTCTCCGGCGCCGCCCGAAGTCAGCGTCGAGCAGGCGGGCAACTCCCAGGTCGACCGAGTTAACCTGCCGTCGACATTCGAGCACCACGATAGCTCCAGTAATACCATTCGCGTCGACGTAAGCCTGCTGGATAAGGTGATGAATCTCGTCGGGGAACTGGTGCTGGCACGCAATCAGGTTCTGCAGTTCACGGGAAGTCGGGAAGATAGCGGTTTCCTGAGTACGGCACAAAGGCTCAATCTGATAACTACCGAGCTGCAGGAGGGAGTGATGAAAACTCGTATGCAGCCGATCGGCAACGTATGGAACAAGTTGCCAAGAGTGGTTCGGGACTTGTCACTGCTATGCGGCAAGCGGATTGAAATTCAAATGGAGGGAGCCGGGACAGAGCTCGATAAAACCATTATCGAAGCCATCAAAGACCCTCTTACGCACATTATCCGTAACGCCGTGGACCACGGTATCGAGATGCCTGAGGTGCGTGAGGCGACAGGCAAGCCCCGCGAAGGCCATCTACTGCTGCGCGCCTTTCATGAAGGGGGACAGGTCAACATCGAAATTTCCGATGACGGAGCCGGTATATGCATTGAGAAGATCAAAGCCAAGGCCATCGCAAAAGGCATTATCACCGCTGAGCATGCTGCTCGCATGTCCGAACGGGAGACCCTGAATCTCGTATTTGCGCCGGGACTCTCGACCGCCGAACAGGTCAGCAACATCTCGGGGCGCGGTGTCGGAATGGATGTAGTAAAGACCAACATCGAAAAAATCGGCGGCACGGTTGACCTCCAAAGCTGTGTCGGCAAGGGCACTCTGCTCAAGATCAAAATCCCTCTCACCTTGGCCATCATCCCAGCCCTAGTAGTCAGCAGCGGAAGCGAACGGTTTGCGATTCCTCAGGTCAGCCTGGTGGAACTGGTGCGTTGTGAGGGAGAAGCCGGACATTGCATCGAGGAGATCCACCATGCCGCGGTTTATCGACTGCGCGGTAACCTTCTGCCTCTGGTTTACCTGAATCGAGAGCTGCAACTCTGCCCCTCCCCGGAGCGAGCCGAGTCGGTCAACATCGTGGTTTTGCAGGCTGGCGACAGGCAATTCGGTCTGGTAGTCGACGACATCAACGACACCGAAGAGATCGTAGTCAAACCTTTATCCAAGCAGCTGAAAGGTGTGTCGTGTTTCGCGGGCGCCACCATCATGGGAGATGGGCGGGTAGCGCTCATCCTTGATGTCCTAGGCCTGGCGCAGATGGCCAAAGTGGTCTCCGAGCTCCGTGAAAAGAATCTGGCGGAGCACGGCGCCAAAGCGATTGAAACTTCGGAAACTCAGGAATCATGGCTGTTGTTCCGGGTTGGAACCAATGGAAGAATGGCGACCCTCTATCGTTAGTGTCGCGTCTGGAGGAGTTCCCTGCTTCGATGCTAGAGCATTCCACTGGGCGCGAAGTGGTGCAATATCGCGGTCAGATCATGCCTCTCATCGATCTAGCTCAAATCTTTGGGCGGGAACCTGAAAGCGACCGCGGGCTTCTTCAAGTGATTGTGTATTCCAGCAAGGGCTGTAGTGTCGGACTAGTTGTCGGAGAAATTCTCGACATCGTCGACCAGGAGGTCGCGGTGCAACACATTTATGACGCCGGAGCTCTTCAGGGAACAGCAGTAATTCACCAGCAAGTAACCGATCTGCTGGATGTTCCGAAGCTCCTGGCGGAGCAGCGGTTGGATGGCAGGGAGGCCGTGGCATGAGTACCGAACGGCAGTCTTGCACTTTTTTCCTGGACAATCTGTTCTTTGGGGTTGAAGTCGAAAAAGTACAGGAAGTTATTCGCTATCAGGAAATGACTCGGGTCCCGCTGTCGCCGCCAGTGATTGCCGGCCTCATCAATTTGCGCGGCCAGATCGTTACCGCAATTAATCTTCGTCAACAACTTGGACTTTCTGCCAGCGTAGGCGAATGTCGACCGATGAACGTGGTAATTCGCCGTGAAGATGGTCCCGTGAGTCTTCTGGTGGACGAAATAGGCGACGTGGTCAAGGTCGATGATCAGTTGTTTGAACATGTCCCGGACACGGTGGACAAACAAAGACGAGAGTTCATCCGCGGGGTCTACAAACTCAAAGACAAGTTGCTGCTCTTGTTGGACAGCGAGAAGGCGATGACGGTTACAGCAGCACACTTGGCCTGACGGCCAACCCCTATATCACAAAAAGGCGAAAAAGGAGCTTACATGTCACAGGCGCACACCGTCTCAATTCCGGATATGGATACCCCACCTGTCCCACATCTTTCCCCTCGCAAAAACGGCGACCACAAGAATCGAGCCGTGACGGAGAGATCGGAGATCTTCGATCTTATTCCAGGTTTAGTCGTGGTGATGGATCGGGATCATACGATCGTTGACCTCAATGAAACCGCAGCCCGAACGGCCGGCCGAAACAGGGAAACCTGCATCGGCTTGAAGTTCTGGGACCTCTTCGATAGCCCCGAGTGTAGGACGGGTACTTGCGCCGGTTCGCAGGCGGTCAAGAGTGGCGCGCGCTGCGAGGCCATTGCGCGCCCCGTAGTGCAGGGAAAGCAGATAGCTGCGTTGATCTCCGCGATGCCCCGTTTCGGCTCTAACGGGGAGGTAGTGGGAGTCGTTGAGCTCATCGTGCCTACGACCGGGGACATCAACTTGGCTGCCGAAATCCATAGGCTCGGAGCCGCAGTCAAGATGGGCCAACTGGCCGAGAGAATCGACGAAGCCAAGTTCGATGGCCGTTATCTTGATAGCGTGCGAGCCATCAACCAGATTATGGAAGCCCTGATGGCTCCGTTTAGAATTACGGCGGGCTATCTCGACAAGCTTAGTAAGGGTGTGATTCCAGAGAAGATTAGCACCGAGTATGCGGGTGACTTCAATGTAATTAAGAACGACCTGAATGCCTGCGTTGACGTGCTCGACGGGCTCACGGAAGTGAGCTCGGTGTTGGATCGAATGTCAGTCAATGACCTTTCTAAAACAGCCACGGAAAGTTATCCCGGTATCTTCGGTAAGGTGTGCCGTTCTGCCAATGCTGCGCAGACCCGGGTGTCGAACGCTACGAGCGTTCTCAGACAAGTGGCCTGTGGCGACTTCAAGAAGGAATTGGAAGAACTGGAAGCGGTTGGGAAACGCTCCGAGAGCGACGAGTTTGTACCTGCATTATTACCATGATGCGCTCCGTTAGCGCGCTGGTCGAAGACACGCACACACTTGCGGATGCCGCGGTGCAAGGCAAACTGTCAACCCGCGTCGACCCCAGTCGGCATCAGGGTGAGTATCGCAAAGTGATCGAAGGCATCAACGCAACCCTCGATGCCGTGGTCCGGCCGCTTAATATTGCCGCTGAGTATGTTGACAACATCAGCAAGGGCAACATTCCAAGCCGGATTACCGACAGCTACAACGGTGACTTCAACTCCATCAAAAATAGCCTTAATCGCTGTATCGATGCCCTCAACGGTTTGACCGGCGAAATGAAGCGGATGTCCGATGCGCACAATGCCGGCGATATCGATGCTGCCATCCCGCTTGAGGGTTTCGATGGGATCTACCGCACCATGGCTCTTGGTGTCAACGAAATGGTTGCGGGTCACATCACCGTTAAAAAGAAGGCTATGGCCTGCATTGCCGAATTCGGTAAAGGTAACTTTGAGGCGCCCCTGGAGAAGTTTCCTGGAAAGAAAGTGTTCATCAACAACACCATCGAAGAGTTCAGAACAAATCTGAAGGCCCTAATAATCGATGCCGATCTCCTGGTGCAGGCAGCGGTGCAGGGCAAACTCTCTACCCGCGCGGACGCAAACAAACATGGAGGGGACTTCCGCAAAATTGTCGAAGGGGTAAACGCTACCCTCGATGCCGTCATCGGTCCGCTCCAGGAAGTCGGTCAGGTGCTCGACAAGATGGCAGGTGGTGATCTTACGGTCCAGGTGGTTAATGAGTATTCCGGCGACTTCAACCGTCTGCGGAACACGGTCAACGCCTTCGCCTCGCAAGTGCGAACCGCCATTCAGCACATTGGCACAAATGCCAATTCGCTGGTTTCGGCGGCCGAGGAACTCAACCACGTCAGCCAGCAAATGAGTGCTAGTGCCGATGAAACGGCAACCCAGGCCAACGTAGTCTCGGCCGCCTCCGAGCAGGTAGCTGCGAATGTGCAAACCGTGGCCACGGGGGCCGACGAAATGGGTGCCAGCATAAAGGAGATAGCCAAGAACACCGCCGACGCCACCAGGGTAGCTATGGCTGCGGTTAAGTCGGCAGAGACGACCAACGAGACGATCGGAAAGTTGGGCCAGAGTAGCGCTGAGATCGGACAAGTGATTAAGGTCATTACATCGATTGCCCAGCAAACTAATCTGCTGGCACTGAATGCCACCATCGAAGCCGCCCGCGCGGGCGAGGCGGGTAAAGGGTTCGCGGTGGTAGCCAACGAAGTCAAGGAATTGGCCAAGGAGACCGCCAAGGCGACGGAGGAAATCAGCCGCAAAATCGAAGCCATACAAGGCGATACCAAAAGCGCCGTCACTGCCATCGGCCAGATTGGCAGCGTGATTGTGCAGATCAACGATATCCAGAACACGATTGCCAGTGCTGTCGAGGAGCAGAGCGCTACCACCAATGAGATCAGCCGAAACCTGGCTGAAGCTGCCCACGGCAGTAGCGACATCACCCGCAATATTGGCGGGGTCGCGGAGGCGGCGCGCAGCACCACGGCCGGAGCGACTGAGACACAGAAAGCTGCTCAGTCCTTGGAGCGAATGTCGGCCGAGTTGCAGGACCTAATCTCGCAATTCAAGTACTGAGTTGCACTCGCGGCGGTGCCCGGCAGCCACATGCCGGGCACTTACCGCTCTTAGTTTTGCGCCGCCGCCTATTGCGGGGTGGGAAGGGAGTCTAACATGCGCGCACTCGTCGTCGACGATTCCTCTGCGATGAGAGCTGTGTTGCGGTTGATTCTAAAGAAGCGGGACTTCCAAGTCAGCGAAGCGAAAAATGGCTTGGATGCATTACAGGTCCTAGAACCTGCCGATCCCTTCGACCTCATCTTGATTGACTGGAACATGCCCTCGATGAATGGATTTGAGTTACTGCAAAGGATTCGTCAAGAGGCAAGGCACAAGCCTACGAAAATCGTCATGGTCACGACTGAAACAGCCATGGCGGAAATGTCTCACGCATTGGACGCCGGAGCCGACGAGTACATTATGAAGCCCTTTACTCCGGACATAATCTTCGACAAGCTGCAACTGGTGGGCCTGTGAGCGATCGGTCCCCGATTCCGACTGTCTCCACCATGGTGACAAAATGAGTCTAGCAGCGGTTGATTTCGATTACCTGAGAAAGTTGGTGAAGGCCCACTCGGCAATCGTGATTGACGCAGGGAAGGAGTACCTGGCAGAGGCCCGCCTGGCTCCCCTGGTGAGCGATCAGGGATGCTCTTCGGTTCAGGAACTCTTGAGCAGATTGCGCACCCAGCCTTTTAACGGCTTGCATCGCAAGGTGCTGGACGCGATGACTAACAATGAGACTTGGTTCTTCCGTGACGCCAATCCCTTCCAGGCCCTGACCTCTCTAGTGGTTCCTGACTTAATAAAACGTCGCGAATCGGAAAGAAAGATCTCCATCTGGAGCGCAGCTTGTTCCAGCGGACAAGAGCCATACAGCCTTGCCATGCTCATACGAGAGAACTTCGCCGTCCCAGGCTGGAGCTTCTCGATTCTGGGCACGGATTTCTGTACCACAGTTCTGGAACGAGCCAGGACTGGGCTGTACCGCCAGATGGAAGTCAATCGCGGGCTGCCGGCAAAACTATTAACAAAATATTTTTCACAGCAAGGACTGCACTGGCAGCTCAAGCCCGAGATTCTGGCGATGGTCACATTCCGTTATTTGAATCTGGTCCAACCTTACAACGATATGCCATCCTCGGCTGATATTGTGTTCCTCCGCAACGTCATGATTTACTTCGATGTCGCCACGCGCAGGCTTATCTTGGGAAGAATCCGAAAATTGCTGCGCCCGGAGGGCTATCTCTTTCTTGGCTGCGCGGAGACTACTTTGAATTTGGATGACGGGTTCCAGAGAGTGCAATCGGGCAGCTCGGTCTACTACAGGTTGAAGCGGCTGTAGGTATCCGAAGATGACGATATTCTCTCGGCCTTTAGTCATCCGACTTTAGCAAGTTTCCTCGGCCTTTTATCTCGCCGGTTGACCAGTTCGATGGTGCAATCCACCCCCGTCAACTGGTATTCAACTAAAATTACTTGCAATCTACAAGTAACTGTTCTAATTTGCCATGCGTGGGTCTCAGACTGAACTCCAAGCCCCGGTCGGTATGTCCGGTAAATCTTTCACTGGAAAGGATCGGGGATAGTTGGTCCTTGTTGATCGTCCGGGATTTGATGATTCGGGGATACCAGACATTCAAAGATCTTCAGCAATCTGGCGAGGGTATCGCCTACCAATATCTTGGCCAACCGTCTGCGAAAACTTGGAGAAGCAGAGATCATTTATTGGGAGCCCGCATTCGAAGATGGGCGGCGGGTGAACTATCGGCTGACGGAAAAGGGAATTGATCTGGCGCCAGTGATGCTGGAGCTGCTTATCTGGGGGGCTCGGCACGAGTCCGCCGGCGAGTCCTGCGCTCTGATCTTGAAAATGGCTAAGAATCGTGATGCTCTCCTGGCCGAAGTGCGCAGGCGTTGGCAGCAGAGGGACTCAACTCCCCTGCAAACGAAGTCTGGAGAATGGCGATGGCCACCGGATCGCTAGCCTTAAAGCAAGTTTAACGTTCAGATTAAAGGGTGGCCCTTGATGTTAATCCAGCGCGACACAGCGCCGAACTGGTGCAGCGAAATCACAGGCCAACCGCCAATCCACAGTAGGAGTGAGGAATGAGTAAAGTTAGAGTTCTGGTTGGAACCCGGAAGGGCGCCTTCGTGTTAACGTCCGACGGCAAGCGTGAGAGATGGGACGTCAGTGGTCCTTTTTTTGCCGGCTGGGAGATCTACCATATGAAGGGCTCCCCGGTAGATCCGAATCGCGTGTATGCGTCGCAGTCCAGCGGCTGGTTCGGACAAGTCATTCAGCGCTCAGACGACGGCGGCAAAACGTGGGATGCTCCCGGTGGCGGATTGCCGGCAACGACGGGCGGCTCACCCCAGGGCGAAAGCAACAAGTTCGTTTACGATACTTCTCAGGAAAGCGGCAGGCCTCTAACCACGCATCAGTGGTACGACGGGACGCAGCATCCTTGGGAATTCAAGCGTGTTTGGCATCTGGAACCTTCGCTAACCGACGCCAACACGATCTATGCCGGAGTCGAGGATGCTGCCCTGTTCCGCTCCGCCGATGGCGGCGCGAGTTGGGGCGAACTTTCTGGCCTGCGCGGTCACGGCACCGGACCCCAGTGGCAACCGGGAGCCGGCGGCATGTGCCTGCATACCGTTATCCTCGATCCCGGCAACCCAGAGCGCATTTATATTGCGATTTCCGCGGCGGGCGCCTTCCGATCGGACGATGGAGGCCAGTCCTGGCGGCCTATCAATCGCGGCCTGCGTTCGCAATTCATTCCTGATCCTGGCGCCGAGGTGGGACACTGCGTGCATCATATTGCCATGCACCCCTCGCGCTCCGACGTTCTCTTCATGCAGAAGCACTGGGACGTGATGCGGAGCGACGACGCCGGCGACTCGTGGCGTGAGGTCAGCGGGAACCTGCCAACTGATTTCGGCTTCGCCATCGATGTTCACGCGCACGAGCCCGAAACGGTCTACGTAGTGCCCATCAAGAGCG
The DNA here is from genome assembly GCA_963796695.1 of uncultured Acidobacteriaceae bacterium. Classification (GTDB taxonomy): domain Bacteria; phylum Acidobacteriota; class Terriglobia; order Terriglobales; family Acidobacteriaceae; genus Bog-257. The sequence goes on along the minus strand of CAWCMU010000005.1, from coordinate 97,194 downwards.
ACAGCGAACACTATCCCCCAGATGGAAAACTTCGCGTCTATCGCAGCCGCACTGGGGGAAACGATTGGGAGCCACTAACTAACGGACTGCCGCAAGCCAACTGCTATGTGAACGTGCTACGCGACGCCATGGCGGTTGACTCGCTGGACTCCTGCGGCATTTATTTCGGGACGACCGGCGGACAGGTATACGCGTCGGCCGACGCCGGGAACAACTGGAATCCTATTGTTCGCGATCTGCCTGCCGTGCTTTCTGTCGAGGTGCAGACTCTGGCATGATCCGGGTTGAGCTTCCCGCACATCTGCGAACGCTGGCCAAGTGTGGCAAGGAAGTGAAGCTCGAGGTCGAGCATCGCGTCACGCTGCGATCGGTCCTTGACGCGCTGGAACTGGCTTACCCGATGTTGCGTGGAACAATTCGCGACCACGAGACGCAACAGCGGCGTGCATTCCTGCGCTTCTTTGCCTGCCAGGAAGACTTGTCGCACCAGTCGGTCGATGAGCCGCTGCCCGAGGCAGTTGCTTCTGGAGTTGAGCCTCTACTGATCATCGGGGCCATCGCCGGCGGGTAAAGCCCTGTTCATTCGGCAGGATTCAGCAGTGCGCCCTAAGCTGGACAAATACATCCGGGCGTCTTGGGCACAGAAAGCTAAAAAATGATCTTACTGGTAAGAATGGAAAGAAGTCTTATCAGTAAGATTATTTTGCCTTGGGTCAAGCGCACCTGGAGCGGCCAGTCCGTCGGTTTGAAGAAATCCACTCAAGGCGACTGCGTTCGTCCTCAGCCGTTCTAGTGCGTGGACATATTCGGCCTCCGCCGTGAAGAGGCTCTGTTCAGCAAGCAGCACTTGCGGATAAGAAAGTGCCATTCTTCCCCATGCCCTTAACTGCATATCATAAAGGCGATGGGAACGCGGAAGAATCTCCTTCTGGTAGTGCTCAACCGTATTCCGCGCATCCTGATATTGCTCCACCACCGATGCTGCCTGTTGCCTCAGCTCTAGTTCGATACGCCGCGTCTCGGCATGCGACCGTTCCAGCTCGGCTTGGGCTGACGCAACGTTACCCTGATTTCGATTGAAGATGGGGAGATCAATCCGCACCTCGGCGAATCCCTCCAGGCCATAAGGTTTTCCGGTCAGCTCGTTCTGCTCGAAGTTCTGTTCGACTCCGGCTTTGATGCGCAGGTCCGGCACAGCTTGACGGCGAACCTCCAGAATCGAACTCTCCGCTCGCGCCGCGTTCTCCTGTGCAATTCGTACGGCCGGGCTGTCTGTAACCAGGGCGTTCACGAGCCGGTCGCTATCGACCTGTGGCAGGTCAGTCTCCAGGTCTCCCGCCAATGTTCCCATCGGCATGGCCGGTTCGCCAACCACAGTTCGCAGGGTTTCCCACTCCTCCTGAAGGTGCGTGTGTTGCGCATCGGCGGCCAGCTTTGCTCGCTCCAGTTCGATTTCGGCCATCGCCACCTCGGACTCGTCGCGTGCGCCTGTATTTCGCAGTTGCTGCGTTGTCTCAAGCGTCTTTTCCACAAGCTTCACATACCGGTCCGCGAGGGCGACGAGTTCTTGCGCCGCCAAGGTCCGATAGTAGGCCGCCCTTACAGAGTTCTGCACACGGTAACGTTGTTCTTCCTGCTCCAGCGCGGCAATTTTTACTTCGGATCCCGCCACCCGCTGCGCCAGGTAGAGTTTGCGCCCGAGAATGATGGTTTGCTCGACAAAGCCGCCTTGCCGACCTCCGTTCACACCGATGCCGCCGGCAATCTCGTCGCCGAGATAACCGACCGTCGGATTGGGCCAAAGCCCAGCCTGCATTTTGTGCGCTTGACTGATGCGCACGTTTGCTTGCGATTGAGCGATTGTGGGGTTTTGCTGCAATGCTTTCTGTTCGAGATCAGCAAGTTGATAGACCGGGCCAGTTTGCTGTTGCTCTATGGCCGGCAGCATCTGATCCGTCATGGCACTGTTGTAACGTTTCTTTTGAACTCTCTTCCTGCGTCGCAGGCGCCTCCTTCATTCTTGTCAGAGGTTGTTGCGCCTGAGCGCCCAGCAAAAGTGGCAGAAGCAGCGTGAGAGTCGTGCAAAGAGTTTTCATTGCGCTCCTCCCATTGCGTGCTGATTGGGGTCGTATGGAGCGATCAGGCGGAGTTTCGTCCCGTTTGGCTGCGAGATAGCGCTCGTATTGTTTCTCGGGCATCACGCGCAGCAACGTCATCATGCCCTGCATGCCTGCCGACCAATTCGCTGGCAATTCTATGAACTCGGGCGAGTTCCCTGCGGCGTTGTCCATCGGCATTTCCATCAGGCCATCCTGCGGAAATCCTGGAACGACGGAGGCATCAGCCGAGATCTCCCGGGTTTCGCCGGCAGCCGGCATTTCCATGGAATGATCTTCGGCCATCATCGATTGCATTTGTTGCTCGCTCTGCTTCGGGGAAAGCGGGGTGGTCGAGATTGGCCGGTCGCTCAGCAGGTCCATCATGCTGTTCATCATGTGGTGAGGCAGATGACAGTGCACCATCCAGTCGCCGGGATTGCTCGCCACGAATTCGACATCTCGCGATTGGGCTACGCCCACCAGCACCGTATTGCCTGTCATCCAGGACGTTTCCGACTGGCGTCCGCCCTCGGTGCCGGTCACGGCAAAAGTGTGGCCGTGCAGATGAATGGGATGATGGTCCATCCCGATGTTCACCATGCGGAGGCGAACTCGGCTGTTAAGGCGCACGACGAGCGGCGTTGTCGCCGGCCCTGCCTTGCCGTTGAAGGTCAACCAATTGAATTCCATGCTCGTGGTGTTAGGAACGCTGTTGTTCGGTAGAAGAGCCCACTCCTGCAACACGATGCCGAAGTCGTGATCGACCCGGGGTTGATAGCTCACCTGCGGATGAAGGATGAACATGCCCACCATGCCCATCATTTCCTGCATGGCACCGTGCGAGTGGTAGAAGAACGTCCCATCCTGGTGCACGGCGAACTCGTAAACATAGCGCCCACCCGGCGGGATGGGTTTCTGACTGATGTAGGGCATGCCGTCCATTTGGTTGGGAATTTCCAAACCGTGCCAGTGCATGGTCGTGGGCTCAGGAAGATGGTTATCGACGATGATGCGGAGCCGGTCTCCGTGATTGGCTTCGATCGTGGGGCCCGGGCTCACGCCGTTATATCCCCACACGTCGATCACGCGGCCGGGCATGAGCTCGCGCTTCGCCGGTTCGGCGATCAGATGAAATTCCTTCACCTCACCGTCCAGCCTATAAGGCAGTTTTGGAATGTCCGGAGTTATGACCGATACTGGCGATTCCGCCGTGTGAGCAGCATGGTTATTCCGCGGGGCAACAATCACTGAGTCGGGGTTCCGGCTGGCCGGTTCACCGAAAGCAAGTTTGGAGAACGATAGAGCGCCGGCGCCAATGGCCAGCGTGCGCTGCATAAACGAACGCCTGCTATTCATAAGGAACTCGCTAAATTGAAATAATTGAAGATGGACTGGCCGAGGCTACCAATAGGCAGTCCCCGAAGTTAATATTGGCGCGAGTAGCGGTGGCCGGGACCGGCCGTAGAGGAATTAGATCCGCAGAGCGATCGAGAGGGGATTAACTTGCGGCAAGTTTGGGGGAGCGTGATTCTGGTTCGCCAGTTGATCGCGGTCAATCACTGCCGGCAAGATGGAGCTCAACCGGCCGCAACGCCTACCCTGCTCACTCGACCAGGGTTATCGCGCGTGTTGGAAGGACGCAGAAAAAACGAATCGCCTGACCGCAGGGAGACAGCTCAGAGCATTTCGAATTGTTGCTGTAATTTGCGGCTGAGTGATTCTTGAACGATTCAGGCCATGGAGTGCCCACAGTGTGACTGCGACATGGCTGGCTGCTTTCACATGCGGAGACAGCAGCCAGTTGCTGGCCAGGATGCGCCGGTACTGGCCTGAATGCGGCAGCGCGCAATTAATCTCACACACCGAGGCAAAGGACGATACACAGAGCATCAGCAGCGTGACCCCGACCGCAAGTGATCGCCTGATCGTCATAACCACAATAATCTTATTAGTCAGATTCTATCCGAAACCCTCAAATACTCTTTTATCTTACATGCGAAGGCGAGACGACTGGCGATTCGGTTCCCGGCATTCACAAACGCGTCAGTCTCTTTCAGGATCTGAGCAACCAGTTCCGGTGACGATGCTTCGGAGTATATGCGCAAGAGAGGTTCAGTCCCCGACGCCCGTATCAGCACCCAGGCTTGCGCACCATTGCCATTGGTCGGTGCGTCAAGGAAGAATTTGACCCCGTCCAGTGTCTGAACTTTCTGCACTCCAAAGCTGCCCATTCTGGCCGGCTGCGCTTGGGCGCGCCGCATGGCATCTTCTTTCACTTCGTTGCTCAGGTGCAGGTCGAGGCGCCCATAGTGATGTTCACCGTATTCCCTTTGCAGGTCGCGGACCAGTTGGCCCAGCGGCTTGCCTTCTTCCGCCATGATGTGCGCCAAGAGCAGCGAGTTCAGGATGCCGTCGCGTTCCGGCATGTGCCGCCGAATCCCGATGCCTCCGGACTCCTCTCCACCGATCAGAATGTCGCGCTCCAGCATGAAGTCGCAAATGTACTTGAAGCCGATGCCGCACTCGTGCAATTTTCGCCCGTACTTCGCCGCGATACGGTCTAGCATGAGCGTAGTATTGAAGGCGCGTACGATCTCGCCCGGCCACTGTTTGCGCTTCAGCAGCCACTCGAGAATCACGGCGAAACACTTGTGAGCATCGACAAACGTGCCATCTTCGGTCACCGCACCCAACCGGTCGGCATCTCCGTCTGTCGCCATTCCGGCCTGGCAGTGCTCGCGAATCACGGTCTCCTGAAGCAGTGCGATGTGCGGAGCGATGGGCTCAGGATTGATTCCAGGAAACAGCGGATTTAGTTCACCGCGAATCTCGATGTGATCGATTCCGGCCTCGCTGAAAATTCCTTTCAGAACTCCCCGGCCCGCGCCGTACATCGTGTCGATGGCGAACCGAAACTCGGCATCCCGAATCGCTTTCAGATCGACGAACTCTTTGATGGCTGCGATATATGGCGTCTTGAAATCGGTACGCGTAACACTGCCGCCTTTACGTTCCTGGCGCGGCGAGTCCAGCTCTGCCTCGATAGAGCGCATGATGGCCGGCGTACCCGAACCACCGTAGCTCGCTTTGTACTTAACTCCGTTCCAGTTGAAAGGATTGTGGCTGGAAGTAATCATGACCCCGCCTGCGGCGCCCAGATTCTTAACGGCGTAGGACAGCGCGGGAGTGGGAGTGTAGTCGTTCGACAGACGCACAGCAATGCCGGAAGCAGCCAGCACCTCGGAGATGATTTCGGCCGCCTGCGGAGATGCGAATCGGGTGTCGTATCCAACCACCAGGCCTTTGCTGACGTCTTCGTTCTTGTGAACGTAAGCGGCCATCGCGTTACCCACGCGCCTCACATTGTCAAAGGTGAAGTCATCCGCGATGATGCCACGCCACCCGTCAGTCCCGAACTTGATCTCTGCCGCCATCTCATCTCCACTTTCTAAATGTCGTTCGAACTTGCTTTATACCAGCCGTGTCAGCTTCTTCTCGTCCAGATATTTCACCACTTTACCGACATCCTGGGAATGTTCGCGTGTGGTGATGAGCAGGGCGTCGTCGGTTTCCACAACCACCAGGTCCTTCACACCTACCACTGCGACAAACTTCCGCTTCGAATGTATGAAATTTCCTTCGGCATTGAGCGTGAAGCTTTGTTCCGCCACGATGACATTCGAATGATCACCACTGGCAGCGGTGCGGTGTTCGTGAAGCGCCGTCCATGAGCCAAGGTCATTCCAGCCAAAGCTCGCGGGAATGCAGAACAGGCCGGACTTACCCTCGCCCTTCGCCGAGCGCGGCTCGAGAACGGCATAATCGACGCTGATGTTTTCGCATTTCGGGTAGAGCCTGACAAAGGTCTTTTCGAACTTGCGCGTGCCGTAGCTGGCCGCAATCTCCTCCAGGAATGGCGCCGTCTTAGGCTGATGTTCGCGTAGCGCGTCGGCTAAAGTCTTGGCGCCCCAAACGAACATACCGCTGTTCCACAGGAAGTTGCCGGCCTTTACGAACTGTTCGGCAACATCAGCAGACGGTTTCTCGGTAAAGCGCCGCACCCGAAACACTTCATTCGTCTCGCTGCCAGTCTCGATGTAGCCGTAACCGGTTTCCGCTCGGGTGGGCCGGATACCAATGACTGCGATGTTCGCCCCCTGCGACGCAATCTCAGCGGCGCGCAGAATGTCCTTCCGAAAGCGCTTCTCGTCGGAAATCACATGGTCGGAAGGAAACATCCCGATCACGGCACTCGGATCGCGTCTCGCCAGCAGGAAGGCGGCGAGACCGATCGCGGGAGCGGTATTTCTCCCCACAGGCTCAGCGAGGATCTGTTTCTTGTTCAGTTTCTTGAGTTGGCGAACGATGGGGTCGCGGAGGTCTTCGTTGGTGATGATCCAGAACTGTTTCGCCTTAGCAAGCGGAAGAAGACGCTCGACGGTTTCCTGAATCATGCTCTTCTTGCTGTTCAGCGGAAGCAACTGCTTTGCCATGCGCTTGCGGCTCAGCGGCCAAAAACGCGTGCCACGTCCGCCAGCGAGAATGACAGGATAAAAATTGAACTTGGTTGAGTCCGGCACCGGAAATGAATCCTTAACTGGTTGTGAAGTTATGATGTGCTGACGGATTGTGGCATCACGGTTTCTGGTTCCGTGACCGATCCTATGGGCAAGGACATTCGCATTACATCCAAGTCCCACTGCGGGCGCAACGTGTATTCGCACCAGCAAGCTGGAACTACGACCGCGTCCCCCGTCGCGAGACTGACCGGCTCCATCCCTTTTGATTCTACGACTCCGGAGCCGTTCACCGCGACCAGCACATGCGGCGAGTCAGGACTAGCCTCGGAATGAAACACGTCGCGCAAATGAAACTTTTCTACTTGAAAGAACGGTGAGCGCACCAACACGTTCGATCTGTCACGTTCGCTTCCCACTACTTTCCCGGCGTTGGTATGCACGCGGGTAGCAGCCAGCCCTTCTTTGATGTGGAGTTCTCGCGGACGACCGTAGTCATAAAGACGATAGGTGATATCTGAAGTCTGCTGCGTTTCCACTAGCACCATGCCGCCTCCGATGGTGTGTACGGTGCCCGCAGCAACGTACAACATGTCTCCCGCCTGGACCTCGATCCAGTTCAATAAGTCTTCGGCGCGGGTGTCGTGGATCGCCTGCTCAAATTCCTGGAGCGTGACCTCAGGCCTCAAGCCAAGAGCGACGCGAGCCCCTGGGTCCGCACGCAAGACATACCAGCACTCAGTTTTCCCGCAAGGCCGCCCGCTCTTCTTGGCTTCTTCGTCATCCGGATGAACCTGCACGGAAAGCTTGTCACCGGGGAAAAGGAACTTCGCCAGCAGCGGAAAGCGATCTTCGTAGCACGCGGCCGTTCCTACCAGGTCGCGACGGAACTCCTTGCAAAGCTCGTCAAGTGAGCGTCCGGCTAACGGGCCATTCGCAACCCGGTTGTCTCCCCAGGTCAGCCAACTCTCACCCACCGGATCCTTTACAAGCTGGGTGTAGATGGGACGCAGGTCACGTACACCCCAAGGGCGTTCATCGAATATGGGGATCAGCAGAAATGGGTAGAGTTCTGACATGAAATGCAATGATGCAAATACCTCGTTCTGCGTCGCACCGGCCGCTACACCTTCGCGAAGAAGTCGCGCATGCGCTCCAGGCCGCGTTGCAGATTTTCCGGCGAAGTCGCGTACGAAATCCGGACGTGGTCTTGCGTTCCGAAACCCTCGCCGGGGACTACTACAACGTGAGCTTCGTGCAGCAATCTGTGCGCAACAGTGGAGGCCGAATTCATGCCGCCGCGGTCGAAATAGTGACTGACATTCGGATAGGCATAAAACGCGCCATTGGGGGCAGCGCAGGTCAGGCCTGGAATGGCGCGCAGCCCGGACACAACCTGATCTCGCAATGCGACGTAGCCGGCCAGCATCTGCTTGACGCAATCCTGCGAACCAGTCAGTGCTGCAACCGCGGCCTTTTGCACGATGGATGTGGGATTGGAAGTGCTCTGGCTTTGCAATTTCTGCATCGCGCTCACGATTGGCGCGGGGCCTAAGGCATAGCCCAACCGCCAGCCGGTCATGGCGTAGGTCTTGGAGAGCGAGCCGATGATGATTAAACGCTCTTTGACTTCATGAACGCATCCCGCCGAGAACATCTGGCCGGTGTGATTCAGATACACGTAGCACTCATCGGAAACGACGTAGATACCGCGATCGTGAGCCATTCGCAGAAGAGCAGCCATGTCGTCGGGATTCATCACTGCGCCCGAAGGATTGCTCGGAGAATTCAGAATGATGACCTTGGTGCGCGGAGTGATCGCACGCTCGACCATATCGGCCGTCAACGCAAAATCATGTCGCTCATCGGTAGGAATGTAGACCGGTTCGCCGCCCGCATAACGAACGATATCCTTGAACGAAACCCAGTACGGCACCGGCAGAATGACTTCATCGCCATGATCGACGATGACCTGGATGGCATTGAAGAGAGCATGCTTGCCGCCGACGGAAGCGATACAGTCTTCACGCCGGTAGTCGGAGCCGAAGTCCGTCGCATGGCGTTGCACGATTGCGTCCCGCAATTCTGCTGTCCCGCCGACCGCCGTGTACTTGGTGAAATTGTTTCGGATCGCAGCGATGGCTGCTTCTTTGATGTGCTCTGGTGTGGCAAAGTGCGGCTCTCCCGCGCCCAAGTCGACAAGATCGGCCCCGGTCGCGCGAAGTTTCTCCGCTTCTCCGGCAACAGCCATGGTAGCCGAGACTTCGATGCGTTGAATGCGGTTCGTCAGGAAGGAGGCGAGTTGAGTTCCAGCAGCAGTCATGTTTTGGACCTTCATAGGGATTGGGTTTCTGCGGATGCCATTTGTCTTTCCGCCATCTTTTCGCGTAATCGCTCTTCCACCATCTCCGGGACCAAGCCAGTTAAGGGTCCCCCGAATTTGGCGATTTCACGCACAATGCGGGAGCTCAAATACGAATATTTCTCCGCCGGCATCATGAACACTGTCTCCACGCGAGGCTCCATTTTACGGTTCATCAATGCCATTTGCAGTTCAAATTCGTAATCGCTAACCGCGCGTATGCCGCGCAACACTGCATTGGCGTTCTTGCTGATGCAATACGAAACCAGCAGGCCCTCAAATGTATCGACCTCCACATTGTCCATCTCGGCAGTCATGGCGACGAGCATGTTCCGGCGCTCTTCCATCGAGAAGAGGGACTCTCCCTTTTCCAGATTGCGCGCGATCGCCACAATCAACTTATCGAAGAGCTTGCTGCCGCGATGGATCAAGTCCAGATGCCCGTTCGTTACTGGATCAAACGACCCGGGGTAGATGGCGACGATGTCTTTCAAGTGCCCTCGGAGACGGGGGATTCTGCGTTTGATGATTTTATTCTGGCTAGCGCCGGGAGGCAATCGGAATGCAACTCGCAATTACGCCTTCAGCCGTGAGGGCAGCTTGATCACGGGACGACAGCAAAAAGCAAAAGGGGAGTGCTCTGGAAAGAACACACCCCTTCCTGGGTTCGTCGGAACTCTGCTTGCTATTTGCGTCCGGCCGGCGGTTTCGGAGTTGGAGTAGGGGCAGCCTCGGCATTGGCCACGGCGGCTTGCGCCTTGTCTTCCACCGAGATCAGGCCCAGCGACTTGCGAACATCTTCCTCAATCTTGGCTGCGATATCTTTGTTGGCTTTCAGGAACTGCTTGGCATTCTCGCGGCCCTGGCCGACTCGCTCTCCCTTGTAGCTGAACCACGACCCCGACTTCTCAACCAGATTGCCGTTCACAGCCAAGTCCAGCAGATCGCCTTCCTTAGAGATGCCTTCGCCATACATCATATCGAATTCAGCTTCCCGGAAGGGCGCGGCCGTTTTGTTTTTCACGATCTTAACGCGCGTACGCGAGCCTACAACCACATCACCATCTTTAATGGCGGCGATCCGCCGAATGTCGATGCGGACCGAGGAATAAAACTTCAGGGCGCGGCCACCAGTGGTGGTCTCGGGATTGCCAAACATAACGCCAATTTTTTCGCGGATTTGATTGATGAACACCAGGCAAGTGTGCGACTTGGCAACGATGCCGGTCAGCTTGCGAAGAGCTTGCGACATCAAACGGGCCTGCAATCCGACGTGGCTGTCGCCCATCTCTCCGTCGAGTTCGGCTTTGGGGACTAACGCTGCAACCGAGTCCACAACCAGCACATCGATTGCACCGGAGCGTACCAGGGCTTCGGCGATTTCCAGCGCCTGCTCACCGTAATCCGGTTGCGATACCAGCAGATTATCGACATCTACGCCCAGCTTGTTGGCATAGATTGGATCGAGCGCATGTTCCGCGTCCACGAAGGCGGCCATCCCTCCCTGTTTTTGGGCTTCGGCAATCACCTGCAACGCAATTGTGGTCTTGCCGGAAGACTCGGGGCCGAATATCTCAACCACACGGCCGCGAGGGAATCCTCCCACGCCGAGAGCGGCGTCAAAAGAAATGGCTCCGGTAGAAATGACGGAAATAGGGACAACCGCTCCCTTGCTCCCTAACTTCATAATGGAGCCCTTGCCAAATTGCTTTTCGATTTGCGCTAGAGTCAGGTCAATTGCCCGGCTCTTTTCAGTTCTTTCGTCCGCCATGAGTGCCGCTCCTTGGCTGCTCCATCCCGGCGCAGCCGTCCGGGAGGACAGGTAAAAGTAAATGTCAGTGGGTCAGTGAGGCAGGCGCTGGAAAACTACAATTCGCTATAAGAAGCGCATGGATACTGACGGCTTATTATACATCCAGTAATCATCAAAAAGCGAAGAAATAGCGAACACCAGCCAGAACGAAAGTACTAGAACTTCGGTATCTCACATTCCTTTGTGATTATCATCGCTTGAAGCTGCTGATGAAGGCCAAATTCGCATGGTTAAGCGGCGGAATCTGCGCATAGTATTGCGAACGATAATAGCCACTTAGCAAGCACCTCTTCGGTTTACCGCCCTTCGACGCACTTTTAATGCTGTTCGGGCAGCGAGTATTCAAAATCGTAGGAGTGCTTGCCTTCGGTGATTTTGATCCCAAACGTTCCGGTCAATCCCACGAGTTCTCCGGTTCCCGAATCGGGTACGACGAAGATCGTGAGCGTAGGCACGCCGCGGTTCATGGTTGCGCTGTGTTGCAGAATGAAGCTGCCTTTGCGTCCATTCAATGTTCCGGTGAACTGTTCCATGGCAACGTAGCCGGCGGAATCTTTCACTTGCGTTCCACCTGTCAGCATTTCACCCTGGCTGCTACCTTCCAGTCCGCCGTGGAAATGCTTGTCGATTGTCATTCTGCCAAGGGTGGAACCTTTGAGGATTTCGTCGTCCGTCTGCGGGGTCAGCTTTACCTCAAACGAGCCGGTTGCATGAGTCGTCACCTTTGTCTCCTTCTGAGTCGTAGTTTGATTTTGCGCCAGCACTGTGGAACTCACGCCAAGAGCAATGCCGCTGGCGGCGAAGATCAGAAACGTTGCACGAATTACGAATGGCTGGCGAGATTGCATAGCAATTCAATCCTTGGTTATCGCTTCAACAGATCGACGGGTTCGCGCACATCGGTTACCCGAAAGTACTGCGCAAGCGCGGGATGCCGCCCGGCAACCGCTTCGTACATGGCGTAGGCAACGTTGCGATACGAGAAGTGGCCAGCCGCTCCCGTCCGCAGTTCGCTGATGTAGATAGCTTCGGCCAAGTCCATCTTGAACAACGTGCGCTTGCGATACGCAAGGGGAATGACGTATTGGGACTGTTCTTCCGCTTCGTCGTGCTTACGTGCTGCGAGATGGGCTACGGTTTCCTGCGCCCGATTCATTATTGAGTCGTAACGCTGCTTGAGTCCCGAGACGTCGATCTCCGCCGGTGTGTCATACCCGTGCGCAGCCGTGTAGTCCTGCACAATTTGCACGCAGCGGCGGTGGCGATGCATGTCGCGAAATCCGCCGATATCCATGAGAATGTCGAAGCGGAACTGTTGTCCGCTGCAAAAGGCGCGTGAAACCTCGTCATGACGTCCACGGTGGCGCAGACCGAGGGCGATGATCTCCTGTCGCTGAGCCTCCGCTAATTCGGCCACGATCTTGCGAATCTGCCGGTAAGAATGATGGGAATATTGATAGAGCAGCGTGGTAGCAAGCTCGACCTCGACAGGATCGTCGGCAAGCAAATCGACGAGAGGTGCGGGCTCGATGGCAGTGGATGCCAATAACTCTGCTGCAGCCTGCTTTAACTCGCGACGAGTCTCAATCTCGTAGGCATTGGGTTCGGCGTACTTCATCAGCGTAGGCGCCACGCGCACTGGGCGCAGCAAGAGGTCGCTGGCTGCCTGGAAAACGTCCGGTGCTTCGTCGGCCATCTGTTCCAACAACTCGCGAGCTTTCGCGTGGCCCACATTGTAGGCGGGCTCCTGGGCTGCGTTCTTCAGTAGTTCTCCGAGTCGCCGTAATTCTGCATGCGTATGCGAGAGCAGACGCGAAACCTGGTTCTCCAGGGTGCGCGCGCTGACGATTTGCCCAAGCGAAGTGTTCGTTGCCAAGGGAAGCAGGTAGCGCGAGATGTCGAAGGCACGGGCACGCAGGGTGCGCTCATACGCATCCTGCTTCATTTCGGATGGCTTCGAGCTCCGTTCTTGCAAATACTGAAACATCGCCTCGGAAAAGTGGCGATACTCGGTGAACAGGTGGTCAAGCGTCTCACGATAGAGGGAACCGGCTTCGGAATCGTCCGCAAAATCGGGAACGTAGTAACCGCTTTTCTGGAAGTCCTGATAGCGGGTGGACCGCTCCTGGCCGTCCCAGCGGGGTTCATCGACAGCAACGGTCGCAGCCAGAATCGACAGCCTCTCCATGGCAAAAGCGACATGGGCCAGATCTGCGATGCTGCGGTGGCCATACTGAAAGTAAAAGGTATTCAGAAACTTTTCGGCTTTTTGGTCGTTGATTTCCGCCAGCGATTCACGCATCGAGAGTGCCGAACGGGAATACTTTGCCATACCGTAGGCTTGTACCTCAGGATCGGCGCCGTGTACGGCGTAGACGTCCGTGCGGGGTTCGCGGTCAGCAAGCGTGTGGTTGTCGGTGGTTTCTGGTTTGTATCCGAGTGACATTGCGGTGAATCATATGCGGTATGGAATCGGCGGGCAACGTCGAAGCTGTGGGAATCGCGAAAAAGGATCGGATCGATTGAAATATCAAGCAACCCTTCTGGCCGACTCGCAGGGTTTGAGTGAACAGCGGGCAGGCCGGCCCTGACGCCGCTACGCAGGCAACCTCCACTAGCCGCCCTATCCGAGCAGGGTGACGTCCGAACGCAGTGGGTGGGCGCCGACTCTATTTTGTTTGCGACTGCGCATCGTCCCTGGCCGGTGCCTACCGCGCCGTGGATCATGACCCAGCGCTGGAACGACCTGCTCTTTCTGCACTACGCGCTTGAGCCTGAGCTTGTCCGGTCAGTCGTACCGGACGTTCTGACCCTCGATACTTACAAGCAACGCGCCTGGGTTACGGTTGCTCCCTTCTGGATCAATCATCTTCGGCCGCCCGGCGTTCCGTCGCTACCGTGGTTTTCCCGCTTCGACGAGATCAATGTGCGGACGTACGTCACCTACGACGGCAAGCCGGGGGTGTATTTCTTCAGCCTGGACGCGAGCAACTTGTCAGCCGTCTGGGGAGCACGCGTGTTCTATCGTCTGCCCTACTGGCAAGCGTCAATGAAGGTGAAAGGCCGGGGCGGGACAAAGATTGAGTACGTTTCTAAACGGCAGCACGGCCCGAAGCCCGCCGAACTGAAATGTTCGTATGGCCCGGCCTCACCGAAAACGTTTCAGGCTCATCCCGGATCGCTCGACCACTTTCTCACGGAACGTTATTGCCTGTATGTCACCAGCCGCAAGCGCCTGTACCGAGCAGAAATCCACCATTTGCCTTGGACCCTGCAGGATGCAGAGATGGATCTTCAAACCAACACCATGGCGCAATCCACTGGACTTCAACTTCCATCCCAGCCCGATCTGGCCTACTTTGCGCGGGAACTTAAGGTGCTCTTCTGGGCTCCGGAACGGCTGCGTTAATTCGCTAGCTTTCGGCGGGGATCGAACCCCGCGTAAGTCGTTCTCTGCCGCGATGGTTATAATCCTGCTTTGCTTGATGCAGGAGGTGGAATGTCGGGACAAGAAGGGCGAGTCGCGCTGATTACCGGAGCGTCGCAGGGAATTGGACGGGCTTGCGCTGTTGTTTTGGCGGGCTCTGGGGCGAAAGTGGCGCTGTGCGCACGAAACCAGGAGAAGCTCGAGCAGCTTGCCGCGAGATAGGTGGCACCGGCGGAGAGGCTGCCGTCTTTAAGCTCGACGTAGGCAGCGAAGACGAGATCAAGGCCACAGCTAAAGCGGTCATTGCACGCTTTGGCAAAGTTGACATATTGGTTAACAATGCCGGCATCACTCGTGATCAGCTGGTGATGCGCATGAAACGAGCCGACTGGGATGATGTGCTTTCCACGAACCTCACTGGACCGTACCTTCTGACGCAAGCCGTTATCAGCTCGATGTTGAAGCAACGTTGGGGGCGCATCGTCAACATAACCAGCATTTTTGGGCAGATTGGACAAGTCGGGCAAGCGAATTACTCGTCATCCAAGGCTGGGTTGATCGGACTCACAATGGCTGTAGCTCGCGAAGTGGGATCGCGCAACATCACCGTCAACGCAGTTTCGCCCGGATTTATCGAGACGGCGATGACCGAGGTCTTGCCCGCCGAATTGAAGGAGAGCATCTTGAAGAACATTCCGCTGGGAAGGGCTGGCAGCGATATGGACGTGGCTCATGCCGTGCGCTTTCTGGCATCGGAGGAAGCGGGATATGTGACCGGGCACGTTCTCAACGTGAACGGCGGCATTCTGATGGGGTAACTCTTCGGGGACGAATGGGCTGTGGCTGAAATTGTAGAAGCATCAACTCCAGTGCAGATTGAGCAGGTGCGGAATCTGTTCAGCGAGTACCGTGCGCAGCTTCCTGTGGAGTATTGCCTGCGATCGCTTGATAGCGAGATCGCCGGGCTGCCCGGCATCTACTCCCCACCTCGAGGCAGGTTGCTCCTGGCCACGGTCCTGGGCCAGCCGGTGGGATGCGTTGGCTTGCGTCCTTTTCCGCTCGAAAGAACTTGCGAGATGAAGCGGCTTTACGTTCGCCCGGCGTTTCGTGGAGGGAAACTCGCTTTAGCGCTGGTGGAGCGATTGCTCTCAGTAGCACGCGACATCGGCTACGTATCGCTACGGCTCGACACCCATCCGCCCTCCATGCAAGCTGCCCTGGAGATGTATCGGAGATTCGGTTTTCGCGAAGTTTCGGCCGACCCTCTGGAGCCAGCTCGAGGGATTGATGTACATGGAACTGCCGCTGGTCTCTGCGGCCGATCTTTGATGGCGAGGTCGACGCGGAGTGTTACCTCGAAGGTTACTCAATTTTAAGCCCTTAGGAACGTTTTTCTGGGCAAATATCTCTTTATCGCGAAAATTCACTTGCCACTGTCTCCCGCAGTGGTTACTATGCAGTCAACCCATGGCCACTCCCTTTCAGGACAAACAGCACTCATGAATATCGGCGAGACGATCCGTAATTTCCGTTTACAAAAGGGCATGTCGCAAGGTGACATCGAGAAGCGCACTGGACTGCTGCGTTGTTACCTGTCACGGGTTGAGAACGGACACACGATCCCTTCGCTGGATACGCTGGCAAAAATTGCCAGCGCCATGGACCTACCGCTGGCAAGATTTTTTAGTGATGGAACTGGTGAAAACGGAAGCAAAGCGGTGCCGCAGTTGGCCGAAGACGAGGTCCGCTTCCTGACGCAATTACGCCGTTATTCACCTAACCTGAATGACAGCGACCGCAAACTGGTGATCGCCATGGTGAAGAAGATGGCCGCCAACGCCGGCAGATAACCCTAACTCCGACGCTACTCCGTGCAGCCTTCAACCCGAAAAGTATTCTCGAGAGGCGATGCTCCGCTTCGTGATTTTCCTGACCTAGGCGGCCTTCCCAATCTCGGCCAGCGCCAGTACAACAAGTTCAAGGCGATCGCGAGAGCCCGTCTTCGAGAAGATGCTTTGGAGGTGCCGTTTCACGGTGTTTTCGCTTATCTTAAGCTCGCCGGCGATATCGCGATTCCTCATACCTCGTGCCACCATGTAGGAAATCTGCCGCTCGCGTCCAGACAGGCGAGTCATAGAGTTCGGGACGGAAGGTTGATCGGAAACCATCGCGTCCAACACGCTATGCGCTATTTCATCGGAGAAGGCGAGGTCGCCGTCTGCCACTGACCGAATCGCGGAAAACAACTTCTTCGGATCGTCGGCCTTCAACACCAGACCGCGAGCTCCCAGGCGAACGACCTGTACGTAGTCGTTCTGGCTCTCGGAGCCGGTTAACACTACGGAAGCCACGCGATTGCCGGCACGCTCAAGCGTGCGGAGCACCTCAAACCCGTCGCTCTCCGGCATGAACAGGTCGAGCACAAGCACCTGCGGTTTGTGCTCCTGAACCAGGCGCAGGGCTTCTTCGCCATTCGCGGCAGCGCCCATCACCTGGAAGTCGGGTTGCGATTGCAGCAACGATGCAAGCGACTCCCGCAAAACAGCATGATCATCCGCAATCACGATGCTGATCATATTCTGCATTATTCACAGGTTTTAGATGCAAAACAGCTCCGCTGCGGAATGCGTTATTCTGAATAGTTGCTTTTGCGAATGGCTAAACGCCGCCGATCGATACAGGCACGGTATCTCCATTAAGCTCAAACGGTTAGCGGCTCACGCGTGGATGCAGCATTCTCTTTCTTTTGCCCCGTAACAGGTTTCGGTCAAAAGTCGCAAGCACGTGAAGCACTCTTGGAAAGGACCTTATGGAAAAGATTCAACGGGCAATTTTAAGTGTTACGGATAAAACCGGCCTTATCGACTTTGCGCGACGGTTGCACGCCATGGGCGTGGAGTTGCTATCGACCGGCGGCACGGCCAAGCTTCTGCGCGAGTCCGGCATCACGGTAAAAGATATTTCCGATCTTACCGGCTTCCCCGAAATGCTCGACGGGCGCGTGAAGACTCTCCACCCTAAGGTGCATGGAGGCATTCTTCACATTCGCAGCAAAGAAGAGCATCGTGCGGCGGTGAAGCAGCACGACATTCAACCGATCGACATGGTCGTCGTAAATCTGTACGCCTTCGAGAAGACAGCGTCCAAGCCCGGCGTGCACTTCGAAGACATCGTTGAGAACATCGACATCGGCGGTCCTTCCATGGTCCGTTCAGCTGCCAAGAATTTTCAAGACGTAGCCATTGTCACCTCGCCTGCGGATTACGATGCCATCGCCCTGGAAATGGAGAGCGCAGGCGGGCTTTCGCTGAAGACGAAGTGGCATCTGGCCCAGAAAGCCTTTGCGACTACAGCCGCCTATGACAGCGCAATCGCGTCCACGCTGGAACGCATCGGCGCTCCGGAAAGCGAAGGTGCGGAATTTAGGCTGGGCGAGAGCTCCGGTTTTCCGGAGATACTGCGACTCACCTTCAACAAGACGCTGGATCTTCGCTACGGCGAAAATCCTCATCAAAGCGCGGCGCTGTACTCCGACGGATCTGGCAAGGGCATTGCCAACGGTAAACAGCTCCAGGGCAAAGAGCTCAGCTATAACAACATCGTCGATTTGCAGGCCGCTTGGGACCTTGCGCAGGAGTTTGACGGGACGGTCTGTGCCATCATCAAGCACACGAATCCCTGCGGCACCGCGGTTGCCGATACGTTGCTAGAAGCCTACAAACGCGCGCTTGAGTGCGATCCGGTCTCGGCTTTCGGAGGAGTAATCGGGGTAAATCGGCCGATCGACCGTGACACGGCGACGGAGATGGCGAAGTTGTTTGTCGAGGCGATTGCAGCGCCGGGTTTCGACGACGATGCTAAACAAGTCTTTGCCGCCAAGAAGAACCTGCGGTTGGTTGAAGTGGTTCCCATGGAACAGAAGTGGGTTATGAAGAACGTCTCCGGGGGCGTACTGCTTCAGGACAACGACATGCGGCCGCTTACCCAAGCCGACCTAAAAATCGTGAGTGAACGCAAGCCGACCGATCAGGAGATGAGCGATCTGCTGTTTGCCTGGAAGGTCTGCAAGCACGTGAAGTCCAACGCCATTCTCTACGCGCGCAATGGTCAGAGTACTGGGGTGGGCGCCGGACAGATGAGCCGCGTGGATTCGGCGAAAATCGGCGCTATGAAGTCGGTGCTGGGCATCAAAGGCTCGGTCGCTGCCTCGGACGCGTTCTTCCCCTTCCCGGATGGGGTGGAGGAAATCGCGAAAGCGGGGGCGACCGCGATCATCCAGCCTGGAGGCTCGGTGCGCGACCAGGAAGTTATCGACACGGCAAACAAGCTTGGTTTGGCAATGGTCCTGACGGGCGTACGCCATTTCCGGCACTGAAGAGCGGTTGTCGGTTATCAGTTGTCGGTTGTCAGATCATAAGCTGATAGCCGTCAGCTGTCAGCTCATCAGCTAAGTGAAATGCGATAGTTCTGGATTCGACGCAAGAATAGGTCGTCACTAACAATTAGGGCGCTTCTGGTTTCGCCAGAGAGCGCCCTTTATATTTATATCCAATCGAGCGGTGCATGATCGCCGCTGCTGATATTTGCGCTATACGGGTCTAGCTGGTTGGTGATAGCTGACAGCTGAAAACCGACAGCCGCCTCATCAATTTCTGCTGCGGAACTTGCTCAGCAGTCGCAGGATCTCAAAGTACAGCCAGATCAGCGTAATCATCAGCGCAAACGCCCCATACCACTCCATGTATTTGGGAGCGCCATAGCGCGCGCCGTTCTCGATCAAGTCGAAATCGAGCACAAGGTTCAGAGCAGCGACTACCACCACAACCAGGCTGAATCCGATGCCGATCGGGCCGGACCCGTTAATCGTTGTGAAGTGCACCCCAAAAAATCCGAGAATGAACTGCAGAAAATAAAACACGGCGATACCGCCGGTGGCCGCAACGATGCCCAGCCGCAGTTTGTCGGTCACCTTAATCAGGCCAGAGCGATAGGCGAGCAGCATCGCGATCAAGGTGCCGAAGGTCAAGGCAACGGCTTGAATGGCGATACCATGAAAGCGGAATTCGAGCATTGCTGAGACTGCGCCCAGGACCAGACCTTCCAGCAACGCGTAGAGAGGAGCCGTTATCGCAGACCACTGCTTCTTGAAGATCGTGACCAGCGCAACGATAAATCCGCCGATGCCGCCAACCACCAGCATCGGAGCAACGGCCTGCATTGCTTCCTCGGGGGAACTTGCCGCCGCCGCAAAAAAACGGTTCCAGGTCCAAGCTGCCGTGGCGACGCAAAGAATGACCAGCACACCGGTCTTGTTCACGGTGCCCGAAACAGTCATGGTTTCGCCGAACGCGGCTTCGCCCGTGCGGAACGTATCGCCGCTCAGCGCCGGATTTGAAGTTCTCATCAGTTGCGCCATTTACACTCTCCTTGCTTCATAAGCTTACCTGCTGGGTGCTCTCCGCGTCACTGCTGGTCGTGGTTTGCGTCTCATCTGAAAGGCGGGCCACATACTTTTTCGTTTTTCCCGCCGTGCTACTGCGAAAGATCTTCGGTTACAGCGAAGAAACTTTCCGCCACCTTTATATCCGTCGTCCGGCTGTATGGCGGCAGGCTGCCCAGAAACACCCGGCCATATTGCTTCTTCAAGATGCGATTGTCGAGCAGGCACAACAACCCGCGGTCATGCAGCGAACGAATCAGCCGCCCGAACCCCTGCTTCAACGAGATCGCCGCGCTGGGGACTTGATAGTCGAAGAATGCGTTGCCCCCGTCGTCGTCGATCGCCTTCATGCGTGCCGCAACGACCGGGTCATTGGGCACGGCGAACGGCAGCTTGTCGATGATGACGCAGCTTAGTTGCTCGCCCTGCACATCCACTCCCTGCCAGAAGGACGAAGTGGCGAACAGCACCGCATTTGGTGTCAGGCGAAATTCCTCCAGCAAAGCATTTTTTGGTGCGCTGCCTTGCAGCAGCATGGGGAATTTCAGTTCTCCGAGCAGCCGCTCATACAACTGATTCATGAGGGCGTAACTGGTGAACAGGCAGAACGCGCGTCCTCGGGTGATCTCCAGCAGTTGCCGAACTCGTTGGGAGGCACGCTCGACAAAGCGAGGGTCTCGCGGATCCGGCAGATCGGGCGGGACGTACAGCAGCGCCTGGCTCTCGTAATCGAAGTGCGAGGGGACAACCAGCTCACGGGCATGCTGAAGGCCAAGCCGGCTGCGAATGTACTCAAAGTTTCCAGATACCGCTAAAGTCGCCGACGTGAGCACAGCCGACTCCAAGTGCTCGAACAACGTGTTTCGCAAAATATCCGCCACAGCGATAGGCGTGGCCTGCAAGAATACGCTTTGCTGGTGATGCCCACCGCGACGGTCGCCGCGTCTCTCAACCCAGAACACCGTGTTGCGCTCCTGGGCTTCCAGAATAAAACCCAGCTGCATACGAAGTTCGTCCACCCGACGCGACATGGCGTGTACCTCGTCGGGCTTCTTCGGGATAGCCTGTAATTCGGTGTAAAGATTCATCAGCGCGTTCTGCAGGCCGAGATATTCGTCGCCATTTTCTTCCAGGAAGTCAGCGCGGTTCTCGAAGGCAAATCGCCCCTCGCCCGGCAGGAATCACCGAGAAAAACAATTGCGAATGCTCGCGCACCCGTCCCGAGGCCATCAGCACATCGGCGACAGGAATATCGGCCCGGCGCAAGGTGTTTTCGACATCGCGCAGAAGTTCGTCCACCCGAAAGTTTGAGACTGTCACGCCGAAATAATCCGCCGCGACGTCTTCCAGTTCGTGGGCCTCGTCGAATACGACGATCCCCGCATCGGGAAGCACGCCGGCATCCGGTGCACGATCAGCGGCCGCTTTAATCGCCAGGTCGGCGCAGAATAGATGATGATTGACGATGATGATGTCGCTTTCCGACGCACGCCGCCGCATCTCGGTGATGAAGCAGCGGTCGAACTGCTGGCACTCGGCTCCGATGCAACGATCGGTGCGGGCATCGAGTTTCGACCACAGAGGGCTGATCTCCGGTAACTCGGCCAGTTCGGCTCGATCGCCGGTCTCCGTCGTCTTCTCCCAGTCGCTGATGATGCGAAATTGATTGATCTCTTCCAGCCCGTTCAGCACCGGCTGCGTCGTCAAATCGTAAAGCTTCTTACGGCAGAGATAATTGCCCCGCCCCTTCATGTAACAGACGCGCAGTTCGCCAACGTGCTGGGCGAGGAAGGGGACGTCCTTGAAAAAGAGCTGTTCCTGCAAATTCTTTGTGCCAGTCGAAATGATGACGCGCTTGCCGGAGCGGATGATTGGCAACAGGTAGGCCAGAGTTTTACCGGTTCCGGTACCGGCCTCGACGATGAGGTGCCGTTTCTCCTGTAGCGCTTGTTCCACAGCTTCGGCCATCTGCAATTGGCCACGGCGAAATTCGTATGCTGGATGGGCGCGAGACAACACTCCGCCGGGCCCGAAGAACTGATAGAGCGACGGCAAGCGGGCGGCTAAAGCGGCGGAATGGGTTGTGGAAGACACGGCGCGAGGAACGTATCCCTATAATAGCTGTTTGGGCCACCGCCGCCGAAAGAGTTTACTTGACTCGAGTTCGCTTCCAATCCAGCATGTCACCCCGCCCGGACGAGCCAGCCGTCGCCGGTACGTTGGCAGTTGTCGGTCGACCGAATGTCGGCAAATCCACGCTGTTCAACCGGCTGGTGGGATCGCGCCGCTCGATCGTCGGCGATGAGCCCGGCATCACCCGCGACCGCATCTACGGCGAGACGGATTGGAATGGCCGAAGGCTGCGGGTAGTCGATACCGGCGGCATCATTCCGGATGATCAGGCGCTGATTCCTTCGGAAATCTTCCGCCAGGCACGGGTCGCCCTCGAAGAAGCTGACGTGGTCGTGCTAGTGGTGGATGGCCGAACCGAGCTCGCCTCGCCGGACATCGACCTGGCGCGCTTGCTGCTGCGCACGGGTAAGCCATTGCTTCTGGCAGTCAACAAGGTCGACACGCCCCAGATGGAGCCTTACGCCGAGGAGTTTCGCAGTCTCGGCATCAAGGAGCTTTTCCCCATCTCCGCCGAAAGCGGCAACGGTGTGGCCGAGCTGCTGGATTATGTTCTCAGCATTTTGCCGGAAACGGAGAATGAAGCCGACACCAGGGAATCGCAGGCACCTCCGCTCGGACTGAAGGCCTCATCCGGAATGGCAGACCAGAATGAGGACGGAGCAGAAGAGAGGGCGTCTGGAGAGCCGGAAGCGCCGGTTGAGACGAAGGTGGCGATCATCGGCCGACCGAATGTAGGCAAATCGACGTTGCTCAACGCTCTGACCGGGACGTCGCGCGCCATCGTTTCCCCGGTCGCGGGCACTACGCGCGACGCTGTCGATGAATTGATGGACCGCAATGGTGACGTCTATCGCTTCATCGATACGGCAGGCATTCGCCGCAAAGGTAAGACTGAACTGATGGCCGAAAAGCTCTCGGTCGTGATGGCGCGGAAACATCTCGAGGCAGCGGACGTGGCCTTGATGGTGATCGATGCCGTCGAGGGCGTGACTGCCAGCGACGCGACCATCGCCGGCTATGCGCACGAAAGCGGGCGCTCGGTCATCGTCGTGATTAACAAGTGGGACTTGGTGACGACTAATCGGACCGACGGCAAACCTCCCGCCGACCGCGAGGTCTACGAGGAGCAGGTTCGGCGGCATCTAAAATTTCTTTCCTACGCTCCGGTCGTTTTTGTCTCCGCTGTAAAGGGCAAGAATCTGGACAAGCTTTTCTCCACCTTGAAACTGGTTGCCGGCGAGCGCCGCAAGCGCGTCGGCACCGGCGAGATGAACCGATTCCTCAGTCACGTGGATTTCGAACGCGCTTCGGTGCCGATGGCTAAGCGGGTGAAGATCTTCTACATGACGCAGGCTGGAGTGTCGCCGCCCACGTTCATCTTGTTCACTGACCGGCCGGTAAAGCTTCACTTTTCGTATGAGCGCTTTCTGGAGAACCAGATTCGCGCGGCGTTCGGCTTTATCGGGACGCCTATCTGGATCAAGAATCGCGCCCGCAACGAGCCTCGCGACAAGAAGTAAGTTGTCGCCGAGAGATCCAAGGAAGCGGCAATTGAGTACACATTACCGTTACAGGTCGCCAGGTTCAAAACCTTGACAACCCTGGCGCTCCCGACCATACTTGCGCCGCTCGCGGGGTGAGGCATGAAAAAACCTGCAAAGAAGAAGGCGCCGGCCAAGAAAACGGCGGCATCACGCACAGCAAAGAAGAAGAGCACGGCCCTCCGTGCCGCAAAGCCGACAAGCAAGCGGGTTGCTACCAAGAAA
The DNA here is from genome assembly GCA_963796695.1 of uncultured Acidobacteriaceae bacterium. Classification (GTDB taxonomy): domain Bacteria; phylum Acidobacteriota; class Terriglobia; order Terriglobales; family Acidobacteriaceae; genus Bog-257. The sequence goes on along the minus strand of CAWCMU010000005.1, from coordinate 73,637 downwards.
ACGATCGCCAAACAAGCCCCGCCCGCTCCTAAGACTTTCGCCGCTCCGCCGGAGAATGACGGCAAGCTCAGCTTCAATCACGCCATGATCTACGTCAAAGATGTGCAGCGCGGCATCGATTTCTATCGCGACTGGCTGGGGTTCAAGCTGATCGAAGATTTCCGTCACGAAGGCCGTGCGGTCTACGCGCGGATGCGCGCTCCCGGCGGTGAAGGAACCATCGCCCTGCACCAGGCCGGTCCGGGGGCTTCGGTCTCCAGCGATGGAGTGCGCTTGTACTTCGAAATTCGCGATCTTGACGGGTTTTGCCGGAAACTTCAGCAGCGCGGATTTTTCTTTACGCAGCTGCCGCAAATGATGCCATGGGGCTGGCGCCACGCTTACCTTAATGACCCCGAAGGGCACGAGATCAGCTTGTACTGGGCTGGCGAAAATCGCATGCAGAAAACCGTGATGCAGGCTGCCCGCAGGGCTGCCAAGGGCTAATCGCAGAGCAACAGCCCTCTTACTCGACCTCGGTGAGTTGACCCGACTGCGTACGCGGCCTAACATAACCGCGAACGGCACCGAGGCCTTTGGCATGGTCGGCGAGACAGTCTCCCACTATCACATCGTGGACAAACTCGGTGGTGGTGGCATGGGGTTGGTCTACGACGCGGAAGACACGCGTCTCGGCCGCCATGTGGCACTGAAGTTCATCCCGGAAAACCTCGCCAACGACCGCAAAGCTCTTGACCGCTTTATCCGCGAAGCTCGAGCTGCTTCACAGCTAAATCACCCCGGCATCTGCACCATCTACGACATCGAAGATCTGAACGGCCAGCCCTTCATTGTGATGGAGAAGCTGGAAGGGGTCAGCCTCAAAGACCGGCTTCGCGTCGGGCCGATGGATATCGAGGAGATTCTCGACATCGGCATCCAGGTCTCGGACGCCTTGGCGGCCTGCCACGACAAAGGCATCATTCATCGTGACATCAAGCCGGCCAACATCTTCATCACTAACAGCGGCCAGGTCAAGATTCTTGATTTCGGATTAGTCAAGCTGTCGCGCGAGTTGTGGAGTGGTGACGGTACGCCGCTGGAAGATTCGCTGTCCGTCGCCGGCGATATTTTCGGCACGGCAGTCTACATGTCGCCAGAGCAGGCTCGGGGCGAAGAGCTCGATGCCCGCACAGATCTGTTCTCGCTGGGCGTCGTGCTGTACCAGATGGCAACGGGCCAAAAACCGTTCGCCGGCAATAATGCGGTCACCACGCTCGAAGCAGTGCTGAACAAGAAACCCGTTTCCCCGCTCAAGCTGAACCCCAGGCTCCCGCCCGATCTTGAAGGAATTATCGGCCGAGCAATGGAGAAGGAGCGCGGCAATCGTTATCCCACGGCGCTGGCGCTGAAGGCCGATTTGCAAGCGCTGAAAAGGGAAACGGAGCCAGGGCTCACTTCGAGCGGGAAGATACGGTCGCCTTTCCCTTACCGTATCGCGACCAACACCTTTCAAACTTCCAGCCGGCTTCTGACGTATCTTTTGCTCGCCGTTAGCGGCGTATTGATTATGGTCCTGACACTGGCAGGGATGTGGTGGTTCAAACATCGTCCTGGAGCTGGCGGCGGTGCGGCCGCGAACACCATCGCTGTGCTCCCCTTGCAGAACGTTAACGGCGACATCAGTGTCGATTTTTTGCGCTTCGCGCTGGCTGACGAAATCGCGAACGTGCTCACCTACACGCGCACTTTGGACGTGCGTCCGTCGTCCTTGACTCGCAAGTATGACAAAGGTGATGTTGACCCGCAAAAGGTCGGCCGAGAAGTTCACGTCGCCACAGTCTTGACCGGTCATTTTGTGAAGCAGGGTGACAATCTGCTGGTTACGCTGGAAGCCATCAACGTTCACGACGACCGCCTGATGTGGCAGACAACCTTCACCGCCCCCGCTCAAGACCTGATTACATTGCAATCGGATATGGCGGCCCAGATTCGCCAAGGCTTACTGCCTAGCCTGGGAATTGCAGGCGGTGTGCTGGCAACGGGAACGCAACCAAAAAACCCCGAAGCCTACGATCTCTACTTGCATAGCCTGGCGCTCCCTCATGATCCGGCGCCAAACAAAGATGCGGTTGCCGTACTACAGCATGTGGTGGAGATGGATCCTAACTATGCGCCAGCCTGGGAAGCCTTAGGCCTTCGAGCGTATTACGACTCTGTCTATTCCGATGGCGGAGAAACTATGTTCCAGCTCTCCAACAAGGCTTGCGAGCGAGCGCTGGAGTTGGACCCCAATCTCACCGTCGCTGCCGGGCAGTTGATTACCAACCGGGTTGAGCGTGGAGAACTGGACAAGGCCTATGAAGCAGCGCAAGCGCTGGTGAAGCGGCATCCGGAAAGCGCCCAGGCACACTTCGTCATGAGCTATGTCTACCGGTATGCCGGCATGCTGGAGCAGGCTACGCACGAATGTAATATTGCCATCGCCCTCGATTCCGGCAATTACATCTTCCGCTCCTGTGCCTGGGCCTTCATGGAACTGGGTAACACCGCCCGGGCCGCGGATTTCATCCGCCTGGATGCCGGTTCGGAATGGGCCGCGTATGTCGCTCCGTCTTTGCTCCTGCGTGAAGGTAAGATTCCAGAGGCTCGCGAGGCGGTGAAACACATGCCGACGGCCTCGCGCTATCATCGCGATCTGCTGGAGTCGTGCTTGCAGTTGCGGCCGGCGTCCGATCTCGACCGCATTGCCCATGATGCGGAGACCAGCTACCCCGCCGATCCGGATCCTGAAACCTGGTACTACGAAGGGGCTTTGTTCGCTTACTGCGGCAAGATGCCGGCGGCATTGCACCTTCTGGGGAGTGCAATCGAAAACAACTATTGCTCGTACTCGAACCTTTTGTCGGATCCCCTTCTGGCGAAACTTCGCGCCGATCCCGATATCGACAAATTGCTGACCTCAGCGCGGGAGTGTCAGGATGCTGTCCGCGAAGCTAGCCCCGGAGCAACGACCAACTCCCATTAGCCCCCGGCGAAACCAGACTTTCGCGTGTATTCTCGAGTGGTCCTACTGGAAGTTTTCCTAGTATCTTAGCGCGTGCATTGCGTGAATAATTCACGCAGATCAGCGATGGGCTGCTGGAGGTATTTCCGTGTCAAAAGACGATAACAAGGCCGTCAAGGAAGACAAGAAGGCGAATGGAGTGAAACCAAGCTCAGGAGCTGCGACCGCAACCAGCGAGGCGTGGCCCTGCGAATCGATTCAGCCGGAAGGTAAGTATAGCGACGGGCATCCTCTAGATCCCGTGCAGTATCTCGAAGCCAAGCTCATCCTGAAACCGGACCGGTTTACCTCGGTAGATAGCTTCCGCGAATTCGGCAAGCTGGTGCAACGCGCCGCCAAAGAGCAGAAGGTGGGATTTATTACCGACCCCAAAGTCGGACGCCGGCCGGATATCCGCGAAATCGTGTTCATGGACACGCCTGACTTCCGCCTGTATAACAACGCTTTCATACTGCGGCGCAGGGTTACTTATATCGATGGCTTTCCGGTTGGGGATCCGGAAATCGTCTTCAAATTCCGCCATCCCGACGAGAAAACCGCCGCTGCGGTGGATGTTCGTCCCAATATTGCCGGAGCTTACCAGATCAAGTTCAAAGCAGAAGCTTTACCGTTGAAAGATCAGTATGGAGGGTTTCGCATCCTGTACTCACATAACTGCGGTTTCGGCTTGAGTCAAATGCATCAGGGTGACCGCATGGGAATGTGGGGACTGGCCACCGTTTTTCCCGCACTCGCCATTCTCAAGAAGTCCAAGGACGAAGAAGTTACGTTGGTAAACGAAGCCATTGTCGAAGAGGTTCTTCTGGAGCTTGGAGATCTGGACTTCGGCAAGGGTGTTGAAGGCCATTGCAACGTGGCTCTCTGGCGCACCCGAGGCGAACACACCCCTCTGGTTGGCGAGTTTGCTTACCAACTGAAGTTCAATCGGAAAGACGAAGTTCACGACAAACCCAAGAAGCTTTCGGAGCAATTCTTCATCTCGCTTCAACAGGAAGTGAAGGATTGGATTTCGCTGGGGACGACCAAGACAGGAATGGTGTATCGCCTGAAAGGGAACCCGCCTCAAAGCCATGAATAACGCCGTCGCCAAGCCTGCGCTTGCTCGCACTACCACTGTGCCGACTGAGAGCAAGAACATCTCGGTGATGGACATCTTTTTGGAGTTCCTGTTGATCGGGGCCACAAGTTTTGGAGGAGCGGTCGTCGCCTACCTGCGCAGCGGTCTGGTCGGCAAGCGGCATTGGATTGATGATCAGGAGTTCGTCGAGTATCTCGCCATCAGCCAGACACTCCCCGGTCTGAACGCAACCAATATGGCTGTGCTGGTGGGCGATCACTTGCGTGGTTTTGCGGGCGCATTCGCCGCTCTGGTGGCCGTCTGCTTACCGGGCGGGGCCCTCATGCTCATCGCTGGGATGCTCTACCACTCCCACGGCGACAATCCCGTAGTGACCGCCATGCTCAAAGGTGTCGCCGCGGCGGCAGTGGGGCTAATCCTTGCCACCACTGTGCAGCTAGGCAAGAAGTCGATGGCGCATGTCTACGATCTCATCTTCGTAGGGCTCACAGTATTTGGCGTCGATCGCCTGCATCAGTCGGTTCCTCGGGTGTTGATCGCGGTGGGAATACTGGCGATCCTCTGGTATCACCCACGCAAATCGAAGGCGGTGACGCCGTGAACCAGATTTTGCCGCTGATTCGCGTGTTCTCCTACCTTTCAATTCTCACAGTCGGCGGAGGATTGGCTGCCTTCCCCGAAATGAAGGTGCTGACGGTCGACGTACATAGATGGCTCACCTTCTCGCAACTGATCCACCTGTACAGCATGGGCCAAATTGCGCCGGGCCCGAACATGATGATGATTGTGTCCATCGGGCAATGGGCGGCGGGCATTCCCGGTGCCATTACGGTTGTCATCGCGTTCTTCGGACCCACCGCGTTGCTCGCGTTTTTTATCGGGCGGCTCTGGGTCAAGCTGGAGAAGTGGCCGTGGAGAGACTCCATTCAGCGTGGCCTGTCGCCGGTCTCCATCGGCCTGCTGCTCGCGGGTTGTTTGAGCCTGGCCAAGGGCGCCGTGACCGGATGGCCGACGCTGGCGATTGCCGTGGTTGTGCTGGCGATCTTGCTGGCGCGCAAAGTCAATCCGGCGTGGCTGGTGTTGGCCGGAGCCGTCGTGGGCGGATTCGCCTTCGGTCCCAAAATCTGGTAATCCAATACAGGTGCCCCTTTCCAAGCGAATAACTTGCTCTCTTTCCCACTTGCTGATTTGTGCCCTAAGCGCCTCCGCCGTTCTTCTGTCGGTTCTTCCGTCGTCCGCCACCACAGTGGTCGCGTTGTACGACAAGCGTCATCACCGAATCGTGTTGGCGGCCGACAGCCTGGTTGAGCATTACTATGCCGAGACCTCGGCGCAGGAGTGCAAGCTCATCGTAAAGCCCGATTGCGCCTTCGCGATGGCTGGCTTCCTGAATAAGCCTGATCCCTACTTCCATCTTCAGGATCTGGCGGATCAGGCCTGCGAGGTGCCCGGTACTTTGTTGAACAAAGCTGACGGCTTTCTCAAGGTCGCACAGGAGCCTGTCACGAACATTGCTCAGTATCTGCACGACAACGAGCCCAAGTTCTACAAGGCCACCTTCAGCCGCAACGGCGGGGAGTTCGCCATCGTAGTGTTCGCCGGCACCGAGCAGGGCAAGCCGGTGGCATACGCACGCGGATTCAAGATCCAAAGCGACGGCAGTATTAAGGCGGTTTCAAACGACATCGACGGTAAGAAGGCATCGGGCTTTTTCGCTGGATTTAACCAGCAGATCGCCGCTTATCTGAAAGCTAACAAGAAGTGGTCGCACATGGACACGGTCGCGGCGGCGAGGAAGTTTGTCGACCTGGAAATTGCGGCGAATCCAGACGGAGTCGGTCCGCCTGTCACAATTCTCACGGTGAATCGCGCGGGCAAACAGAAGTGGATTAATAGCGGCATGTGCGAGATGCCGCCCGTTCTTTCACCAAAGAATGCACCAGCCCCTCCGTCGAACCCCACGCCACCGGCCCCGGCTCTGTAGCGATTCGAGAGGGCTTCAAAATCGGAAGGCAGCTTTCCGCTGCCGCGCTCATTCGCCTGTGGTGTAAGCTCTTTATCTTTGGGGGTTATTCACGAATGACGCTTGTACTGGGCGGCTTTCCGCTGCCCGTTTTCCTCGCCCGTCTACGCCGCATTCCTGTACTGCTTTCGATCACAGCGACTCTTCTCTTCGCGGCTGTTGCGCTGCCATCTCAATTGCTCGGACAGCAATACGATTCCTCGCTTTATTCCGGAATGCAGTGGCGGCAGATTGGTCCATTTCGTGCCGGCCGCGTAACCGGGGTAACCGGCGTTGCCGGCCAGCCGGCCATCTACTACATGGGAACTGCCGGGGGCGGAGCTTGGAAGACAACCGACGGTGGCATGGTTTGGAAGCCGATCTTTGACAAGCAGAAAGTGGCGTCGATCGGCGCCCTAGCCGTTGCCCCTTCGAACCCCAGCATTGTGTATCTGGGAACCGGTGACGTGAGCAATGTTGGCGGCGCTGTCAATCAGGGCGACGGAATGTGGAAGTCGACGGATGCAGGCGAAACCTGGCAACACATCGGTCTCGAGGACTCGCGTCACATCGGAGCGATTTGGGTTGACCCACACAATCCGGATGACGTCTTCGTTGCGGCTTTGGGGCACACATTCGCGCCGAATGCCGAGCGCGGCGTCTTCAAGACGACAGATGGCGGCAAGACCTGGCAGAAGGTTCTTTACAAGGACGACAAGACCGGGGCCATCGACGTTGCATTCGCTCCGGATAATCCGAAGATCGGATTCGCCACGCTTTGGTATCACTACGTGAGCCCCGATACTCCGTTTGCCGGACTGTTGGTCACGGGCGGGGCCGGAATCTACAAGACCACCGACGGCGGAGACACTTGGACGGAAGTCACCGGCCAGCAGCTCAAGAACACACACCTCGGACGCATCGGCGTGGCCGTAGCTCCGGGCGGTCAGCGCGTCTATGCGATTGTTTCGGAACGCAAACAGGGCGGCTTCTATCGCTCCGACGATGGCGGCGCGACCTGGAAGCGCACCACTGAGGACCAGCGCATTCAGGGTAACGGCTATTTCAGCCGGGTGTTTCTGGATCCCCATAACCCTGACATTGTTTATGTTGCCCAGACTTCGCTTTACCGCTCTACCGATGGAGGCGTGACTTTCGAGTCTTACAAAGGCGCGCCGGGCGGCGACGACAATCACGCGTTGTGGATCGATCCCACGAATTCCGATTACATGATCATGGGCAGCGACCAGGGTGCGACCATCAGCATGGATGGCGGCAAGACCTGGACCTCCTGGTACAACCAGCCGACCGGTCAGATTTATCATGTGTCGACGGACAATCGCTTTCCGTACTGGGTGTACGGCACGCAGCAGGACAGCGGATCGGTCGCAACCTTGAGCCGCGGAGACTATGGAGCCATTACCTTTCTCGACTGGGACCCGATCGGCGGCTACGAGTTTGGCTATATCCTCCCCGATCCGAACAATCCAAACATTGTCTATGCCGGCGGCGAGGCGCGCGGCCTATGGCGCATCGATCGAACTAATCGCCAGGTGAAAACCATTTCGCCCAATGTGAGCCGCGATGGCGATTACCGCACTGCTACAAATCCGCCGCTGGCCTTCTCACCACAGGATTCTCACATCCTGTACGAAGGCACGCAGTTCCTGCTGGAGACCAGCGACGAGGGCGCGACATGGAAGGCGATCAGTCCAGACTTGACGAACCGGCCAGGCGAGCCGGCTCCGAAACCGGAGCAGGAAGCTCCTGCTGCTAAGCCCGAAGAGGAGGCCAAGGCCGAAGAGCAGAAGCCGGAAGCATCCAAGTCCGAAGAGACAAAGACGAAGGAAGCCGAGAGCAAGAAGCCGAAGACCAAAGAAGAAGAAGAAACCATGCGGCCGCCCGACCGGCGCGCCATCACGACATTCTCTCTTTCGCCGGTGAAGGCCGGGGTAATCTGGGTGGGAACGAATAACGGACTGGTGCAACTCACCACCGACAACGGTGCGAACTGGCAAAACATTTCTCCGGCCGGGCTGCAAAAGTTCTCGGAAGTAACCATGATCGAAGCCTCGCACTTCGACGCTGCGACGGCTTACGTTTCCGTCGACGATCATCAGGGAAATGATTTCAAGCCACATATTTTCCGCACACGCGATTACGGCAAGAGCTGGCAGGAAGTGGTGACAGGTATTCCGGATTTCAGTTTCGTCAAGGTTGTTCGTGAGGATCCCAAGCGCAAAGGGCTGCTCTACGCGGGAACTGAGACCGGCCCGTTCGTGTCTTTCGATGACGGCGGCCACTGGGGTACGTTGCAGCAGAACATGCCTACCGTCTCCGTCCGCGACATGGTGGTGCACGACGACGATCTGGTTGCCGCGACCTATGGACGTGCGTTCTGGATCCTCGACGACTTGACACCTCTGCGACAGCTTAATGACAAGATCGCAAAGTCCAAGATGCATCTCTTCCAGCCTGCGACCGCCATCCGAGTGCGCAACGACATGAACCAGGACACCCCGTTCCCGCCCGAATTGCCGGCAGGCGACAACCCGCCCACGGGAGCGATTCTTGACTACTACCTGAGATCGGCTCCGTCGGGTGAAGTGACGATCGCCATCTACGATCAGCACGGACAGTTGGTTCGTCAGCTCTCCAGCACACCCGAGGCAATGCATGACGAGCAGCCTCCGCCAGTTCCCAACTACTGGCTCTACCATCCGACACCGCTGCCAAAGAACACGGGCATGAACCGTTACGCATGGGACCTGCGTTATCCCGCACCGGAGGCGATCGAACACACTTACCCGATCTCGGCGCTCTATGAGCGCACCCATGCCGAGCCGCAAGGACCGTTCGTCGTCCCGGGCAAGTATGAAGTGAGGTTGACCGTTGACGGCAAGACGTTCAAGCAGCCGCTGAGCGTCGAAATGGATCCGCGCGTAAAAGTTACGGAAGCAGCTTTGCAGCAGCAGCTCGACTTCAGTCGCAAGGTCGACCGCCTGATTTCCCTGAGCTATAACTTCCACCAGAACGCCGCGAAACTGTTGGACCAAGTAACAGATCGCCAAACCGCGCTGGAGAAGAACGACCGGACCAAGAGCGCCTTGCAGGCCGTGAAAGATTTCAACGCCAAAGCGAGGAAGATTCAGGGGGAAGCGCAACGCGGATTCGGAGGTGGTGGCAAGCCCAAGCCCACCTTCACGCTGATGAATTCAGAGCTCGCGTATTTGTCGGAGACTGTCGACGGAGCTGATGCTGCGCCGACGGTAGCGATGGAGACTGCCTATCGCGACTACTGCCAAGACCTGACGAAGCTGGCGCAACAGTGGGCCGACCTGATGAAGCAAGATTTGTCGGTAGTAAACACGCAACTGAAGCAGCAGAACCTGCAGCCGCTTTCCACGGTGATGCTGGACCCGACCGTGCCTGGCTGTAGCCAGTAGCCTGTCGTTGCCGCACTCCGCGGAAACAAAAGCTGAGCCGCCTGGTTCATGGGGCTGGCGGCTCATGGTCGTCCGTTTAGCTCAAAGCCAAAAATAGTTCGGTTGCAGGAGGAGTTCGTATCCAACTTCGCGATCGGCCTTTTTCTAGTCCGGCAACACCGAAACCGTTACCGGATGGATCACGGATGGATCATCGCGCAGCTTGACGTACAGTTCGTTGCCGCTGGGACGCGAAACACTAAGTGTGGATCCCGCAAAGCCGTCGGGCACCGGCGTACTCTGCTGAAATTGCGGATCCGCAGAAATTGAGTCGAGCAGGTACAGACTCGTTCCCTCTAACGTACATGGCATGTCGGCCGCATCAGGGCAACGCAGGTCTTTCAGCGCAGGAAGCCGAACTAACGTCACCAGCGGCTGCCAGTCCCCCTTCTCGCCGTCCCCGGCGATCGGCCGGAAACGCAGCGGCCCGAAAGCCGAAGCCCCTAAACTCTTCAGCGGATCGAGAGACGCCAACACAGTCTGAGAATCCTGCAGCATAAGGGTACCGTCGGCGACGCTCAGAATCACGTTTACCGACTCATCCTGCGTCGCCACTTCAATCTTCTCGTCACGTGGAAAGGTTGCCGGTACTTGTGTCTTCAGCGCAAACGAGAGTTGCCCATTCTGCGGGAGTTCGTTCTGACCTTGTACCTGAATCGCGGTTGCCGAGTCGCCCGACTCCGGCTGAACACTCTTGCTGATCAGCGTCACTTTGGGACGCGGCTGGTTAACCGTAACCGCCAAATCCAGCGTCCGGCCATCTTTCAGCGAGACTTTCGCCGATTGCTTCTGGTCGGCGCGTACGCCACTCACCTCCGCTGTAGCCGAGGCGGACAGATGCAGTTCGTCCTCGTTATTCACCCGATTCAGACCAGCCGGGGTGAACTGAATTCCATTTAGCTCGAGACTGGCGACTTCATCCAGACGAGTTCCCTTGAGCACGCCTTGATGATCACCTGCATCGATCGTGAAGCTGTCGAGATGTCCGGCTTCCGTATAAGAGTGAAGCAGAACCTCCTCTGGTTTCGCCAAACCGAATTGTTTCACCTGCATGGTCAGCAAGCCGGCTGTGGCATCCTTCAACGACACGTCGACTTGCAACTCGCTCGGGTTTACGACCTTGTGAGTTGTCTTGATCGTCTTGCCGCCGGCATCTTTCACCACGACGTTCTGTACGCATGCAACCGCATCGGATTTCAGGTGCAACACGTCGTCTCGCCCTACGACCATCGCGCTCTGGTCGGCAGGTGCGAGCGTCCATGGAACGGAGCGCGAAGTTTGCAGATGGAAGGTCGGACCCTCGAAAGTCTCGAATCCCCACTGACCACGCACCGTCCCACTCACCTCCGGACTCAAGCCTTCATTCTTGATCGCATGATTGTCGATCACGAAGCCACCCTTGGCCGGGTCGGCCTTCGCCGGAAGATCCATGGAAGCGCCCGACTTGCTCCGGACATGAAGCACAAAGTCGTGGCCAAGACTGGTAGAGAATACGAGCGGCGCGCCTTCGACCGGCAGCACCAGCGACGAGTTCTCCAGACACTCCACCGATTTAGGATCGACCGGCCGCAACGGTGGCAACTGCGGGCTATTCACTGCTGGCAGCCCGATCACCAGTACCGACTTCGGCTTGCGAAACGAAGGAGCGGCATTCAGCAACAGGTTAAGGACATCTGATTTCGGTAGCGCTAAGGCTGGTATGTACTGATATTCAGGTGTGCGGAAGGCTGTCATCAGCCGCACAACGTCCGCAATCGCTCCGACATAAGGACTGTAGAACCCGGCCCCGGCCCAAGGCGTAGCGCTGAGCTGACCCACCAGGTCGGCCGACGGTCCCGACAACTCGGCGACCATGGACTGGCTGTGCGAATCGTCCAGCACGAGTCGGTCGGAGTTTTGCATCAGGCAAGGCACCTGTTGCTCGGTCGGCTTGTCGAAACACTTGTCGTCCAACTTGATGTTCAGGCTGCGCGCCAACAACACCGAGCGTTGTTTCAACTCGTTCGGATCGGTGTCCGATGTGTACTTCACCGCATTCAGATATGCATCCAGTCGCGAGCGGTCCAGGCTGGCTCGATTCAGATCCTGCGAGGCGCGAACGAACGCTCCTGGCTTTGAACGGACAGTGGAGCGCAAGGCGCTGAAGTCGCCGCCGGTCTCGGGAGCGAGAAACAACAATGCTTGCTCGGCGCCCGCGGGTACCGTCACCACTGCACCTTCGCTACGTACATGCTTGTCCCACGCTTCCAGCTTGGTGAACCAGTGTTCCGGCGGGGGATTCGTCGAACCGCGAAGAAAGGTCACGATCAGCAAATAGTGTGCGCTTTGTGACTGCGGAAACGCCGGATGAACCCAGAGCCTGTCACCCGCCTGCAGATTCGGAACCTCCGCGATTGGAAGTTCTTTGCCACCTCTGCTAACGCGTACTTCCACTTGGGGCCCGGGTAAATCGAAGGCCGCGGCATCGGCAAAAACCAAGGTTGGTAACAGCAGAAAAGTAAGTAGAGCCAAGTGCAGGTGGCGAACACGTAAAACCATATGTCTATCTTAGAAGCAAACGAGAGCTGGTGGGTTGAGCGTAAAGCAGTTCGCGCTTTTCGCCATTACAGCCATGTTTCAATATGCCTGAAACGTGATTGGCGACTGCGAGCGATGCCAGGCGAACCGAAGACAAGAGTGCACCTGGCAAACGATCAATGGCGGGTTTCCGGCATCACCTTCGAACCGCCGGTGCAACTCGCTGCAGCCGTCGAAGAGCGCGGTTTGGCTGTTGGCCAGAAAGGCTGCGCAACTACTAACCCTACAATCCGGATTTCCGCAATGGACTGATTTAGCCGATGCGCGCGGTTTCTTCACGCGCCCAGTGGGCAGCCCGGCGATAGGCTTCCGGCAGGCCGGCGAGCAAGTCTGTAGCGACCAGGGAGTGCTCTCCCATGATCTCGGCGGCGACGTCCCCCGCCAGGCCATGCAGGTAAACGGCGGCTATGGCCGCTCGGGCATAGTCGTGCGGCATTTGGGCGATGACACCGGCCGTCATGCCCGTCAGGATGTCGCCGGTACCCCCAGTCGCCATGCCAGGATTGCCCGTGGGATTGACCCAGGCGCAGCCGTCCGGCAGTGCGACGATGGTGCGATCACCTTTCAGCACCAGAACCAGGTGATGCTCGCGAGCAAACTTCCGGGCGACGTTGACACGGTCCGCCTGCACCGCCTTGATCGAGAGGCCCGTCAGGCGCGACATTTCCCCCGGATGGGGCGTAAGGACCAACGGGCGGCGGCGCCCGTCGAGCAGGTTAGTCTGATTCTGGAAGGCGTTGAGTCCATCGGCGTCGAGAACCAGGGGAACCCTCGTCTGGTGCACCGCTTCATGCACGAACCGCACTGTGTCGGGGTTACGCCCGATCCCAGGGCCGATGGCGACTACGGTCATCGGCTTCGTTAAATCGATGAAGCGATTGCTCTCGGCAGCGGCCGGAGCGATGGAACCCGCCGCAGTCTCGGGCAACGGCTCGGTCATCAGTTCGGGCGCGAATGCTGCGATGCTGTTCAACACGCGCGCCGGAATGGCCACTGTGCTTAGCCCTGCGCCCGCACGGAGCACCGCCATGCCCGACATGGCAGCGGCACCCGACTTTCCGAACGAGCCTCCCACGACCAAAACGTGTCCATACACGCCCTTGTTGCTATCGCGGGGACGAGGCGCGAGCAGAGCGGAAAAATCGCGGGGAGTTGTGACCTCAAGGTTCAGCGCGGAGACGATGGCCTCCGCGGGCGAGCCAATCGGAGCTACCAGGATCGGTCCGCGGGTGAGATTGCCGAATACGTGCGCAGGACGCGGGGCGGTGAAGGTGACAATTGCGTCGGCGTCGGCAATGCCGTCACCGGATTGAGGTGTCATCGCATCCGAATCGGCGCCGGAAGGGATGTCCACAGCAATGATGGGCTTGCCGCTACGATTGATGGCATCAATGGCGTCGGCGTAGAGACCGGTTACCGGCGGCCGAAATCCGGTACCGAGGATTGCATCCACGATGAGGTCGGAATTGGCCAAGCATCTCGCCTCCTCGGCTTCCAGTTCCGTTAGGTTGTTGACCTCGACCGGTCGCACTGGCAGCCGCTCGTACATGACCAGTGCATCGCCCTTAAGCTCCGATTGCCTCGCCAGCAACAATACTTCGACGACGCGACCTGCACGATGCAGTTTGCGGGCAACCACGAATCCATCGCCCCCATTGTTGCCTTTGCCACAAACTACCGTCACGCGATTCGGTCCCGCATAGTTCTGCAATATGAACTGTGCTACGGCGCTGCCGGCGTTTTCCATCAGCGTCAGAGATGGCACGCCGAAACGCTCAGTGGTGGCGTGATCGATCTCGCGCATCTCGGCCGCAGTGGTGATCTTCATGTCCGCTCCGTAGCCAACTGCTCTAAGCGACGCAGGCCGTCCGGCTCGCCCATGGCGATTAGATGATCGCCTTCGTGAATCATCTCGTCGGGGGCAGGATTGAAACGCATATGCGAATCCTCTCCCTTGATGGCAAGCACAATGACGCCCATCTCCTGCCGGATGCGCGAACTCTCCAGTGTTTTCCCCACCACACGCGACCCGGACTGAACCTGCACCTCTTCGATCTCGAGCGGCTTCTGCTGGTTCATGGCCGTGTCGAAGAAGTCCACGACATGCGGCCGCATGAAGGTCTGTGCAATGCGGTAACCGGCGAAGTTGTAAGGCGAAACTACGCGGTCTGCGCCGGCAGTCAGAAGATGCTTCTCGGCTTCTTCCTCGCTGGCGCGAGCGATGATCTTCAGCTTGGGATTCAGGCTGCGGGCGGTGAGGATAATGTAGACGTTGATGGCATCTGTGGTGGTGGCGGCAACTAAACCCCGCGCGGTCTCAATGCGAGCTTGGCGCAGTACATGGGCGTGAGTAGCGTCACCGGTCAGTGTAAGCCAGCCTTCATCGGAATAGCGGGCGAGTTTGGCTGCGTCGGTATCAACTACGACAAACGGCAATGGCTTACGGGCCAACTCCCGCGCCGCGCTGCGCCCAACGCGGCCGGCACCGCAAAGGATGAAGTGGTCCGTCAGCCGGCTGATCTCGCGGTCCATGCGTCTCCTGCCGAAAACCGATTGTAGCTCGAATTCCAGTAACGCCTGCGTCGCCGCGCCGAAGAACAGCAGCACCAGGGCCACGCCGGTGATGATGATGAAAGTGTTGAAAATCCGTCCGGCTGGCGATAACGGATGTACCTCGCCGTAGCCGATGGTGGTAATGGTGGTCAGCACCATGTAGAAGCCGTCGAACCACGACCAGCCTTCCAGGAAGTGGAATCCGGCTACTCCGATGAGCACCAGAGTCAGCAGCGCCAGAAAGAGGATCCGCAGATTGAAGAGCGGCTTCACCAGGCAATTGTGGCAATGGGCGCGGGAAAGCGCAATGCAAGAGATTAGGGCGCGCCACAGCGAAGGTTGCGAATGTTGTCCGGCGTGGGTAAGATACGCCACCAACGCGATTCGACACAGGACAGCACCGACGGAGGAGAGCGGGTTCAAAACCCAGAGATGAACTTGCCGAACCGGCAGCGTAGATTGTCGTCCGCGGTGCTGGTCGCCGTTGGGGCCACGCTAGTGCTGCTTGCGGTATTCCAGTATGTCTGGAGCGAGCAGGCGATGAAGGCTACCACGGGACGGATGGCCTCGCTGCTGCGCAGCTCAATGTTGGACTGGCACATGGAGTTGTTCCACCAGTTGTCCGACATTTGCGTAGCGCTCCGCATCAATCCCGATTTTTCTTCGCCCGAGTCTCGAAGTGTTTACGCAATACGCTTCGAGCAGTGGCAGCAGAGTGCTGAATATCCTACGCTCGCGGCCAACCTATCGATCTGGGAGCTGGCTGAAAACGGTGGACCACGACTTTTGCGCCTGAATCCGGCGAATCGGCAATTCGAGCCGGGCGAATGGTCCCCCAGATTGGAGCCTTTGCGAAAGGTACTGGAGACGAAGTCGGGCAGTTTCGACCTCACTCTAGCTGCCTCGACGGAGCCGGAAAAGTCCTTTGGTCCGACACAAGATCGTTCCAGGCCCTTTCGTGATCAGA
The DNA here is from genome assembly GCA_963796695.1 of uncultured Acidobacteriaceae bacterium. Lineage (GTDB taxonomy): Bacteria > Acidobacteriota > Terriglobia > Terriglobales > Acidobacteriaceae > Bog-257. Next base: position 57,929 of record CAWCMU010000005.1, on the reverse strand, counting down.
CCGGCCCAGGGCCGTTCGCAGGGTGGCTGTTCGATGCGAACGTTCCGGCTCTGGTTCACCCTATCGCGCGCGAAGCCCCGAAAGGAATTCCGGCGAGTCAGGCTGGCCAGAAGGTTGCCGATTGGATCGTGGTGGAACTGAATCAGAACGTGTTGCGCAGCCAGGTACTGCCGGCCTTAACCCGGCGATACTTCAGCGGCCCTCGCGGCCTGGAATACCAGGTTGCACTGGTAGCTGGTGATAACACGCACAAGACGCTTTTCGCAACCAGTCCTGATCTCGCGCAACGGGACGAAAACTCCGCCGACGCAGTTATGGACGTGCTTGGCTCACGGCATCAGCGGGAGATCGTGCTGGGATTGCAGGGCAAGAACCTTGCAGCTGAGTCCAACGACGACGAACGGCACGGCGAGCCTGGACGAGGTGGACCGCCGCCACTTTGGTTCCCGCTTATCAGCGAAAATGGTGAGGAGCCTGACTGGGACCTGATTGTATGGCACCGCAATGGATCGCTAGCGTCGCAGGCTTTCCGGTTGCGCTGGCGCAATTTGGGCATCAGCTTTGCCGCCATAGCTCTGCTGGCGCTCAGCACGGCGCTGCTTGCCTTCACCACCCGGCGAGCGCAGGAATTGGCGGACAAGGAGATCAACTTTCTAGCTGCGGTTTCGCATGAATTGCGCACCCCGCTGGCGGTCATCAGTTCGGCCGCAGACAATTTGGCCGACGGGGTTGTGCAGGGACCTGAGCAGCTGGCTCGCTACGGAGCAATCATTCAGAGCCAGTCTCGACAACTCTCCGACCTGATTGAGCAGATCCTGCTGTTTGCGGCTACGCGGCAAGGAACCGCGCATCACGCTCTGACTGCAATTGCGGTACCTGAGGTCATCGGACTGGCTCTGCGAAACACCCAAGAGTTCATTCGCAAGGACGGCGTTACGGTTGAGCAGTTCATAGCGTCTGACCTGCAACCGGTCTTAGGCGACCGCACGGCGTTATCGCAGGTGCTCCAAAACCTCATCACTAACGCGGTGAAGTATGGTGGGCCGGCGAAGTGGATGGGTATTCGTGCGATGGCAGCGGAAGGAGGGGCGGCTAAGGAAGTAGAGATCAGTATTGAAGACCACGGCGCGGGAATTAGCGAGGACGAGATGCAACGAATCTTCGAGCCGTTCTATCGCAGTCCCAGCGCAACCGAGGCACAGATTCACGGCACGGGACTTGGTCTGCCGTTGGCGCGAAGCATAGCCGAAGCAATGGGAGGCCGGCTCACCGTGCGCAGCACGCAAGGCGCGGGCCGCACGTTCCTTCTGAGCCTTCCGGTCGCGCCAGCTTCCGCCGAGAGCTCCGCGGGAGCTGTTTCGGAGAACAAAGCAACTTAGATCGGGGAGCGATGCACGAAAAAATTCTGGTGATTGAAGACGAAGAAGCACTGCGCATTACGCTTTCGGACCGCTTGGTGGCGGAGGGCTACGCGGTGGAATGTGCGTGCGACGGTGAGGATGGTCTTCGCAAAGCAACCGGCGGCGCCTCAGAGCTCATTCTGCTCGACCTCATGCTACCGAAGAAAACCGGCCTCGATGTGTGCCGCGATATCCGGCAAGCAGGTTTAACCACACCCATACTCGTGCTGACGGCACGCGGTCAGACGGTGGACAAGGTCGTCGGATTAAAGCTTGGAGCCGATGACTATCTCACCAAGCCCTTCGATATGGCGGAACTAATGGCGCGGATCGAAGCGTTGCTGCGCCGCTCGCCCAATCGGCCAGTTGCGCCGGAACACGTTTACCAGGTGGGACGGCTTCGCATCGATTTGCGGGGAACGGTGGTCACGCGCGATGAAGGGATTGTGAACCTGTCAGCACGCGAGTTTCAGCTGCTGAAATACTTCCTGGAACATCGCGGTGCAACTCTCTCCCGTGACGAATTGCTGACGCAGGTCTGGGGCTACAACGCCGCCACCTTCACTCGAACGGTGGATATGCACGTGGCCAGTCTGCGGCAAAAACTTGAGGACGACCCCAAACAACCACAGCTGATCGTCACTGTGCCAGGGCTAGGGTACAAATTTTCCGCGTAAATTTGTTCTTCAACCGGATTTCTTCGCAAACTTTACCGTGCCTTTACAACCTCTTTACGCCGCATTTCCGCCAATCGAGTCTAATCACCTAAACACCACTTCGAAAGCTAAGTAGTCAGCTGGCGCAGCCAGACAAACGAAGAAGAGGGAGCAAAGGATTATGGTAAGAGTTGCGACGTACCTTTTGACGATGGCAATTTCCTTTGGAGCGGGAGCGGCAGTTTCGAATCGCGCGACCGCAAACGACCAGGCAACCTCTGTCGCGTCAGCCCAGGCCGGCAACGCCGCTTTTCGCGATGGCTTGTATCTAGGCAAGCTCAGCGCGAAGCAGGGTATGACGCCGCATATCAGCAGCGGCCGCTGGAGCAGCGAAGCCGACCGCACAGCATTTGCGCAGGGATACCGCGCAGGATATCAGTCGTCGATGTAATTGAGTTCGTTTCCGCGCGAATAAAATTCATCCGCTAATCATTCGCCAGAAACGGGAAAACGCCCTCTCCTGCCCGAGAGGGCGTTTGTTGTCAGAGAAGATTTCCGGCAATTACCTTGCTTCGACCTTTTCCCGGTCCGGCACAGTTCGCTGTACCCGGCTGTGATGACGCCCGTAGCCGAAGTAGATGAACATGCCGATGATGAGCCACACGATCAGTCGAATCCATGTGTCCAAAGGCAGACTCGCCATCAGGCCGATGGAAACGATGATGCCGAGAATCGGCACCAGCGGAACCATGGGAGTCGTGAACGGTCGATGCAGATCAGGCCGTCGCACTCGGAGGATCCATACTCCAAAACACACGATCACGAAGGCCAGCAGAGTACCGATACTCACCAGCTCGCCCAGAATCTCGATGGGAATGACAGAGGCAAAAATCGCGACGAATCCTCCCACCAGCAAGGTTGAGATCCACGGGGTGCGGAATCGCGGATGAACCGCGCCGGCCCATTCGGGCAGCAGGCCGTCGCGCGACATCGAGTAGAACACTCGCGATTGACCTAGCAACATTACTAGCATCACGGTGGCCAGTCCGAAGATGGCGCCGAGTTTCACGAGGATCTTCGCCCAGGCAACGCCTGTCGCATCGATGCCAAGAGCAACCGGATCGGAAACATTCAGGTCAGCATACGGAACGATTCCGGTCAGCAAGCCCGAAACCAGGATGTAAAGAACGGTGCAGATGACCAGCGATCCCAGGATGCCGACGGGCATATCCTTTTGAGGATTGTTGGCTTCTTGCGCAGCGGTGGAAACGGCATCGAATCCAATGTAGGCGAAGAAGATTACGCTGGCCGCTCGCGCGATACCGGACCAACCATAATGTCCAAAGGCTCCTGTGGTGTTGGGCGGAATGAAGGGATGCCAGTTAGCCGCCACCAGGCTGGGATGCTTCAGGGCAAACAGGCCGGCAATCACGATGAACATCACCACGATGGCCAACTTCACAATCACGATTCCGGAATTGAAGTTGGCCGATTCCTTGATGCCGATCACCAAGATAATGGTGACGCCGACGATGGCCAGAAATGCAACCAGATTGAACAAGCCGGTTTGCGTGGGAAGGGTATTAGGATTGATGTGCTGCGTGGCCAGGGTCGCCTTGATACGCTCATAATGCTCCCAATGGCCGCCATAGAAGACCAGCTTCTCGCTGGGCGCCAGCGTAAGGCGAGGCGGAATACGTATTCCAAAGTCCTCGAGGAAGCTTAAGAGATAGCCGCTCCAGCCGGAGGCCACCGTCGCAGCTCCGAAAGCATATTCCAGGATGAGATCCCATCCGATGATCCAGGCGAACAACTCGCCCAAGGTCGCATAGCCGTAGGTGTAAGCCGAACCTGCGATGGGAATCAGCGAAGCAAACTCCGCATAGCAAAGCCCGGCAAAGACGCACGCGATTCCCGAGAGCACAAAGGAAAGAACGATTGCCGGGCCCGCATATTTCGCGGCTGCCGACCCGGTGAGCACGAAGATTCCCGCGCCAATGATTGCGCCAATTCCAAGAGTAATAAGGTTCACGGGGCCGAGGGCCCGCTTAAGACTATGTTCCCCTGTCTCCGATGCCTCGTGCATCAGCATGTCCAGGGGTTTGCACTTTAGTAAATCGGCCATTAAGGTTTGCCTCTTCTCACAACTAGGCTCGCGCTCTCGCTTGCGGATTGCGCTTCGACCACAGGAAGTACACGGGGATGCCAAGCAGGACGATGATCAGGCCGGGCCACGTGTATTGCGGCTTATAACGCAATAAGACTACATCAATAAAGGTGGCGATCAAAATGTACATCGCGGGGAGTACGGGATATCCGATGGCGCGGTAAGGACGCGGCTCGTCAGGTCGTTTGACGCGCAGAACGAACAAACCACTGATTGTCAGGATATAGAACACCAGCACCGCGAAGATGATGTAGTCAAGCAGCTGGCCGTAGCTGCCCGAGATACACAAAATGCATGTCCAGACGCACTGCATGATCAGCGAGTGAGCAGGGGTGTGGTACTTGGGATGAAGTCTGGCGGCGCTCTGGAAGAACAGCCCATCCTTGGCCATGGCGTAGTAGACCCGCGCTCCGGCGAGGATCAGCCCATTGTTGCAGCCGAAGGTCGAGATGAGGATGGCGATAGCCATCAGCTTGGCGCCGCCCGAGCCGAAAATCTGCGCGACAACCGCGGTGGCTACCCGATCTTCCGAGGCATGCTGAATTCCGCGCGCCAGGATCGTCGCCCCATGCGCGTCGCCAGCCAGTGGCAGCACGCTCAGGTAAACGACGTTTGCCAGCACGTACAGCAAAGTTACGGCGCCAGTTCCCATGGCCAACGCCAGCGGCAGATTACGCTTGGGATTGCGTACTTCGGCTGCCGTGAAGGTAATGTTGTTCCACGCGTCCGAGGAGAACAGCGAGCCGACCTGGGCCACGGCGACGATCGTCAACGTCCCCACCAGCACCATGGGCCCCCCGACGCCCACTTGCACTGGATGAAACGAGTGCCATCCTGCGTTGCGCCAGAAATTTGCGCCGAAATTGGCGGCGAGCGCCTGCGCATTGCGTCCGACAAAAATGCCCAGCAGCACAAGTCCGAGAAGGGCCGCGGTCTTGGCGATGGTGAAGATATTTTGCACCAGCGCGCCTGTCCGTACACCAAAGATGTTCAACACCGAGAGGAAGATCACCAGCAGAATTGCCGTCAGATTCTGCGTGTTCAGGCCGACATCCATGTTGCCGAGGACCATGGGGCCAATGGGGATGGGCGGCACATGCGCAATATGAATCAACCAGTGCGAGGAAGAAACGGACGGGAAGAAGATGCCGAGAAATTTTCCGAAAGCGATGCCGACTGCGGCGATGGTGCCAGTTTGCACGACCAGGTAGAGGGTCCAGCCGTAAAGAAATCCCCAGAGCGATCCTAAGGATTCGCGCAGATAGACATATTGTCCGCCGGCGTGCGGCATCATTGCTGCTAGCTCGCCGTAAGAGAGCGCCCCCGTGATCGTCAGAAAGCCGGTCAGAAGCCATGCGCCGATCAGCAACGCAGGCGAATCGACCAGGCGGGCGATTTCGGCGGAGACAATGAAGATGCCCGAGCCGATCATGGAACCCATGACCAGCGTGGTCGCGCTGGTAAGGCCAAGGCCCTTTACAAACTCGCTTTCGCCGGAGGCGGCAGAAATGGTCTTAACTTCAGTGGCCAAGGAACCTCTTTAGGATTTAGACGGGCTGCTCGCAAGAATTTACACCAGAAGCCGCAATAATTCCTCAGCAACTTTGGCCGGCGAGGTCAGCAGATCGGAGATGACGGCGACGGAGTCGGCCCCCGCTTCGATTACCGAGCGGGCATTGGCTCGCGTAATGCCCCCAATGGCGACCAGCGGCTTTTGCGTGGCAGCACGGGCGGCCCGAATGCCCTCGAGGCCAATGATTGGATCGGGATTGCGCTTGGACGAGGTCGCGAAAACTGGACCGAAGGCGATGTAATCGGTCGCTCCGGCATCGGCTTCTTTCAGTTGCTCGAGATTGTGCGTCGAAACACCCAGGATGTGATTCTGGCCGATCACGGAACGCGCGCCTTCGGGCGAGAGATCGTCCTGGCCGACGTGAACGCCGTTGAGGCCCGCCGCGATACAAATGTCGGCGCGATCATTCATGATGATGGTCACTCCCTCGCCGAGCACACGACGAAGTTCGCGGGCGTCACTCAACATCTCACGAGTGGTGCCGACCTTGTTGCGATATTGGATCAGCGTGGCCCCGCCCGCCGCTAGGTCGCGAGCGTATTCGACAATAGCGGCCGTCGTCCGCAGCGGCGCTGCAAAACACGAAACATCGACGATTGCGTACAGCTTGGGTAAGTTCATTGAGAAATCTTATTCACCAGAGAGGCACAGAGACTTATTTTCACCACGGAGAACACGGAGTGCACGGAGACAAGACAAGTATTTAAGCTTTCTTTTCCAATAATTCCTCTATGTGTTTCGGTTGGCACGTACCGGTCAAAACGAGAGCGGCCATGGGCAACAGCAGGATCAAGAGCTCTGAGTTTTTTCTCTCGCTTTCTCCGTGCGCTCCGTGTTCTCCGTGGTGAAAAATCTCTGTGCCTCTGTGTCTCTGGGGTGAACCGCCTTTACTTGTGTTGCGCCAGAAAGCGCTCCATGAACTTCGTATCGAAGTTGCCGGCGCGGAAGTCGGGATCGTGCATGATGCGCTGATGAAGAGGAATGGTCGTGTAAATTCCTTCCACCACAAACATCTCCAGTGCCCGTGACATGCGGGAAATCGCCTCGGTGCGATCCCGTCCTCGTACCACCAGCTTCGCGATCAAGGAGTCGTAGTAAGGTGGAATCACCCCTTCCGCATACGCCGCCGTGTCTACCCGCACACCGGTTCCGCCGGGCATGTTGAACGCCGTAATCTTCCCCGCCGACGGCGTAAAGCGCTCGGGATGCTCGGCGTTAATGCGGCATTCGATAGCGTGTCCGCGAAACATCACCGGCGCCGTGATGACGCTGCTCAGCTTCTCGCCCGCAGCGATCATGATCTGCGACTTCACCAGGTCCACGTCGGTGGTCATCTCGGTCACGGGATGTTCGACCTGGATGCGCGTATTCATCTCGATGAAGTGCAGGCTGCCGTCTTCATCCATGAGGAACTCGACCGTCCCGGCATTCATGTAGCCGATGTTGCTCAGGGTCTTCACCAGCACGCCGGCAATGCGTTCCCGCAGTTCGGGAGTGACCATGACCGAGGGCGCTTCCTCCACCAGCTTCTGATGGCGGCGCTGGATGCTGCACTCGCGCTCGCCAAGACTCATCACGTTGCCGTGCTCGTCGGCCATTACCTGGAACTCGATGTGGCGTGGCCGCTCGATGAATTTCTCCATGTAGAGGTCGCCGTTACCAAAGGCCGCTGCCGCCTCCGATTGCGCGGAATGGAAAAGATTCGGCAACTCCTGTTCGTCGCGAATGACACGCATGCCGCGGCCACCGCCGCCGGCGGAGGCCTTCACGATCACAGGGAAGCCGACGCTGCGGGCCCATTCCGCTGCTTCTTCCGCCGAAGCGATGATTCCGTCGGAACCGGGAAGAATGGGCACACCTTCTTTTTTCATGGTGGCGCGGGCTTTTTCTTTTTCGCCCATAAGCCGCGTCACCTCCGGCGGAGGCCCGATGAACTTGATGCCGCAAGCCTGGCACACTTCCGCAAAGTTGGCGTTCTCGCTCAACAAGCCATACCCAGGATGGATGGCGTCAACGTTCGCGATTTCGGCGGCGCTGATTACGGCAGGAATGTTCAGGTAGCTTTCATTCAGGCGCGGCGGGCCAATGCAGATGGCCTCGTCGGCAAAGCGAACGTGTAGGGAATTGCGGTCGGCTTCGCTGTAAATGGCGACAACTTTGATGCCAAGTTCCTTGCAGGCACAAATGACACGCAGGGCAATCTCCCCGCGATTCGCAACTAGAATTTTGTTAAACATGAATTATGGATTTCCAGCGGCTCTTCCAGGCATGCAGCTACTGTTTGCGAATGCCGAACAAGGGCATTCCATATTCAACCGGGCTGCCGTTGGCGGCGAACATCTTGACGATCACGCCGGCAACCTCCGCCTCGATCTCATTCATGAGCTTCATGGCTTCAATGATGCACAGTACCTGGCCTTCTTTGACCGCATCGCCGACCTTAACGAACGGCGGCGTGCCAGGTGATGGAGCCTCGTAGTAGGTGCCCACAATGGGCGACTTGACGATAATGAGGTCTTCTTCTTTGGCAGCTTCGGTAGCGGGTGCCGAAGTCGCTGACGATGCAGCCGCCGCTGCGGGAGCCACGGTGGAAGGTGCCGCCGGAGCGATGGCAACGGGTTGTGCGGCCATCGCCGGGGCCAGGTGGACGACGGGCGTCGCCGAGCTTCCGCGCCGTACGTGCACTTTCATATCGCCGCGTTCGAGTTCGAACTCGGTAATATCCTTTTCCACCAGCAGTTCTATGAGTTCCTTAATTTCCTTTTGATTCATCGGATTCCGTTCGGGAGGGCACACGGCCCGGACAGCGACTTCCACCTGAAACCGCTATTCGCCAGAGCACAGAGGTGAATTTGAGTCTCTTCTCAGACTGCAACATGCTCGGTGCTTAAATCTCTACCAACTCTTTGCTCACTGGGGTCAGTACTTCGCAACCTGTTGCCGTGACCAGCACCATGTCCTCGATGCGAATGCCGCCCTTGCCCGGCACGTAAACTCCGGGCTCGATAGTAATGACCATACCCGGTTCCAGCGGCTCGTTCTGGGCTTTTCCCAACCGGGGTGGCTCGTGAATTTCCAGCCCTACCCCGTGGCCCGTCGAATGAGTGAAGAACTGTTCCAGCTTAACACCACGGAGCACCTGACGGCAGGCTTGGTCCACTTCGGCAGCTGTTTTGCCCGGTTCCACCGTCGCTATCCCTGCTTGCTGGGCTTTTAGGACCGCTTCGTACCACTGGCGGCCTTCGCGACTCGCCCGGCCGACATGTACGGTGCGGGTCATGTCAGAACAATAGCCACGCAGTATAACACCTGAGTCGACCACTACGAACCCGCGACGGGGTATAGGTTGGCTCGAAGCGCGCCCGTGTGGTAGGGCCGAACGCTTTCCGGCGGCAACGATAGTGTCGAATGACATCCCCTCTGCGCCCGCCTGGCGGGCAGCAAGCTCCAGCCTTCCGGCTACTTCGGATTCCGCAACACCCGGGCGGATCGACTTCAGCGCCTGACGGTACGCTCCCGCTCCCAGGTTGACCGCTTCCCGGATGATCCGCAACTCGTCGGCATCCTTGATGAGACGCTGGCGCAAGATGAAACCAGACGTCGGTTTCCAGAGCACCTTTTTCCCGGCGAGCTTTCGCATTTCGATGCCTGCTGCCACCGTGACGTGATCGGCTTCGAACCCGATAGCCACGGATTTCCTCTGCCCGAGGTGTTGCAACGCTTCCTGAAGAAGCGGCCCCTTTGCAATGACGATGCGCGCACCCTTGACCTCCTCGCGGGACTGTTGCGTGTAACGGCCGTCGGTGAAGAAGACGGGGTGATCGCCGGAGAAGAAGAGAAGACCGTTGCTGCCGGAGTATCCGCAAAGGTAGGCGAGGTTGGGAGGATGAGTGACGACGAAGCCATCCAGGGTTTCATCGAGCAACCTCTGTCGAAATTTTTTCTGCCGCGATCGATAGTCCATGTCGCTCATTCTTGTAGTGCCGCAATTATCTTCAGAACTAGAACCGAGTGACGTGTATTGGATCTGAAGTTTCCAGGCTGGCCCGGTAGATGTGTTCGTGCTGGTGCCCACTGCGATGGGCAACTGCATCGACTCTTACGGAATAGGATCCAGGGCCCGGACTGGAGCCGAAAGGAACGATCGGACTCGAGCTGTTTGCGGCCAACTTGAAGTGTTGGTACCCGAGAGTCGTGGCGCGTCCAATCTTGTTTACGGCCACGATGACCACGGTCAGGTCGAAGTCATTTGCAGTTTTATTGGTGATAATCGCCGATCCGGAAACCGCTGTGCCATGAACGGCCGGTGTTTCCTTCCACTCCACTGTAAGCCCGGCGATGACCTGGACTGTGAATTCCCGTTGCGCCTCCCGGCTGGGAACGGTCGAGTCCACAACTCGAATGACGAAGTGATATTCACCCGGCGTTGTGCCTACGCCGGAGATATTTCCGGTATGGGGATGCAGCTTGAGGCCGGGCGGAAGTTCTCCCTGGACGAGGCTCCAAGTGTAAGGAGTTGATCCGCCAATAGCAGACAACGGAAGCGTATATTTTTGCCCAGCAACGACTCCTTGGGTTGGGAGTGCAGTGATCTGCAAGGTGCCTGGCGTGTCCGATTGCGCGAAGGCAAACACCCCGGCAAAAAGTACGAGCAACAGTGGAGTCACCGCTCGAATGCGCATGAACAAGCATTATAGGGGCAGGACGGATAAGCAGAGACTAGGGATTAGGGCGTGCGGCGAACTACGAGAGAGAATCTTGGTAACCGGTTCCCCGGCTATGCATCTTGCCTTGTCCGCCAAAGCGCAAACCCTGATTCCAAACCCCAATCTATTCCCGAGTCTCCGTCTACTCAACCGGTAACACGAATTGAAAATTGTCGCCGCCAACGGGCAGGATTATCCGCATCTGCCGCACTTTCCGGCCTTTGGCGGAAGACGACGGACTTTGCGCCAGCTTTCCTATCGGATAGAAGAAAACGCCAGCTACATTGCCGAGTGGCGGAATCGTGTTGGCTCGGAAGCCGCACCCCTCGACGTAGTCCGGAGTGTTTTGCCGCTGCAGTTGAGCCAGCATGTCGCGACCGTCAGCCTCTATGCTGCGCAGATGGCATACCTGGTCGCAAACAGCCGATGCAGACGAAGCTCCACGCGCCTCCAGGGCTCCAGGCGTGTCGGTGTACAGAACATTCTTGCCCGTAGGCGTCCCCAAGTTACCCGAGGAGCTACGAGCGCTCATAGCCCGCATCATCTCCAGGAGTTGGGGCGTTAACATTTCTCCGGAAACCGAACCGTCGATGCCGTCGCCTCCGGCCGGGCTGACGGCCAATCGCGGCATGTTATAAGTGCGACGCATTCTCATGGCCAGCTCACTGCTGGATACAGCCACAACCGGATGGCCAGTGACGGCGTCTTCAGCCAGAACGTCCGCTGGCTTCACGGAAATCGATCGCGAGCCACCGTTGTATACGCGTATTTTCAGCGCTACGAACTTGTGATTGATGGCCTTATGGGCGGCTGCTACTACCGTGTAGTTGATTCCTACGGAATACTGGTAGACGATGCCATCTACATAGAACATGCCTGTTGAAGCTGGCGGCTGCGAGGATGAATCCTGAGCCAACATTGAGCCGCCCAGCAGCAGTGCACAAAGCAAATAACGCATGTAGCCTCCCCTCTCCGCCACAACGGAGCCTGAGAGCTAAATCGGCAAACGCTTGCCGCGCATGAACCCCTTAGAAAATGCAGAGCTAGACACCTTCGTGCAGCGGACGATCTCTGTGCGGACCAGGAAACCCTTGGTTATGCGGTGCTAAACTTGCCGCTGTGAGCAAGTCCCACGCAAACCCTGGCGACGATGCGAACGCCGATTCCAGCCAGCCAGGGACGCTCTACCTGGTCGGAACTCCGATTGGCAATCTCGAAGACATGACATTGCGAGCGGTCCGAACGCTGAAAGAGGTGGACGTCATCGCCTGCGAAGATACCCGTCAAACCATCAAGTTGCTGAATCACTATGGCATCGACAAACCCATGGTCAGCTATCACGAGCACAATGAGCTGACGAGGGCAGTCGAACTGGTGAGCCGCATGGAGAAGGGCGACGACGTGGCCGTTGTCAGCGATGCAGGCATGCCAGGCATCAGCGATCCGGGCTATCGACTGGTTGACCTGGCCATACGTCATCAATTGCGCGTGGTGCCGATTCCTGGAGCAGCAGCCTTTTTATCGGCGTTGGTGGCCAGCGGATTGCCCACTGATTCTTTCCATTTCGGCGGGTTCCTGCCCGCAAAGAGCTCGGCTCGGCTCGCAGCGCTCGAGGCCATCCGCGACTCTTCGCGTACCGAGATCTTCTACGAGGCTCCGCACAGAGTCGTCAAGACTTTGACAGATGTTGTGGAGACTCTTGGGCCAGAACGCCACGTCGTCGTAGCTCGAGAGGTAACCAAGCTGCATGAGGAATTTCTGCGTGGTCCGGCAGCAGAGGTTCTGGCAGAACTCCAAGCTCGCGGAGAGGTGCGAGGCGAGATAACTCTCCTGATCGCCAAGCCAGAGCAGAACTCGCAGGCGTTAGATAGCAAGAAAACCCTGACTCAACGTTTCCGCGAACTGGTTACCAATGACAAGCTCGAGGAGAAGCTCGCGTTGAAACAGGCGGCTAAGGAATTCGGCCTATCGAAAAGCGAAGCCTATCGCCAGTTGCAGCGCATTAAACGTTAATGCATTCAGCCGATTTGACAATAGGGACAACGCTGCTCAACAATAGCGGGCAAGTTGGAATTGGTTGAGGCGCAATCACTAAAATCAGCACGGACGCCGAAATCAACCTTTACCGTCCCAGGACAATCCGTATGGCCAAGATCCTCTGTGTGGATGACGAACCAAACATCGTGACCTTGAAGTGCGCGATTCTGAAGGCCGCGGGACATCAGGTTACTCCGTCCACCTCAGCCCACGATGCCATCGATAAAATCGAGCACAATACCTACGATGCAGTCGTTACCGACTGGAGGCTGGGAGACACCAGCGGCCGCGCGATCGTGCAGGCTGCAAAGACCCACTCGGCTATGCCGGTGGTTGTGGTGTCTGGGTATGTTGCTGAGGCCTTCCAGGCAGCCGAACCGCTGGCTGATCTTTATCTGGAAAAACCTGTCGATCCCCAGGAGTTGGTGACTATCGTGAACGAACTGCTGAAAACCAACGACCAGCAGCCTGAAACTTCCAGTTAGACCTACCCTCTAGAATCGCGCCATTCACTTCCCAGCCTAGGAATGTCTATGCGATTTTGCCAAAAAGCGCTTGCCACCATCGATCGCGATCAGATCATGCTTGCGCTTACGGCGTCTTTCTTGGAGCAGTTCGTCGTGAAATGTCAGGCCGAAGAGGATCAACATGGCCGTCAGACAGTAGATGACGATAAGGATGAGCGGCATCGGTCACCTCCGAGAACCTGTCAGTCATGGCAGGTGACTACTTTTACGATAGCCCTTTAAATAACAGCCGTCAGTGATTTTCAACATTTGTTTTCGCGGACGCTGGAAGCAGAGCCTCGAGATTCGAAGCCTAACTACGGGCAGGCTCTGACTCGGGGGTGAGTTGCGCGACGGATTGGGCAGCCTCCATTCCCGAGCGAATGCAGTCGGGTACTCCGATGCCGTGAAAAGCGTTGCCAGCCAGGGCAAGTCCGGGGATCTCGGAGACGCGCTTCTCGATCTTCTGCACCCGGGCGATGTGCCCTGGCTCATATTGAGCCATAGCTTCGCGCCAGCGAAAGATGCGCGAAAACATCGGACGGGCGTCAAGCTTCAAGAGGTCGCGCAGCTCGCGCTGGACAGTTTCCAGCATCTCGTCGTCAGTCAGCCCAAGCACCGCCTCATCGCGAGCCCCGCCCAGGAAGCAGCGTAGAATGCCCTTCCCCTCGGGCGCACGATGGGGAAATTTGTTGTGTACGAACGTGCAGGCAAGCATGCGGGTCCCTTCGCTGCGTGGCACCAGAAATCCGAAGCCCGGAGGCAGCTTGGCCAGTTGCTCTTTGTAAAAGCCCAGAGTAACTGTCACCGACGAGCTGTAAGTAATGTCCAGCAGATGGCGCGATAGCCCGCGGTCGACCCCGTCGAGCAGGGTCCCGGCGACGTTAGCGGGGGTGGCAAGTACCACAGCGTCGTATCTCTCGTCTTCGCCCATGTCGACGGAGACGCGCCAGCCACCATTCTCCGGATACACCCGACGAATGTGACGTCGCAGCCGAACCGCCGCGGGATCCAGTCGTGCGACGATGGCATCTACCATCTGCTGCATTCCGTCTTTCAACGACGTAAACAGCGGCCGGGGAGGCTGCTTGCTGGCAGCTTGAGCTTGCTTTTTGTGGGCCGCCAGCATAGCGCGGCTCAAGCTGCCATACTTCTCTTCCATGTCGACGAAGCGCGGCAGCACGGCGCGTGCGCTGAGCTTGCCCGCATCGCCGCCATATACGCCTGACAGCAGCGGATCGGCCAGACGATCGACGACCTCGGCGCCGAAGTGCCGCTCAACCATCTCGGCGACGCTTTCATCGTTTTCCATAGGGCGCGGAGGATGCAGCAGTTCGCGCGCCATGCGAATTTTTGTGCTCCAGGAAAACAGTGGAGACAGTGCCGTCGGTACCAAGCGGGTGGGCACCATGAACATCAAGCCGTCTGGCATGACGACCAGGCGCCCCTTTACCACAATGTAGGTCTTACGCTGCGCGTCATTGGAGCCAATGAGCTGATCGGCGATACCCAGTTCTTGGCAGAGCGATTGCGCCCACGGCTTTTCAGTAAGAAAAGAATCGGGGCCGGCTTCGACCAGGCAGCCTTCGACATAATCGGAAGACATGCAGCCACCCAGACGCTGGCTGCTCTCAAACAGCGTGTACTCGACGTCCGCACCAGTGGCGCGAGCCTTCTCCAAATGAAAGGCAGCCGTTAGCCCGGAAATTCCTCCACCGATAATTGCAATCCGCTTCATGCGGTTAGGTTCACAAAATCTTCTCAGTTTCTACGCCCGAAGCGTAAGATGCGCCCGAAGTTGCGAGCCGTTTTCGTGCCAGATCAGCCAGCGCCTGCACGAACAATGGCGAATCGTTCAGCGACTCAGCGCGATAGAGCTTTACGCCACGCTCCTGGGCAAATTGGCGGAACAGGATATCGATGTCGTACAGAATTTCGACATGATCGCAGACGAAACCGATCGGCTGAATGAATACCCCTGAGTGACCGGCATCGCCCAACTTCGTGATGGTGTCCTCCACTGTGGGACCAAGCCATTCGCCACCGGACATACCCTGGCTTTGAAATGCAAAACTCCAGGGACCAATCTGGGGAAACTGAGTTGCAACTAGCGTAGCCGTCTCGCGGGTCTGCACCTCGTAAGGATCTCCTTCGGCGACGGTGCGCTGCGGAACACTGTGAGCAGTAAAGATAACCGGCAGCGGCGATCCATGCTGTTCCGACGCGCTTTTCCATCCGGCGCGAAGTTTTTCGACGAAAGCCTGGATGAGCAGCGGATGATCGTGCCACTCTTCGACGAAGTCGATCGGGAACGGAGCGCCGGCCCCAAACAACACCTGCTTATAGAGTCCTACACTGGTGCGGGAATTGTGAGGAGCCAGGCAGATCGCCACCGCCTGTCCCACATTGTCGGATATCATCTGCTTCAATGTGTCGGCGATAAAGGGATGCCAGTTTCGCATGCCGATGTACGTAGGAATGCCCAGCAGATCGGCGACTCCATTTGCTTGTCCCGTAGTCATACAGGTCAGGGGAGAGACACCGATTTGCATATAGCGATGCTGCACCTCGCGTACCACAGCGTTGGACATCGGTCGGCCCCGCGAGATATTTTGCAGGAAGGCAGGAATATCCTCCACCTGTTCCGGACTGCCATGGGCGATCAGCAACACCGCCTGCTTACTCATTCTTCCTCGCTGTGGCCGCGGCGGTTGCAGTGAACCCGTGCACAAATTCGGCTAGATGCTTCACGTTGTCCACCGGCGTGTGAGGCAGAATACCGTGTCCGAGGTTGAAGATGTGACCCGGGCGAGCGTCTGCCAGGCGGAGAATATGCTCGGCCCGCTGGCGCAACTCACGCCACGAGGCGAACAGCAACACAGGATCAAGGTTGCCCTGCACCGCGCGATTGTGACCTACCGTTCGCCAGCCTTCATCGAGCGGAATGCGCCAATCAAGTCCTATGACTTCGGCTCCTGTCTCCGCCATGGACGGCAGCAGGGTCGAGCTATCGGTGCCGAAGTATATGATCGGTACCTTGGTTTCCTTTTGCAACCGCTGAATAAGCTGCGTCGTAGGCACCAGAGCGTAACGCCGATAATCCTCGACGCTCAAACATCCTACCCAGCTATCAAAAATCTGCAAGACGTCGGCGCCGGAGCGCACTTGCTCGGCCGCGTACTCGGCCAGAACGTCTACCAACTTGGCTACAAGCTCATCCCACAGCTCGGGCGAGTTGTACATCAGCTTCTTCACTTCAAGATAATGCCGCGAGCCTCCGCCTTCGACCATGTAGCTGGCCAGGGTGAACGGCGCTCCGCAGAAGCCAATGATCGGCAGCTTTGAGCCGAAATGTTTGGCGACCAGCGCTACCGCGTCAGCCACATAACCAAGTTCAGCGGCACGGTCGCTGCGCAGAGCCTTCACGTCCTCGGCCGTACGCACCGGCTTTTCGATGACCGGACCTTCGCCGGCCGTAAAGTGAAATGGCAGACCCATAACCTCGAGCGGCAGCAGCAGATCGGCGAAGATGATGGCCGCATCGACGTTGAGATACTCGGCGGCAGTTATCGTGACTTCAGCGGCGAGCTCAGGCTTCTTGCAAATCTCAACCAGCGAATGATGCTTGCGCACGTCGCGATATTGCTGCATGTAGCGGCCCGCCTGGCGCATGAACCAAACCGGCGTGGTAGAGACCGGCAAGCCGACGGCAGGCACGTAGGAACAGGGAGTCAGGAGCGGACATAAAGAAATATCGTAGCATCCGACCTCACTGGCCCGTGTGATTCCGGTCACAAAGCTGGCGGCTGCCTGCGTGTGAGTTACATCACCGACTGCTGTGCCCTGCTTTTCCTATGCTGACCTCAGGGCAATGCCGGATAAACCCACCAGCCAAGTCAATCCGTGGATCGTGACCATCGCGGTCATGTTGGCCACGTTCATGGAAGTCCTGGACACCACGGTCGTCAACGTGTCCATCCCGCATCTTGCGGGAAACATGGGAGCGACGGTCGAAGAAGGCACCTGGGTCGTCACCTCGTACCTGGTGTCGAATGCCATCGTGTTGCCCATGGCGGGATGGCTGGCCGGCCGCTTCGGGCGTCGGCGCATGCTGATGCTATGCGTCTCCGGCTTCACTTTGACGTCCCTGCTGTGCGGCATGGCTACCAGCCTGGAGTGGCTGATCTTCTTTCGCGTCCTGCAAGGGCTGAGTGGCGGCGGACTGCAACCGCTCTCGCAGTCCGTGCTGCTGGAAACCTTCCCGCCCAAGAAGCACGGTACAGCCATGGCGGCATTCGGGCTGGGCATCATCATTGCGCCGATTATGGGGCCAACCCTCGGCGGGTGGATCACCGACAATTACACCTGGCGCTGGATCTTCTACATCAATCTGCCAGTCGGCATCCTGTCACTGTTGATGATCAGCACATTCGTCATCGATCCGCCTTACTTGCGCAAACGTAGTTACGGTGGAGTCGATTTGTGGGGGATCGGCTTTCTGGCGCTCGGCTTCGGCATGTTGCAGATGGTTCTCGACACCGGACAACGGAAAGACTGGTTTGGCAGTAATCAAATCCGCCTGTGGACCAGCTTGTGCGCGATCGGGCTGGTGGGGTTGGTGATTCGCGAGCTCACCGCGAAACACCCCATCGTCGACTTGCGGGCGCTGAAGGACCGCACGTTCGCCGCAGGCACGTTCCTGATGACCATGCTCGGCTTCGTGCTTTACGCGTCGCTTATGCTGCTGCCGATTTACTTGCAGACACTGCTGGGCTATCCGGCACTGCAAGCCGGGCTGGCGTTATCGCCTCGCGGCATTGGAGCGCTGTTGATGACCCCGATCAGCGGACAACTCACAAACCGCATGGATCCGCGCAAGCTGCTTTTCATCGGCATTGCGACCGGCGGCTACACCATGTTCCGCTTGTCCA
This sequence comes from uncultured Acidobacteriaceae bacterium, assembly GCA_963796695.1. GTDB lineage: Bacteria > Acidobacteriota > Terriglobia > Terriglobales > Acidobacteriaceae > Bog-257. Next base: position 39,953 of record CAWCMU010000005.1, on the reverse strand, counting down.
GCTTGAACTTAAATGCGGGCTACTGGGATATCTTCTGGCCGCAGATCATTCAGGGCGCAGCCATGGCCTTTCTGTTTGTCCCGCTGATGGCCACCAGCATGTCGGGCATCGCCAAAGAGAAGATGGGCAATGCCACCAGCATCTACAACCTCATGCGCAATATCGGTGGCAGCTTCGGCATTGCGACCATGACCACGTTCCTGGCGCGCCGCGAGCAGGTGCATCAGAATCAGCTCATCGCCCACATCACTCCCATGAACATTCGTACGCAGACGATGTTCCACGGGCTGCAAGCCTGGTTCCTGATGCATGGTCCGCTCAGCGCTGCGGACGCGGCACACAAATCATGGGGAGCGATATACCTCATGGTTCAGCAGCAGTCTGCGATGCTGTCGTTCGTGGAGGCGTTCTGGATCATGGGTGTCATCTTCTGGGCGATGGCGCCGCTGCTGCTGCTGCTGCGCAACGCACGCGATCTACATCCTCACGAGCCGCGCCGCAACGGACCGGCCGCACGCGAGCTACAACTCGTCGGCAGAGATAAGAGAGTCGAGCCTGAATCCGAACCCGAGCTCGTGGGCGCCGCGACCTTCGACTGACCGGCTCATATTCACCACAGAGACACGGAGGCGCAGAGACAGATTTTAGGAAGCAAACCTCCGTGTCTCGGTGCCTCTGTGGTTAAAACAACCTGTCTCAGGCTGGCCACCTTCTACAATCAAGCGAATGGACGCTAGGCCCATAACGCTTGGCCCGCCATATCGCGGACGAGTTGCTCCCTCGCCGACCGGGTTGCTTCATGTTGGCCACGCCTGCACCTTCTGGGTGGCGTACCAGCGCGTTCTTCAGCATCACGGGAGCCTCGTCTTTCGCAACGAAGATCTCGATCCGCAGCGCTCGAAACAGGAATACGCGCAGGCGATGCTGGACGATCTGAAGTGGCTCGGCATCCGCTGGCAGGAAGGTCCGGATATCGGCGGCGCGTTCGCACCGTACGAGCAGAGCCGGCGTCGTGACCACTACTTAGCTGCGTGGCGAAAGCTGCGCGACGGAGGTTTTATCTATCCCTGCACCTGCTCGCGGAGGGATTTGGCACCGGCTGCGGCGGCTCCAAACGAAGGCGATGACGAGCCGCTTTATTCCGGGCGGTGCCGCGGGAAAATCGGCGAGGCAAGAAATTACCAAGTCCCTAAAGGCGTGAACTGGCGGTTCCGAGTGCCTGACGGCGAGGCAATCGCTTTCCAGGATCTGCGACAAGGTTCTCAGAAATTTGTTGCAGGCGAAGATCTTGGCGACTTTGTCGTCTGGCGTCGCGACGACGTTCCGGCCTATCAGCTTGCGGTGGTCGCCGATGACGCAGCCATGCAGATCACCGAGGTGGTGCGCGGAGCCGACCTGCTGAAATCAACCGCGCGGCAGTTGCTGCTGATTCGCGCACTCGATATGCGCGTTCCGGCGTACTACCATTGCGATCTGGTGCGGGACGAGGCGGGAACGCGCCTGGCCAAACGCCACGATTCGCTCAGTCTGCGAGCCTTGCGCGAGCAGGAACTCCTTCCTCAAGATGTCTTAAAGATGTGCATAGGCCGGGGCTGAAAGCCTAAGCCGTTGACGCTGGCCTGAAGTGTCTGCGTGAGAACCTCTGCTGTCCCTACGGGACTCGCATCAATTTCCTGCTTACCCAGCACTCCGCCTTCGGCTGCGTGCTGGGCTATGCTCTTCCGCGCCTACGGCGCCGGTTTCTCGGCCGCTGTACTCCACCGCCAACACGAAACTCCAGTTCTCGCGCAGACATCGAAGGCCAGGGCCTCCACCTAAGGCAAGCTCTTCGATCGGGCCAACGCTTCCAAGGACCGCCGCCCGGCGATTGGATTCGTCGCATTTGCACGACGCGTTTTTCGAGTGTATCGTCTCGCCCATAGCGAGGAGGAAGGCTTAATGCGATTGAACTGGGCGGCCGTGGCTCTGGCTGCAGTCTTAGATTGGCTGTTGGGCGCCGTGTGGTTCACGGTATTTGCCGCTCAGTGGAGAGCAGGATTGCGCATGGCCGCGGAAGAGATGCAGGCCTACATGTCGCATCCCAACTACTGGCCATACCTGATTGCGCTTCTGTGCAGTTTCCTCATGGCTTACGTGATCGCCCGCCTGGTGGGCGGCTCGGAGACGCATGGCCTGTTTCGCGGCATGATGGTTGGCGCTCTGGTCGGACTGGCCGCTGCGATGGCGATGTCCACCGAGATGGTGTTCGAGATCCGAGCCGGATCCTTCATCCTGATCTCTGCGGCGTATCCATTTCTAGGCTGCATCCTGATGGGAATAATTATTGGAGCATGGAAGCCTCGGGCGGTCGCCGCGGTAGGCATCCCAGTGCAACGATGAAAATTCAGGGCAAGATTGTAAATAACTACGTGAAGGTGCTGACCGGTTTGGACCAGTTACCGGGTCCCAGCGGCGAACGTTATATTGAATTATTCCGCCACGGCACGTTGAGTGTCGAATTATATGCGCCTCGCGGCAATGATCTTCAAACGCCGCATACCCGCGACGAGATCTACGTCATCATCAGCGGAAAGGGACTGTTTCGTCATAAGTCACAGGAAACCAGCTTCGGCCCCGGAGACGTGCTTTTTGTGCCCGCAGGTGAAGAACACCGGTTCGTGGAGTTCGGCGACGACTTCGCTACCTGGGTTTTCTTCTACGGACCCGAGGGCGGCGAGGCCGAGGTCGTGTGAAACCGGTTGTCAGTTGTTAGTTGTCGGAAAGGACCGATCACCCGGACTGTTTATTTCCCCGTGTAGCTCACCAGCCAGATAGAGTTCGATCCGTCGTCGGTCACCAACAGCGTGCCGTCAGGCGCGACGGCAACGCCCACGGGGCGTCCCCATACATCGCCATTTGGCAGCACGAATCCGGTCAGGAAGTCTTCATATTCGCCGCTCGCTTTGCCGGTCTGATGCAGCGGCACGCGAACCACCTCGTAGCCAGTGCGCGGGTTGCGATTCCACGAGCCGTGTTGCGAGGCAAAGATGTCGCCCTGATACTCCGCCGGAAACTGCTTGCCTTGGTAAAACACCATTCCCAGCGAAGCATTGTGCGCCTGCAGCAGCACATCAGGAACGATAACCTTGCTCTTCAGCTCAGGATGTTTGCCTTTGAGCCGCGGGTCGGGATTGCCGCCGATGTAGAAATACGGCCAGCCGTAGAAGCCGCTGTCCTGCACATGCGTAATGTAGTCAGGCACAAGGTTGTCGCCCAACTGATCGCGCTCGTTGACCGAGCACCACAATTCGCCGGTCTTCGGATTGATCGCCAACCCACCCCCAGCATTGCGAATCCCGTATGCATAGACACGCTTGCCGGAGCCATCCGGATTCATGACCTGGATGTTGGCGCGGTTCTTCTCCTCGGGATGAGTGTCAGGGTCGTCGAGGTTGGACGAAGACCCGACACCAACAAATAACTGCTTACCATCGGGCGAAAAAACCAGATCACGTGTCCAGTGCCCGCCTCCGCCAGGGAGACTGGTAATGCGTTCCGGTTTGGCCGCAGCCTTCAGATCGCCATTGTGATATGGAACGCGAACGACGCTGTCCGTGTTTCCGATGTAAACGTATTGCGGATTCGGGCCCGGTGGATAGAAGGCGATGCCATAAGGCTGAGTCAGGCCACTGACGAAGACTGAACTCTGCCGCGGCTTGCCTTCCGCCGTGATCCCGCGAAAGATTTTGATGTCGCCCTTGTGGCTCTCCGCCACGAAAAAATCCCCGTTAGGAGCTGTAATGATCTTGCGTGGCTCCTCCACATCGGTAGAGTAAAGTGCGACCTTGAAACCGGCGGGCGCTTGCGGCCACGCATTTTTCGGGCGCGAAATCACGCTAGGCCCATTCACCGCGGACTTGGTTGCGAAAGGCGCGGGCAGGTCCTGTGGCGTGAGCTTGTGGCTTGTGCCTGGTTTCTCGTAACGATAATCGGTAAAAGGCGTTTTCGGCGGAGGCGCCGACGCAGGTTTTTGGGCACACGCAAAAATCGTGAAAAACAAAAGTGATAATAGGGCGATTAACTTTTGATGAGAGGTCTTCATCGGTCCTCGAAAAAAGACTTATAGTTAGTGCGGCAAGTGAAGTTTTCCAAGTTGCCGGCAGAGTTTTAGATGTGATGAGTCGTCCGCGGTATGTGAGAAAGCGGGAGAGTTTTGACGACAGAAGGCCAAGTGCTTGGCGGTAAGGCAGTCAAGGGAGAGGCGCGGCCACCCCTTCCACATCAGGGTCGGCATTTTTTGGTGTCGCGCTTGCGCATCTCGCGCCGGGGGTCTAGCCTGTTTGGGCAAGTAGGGAGTTGCTTGTGTCCGGCGTTTATTACGTGCTCATCATGGCGGGCTTGGCCTTTGGCGGGGCGGTGACTCTAGTCGGTTTTGGCGGATTGCTAGTGACTTCATTTCACCGCTCGCTGGGGTCTCCGCTGCCTTTGCCCACGCTGCACAACGCGCAGGAGCGTTGGCTTTACGTGTCGATCGGCATCGCGGGATTCGTGGTGTGGCTCAGTGCGTTCGTGTGCAGCTTCAACCTGGCGCCGTAACGCGGCACCAGCGGATCGATTGCCGCCGTCACCTGGCGAATCCTCGCACTCTCCACCTCTATAATTAAAAGATTATGGCGACGACGGAAGCTCCCGTAGCTGCGCAGTCCAAGTATGAGCCAGTGATCGGGCTGGAAGTCCATGTCCAGCTGCTCACGGCGACCAAGATTTTCTGCGGCTGCTCGACCCACTTTGGCGATCCACCGAACACCAACGTGTGCCCGGTCTGTCTTGGACTTCCCGGTCCGCTGCCAGTTTTGAATCGGCGTGCAGTGGAGTTCGCGGTACTGGCGGCGACGGCGCTGAACTGCCAGATCCGGGAGACATCGATCTTCGCGCGCAAGAATTACTTCTATCCCGATCTGCCTAAGGGCTACCAGATTTCTCAGTACGATAAGCCGCTGGCCGAACATGGCTACATCAACATCAAGACTGCGAACGGCCCCAAACGCATCGGCATCACCCGCGTGCACCTGGAAGAAGATGCCGGCAAGAGCCTGCACGATGGTCTGCCGGACAGCAGTCAGTGGACGTCCATCGACCTCAATCGCTCCGGCGTGCCGCTCATCGAGATCGTCAGCGAACCCGACATCGCCACTCCCGATGAAGCTTACGAATACCTCACCCGGCTGAAGGAGATCATCCTGTACACCGAGGTGAGCGACTGCAACATGGAAGAGGGCTCGCTGCGGGCCGACGCCAACGTCAGCATTCGCCCGCGGGGACAGAAGGAGTTCGGCACCAAAACGGAAGTGAAGAACGTCAACTCCTTTCGCTTTATTCGTCATGCGCTGGAGTACGAGATCCAACGCCACGAACAGGTGATCGAGTCGGGCGGCAAGATTGTGCAGGAGACACGGCTCTACAACTCCGGCGAAGGCAAGACCTATGGCATGCGCTCGAAAGAGCAGGCTCACGATTACCGCTATTTCCCCGAGCCCGACCTGCTGCCGCTGCTGATCGATGAAGCCTGGCGAACGAAGATCGTTGCCGAGTTGCCGGAACTGCCGGAGGCGCGACGAACGCGACTCGTGGCGCAGTACGGCATCACCGAGTACGACGCTGCCACGCTCACCAGTACTCGCGCCCTGGCCGATCAGTTTGAGGAAGCCGCAACGGCCGCGAAGAATCCCAAGCGCGTGGCTAACCTGGTGCAGAGCGAGTTGATGGGACGGCTGAAAGCCAAAGGCATCGAGATCGAACAGTCGCCGATTTCGATGAAGGGCGTCGCCGTTTCCGCCGATCTCGTCGAGAGCGGCGCTATCAGCGGCAAAATTCTTAAAGACCTCTATGATCTGGCATTCGAGCGCGGCGAGGATTTCCCTGAGATCTACGAGAAGGAGAAGCCGCAGCAGATAACCGACACTGCCGCGCTGGAGAAGATCATCGATGAGGTGATCGTCGCCAACCCGAAGCAGCTGGAACAGTATCGCGAGGGCAAGAAAACCGTGATCGCTTTCTTCGTGGGACAGGTAATGAAGGCTTCCAAGGGGCAGGCGAATCCCGCGCTGATAAATGAGTTGCTGCCGAAAAAGCTGGATAGATAATCGCAGGTCCTACGAATAGCCAGCGCGCGAAAATCTCTACGGTTGTGGCGGCTCGGCGGGCACCGATACATGCTCGTGCGTAATCACCCAGCGGCCATCCTGCTGCACCAGCACTGCCGTCCAGCGCAAAGTCAGCGTCTGCTTCTCACCTTGCTGGGACGCGCCCGCCATGTCTAACGTGCCTGTGACCCAGGTGACTTCACCTGCGGGATGAATCTGCAGGTCGTCATTCAACGTGTACGTCACCTTAGGCGAATCCTTGAGCGACGGCGCGACGCCGGCCTTGTATTCCTCCCAGCTGTTGTATTTCAGAGGGGCAACATCGTAGAACAAGTGACCGGGCCCGGCGACGTAGAACTGCGCCTGCTTGTCAATGTCAGCGGCGGCCCAACCGTCCCAGATGCTTTGCAGGTAAGCCTTATCCACCGGCGCAGGCACAGCGGGCTTGCCAGCAGCAGGTTTCGCGGGCGGCGCGGGTGCGCTCTGCGCTGCCAGAGGAATGGCGGTCGTAATCGCAATCAGCAAAAAGATTAAAGTTTTCCTGCGCATGAATTCTCCTGAGGCGCGAGATATGAGAACTTTCGCGCAGACCTTCGGAACCGGGCGCCGTATCGAGTGGTCCTTTTAGATTGTAAGCTCCCTGCCACGGTGTCGTTTTCGCAATTTGTTACTCTGTTAGCTTCCATGAGACTGCGGCTGGTTGGCTTACTCGGCAGTTTTCTGACTCTCGGTGTGCTCTGCGGGTGCGGAACGCCCGGCGCGCCTTCGTTGCCGTCGTTAAACCTGCCACGCCCGGTGGACGACTTGAACGCCTCGCGACGCGGCAATAAAGTTGATCTCGACTGGACGCTGCCGCGCAAGAACACCGATCGCACGCTGGTCAAGCACAATCCCACCACCCGAATCTGCCGCCATGAAGGCATCTCGCTGATGGCCACTTGCACCGTCGTCGCCGAAGTCGCGCCACCGACTCCGAAGCCTCCGGAGAAGCAGAAGAACGAGGCGCCGCCTGGCGATGTCCGAATCCATTACGTAGATACGCTGCCGCAGCAACTGGGCATCGACAATCCCGCCGGCTTCGTCATGTATGCGGTGGAGGAACTGAACTCACGCGGCCGCAGTGCCGGCTTGTCGAACCAGGTGCCGATTCCGGTGGTGCCCACCATTGCCGCACCGGACCAAATCTCCGCCAAGGTAAGCGGCGATGGCGTGTTGATCTCGTGGAGCGGTCCGCAGCCGCCTACGCCGCCTCGCGGAGTAACCTATCAATTTCGCATCATGCGCAGGCCAGTGGGCGCTCCGGCTTACATCGTTCTGGACGACGTTGCTCCCGCAGCCTCGGGGTCGTACCTCGATAAAACATTCGGGTGGGAACAAAAGTACGAGTATCGGATCACTACACTCAGCCTGGTTCGCGCGCAAGGCTTGAACGCTGGAGTCGAGGGGGATGATTCGCCGCCCGTTGAAGTACTTACCCGCGATATTTATCCGCCGGCACAGCCAGGCGGATTGCAGGCTGTCTTCTCCAGCGTCGGTCAGAAGCCATTTATCGACTTGACCTGGGCGCCTAATATGGATGCCGATCTGGCTGGCTACAACGTGTTCCGCTGGTTGGATGGCGGACAACCCAAGAAACTTAACACTCAACTGGTGCAGGTCTCGTCCTACCGCGACGAGGCTGTCGAGCCCGGCAAGACGTATCACTATTCGGTCTCTGCCGTGGACCTGCGTGCGAACGAGAGTCCCCGTTCCGCCGAGGCCAGCGAAGTTGTACCCAAGTAGACGACGTGGGTTTCCTGCAACTTGCGAGTGTAGAATTTTAGTGAGCGCCCTACTCCCGCGGGACTGACGTGAAAGACGACGTCGTCATAAAGGATTTCTTGTGCAATATTGCAGATTTTCCTACCCGGATGTGACCCTCTATGGACTGATCGAAACAGTTAGCGGCAAACCAACCATCACGCGCACGCTGGCCTCGGCTCCGCACTCCTTCGCGGATTTCGAGCGGGGGGACAAGAGCGATGTGGCCTTGAGTGACGTGCGCTTGCTGGCGCCGGTTGAGTCTTCAAAGATTGTCTGCATTGGGCGAAACTATCGCGAACACGCGAAAGAGTTGAATCACCCCATCCCGACGGAGCCGTTGTTCTTCTTCAAGCCGCCCTCTTCCCTCGTCGGTCCAGAACAGGAGATCCGCCGGCCTACTTCGCTCTCCCAGCGAGTGGATTACGAGGGCGAACTTGGCGTCGTCATCGGCAAGCGTTGTTATCGGCTGCGCGACGACGAAGATGTGCGCCCCTACATCCTTGGCTACACTTGCGTGAACGACGTAACTGCCCGCGATCTGCAAAACAAGGATGGCCAGTGGAGCCGCGCGAAAGGCTTCGATACGTTTTGTCCGGTTGGGCCTGTCGTTGTCGACGGACTCGATCCCTGGAAGGGCGTCCGCGTTCAGACGCGCGTCAACGGCGAGTTGAAACAGAATGGCGTGACCACGGACTTTCTTTTCCCGCTCGACGTGCTGATTCGCTTCATTGCGCAGGTCATGACGTTAGAGCCGGGAGATCTAATCGCGACGGGTACGCCGGTCGGCGTGAGCCCGGTCAAGGCCGGAGATACAGTTGAGGTAACTGTGGAGGGCATCGGCACGCTGCGCAATCCGGTTGCGGACCTGGACTAACGAGCGCATCGACGCCCACCCGAAGCCGCGCAAAGCGTGTTTTCTAGCATTAATCGAATACATTCACGTCGAAATTCTTGGTCACGTGCGTGCCACCTTGTGTGGCGTCTACCGCCAGATTGTATGGCCCGGACATATCCATGCTCTTCGTAGAGCCTTCGTAAGTCCCATTGCCTTTCGGGTCGAACTTCACAGCCACCACTCCCATATCCATCAACTTCATGTTGAGCGACCCGTTCACCTTAGCGTCGTTCACCGGCTGGCCATGCTCGTCGGTGATCCGCAGTGCCAGTGTCATGGGCTTCGTCATGCTAGGATGGTCGGGAGAAATCTTCAGCTCCAAGTGCCAAGTGTCGCCCGCATCGGCGGAGTTCGATGCGACGTCTGGCTTGGCCTGAACTTGCGGCCGGCTCTGCTTTTTGCTGCACCCGGCAACCATCCCGAGAGCGATAAGCATTACAGCAATGAACGAACTTTGGCGTCGACGCAACATGCAACTTTCCTCTCTGGATCTAATGAGAGTGGCCAGCAGGACCGTGTTCGTGAATATGTCCTGGGCTAACTGGAATGACGCAACCGTGTCCTACTTCGCACACAGTGAGCTCAAACTGAATGGTGGTGTGATGGATGTGGAATCGGCTTCCCAACTCATCCCGGATTGCCTGCAAGATGCTGGCGCTGGCCGAAGCCGGCATATCGGCGATACTCACGTGACAGGAGAGCGAGTGCGTATCGCTGCCGATGCTCCAGACGTGCAGGTCGTGCACGGAATCGACCCCTGCAATCTCGCAGATCGCCTGCTGAATACGTTCCACTTCCATGCCGCTGGGTGTGCCCTCCAGCAGAATGTTCAAACTTTCGCGGATAATTCCGACCGAGGACCACAGGATCATCACACCGATGCCAACCGACAGCGCGGGATCAATCCAGTGCTGGCCGGTGTAGGCAATCGCCACGCCTCCGGCGATGACGGCTGCGGTGGACAAAGTGTCGCCAATCTCGTGCAGCAGCGCACTGCGCACGTTGATATCACGGTGACCACGCATCAGCAGCAGCGTGATACCCCCGTTCATCACCACCCCGGCCGCCGCCACCCAGATCATGATGCCCGCATTAACATCAACCGGACTTTGTAGACGTTTGAAGGCTTCGTACCAGATGTAAAACGAGATCAACGCCAGCGTCAGGCCGTTGACGAACGCCGCCAGCACGCCGGCACGGTTGTAGCCGAAAGTCTTTCTGGCGCTGGGCGGACGCTGTTGCAGATACACCGCTCCCCACGACATTAGCAGGGCGAGAAAGTCCGTGAGATTGTGCCCAGCCTCGGATAGCAAGGCGAGACTATGGGCCCGCAAACCCGCTATCACAAGCAGCACGACATAGGCCAGCGTCACCAGCAGAGAAAGTCGCAGTACTCGGGAAGTTGTCGAGTTGCGCATATCGCCGGCGTGAACGTGCATGCTTTCAGTTTAGAAGGCCCGCCCCGCTACTTCAACCTGGATGGCGGCGGGGACCGACGACTTCAAACATTTAGTTGATCGGCCCGGCATTTAAATAGCAGTGAGAAAACGACGAAGAAGAGGAGGCCGATCATTGCAAAACGTTGAGGGGTTTACGCCCGAGAAGATCAGCCGTTATCGATCTTTTGACGGCACGTTCGAAGGTAGATCTAACTGCACGAAGATGTTCGCAACCAGTTCGGGGTCCAGACCTCCTGCGAGCAACTGCTGAGCCATCGCCAGCTGCTGGGCCTTGTAGTGTGCGTTTGGAACGAACTGTTCCGAGATAAAGTCGCTCTCTGCTCCCATACCTCGGCGGTCGGGATAGCCTCGCTGTTTAATCATGCCGTGCCCTCGTTTCGAGATTATACGGCGGTCCCGGCTGCAACTCCACGCTCCAGTCTCGCGAGACATTCCCGAGCCCCGGCTGCTATCCTCAGTGATTCGCTCACTCAGCCTGGAGGAACAGCATCAGTGTCGAACAGTTTGCAGGACCGCACGATCGTTGTCTTTGGCGTTGCCAACAAGCGCAGCATAGCCTGGGCAATCGCGAAAGGCATGCAGGAGGCTGGGGCGCAGCTCGCCGTTACCTATCAGAATGAGCGGCTGAAACAGGAAGCGGACGACCTGATCGCCGCGCTACCCAACGCGCAGGCTTTCCAGTGTGACGTTTCTCGCGACGAGGAAATCGCGCAGCTCTTCGAACAGCTGAAGTCGCGCTACGGCAAACTCGACGGGCTAGTCCACAGCGTCGCTTACGCGCCCGCCGAAGAATTGAAAGGCGAGTTCGTCGATACTAGTCGTGAAGGCTTTCGTATCGCGCACGATATCAGCGTGTATTCCCTGGTGGCGTTAGCACGGGCTGCTCGTCCGCTGATGACGGAAGGCGGCAGCATCATGACCATGACCTATTACGGCGCGGAAAAAGTTGTGCCCAGGTACAACGTTATGGGTGTCGCCAAAGCGGCTCTGGAGGCAAGTGTCCGGTACCTGGCTTACGACCTGGGCAAGAACAAAATTCGGGTCAACGCGATTTCCGCCGGTCCCATCAAGACGCTGGCCGCGCGCGGTATCTCCGGGTTCGGCGACATGTTGTCGGAGCAGGCACAACGGGCTCCATTGCAGCGCAACGTAGATGTGAAAGAGGTTGCGTCCACGGCGGTGTTTCTGGCCGGCGATGCCGGCAGCGGTATTACCGGGGAAACAATTTACGTTGATTGCGGCTACAACATCATGGGGTTCTGAAGGGCAGAGAAGGGGTAGGGCTGCTTATTTTTGCAATGTTGACTTTGCAATGTTGAAACCTAATCTCCCCCAACCATAGCGCGAGTTTTCGTCACCCTGCGGGGACGCGGCGATTCGCTGCTCAAGCTGCGATCTTCCATCCAGCTGTCCAGAATGCTCTTCTTGAATTTCCAGCGATTACCCAGTTTGAATGCCGGAATCGTCTCCTCCGAAACATACTTGTAGAGAGTATCGGGCGAAATTCCCAGGTATTGCGAGGCTTGGCGGATATTCATCACTTCGCGCGCATCGGCCATGCTGGCTCCTTCCAGACGTGCGGCTACGGCATGCTGCGAGTGTGACATCATCCGGGCGAGAGCTGGCGCCGGCGACGTTTGCGGTCGCCTGTGTTGGGCGCGGCTCAGGTGGATGTTGCCGAAAATAGCAGGGTCTCCCGTATCGCTGAACAACCAGTCCGGCTCCTCTCCCCCCTCCCTGCAATAACCTGTTTCGGGGAGTCGCCAAAGAGCTACTCTCATGGGGCCCCGATGCCTGGCTGAAGTTGGAAGAAGTCCGAACGAAAGTTATTGTAGGGTGCGCGACGCCGCTCCACCATACGCTTGCTGTTGACCCGCGCGATACCTGAGTAGTCAAACGATTAACATTTCGCCGGAATCGCGCTTGCCTGCTGGGGCGGGCCTGTGCCATAGGGCAACCCAGGGCCGCAGCTCTCATCTGTGTTAGGAAGAGCCCCGAACGGCAAACGATCATTTAGGATTAGTCGAGACTGGCAGGAGGTGTCGTGGTCTGTAGCGCTTGTGGATACGAGAACCAGGCGGGCATGCGTTTTTGTGGCATGTGCGGTACCCCTCTGCCGCATCGTCCGCTGACCACTCCGGGCGCGCAAAGCACCCTCAGCATGACACGAGTGCCCCTGGAAGGGGGCTCGCGTTCGGCGGACCATACCGTCTCGAACTCAAGCAACACAGCAGGCATTCTGGACATCCCAGGCTCGTCCCGTGCCGATGTCCGTGATGTTCCGCCCAGTGACGGCTGGCCAGGGGCTTCCGACGCGGCAGGAATAGTCGCGAGCCAACAGGCCTCCACGGCTGAGCCGCCCTCAGCAGCGAAAGAGCTGGTACCCGACGTTCCACTGCACGAGTACCTGCAAAGCTTTCACTATGAACCCCCGAAGGACTCGGACGAGAAGACAATGCGCGGGGACGCAACTGTGCTTGATCCAGCCGCTCCCGTCGTTCCGACGCCCTCGAACTCAAAGCCAAACGCAGCTCTGGACCCGACATCGCTGATCGTGAAAGAGGTTGCTGCTGCGCCGCCCGTCATCTCCGCCGACGCCCCAGACTCCTCATCAGTCGTTGCTGAGACTGACCCTCAGTCCGAACTCCTGCCCGTTACCCCTGCCGACAGCGTGGTCAGCCGGCTGGGACTGGAGCCGCAAGGCCCGGCAGAGATGCCTGTCGAGCGGCCGCGTTTCCTCGACATTCATGAGCCCGCAAAGGACAGCAAGCCCGCCCCGTCTTCGGGTACGTCAACCATTGTGGGCCCGTCGTTCCTGGGGCTAAGCGATCCACCCGTAGCCGTTGATGAGCCGAAGCCGTTCGACGCCGAAGAGCCTCCGAGAAGCCATTGGCGCATGTGGGTGGCTGTCGCAGTGGTCGCAGTCTTTTCGACCTTGGGCGTAATCGAATGGCGCTCTCAGGTGAACCAGACCGACAACGGTCCGGTTGAAGTGATGAAGGCGAAGATCCGCAATTGGCGGCATCGAGCTACTACGCAACCCAGCCAGACTGCCCCGGTCGCTTCCACGGATTCCAATGCCAAGCCGGATATGCAGGTAGCGGAGCAGCCTAAACCATCAACGGCAATCCCTTCGACCTCTGGCGGGCAGACAGGTTCCCCCAATAATCCGGGCGGCAGTTCAGCGAATTCGAGCACCGCGACTTCGGCTCCGGGAACAAATCCGCCTACGGTAGCGACCACCGCCCAGGCCGCAACGACTACGGCAGGCAAACCGTCAGCGGTACCTGCCTCGCCGAAAACCACGAAGCCTGGCGACAAGCCGACTACAGCGTCAGGAACTGCAGCCTCCAATCCGCTGGCTACCAGTCAAAAAAACGTTGCCTCAGGTGCCACTGCGGCCACCAGTTCGAGCAAGCCCAAGCCGGATGGCTCGGCTGAGACTAGCGATGAGAACGCGCCTGCTCAGGAAACGCCTGGCGCCGAAGAGATGGCTAAGGCAAAGAACGCCAGCGATACTGCTGCGCAAGCGGCCTGGTTGTGGAAGGCCACTGCTAAGGGCAATCCTGATGCCCCAGTGCAATTGGCTGACATGTATGTCAAGGGCAGCGGGGTACCACGCAGCTGCGAGCAGGCGATGGTGCTGCTGAAAACTGCCGCGGAGAAGGAAAATGCGCTGGCCCGCAACCGCCTGGCGGCAATGTACTCCACCGGCAACTGTGTGCAGCGCAATCGGGTGGAGGCGTACCACTGGTTGAGTTCAGCTCTGGCCGCGAACCCGAACAGCCAGTGGGCTCAGCAGAATCGCGACCTCATTTGGCAGCAGATGACGCCGGGCGAACGCGCGGCCGCCGCCAAGTACCGCTGAGGGCACTCGCAACGCGGCTAATCGCTAAACCTTGGGCGTCACGGTCACTCGTAATACTCGAAATCTGTCATGCTATTGATGGCAGTCTCGACCAGCGCCTGGGCGCCGAAAAATCCTGCTTCCGGATCGCCCGAGAACCCCATCAGACGCGGCGTTGCGGCCGTCAACGCGGCCATTCCCGCTTCTATCTTACGATGTGTTCCGTAATCGATCAGCTCCAGCGCACCCCCGGGATAGTCGGTGAGCAGATTGCCGGCAACCGCCGCTCCTCCACATAGCAGCGAACCCATCGCTGCCCGCCGGTTGCGCTTCCAGAACCGCGCTGCCATGAACAGAAAGGCGCCGGCCACGGCATAGTCCAATACAGCGTGGGTGGTGGGCCCAATGACCTTGGGCATGCGACGCGAGGCGTAACTCAGACCGGCTTGCCAGAGCAACATTCCGTTTACCTCGATGAAAGTAGGAGCATGGAACCAGCGAAACTGCGCGGTTGATTGTACGCCCGCTCTTGGTCGATGAAGAGATGCCGTAGGCCTTCCGCGAGTTGGCGGTGAAGCCGGTATAGCGGGGGCGTCATTGCCGCTCAGTGCGAGGTTCGTCCCCACTCCTATCTCAGGACGACAAGCTTTGCCCCTGACGAGCCATTTACACCAGCGCCAATGCTTCCCTTGCAGCGGCAAGCGTGTCGTCGATATCGCCCTGGGTGTGGGCGAGGCTGAGAAATGCAGCCTCGAATTGAGACGGCGGCAGCCACACGCCGGCATCGAGCAACGCGCCGTGGAAGCGCCCGAACTTTGCCGTGTCACAAGTGGCCGCGCTCTCCCAACCGGTGACGTGCTCGCCGGTAAAGAAGAACGTGAACATGGAACCCACGCGATTGGCGGTCATCGTCACCCCGGCCTCCTTACTTGCCGCCAGTATGCCCGCAACCAGTTTGCCCGACATCGAATCGAGCTGCGCATAAAACTGCTGCCGGTTCGCTTTCAGCTGGCACAGGGTCGCAATGCCCGCAGCCATAGCCAGAGGATTGCCACTCAGCGTTCCTGCCTGATACACCGGCCCGAGAGGCGCAATCATGTCCATCAGCGAGGCCGAACCGCCATAAGCCCCAACCGGCAAGCCACCGCCGATGATCTTGCCCAAGGTGGTGAGATCGGGCTTGATGCCGTATAGCTCTGAAGCGCCGCCGAACGCGACCCGAAAGCCGGTCATCACCTCATCGAACAACAGCAGCGCGCCTTCTCGCGCGGTTATGTCTCGCAACGCTTGCAGATAGCCGGGTTGCGGCGGAACGCAGCCCATATTGCCCACCACCGGCTCGACGATGACGCACGCGATCTGCCCCTTGAACTTGCTGCATGCGGCTTCTACTGCGCCAGCATCGTTGTATGGCAAGGCCAGCGTGAATTCGACGAACTCTTCCGGAACTCCTGCCGATCCGGGAATTCCCAGCGTGGCTACTCCCGATCCGGCCTTGACCAGCAGTGCATCGCTATGGCCGTGATAACAACCCTCAAACTTGACGATGAACTTGCGGCCGGTGGCGGCACGCGCCAGTCGGATGGCTGACATCGTCGCCTCGGTGCCAGAGCTGACAAAGCGCACCTTTTCGATCGCCGGAAAAGCTCCGGTGACCAGCTCGGCGAGCTCGGCCTCCGTCGGCGTGGATGCTCCGAAGCTGGTGCCGTTGCGGGCGGCCTGGATGATAGCCTCGATGACTTCGGGATCGGAGTGGCCGAGGATGAGCGGTCCCCAGGAGCCAACGTAGTCGATATAGCGATTGCCGTCAGCGTCCCATACATGGGCGCCTTGGCCGCGAACCAGGAAAGGCGGATCGGAACCGACCGAGCGGAAGGCGCGGACGGGCGAGTTTACCCCGCCGGGAATGAGCTTCTCAGCTCTTTTTTGCAACGCGCGGGACTGGTCAAGACTGCGGGCCATCGTAGGGTCGCCTTTCACTCTTTGCTAACGCCTTACCGGCGAAAAACAGGAGTTTATCAGGCGCAGGGAGAGCCGGGTGTGAGGAGAATCACAACTTCCGTTCATCCCGGCTTGGGCTGGCGCTAACCGAAGCGCCACGGCCAGCGTCCAACCCTCGACCCACATTCGCGCTTTGCCGCAAGATTGGCGGTTTTCCCGGAACCTTCCTGGCAGCCAGGCATCGAAACTGGGATAGAATAGGAGTATCCTGCGGGCGGTATCCCTCCCATCAGCGAATTACACATGTCGAAGACCACCAAGTTTATCGTTCTCGCTCTTTCCTTCCTGATCGTCTCGTTTGTCATCGTCGGCGGCCTGGGTGGCGTTAAGGCTGACAGCAAAGACGACGGATCGTACCGCCAGTTAGGTGTTTACAGCGAAGTGCTGTCGCGCATCCGCACCGAGTACGTCGAGGAGCCGAACATCTCGGCTGTTACCAATGGCGCGCTCCACGGATTGTTGGAGTCACTCGACGCCAACTCGAGCTATCTTGATCCGGCGGAGTTCAAGGATTACAAACAGCGCAAGGAAGGCAAAGCCGGCATTGGAGCCGCAGTTTCGAAACGCTACGGCTACGCCGCGGTCATCTCGGTAGTGCCGGGCGGCCCAGCCGATAAAGCTGATATCGCCAGTGGCGACATCATTGAAGCGATCGAGGGCAAATCCACGCGCGATATGTCGCTGGCTGAGATCGATGGCCGATTAACTGGGCCTCCGGGATCGGTTGTCAACCTGTCCGTTGTTCGACCGAGACGGGCGCAGCCGGTAAAGTCGGCGATCACTCTCGCGATCGTGACCGATCCGCCGCCGAACGACAAGATGATGCCGGACGGCATCGGCTATATCAAAGTCGATGGCTTTCCCAAGGGCCGGTCGCAGGAGATTGCCAACAAGCTGAAGGCATTGCAGAAAGAGGGCGCCAAGAAGGTCATCCTCGACTTGCGCAACTCGGGCGATGGCGACGAGAACGAAGGTGTCGCAACCGCTAACCTGTTCCTGAATCACGGCACCATCACCTATCTCCAGGGCCAGAAGTACCCCAAGCAGACTTTCAATGCCGATCCGCAGAAAGCGATCATGACCAACGTGCCGCTGGTGGTGCTGGTGAATCGCGGAACCGCCGGGCCGGCTGAAATTGTTGCTGCCGCCATCATGGAGAACGCCCGTGGCGATGTTGTCGGCGACAAGACTTTCGGCTCCGGATCGATCCAGAAAGTCATCGACATGCCCGATGGTTCAGCCTTGATCCTGTCGGTGGCGAAGTACTACTCGCCCTCCGGCAAGGCGGTACAGGACACGGCGATCACCCCCAATATCCTGATAGCCGACAGCAGCGACGACTTCATCGCACCGGATGAGGACGAAAACGCCGAGGACGAGGCGCAGGAAGAAAAGCAAAAAGCCAATCAACCCGACGATCAGCTGAACAAGGCGATCGAGGTGCTGAAGGCGCAGAACACAAAAGCCTAGAGCTTGGTTCACCACAGAGGCACAAAGGGCACGGAGATTATCTTCGTGCCTTTGTTTTTTGGACGGCCGTCGTCTCCTGGTAGAAGCTGGCCTGAATTCAACTGCGACAGGTTTTTCAAGTCGTGTTTGGGAAAGGCCGAGACTTCGTCCAGGATGACAGCCGAAAGAATATCGCGTAATCTCTCACGACATGTGGACGAGCAGATCCAGGAGGACGGCATGAAGCGAGTGACGGGCGTGGGCGGAATCTTCTTCAAAGCGAAAGATCCCAAGGCGCTGTACGAGTGGTATCGCAAACATCTCGGCATCGAAAGCGCGCCGGACGCGGGTGCCATGTGGAACAGCGCTGAGACTCCAGAGCTTCCCATTATCAATATCTTGGCCATCTTTCCGCAGGACACCAAATATCTCGGCAGCGATTCGGCGAAGTTCATGATCAACTTCCGCGTCGACGATCTCGACGGATTGCTGCAGGCTCTGCGCGAAGAGGGCGTGCAAGTGGACGACAAAGTCGACCACCACGAGTACGGCAACTTCGGCTGGATCACCGATCCTGAAGGCAATCGCGTGGAACTGTGGGAGCCGAAAAGCAGTTAATAGTGGTCAGAGACTAGTGGCTGGCAGGCAAAAAATTTTTAACGCGGAATCAGTGTCGTGGCCGGCTAATCTTCCGTCCTCTTAGTCGAGCGCCCATTTTCTCTGCGGCTAATGCTAACGATGTGGCACAATGTCGGCACTCTCGAGGGGGTTGCCCGCTACCAACTGCCTGCGAGTATCCGACGCCCGGAGATTAGTCTTGCCCTCAGACGTGCCCATTGCATTCTTCAGCTACAGCCGTGAGGACTCCGAGTTTGCACTTCGCGTTGCCAAAGACCTGAAGAAAAATGGTGCTGCCATCTGGATGGACAAACTGGACATCCGCGGTGGCCAACTCTGGGAGCGAGTGGTGGAAGAGGCCTTGACCAACTCTCCTACCGTACTGGTCATTTTGTCGCCGGCCTCGGTGGCCTCCGAGAACGTGATGGCGGAAGCTGCATTCGCCATCGACGAAGGCAAGAAAGTCATTCCTGTTCTTTATCGCGACTGCAAGATTCCGCTTCGCCTCCGCCCTTTTCAGTACGTCGACTTCCGAGGTAACTATGACGAGGCTCTTCAAACCCTTCTCGACAGCATGGGGACAGAACGTTTGCTGGAGAAAACTGCGTCGCTCGATCCCGCCCCGGTGGCCGCTGAGCAGAAATTATCAGGTGCTGGAGGGAGCGCGGGCGAACCGCAGACCACCTCGACACAGCGGTCCGAAAAAACGGCACTCGCGTTACGGGCAGCGGCGGCTCGAGCCCGGGGAGACTATGGTGTTGAGATCGGAAGCTACCCTGAGGGTTCTTTTGTCTACACCAAGTTTTCTCCCGGCTTTACGAAGATCGCAATCGTCGTCGGAATTTTGGTGATTGCCTTCCTGATCTATCTGGCGATGCGCCACAAGCCGCAATCAAGAAGTGACAAAGGAACTCCGCCATCCTCAGCAATGTCCTCACCTTCTCTTAAGGAGTCCTCCAAGGCTCGGACGACCGTGAGGAGAGCTGCGCCCGCTAAGTACGCGGTTTGGATACCAACCACAACGGATTCAGGTTCTGATCTACTTCGCCGGAAGGCATGAACGCCCGAGGTAACGGGTGTTATTCCGTCCACCGCTTAAACACCAGACACCCGTTCGTGCCCCCGAAGCCGAAAGAGTTCGACATTGCATACTCCATTTCAACTTTGCGAGGCACTTTAGCTACGAAGTTCAGGTCACAGCCTTCGTCAGGATGCTCCAGGTTCATGGTGGGGGGAACGATCTGGTCGCGCAAGGCCAGCACGGTGATCGCTGCTTCCAACCCGCCGGCGCCGCCCAGCAGGTGCCCGGTCATCGACTTGGTGGAGCTGACCAGCATCTTGTAGGCATGCTCGCCGAAGGCGCGCTTGATCGCCGTGGCTTCCAACTCATCGCCCAAGGGAGTTGAGGTTCCGTGGGCGTTCACGTAGCCGATTTGTTCGGGTGAGAGACCGGCGTCACGCAGAGCGTTGCGCATTACGCGATATCCGCCTTCGCCCGCGGGAGCAGGCTGCGTGATGTGATTCGCGTCGGCGCTCATGCCATACCCGACCACTTCGGCGATGATGTTAGCGCCGCGCTTCCTGGCAAATTCCAGCTCTTCGAGAATCAGGATTCCCGAGCCTTCACCGATGACGAAGCCGTCGCGGTCTTTGTCCCAGGGACGGCTGGCGTGGTGCGGATCGTCATTGCGCGTCGAAAGCGCGCGCATGGCGGCGAATCCACCGACGCCCATGGGCGTAATCGCGGCTTCGGTGCCGCCGGCAATCATCACGTCGGCGTCGCCGTACTTGATAACGCGCGCCGCATCGCCAATAGAATGTGCACTGGTAGTGCAGGCGGTACAGGTGGCTTCGTTCGGGCCTTTGGCGTTGTTGCGGATGCTGACCTGGCCGGCGGCGAGATTAACGATGGCCGCCGGAATAAAGAATGGGGAAATCTTCCGTGGCCCGCCATTCAAAAGATTGCTGTGTTCCCGTTCGATGACGTCGAATCCGCCAATGCCGGAGCCAATGTTTACTCCGGTGCGTTCCGACATCTCTTCGTTCTGGACCTTGTAGTTGGCCATGCGCAGCGCTTCATCGCTGGCGGCGATGGCCAGATGAATGAAGCGCCCCATCTTGCGCGCTTCCTTCTTCTCCACGAATTGCAGGGGATCGAAGTTCTTGACTTCAGCAGCGATCTGGCAAGCGAATGCTGAGGCGTCGAAGCTGGTGATCCGCTCCACGCCGCTCTTCCCTTCCAGCAATGCCTGCCACGTCTCTTCGGCACCATTGCCGACGGCGCAGATCATTCCCGTTCCGGTTACCACCACCCGCCGGCTCAAACTACTTCGATCCTTTCGCATGCGAGTTGATGTAGTCCACGGCGTCCTTTACGGTGCGGATTTTCTCCGCATCCTCATCAGGGATCTCGAGCTCAAAGGCCTCTTCGAAGGCCATGACCAGTTCCACCGTGTCGAGCGAGTCGGCCCCCAGGTCATCCACAAACGAGGCATTCGGTGTGACCTCGCCCTCATCGACTCCCAATTGCTCAACAATGATCTGCTTTACGCGTTCATCTACGGATGCCATGAGGTCAGCATCTCCTTTCGCCCCGTCGGCCGTAGCCGACTTCTATGCCGTTGCGCGGACTTTCCCGGCCCGCGCAGCGCGGAACCGGCAGTCGCCTGTTCCGCCGGCCTTACTTTTTCGCCTTGGCGTGCTGTTCGATGTACGTGACGGCATCCTGAACAGTGCGGATCTTCTCCGCGTCCTCGTCGGGAATTTCGATTTCGAAGGCCTCTTCGAAGGCCATGACCAGTTCGACCGTGTCGAGCGAGTCGGCGCCGAGGTCGTCCACAAACGAAGCATTGGGCGTCACTTCTGCTTCATCTACGCCCAGTTGCTCCACGATGATCTGTTTCACCCGTTCTTCAACCGAAGCCATCGATTCCTTCTCCTGTCGCGCAGCCGCGCAACCATCTTGGTTCCCATCTCGCGGTGGGAGGGGAAACCCGTCAGTTTAATTGCAGTCAGGAAACCCTGTAAAGGCTTTCAGAGACCCTCCAAACAGCAGATGCGCACAACAGGGCTGGAGAGCACTCAACGATATGATTCCCGATTCATCCTATACGGTGCGCTTTGCCACGGTCAACGCGGCAGGAAACGAGCACCGGATGAGGTTCAGCGGTCCCGTCCGGTTCGGGCATTTTGATTCGCCACCGCTATTTGATGATGCCCCGGTGCGAAGCTTCAATAAAACGCAGCAGCATCTCCACATCCTCGCCTTGAGATTGCTCCTCACGCAGCTTCTGCACTGCCTGGGAAGTGTTGAGCTTGGACGCGAGCAGCACCTTGAAGGCGTGATGCAGCGCTGCGATGCGCTCGCGCGAGAAGCCCCGGCGTTGCAGCCCAACCTTGTTCAGCATGTAGGCATGGGTATCGCGTTCGGCGCTGGTCATCGAATACGGCAGCACATCCTGCGTGATGGTCGTTCCGCCGCCAACGTAGGCGTGCGCTCCAATGCGAACGAACTGATGCACCGGACAAAGAGCGCCCACTACCGCCCACTCCTCCACTGTGACGTGCCCCGCCAGCGTGGCGGCGTTCACCAGCATGGCGTGGTTGCCGATGAAGCAGTCGTGGCCAATGTGCGTGTAGGCCATGATGAGCGCGTGGCTGCCGACACGCGTAATGCCGCCGCCCTTGGTGGTTCCCCGGGTGATGGTTACATATTCGCGAACGACATTGTAATCGCCGACTTCCAGCCGCGTGGGCTCGCCAGCGTAGGTGATGTCCTGCGGATCCATACCCAGGACCGCGAACGGGTAGATCTTATTGTTGTTGCCGAAGCGGCTCGGGCCACCCAGCACAACGTTCGAGATCAATTCGCAGTTCTCGCCTAGTTCCACGCCCGCCTGCACCACGCAGAACGGGCCGATACTGCACGACGCAGGTATTTTGGCTGAAGGGTCGACGATGGCCGTCGGGTGAATGCTCATTTCGGGTGCTATGCCGGCTCGCCGCCAGCTTCAGGCGCGGCGGTGCTCTGCTGCGGAGGACGATTCAGCAGACGGCAGGTAACCACCGCTTCGCAAGCCAGCTTGCCATCCACATAAGCCTTGCCTTGCAGCCGGCCGGCAGTCCCGCGGTAAGCCAGCACCTCCACTTCGATGCGGAGTTGGTCGCCCGGCGTAACCGGCCGCCGAAAACGTGCCCGCTCGATGCCGGTGAACAGCAGCAACTTGTCGTCGCGCTCGGCGATCTCGGTAAACAGCAGCACCGCCCCGGCCTGCGCCATGGCTTCCACGATCAGCACCCCCGGCATGATGGGAAAGTTGGGAAAGTGCCCCTCGAAGAACGACTCGTTGATGGTGACATTCTTGATCGCGACGATGCGCTTGGTGCGCACAATCTCGATAACGCGATCGATCAGCAGCATGGGATAACGATGCGGCAGGATCTTCAGAATATCGTTGATGTTGAGCTGCAGATTCTGGGCAGGTTCGGCAGCGGGCTTGGCCAAATCACTCATAGAGGTATCGCGAAAAGAGCGATTATACATTTCGCAGGCCGTGGGTGGCCGTGCATCAGGTTTCGGGGCCCAGCGTTGGTCCTCGGAACGCTTTCCGCTATCTCCGTGACCTGGCCAGCAGAGACGCTGTTATGCTTGAGCCATGTCCAGGGCGGCCAGCACGCACTCACCGTTTCGCGATGGATTTTACGCGCTATGGCACGAGCCTGCGCTACTGCCCGCGGAACTGATCTGGCGGTGGTGCTTTGGATTCTCAGCTCTGATGCTGGGTGCGGTCGCTATTGCCCTGTTTCTTGATAGCCTAAAGATATCTGCTGCTGACGAGTTCCTTTTGCGATCACAGCAGCCTCACTTGCTGAGTAATGCGCTGCAGCACATCTTCCGCGGCAGCCTGAGCCGGTTCGTCCTGGAGCAGACAGTCCTGCTTCTGGGAACGCTGCTGCTCTGGGCGCTGGCGACAACCGCCGGGCGCGCAGCAACGCTTCGCCGCCTGGTGGCGATGTTCAGCGTGGAAGAGGAAACATCTTCGCTTCGGTGGAACTTTGCCCCGATTTTTGTTCTGCAACTCCTGCGAGCGACCTGGTCCCTGATTGCTCTTGCCGTGGGTGCCGGCTTTCTGGTTTGGGGCATAGTCATGGCCCAGGACGAGCACCCGTTGCGAGCCGCAATCGCATTGTCGTTCGGCGTCGGATTAGCGGGTCTCACCGGGATCCTGCTGAACTGGTATTTCGGTTTGGCCCCGTTGTTCTGTGTGCGAAACAATGTCGGGGCCGCCGAGGCCCTCGATCAGACAGTAGGGTTTTCCAGCCGTCAGCCCGGGCGGCTTGTTTCTGCTCGGAGCGGGATTTTTCCTGTTGCGATTAGTATGGGCCGCTAGCATGACGCTGGTGTTTCTGTCGCCATTGAACCTGCTGACGCAAATTGACGGCCGATGGGTAGCGCTGCTCATGGGGGCAGCCGCACTCGTGTATTTTGCCGGAGTTGATCTGCTGTCTCTGGCGCGATGGGGAAGTTACGTGTCGTTGGCGGAAGAGGACGCAAATCCCGCTCCGCAGGCAGAGATGCCCATGCCGCAGTTCAGTCCGCCGCGCGAGCGATCCGCCGGATTTGATCCCTCTGGTTGGGCTGGCTTAGTGCATTACCGGCAATCACAATCTGCGCCCACACCCGGCCCTGGCATCAGTGCGCCATCTCAAAGCGCTCTTCCGCTTTTTTCGCCTTCGCGATGGAGAGCAGCTCCGTAGCTTTCTGAGCAATATGCTCGGCGCTCACTTCGAATTCCTTGATCAGTTCCCAAGGCGCGCCTGAATCGCCGAAACGATCTTTCACGCCGATGGCGCCGGTGATAACGGGCACGCCGAACAACTCAGGACTCTCAGTGAGGATGCCGCTGACCCGCCAGGCCAGCGCGCCGACCTGGTGCTCCTCGGCGGTGACGATCACCCCCGTCTCTTTGGCGGCGCGCAGGACTGCCTCCTGATCGATTGGCTTCAGGGTGTGAATATTGATCACCCGTGTCTCGTAGCCGAACTCCTGCTTGAGAATCCACGCCGCACGCATGGCCTCAGGCACCATAGGTCCGCAGGCGATGATGCTTAAGTCTTCGTGCTCGTCGGCGTAATCGCTTGCCAGCACCGTTTCGAAGGCATCTATCATTTGCTGCGACTTGCGGCGTAAGCGGCTGATGTTCGCCACGCCAAAGACAAACGGCGTGTCCTCGCGGGTAACGATGGGCGTGGCTTCGCGCGCGAAGCGAATGTACTTGGGACCCACATGGTCCAGCAGCAGATAGTCTGTGGCCTTGCGGGTCTCGATCGCATCGCAGGGCACCACCACCGACATGTTCGGCAGCCCGCACATGGCAAACAAATCTTCCAGGGCCTGGTGGGTTGCGCCGTCCGGTCCCGACAGATACGCCGCCATGTGCGCCGGCTATGAGCACGTTGAAATTGCCGTAACAGATCGAAACCCGAATCTGGTCCAGGTTGCGCGCTGCCGCAAAAGTCCCGTACGTTCCGAAGACCGGCAGCTTGCCCTCGCGCGCCAGTCCTACCGCCGCGGCAGTAGCCGACTGCTCGGCAATACCCATGCTGATCCAGCGATCCTTGCGTTCTGGTTTGCCGGCATAGAACTCGTTGATGGTGATCGACCCGGAAATGTCGAGACCCAGGCAGACTACCCGCTCGTCGTCGCCATTGTTTTTTAGCGACAGTCCAAAGCCTTTGCGGGTCGGCTCCATTTTCACGTTCATCTCGCCCGTCGTGTTCCACCAGTAGTCGCGCGAAAAGGTCGGCATTTTCGCGGCCAGCCGGAGTTCCACGTCTTCCTGGTAGTCCTTCGCTCGATTCAGTAGCGCATCGTAAGCGATGGCGTCTTTCAGCCCGAGTTCTTCGAGCCCCTTCACCATCTCGTCGTAATTCGGAGCCTTGCCGTGCCATCCAGCAAAGTTTTCCATGAAGCTCACGCCTTTGCCCTTCACCGTGTTCGCGAGGATCACGGTCGGTTTGCCGGCGACCGGGACATTCTTCGCGGTTTGCAGCGCCTGCACCACTTGCTTGAGATCGTGACCGTCAATTTCGATGACCTCCCAGCCAAAGCTGCGGTAGCGTTCCTCAAGAGGCTCGACGTTCATGACGTCTTTTACCCAGCCATCGATTTGGAGACGATTGCGATCGATGATGCCGACCAGGTTATCGAGTTTGAAATGGGAGGCTTCCATCACGGCTTCCCAGATGCTGCCTTCCTGCTGCTCCCCATCGCCCATAATGCAAAACACAGTGTGCTCTTCGTGATCGAGTTTGCCAGCGAGCGCCATGCCCACAGCGATGCTGAGCCCCTGTCCGAGCGAACCACTAGAGACTTCGACGCCCGGCAGTTTCAGCCGATGCGGATGTCCCTGGAATGGAGAGTACAGTTTGCGCAACGTCACCACATCTTCGATTGGGAAGTATCCTGCGAAGGCAAGGCCTAGATACAGGGCGGGTGCTTTGTGTCCGGCCGACCACACGACGCGGTCACGCTGCTTCCACTCCGGGTTGTTGGGATCGTGAGTGGCGACTTTCAGATACAGGGCTGCGACGATCTCCATCATAGAGAGAGTGCCGCCGGTGTGGCCCGATCCAGCCGCGCACAGGGCCACCAGGTCATATCCGCGCATCAAGCGGGCAGCGTGTTCCAGTTCTTCGATCGAAAAATCGCGGACAACCGCTTTGGAAAAAGCGTTGAGCAGTGGCATGTTGATCCTTCGCACGGGTGAAGCCTGGCGGCCGGTGAGAGCGGCGCCAAATGCAAGGAACCCGCGATCCTTTGAGACCCCGATAGGCAAGGCTAGGCGGTCAAAGAACATGGGGTCTGTGAGTGAAATCACGAGCGGCTGTGACGGCAGCCCGATTCGGTGACGCAATGAGTTGACCCGTTGCTAACTTCCTCCCGCAGATCACGGCAGGCGATCCTACGGCGGACTACAATGTTTTTCGGATTGAGGCTCAGTGCGGAATGCAAGCAGCGGAAGTTGTCATCATCGGCGGCGGAATCGTAGGGGCCAGCATCGCCTGGCACCTGAGCGAATCTGGGTGCCGCAATGTGCTCATCGTAGAGCGAGAATCGCACCAGGGAAAGGGATCGACAGGCAAGAGTATGGGCGGCGTGCGGGCACAGTTTGCCACCGCGCCCAATATTCAGATGTCGCTGTACTCGATTCCCTTCTACGCAGCTTTCGAGGAACGCTTGGGGCACCCGTCGGGGTATCGGGCACAGGGCTACCTGTTCGTCGCGACCAAGCCGTCGCATTTGGATTATCTCAACACTAACCAGGTCCTACAGAAGAAACTTGGATTGACGCAGGCACGGATGGTGACGCGCGCAGAGATTGTTGCGGTCGTTCCGCAGCTGCGCTCCGACGACATTCTGGGTGGAAGCTTCTGTCCCACCGATGGCTTCGTCGATCCTTACAGCGTGATGGTGGGCTTCACAACACGCGCCTGCGAGCAGGGAGCGATGCTGTGGCGCTCAACCGAAGTCACCGCGATTCAGCGAAACGGGTCAGGCATTACCGGAGTGGAAACCACGCGCGGGCCGGTGAGCACCGGCGTCGTGGTAAATGCCGCGGGTCCGTGGGCCGCCTCAGTTGCGGCGCTGGCCGGAGTGGAGCTTCCGGTCGAACCGATGCGGCGCATGCTGATCCCGACCGAGCCCTTCGACGGCGTCTCCCACGAGGTGCCCATGGTCATCGACATGAGCAACGGCTTTCACTTCCGGCCTGAAAGCCTGGGATTTCTTCTGGCCTGGAACGATCCCGAGGAGAAGATGGGCTTCAACACAAACTTCGAGCCGGCGTTCATCGAGAAAGTGCTGACCCGCGCGGCGGATCGCGTTCCATGCTTCGAGAATCTCGCGGTCAATCCCAAGCGCGCCTGGGCAGGGCTCTATGAAATGTCGCCCGACCATCACGCGATCATCGGCCCAGCGCCCGAGGTAAGCGGGTTCTTTTGTGCAAACGGATTCAGCGGACATGGAGTGATGCATTCGCCGGCGACCGGAAGGATCGTTGCCGACCTGATCCTGCATGGCAAGACAGATGTTGTCGACAACGTCGACGTACTGAGTCCGGCGCGTTTCGCCCGGGGCGAACTACTGCACGAGACGGCGATACTGTAGACCCTATGGCACGCCGGCTAGTTGCGGCGACACGCCTTTCCTATGAGTCGATGCGACTCCTCGAATGATCTAAGAAAAGATGGAAGTGACCACGGAATATCGCTTGCGCGAAGCCTCGACCGCCGATCTCGACGCAATTGTCGCCCTGATCAATCGTGCCTTCGCCGTCGAACGCTTCTTCAAGAATGGGGATCGCGCTGATGCAGCAATGGTGCGACAGAATTTAAATGAGGGCAAATTCCTGCTACTACTCGACAAGGATGAAATCGTCGCCTGCACCTTCGTAAAACTTATGGGCAAACGCGCTTATTTAGGCACACTCTCGGTTGATCCCGCACGACAGAAATCGGGATTGGGTTCGCGCCTGATGCACGAGGCCGAGGCGTATTGCCGGACCGCCGGTTGCAAGGTGCTCGACATCCGGATTGTGAATTTACGCACCGAGTTGCCGGGCATCTATCGCAAGTTTGGCTTTGTCGAGACGGGAACACAATCGGCTGAAATGGTGAAGACTGCCAGCCAACCCATTCACTTTATTACCATGTCGAAAGCGTTGTAGTCCGGCTATCAAGAACTGGAGATGTGGAAGAGATCATGAACATTCCTGTCATCAAACTCAAAAATACCGATCTGGAAGTTTCCCGATTCTGCTTTGGTACCATGACGTTTGGAAAGCCGCTCGACCAGGCTGGCTCGACACAACTCGTGAACCGCTGCATCGACGCAGGAATCAACTTTTTCGACACCGCGAACATGTACCAGACCGGTGTAGCCGAAACCATGCTCGGTCATGCCATCAAAGGGAAGCGCGATCGCCTGGTCATCGCCAGCAAGGTTTTCTTCAAAGTCGGAGACGATGCCGATCAGCAAGGGCTTTCCCGCAAATCCATCTTGCGCGCCATCGACGAAAGCCTGCAACGGCTGGGCACAGATTATCTCGACCTCTACTATTTCCACGCACCCGACCATAACGTGCCGGTCGAAGAGTCGCTGGAAGTCATGGAATCGTTAGTCAAGCAGGGCAAGGTGCGCTATCCCGCGTCGTCGAACTATGCGGGCTGGCAAGTTGTACAGATGCTGTGGGAAACGAAAGAACGAGGCTGGCATGCGCCTTATATCTCGCAGCCAATGTACAACCTGCTGGCGCGCGGCATCGAGCAGGAGTATCTGCCCATGTGCAAAGAGTTCGGCATCTCGACGGTAGTGTACAACCCACTCGCCGGCGGGCTGCTCACCGGCAAGCACAAGCAAGCGAACATCACGCCCGGAACTCGCTTTGACAAAAACAAGCTGTATCAGGACCGCTACTGGCACCAGCAATACTTCCAAGCGGTGGAACAGCTTCGCAAAATTGCCGAGTCGGCTGGCCGCTCGCTGGTGAGCCTGGCTCTGAACTGGCTGCTGCATCACACCGCGAGCGACTGCATCATTCTGGGCGCGTCGCGCTTGGATCAGCTGAACGAGAACCTCGCGACCCTGGACGACGGGCCTCTGTCCGAGAACGTAGTGAAAGCCTGTGACGAGGTATGGCAGAACCTGCGCGGGCCTCTGCCGGTCTACAACCGCTGAGCCGACTCAACGCAGGGTCAGCCTAATCAGGAGTTAGCAGGTGCTTGCGCCTGCATACGTCCAGCAGACCTTCTGCTCGATCGGCTCCAAGTGGGCGGTGAAATGCCGCAGGAACGGCGCTTCATAGGTCAGGCGCATGCCTTTGATCTTCTCCCGCCGTTTCCACACTGCCAGGATCACTTCGATCACGTAATCAATGTGGCTCTGGGTGTAGACGCGGCGAGGAATGGCCAGGCGCACCAGGTCCATCTTGGCAGCGGCGCCAAACATCAGCGCGCCAATCTCGACTGAACGAATCCCGCCTTCGAGGTAAAGCTCCGTCGCCAGCGCTACGCCAGGGAATTGATCCGGCGGAACATGTGGCAAGAAGGCGCGGGAGTCGAGATAAATGGCGTGGCCGCCCGGAGGCTGCACGATGGGCACGCCGTGATCGGCGAGGTGATTGCCCAGGTACGCAGTCGAGGCGATGCGGTAGCGCAGGTAGTCTTCTTCCAACGACTCCTGGATGCCGACGGCGATCGCTTCCAGATCGCGACCCGCAAGGCCACCGTAAGTAGGATAGCCCTCGGTAAGGATGAGCAAGTCTTTTTCCTGAGCGGCAAGGGCACCGTCATTGGTGCAGAGAAATCCTCCAATGTTGGCCATGCCGTCCTTCTTGGCGGACATGGTGCAACCATCTCCCAGCGCGAACATCTCCTGCGCAATCTGCTTGGGCGTCTTCGACCCATAGCCGTCCTCGCGCAGCTTGACGAAGTAAGCATTCTCAGCAAAACGGCAAGCGTCAAAATAAAGCGGGATACGATGTTTGCGGCAGACCGCGCTGACTGCCCGGGCATTTTCCATCGAGACAGGCTGACCGCCGCCTGAATTATTGGTGATCGTGAGCATGACCAGCGGAATACGTTCGCGGCCTACGCGCGTGATGAGTTCTTCCAGCGCGGCAACGTCCATGTTGCCCTTAAAGGGATGCCAGATCGCCGGCTGGCGCGCTTCCGGGATACCCAGGTCCACTGCTTCGGCACCGACAAACTCGATATTGGCACGAGTGGTGTCGAAGTGGGTGTTATTCGGGACCAAATCGCCTTTCTTGCAGGCCACGCTGAACAGGATGCGCTCAGCAGCTCGACCCTGATGCGTGGGGATCACATGCTTGTAGCCGAAGATGTCCTGGACGGAGTCACGGAAATGGTCGAAGCTGCGACTGCCGGCGTAGCTCTCGTCCCCCAACATCACCGCCGCCCATTGCTGCGTGGACATGGCGCCCGTTCCGGAGTCGGTGAGCAAGTCGATCAGCACGTCATCGGCAGGCAGCAGGAAGAGATTGTAGTGCGCGGCGCGCAAAAGCTCTTCGCGCTGCTCGCGCGTCGTCCAGCGAATAGGTTCGACACTCTTGATGCGGAACGGTTCAATGACAGTCTTAGTCAGCATGAGATTCCCCTTGCGTAATCTCTATGCTGGCTCTTTTAGCGGGCAGGCGCAGTGACCGGGGTCACAGAGGAGGCTTCTTGCCCGATCGGACGGCATGATTGGCCAGGCGGTTGGCTTCGCGGTTATTCTCGCGCGGGATGTGCAGAATGGAAAAATCCATGGATCGGGCGAGTTTACGGCAGGTCCAATTGAGCGAATACAGACGAGGGCTGCGGCAGGAGTACTCGCCACTCATCTGCTTGACCACGATTTCCGAATCCGAGTAGACGCGCAGCGTGGTAGCTTTTACGGCCAGGGCATGCTGGAGGGCTTCCAGCAGGGCAACGTATTCGGCGACGTTGTTGTCCTGATGTCCAATCCACTTGGCTATGCGGGTGGTTTCGCCGCCGGCGGCCTCAATCACGACTCCAATGCCAGCCGGCCCCGGGTTTCCGTGGGATCCGCCATCAACATAGGCTACCAAGTCCGACATTTAGCCTCTATTGCATCACGCCAAGCGAGCGTTTTGCGAAATGACATGAAGGATGCGCAGCAGAATCTTACTTAATGTGCTCGACCATTCTGTGAAAAAGATGTGAATCAGCCTTGAATATCTCATGTATCGAAATGAAACTCGCTTGGATTCTATCGCTTGTAACAAAAGTTTCGCACACAAAAATATGTAGCCTTTGCACAAACCTTGGGCGTTGACATTTTTTGATCCTGAGCTAAAGTTGCATTCGTCGACGGCAGAAAAGGGAAGGCAACTAATCGTAGCCGACCCGAAGTAAGCTGAATGACCGGCTCATAGGGGTGACCCGGCGAGCCGCCAGACCCGAAAAAACCAACTGCGTTGCGAGACGTCAGCTGGGGTCCGGAACCGCGAAAGCGGTGGTCATATCAAGGGCTGTGACGGTACATGCGTCCACGCCGGTGGCTCCCTCGCAGGAGTCGGCGGCTAGAGCATAACCAAAGTCACAGCCTTTCTCTTTTCCCTCCACATTTTCTTCCTTTCTAACTCCAGGTTCGCAGCGGTTTCCAGGTAATCCACCGATCGTCTCCTGATCTCTCAGCTCATTCCCCTTGGCGCAGGAATCCAAGCTTCGTCGTCAATTCCCCCAATCCGCGAGGACGCTCTTCCCAGGCAGCGGTGTCTACCGGGAGGGTCATCGCGCTTTCTCCTGCTAAAATACTCGGTCTTCTGTGATGAACCCCCACGAGCACATCACGCATTCGGCTGAAGAGACGATGGCACTGGGCCGCAAACTTGCTCCCACCCTGAAGCAGGCGCGCATGGTCATCCTGCGCGGCGATCTAGGGACCGGTAAGACAACGCTGGTGAAGGGTGTAGCCGAGGGCCTGGAGGCGGCATCGCAGGACGACGTCACCAGTCCGACCTTTACCTTGATTCACGAATATCGTGGCCCGGAGGTCAATCTCTACCACGTCGATCTCTACCGCATCGATACGCCGCGCGAGCTCGACACGCTTGGCCTCGACGAGCTCTTCGCGGAGGAAGGCAACCTGGTCCTGCTGGAGTGGGGCGAAAAGTTTCCGCGCTTCGAAAAAGAGCGCGACGTGGAAATTTCCATCGAGCGCCGAGGCGACCAGGAACGGAAGATAACCATCAAAAGGAAGTAAACCCGCCAGACTCATCCCTCAAACTAATCCCATCAAAGTGCCATTCATTAGTAGCTCCTTTTTCGTATATTTTTAACAACCATGCACACCTAAGCGGCATCTACTGCGCTCAAGTCCGTATTCCTGAAACCGGAGCCAACTCATGCGAAATCCAGCCAGCTTGCTGCTTACGACATGTCTCTTAGCAACATTGGGCGTCATACCGTGTCGAGGCGAGAACCCTTCCTCACCTGCACCCGCCCCGTCCCAATCGGGAAATCCATATCTTTCCATTCCTTATCCTGGCGACGTGATCACCTATCACTACAACGTCTACCGTCAGGGTTACACCTCGCAGGAGAACACGCTCACCACGTCCAACGTGAACTCTACTGCGTTCGGCAAGGTCAACTTCCTGGCAACGGACGGCAAGGTTGACGCGCAACCTCTTTACGTGACCAAGCAGTTTATCGGCGGCGGGTTGAGCAACACGCTGTACGTGGTCACCGAGAACGACAGCATCTATGCGTATGCCGCCGACACCGGTCGCCAGTTCTGGAGGGTATCCGCACTTGGTTCTGGCGAGACCCCGAGCGACGATCACGGATGCAGCCAGATCACTCCCCAGATCGGCATCCCGAACACTCCGGTGATCGACAAGGCAGCCGGACCCAACGGCGCCATCTATTTCGTGGCGATGACCAAGGATTCCTCGGGCCATTATCACCAGCGGTTGCACGCGCTTGACCTGACGACCGGAGCGGAGCTGTTCGGTGGCCCTACGGAAATTACGGCTACTTTCCCCGGAACGGGCGACGGCAGCCAAAACGGCCAGGTCGTCTTCGCTCCCGGCCAGTTTGCTGAGCGCGCCGGGTTGCTGCAGTATGGCATCACGATCTACATCGCCTTCACCTCACACTGCGATGCGCGTCCCTATACCGGCTGGCTGATGGCCTATAATTCCCGGACGCTGGCGCAAGTTTCGGTCCTGGACGTGACTCCCAACGGCAATGAGGGAGCAATATGGATGGCTGGTACCGGCCTGGCAGCCGATTCCAGCGGTAACGTTTACTTCCTTGACGGGAACGGAACCTTCGACACCACCATGAACTCGCAGGGTTTTCCGGCCAGCGGCGATTACGGTAACGCGTTCATGAAGGTCTCCAGCTCTTCGGGACAGCTTCAGGTGGTCGACTACTTCAACATGTACAACACGGTGCAGGAGTCGCGTGCTGACGAAGACCTAGGTTCCGGCGGAGCCATCGTGCTGCCCGACTTGACCGATAACAACGGACAGGTTCACCACCTCGCGGTTGGAGCGGGCAAGGATACCAACATCTACGTTGTCAATCGAGACAACATGGGAAAATTCAATTCCAGCAATAACAGCAACGTTTATCAGGAGCTGCAAGGCGTGTTGCCCGGGGGAGTTTGGTCGTCGCCCGCATATTTCAACAACACTGTCTACTACGGCGATGTAGGAGACAACCTGAAGGCCTTCGCTATCTCGAACGCGAAGCTTTCTACCGCTCCGGTATCGCAGACTTCAAATACTTTCCCCTATCCGGGGACGACGCCAACCATCTCCGCGCACGGAACCTCGAACGCAATTATCTGGGCGGTGGCTAACAGCAGCCCAGCGGTCTTGCACGCTTACGACGCGACCAACCTGTCTCACGAGTTGTACAACAGCAGCCAGGCGGGATCGCGCGACCAGTTTGGCGCCGGCAACAAGTTCATTACCCCAATTATTGCCAACGGCAAGGTATTC
Organism: uncultured Acidobacteriaceae bacterium; assembly: GCA_963796695.1. Lineage (GTDB taxonomy): Bacteria > Acidobacteriota > Terriglobia > Terriglobales > Acidobacteriaceae > Bog-257. The sequence continues at coordinate 6,222 of CAWCMU010000005.1, read as the reverse complement.
GTCGGAACGCCCACTGGAGTTGCCGTGTTTGGCCTGCTGCAGTAAGAAGCTAACCTCTCGAAGACGAGCAAACGAAAGCCCGGAGCGAAACTGCTTCGGGCTTTTGGCATTAGCGACCTCCTGCTGCCGGACAGATTACCGTGGCACTGGCTTCGCGTTGGGAGCCGGATTTACAGGCTGAAACGGTGCTCTCGCTCGCTCCTGCTCCTCGCGCTCGATCTGCCGCCGCAAATCATGGATCACGATCGTCCACATTTGAGAGTTGGTCCGCAAGAGAATCTGGAGATTCTGGTCGCGCAGGAATTCGATCTCGCTGCTCATGTTCATATTGAGACTCTCCATTTTGTTGAGATCCTCTCGCATCTGGGTCAGCCCGTTGTCTGGTGTCGTCGGCCCCGGAGCCGGAGCTCCCGCCGTGGTCTGAGTTCCTGAGGATGGTTGTCCTGTCGAGGTCTGCGCCGCCAAAGTACAACTTAACAGCCCGATGGCAAGAATCTGTCGCAACATCATGATTCACCTCACAGCTGGTTGTGACTTGCCGCGAGCCGCCTTGCGCCCGCGCCTCAGCTTCCTTCAGTATCATCGGAGAGACAATTCTTCAGGAGACGATCTGTGTACCGAACCTCGCTGGGTGATTTCGAACTGACCATTCTCTCCGACGGTAGCTATCTTTTGGACGGCGGCGCCATGTTTGGCGTGATTCCCAAAGTGATGTGGGAAAAACGCATTCAGGCGGACGAGCACAACAACATTCTCATGGGACTCAATTCGCTGCTGATCCGCACCGGCGACAAGAACATCCTGATTGAGACCGGCATCGGCAACAAGTTAAGCGAGAAGAGTCAGGCCATCTACCAGAATCAGGCGCTCCTGCTGAAGAGCTTCGAGCAGGCCGGTGTGGCTCCCGACGAGATCGATGTGGTCATCAATACTCATCTGCACTTCGATCATTGCGGCTGGAATACCTACTACAAAGACGGCAAGCCGGTACCGACGTTCCCCCGCGCCACCTATTACGTGCAGGAAGGCGAGTTGGCCCACGCCCACGAACAGCATGAGCGCGACCGCGTCAGCTACATGACCGACAACTACGATCCGCTGGTGAACAGCGGCCAGATGCGCTTGCTTAAAGGCGATGCCGAAATCGCACCCGGCATATCCGTCAAGGTTTTTCCCGGCCACACCCGCGATCTGCAGGCGGTCATCATTCGCAGCGGAGGCAAAGTAGCGGCCTATCCCAGCGACCTGTTGTCGGACGCCAAGCATCTGGACCCAACCTGGGTTCTAGGGTACGACCTTTACCCGCTGGAAAGTATCGCCAACAAGCACCGTTTTTACGCTACTGCGATTCCGGGGCACTGGCTGGTGGTGTTTACTCACGATCACGAATTACCTTGGGCCCATCTGGAAATCGGAGAAAAGGGGCGTCCGGTGGTGGAGCGAGTCAGTCAAAAGGTGGGCTGAGGGCGTCACCCTTAAAGGCCATTTACGCGCAACCCGTCTAATCCTACACTGTGGGATATCGATCTCAATCGGGGAGGGTGCGCAAGGATGAGCAAGAAAACCAAGAAGGACAAGAAGAAGAACCGGCGCAAACAGGAACCACGCGCCACCGAAGCCGCTGCTGCTGAGAAGAACGGGGTCAAGCTCGACCTGCGCGCGGTGGAAATACCGCCCCGCCCCAAACCAATGAAGCCGAGCGATATTCGCGCCCTTCGCGAAAGCCTGAACGCCAGCCAGACGCTCTTTGCGCGCCTGCTGAACGTCAGCTCCAATGCTGTGGAAAGCTGGGAGCAGGGCATCCGCGAGCCGCGCCAGGCCACGCTGAAACTGCTGCATATCACCCGTAAGAATCCACAGATCCTGTTGGGCTAAGGTCTCAGCGATTGGGCAGACTGGAAGACTTGTTCCAGTCTCAGCCCACGCCATCATCGCGATTACGCCAGCGCTCGCCTTAATGTCGCGCTAAGTTTTCCGCGATCGGACCAGCGATCGGCAGCACAAAGCGCGAGCCGGTGGCGGCTTTGATCATGCATACGACCCAGAGTACAAAGGTGAGTATCCCGATCAGGCTGAGCAGCGCGATGCCAATTCCGAAGCCGCCTAGCGAGCCGTAGCCCAAGCGCCCGTAGCCGAGGCCGCCGAAGGCTATTCCAAAACCAAAAATCATCCCTAAAATAATTTTGATGACGTGCAGCCCACCGAACGTAACGATGGACTGCGCAGCATGGAAGCGCACGTAGGGCCGCTTGTCGATCAGGAAGAAAACGATTCCGGTGATCCAGCCGAGCACGTAGCTCAAGGTCGCAGCAGCGTTCTCCGACAAGCCGCTTCCGGCTGCGACGGGGGCCGGTTGCCAGGTGGGCGCCGGGGGCACCGGCGCTGCGGCCTGTGGTTGTCCACACGTCTGACAGAACTGTGCGCTAGCGGCGATCTCAGCTCCGCATTTGGTGCAATGAGGCATGGGTCCTCCTGGCTTGGACGTCATGCTAACACTCAATTGGCGAAATTCAATTCGACATTATGGCGGCGGATCGGTTGCGATTGCAGTTCCGGAAGACAGCCAAGGACGGGCTTCGAAGGACTAAGCTGTCAGTGCCGATACCGGATTTGGCTCAGACGCAATAACCGAAGTACCTTCAGTTTTCCCAGCGAGCAGCGCTTCGAAGAAACGGTCCACAGCATCCAGAATTTCGCCGCCCGTTCGTGCCTCGTAGACAGCCTTGCGTAAGTGCGCGCCATGCGGGACGCCATGGGTGAACCAGGAGGCAAACTGTTTCATCTTGCCTTCGGCCCCGCCCATCCGCTCTTGCAGTAGCATCTCGAAATACATGCGGATCATGGCATAGCGGTCGGCATCGCTGGGCAAATCATACGATCCAGTGAGGGTGTACTGTTCGATTTGGCGGAAGATCCAGGGATTCGAGGCAGCGCTGCGGCCGATCATTACCGCATCGCAACCGGTCTCCGATACCATGGCGGCAGCGTCTTCGGGCGAGCGCACATCGCCATTGCCGATCACGGGAATCTTGACTGCGTCCTTTACCGCGGCGATCCACTCCCAACGCGCCTGTCCGCTATATCCTTGCTCGCGGGTGCGAGCATGCAAGGCAACTCCGGCCAGCCCGCACTCCTCGGCCATCTTCGCCAGGTTGACGTGCACAACTTCTTTATCGCTCCAGCCGGCGCGAAACTTGACGGTAAACGGCACTGTGATCGCCGACTTTACCGACTCGAAAATGTTCTTGATCAGGGGCAGATCGCGCAGCAGGCCCGAACCACCATTGCACTTCACGACCTTCTTTGCCGGGCAACCGAGATTCAAATCAACCAGGTCGAAGCCCAGATCTTGCACCACGCGAGCAGCGTCGGCCAGAGTTGCAGGATCGCTGCCGAACAACTGCGCCGAGATAGGGTGCTCATTACCGTAGAAGGTGAGGTATTGCTTGGCTTTCTTGTCTTTATGCCGAACGATGCCATCGGCCGAGGTGAACTCGGTCATCATCAGACCGCAGCCGCTGAGATTGCGAATAAAACGGCGAAAGACGGTATCCGTGATGCCGGCCATGGGAGCAAGCACGGTTGCCGGGCGAATCTGGACTCCGCCTAAAGAGACCGACGCGGGTACCCGTGCGCCCGCAGGCGCGGTCCGCTCGGCTGGATTGTCATAAAACTTGTGCATGGGCAATTCCGGCCTACGATCAAGGTAGTTATAAGCCTTGAAAAAGAAAGCCTTAGAGCTCACATCCCGGCTTGCAAAACTGTCCTCTAATTCTAACAAAGGAACGTAACACTCTCCGTGTACGCGAGCTAAATCGGAGGGTTTAGATATTGCTACAGGGTTGGGGGAAGAGTCATGGGGCTCGCAGAATTTATCGCCAAGGGTCTCTGGCAGGACCTGGCGCTCGTAGGCGCTGTTCTACTCAACGTGATTGAGGGTGGCCGGCGAAAGAGGTTTGCCACGTCGTCGCTCAAAGTCGATCTATCCACGATCTTGCAAAGTTTGCCGCAGGCGACCTTGGTTTTCGATCCTCAGGCGCGGCTTGTCGATTGCAACCAGGCAGCCGAACGTTTGGCCCAACGCAGCCGCAATCAGCTTGTCTGCCCCGGTTCTCCATTGTTATTTCCCACCGGCCGAGCCAATCCCGAGTCGTCGTTGCAACCTTTACTCCAGCGGGCATTGGCCGGCGAGACGCTACGGCGCGAACGACAGACTCTCCCCCGGATGGGTGCTGGAGTGTTCGAAGTCCTGATTTCGGGAAGCGCGTTGCAAGACTCCGCCAGTCAAATCGTGGGCGCTTTGCTTGTACTGGAAGAGTTGAACGAGCAGGCTCAACCAGAGGTTATCGACGCGGACGATCGACAGAGTGCGATCAGCCAGACGACGGCAGGTCTGGTCCACGACTTCAACAACATCCTGAATACGATCTCGCAGGCAGCAACTCTGCTCGGAGCAAATCAACAGAGGCCAGACCAGGACATCACCCTGCTGCACATCATTGATCGTGCAGTCCATCACGGCTCGGAAACCGTAAGTAATTTCCGGAAGTACCTGGTTGGCAATCAAGAAGCGCGCTCATTGATCAACTTGGCCCTGCTGTTGGACGAGCTTCTGCAATCGGTGAAGCCCGTGCTGGAAGAACGAAGCGGAATCGGTGTTAGGCGGGAGATTTCCGATTGCGGAGAAGTGTATGCCAACCGCGACGAGCTACGGCGCGCTTTCACTAACTTGCTCAACAACGCGTTCGATGCCATGCCCAGCGGCGGCGTGCTGACCGTGAGCTGCTGCCGAAAGGCAGATCAGGTCACCGTCGCCATCCAGGATACCGGCGGCGGCATGTCGGCTGAGACGCAGCAAAGAATCTTCTCTCCTTATTTCACGACCAAGTCTCGAGGGATGGGACTCGGACTTTCAGGAGCACGCCGGTCGATCCGGGCGCAAGGCGGTGAGATCCGCTTCCAGAGTTCGCCTGGAGTGGGGAGCAAGTTTTCCGTCAGTCTCCCCGCAGCCAAACAAAGCCCTAAGCGCGATCGGCAGGTAGCGTGAGATATCTGCCCACCATCACAAAGCAGCTATTTAGGCTGCTGGTGCTCAGTGAATCGTAGTCGAGCCGGAGGGCGACTCAGCACGTTTACCGGGGGTTGCCGGAACCTGGCCTCCATTTGCCGCAACTCCTACCGAAGCCGTGGCCTGCGCCAGGATACGATGATGCACCACGAATAGAGCCAGTTCCAGTCGGTCGGAAACTCCGATTTTGTCGAAGATGTTGCGCAGCGCGTTCTTGATCACTTGCTCGGTGGTATAGAGCTGCATGGCGATTTCGCGGTTCTTGTAGCCCTGCACGATAGCCGCGATAATCCGGAGTTCCCGGTCAGAAAGCCGTTTGCGTACGCGTGCGCCAACCAGATCTTCGTTCACGTCGGTCTCCGAGGAATTAGGACTTTGCAGGAACGATTCCCCCTGGGCCAACCGCCGCACCGCTTCCAGAACGATGTTGCCGCTGGCGGATCGGTAGATGACGCCCTGCACGCCCATTCGCATGAAATCGGAAGCGTTTTCGGTGTTATCCGAGAGGATCAACACCGCAGTGTGTTGGCGAGACGCGATCTCTTGGATTTCTGCCAGAAACGACAGAAAGCTGGACGCGAGTATGACTACCCGCGGACGCAGTTTGTCGAGTGCGTTGAGTAATTGTTCGGGTGCCTGCGGCTGTCCGACAATGCGAATATCTTCTTCAACCGCTAATACTTTTGCGATACCGGCACGAAAGATCGCCTGATGATCCGCAATAATGACATTGATCATGGGTTGCTGCTCAGGGGCGCTCGTCGGTGCTTACAGAAATCTGCCGGCCAGCAGAGGAGTTCACCTACCTTGTGAACTTTTCTTACCTCCACGCGTAAGAAGGATTTATAACACGTGTATTGAGCTCCACAAACACCTCTTTGGTAGAAAGAGGCCGCTATGTCTAGCACTAAGGTAGCATAATCCGCTAAAAAAGGCTTCGGAAGGCACCTTTCGAGTGCTGGATAGCCATTTTTTCCTAATATTGGATAGGCCAGATGGGTACTTCTAGGATGTACCTAAGTGTACAACGGTTGTTTACCAGTGTTCCCGAAACCAGACAATTACTCCCCAAAATAGCTGCCGCCGTTGCTCTGCTTGTATCATCGAAACTTGGCCACGATTCTCACCTCTTCGCGTATAGAAACTCGGCCCAA
>CAWCMU010000004.1:0-38899 GCA_963796695.1 uncultured Acidobacteriaceae bacterium | reverse complement strand
GATGAGGTGGGCCAGCCAGCGGGCTTGGCGGACCGGCCGGCTCCTCCCGCGGGGAAATAACCTTCGTTAAATCAATGAGATGGTGTAGGGCTGCGATCGGAAAAGAAGCGCGAAGAGGATGGGAAAAACGCGGTTTTGTATGAGTCGAAAGTTTACGCTTCCTCGGCCCCGGCCGAACCCGTCGATGCCAAAACGGGAGTGAAAATATTATGGGTAACCGTGAGGGCGACCCGGCCAGGCGTTCCTGCAAGATGGAGAATCATCTTACTGGCGGACTTTGTGCTCTGGTGGCCTTTGTGCTGCCAAACGAGGATGATCTTACTGGTAAGTTTTGCCGCTAATCTTACTGATAAGATTATTTTAGTTTTGACGGAAGGCGGCGGATCTCTCCCAGCGTCCGACCCTTACCACCCACCAACTTCACTGAGTGCTACCAACTGGCGGGCAACGAGTCGGCCAGCTCGGCCGTGAGCGTGCGCTCGATGGCTCGCATCCGCGCGGGGCTGAGCTTCTGGTGGCTGGAAGTGATGTAGAAGACGTCGTGCGCGAGGGGGCCTTCGGTGTCGATGAGCGCGATCTCAATGCTGCAACCTTCAGCGGTGAGGGTTGAGCTGATGGAATGCAGCAGGCCAGGGCGATCCTGCGTCACCACCTCTAACAGCGTGCTGCGAGGAGAAGCCTGGTCGTCGCAACGCAGCCGGGTTGCGACCGTGAGCTTCACTGGTTGACGGTCGGCCTTCAGCCGCGACTCCAGCAGCGGATCGAGCCGCGCCTCGCCAGACAGAATCTCGCGAATCGATCTTTTGAAGCGCTTGCTCTCGCTCGGATTCAGCTCCAGCGTGCGAAAACGGTCCTTGAAGGAAAACGTGTCAACCACAATGCCGCCGCTGTTGGAAAACGCGGCCGCCTTGGTGATGTCCATACCCCAACCATAGAGGATGCCGGCGATGGTGCGAAACAGGCCGGGGCGGTCTTCGGTTACGATGGTCAGCTCCTGCTGCCCGGCGACGACGCGCAGCGCGAGGTGCACCGGTTCGGCGGAGAGCTGGCCGGCCATCAGAAAATGCTCGATCACCTGCTCGGGCGCATGCGACAGCAAATATCGCTGGGGCAGGCCGTCGAGGAAGGCCAGCAACTCCGAGCGGTGCGTCGGCAACAGCGCAATAACCTTCTCGATCGCCTCACTACAAACTTCGGCATGGAGCCGCTCTTCGTCGGCGCTGCGGTCGAAGTAGTTCGCGGTGCCGGTGTAGAGCCGCCACAGATTTTCCGCCTTCCACGGAGTAAGCGCCTCAGGGTTCACCGACTTGACATCTGCCAGCGTCATCAAGGTCAGCATCTTCAGACGCTCGGGAGTGCCGACTTTGGCCGCGAGCTCGCGAACCGTCTCGGGATCGTAGATGTCACGGCGCCTCAACGTGGAGGACGCCTCCAAATGCATCGCCACCAGGAAGCACACCGTTTCGGCATCCTGCGCTGCGAGCTGCATGCGTTTCACGGCAGCGTCGGTAAGTTGCAAACTGCTCTGCACATGGTCCGAACCTTCGAGCCCCTTCCCCGTGTCATGCAGCAACAAGGCGAGGAACAGCAGCTCCGGCCGCTCCAGTTCGGAAAACAATTCGGCGAAGGGCCGCAGCCAATCGACGTTGTCTGCTTTGAGCCGGTGGAGAGCTTCGATGGTCAGGAAGGTGTGCTCGTCGACGGTGTAGCGGTGATACAGATCGCGCAGCACCAGCAGATCGATGGTCTCAAACTCCGGAACTGCATGAGTCAGCAGGTTCAGGGAATGCATGGTGCGCAACGCATCGGCGGCGTGCGGAAGAAGCAGAATCTCGCGCAAATGACGCCACAAATCCTGGTTTTGCACCATGCTCCGGATCAGCCGGGGATGACCGTCATTGATCCGCCGCTCCGTCTCAGGACTGAGCGTGACGGCGTGCTGCGCCATGAAGGTGAACAGGCGCAAAACCGATTCGGGCTCGCGGGCATTGGCAGCCTGCTGAAAGTAACCCCGGCCATCGACGACGGAGAATTCCTCGTTCGAAACGCGGGACCGCCAGTGCTGAAACGAGCGATACAGCGACGAGCGATGGTGCGAGACCTGACTCAGCAACCGCGCGGTATCGCGATTCACAGTTTTGCTGTGGCGAAAGTAAATTCGCATCCACTCCGCCGGCAGCACCGGGCCGTAGCCGGTGCCGATGCCGCGGGCAGCGAGTTCCTCCTGGGCGGCCCAGGTGACGGAGTTGTCGTCGCGGTTATGCCGGTAATGCAGGTAGCAACGCGTGGAGCTCAGGAATTCCAAGGCGTCCAGCGTCTCGCCATCCGCAGACCCTTGCGGAACGCTGATTACCTCCGGCTTGCGGCCCGAACCAAGCGCCAGAATCATGCCCACCCAACGAGAAACGTGGCAGTCGCGCAGGCCGCCAGGCCCATCCTTCAAATTCGGTTCGAGATGGAAAATCGTGCTGCCGAAGCGGTGGTGCCGCGTGTGCGTCATCTCCGCCAGGTTTTCTAGCAGCGCATCGGATTCGCGCGCCACCAGTTGCGGTAAAGTCTTATCGTGCAGACGCTCGAACAGCAACTTCTCCCCGGCGAGAAAGCGGCAATCCAGCAGCGACAGCGTGAATTCCAGGTTGTCTTGATCGAAGCGGGCGCAATCGGCCAGTGTCCGGGTTACTGGGCTGACGCGAAGCCCAACATCCCACATTGTCTGACATACGCTACGAATCGGGTCTTGAAGTTGATCGCGGCAGCTATCGTCGGCTATCAGAAACAGCAGGTCGATGTCGGAGTGAGGGAAAAGCTCGCTCCGGCCATACCCTCCCGACGCAACCATGGCGTGCCCTGAACCAAGAGGAGAAAGATACTGCTCCCACAATGTCAGAACCAGCTTATCGACCTGCCGGGTGCGGCTGCTCAGGACTTCCAGTCCCGATCCCGTGGCCTCAAAATCCCGCCGGAGGCGCTCGAATTCCTGGCGGTAGCGCCCGCGCAACGCAAAATCAACCGTAGTCCCCGCCATCGGGTCTGGAGAAGCCGGGAACCCTGATGGCTGTGAGCCGGTCATAGCGCGGTCTCGCCTCGCTCGTCATTGCGAATGCGAATTGCCTCGTCGATGCGTGACAAGAAAATCTTGCCGTCGCCGATCTTCCCGGTGCGAGCCGCATTAGCAACGGCCTGCACGGCACGATCGACCAGGTGATCGGCCAGCACGGTTTCAATTTTCACCTTAGGCAGCACGTCCACCGTATATTCGCGTCCGCGGTAGAACTCGGTGTGGCCTTTTTGTCTTCCATGACCGCGCACCTCGGTTACCGTCATGCCCTCCACTCCAATTTCGAGTAAGGCCTCCTTGACGGCTTCAAACTTTGCAGGCTGAATGATGGCTTCGAGCTTCGTCATATGTAATCTTTATCGATCCCGGAGAATCACTGCAAACTTACTCAAGGCAGCGAAACCTCCCAGTAGTAGCCTTCTTCGCCATGTTGCGACAAGTCGAGGCCCTGCACCTCTTCTTCGGCTGAAACCCGCACCCCGAGAGCGAAGTCAACGATTCGCAGAATGATGTAGGTACCCACAGCGGCCAGCGCAATCGCGATCGCGACGCCGATAAACTGATTGAGCATTTGTCCGAAGTTGCCGTCGATCATGCCGACTGCGAGCGCATGGCCCTTGGCGTCTTTGAAGATTGGATTAATCAGCCGACTGGCGAACACGCCCGTCAGCAGCGCGCCGATCGTGCCGCCGGCGCCGTGGACGCCAAACGCGTCCAGCGAGTCGTCATAGCCAACGCGCGCTTTCACCACCGCGACCATGGTGTAGCAAAACGCTCCCGCGATCAGGCCGATTAACAATGCCGGCATGGGGCCGACGAATCCCGCCGCCGGAGTGATGGCAACTAACCCGGCCACGCTGCCGGAGATAGCTCCCAGGACGCTGGGCTTGCCGTTACGAATCCACTCCGCTGCCGCCCAACCGATCGCCGCAGTGGCCGCTGCAAAGTGCGTCGCTACAAATGCGCTGGTGGCGAGGCTCCCGGAACTCAACGCACTGCCCGCGTTGAATCCAAACCAGCCTACCCATAGCAGACATGCTCCAATAAAGCTAAGTACCACACTGTGGGGCGGCATCTGTTCGCGAGGATAGCCCATGCGCTTGCCGAGGAACAGCGCGCAAATTAACGCCGAAACGCCTGACGTGATGTGGACTACGGTGCCGCCGGCGAAGTCGAGGGTTGGAAAACGCCCGCCGAGGCTGGCATTCAGCAGCCCGCCTTTACCCCACACCATGTGCGCCATCGGCGCATAAACCAGCAGCGACCATAGCACCATGAACAGCAGCATCGCGCTGAATTTCATGCGTTCGGCGAAGGCCCCGCAAATTAGCGCGGGAGTGATAATGGCGAACATCAGCTGGTAAATCATGAAGGTTTGCTGCGGAATCGTGGCAGCGTAATCGGCGTCGGGAGCGGCGCCCACCGCGCGCAGAAAAGCATGCTCCAGGCCGCCGACGAAGCTGTTGCCGGAGGCGAAGCACAGGCTATAGCCGATGATTGCCCACAGCACGGTGATGAGGGCCATCATGGCGAAGCTTTGCATCATGGTTGCCAGCACATTTTTCTTGCGCACCAGTCCGCCGTAAAAAAGCGCGAGGCCGGGGCCGGTCATCAGCAGAACCAGCGCGGAGCAAACCAGCATCCAGCCGTTGTCGGCGGAGCTTTTGACGTCGGCGATTTGCTGCTGCAGTTGGGCGATCTGGTCGGACGACGGCGCGGCCGTCGCCGCGGGCGTCTGCGCCGCCAGCATTCCGGCAAACAGAATCAATAGCAAAAGGGCTGATAGTTTGTGGACCAACCGCATGCACCACTCCCACCTACTGGGCTATTTGGTTTGAACTGCAACGGACCGTTAGAGCGTTCTGTGGGCGCAACGCAACATCATTGCGAAGAGAGAAGGTATTAACGCCGGCACAGCGCATGCCGGTGCACGTAATGTCGTATGACGTTGATACGCGATTTCCGAGCGGATGAGAAATTCAAACTATTTATGGGGCGGATTAGTTTCGATTATCGCGAGCGAGCTTGCCGTTATTCACGGGCGCACGGTCCCTGCGATGCAGCAATGCAGTTCTAGCACGCCGATCGTGAAGCCCTGAAAGGGCGAAATAGTCTAGCCCAGCACGGAGCCAAAGGCGGAGTGCTGGGAAGACCACGATGTGGGCACGAGTCTCTTCAGGGGACGGCACAGTAATTCTGAAGCAACGCCGGGTGCGAGAGCCCGCTCCCAAAACCGCCTTTAGCTCCAGCGGAACCAGCGGACAGCCAGCACGAACGAAATTCCGCCCCAGGCCACCAGAATCGCGATCCGCCCGAGTTGCGACGGCAGCGACGCGCCTTGAAGAATAATGGCGCGCAAGGCATCGTTGAGCGCGGTCAGTGGGAGCGCCCGGATCACGGGAAGGAAAATTTTGGGGAAGCGTTCATACGAGAAGAACACGCCGGAGAAGATCCACATGGGCATCATCACCAGGTTGATCAGGCCGCTGACGCTCTCGATTTTCTGCGCGCGGCTGGCGGTCAGCAATCCAATGCCGCCAAACGAAACCGCGCCTAACGTGCCGATCAGCAGAATCGAGAGCAACGAGCCTTCCACGCGCACATGGAACACCAGCACACCAAATCCCAGCAGAAGGCCGACCTCGATAATCATCAGCACCAGGCGCGAGCTGAGCAGCGCCAGGAGGAAATCGGTGCGCCGCATCGGAGTCGCCACAAAACGCTTCAGCAGTTTGCGCTGCCGCATATCCACCAGAGCGAATCCAATGCCCCACATCCCTGAGTTCATCAGGTTCATGCCGAGCAGTCCCGGAATCAGGAAGTCGATGTAGCGCGCGCCGGGCTCACTCGATGTAGTTGCCGTCTCCGGGATTGCATCTTTCCGGCCGGCCGCAATTTGCAGAGCATCATCAATCTGCGTTTTTGCCAGCAGGCTCTCCGGCCGCGCCGGATCGTAGCGGTAATGAACTCCGGAGTCGTCAGCGGTGATGACCAGCGCGTATTTGCCGAGACGAAATCCATCCAACGCCGTCGCCGCGTCCAGCACTTCAGGATGAATGATGTTGTGTTGCGGCGAGCTTTCCAGCAGCTTCACGATGTCCTGCGACTTGGCTCCCGCAACCACCGCCACCGTAGTGACGTCGGGCGGTTTACCGCGGAAAGCGATTCCCAGTCCAAGCGCCAGCAGCAGCGGAAAAACGAAGACCCAGAAGATTACTTCCGGCTCGCGCCACAGTTCCAGCATGCGCATCTGCAAGAGGCGCGCATATCCCGCCCAGCGCGGGTTTTGTTTGCCTGCGGGCGTGCTTTCGGAAATCACCGGCGGCTGTTCCATCGTTGCCATCAATCCTCCCGCAGATGCCGGCCAGTCAGCTTGACGAAAACGTCTTCCAGGCTGGCCTGGCGAGTGGTGAGATGCGCCAGTCGCGCGCCCTGCCTCTGCACCTCAGAGAGCAGCGCGGGAATGGTTTCATGCGGTTCTTTGACTTGCAGCGAATACAGCCCATCTTCCGAACGAACCGACTGCACGCCGGGCAACGTGCTCCAGCGCTGGCCATCGGCGCCGTTGGCATTCGCGATCGCAAACTCCACCACGTGATGTCCGGTGAGTCGCTCGATCAGCTCAGCCGGCGTTCCCGCCGCGATGATCTGCCCGTGATCGATGATGGCCAGCCGATCGCAGAGTCGCTCGGCTTCGTCCATGTAATGTGTGGTGAGTAACACGGTTCCATTGCGCCGCTGAAATTGGCGCACGATGTCCCACAATTGCCGGCGGCTTTGCGGGTCGAGCCCCGTGGTCGGCTCATCGAGAAAAAGAATTTTCGGATTGGCAACCAGCGCAGTCGCCACCGCCAGCCGCTGCTTCTGGCCGCCGGAAAGTTTGCCCACCCAGCTATCGGCTTTCTCCTGCAACGACAATTCTTCCAGAACGGCATCAACGGACGTGGGCTGGCGGTAGAAGCTGGCGAAGAGATTTAGCGTCTCGCGCACCGTTAACTTTTCCGAGAGCCGGGTCTCCTGCAAAGAAATCCCGAGCCACTCGCGCAGCTCGCGCTGGTGCGTTTGCCAGGTTCGGCCTAGGATTTCGACCTCGCCGGAAGTGGGCGCCAGCAGGCCTTCGAGGATCTCGATGGTCGTGGTCTTCCCTGCCCCGTTTGGGCCCAAGAGGCCGAAGCATTCTCCTTTATTAATGGTGAGATCGAGCCCGCGAACCGCCTCGACTTTGCCGTCGTAGGTCTTGCGCAGGTCTCGACATTCAATGGCGACTTCCATATAGGAATGATAACGGAGAAAGGTAGAGGTTGTTGGCTCGCAGGGGCTGAAGCCTTCCGCATTGAGAGCGGTTCGAACGCGGCGCTGAAGCACCGCTCTACCGATCTAGGCTAGCGTCAAAAAGAAAACTTCACTCCATGGGTTTCAGGTCCTGCAACATCGTGGGGATTAACTCTGACACTGTGGGATGGATGTGCATAGCCCGCGAGATCACGGTGTATGGCGCCTTGGCGTACATCACATCGAGGATGGAGTGGATGACCTCGTCGCCTCCGGTGCCGAGCACGGTCGCGCCCAGGATCCTCTTCGTCTCGGCGTCGACCATCACTTTCATGAAGCCCTGGGTCTCGCTCTTTTCCTTCGCGCGGCCCACGCTGGTCATCATGTACTTGCCCAGCAGCGCCTTCTTGCCTGATTTGCGTACCTCAGTTTCGGTCATGCCCGCGCGCCCGAGCGGCGGATCGATATACAGGTTGTAGGCAAGGATGCGGTCGCTGACGCGGCGCTGGTCGTTGTCGAAAAGATTGGCGGCCACGATCTCGTAATCGTTATAAGAAGTGTGGGTGAATCCACCGCGACCATTACAGTCGCCCAGCGCCCAGATTCCCGGCACATTGGTCCGCAGCTCATCGTCAACCGTGATATAGCCATGCTCATTCTGTGCGACACCGGCCTTGTCGAGGCCGAGATCACTGGTGTTGGGGACGCGCCCGACGGCGAGCAACACGTGGCTGCCAACGGCCGGTTCGGGATTCGCGGTGCAATCCACTCCCGCAAGAATCTGGTTGCCGCGCTTCTCGAAGCCGATGCAGGTGGCGTTGGTGCGCACCGTGATTCCTTCGTTTTCCACGATGCCGCGGATGGCTTCGGAAACATCTTCATCCTCCCTCGGAGTCAGACGCGACGCCCTTTGCAGGATGGTGACTTTGCTGCCGAAGCGGCGATACATCTGGCCGAACTCCAGACCGATGTAGCTGCCGCCCACAACGATGAGGTGCTCGGGTAGAAAATCGACATCTATCATTGAGGAGTTGGTGAGATAGCTGATCTGGTCCAGCCCTGGCATCGGCGGAACAGACGCGCGACCGCCCACGTTGATGAAGATTTTCGGCGCGGTCAGACGATCATCTCCGACCGCAACCATGCTGGCCGATTCGAAGCGCGCCTGCCCTTTGTAGACGTCAATGTTCTTCTGCTCGCGCAGCCGGCTTTCAGCGCCGGTTTGCGACGGATGCTGAATTTCATCCTTGCGAGCTTTCACCTTTTTCATGTCGACGCTGATGGGGCCACCGGTGTTGACGCCGAATTCCGCCGCGCGCCGCGCCATGTAAGCCACGCGCGCGCTGGCGACCAGAGTCTTGGTGGGGATGCAGCCGGTGTTGACGCAGGTTCCACCAAACAGGTGGCGCTCGATGATGGCTACCTTGTGGCCATCCTTCGCCATGCGAATCGCCAGGAACGGGCCGGATTGCCCGGTGCCAATAATGATTGCGGCATATGTCTTGTTCATTACCCCTCCATCTGCGCCTGAAAAGAGTAATACGGAGAAGCGGGAGCCGTCATCTCGGACGGAGAGCCGGCGGAATTTTGCGATATTAGCGGCGCTGCGAGAATTTCGTAATCGCTGGATGTGCAAACTTGGCGATTTGTGGCTGTGCGAGTTTCGTGATCTAGGAGTGACCTTCCGCTGCGTCATCCCAGTTCGTGGCAGAGGCGGGAGGAATGTAGCTCATAGCGCGCTCGGACAACGCGGTAATCGTCAGGCTGGGGTTGACGCCAAGATTTGCCGCCACCACCGAACCGTCGCAGACATACATGTTCTTGTAGCCGAAGACGCGATTACGTTGGTCGATCACGCCTTGCTTGGGCGAGGCGGCAATCACGCAGCCTCCCAGACAATGCGCGGTGCCGGGAACGTTGAAGAGAATTTCCGGAAGCATGCTCATCGCGGTGCCCCCTGCCATCTTGGCCAGCTTTTCGGCAAAATCATTGGCGGCAGGGATGAATGTGGGGACCTTGGTTCCGCGGCTCACCAGGAATTTGCGGAACGGCCAGAACACGTGCCGCTTCCACTGCATATCGATGTGGCCGTCCAGCGCCTGCATGCACAGAAGGATTACCGATTCGCGCGCCCACCTGATGGGCTGAAGAATTCGCACCGTTCGAAACGGATGACGCAACAACGACACGAGAATGTTCTTTACCCACAACGCAATTCGTCCCGGCCCGGGATGGCCTCCGGTGAGCGTGGTTGCGAGCATGCCCATGGTGTCCGAGCCCGCGGGATAGCGCACCGCTTCGATGTGCGTGTGCTCGTCGATGTAAACGCCTGAGCCGATGGCAACGCCCTTCGACAGGTCATCGGTTGTACCGGGTACGCGCACCCCGATGAGCGATTCCGAATTCGTGCGAACGTATTTGCCCAACTGATCGCTGATAGCCGGCAGCGATCCTTTGTCCTTCAAGCTGAACAGCAGCTCCATGGTCCCAAGCGACGACGCCGCGAATACTACGCTGCGGCAAGTGAAGCGTTGTGGATGACGGCGGAAATGCGTGGTCGACTTCACCGCGCGAACTTCATATCCCGCACTGCCATCAGTGACGCCGTCCAGCGGACGAACGTCGACCACCCTGGTCTCGGCGAATACCTTTGCGCCGTGCTTTTCCGCCAGATAGAGATAATTCTTGTCCAGCGTATTTTTGGCGCCATGATGGCAGCCCATCATGCAGCCGCCGCAGGCCATGCAGGTGGTGCGGTCGGGACCTTCGCCGCCAAAGTAGGGATCGGGAACAGTCGTTCCGCCGGGCACTCCTTCGGGCGCTTGGAAGATAGCGACGCTGGTGCGGTAATACGTATTGCCCACGCCGGCCGCGATTGCGGCGCGTTGCAACAGACGATCAGCCGGCCCCAGGATTCGGTTCTCGATGACGCCGAGCATTCGCGACGCGGTGTCGTAATGCTGCGGCATCTCCGCTTTCCAATCGGCCAAGCCTTTCCACGAGCCGCTATCCCAAACTTTGTCAGGAGGGCGCAGCAGCGTGCAGGCGTAGGTGATCGAGCCGCCGCCCACGGCACAGCCATGCAGGATGGTGACGTGGCGGAAGAAGCGCATGCTGAAGAAGCCCTTGAGGGCGAGACTCGGCCGCCAGAACCAGCGATGCAGCGACCAGCTGGTGCTGGGCAGGTTCTCCGGAGTCCAGCGCCGCCCCATCTCCATCACGGCAACCCGATAGCCTTTTTCGGTCAGGCGATGGGCGGAGACGCTGCCGCCAAATCCGGAGCCAATGACGACGAAATCGAAGTCGTATTCGCGAGCTGGGCTGGGCATGAGAGGCCGGACGATGCGCTTTCCACCTTCTCACAAAGCGACGGGCAAGCGCGGTGACGGCAGGGGGTTCGCCGGGCATGATTCCCACACTAGGAATCACTCCCAAAATGGTCATTTGTCACTGCGGAGGGCGACATGGGCGCGGCATGATGAATGCGAATGAGTTAGGAAAATCTGAATAAGTGAGAACGAGGTTCGTCAGCGGCTCAACAGGCTGCCGAAAAAAGTCGCAAAAGCAGAGTCCTCGTGGGCTGAAGCCCATTCGGATGACAAAAATAAAGGGCTTGTCCGGCGCACCTGAAAGTGCGCCCCTTCTAAAGACACATCAAACCCGACTTTTTCAGCAGGCTGTAAAGCCAAATGGATTTTGCAGTACTTGCGGACGGCCTAAATGGCCGTCGCGTTCCAAGAACACTTGATCAGAGATTTCTTTACCACTCCTCAAGTTCGCAGCAGGGGGCAAAGCATGACGGAATTCGAGCATGGCAATTCATTTTCGTGGGGAGACGCGCTTTTCTTGTATCTTGAGCGGCCGGGGCAACCGCTCAGCATCGGCTCGGTCAGCATCTTCGAAGGCGCTATCCCACTCAAGACTTGCCGGGACTTCGTCGAATCGAAGCTTCCGCTGATTCCGCGTTACCGCCAGCACGTGGTGTTCCCGCCGTTCAATCTTGGTTTGCCGAGCTGGCAGTTCGATCCTAACTTCGATATTCGCAATCACGTTCGCCAGATCACGGTTAAGCACGGAACGGAGAACGATCTCAAAAAGATTGCGTCCGAAATTCTGAGCACGAGTCTCGACCGCACCAGGCCGTTGTGGGACATCACGCTGGTTCGCGGACTTGAAGGCGGCCGCACCGGATTGGTGGCGCGCATCCATCACTGCCTCGCGGATGGAATTGCCGGGGTTGAGTTGATGACGGTACTGATGAATGCCAGTCCTGAAATGCCGGTGATTCCCAAGCAAAAGCCGGTGTTTGAGGAACCTCGTCATCGCGACGCGGGCGCGGAGCTCATCGATGGACTGGTGACTTCTTATTTCTCCGCCGTGAAGGGAGCGCTCACGCTACAGTCCGAGGCGCTGCAAATCGCGCAAGAGGCATTCGCCAATCCCACCGGGCCGCTATCCGACTTGCTGAACATCATGCCGGAGCTGGCCACGCCGTCCGATCGGCTGCCGTTCAACGTTGTGTGCCAGGGACCGCAAAAATTTGCCTGGACCGAGATTCCGATGGCGGAGATACAAGCTGTTCGCCACAGCTGTGGAGCTACGGTGAATGACGTGATTCTCACGGTGGTAACGGCCGCCATTCGTCGTTACTCGGAGCTGCGCGGCGTTAAGGTCAGGGGACGCTCGGCACGCATCATGATTCCGGTGAACATTCGCGCCGGCGGCGACGCCAAGCAGTTGGGCAATCGAATTCTGTTTATGCCGATCAGCGTGCCGCTCGACATTCGCGTTCCGCAAAAGCTTTTCGCCTTTGTCCGCGAGCGGATGGAGTACCTGAAGCGAGCGCGGGCAGCCGAGTTCATAGGCTTTGCCGGCGGCATGGTTTCCACGATTCCGACGGCCATACTGGCGGCGATCGCGCCGCTGGCAAGCCAGTTGCCGCTCAGTCTGTGCAATACCATCTGCACCAACGTTCCCGGACCGCCCGTGCCGGTTTACCTGCTGGGCCGCAAGATGCTGGCCTGGTATCCGTACGTTCCTATCGGCGGCGAGATGGGCTTCAATTGCGCCATCCTCAGCTACAACGGGACAGCCTACTTTGGATTCACGTGCGACGCGAATGCGGTGCCTGATCCGGAGCACCTGGAGAAGTTTCTGGTCAAGAGTTTCGCGGAGTTGCGTAGTAGCAGCCCAAAGGCTAAAGCGGTTGTCGAGGAGAAGGCCTCGACACGGCGGCGCCAGCGGCCGAAGGCAGCCATACCTGTTGCAGCCAAGCCTGCGGTGAAACTTGCCAAGCCCGGTGCCAAAGCGAAAGCCAAGCCTGACGTAACATCGGTTGGTCAAGGGAAGAAGCAGTTGAAGCGCGCCGCGCCGCCGATCGGCATTTCGGCCACCGAGTCGGTTCCCCAGCCAGCGCCTTCGACCGCCGCTCCTATCGCGCCGGAGTCCGAACCGCAAGCAGCGGCAGAAGTGCTGCAAGTAGCCGGGGACTAAACGTCCGGTTCGCTGCTTAACAAAGCTCTGCGAGTCGAATCCAAGGTGTGGATCAACGATTCTTGCGGCAAATTGCGGATTATCGGCTCGATGATCCAACCCAATCCCAGCGGAATATCACGCGTCAGCGAGATAGCGCGGCACTCGATATAGCATCCGCCATTCTTCTCCTCGAAGCGCCAGTAGGAATACAAACGCCACAAGAAACCGTATCCCGTATCCGGCTCCAGTACCCGTTCCTGGGGAGTTCCCGCCTCTTCCACCTCGGCGATTCGAGTGGTGCGGGAGCGGCAGGACCAGCGCGCAGGGTCGAGAGAGGAATAGTGCACATCGTGGTCGGTATCGAGAACCACGCTGATGATCTTCTTTTTCAGCAGGCGCAGAAAAATTTGAAAATGATTGCCTTCGTGACTGATCAGCCTGGAGTCGATCACCTCAGGCTTGTAGATGTTCTTGTGATTGTCGTAGTTTTGCACCAACGCCAAAACTTTTTCCACCGTGGTGTTGGGAACCAGCGCAGTTCCAATCCAGTCATGAATGAGGCCGTTCGTCACCTTGACCGGGCCATCGCCGGTCCAGAGCTGCGCGACAATATGGCCCTGGCGAAGCTGATGCGCTTTGTCGGCATGGGAGTCGGACCAAAGAAACGATCCGCGGCCGTGCAATGCTGGTTCCATGGCCGCTTCAGTTTCGCGAATATAGTCGTCAAAAGCTTGCAGCGTCCGCGGCTTCAACTGCACTACATTTGCGGTCTGCGGCATCGAGCACCAGCCTTACTCAAATCGTCGACTGCGGATTGTGGAATGTCAAGGAAGCGCACGCATATCTTTGGCGCTAGACGATCAATCATTCCTTTGACTTTCCGGAGCTGGGCGCTCGCCGCGCGGACAACTCCAAGGTTCGCAGCTTGCCGATCGAAGCGGAAGTAACCCCGTTGCGTCTTCCATCTCCGTCATCGGAAGAGAAAAGATAGCTTTCAATCTCATCGATACGCTTGTCGGCGTCGCGATAACCCAGCTCGATCAGTTCGCGCGTGTACTTCGAGGTGAACAGCAGGTAGCTCATCAGGTCCGAGCACGACGCCGCGTCGCGCCCCAGGCTGTGCACGAAGTACTGCACCAGGTACGGCATGTCCTTTTGATGCCGCCCAGCCACTTCTGTCAGGTTCACTGAGGGAGAAATCTGTAGCACCGTTAAAGGCCGCATCTTCTCGCAGCCTTCGATGCCAAGCTGGCTGATATGACCGCTCATCAGCAACTGGTTCAGCCTCTCCAGATGCTCAACGTCGGTCGCGAGATGATCCAGAAACATTACGTTGAACAGCACACCCATGACCTGCGCCACCGACGGGTCTTTCTGGTCGGCAGCTTCTTCCTGATGTTCCAGGTTTTCGCAACGCACGCCGATAGCAAAGATTTTCTGCGCACCCAAACGTATGATCGGGCTGAGCGGCTGTTGCAGACGCAAACATCCGTCGCCGAAGAACGCGGCTCCGCGCGCCGTCTCCAGGCGTACTGGCTGAAAGACCATGGGAATGGCGGCTGAGGCGCAAATGTGTTCCACCGTGATCTTGGTCGCCAGAGTTACGCGCCGACTCCGATTCCACATGGGATGGCCCTTTGCGCCCTGGATGAACAGGTAGCTTTTCCCGGAGCTGTAATTGGTTGCCGAAACCGCCAGCGCGTAAAGATGACCGCGCCTGATGTTGTCCTGAATGCGAGCGCAATCAAGATGCTTTCGCAGGAAGTAGCGTAGGGGCGTGGCATCCAGCAAGGAACGCGCATTGCCGCCGCCCAGAAATGCGCCAAAGGAAAGATCGAGAATCCAGACCAGAGAATTGTGCGCCTGGGATACGAGGTCGCAACGAAAGACGTCGGAAGGTTTGAGCCGGGACCAGAGATCGGCAAGGACCGTGGTGGCGCCGGTGAAATCGTGGCTTCCCGCGGCCAGGGCTGAACCATTGATCGCTCCCGCTGAAGCGCCGCCGATGATGGGAAATGGATTGCCGCTTGCCCGAACCTGCTTGATTTCTCCAATACGCTGGAGAACGCCCGCCTGATAAGCCCCTCGGGCACCCCCACCGGTCATGGCCAAGCCGAGTACTTTCTTTGCTTCCATCGTGGGCCGCCTGGCCGCGGACTGTACTTGGAGCCGCGGCAGAGGTCCCAACCGTCAACGGCTTGGCGCGGCGTTCGCCAAAGCGTTGCGTCCGGCTGCCCAGAACCTTCGCGCCGAACGCTTTGCAAATGAATGGGACCCTTAAACCGAATCGTGAACCGGTGATGCAACGCTTGTCAAGGAAGCATGAACATCGGTATTTGGGTTGCCGATTCGTCGGTGTAGATCCCGGGCCGTACGGCGCTTTCGACGAGCATTCGCATCTGAATGTCCGGAGCCTGGTGGACGCGTTGCCATCCGCTGCGCTCTTCTTCGAGCTGGTGTATGGTTCTGCGAGGGGATGGAATGTCAAAAATTACTCTGGCCGTCGCGTTTCTCGTCTGCTGTTGCACGTTAGGCTACTCACAAAATAATTCAGAAACGCAAGCACCCACCCAGGCTGCTCATCCGCAGCCGGTGCGTGTTTCTGCCGAAGTGCTGGCAGGATTGGTCGATCACAAAACTCTGCCTCAATACCCCGCGGCGGCCTTGACGAAGGGAATTCAGGGCGACGTGGTATTCACGGTCGTCGTCGACGAGAACGGAAAGATTATTCGAAGCGAGCCCGTGCAGGGCGCTCCCTTGCTCGTTGCCGCCAGCCAGGATGCGCTGCGGGACTATACCTTTCGGCCCTACCAGGTTAACGGCACATCCGCCCGAGTCGAGAGCAAGCTTGGATTTCACTTTTCCTTGACGAAGGAGGGCGATTCGACGAATGGGCAGGTGGAATGCATGGCGACCGTTCCCTGAGGGTAGTTAGGGACATGCCGATTAAGTTGTCGATCTTCCTTCAGCGGCTTGAGGTCCTGATGATTTTGCGATGCTGGTGCACGGCTTCAGTGTCTGGCTGAGAACGGCGGTCGTCCCTACGGGACTCATGTAATTTCCTCACGTACCCAGCACTCCGCCTCCGGCTGCGTGCTGGGCTAAGCTATCCCGCGCCTACGGCGCTGGTTGGTAGCGGGTTGTATTTCATCGTCAATGCGAAATTCCAGTTCTCGCGCAGACACTGAAGCCGTTCCCCTCACAAAACCAAACGTCATCAGAGCTCACCTGGATGATAGGGCGTTGGTTACTTCATTCGCGGCTTTTTGGGGACGACTTTCTTCGCGGCGACTGATTTCTTCTTGGCCTGCGGTTTTTGCCGGCGCGATTCCAACTCCGAGATGCGTTTGCGCAATTCCCGCAACTCTTCACTGGGCTCGTTGCCTTTCTCCGGCGGTGAGTTCTGAATGAAACTTTTCATCATCTGAAGCGGCGACAGTGCCGCGGAATGCATTTCGGTCAGCCGGGTTTGCAAAGAGCTCTGCACCTTCTGATAAGTGTCGAAGGCCGACTTCAGATACCACATGATGAATTCCTGGCCGACCCGGTCGGAAGCGACGATCAATTGCCGCAGCAGTTCCAGCGGCAACCCGGTCGGCTGCTCCTTCGCATCTTCGACAATGATCTGGGTTAGGGTGACCCGAGTGATGTCCTCACCGCTGGCAGCGTCAACCACCTGAACGTCTTTCCCGTTTCGGACCAGCCCGGCGATGTCTTCCAGATTGATGTAACGACTATTGGAAGTGTCGTAGAGTCTGCGGTTTGCGTACTTCTTGATCACCACTGTGTCGGCATCCATTCCGAAAACTCCCTGTTGCAGTGCAGAATAAATCGGTAAAGTTCTTGACACCGATCGCTGATAATTCTACATTCAACTTGATGCTGCATTGCAGCAAATTTGGAGGTTATCATGCCAAGGAACGGAAAGACCGAGTCCTCCACAATCCACAACGGGGATTCATCCTTTGTGTCTCTGCTGTCGGGATGGGTGCAGCAGGGAGTTGAGAATTTCTTCGCCACCCAGCGCATCCTGGTGGATTTGGCGATGAGCCAGAACACCAATGCCGTGAATCTGATCCGTGGCCGCTTTGCCGATCCCGAGTTTTGTCCGGCAGCGGTAGTCACCGAATTGGCCGCTGAAGGGATGAACAATTTCATCGAAGGCCAGAAGTTGCTGCTGACCCTGGCGCAGAAAGAATACGAAATCGTTGCTACCGGCCTGAAAGAGCGGGTCGGCGACTACGGAATCGCGGTAGCCATTACCGATGTGGCCCAACGCAGCTTCGACACTTTTGTCGACATGCAGCAGGACTTCCTGAAGATGGCGAGCAAGCAGACTCACACCTGGCTGACCGCCATTAAAGCCGGCAAAGGTTTCGATAGCAATGGTCTGGTGGAACTCGCCCAGGATGCCATGGACACTTTTGTACGCACTCAGAAGAAATTCCTCGACGTGATCGCTGAGGAAACTTCGAAGGCGACATCCGGAAAAGAGTCGGCTCGCAAGACCAAGAAGACCGAGCTTTCTGAGCTGGCGAGTGAAGCCACCGAAGCCTTCATCGACGCCCAGAAGAAGCTCATCGACGTTGCCGGCAAACAGGTGAACGCGCACATGAAAGCGGCAGGCCGTACCATGAACATGGTCGCGCCCTTCCCCTTCATCCCCATTCCGGATCTCACCCGCGAAGGCGTAAAGAATTTCGTGAGCGCAGAGAAAGCGTTGATCGACACGGTCATGCATCGGCCCGAGAAAAAGCATGCCCCGAAGACCACCGCTAGCCGGAAGCGGCCCCGTCGCACCATCAAGGTCGAGACTGCAACGGCGTGAAGCAATGAACCACAGGGTCAGGGTGTAGCCTTCAAACCTGGAGTTGCTAGCACCTAATTGACGTGCCATCGGACCTGGTGGCACGTCATTTTGTAGTGCGCGCAACGTCTGCGCTTTGCGCCCACAAACCTTGGCTCTTCAAGGTGGATTGAGGAACTCCGATCAAGTTCTGGCTTGAAGGGACACGGCTTCCCAGGCTGTTGAAAAGCTCGAAAGCCGACCCCTCGTCGGCCTGAAGGCTCCCTCCGGGGATGACAAATTGAAAAGGATCTGCGACGGCGCACCTGAAAGTACGTCCTTTCAAAACCTTGGCCGCAAAATAATCATGGTTGGCAACCTGTAGCGTCGGCAGATACACTAACTTCCCGGAAGCTGCTTCTACTCGGCTCCGGGTCACGCGCTTGGCGAACCGGGGAAGCGCTTCTCAACGAACACGGAGAACGCGACTCGTCTATGGCCCTGCCCCCGGCAGCGATTTTTCAAACCGACAATGCTGTAGCCGACGTCACTATCTGGAAGGAAGCATTATTCGCTGCTGATCTCCTTCTGCTGCACGCTTCTCCGGTGTATTACGGACTGGGCATACCGCGCGGCGACGGCTCCGCTGTGCTGCTGGTCCCTGGATTCCTGGGCACCGATGCGTACCTCACACAAATGCATTCCTGGCTGGGACGCATCGGCTATCGGCCATACTTCTCCGGCATCGGCCTTAACGCAGAGTGTCCCAATCTGCTCATCCAGCGCAAACTCAATGACAACATCGAAAAGGCTCTCGCCGACACGGGTGAGAAGATCCACCTGATCGGGCACAGCCTGGGCGGCGTCATTGCCCGCTCAGTGACCAGTCAACGACCGGATGCCATCGCATCCGTGATTACGCTGGCCTCGCCGTTTCGCGGCACGGTGGTTCATCCCACCATCCTGCGAGTCGCCGAATCGGTACGCAAACATATCCTGGAAGAGCACGGTGCCAACGTGCTGCCCTCGTGCTACACCGGTCGCTGCACTTGCGACTTCCTCACGTCTTTACGCCGCAAAATGCCGAACTCCGTTCTGGAAACGGCCATCTACACCCGCAACGACGGGGTGGCCGACTGGCGGTACTGCATGACAGGAGTTCGTGAAAATGATTTCGAAGTGCCGGGCACGCATGTCGGCTTAGCTTTCAATGCCTCGGTGTACAGCATCATCGCCAAGCGCCTGGCTCTCCGGCACTCCCACACCTAGCACTACCGCAAACGTAGTTTTCAGCTACTCCGGTGACGAAAGTTGTAATTTCGCCGGTGGTGTTTTGTTGCGCTCGTGATTATCAGTGAGATAGTCTTTGCAGGAATCAGCCCAAAATTGGAGCCCAATTCGGGAAAGGGATCAAAACATTCCCGCTTTGTTACTGATTCTCGTACCTGCAAACGGGCACACTAAATGGACACAGGCGGCATTGGAGACCAGCCTGCGAGCATAAATTATTGCATCGCAGCGATTTCCGGGCCGGCTGCAACCACTAATTTGGCCGACTTCCCGAACCTAGGGCGAGTGGCAAGGAGATTTTTTCATGCGGCCTAAGACTCTCACCATCGCGGTTTGTCTCTTCGTCGTGCTATTTTCCCTCAGCTGTTTCTCACAACAGACCGAGGTCACCCAGTTCGCCGCTTTTGGAGGCTATTCCTATCTCAGTACGCCATCGTTAAATTTGACTCAGCGGGGATTCGACGGTGATTTTGGCTGGAACTACAAAAGCTGGCTAACCCTCGGCTTTGACTTCAGCACATTTGGCGGTCACACCTCGCTCGTGCCCAATGATCTTTCGGCGGCGACTCAGGCAAAGCTGGCGCCATACTTGCCGCTGTTGCCACCGGGATACGTGCTGGCCGTGCCTTACAACTCATCCACCCAGACATATGAAGGTGGACCACAGTTCAATTACCGCCATTTTAAACACTTGACGCTCTTCGCCCGCCCCGCGTTGGGAGCGTTGCATGCGAACTTCACAGCCAAGCCGCGTGATCCCATCCAAACTGCGATCGTCGGCGCCCTGGTTGGCCCCAGCGGTTCGCAGTCGGACACCGTGGTGTTCTACGGTTTCGGCGGGGGTGGCACCTGGGAGATCAACCCGCACTTCGGCATTCGTGTGACCGCCGACTATGCGCGCTACAATTTTTTCTCGAACCTGCTGAACGGTCCTCGCAATAGTGTCCGGCTTTCGGTAGGCACGAAGTTCGGCTTCGGAAAGAACATCATCAAGTAAGGCCGGATTGCGGCTGGTATGAGGAACGCGCTCTCGCTGAATGGGAGCGCGTTGTTTTTTGCGCGCAAGTGCTACGAAAAGTCTGCACAAGTGCGCGGCCGGTAGAGCGGAGCTTCAGCGCCGCGTCCAAGCTGTAGTAAATAGAGGAGGGGCTGAAGTGTCTGCGTGAGAACATCTGTCGTCCCTACGGGACTCGGATAATTTTCCACGCTACCCAGCACTCCGCCATCCCACCCCAATTCGCGCGAAACCAGCGCGAATCGGGGCCCCGGTTCGGCTGCGTGCTGGGCTATGCTGTTTCGCGCCTACGGCGCTTGGTTCTTCACCGTTGTACTCCGCTATCAATTCGAAACCTTAGTTCTCACGCACACACTCTAGGCCGTTGTACTCCACCGCCAATGCGAAACTCCAGTTGTCACGTAGATACTTCAGCCGCCGGCATCGGAATCGCCGAGGTAATCAGAGCTTCCTGCCCGCAGACATTGCACTACCGCTAAGCTTCCTGCTTCTCGATGATGCTTACCAGCAAGATGCCGGCTTCATGCGAAAAGGCGGCCTCTTGAATCACTTTCCCCTGGAGAAAACTGACCTCGTAATCCTGTCCGATCACCACGGAAGGCAGCGACAGACTGCAGGTAGGCGCCAGCAGAGCCTTCACGCTGCCTCCCGTGATATTGGCCAGTTCGCCGGCCGCGTCGCGAACATCATCGTGCGAGAGATCGTCCGGCTCGACTCCCAGCAAGCGGGCGCACGCCACTCGCGCCAACTTCAGATCAAGATCCAGGCGAACCGCTCCCTGCCAGTTGCCGACAATCTGCACAGTGGAGGTGATACCTCCATTTCGCTTGTCCGGCTGGAGCAGGCTCTGAGACGGCACAAGTTGCATGCTCGCCATCGAGCTGAAAATCTCGTCCACCGCGTTGAGTAATTCGTCTCTGCTGATTGCTGCAATCATCGTTTCCCTCAGATTCCCCTGCGAACTCGTGTCCATCCCTGGCAAGCCCGCGGCAAATTGAAGCCGACAGTTTTTGAGCCGCCCTTTCGAGGACCCAGGTGCATTTACCACGCTCGAGCCTGGCACTCGCTCCTGATGCCTTGCGCGTACACCAAGCGGTGAAGTCGGCAACGCTCCAGTCCTACTATCGGGCGAAGAGTGTTCACACTTGAGTGCTGGAAATGTCGCGCTTCCGTTTCATCGAATGAAACTTTAGTTTCGCGCTCGTTACTCGCGCTGGTTTTAGAAGTTTCTGCTTGACAGCCCCGAACTTGCGGGTACGATAGCTCAACTCAAGCACCATTGTTAGGTTTGCGAGATCGCCGGCGTTGCGCCACGCAGGAGATGCTAAGCCGTTCGGCATTCGCTCGTCCAGCGGCTTTGAAACCAACCTGTCTGTGAACACCGCGCGATGGCTTTCCCCAACAACCCATAGCTCCCTGAAAGAGATTGAGCAGCATTGAGAAAGGAGAGGCAGGGCCCAACGTTGTCCAGGAAAGCTTTGAACACCAGGACCACAAATCAACTTACGGAGAAAATAAATATGAGTAGGAAACTTTCGTTGATGGCAGGGCTGTGTTGCACAGCCATGATGGCGTTGTCGGCCGTGCCGGCTTTTGCGCAGATGGCCGAGCAGAAGGAAAAGCCGCCTCTTTATACGTATGTGAGCCTGTGGGCAATTCCCCGCGCACAATGGGGCGAGATGGCAAAGGCAGATGAAACCGACCAGAAAACTCTTCAGCAAGCCATGGCAAGCGGCATGCTGGTGAGCTACGGCAGCGATGTAAATCTGGTCCACCAGGTCGACGGCATGACGCATGACGACTGGTGGCAATCCATGTCGATGGCCGGACTAATGAACGTGTTGGACCAGTTTTACAAGAACGGCAGTGCGACCTCGTCTGTATTAACCAGTGCCACCAAGCACGAAGATGAAATTTTCGTCAGCCGACACTACAACTGGAAGTCCGGATCGTGGAAAGATCTCTACACCCACGGTTCGTACTACAGACTAAAGGCTGACGCGCCGGACGAAGCGGTGGCACTGCTCAGCAACAGCCTGGTCGTTCCCCTGATGGAGAAGATGCTCGCCGACGGTACGATTTATGAATATGAAATCGATACCGAGGCGATTCACACGACGAATCCGGGATCGTTCTGGATCTTTTATCTTGGAGCCAACGCTAACAGCCTGGACAAGGTGAATGCCGCTCTGCGAGACACGCTTAAAGCCAATCCATTAGGTGGCCCGGCATTCGACTCCCTGGTTGACTTCAGCGTACATCGCGACTTCCTGGATCGCACCAGCGCGACGTACAAATAGATTTCTGTCCCACTTAAAAGGTCCCGCGAGCCAGGGAATTCCGCTGCTCGCGGGCCGAATTTTTGTGAGGTGTCTTTACTTCGGCTGGCCGCCCAGTCCCGCCCACTTCTCCAGCAAAGCCAGCGTGGCCGCGTAATCCAAATCGTCCCAGCCTTCTTCACTCGACAGCTCGTAGATCTCGTCTACGGTCTCCAGCGCCGGCAGCTTCACGCGATGCTCCTTCGCCATGTCCAGCATGAGGTGGATGTCCTTGTGCATCAGGCGCAAGGGAAAGTTTGGCGAGTAGTCATGCCGCAACACGAATGGAGCTTTGTAATCGGTGACCCCGGAACGCACCATCGAGGCCTGAATCAGCTCGACCAGCTTCTGCGGCTCGACTCCCAGCTTGCGCGCCAGGACGAACGCCTCGGCGAAACCTTCGTAGATGAGCGCGATCATCAGGTTCATGCTCAGCTTCGCGGACTGGCCCTTGCCGGTATCGCCGATATGAATGACCTGCTTACCCATCGCCTTGAACAGCGGCTCCAAATAGTCGACCGGCTCCTGCGCGCCACCAACAATAAAGATGAGCTGGCCATTTTCCGCGCCAATCTTCGAACCCGTAACCGGAGCGTCGACCCAGTGCACGCCTCGGGCATTCACTCGCTGGGCAAAGCGCAGAGTTGCGGTGGGCGAAATGGTGCTGGAGTCGACCACGATTGCGCCCTCGCGCAGCGACTGCTCGGCGCCGTCGTCGGCAAACAGGACACGTTCCACGGCAGCCGTGTCGGCCACACAGATCCAGACCACGTCGGCTTCCTTGGCTGCGTCGGCAGGCGAAACCGCAGTCGTCGCCCCGTCGACGTGCTGGCGCGCGCTGCGGTTCCACACCGAAACCTCATGTCCGGCCGCAACCAGACGGGAAGCCATAGGACGTCCCATAATGCCCAGACCCAGAAAGGCAATACGCATTCTTGCTCCTTAACTTTCGAAATCAGACGCAGCCAGCCACAGAAGCGCCGGCGCATAAGCTCCGAACTAATGATTTAAGCTGAGTGCAAGACTAAGGTCAAGGAAGAGTAGGGATTGTCTCGAATTGGTTCGTCCGCGACGGCCTTCCCGATCTGCGCGAACCCGCATCCGCAACCCCTGGTTCGCGTCTAATAGATATAACTTCTATGTTAGGACCCACAATCCGGCGCAAGGCAAAGCAGTTCGGGACTCTGGTGCGCCGGTCCGCCATGACTCCGCGAACCGGAGTCACCCGCAAGCCAGTGCTCGCCCCGCGCGACCAGATGGCTGTAACTTTCATCGGGCATTCCAGCTTCTTCATCCAGATGGGCGGGAAAAACGTCGTGATCGATCCCAACTTTGCCCGCTGGATCTTCGTTCTCAAACGCCTGCGCCGTCCAGGATTGCGGCTGCGTGACCTTCCGCCCATCGACGCCGTTCTGGTTTCACACGCGCATTTCGATCACCTGCACCGTCCATCGTTGCGGGCGATAGCACGGCTCACGCGTTGGCAGTCGGGCAAGCGGCCGACCATCATCGTACCGCGCAATGTTCGCGACCTGGTGAGCGACTTGGGATACGGCCGCATTATCGAACTTGACTGGTGGCAGAACACGCCGCTGGGTTCGCTGGAAATTACACACGTTCCGGCGCGGCATTGGGGAGCCCGTATTGTGCGCGACATGCATCGCGGCTATGGTGGCTACGTCCTGCGCTCAGGCGAGCAGTCGATCTATCACGCCGGCGACACGGCGTATTTCGACGGCTTCCGTAAGATTGGTCAGCGGCTGCACCCGGAGGTCGCACTGCTGCCTATTGGCGCTTACCATCCCGATTCGTATCGCTCGGTGCACACCAGTCCGGAAGATGCGTTGCAAGCTTTTGTTGACCTGGGCTCGCGCTGGATGGTGCCCATGCACTATGGCACGTTTCGCCTGTCGTACGAACCGGTGGACGAGCCGGTGAAACGGCTGAAGGCAGATGCCAAGCGGCGGAACATTGGGAAAAAGATTTGCGTGCTGGAAGAGGGAGTGACGAAGTTCTTTGGCTGATGGCGGTAGCTGTCAGCTCTCAGCCGTCAGTTCGTCGGAAGTGCGGCGTTATTTCTTCATCCGAGGGGAGCTCCCCACTCTGTCATCCGGAGCGAAGTCGAGGGATCTGTGGTTTCTTCGATTGCTGAAACGACTTGTGGAGGACACTCCCTCCGGCGGCAAAAGCGGCCGGCTTCGCTCGGGATGACTATCTAAAAAGCGAACCGCGAATCGCGACCCTACTGGGCCGTCTGGCCGACGATCTGATATTCGTTCTTCTTACCCTTCGCGTTCACCACTTCCACCCGATTGTCTTTTTTCATTTCGTACTGGACGGTTTCGCCGGCCTGCATCTGCGGCTTGGTTTCCTTCTGTCGCGCGATCGAATAGGTGCTGTTGTCTGTCTGGAGTTGATAGACAATCCAATTCTTCATCGGTTTCTTCTTGTTGTTCTGGGCATAGGTGCCGTTCTCCCACTTCACAATCTTGCCGGTTTTGTAGACGTCGTCAGCAGAAGCGGAAATGGCGAACATGAGCAGCAGGAAGAGAACGAGTTTTTTCATAGGGTCTCCGTATTAAGGAAAATGCTGGTAGACGTGTCGTCCCCGAGGGACTCGGATTCAATGTTAACGCCTACCCCGTCCTCAAGGGCGGGGCTATTATCTTTCGCGCCCAAGGCGCTTGGGCGAATGCCGGCGGCGGCGTTTCAGCGAACAGGGCCCACTCGCAAGTCCTACGAAGTGGGATACCAGAGAATAGTCCGGCGAAGAACCACTACCCAGCGACACCATCCCACTTGCCGGATTCAAAGGTCAATTGTCATCCCGAGCGAAGCCGAGGGATCTGCGGTTTCCTGCTCACCTAAAGGCTAAGTAGTAGGCTTCCGTCTGCGGTCCCCAGGGTACTCAGTTCCGAGACCGCAACCTACTTTCGCTTCGCTGTTACGCGATGCGTCATTCCGGTGTCGCCTCACGTTTCGCTGTTCGCCGGTCGTATTTCGATTGTCATCCTGAGCGGAGGCGGCAGCTTTTGCCGCCGGAGTCGAAGGACCTCTATCATCGCCATCGATCATCCCAGATCAAAGGCCTTAAGGTATCGTTGTCATCCCGAGCGAAGCCGAGGGATCTGCGGTTTCCTTGTCATCCACCCAGAGTGATGTGTATCGATCCTGCCGTCCCCAAGGGACTCAGCTCTCACGCCACGATCTACCCCGGGCTCACGCCCGGGACTAAAACAAATTCCGCCCTTCGGGCTCACTACGAGTAGTAGTTCAGACCTTCGCCAAAGCTACCTTCCGAAACTTGTTGGCCGACTGCTCCAAACTGACAACTAATCCAACGCCTGCTCCAGATCCGCGATCAGATCTTCTACGTCCTCAACGCCCACCGAAATCCGCACCATGCCGTCGGTGAGTCCAATGGCTTTGCGGCCGGCAGCGCCGATCGCGGCGTGGGTCATGGTTGCCGGATGCGAGATCAGCGTCTCGACTCCGCCCAGCGATTCGCCCATGGTGCAGACGCGCACCCGCTTCAGCAGCCGCTTGGCATTAGCCAGCGATCCGGTTTCGAACGTGATCATCGAGCCGAAGCCGGTCATCTGGCGGCAACCCAGCTCGTATTGCGGATGGCTCTTGAGTCCGGGATAGAAAACCGACTTCACCTTGCGGTGGCCGCTGAGGTAGTCGGCCATGACGCGCCCGTTGTCGTCGTGCTGCTTCATACGTACGGCCAGCGTCTTCACGCCGCGCAGCACCAGCCAGCATTCGAAGGGCGACATGATCGCACCCGCAGCCTTCTGCACGAACGCCAGCTTGTCTGCCTGCTCGCGAGTGGTGCATACCAACACGCCGCCCAGCCCGTCGCTGTGGCCATTAAGAAATTTTGTCGTCGAATGCATCACCATATCCGCGCCAAACTTGATGGGCTGCTGAAAGTAGGGCGACATGAAGGTGTTGTCGACCACGACTTCAGCGCCGCGCTGGTGCGCGATCTCGCTTACGGCGGCGATGTCGGTGAGCCCCATCAGCGGGTTGGTCGGGGTCTCGATGTAAACGAAGCGGGTGCTCTTGCGCATGGCGCGCGCGACGTTGCGCGGATCGGAAGTGTCTACGTAGGTGAACTCGAGACCGAAGTTGCTCATCACCTGAGTGAACAGCCGGGGCACGCCGCCATAAAGATTGTTGGACGCGACCATGTGATCGCCGGACTTCATCAGGTGGCAGAGAGCGCCGACCGCAGCCATTCCGCTGGCAAAAACGGGGGCGGCGATTCCGCCTTCGAGCGACGCCAAATTTTCTTCCAGGCGCGTGCGCGTGGGATTTCCGGCGCGCGAGTAATCGTAGCCCTTGGTCTTGCCCAGTTCCTCCTGCGCGTAGGTCGAAGTGGCGAAAATAGGAGGCGCAACGGCTCCGGTGGATGGATCAGGATCGTTGCCGACATGGATGGCGCGAGTAGAAAATCCCGAGACGTTCTTTTTAGGCATAAGAGATCAAATCACCACAGAGACACAGAGGCACAGAGAAGGACTCTTCGCAACGGCGCGTGTTCGGAGGATCTTGAGGCTAGTCAATCTTCCTAATTTCACATGGAGTAGCGCATAAAATTTGCTGATCAGCGGCGCGGGAAAGCTTAGACACATCATCGCCATTAAAAACATGCAAGGAATACCGCGCCAAACTTCAGGAAGGGAAGCCATCAGAAAAACAACTTTCAAAACCCTGTGTCTCAGTGCCTCTGTGGTAAAGCCTTACTTCTTCCCGTTGAACTG
Organism: uncultured Acidobacteriaceae bacterium; assembly: GCA_963796695.1. Classification (GTDB taxonomy): domain Bacteria; phylum Acidobacteriota; class Terriglobia; order Terriglobales; family Acidobacteriaceae; genus Bog-257. The sequence continues at coordinate 11,916 of CAWCMU010000004.1, read as the reverse complement.
GAAAATTTTCTTGGACAGGTAGCGCTCGGCGGAGTCGGGAATGATCGTCGCCACGCGCTTTCCCGGGCCCAGGCGCTTGGCAATTCCGATGGCCGCAAACACATTGGCGCCCGCGCTCGATCCTGCCAGCACGCCCTCAACCGCAGCCAGCTGCTTTACCATGTCGAAGGCGTCGACGTCGGTGACTGCAATGATTTCGTCGGCCAGCGAGCCATCAAACGTCTTCGGAATAAAGCTGGCGCCGATGCCTTCAACCTCGTGGTCGCCTTTTTCGCCGCCGCCCAGCACCGAACCCTCGGTCTCGACGGCAATGGCCAGCGTCTTGGGATTGCGCTCTTTCAGGTAGCGCGCCACACCGCTGAAGGTTCCGCCGGTGCCGCAACCAATCACGACGGCGTCGATCTGTCCGCCCAACTGCTCGTAGAACTCGTGCGCCGTGGTCTCGTAATGGAAATCCGGATTGTCCAGATTCTCGAATTGTCCGGCGATGAAGGAATTGGGGGTGCGGGCGGCGCGCTCTTTCATGTAATCAATTGCGCCTTGCATGCCGTCGGCGGCGGGAGTGCGGATGACTTCGGCGCCCAGCGCCTCCATCAACGTGACCTTCTCCTGCGAGAAACCTTCGGGCACGGCCAGCACGGTTTTGTAGCCGCGACCGCTGCCGATCAACGCCAATCCCACGCCGGTGTTGCCGGCAGTAGCTTCGAAAATGGTGGCGCCGGGACGCAGTTTGCCCGCCTGCTCGGCTTTGGTGATCATGCCGAGTGCGGCGCGGTCCTTAATACTACCGCCAGGATTCAGGTATTCCAGCTTGGCATAAACGCCGGCAATGTCGGGTGACGCCAGCTTGCGAAGGTGAAGGACGGGAGTTGCGCCGACCAGTTCAGTGATATCCTCGGCAACGCCGAGCGAGGCCATTTCAGCAGTCTTCATAGGCATTTTGCACAGCAATCTTCAAGGTTACGTGATTACGCTTGAAGCGGTCAATTCGCAAGCCGCTATTCGCTATTCGCTGTTCGCTTTTCGCGCAGATTGGCGTCGGCGGAACGGTCCGGAATTGTTTAGCCACGCCTCCTGCACTACAATTCCGGCTGAACCATACAAGCAGGCACAACGATAACTGCAGTCGCGGAAACCCGAGCGATCGCAAATGGTCGGCTTGTGCAAAGGAGCGAATTCATGTCCTGTTGCCGCGGCATGGTGGTTGGCGTCATTGCAGTTCTTGCGTTGAGTGGTTTCTCGTGGGCGCAAAACGGTTCGGCTTCGACCATGGCATCGCCATCGAGCGCGACGCAGGCTGCGACGCAGCCTTCAGTCAGCGGTACGGTTGCTTATCGCGAGCGCATCGCCCTGCCGCCCGACGCTGCCATCGAGGTGAAGCTGCAGGACGTGTCGCTACAAGATGCTGCGGCGAAGACCATCAGTTCAACTCTGTTTGCCCCGGGAAATCAGCAGGTGCCGCTTCCCTTTCAGCTCCAGTACAACCCCGGCGACATCAACCCGGCGCATCGCTACCAGGTCAGTGCGAATATCAGCGTGAATGGCAAGCTCATGTTCATCACGGCCACGGCGTATCCGGTAATCACGAATGGCGCGCCCTCGCAGGTGGCCATCATGCTGCAGCAAGCTTCCGCGCCGGCGACGACCGCGTCGTCGGGCGCAAAACTGATCGAGACTCACTGGGAGTTGGCTGAGCTGAACGGCAAGCCCGCCGCCCCCGGACAGGGACAGCAAGCGCACCTGGTGCTGCACAAGAAAGGCAAGCTGTCGGGTTCGAGCGGCTGCAATACGCTCGCCGGCACCTATATCGCGGAACAGGGTGCGTTGCAGTTCACTCCTGCCGCCTCCACGATGAAGATGTGTTCGACTCCGGTGATGGGGCAGGAGCAGGCGTTCTTCGCCGCGATGAAGGCGACCACGAAGTACAAAATCGAAGGCAACACCCTGACGTTGCTCAACGGAGACCAGGTGCTGGCGAAATTCCAGGCTGAACAAAAATAGTTTCGAAGTCAGCACAGCCCACACCGCGCGGCAGTCTGATCTTGCTTCGTGGAAAAATTTCCCCACCCAAGTAAGGACGCTTAGGTGGGGAGCACCCTGAGGCTAACCTGCGGAGGATGGCCTGGGGGCGACAACTTTCGCGATGGCGGTCAGAAATTCCGGCGGCGTCATGCCTTTGGTCAGTACCAGGTCGATGTGATCTACCTTTTCCGGCAGCTCCGTTAATCCTGTGAACAGGATGATGGGCACATGGGGCTTAATCCGCTTCATCTCACGAGCGATTTCTGTTCCGCTAAGGCCAGGCAGCAACTGGTCGGTAATGACCAGGTCCACCTGATTATCGCTGAATATGTTCAGCGCATCCTGCGTGTTATCGGCGGTCAGCACATCGTACCCAGCGATGGATAGAAGCAGCTTCCGCAACATCAGGATGTTGGGTTCATCGTCAATACAAAGAACGACAATTTGGTTCGACACAAACACGTACACACGCTCTTTCTAGTCTGGCGGGGAGGGCCTTACCTTGGAGGGTTACTACGCTTCCAAGTATGCCAGCCCGAGGCTTTCGCGTCGTTGCCCTGGAGCATCTTGAGGATTGTTTTAGAGCAAGGAGATGCGACGGGCAGGTTCGCCGCAATCTGGTTGGACACAACGAGTCAGGCTTCCTGCATGGCCAGTTGTTCAGGAGAGCGAACCAGCAGCTTGCCGCGAGTTTTCACCACGATGCCCTTGCGCTGCCATTCGCTGATGAGACGGCTTGCGGTGAAGGGCGTGACGTTGGCCTCGTTGGCCAGCTCATCGTTCTTCACGTCGAGCTCGACGCCACCGGAAACCTTGTGCCCGATGCCGCTAGCGAGGTTCGAGAGAACTCGCGCCAGCCGTTGTCCCGCCGTGTGGCAAACCAGAGATGTGTGAACCGCGCGGTACAACACCAGATAATCGAACATGATCAGCAGAGCGTTTTCCACCAGGCGCGGGTATAGCCGATTGAGTTCGCGGATGGTCGAACGGTCCCAGACCATGACGCTGCAATTTCGCACGGCCTCGGTGCTGACCAGGTACTGCTGCGGCTTCGAGAGGAAAGCCGCGGCGCCAAAAACCTCTCCGGCCGGAAGCCAAAGGAGCAGCAACTTCTGCCCATCCGGCGTTATGGAGAAGCAACGGGCCCGGCCGGTCAGCAGCATATAAAAATGGCCAGCCGAATCGCCCTCGTTGACCATAACGGAGTTCGCAACGTACCGCCGCACCGTTCCGGCCGACAAAACTGCCTTGAGTTCAGCCGGCGTGAGCCCTTCTAGAAAGCGCGGCTTCACCTCTTGCATGGCAGCGACAATCTGGCTGAGGGTCATGTTTGCTCCTTGGTTCGAAGCATACTTCGCCCCCAGCTTAGGCTGCCAGTACCTAGCTCACAACTATGGTTTGAATCCGACGCTCTCCCACAGCGGCGCGGGATCGTAGACGATGCCATTGGCCACGACGGTCCGCACCGTGCGGATGTTGTGAATGTCTTCCAGCGGATTGGCGTCGAGCACATCGAGATCAGCGCGCTTGCCTACCGCAATGCTGCCGCTATCGGCGTCAACCTTCATGGCGCGAGCAGGAACGATGGTTGCTGCCTGCAAGGCCGCAAGCGGCGTGAAGCCAGCCTCCACATAAAGTTCGATCTCGCGATACACGGAATAGCCGGGCACCGACTGATCCGTTCCGGCAACAATCGGGACACCGGCGCGATGCAAGGCCTCGATGATTTCAAGATCATGCTGCCTCATCTTTTTGCCGTACGGCGCAACTTTCGCAGGCATGCCCCCGTTCACCAGTTGCTCGCGCAGTTCCGGAGCCACATGGGCGATGCCCGGCTCCATCTCGGTTGCAGGCTGATCGGCCGGGCGGAACTGCATTTCCATCAGCGCCATCGTGGGATCGATGACGGTTTGATGTTTCTTGAAAAACGCAACCGCCTTCTTCCCTTCCGGGGAGTTGATGTTTGCCGATGACATGGCTTCTATGCGCTGTTCGCGGGTGGCCTTCTTCGAGTCAAAATCCTTCGGCAGCAGCAGATCGGAAATGTAGTGGATGTGGTTGATCATGTCCATTCCGTCGTCCACTCCCTGGTACGCGTTCATACCGATCGGAATGTGGCCGGTGACGGTCATGCCGTATTTATGCGCGTCGGCGCAGATTGCCTTCACGTTGTCGGAGGTCACAGAGCTATAGATTTTGATCTGCTGGAAGTCCGAGTCGTGATAGCGCGTGACCCATTTCTCGGCGTCGGCGGGCGAGTTCACCCGAGTAATGCCGATGGCGTAAGGCCCATCGCCATCAACGATGCCGGCCAGCAGCATGTGCGGCCCCAGCGCTTTGCCGCTATTGACCGCGTCGCGAACTTGGGTGATGAAGTCGTATTCATTGCCCACATCGCGCACGGTTGAAACGCCGGCGGCAAGATAAATCGGGCCCCATTCCACCTGCTCGTAATGCGCGTGCATGTCCCACAGGCCCGGAATAATGTACTTGCCGGTAACATCGATGCGCTGCGCGTCGGCCGGCACTTTAACTTTCTTGCTCGGCCCAACGGCAACAATCTTGCCGTTGCTGGTGACCACCGTAGCGTTCCGGATGGGCTTCTTGCTGGTTCCGTCAATCACGGTCGCGCCGACAAAAGCAAATGTGCCAGTGCGGCGGCCGGGAAGCTTCTGGCTCATCTCGGTGAGCGCGGCCATCTCATCGCGGGCGGCGCTGGCGACAAACTTGGTCAGCGCCGGCTCATACTCCTCGCGCACCGCTTCGAAGTGATCGAATTCCGCGTCGGTGGAGACCAGCGCAGCAAGATTGTTGTTGCTATCCATCCACAGCGTTTCCAGTCCCCAGATCAGGCCCTGCACGGTGTAACGCTCCACCTGCACGCTGCGGCCATCGATGTCCATGGTTTCCGAGCCGCGATCCTGGATCTTGACGGCGCCCGAAGGCAATGTTGCCAGCTCCGCCGGCGAGTTGTGCGCGCGCCAGTAGCGCAGCAGTTCCATCTGCACTGCAACCGGCGCATAACCGGAGATGGTGAAGAAGCTCTGCGGCACAGAAGCGGTGCGCGTGTCTTTGCCCTGGTGGATGGTGGCCGTGTCGCCGGCAATCGTCACCTCGGTATCGATGGTGGACATGCGCGAGGTATTGCCCTTGATCACGAAGTTCTGCGGCGTGTAGTTGTCGGAGGTCTTCAGCGTAGCCGTGAGCGGAACTTCGGTACCGCGATCTTTGAATTTGAAGTCCGACTTCAGCGTGAGGGTGCTGCCATCAGCCGAGATGGTGTAGGTCTCTTCTCCAATCGGCTGCTCGAACTTGTGCAAACGAAACTTGCCCGAGTCGTTGGTTGGAGTGGTTTGTGAGAACAGGAGAGACGGAACTAAAGCCAGGAAGAGAACAGCAAAACCATAGCAACGATTCACGCGGACGGCTCCTCCAGAGAGCTATTAAGGTTACAACATCATTAAACGTAGAAGAGGCAGCAGGAGTTCCCTTTAAAACGTGAGGGCTGCCGATTTCCACGAAGCAGGGATTTCATAGGCGAGCCAAAACTCTAAGCTGTGGGCACGGTGAAATAAAATACCGAGCCGCTGCCAGTCTGCGAGGTTACGCCAATCGTGCCTCCGTGAGCTTCGACAATCGCTTTGGCAATCGCCAGTCCCATGCCGGTACCCTGCACGCGATAGCGCTGGTCACGTCCGCGATAAAATTTCTCGAAGATCAGCGACTGCTCCATATCGTCAATGCCGGGGCCCCGATCGGCGACGCTCAGGCTCACCATTTTGCCCGCCGGCTCCGCGGTCACGGTGAGTGGCGTTCCCGGCGGCGAATACTTGGCCGCGTTCTCCAGCAACTGCACCATGACTTCCGCGATGCGATCCAGATCGATTAGCAGCGGCGGCAGCTGATCGGAGATCCTCACCGCAACTTCACGTCCGGTTAACGCTTGTCGCGACCTTTCCAGCGCCATGTCGATGACGTCACGGGCATCGTGCGGTTCGCGCCGCAACTCCACCTGCTGCGCGTCGAGTTGCGCCATCTCCGCCGCTTCGCCGACCAGCCGATCCAGGCGATCGGTTTCTTCGTTAATAACGGTGAGCAGTTCCTGCCTTGCCTCTTGGCTGACCGGATCAGGCGAAAGCAGCGTCGTCACCGAGAGCTTGATGGAGGTCAGGGGCGTGCGGAATTCGTGGGTCACGCTATCAAGCAAAGCCGAACGCAGCTTCTCGCTTTCCCGGGCAGCCTCGGCGCGAGTCAGCGTTTCTACGGCGCCGGCGCGTTCGATCGAGATGGCGATAAGGCTGCCGACCGCTTCCAATGTTTCGCGTGACAGCACGGCGCCTACCAGGCCGATACTTCCAACCGGCCGCACGCCGATACGCAAAGGAACAAAACATAACTGCCGCTCTTCGTCGACGACCAACTCACCGCGTCCGCTCACCGATTCCAGTTGGCCCTGGCTGAGTTCAGGATGATCGGCTCCGGTGCGATAGACCTCCTTACGCTTGGGCAGGAACATGGCCGCGGCGGTCAATCCAAAAGCATCGCGAACGTAATTGGGTATGGAGTTGAGCAACTCCATCACGTTGTCCGTCGCCAGCAATTGCTGGCTGAGGAAGTACAGCCGCTCGACTTCCTTGCGCCGCCGAGTAGCATTCTCGGCCTCGCGGCGCGCGCGCTCGGAAAGGCGGCTGGCCAGAATCGCGCTGAGGAGAAAAGCCAGCAGAGCAATCCAGTTTTGCGGATCGGAAATAGTAAAGGTGCGGAGCGGCGGCAGAAAAAAGAAGTTGAACGCCAGCGTAGCGAAGATCGCCGTGGTGATGGCAATGGTCAAGCCCCAGCGGCTGGCTACTCCCAACACCACCAGCAAGAACGTCAACGCAACCGTGGTGGGATTCACCGGCAGATGGTGGAACGCGAGCACCACCAACAACAACGTTCCTAACGCGATGAGGTAGTGGGAGAGTTCGGCTTTCAGGCGCTGCGGCGAAACAGTCAACTCATGCCGCCGCTTCGACGCGTTAGCGGAGTTGGGCTCAACGCTCACCGCATGATTGTACCGAATCGCTCGCGCCCAGTATTTATAAGGATTTCATAAAGACGCCCGCGCTCCGCTAAATCGACTTTTCTTCTCGCGTGCCGCAGAATAAGGGCTCATGCAAAAGACTCCCGAACAATGGCTGGAGGTAACTGCTCCGGAAGGTAAACGCGGAGTCTTCAAGCTTTTCCTCGGCTACGCGCCGGGGGTGGGCAAGACTTATTCGATGTTGAGCGAGGCGATTCGCCGCAAGAGTCGCGGTGAGGATGTGGTGATCGGCGTGGTGGAGTCGCATGGCCGCAAGAACACCCAGGAGCTGGCTTCTCGCCTGGAGACCGTTCCCCGCCGGCAACTCAATTACAAAGGCACCATGTTCGAGGAGATGGATGTCGATGCCATCCTGGCGCGTCATCCGCAAGTCGTGCTGGTGGATGAACTGGCGCACACCAACATCGAAGGCAGCAAGCATCTCAAGCGCTACGAAGACGTGTTTGAGTTGCTCGATAACAAGATCGACGTAGTCTCCACCATGAACGTTCAGCACCTGGAGAGCGTCACGCCGATGGTGCACAAGATCACCGGCATCGTGGTGCGGGAGGCGGTTCCTGACTGGGTGCTGAAGCGCGTGGATGAGATCGTGCTCTCCGACGTTACGCCGGAGGCGCTGCAAACCCGCATGCGGCGCGGCGATATCTATCCCATGGAACGCGTTGACCGCGCCTTAGGCAATTTTTTTCGGCCCAGCAATCTGATTGCCCTGCGCGAGATCGCTCTACGCCACGTAACCCAGGTGGTGGATCGCAGCCTGGAACCTTATATCGATACGGAGATTGATCCGGGACGCGAGTTGCAGGTGACCGAGCGCATCGCGGTCGGCGTCAGCTCGAACCCTGCCGCGCAGTATCTGGTAGCGCGGGCCTCGCGCATGGCACAGGCTGTCAGCGGCGAACTCTATGTGGTGTATGTCGACATCGGTTCGGACGAAGATCCCGAGGGGAAGCGGTCGCTGGAGGCGAACTTTCGCTTTGCTGAGAATCTCGGGGCGCACGTGGTTAAGCTGAAGGGAAAGGACGTGGCCCACGCCATGGCGGAGTTCGTCCGCGAAAAGCACATCACGCAGGTGATCTTCGGGCATTCAGCGACCAGCGGCTGGCGCCGGTATCTATTTTTGTCAGCAGTTCACCGCTTTCTGCGCGACGCCCCCGCAGTAGATGTGCACATCGTGAAGCAGCAACTGACGTGAAACAGCAGTTTCGAGTTTCTGCTCTCAAGTTTCTGCCGCCGGTTACGTGATCTTTGGCTGAGTTTGAGGTTAGGGATTAGAGATTCGTGGTTGAGTTTGGGATTAGGCGCTAGAGTCTGGGAGGCGGCAGTTGGTTGAAGGGGCGTACCTTCAGGTACGCCGTTAGACGCCTCCTTATTTGTGATCCCGAACCGGTTTTACAGTTTGCTGAAAAACTCGATTGTGGCCGCATCTCGGGTAGAGCTGACCTTCAGGCCAGCGTTTAAGTCGTTTATTTATTGTTTTCATAGCCGGCTTGAGCCGGCGACACAAGCGTTGTCCGAGTTTTTCAGCACTCTGTTTAGTCGGTGAGCGATCTGCGGTTCGAGGCTGTGAAGCGGTATTGATGGGGGAAATACATTCAGCACGACGAAGGTCATCAATCGAAACTTGAAACTGGAAACTGACTTACATGCATAGCCGCCCACACATCCTGGTCGTCGACGATGAACCGCAGATCACGCGAGTGTTGCGCACCAGCCTCAACGCGCAAGGCTACGAGATTCGCGTAGCCAACGATGGCGAAACCGCGTTAGAAATCGTGAAGGACTTCGCGCCTGATGTGGTGATCACCGATCTCGCCATGCCGAACATGAATGGCATCGAGTTGTGCCGCCAGCTGCGCAAAGTTTCGCAAGTCCCAATTCTGGTGCTGTCGGTACGCGGCGAGGAGCGCAGCAAGATCGAAGCGCTCGACTCGGGCGCCGACGACTACATCACCAAACCGTTCAGCACCGGCGAATTGCTGGCGAGAATTCGCGCGGCGCTGCGGCGATCGCCGCCTGGCATGCCTGAGCTGAAGACGAAGATCGAAGAAGGTGACTTTCGCATCGACCTCGACGCGCACTCCGTCGCGGTCGCCGGCCGCGAGGTGCACCTCACGCCGAAAGAGTTCGACGTGCTTGTCTACATGGCGCAGCACCCGAACAAAGTGCTCACCCACCGCGCGATTCTCAACGCCGTGTGGGGCAGCACCAGCGTGGAGCAGAACGAGTATCTGCGCGTCTTCGTCGGTCAGCTACGCAAGAAGCTTGAGCCGGAGATCAGCTCACCGAAATACATCCTCACCGAGCCCTGGGTAGGCTACCGCTTCGAGCCGGGGGAGTGAAGGAGCAGTTGTCAGTTGTCAGTTGTCGGTTAGCTCTTAGCTGTCAGCTGTCACCTCTCAGCTGTCTGCGTGCGACTTGTATCAGGGCACGTCTTTAGACAGTATTGTGCACTTGATGCAAGGTAGCACAAAGCGTATTCTGACCGAAGTCGAGCCCATAGTCAACACGGCTCTGCGGAGGTCTGCGCAATGGCTTTTATATGGAAGATCGCACGGGGAATATTTTACGCACTTCCGGGAATTGTGGGATTCGTCGTCGCCGCTACTGCGCTAGCGGTCTTTTATATGGAAGAACTACAGCAAAAACTGAAAGACCGCAGAGCAATCCGCTGGATTGCCGCAATTTTCCTATTGCTGATGGGGATAGGCGCTTTCTTCTCGGATAGGACGCAGAAGAATGAAGATACCAGTAAGCTGATTGACGCAGTTACTAAAACTGCGGAAAAAACGGCTACCGATGTTTCGGCTAAGGTTACTGATGTTTTAAATAATCAATACGGGGCGAAGCTAAAGGAACTGTACGGTGAAATTGGAGTAATGGAGTCTAAGATTGAAAGCCAATCTGGACTGAGTAAGGAAGCTATAGCCATTAACTATCTTCCGGCTGCCGATCTTATTTATGCTGGCAATCAGTTGCAACTGTGGAATCGCGGACATACCAGTTTAAGCTATTGGGGAAATAAATTAGATGATAAAACGCGAGTTATGGAGAGAGTTCCAGTCGTTGTCGGGCCTACCGACAGCATCAATATTTTAGCCGACGATTTTAATAAGCGCGCCTTATCTTCCCTGGGCAGCAATGGGAAAGCTATCGTTCCGGTGGAGTTTTATTTTATTACGGCAAACGACAAAAAGTATGTGAAGGGATGCACCTTAATAGAAGAAACTAAATTAGGAGAGTTAACCGTCCTTACGCAATGCACGGAATTTGAACGCAAAGATTGGCCAGACCATCAGAAGGATGATTGGTTCAGGCCGCAGAAATGAGCTCCTTATACTCAAGATGCTCGGCTTTCAAAAGCTTTAACAGCGTATCGCGGAATAGGTAAGGGTTCTTACGATTATCGAAACGAAAGCACATCTCGTTCAAGTAGGCTTGCAAATGCTTCGCGCTTACACGATGCCACGTTCCGACGATCCCGCGCTTCAAGAGCGAGAATGCGGACTCAATTCCGTTCGTGTAAATGTCACCGTCAACGTAGATGCCATCCTTGTGCTTGATTGTCTTGTGCTCTGCGAGAACGCCAGCATCGTGCAGGGCTTTGGGGTACGCGCCAAACTCGTCCGTCATAATCACGTCAACATCCTGCGAAATGTTCTCGCGGATGTACTTCGCCAGTGTGCCACTTTTTACATCCTGAGCATGAAAGAACCGCAATTCGCCGCCGCGCTGACGGATGCCGATAACTACCTGTTTCTTGCACTCAGGATGGCCTACCTTGTGCTGGTGGCCGCGCTGGCGACCGCCCACAAAGGTCTCATCAACTTCCACGATGCCGCCGAGGGGCCGGCGCTCTGTGGCTTGCATGGCGTCACGGATGCGATGGCAGAGATACCACGCGGTGCGGTAGTTAATGCGCAGCATCCGCTTAATTTGATTCGCAGACATCCCCTTGCGCGACTGGCAAATCAGGAACGTGGCAAGGAACCATTTAACCAGCGGCAGGTGCGTGTCATGGAACTGCGTGTCTGCCGTCACGGAGAACTGATAGCGGCATGACTCGTTATCGCAGTTGTACTGGTCACGCTTCAGGATGGACGAGATTTTCTCGCCTTGGCATTTCGGGCAGCGAACGCCACGCGGCCAGCGCAGTTTCTCAAGGTAGTTGCGACACGCTTGGTCGTCACCAAACTGTTCCATCAACTCGCAGAGGTCAATGGCTTCTGTCATAAGGCACCTAATGGCAAGGAAGAAATCGAAGAAACACCCGATGGAGATGACGGACGAAGAGGCGCTAAAGCACCTGTTCCATCCCAAGATTGTCCGCGCCGTAAAGAAGCACCTGAAAGAAAAGGGAGGGCGGAATGGCAAGTCTCAATCACAAAAGTAGTATGCCATATGGCCGTCCTTGTGTCAAGTGTATAATACTGTCTTTAGACGTGCCGAAAGAAGCCTATAAAATGATCGCGCTTTAGCGCCTGCGGGCGCACCGAGCGGACTCAAGCTCTGATTTGTCGAAACCGCGAGGAACGATGATGAGCATCGTTTCCTTGAATGCCACGAGCCTGCCTTCCGATGCCTTCTAAAGCAGATCCCTCGCTTCGCTCGTGATGACAATATGTCGGGCGCCTCTGCCGAAACGCTTCACACACATTCGCTTCCCGCGTCGAACAGGCCACCTCCTTCAGTAAGCCCAGCCCGCCGCGTCTGCCTCTGGCGATACCCACACCCAACCTTTGCGCTCACCATGACTCCCTCCGACTCGCCTCATCAAACTTTGCGCACCACACTCTCACCAGCCGCCCTCA
>CAWCMU010000003.1:0-91767 GCA_963796695.1 uncultured Acidobacteriaceae bacterium | reverse complement strand
GCCCGTGGCGGCGACCCAAGCCGCATAACCCGCATGTCGCGCTAACCCTTGGTGCTCATGCCCGACGTGTGCGCCTTGACCGCAATCAAACCACCTATCAAACCTGAAGTCCGAGGCGGGGCTATTAGGTGTCGCTTGTCAGCGAGGATCTTCTCCTCTCTTTCTCCGTTCGCGAACCCAGAATCGCGCTCCACTCGCCTACTCCTGTCAAGTGCCTCCGTGCGGCTCTAGTGCTCGCTGCGCTGTGCGCTTCGCCGTACTCGTCCGCTTGCGCGGCGCCAAAGAGCAGCGCACTTGACAGCGGCTCCCTCTGCGCAACCCAGGGCCTGCGAACGAAGAAAAAAATTGTTTTTCTTTAAGGAGCAGACCCCATGAACAGCGCAGACGTTGCCACGGTGATCGAATCCGTACTCACCACCCAAAAAATATCCCACTTGGCCCCGGAACAAATGCCGGTTCTCTTGCACCATATGTTTCACAGTGCATCTACCCCAGTGCGCATCCAAGTCGCAGAAGTGGTATTCCGTCATGAACGGGCACACGCCAACGCATTAGACCTCTTTCTCGCCTGTGTTTTGCCTTTGGCTCACAGAGCCGCCTGTCGGCGGGCCGCCCGCTTCCTGCATCCTTCGGAGTGGCGTATTGAGGTTATGTACGACGGTGCCGTAAATCTCGCCATTGAAATGTTTCACAAGGGCGAAGTACGAGAGTCCGGTGAAAGTGGTTTTCGGCGTTATCTGCTCCGCACCCTCGTGTATGGCACCTTGCGCTATTTCAGCCGGGAGGAGAATTTGGCAGTCTCCTCAGACAGCGATGTGCTGAACGTGCGCCCCTTCGACAATCTCAGACAGGGATGGGGCTGTCGGCGTACTGCTTTGAACACGGTCGAAGAGCGAATGATCACCCAACAGCTTCTAGGCCAGGTAACGAGCTTCCCGCAGCTGCCCGGCGAAGTTCGCGCTACGCTGCAATGTATTGCCGAGCTTGGCCCTGATAATGCCCTGAAAGAACACGCCTTCACCGCATCGGGCAATCCGGATAATTGGAAACGCGACCGCGGGAGACGGCCTATTCTCGACCCTGATGCAATAGCAGCCGCAATGAACACAGACCGCCGCACCGTCCATCGCCGACTCGGGCAAGCCCGCATGGTTCTGCGCGAAGTCTTCAATTCCGACGGGAGACTGTTCCAGAGGCGCTGAAGGGGGAGGTTTCCTGTGCTCACGAATGGGGTGCGTGACAGTCACGTGCCCCATAGAGCTTTGCGTAGTTATGGACCGAGCGCCAAAGGTGCGTTCCTTCGGAACGGTCTTCCCCCACACGCGCTGCTTTCCTGCTTTCGACAAAACGCACTCTGGGCTTACCGCACCTTGGAGGGGCCGCAAATGCAACCAGCAGCCCGTGTGGGACCCAGAGCGGCAGTGCCGCCCGCAGCAGTGGAGGGAGAACCCCTCCACACCACCCAACCAACTCAAACCGTGCCGTGGCGAGCAGACGCGGTACTGATAACAGGTAAAGGAGACAAACACGTGGACCACGAATATCAACAGCATCGACTGGCGCGGATTGAGGGGTACAACATCACCCGCGCACGGCTCCAGGTACAGTTTGGGAGTGGCACCACGGACCCCGCCGAGTTGGAGAAAGCGATTGCCGAGCACCTTTCCGCCCCATCAGCCAAAATTGCTGCTTGGCGTCGATCGGAGATGGAACAAGCTGGATACCAAGAGGGCGTTCGTTTGGCTGCGCTGGAATTCTATTGGGAACATCGCCACGAGATGTACGTCAAAGCGTAACGTCTCGGAAAGGACAAGACACGCCGGCTTCGCGTTCAAGTGGATTGTTTACCGATGAGCAGACAAGGCCAATTTGCTGGGGCGGCGGTCAGTTAACGCTATGGGGTACTGGGACAATTAGCGCGTTTCGCTCCAGCGGTTCCGAAACTCGTTCCAGTGTTCAAGACACCGAAACCAGTCAGTACCGGCTTTCGTTGATTTTGGCCGCCAATCGTACTGTTTGGTCAAATTGCCCAGCCCTTGCATGACCGCAAAGGCGACCTGTGGGTCGGGATCATCGAGTGCCTGCAGGAGTGCAGGCACACCCTTTGGAGAGTTAGTCCCGTATATCGCTTCCGCAGCTGACGTTCGTATCCGCGCAGAGGCACAATGTAGAGTCTGTGCAAGAATTGGAATAGAGCGTTCCGGCGGAAGGACATGTGTAATCGCGAATAGCAGGTTCTCGCTCCGGTACTCCGTGTTGCAGTTCAGTAGCTCACCTTCTGCTAAATCAACTACCGATTCGTCTTTGAGTTCGAGGAGAGCGACCAATGCTTCTGTTCGTAAGAAGTCACTCTGGCGTGCGGCATCGCTCGCTTCGAAGCGTCGCAGCGCTGGGAGCACCGAGTCACTCTGTACAGCCATTAACTGCCTGATCGCTTTCGCTTTGTCCTGCTCCGATACGTTCGCGGAAAACAGTGCGCCCGCGACCAGCGACAAGACACGACCTAATACGTCCTGCGAGAAGCCTTCACTCCGGGATTCGGGTGAACATACAACCGAGAGATATGATCCGTTTGTAAATTCGTAGTGGTCGCCGCGGGATCGCAAGAATACCAGGCGTATCGAGTTGGGAACTAAGGTATCCGTAATTGTGTAGCCCTGCGGAACTCCTCCCGACCAACCAGCCGGCGAGTACAGAATGGTGTACGGCACCTTAACATCCGAAGGCGGCGCCTTGCCTTTCAAGAAGCTCTGTAGGCGCAAACTCACTATTCGAAAATGGGCGGGAATGGGCGTCTTCGCACCGGGAACCCCCACGGTCCCCGAACTTGTTTGTTGAACGTTTGCAACCTGTGCGACTGCCACCAGATCGGAGCTGCTGATTAGCTTAGAAAGGTCATATACGACCTGCGCCTGTGCACAATGCGGCACCAGAATTATCCAAAGACATACTGCTGCGCCGTAGCACTTAAACGTAAGCCGCGAATCCAAGTGAAGACACTCCCACTTCGCACGCTGTCGTCGCGACGTTTGTTGGCATGAACAGGCCTTTGAGCAAGTGACGCTTACAACGGTACACCTGAAGCCGCCCCTTGGGGAGATACCAAAAAGCCACGACGTTATGAAATGAGCCTCTCTTTGCAGGCACTTCCTCGGCTGACAGCACCTGATGGTCCCGAGGTTCTCAGAGGCACGAGCGACTAGCGCGTGCGTGCCCGGCAGAGGCTTTACTCAGGGCCTGCGCTCTCTGCGACCGTGCGGTGATCCATTCACGGACCGGGAGGCAGTTGGATGCATCGTTGAAGTTCATTCGGCCCGATATGCGACAAACGGCGTCAAATTCGCTTACTAGCTTCTCGAGTCTTCGCTTCGTTGCGCCGTGGTGTTTGCGCAAGTACTCGCTGACGCGCTTGTTGGCTAAGAGACGTTCCGCATAGCGGCAACATGAGGTAAGTGCAAGTTCATCAGCGCAGAGGTTCAGGGGAAGTTCGCCCGAAAGACGCAGCAAGCGCAGGTTGCGAGTGCGGTGCCACTTTCGATGACACTCGCCGCCGTCCTGCAAGAAAGATTTCATCGGCATGTGCTCTGCTTTCGCGGTAGCAACCGGCCGAGATGTGCGGGCACTGTCGCCAATGACTCGGCGCGTAGTAACGTGACAAAGTTCTCGTCGGAGTAGAGGGCTGCAAAAGCCGAGTCCATGTGGGCTAGAGCTCGGTCCACATATTTGGCGCGCTTCGGAAGGCCTACTGTGTACTCAAGGTAGATGTAATGCCCGACGAATTTTCGATTGGACTGCGCATTCCTCTTTTTGGACGGTTCTTTTTGCTTCGTCATAGCGCTTCTTCCAGCAGCGGTTTCATGCGAAACCCTTCGATGAAGCTGTCCAGATTCTTGCAGCGGTATAGATCCAAAAACCCAGCATTGTCTTCGGCGTGGACATGCAGCCCTCCGTGAAGCTGTGAACAGGCGGGAATTACGAAGTAGTCGGAGATCGTTTCGCGAGGAGGACACAGCCGAGCGATGATCATGACGTCGCAATTCAATCGTTTACCGAGCACCAGTGTCCAGATGAGCCGGCCGGGTGTGCGCCACGAACATCCAGTACTAAATGTGATCTTCACGGTGATATTTCCGTTGATCAAGAGCCACCCGGGGCCGAAACTTCTGTCCGCAGTGCCCCCTGCAATACGGATGCGGGCACAAATCTCCTCGCACAGCGCATCGCGCATCTTCCTTACAAGCCGTATCGGATGGAGGAACGAATACTGTTTAACGAAGGGATAGCCGATTTGTTTGTACGCTGCGGTTAAGCTCCCGAAGTGGAACCTGTAGGCCATCGCAGATGGCATGGTCTTGTCCGCATTGATCAGGTGGGTGTTCAACTTTCCCGCCTTGAGCCACAGCCGCTCCAACGCGTTCAACATTTCTTTTTCGTCGAGCGGCTTCACCTCCTCAGCAATCAACTCCGAGGCTCGGTTCCACTGCTTCTCTGAGACGATCGCCGGAAACGTGTGTTCAATCATCATCCATGTGTCGCGGGGCTGGAGACGCGAGTTGCGGTAACGCCCGTATGCGTAAGCACCCTTGTAGACAGGTTCGGTCAGGAATTTCTGCAACATCTGCATAGTCCAGGGCCTCTTGCCCAACAGCACTCCGCGACGATTGAGGATTTGGGCGATCTCCCGGCGGCTCTTGCGCTTCCTGGTGTAGAGATCGAATGTCAGCGTTACGGTTTCGACCTGCTCCGGGGGGCCTGGAGTGAGGGTTACTCGGTCCGTGCTTACGCTCTTCCATTGGCGGTACCTCAAGACTTCCTTCCGACTGCCGTCCGGGCTGAGTATCTGGCGTTGATAGCCGAACGGGGAATACCCGCCCTGCCAATATCCCATCGAGGCCAGCCGACGTTGACCCACTGCGATCTTGACGGATAGCTCACGGCTATATTCTCCTGCCATCGTTCGTTTGAGGGCTTTCAGGAGATTCGATGTCGGGCTGTTGTCGTTCTCAAACTGCTCAGCACAGTAGCGAACAGTGATTCCAGCTTGTTTGCAGAGGAACTCGTAGTGAGCGGCCTCGTCGGCGTCTTGAAACCGTCCCCATCGACTGACGTCATACACCAGCACTTGGTCAAAGTCGGCGTTTCCACTCTGGATAACAGCTAGCAGATCTTGCAGTCCCTTGCGTCCCTTGATGGTCGTGCCGCTCTTTCCGTGATCAACGAAATCTCGAACCACCGCGATGTTTTGGGCGGCTGCGTAGAGGGCTATTGCAGCAGACTGGTTTTCGATGGAGTACTGCTGATGCTCGGTGCTCATGCGTAGATATTGAGCAGCTCGAGTACGTCCACCTTCGGGCGGATTGCATTTTCTAGCCCGCATGGCCCTATCGCCGGAGGAAAAAGGCGTAGCACTGTTGGAAGTGACCTGTCGGCTGACGAGGTGCGATCGCACTTGCAACTAGAGCAGGACCCCGAAGAAGCGCTTCGGCTCAAAAAAACTAAGCCGCCTTGCAGCCAAGCTTCACAGGCAGTTATTGTAGTCCAGCGTTTTCACGGGCAATACTACGCCAGCCCGGTCACCTGCGGAAGTAATTTTCCGCAAGTTAGCACCCTCAGTACTCGCGCTGTAGGGCCGAGCAGAGCAACCGGCTGAACGACCATCCCATGCGGTGTGTGGTTCGTGCAGGTTGAGCAGGTCGATTGGAAACCGACAAGGGCTAAGGTCCATCGACGACTTGGCTTCGCACCCGCTTGGGTTATGCGGTTTCACCCAGCGACATCTGAGTTGCTGACAACGATTGACGTGAGTACTTCCTGAGAAACTCCATGCCGAACTGATCGATCAGGCGGGAGGTTTCAGCCCTCGTTACGAGACATGTATCGAACGACAGTGATTCGTCCGAGAGCGGCTTAAAGACGACCCCACCAATGTGCATGCTAAGAGCCGTTGCCTTGGATACAAACGCTATTCCGTTTTGCTCGGTAACCACGTGAAATGCATCAGGAGCACCCAGCACTTCGTGAATCTCGTGCGGAACGATCTGTTCTCTTTGCGCTAGACGCATGATTGCAGAATGCGCGTTGGGATTGGCCTGCTCGCTAAACAAACCCCAAGTATCCCGGTCCAGGTCGCGCAGCGTTACCGCTCTCTTGAGAGCCGCTCTGTGGCTTTCCGGCAACGCCACGTAGAGGGGGATGCGAACGAAGACGGCCGCGGTGATTCTTGGATCGTTCGGCGGCGCGGTTACAATCGCCAAATCTAGTTCGCCGGAGATCACCCCGCGAGCCAAATCCGTCGCAAATCGGCTCTTCAGCCTCAGCCGAAGCTTGGGATAAAGCGGCAGACGAAGTGCCAGCAGCGTTGAAATCCATGCTCGATCGGCAAAAGGCGAATGGCCCACCGTCAACACGGTTTCCGAGCCATGACTGATGGAACGAGCCATGTGGACGGCGCGTTCGGCGTGGAGCACAGCCGACCGCGCTTCCTCGACGAACACGCGTCCCGGTTCACTGAGATCGATGATTTTCTTGCGCTGACGGAGAAACAATGGAAAGCCAAGACCTTTTTCGAGCTCGGCCATCTGTTTGCTGAGTGCAGGTTGGCAAATATTTAGTCTGATCGCTGCGCGCGTGAAATTCAGTTCTTCGGCCAAAACGATGACAGCGTGCAGGTGACGTACTTCAACGTTTGGATACAGCACCTCAAACCCCCTATGCTCCGCTCAAGTAATAGGGCTTGCACGTTCATTCGTCACCAAGGGCCTCCGGCTTTCGGGCACTGCGGTGGGGAATTTCCACAGTATGTGGAAATTGAGCAGTGTTGTCAACCTGGGTACCTCCTTTGGGGCAGAACCTCAGGTTTACAACGTATTCTGCCCTAGTTCCTTTGGGCTCTACGGTGTCACACCAGTTAATACTTCGAGAAAAAAGCGCTCGTCGGGAGGACGTGGGAGTGCGGTAGACTTTGCACGTCGCATCGCAGAGAAAGTCCCGCGCTGCTGTCCAATTCAGCCCAAGGTTTCACAATTCATGAGTAATCAGACTGTCTTTGTCTTGGGAGCGGGTTTTTCTTGCCTTGCCGGCATTCCCCTAATGAACGAGCTGCGCGATGAGGTGCTCGCCGATCCTCGCATCCAGAATCTGCCTGCGCTTGCAGGTCAAGACAAGCGAGCGCAGCCTCGAAGAAATACTGCTCGACCTTCGACAGGAGCGCAGACGAATCCGCGACACAAGCCCATGATGCATTGCTGAATGCCTCTTTGTGCCTGCTCTGGAAAAAACATCAAATGATGCCCGATCTCCCAGAGGCGTATTCACGTTTCGCACGAATCGCCGGTGAGAGCGCTGGAATTGTGTCTCTCAACTGGGACCTGGTGTGCGAGCTAGCGCTCTACACAGCCGACATCAAGTGGAGCTACTCGACCGACCGTGGAATTCCGGTCATCAAGCCTCACGGTTCGATCAATTGGACGAATCATCCGCAGATACCAAAGCAGAAATGGAAAAGCGGCAACGGATTCGCCCAGATCGACGATGAACGATCCATCTCCTACCGCCCTGATGATCCTTTTCGAGACCCTCTCCTCGGATACACGGATAGTGATTTCAAGTACGTTGCCTTCCCAGGTCTTCTCTACGAGAACTCCGAAGCAACTGATCGCCTTTGGGCGGAAGTGCGCGCCTTGATAGCCAAGGCGTCGCGAGTCGTGTTTATCGGGTATTCACTGCCGTGCTATGACACTCGCTCCAGGAGCGAGTTTCAAACTGCATGTTCAGGGAAAGAAGTTACTGTCATCGACCCGTCTGAACAAGCTGTAGAAATCTACCAAAACCATTTTGGCAAAGGCGTCGTGGGTCGGCTCGGAAGATTCGACGAGTGCGAGGTGTAGGAGACTGAGGCCTATACTGGCTGCCTTTCGACCTCGATTTCAAGCGAAGCAACGCCGAGTTCCCGCGTCGCAGTCTCGTCCTCAATCCAGTTTTCGCCGTGCGGGCCGTCAGAAGCCGACAATCCAAAAAACAATGACTGAACTGCTTACTCGAAAGGCGCTCTACGACCTCGTCTGGTCGGAACCGATGAAGACTATCTCAGAACGGTTCGGCATCTCAGACGTTGCACTGAAGAAGATATGCGTTCGGGCGACAATTCCGACGCCTGACCGCGGCTATTGGGCAAAGAAAGATGCCGGAAAGCAGACGTTCCAGGCAGAGTTCCCGGCACGTCCCCCCGGCATGACTGATCAAATTCTGATCGGGAAAGCAGACCACAGCTCGTACAACAACTGGGGCTGGAACAGGGAGTATCTTCTCGGTCCGATTGGTCCGCCTCCAGAGTTTCCCGAGCCGATCGAGGAAGTGAGGGCACGAATCGCTGCCGACGTCGGTCGCGTTTCAGTTCCGCGCAAGGTCGGAAACTGGCATAGCGCGATTGATCGAGTGCTCAAGGAAGATGACAAGCGTCGGGAAAAGCAGTTGAACGACCCCTTATCCGATGTCGTGGGAGAAGCCTCTGTTCGATTCACCATTTGAGCGTCGCAGGCTTCGCATCCTGAACAGCCTGTTTTTTGCAGTCGCGAAGATAAACGGCAAGTCGTCGGTCCATGGCCGCGAAGCACGAGAAATTCGGATTTCCTTTTTCCAGCAGCACCTTCCTCTCACCCTCGACAGGCCGAAACGGTCACGAGGGCATTCCGGATTCTCAACCTCCGCCGGGGAATCGCGTGATATGAAGCTGTGCCTTTCCATTCTCAAGGGTTCGGGCTCTGAACAAACAATAGTGACTTGGCAGGACGAAGACCATCAGACACTTGAATCACGCATGACAGATATCGCTATTCAGGTCATCCTCACCGCCGAAATCCAGTATCGCGACGGCGCTTTCCGGCAATATGAATGGCGTGTCCGACGGAAAGCTGAGCTTGAAGAGGAAGAGCGAAAGCGCAAGCTCGAAGCAGAACGCGCGGAGAAGGAACGATTGAAACGCATTGAGCAGGGGAGGGTGGACCGGCTCTTGAAAGATGCCGCTTCGTTTCATCAGGCTCGCACGATAAGGAAGTACGTTGAGGCAATTCGATTAGCGCAGGCGCCTGAAAGCTCCCCCTCACACGAAGAGTTCGAACAATGGAGCCAATGGGCGTTGACCCAAGCGGATCGGATCGATCCAGTTATTGGCGGCAGATTCTTAAAGGCGATGCAGGACCAGGACGCAACTTAGTACAAATCGACGTTGGCAGCACAGCGTAAACAAATGCCGGTCCGCGGAGCGCAGAGCCAGAAATCCTTACCCGGAACTCACTCTTTCTCTGGCTGCTCGGCTTCAGTACGCATTTTGAGGAAGATCTCGACACGATTTGTTGTCCAGACCGCAATACCTGTTCCGAAGAAGTCCGCGTCCTCGCTCCAGAGCGGGCAAGCCAGTCCGAGCGCTGTGGCCAATATTGGCCAATCCTCCTCGTCGCGTCCGCGCAGACGTTCGCGGGCTTCATCTTCAAAAGCACTGTAGAGGTCGCCATACACGGGACTAATGACGTTTCGTAAGTATTCGAGCGCGGCTGGAACATCAGCGTGGGGCCTACCGCGCTTCTTCAAGAGGTCCGGCACATACTTCTCGGCGTCGTCGAAACAAACATCAGGTGCAACGAATCGCACTCCCTGTGGTGCGTAAGTTTCGATAAGCTGCCGTACACGGCGTCCCAGCACCGCACGGATCAAGATATTCGCATCGAGAACGATCATCTCAACGAGAGGTGCCTTTCCCGCGCCGGCGCAGGGTTTTGAACTCGTCTACCAGCTCCTCTTCATCGACATCCGCCAACGCTTGCGGAGAGACGGTCCGCCGCGGCTTTGAGCTCGGACATGTCGGCGGTCTTGGTATGCTTTCGGCGGGTCGGAACATAAACCCCGAGAGTCTCTCCGCGGCGCGTGACGGCGACGGGTGTGTCAGACTCCAAGAAGGTGGCAATCTTTTCTCGGAACTCGCGTACACCTACTTTGATTGCTGCCATACCGACTTCTCCTTGCGTACATCTAAGTGTACACAACGGAATACCTGGTCGACAAGCCGTACGAGTACCGTTTGCGGGAACGCAAGAGCGACATTATCCAGAAGCGCATCGAGTGAGCGACTCTGAGAGGTGGCGCAACGGGATATTTTCTTGCTCCATTTATGATCCACGAACTGCTTCCAACCCTTACTGAAACTGCTTTCGGTAGCCATCCGCGTTGCGTAGTTTCAATAAGTTACGACGAACCTAAGTCCTTTCACGGCGGTAACACGGGTTCAAATCCCGTCGGGGACGCCAAAAAAAACAGATAGCGTAAATTCCCAAAAGGCTAAAAGAGCGTTGCCCCTGGCAAGGCGCACTCACTGAGTGTCGCTATCCGCGGCGTTGGCGTTCGGTAAAGCGTAAGGACGTTTCGCCGGGTTCACGTCAGCCTCGCCGCGCTGCCTCGATGCTGGCGATGTCGATCTTGGTCATCGTCATCATGGCCTCGAAGGCACGCTTTGCCTCACCGCCACCAGCCGCAAGCGCATCGGTCAGCGCGCGCGGGGTGATCTGCCAGAAGAGACCCCAGCGGTCCTTGCACCAACCGCACTGGCTCTCCGCGCCGCCATTGCTGACGATCGCGTTCCAGTAACGGTCCGTCTCTTCCTGGGTATCCGTCGCGATCTGGAAGGAAAAGGCCTCGCTGTGCTTGAACACCGGGCCGCCGTTGAGACCGAGGCAGGGAATGCCCACGACAGTGAACTCCACTGTCAACACATCGCCCTTCTTGCCGCCCGGATAGTCCCCCGGAGCCTCGTGAACAGCGGTTACTTTACTATCCGGAAAGGTGACGGCGTAGAAGCGCGCCGCCTCCTGCGCGTCTTTGTCGAACCAGAGGCAGATCGTGTTCTTTGGCTTCATCTTCGTATGCTCCTTGTGCTCGATATGGGCGAAGCCGGCAGTCTTTGCGTCGGTCCATATCAGTGACCGACCATCATTAACTGATCTAATGCAGCCGGCATCTCAATAGGGTCTCCATCCGTGCTGGCCTTTTGAATCATATCGCTGGCAGACGTCCACTTCGAGAGCCGAAGCCAGGACAATTTCCGAATGATACCGATCCCGGTTCCTCTTGGGGTAGATCACAGATCACCCAAATCAGCCTTGCATTTACCCATCATCCCAGGATGGTCGGCAATGCGGAAGCCATCCCGGACCCTAGGGCTGCATCCTCGCCCGAAATTACTAGATTCTTTCCTTTTTCAGCAAACCTTGCAGCCGCCGGCATAAGCATATCTATCAGGATTTTTCGGCAGCCTGCCAGGACTCTATCGCAAGCGCTTCGCGGCAGAAAACTTTTGTTTTGGGCGGTAGGGAACGATGCCGACTTTCGATAAGGTGATTTGCAGTGGGCCGCTGACGAGGCGGGGAGAGATGTGTGGCTATGGATTTTTCTACGGCCGCGGTTTTCGGTGGCGCTGCGTTGGCGGGATCGTGCATCTTGATGCAGTTCTGCGAACTGACGCTTGCCGCGACGCGATCGGGTTCAGGCGTATTGCCTTGGGACGGCGCTCGATATAATGCCTGCATGTACACGCCCCAGGCTGGAATCTTTGCTCTCGGAACCTCCTCTCATGCATACCTGGAGTTGGACATTCTGGACGCGAAAAAATTCCGGGAATTCGCGTCTACGATCTCCTCTATCCGTGAACCACGGACCACCACTGGAGGGGTGAACTTCGTCATCGGGTTTCGACCTGAGCTCTGGCGCGAGGTTGTTCCCGAGGATGCTCCTCCGAACGTGGAAGGCTTTAACCAGCAGATCCAGGGCATCGAAGGATTCGTTATGCCCAGCACGCAACATGATGCGCTGGTGTGGCTGTCCGGCAGCGCTTACGACGTAATCTTCGATATGGGTCGTTCGGTCATCCATGATATGGCAGGCCTCGCCTCGTTAGGGGAAGAGACGTCGAGTTGGCCTTACCGGCACGATCGCGATCTTACCGGCTTCATCGACGGCTCAGAGAATCCGACGCTGCTTGACGCCCCTGGTGAGGCCCTCTTGCCGGAGGGAGTTCCGGGTGCTGCCGGCAGCGTTCTGTTGCTTCAAAAATGGAAGCACAAGGTAGCCGAGTGGGAAGCTCTGCCGATCGACCAGCAGGAGCGAATCATGGGACGCACCAAGCTCGACAGCATCGAACTTGAGAACAAGCCAGCGGATTCGCATGTCGCCCGCACCGATCAGGACGAGTTTGGGCACATCTTTCGTCGCAACATGCCCTACGGAAAGGTCGACGACCACGGCACCATGTTCGTTGGATTCAGCGCAGACCAGAAGCGGCTTTCCAGAATGCTCGAGAGCATGGCGGGTCTGGTCAACGGCAAGCGCGATGCGCTCACTCGCTATACTCAGCCGCTGACCGGCTCCTACTATTTCGTGCCTTCCGTCGAAAGTCTGCGAGGCTTGCGCTAAGGTTTGACTCGGGCCCGCGAGCAGAATGCGGCATCGAAACCATCAGCCATGACGCCGAGGCGATTGCAGACCCACCAACCGCAGGCTAGTTGTCGATTCGTCGCTCACGCCGTTACCAGGCTTCGGCGGTGATGGGTGCTCGCGAAAGAGCCGGAACCTTCACTGGGATGTTGGAAGGGTCATGGTTTTAAGGTGAATTCCCATCCGCAGTATTGGCCTGTTCTGGCTTCCGGAGGGCAATGCAGGCAGGTTGTGCGGATGCGAGGATCGATGGTTTTGGCAAAGGTCTCGAATTCTACGGTACCGACGCTCTTGCAAGGGAAGTCTGGAAGGCCTTTACGACGCCGAGCTTCCTGTACCCTGCAAACGTCCATGAAGAGACGCAGGGATTTCTTATCTTCCGACCATTCCACTCGTTGAGCATTGATAAAGCTGTACATGCGCAATCCCAACGCCGTCGCTAGAGACTCAAGGCCACCGTTGGACGGAATGTGGAAAGTGGTCGTGATACGGCGCGCTTCAGCTTCCGCAAACCTCGACCATGCCCGCGTGTCGAGATCGATTGCAGCCTCCATCCCGAACTTTTCTTCGGCTGCCAGAAACCAAAGGCCATCGTGGGCCAGCCAATTCTTGGCGAACATTTCCAGTGCCCGCAAAAGTTGCTCCCGGCCCATGGAATCGAATGCTGCTGTCGAGTTATCACTCATGTTTTCCAGCCGCCTTTTCTGTCGCACACCCAAATTCGGTACCACGTTGAGTTTTTTCCCGGGGCACGACGAGTACCCGTTGATTATGGGCTGATTTGCTGCGTAACTTTGCCGCTCTCTCCTGCGACCAGCGGGCGATGCTGCTAACACCCGCGATGGCCGCATCCACTTCCTCTTCTGTGTTGAAGGCGCCAATCGAGAACCTCACACCGCCACGTCGCTTCACAGTTCCAAGTTGCATATGGACCAGGGGCGCGCAATGCAGCCCAGCGCGGGTCGCAATGTTGTGGTCCAGGTCGAGCATGATCCCTATGTCCGCGGGATCGACGCCTTGCAGGTTCATGAGGATAGTCGACAGGTGGTTCTTCAGGCTGTCGCAACCGTACAGTTCGATGCCTTCGATTCGTCTCAATCCATCCACCAGCTTGTGCGCCAATTGCATTTCGCGGGCGTGAACGTTCTCAACTCCGTTCTCGTCCAGCCAATCCTGCCCGGCCCACAATGACGCCACTCCAACCATGTTCGGCGTGCCGTACTCCAGCCGCCAGGGATATTCTTCGAGATGATATGGGTAAGCCGACCGCACCCCGGTTCCACCGCTCCGGACCTGTTTGACTTCGACATGCTTGCGAATGCAAAGGCCTCCAATGCCCATGCTACCCATGAGAGCTTTGTGGCCAGTGAATGCGACAACGTCGATGTTCATCTCTCGCATGTTGATGGGAACCACACCGGCCGTCTGGGCGGTGTCCACGACGAAGGTCACCCCGTGCTCGACGCAAATTGCGCCGATCTCCTGGATCGGCTGTATCGTGCCCAACACGTTCGAACCGTGGTTGACGATTACGAGACGGGTGTTCGGACGCATCGCGCGGGAGATTTCGCCTGGATCGATAAACCCGGCGCTGTCGAATGGTAGGAACGTGGCCTCGGCGCCGTGATCTCGAACCAGGTGGTTGACAGGCCGGATCACGGAGTTATGTTCGAGGTTGGTGGTGATAATGTGATCGCCCGCTGAAACCAGACCGGGGATGATGAGATTAAGTGCGTCCGTCACGTTGTAGCCGAAGACCAGCCGGTCCGACGCATCCTCATCGCCGCCGAAGAACTTCGTCATACGTTTGCGCAGGCGGTCGAGAAGGGAACCGGCTTCGATGGCGAGGTCGTAGCCGCTGCGTCCGGGATTGACCCCAAGGGTCCGATAGAACTCGTCCATGAATCGGTAAACGTTTTCCGGCTTGGGCCATGCCGTTGCGGCATTATCGAAGTAGATCAAGGCTTTCTCCATGGCTATGCCTCATTGAGATCCCCCTTAATTGTCTGGAGGGAGCATCCGTCGGTCGGGCGGAATCGTGGTGCGACTAAACGCAGCTCGCCGGCCTGGGCAACCCCGCCACTTTGCAAGCGCCCTTGGTGGGCCCGGAAGGGAACAGGTCGTAGAGCTCCTTTAAAGAAAGGTCAGTCTCTTGGCAGAGCTTGCGGACCGCGGGCGCGATCTCGAATTCCTGAAAGTAATTTCGGATGTAATGGATGACCTTCCAATGAGCATCGGTCAGCTCTGCGATGCCCTCGCTGCGGGCGAGCGCGAGTGCCAGTTCAGTGTCCCAAAGTTCGGGCTGCTGAATAAAGCCGTCTTCGTCCACTTCCAGCTCGCGACCGTTCAAGGTTATTACTTGGACAACTTCTTGCGATGCACTCATATCGTTCCTCGAGTAACCCGGAAATGCAGATAAGGCTGCCGATCTCAATCCTAAGAAAGTGGAAAGCAGAAATACATATCGACCTAATGGTTGATTTCGGATTGCACGAGGGATAAAGAGGGAAGAAGGCTGTTCGAGTTTCAGGTCATGAGGCAGGAGGGAACTGTCGGCAGAACTACCCTATCGTCCTGACCGCTTTTGGCTGCGCAGTCGTTCCCGGCTTCACGATATTGCCCCAGGCCAGTGCGGTCGACAAGACCATCAAGGTTGTGGTCGCGAAGTACGGCATCAGTGCGTCGAGCAGCTTTTCCAGATGCATCACGTCCGACACAGCCACTTTCAGAAGGAACGATTCTGCCCCGGTAACCCGGTGGCACTCCAAAACTTCCGGATGCGAAGCTGCCAGCTCCATAAAACGGGCCAGATTCTCACCCCCAACTTTCACGTTAACGAAGGCCAGAATAGCCAGCCCGACTTTGCCCGGATCGATGTGAGCGCGATAGCCCATGATGATGCCCTCATCTTCCATCTTGTGAACGCGTTCCGTCACGGCAGGAGTGGAAAGTCCCACGATGCGGCCGAGTTCAGCAAAAGGGATACGTGCATTTTGCTGCAACTCGCCGAGAATCTTCCAGCCGATATCGTCGAGCAAATAATCCAGGTTTGGATCTTTCATGGTAGTTCCGCCAAGGGAGTGTTTGCCTGCCAAGGCCGCTCCCCTTAGCTGAATAATAGAGAGCGCCAGAAACATGGCGGTGTGTCCGACGTCACCGTGGGGAGTGATCTTGCTGCGTGGAGTCAAAGGATGATGGGGAAACGCGCGATGTGCGCTCAGTATTCTCAACGTCGCACAAATGCCGTAGCGATCTTGTCCTGATACACCTTGCGGAAGCGATAATCATTCTCCAGCAGCGGCACCAGTCCGTCGCGCGAGCGCAGCAGGACTACGCCAGACTCATTGAGATAGGGATCATCGCGATAGGCGGCATCGCCCTGTTCGGTCTTGTAGAAGCGTTCCACTAGTTCGTCGCCGTAGAGGTCGGTGCGACCGTCGATCGCGACGGGATATTGCGGCATGTACCAGCTCAGGAATCCTCCCCAATCAAAAATATTCCACACCGGGCCGGGAGGAGGATTCTGTTCCAGATAATTGACGGCATCAACCGGAAAGATGCTAGCGATGGCGCGCCGCAGTCCGC
Organism: uncultured Acidobacteriaceae bacterium; assembly: GCA_963796695.1. Taxonomy (GTDB): domain Bacteria; phylum Acidobacteriota; class Terriglobia; order Terriglobales; family Acidobacteriaceae; genus Bog-257. The sequence continues at coordinate 75,705 of CAWCMU010000003.1, read as the reverse complement.
TTTCGTTGAATTCAACGCTACGTGCTCCTATAGCCAGGACCAACACGACAGCCGCGAAAACTCCTGCTAACTGTAGGGGAGTCTCGCCGGCCTCCGCCTCGCCTTCGACAAACATGACATCGGCGATGCATGCAGCTGCGGCGATGCATTGGAACCAGGCATCCCGCATGGTGCGAAAAGCCACAAAGCTGGTGACGATCAGCAGCAACACCTTGAATACGTCGATCTTCTTCTGTGACACGACCATGAAGAACGCAACACCGGCTAGCAGCAACTGCACGTAGTTGCTGTATCGCTGCAGACGGAACGGTTGCAGTTCAAGCACCATCGAGTATGGAACCTTGGCCTGCGAATAGCGGAAGATCACCTCGTAGAGATGATACGAGTATGGCCCGATCAAGGTTGCCAACGCACATCCGGCAAGGACGACCGCAACCCTGGTGTTTGGCAGCGAGCGCGCCACGATAAAGTTTGGCGAGATTCCAGCCCGCTCCGTTACTTGCTGCGCAAGGCCAACGGCGAGCAGCAGGCCCACGACGGCCAGGCCATAAACAAACTGGATGTGCAGGTTGGCCCAGAAAAGAAACAGCAAAGGCAACCAATACAGTTTCTGCACCCGCCCGGTACGGTTTGCCTCCAGCACCAGCACCAACACTACACAGAAAAACGCGATTGAGAAGAATCCCGGACGCGGCACGATCCTCAGCAGCAGAAAGGCGTAGCAGGAAACCACCGTTAACAGAAGTGCCGCCCAGAACCTCCCGGACAAACGGCGCGTCATCCAAAAAACGCAGTACGCAACCATCATGGTGAGCGCTGTGCCGTAGAGCGCTACGCCCATCAGCCCCAGCCATGCGTGAGCTCGCGACAGCAGAACTTCATATCCCCAGCTATAAGCCGCCCATGGCAGATTCGCCGCGGTTCGAGACAGGATGCCATTGTGGGGAAACGAGCCGTGCTGCACGATCCAGTCGCCGACCTTCAGGTGCCACCAGATGTCCGCACCCAGCACCGATACCTTGGTTCGAAAGCAGATCAATCCGAGGGCAGCGAAGCACAACGCCAGCGTAAACAACTGCAAAGGACGAAAGCGCCCCAGCGCCCGCAACTTAGCCGGCATCAAGCGATCCGTCCTGCCGGCGGGGCGATTTCTGCGGGTTCGAGTGTTTCGCGGATTGTTCGATCAGGCATCTGAAGAAACCAGTGTAGGTGATCATCGCGCAAGCGCGGGGCTATGGTAAACCACCGATTAACCAAGCAGGGTGTCTTTGTTCGCATCCGCAATTCAACCCGTTTCACCTCGTGAGACTTGGCCGGCGATGGACTGACCGCATCGAGAGCTGGAGCATGGAAGATAATTTGTGCGGTTCACGGTACCCTCACAGCATGTGCCCAACCACAAACGCCGCCAGTGAAGGAGCCGCAACGTTGGCCAACGCCGCGGCGCGAGCTTGTATCGCGGACCCACTAGCGGAACCATCGAGAATAAAAACGGTTCGCATCCCGAGGCGCGCTCCTGCCTCGATGTCGCGAATAGAATCGCCGATCATAACGCTGTTGGCCGGAGTGGCGTCCGGGAAATCGTGAAATGCCTGCTCGAACAATCCGCTGAGCGGCTTGCGGCAGTTGCATTGCCCGTTGTTATGCGGACACACATAGATTGCATCGAGGTGAGCGCCTTTTTCCGCCAGCACCCGGCGCAACTCATCATGGATTCGGGCGAGATCTTCCTGCGTATAAAGGCCGAGGGCGATACCGCGCTGATTGGTGACCACGATCGCTTTGCGTCCGGAGCGATTCAGTTGTGCGACAGCTTCGCCGACTCCCGGCAAGAGGGTCAGTTCCGCCACACGGGTCACGTATTTTCCGTCGTCCGGCTTGCGATTCAGTACGCCGTCCCGATCTAGGAATACAAATCGAACATCGAGGAAGTTAGTATCGTGATCGGGTGGCATTCCGCTTATAATTTCATAAGAAAGTCCCTCCCACAAAAGGTTTAGCAGGTTCTGAGGAGATCCTCACACTCTTCGCGCCACGAGGAGCAGGATGCCATCTTCTTTGAATCTGGCCGGCGTCTTTACCGACGCTCTCGCCGAACACGCTCGCGTCATCCGCCTGCTGGAGTCTCAGCAGGATGCTTTCGAACGCGCAGCCATCCTTATTACCGACGCGCTATTGCGCGGGAATAAGGTTCTATGGTGCGGAAACGGCGGCAGTGCAGCCGATTCCCAGCACCTGGCTGCCGAGCTGGTGGGTCGCTTCCACTATGACCGTCGTCCTTTGCCATCCATAGCCTTGACCACCGACAGCTCGGTCATAACAGCGATCGCCAACGACTTCGGCTATGACGAGGTATTCCAGCGTCAGGTCGAAGCCCTGTGTCAGTCGGGAGACGTGCTGGTCGGGATCTCGACCTCCGGCAATAGCCGCAGCGTTTACTCCGCGCTGGATCGCGCTCACCAGCTTTCGGCTAGCACCATAGCCATGACCGGCCAGAGCGGAGGACGCATGGCCAGCATTGCCGATGTCTCGATCCGCGTGCCTTCACTCGATCCCGCCCGCATTCAGGAAGGCCACATCCTCTGCGGCCACATCCTGTGCGAGTGGGTCGAACTGGCCGCCTGCATCGATCATGCGGTCGCGACCTATGGGGTCAAGCCTTGAGATCACGCCTCGGTGAACTTGTGGCCATGGTTGAGTCCGGGTGGCATGACTTGCCAGCCTTGGTGGTTGGGGATGTAATGCTCGATCAGTATGTCTGGGGTGAAGTTGATCGCATCTCGCCTGAAGCTCCGGTGCCTGTGGTTCGGGCTACATTGCGCGACGAAAAACCTGGCGGCGCGGCCAATGTCGCCATGAATCTCGCCGGGCTTGGCGCCCAAGCTACGCTGGTCGGATTTGGGGGCGGCGATCGCGAGCAGCGCTCCCTGGAATCGCTGCTGGCGCAAGAGAAGATTGAGGCTACCCTGATCGCCGCGCCGCAAGTTCCGACTACGTCGAAGCTTCGCATTTTGTCCGGCAATCAGCAGATGATCCGCGTGGATATCGAAGCTGTTCCCGATTATTCCGCAGCCGATTACCGGCAGCTGTTGGAGCAATCGTTATCGGCCATCGAGCACGTGTCGGTCGTGATTCTTTCGGACTACGCCAAGGGTACCCTGACGGAAGAACTGTGCCAGTGTTTGATTGCACGGGCGCGGCAGCGGAACATCCCCATTCTTGTCGATCCCAAACATCGTAGCTTTGCTCGTTATCGCGGGGCGACGACGATCTGCCCGAATCGAAAAGAACTGTCGGCGGCAACTACTGAGCCGGCGATAGACCTCGACCATTTGCTGAGCGCAGGCCAAAGGCAATTGGCTGATCTCGATATGAAAGCCATGGTCGTCACCTTGGGAGGGCAGGGAATTGTCGTGCTGCGCAGCTCGTCTCGTTTCCGCGCGCCCGCAGTTGTGCGCCAGGTGTACGACGTGTCCGGAGCGGGCGATACGGTGATTGCGATACTCGCGTTAACTCTTGCCCGGGGAATGCCGCTGGAATCGGCGGTGGAATTGGCCAATCTTGCGGCGGGAATCGTGGTCGGCAAAATCGGCACCGCGCCCATCCATCGCGACGAACTGCTGGGAGCTCTGACGCAGGAAGCTGCGCTCGAGATGGACGAAAAAGTGTTGTCACTGGAACGTTTGTTGACGCGAATCAGTTCGTGGCAGTCGTCGGGACAGCGGGTGGTCTTCACCAACGGCTGCTTCGACATCCTTCACATCGGCCACATTCGCTTGCTGGAAGAGGCGCGGCGCAAGGGCGATCGGCTGATTGTTGGCCTGAACACAGACGACTCGGTCCGTCGACTGAAAGGGCCGCTGCGGCCGATCGTGCCTGAGCGCGAGCGAGCGCAGGTTCTGGCGGCATTGAGCGCGGTGGATGCGGTTGTTCTGTTTGGTGAGAGCACGCCGCTCAAGCTGGTCAAAGCCATCCATCCTGACGTCCTGGTAAAAGGCGGAGACTACAGCGAAGAGGAAGTCGTCGGCGCGCGAGAAGTCCGCAGCTGGGGAGGCCGCGTCGAATTGATTCCCCTGGTGGCCGGGGTCAGCACGACGCGCCTGATCGCCAAGTCTTCGCCGTCTCTGTCCTCTCACCCTGCCTCCACCGTGGGCTCTGCATGAGCGTCATGCCGCCGCTGTTCTTCTGGGTGCAGCTTCCGACTCGGCTGGCAATCTTCTGGCGTAGGCATTTCAGCCACCGCCCGGCGTTGCGACAGTCGAACGAGCCGCCGGTCAAGCGGGTACCTTTTCGGACGGTCGAAAAAAAGGAGCCGCTTTCCTTCCTGCTTTTTCGGCTGGATGCTTTGGGCGACGTTGTGCTGACAACCCCACTGTTTCGCGAGCTGAAGAGAGCCTACCCCGAGTCCCGGTGCACAGTCGTGGTGCAGGATGCCTACAAAGCAATTCTGGTCACCAATCCCAATGTCGATGAGATTCTGACGCTGCCGATTGTGCGCCCGTCGTGGCTGCCTGAAGGCCTGAAAAGGCTGCTGTCGGCGATGTGGTTCTATCGCACGAGATTACGCAGACGGCATTTTGATTTTGCAATATCGCCGCGCTGGGATACCGACGAACACCTGGCAACATTTCTTTGTGCCCTGAGCGACTCCGCAAATCGTGTGGGCTATAGCGAAACGGCAACGCCTGCCAAGCGCCAAATCAATCGCGGATTTGACGCAGCTTTTGACATCTGTCTGCCACCGGGCGCAGTGCGTCATGAAGTCTTGCGAAACTTGGAGATTATGAAGGCGCTGGGCGCGCAAATTACGGACGAAAATCTGGAAATCCGGCTCACCGAGACCGACCGGAACAATGCTGCCAGGCTGCTGGACAACGTTTCGCGGTCGCGACGGTTGGTGGCTCTCGGAATTGGCGCGCAATCTGCCGGACGCCGCTGGCCGCTCGATCGATATGCGGCGACGATCCTCCGCCTCTCGAAAGGCGAACGTATACATCCGGTGATTCTGTGCTCGGCAGCCGAACGCAGCCAAGCCGAAAAACTGGGAGCGATGCTGCCGGGAAAAGTGAGCATCGTAAGTGGCGCGCCTATCCGCGACGTATGCGCCTTATTGGAACGTTGCCAGCTTTTCGTCGGCAACGACAGCGGTTGTGCTCATCTGGCGGCGGCCATGAACTGCCCGACCATCGTGATCTCCCGCCATCCCCGCGATGGCGACCCGAACCACTTCAACAGCCCGTTGCGATTTGGGCCGCGTTGTACAAACGCGCGAGTATTGCAGCCTGTCTCGGGATTGCCTGGATGCGAAAAAGCTTGCTGCTCTGTGAATCCGCACTGCATCAACGCAGTCACGGTGGAGGAGGTGACGCTCGCGTCTCTGGAAATGTTACGGAGCGCACGGCTGCCTGCGGTGTTTTCGCCGACTCGCTGGTTGCCGGAGTACGCTGCCAGTCGCTTGATACAGTCTCATTCCGGTGAAGCAGTGCAACGCGCTGTCGAGAGGCTCAGATTACGCCAGCATCCGCCGTTAAACCCGCAGTGAGAACGCCGGACATCACGGTCAAGATGCTTGCCGCCATCGCGCTACGCCCGCATGGCGCACGCAGTCTGGTCGGGAGGAGCTGCGCGGGTGCTGGGCAGTCTTCTGACCTTGCTTTCGTTGCCACTCGCTGTCCGCTACCTGGGAGCGGATCGCTACGGCGTGTGGGCGACGATCACCACGACCGCCGTGTGGATCAACCTGCTCGACTTCGGCATCGCCAACACGCTTACCAATGACATTTCGCGAGCTTATGCGCGCGGGGACAAAAACGCGGCAGCCCGCTCCTTCACCAACGCGCTGGTTTTGACTGCGGGCATCTCGGCGCTAGCCGGTGTCGTGATCGCGTTTGCGATCCCACGAGTCAACTGGGTGAGTCTATTCAATGCGAGCGCCAAAGTTAGCGCCGCAGATATCAAGCAAACGGTAGCCGTCGCCGCCGCTCTGATGTTGTTGGGACTGCCTTGCAATTTGGCCAGCAAGCTGCTCGCGGGATATCAGGAGCTTCATCGTAACAACTATGCGCTCTGCGCGGGAGCCGTGGCCAGTGTTTGCGGCCTCGGCCTCGGCATTGCCCTGCACGTCTCGATGCCCCTGTTGTTCGTGATATCGGCAGGGTGCCTTCCGCTCGCCAGTTTAGCCACGCTGCTGTTCGTGGTTGGATGGGACAAGCCGTGGCTGCGGCCGCGGCTGTCTTCCGTCGATGGCGGATGCGTTGTATCGCTCCTCAGCTCCGGCTCATGTTTCTTTCTGATTCAGGTGGCAGCAGTCGTGGTATTCAGCTCCGACAATCTTGTTGTCAGCCACTACCTGGGCGCCGCCGAAGTCACGCCCTATAGTGTTACCTGGCGACTGGCAGGACTAACGGCGCTGGCGCAGTCTTTGATTTTCCCCGCGATGTGGCCGGCATACTCCGAGGCATACGCCAAAGGCGACTACAGCTGGATTCGACGGACGTTTGCTACAACCATGAAAGCAACCACCGGTCTGAATCTGTTCTGTCTGGTTGCGCTGGTTTTGTTTGGGCGCGTCGTGATCCGGATATGGGCCGGCTTGGCTGCTGTGCCCAGCCTCTCCTTGTTGCTGGCGATGGGAATTTGGGCGTTGATCAGTGGTTTTATGAGCGTTGAATCGTGTTTGCTTGCAGCATTAAATCGCGTGCGAGGACAGGCAATGTTGTCGATTGTCGCGGCGGCGGCGAACCTTGTGTTGTCGCTCCTGCTGGTGCGCCGGATTGGCTCGCTCGGGGTAATCGCAGGCACGATTGGTTCGTACCTGATCGTGCTGGTTGTGCCGCAAACGATGATTGTTTGGGGCGTGCTTCGGAGAGAGCTGCGAGTAGATGCTTGCGTTGCAGATCGACCGAACGATCAGTTTGCAGGGATTGAAGAGACTGTGTCGCAACCCGGTGTCGCCGCTCCGCGGCTTCCCACTTATCCCACTGTCCCGCGGGCTCACGCCCGCGGCTAACCCAAATCTCGCCGCTGCGCGGCTGGGTTCGGTCGCAACTTTCGGCCGTTGTTCACGGCGAAACTCCGTTGCCGGTTGCGACACAGTCTCTAAAGCCCTTGGGATAATCCGCGCTTCCGGCACGACTGAAGTGGTGGCCTGATACAAGGCACGCGCTGACGAAGCTAACAGCAAATAGCAAAACGTGAAAAGCAAAAAGCTAAGGGCGAACCCAAAAGCGAAGAGCCAAGAGCGAAGAGCCAAAGCAAAACGGCAAGAGCGAAAAGCCAAAAGCGAAAAGCGAAAAGCCAAGAGCGAAGAGCGGCCTTCCTCACCTCACCAGAAATGGATTGCTGGTCCGCTCCTCGCCGATTGTGGTCAGCGGCCCGTGCCCGGGGACGACGACCGTCTCATCCGGCAATGCCAACACCGGACCATGCAGCGACTGCATGATCTTCTCGTAGGAGCCGCCCGGCAAATCGGTGCGGCCAATCGATCCGGCGAACAGCGTGTCTCCCGCAATCAACTTCTTTTCCGGAGCGAAATACAGGCAGATGCTGCCCTCCGTGTGTCCCGGCGTGTGCAACACTTCGGCTTCTAGCCCGCCGGCCCGCACCTTGTCGCCGGTGCTGAGGCTGGCATCGATGGTCACCTGCTCCGGAGGTCGCATACCAATCCATGACGCCTGCACATCCAGCATTTTCAGCAGGGCGTAATCGTTCTGGTTGAGGAGAATGGGTGCGCCGGTCAACCGCTTCAGCTTCATCGCTCCACCAACGTGATCGATGTGCGCGTGGGTTACAACGATCTGCTTCACCGTCAAGCCGTGACGGTTGACGACAGCCATCACATCATCGACGTCGTCACCGGGATCGATGACGATCGCTTCCTTAGTTTGTTCATCGCCCACCACCGAGCAGTTGCACTGCAGCACGCCGACGGGAAATATCTCGTGAATCATAAACTTAAGCTACCACGAAGCAGGGTAGCGACTCCGCCCCTTTGGTGCGTCGGCTTGAGTCGCAGCCGATAGTGCAGTAAACTTCGCCAGCTTGTACTGAAGATGATTGTGGGGCAGCAAGAGTTTGCCACGCCGGTCAGGAGGAGTGTATGGACCGAATCCGGTTCGTGATCCATAACGGCCAGCGAATTCTGTTGGTAGATTGCACCAATTGCGAAGCCGACGAATTGACGGAGTTAGCCGACCGTGTGCCGGATATCGTGACCCAGGAGCCGCTCGGGTCCCTGCTGATTGCCGCGGACTTCACCGGCGCCGACTTCTCCCGCGAAGCGGTTGAGCACATCAAGATCGCGGCGGCCTGCGACCGGCCCCACGTAAAACGCGCCGCCTGGGTGCTGACCGGAAATATGCCAAAGGCGCTGTTCGATTCGATCCGCAGTTTTTCCGCTCGCGAGCTTCCCGTCTTCGGCTCACTGAACGAAGCTCTTGACTATCTGGTCAGCTGAACTTCCACGCAAAAAGCAAAGCCTCCGCAACCGCGGAGGCTCATAACTTCGAAGAGCAGCTTTCTGTTACTTGCCAGGCGTCATGGGCTGCGGCTCGGGAGCAGGTGTCTGCTGCTGGACGGGCGCCGACTTGGTGGGCGTAGAGCGGGTTCCTTCCAGAACGGATCCGCTGCGATTGGAACGGCGAGCCGCAAAGACAGAAAGCGTAATCGATGTGAGCACAAAGATGACCGCGGCATAGGTCGTCGCCTTGGTGAGTACGGTCGCCGCCGTCCGGGTCCCGAAAGCTGTCTGACTGCCCATGCCACCGAAGGCGGCGGCTACGTCGCCGCTTTGACCGCTTTGCAGCAGCACGACGATGATGAGAAACGCGCAAACCAGAATGTGGATAACCGTAATCAGAACGACCATGCAGCTCTCAATTCTTTCTTCAGGCGATCACGCGCGAGGGCGCGACAATCCGCCGGTATTGTGAAATCTCTAAACGTTGCTTACAACTTGGTACGAGGTATGGTGCGGAAGGGGGGACTTGAACCCCCATGCCTTTCGGCGCCACCCCCTCAAGATGGTGTGTCTGCCAATTTCACCACTTCCGCACACACGTCCGGACGCAAAGGCATTTCCGGATTCCAAGCAGAAACGTAGAGGCGGCTTAAGTATAACAAACAAATCGTACGCGACGAAACGGGTCGCGAGCGAACTAGCATCCGTATTTCACAATGCTCGCGAACGACGTCGGATCTAGGCTGGCTCCGCCGACCAGTGCGCCGTCGATCTCTACTTCTGACAGCATCGCGGTGCACAGGTCCGGCTTGACGCTGCCACCATAGAGAATCCGCATCTTCTGGGCGAACGGTTCTCCAAATGCTTTCTCGGCTTCGTGACGGATAACCAGGTGGGCATCGCTTGCCATTTGCGGCGTTGCCGTCTTGCCCGTGCCAATCGCCCATACCGGCTCGTAGGCCATGGCGAGCTTGGCAGCTTTTTTGGCGGAGATGCCGTTGAAGGCGCGGACGCACTGACGCCGCAACACGTCTTCGGTCAGGCCGGCCTCGCGTTCTTCCAGAACTTCGCCCACGCAGACGATGGGCGTCAGTCCGTTCTCCAACGCAACTTCCAGCTTCCGATTCACGGTGTCGTCAGTTTCGTTGAAATATTGACGCCGTTCGGAGTGGCCGATGATCACGTGCGTAACCGCAATCGAGGTCAACATGGGAGCGGAAATTTCACCCGTGAACGCGCCCTCTTTCTCCCAGTGCATATTCTGCGCACCGATGGCGACGTTCGATCCCGCAGCGGCCGCAACCGCGGTTTGCAGATCAATGAAAGGAGGGCACACCACAATGTCGTCACGGGTCTGGTCGGCGACTAAGGGCAAAAATTGCTGGAAGAATGCGGCTGTCTGTTCCGGCGTCTTGTACATCTTCCAATTGGCGGCAATCAGTTTCTTTCTTATCAGCATGGTTGGCTCAGTATTGCGAAATAGGTAAAAAGCAAACCTCGATTATAGGCCGTCGAGCCCGGGGGCGGCTGTGCCGCTTGTCACATTCGGGGTTCAGACAGGGGAGTCGATCGGTCGGTCAGGGCTTTTGCGTTGGCCGAATCAACACTTCGCTGATGAACGACTGCGGCTCCTGGGTCACCAGCATCGCCACGGCGTGGGCCACGTCGTCGGCCTTCAACATCTTTTGCGTGTCTTTGCCGCCGCGTCGCGGGCTGAAGTCGGTGTCCACGGACCCGGGGCAGATGACGCTGACCCGGATGTTCTGCGCGCGCAGTTCTTCGGCGACGCCGTAGCTGAGACCGTTCAGCGCCCATTTGGAAGCCGAATACGCCGCGCCCCGGGGCAGGGCATTTTTTCCCGCCAGAGAAGAGATGTTGATGATGTGCCCGGTGCCGGCCGTGATCATGAGTGGCACGACGGCGCGAAGCATGTAGTAGGCGCCGCGGACATTGGTGTTGAAAATGGCGTCCCAATCAGTTGGCGAAAGCTCGTGCAGCAGAGCGTTAGGGCCGCCGATTCCGGCGTTGTTGACCAGGATATCGACCCGTCCATAGCTCTGGCGCAGGCGCTCTCCCAAAGCCTCAACGCTGGTCAGGTCGGCGATATCGCAGCCGATCCCTTCGGCTTTGTGCCCGCGGCTGACCAGGTCGCGCGCAACCTGCTGGACGCGCATCTCGTCGCGTCCGGTGAGGACCACGGTGGCGCCCATATCGGCCAGGCGCGAGCTGATGGCATAGCCGATTCCGCGGCCGCCTCCAGTCACCACCGCAACCGATCCCGACAACGGACAGCAGTTCTCTTCGCATATATTCAGTGCCTTCTGTTCATTGGAATCCCTATGCCGTTGGTGCAGATGCCACGTCGCCGCCTGTGATTCGGGAAGTTCAGTAGACTTCGCGCCGAGCCGATCGGGAAGCGACGACACGGTTGCGACCGGCGAGCTGCGCATCCGGCAAACAGCCTCGGGCGCATCTTAGAAACGCGGGAATCGTGTAAAGTGGTAAGCAACTTGCCTTACACTGAGGTACGTACTTATAATCCCCGTTTCCGCACTTTGCATTCCAATTCAGCAACGGAGAGTCTAATTGTGCGGAGGGTTTTGTCCGTTATCGTGCATCTCAGTCAGGTTTCGGGGTCGAAATGCCTAGGCGCATTTGCCCGCCTTCAGCAGGTTTATCGTTAAGCAGTTCCCAGAATTCAGGAGCCAACAGAATGAAGAAGTCGCTCGTCATCATGTTGCTGGTGCTCGCCAGCGCGGCACTGGTCCAGCAATCGGTTGCGCAAGCAGCTGGCCAGGCAGCGCAGAGCTGGCCAGCCCACCATCAAGGATCCAGCCGAGTACAACGCCTACATCAATGCTTACCAGCAGCAGAATCCCGCCCAGAAAGCGGCCGCACTGGAAGCTTTCCTTCAGACATATCCCAACTCGGTGATGAAGGGAGAGGCGCTGGAACTGCTGATGGTGGCCTACCAGCAGGCGGGTGATTCGCAAAAGATGATCGATGCCGCGAACCGTGTGCTCCAGGCGAACCCCAACAACGTACGCGCTCTCGCCTTGCTGGCCTACACCTATCGCGCCGCGGCTTCGCAGGGTGGTCCGCAGATGCAGGACAACCTGGCCAAGGCCCAGCAGTATGGCCAGCAGGGGCTGCAAGCTTTGCAGAACATGAAGAAGCCTGAGGGCATGAGCGACGCCGACTTCACAAAACTGCATAACGAGACGGGCGCCATCTTTGATGGAGCCGTGGGCTTCGCAGCTCTGCAGGCAAAGAATTATCGCGGAGGCGCAGAAAGACATGCGCGAGGCCGTGGGTTGGGAGTCGCAGCCCAACATCGCTGACATTTATCCACTGGCCACCGCTGACCTCGAAGCCAAGCCGATGAACCCGGAAGGCTTCTGGTTTATCGTCAAGGCCGCCATGCTGGCGCAGGGCCCGGGGCAGCAGCAGATCCTGGATTATGGCAAGAAGAAGTACATCCGGTATCACGGCTCGGATCAGGGCTGGGACCAACTGGTGAGTGACGCGAAGGCCTCCCCCAGCGTAATGCCGCCGGCAGGTTTCACCGTGGCCGCCGCGCCGCCGCCGCCGTCTCCAGCGGAGCAGGCTGCCGATCTGGTGAAGAGCAAGAATCCGTACCCAGATGAGCTTTGCTGAATGGGAACTGGTACTCTCCTCGGGCAACCAGCAGGCTGCGGACACGGTTTGGAACGCCATCAAGGACAAGGCCGTGAAGCTGGGCGCCAACGTTATCAGTGCCACGCCTACGACGGTTCAGCTGGCCGGCAGCGATGATGATATCGAAGCCAAGAAAGCTGATCTGACGCTGAACATGGCAAAGCCGATTCCGTCCCGCTTGATGCCGCAGGTCGGAACGCTCATGACATTCCAGGGAACCGTCACCAGCTACACTCCGAATCCGTTCATGATGACGATGACCGACGGCATGCTGCTGGACAAGAACGGCAATCCGATATCGACCGCACCGGCGGTTCATCACAGCACAACTCACAAATCGCACTAACGGAATTTTCAACGAATAAACAGAAGGGGGCAACCGGTTGCTCCCTTTTTTATTTGGCAGGAGACGTCTGCAGGACAGGACGGAGTTGCCTCACCAAACGGGATGGTGCTGCGAGCCGCGTGGCCTGGAAGAATGGTGGCACCTGACGGCGAAGTGATCAGGTGCGCAACCGGAGGCAAGCTGCGGCGCTCCCGAACGAATTGTGATTGAACCGGTGCGTCAACCAAGCGAAAGGATCTAGCGTGCGGCTTTCTTGTCGATGGGGAGGCTGTGCGCGCTGCGTGGCGGGCGGCGTGTGCCGCTGCGGAGGCCCTTGGCGTCAAGCTTGAGTTCGGCGATGGTGCGGCTGAGAGTATTGCGATGCATGCCCAGCCGGCGAGCGGCCTTGCACTGATTCCCGTTGCTGTCTTCCAGCACCGTCAGGATAAAGCGCTTCTTGAATTCAGATACTGCTTCCGCGTAGGTGATGCCGCTGCGGTACATATTCCCGATCAAAGTTTCCAGTTGGTCTTTCACGACGCCTCTCTCTCGCTTCACTAGATATTCTTCCTCGGCGTTAATCACCTACCGGTATCGTCGTCCTTGCCATGCTCCAACGGGATGTGCTGCGGTACAGTGCGCAGTAAATTCCATCCGTCCCAGAAACGCTGCCGTAATTCCGCCGGAGCTGCCCACACCAGGGCACGGCTGGTCACCAGCATGAATGGCGCGATTCTGGACTGCTGCAATCCCCACTGCGGAGCGAATGCCGCCAACGCCAGCACCACGACCGCACTCACCACAACCCCTCGCAGGAACCCGAACGCTGCTCCCAGAACTCGATCGAACCAGCTCAGGCCGATGCCCTTTACCGCCCAGCGGGCAATGCCGTCCCAGAATTCCCGCCACCAGCGATACTGCGCAAAAAATAACGAAGAACCCGGCAATGTCGGCGATCCAGGTTGAGGTCACATACGGCGCAAACCATCGAGCCGCACGCGGATACTCCCAGGCCGCCAACAGATATCCGACTACGACCCCGGCAAAGGAAAAGAACTCATGAAAAAAACCTTGCGAGATCGCTTGTAACAGCGACAGCAAAACAATCAGCACAATCAACCAGTCGAGAATGGAAAGACCCATGTCGGCCTTGCTTAAGCCGGCAGTGGATGCCCGGTCATCTGGGTGTAAGCCTCAACATATTTCTCGCTGGTCCGGGCTGCCACTTCCGGAGGTAGTGCTGGCGCGGGCGGCTGCTTGTTCCACTTGATGGCTTCCAGGTAATCCCGCACGTACTGCTTGTCGAATGAATCCTGGGGACCACCCGCCTTGTACTTGTCCTTAGGCCAGAAGCGCGAGGAATCCGGCGTCAACACCTCGTCCGCCAAGACCAATCCGGCCGGCGTCTGGCCAAACTCAAACTTGGTGTCGGCGATGATGATGCCGCGCGTCTCGGCATAATCAGCCGCCGTCTGGTAGATCTTGATGCTCAGATCGCGGAGCTTCTCGCTCAGTTCGCGGCCCGCCAGCTTCACCATGTGGTCGAAGGAAATATTCTCATCGTGACCGCTGCTGGCCTTGATGGCGGGTGTAAAGATCGGCTCCGGCAACTTGTCGCTCTCGCGCAGGCCGGCGGGCAAGTCGATGCCGCACACCTTGCCATTGGTCTTGTACTCCTTCCAGCCGGAGCCGGAAAGATAGCCGCGCACCACGCACTCGATAGCAATCATGTCGGCACGCATTACCAGCATGGAGCGCCCGCGCAATTGCGTGGCATATTTTTGCAGCTCCGCCGGATATTTGTGCACGTCGGCGGTGACCAGGTGGTTGGGAACAACATTCTTCAGAAAGTCGAACCAGAACAGCGAAAGCTGCGTCAGCACGCGGCCTTTCTGCGGAATCCCGGTAGCCAGTACGTAATCGAAGGCTGAGATGCGGTCGGTCGCTACGAACAGCAAGTGGTCGGCGCCGACCCGGTAGATGTCTCGAACTTTCCCGCTGGCATGAAGCTCCAGGTCCGGAAAGTCAGTATGCAGTAGAACGTCGTTGGGCTGGGTCACGTTTGTCATCGCTTCGGAGAGTCGTCGGGTATTTTAAATTTCCAGGGATGTTTGTCAACGCCATCGAAAAAATCTGTTTTGCCGCCGGCAAGATTCAGTCGCAAAACTTCTTGACAAAATCGTTGCCGGCGCGAAACCCGCATCCTGCGCGAGTTTTCGCGAAGCACGCATGCCGTTCGAATGATTCGCAGATACAGAGTATAGGGCAGGAAAAGTTGGACGACATCAATCGCAAACCCCTGCCCCATGTCAAGAGGGTTGAAAAAATTTCGCAGCCAAGCAGCAATGGCTGCTAGTCGGCCGACGAGCGATGCACAGATCGGACATCCTCGAGATATTGAATCTCGGGAGTTCCGACCACACCGGCCTTCTGCATCGTATCGCGCAGTTCCGTTGAACCTAAAAACTTACGCGCTTCCTCGACACTTTCCCAGTCCAGCAGCAAGAACAAGTCGCGCGGATCTTCTGCGCTATGAAAAAGACGGCAACCCGTTTCTCCCGCATGTTTGCGAACTGCGAGGTGGGAATCGAATGCTTCTTTCCAGCGGTTATAATCGGAAACTTTATGGCGGAGCAGAACGTGCACCATGAGAGCGCCTCCAAGAATTCCATGCGTCTCCTTCCAAGATACGAAATCCTAGACAGAAAGTGAACTGCCAAATCGGGACGCGCCTGTGACCTCGCTGCTGACGGGAACCCGAAGCCTGGCTCCTGTTCGCCGAACCTCAGCAGGCCGGACAAAAACGTCACGTCGCGGTACGTTATACTGCTGGGCACGATAACCGGGAGAAATGCTGCTTGTTGCGTCTGATCATTCGTTCCTCCGATATTCACGCTGCGGGATGTTTTGCGCTGGAAAATATCCCCAAGGGAACTCGCGTGCTGGAATATACCGGCGAGCGCATCACTAAAGCCGAAGGCGATGATCGCTACGAAGGCCGTCCTTTCACCTACCTGTTCGGGGTGGGTGACGGCGAAGTCGTGATCGACGGCCATGGCATGGCCATGTTCGTCAATCATTCCTGCGATCCTAACTGTGAAACCGACGAAGAAGATGGCCGGGTCGTGATTGATACGATTCGTGATATCGCGGCCGGCGAAGAGCTTACCTACGACTACTGCCTGTACGACGGCGACGACGAGGCGCCGTGTTATT
Source organism: uncultured Acidobacteriaceae bacterium (assembly GCA_963796695.1). Taxonomy (GTDB): domain Bacteria; phylum Acidobacteriota; class Terriglobia; order Terriglobales; family Acidobacteriaceae; genus Bog-257. The sequence goes on along the minus strand of CAWCMU010000003.1, from coordinate 60,028 downwards.
GCGGCAGCAAGGACTGCCGCGGAAGCATGTACTCTCCCGAAGAAATGAAGAGGAAGGCCCGCGCGGAAGCCCGCAAGCAGAAGCAGGCCGAGTTGGCAGCCAAGAAAAATGGCGCAGGCGGAGCGAAGTCGAACGGAGCGAAGTCGAACGGAACCCGCAAAAAAGTTTAGCTGCCCGATCGCTCAAGCGAGGTCGTCGACTTCCACGCCAATGTGCCGGAAGTGTCCCAGCATGTGCGCGACATAATCGTCAAAGACAAATCGAAGAGTCAACGGTTCTGAACCGCCGATGGTGCAGGTTCGCGACCAGGCGGCATCGGGTATTGCCGCGGCGACCGCCAGCAGTTGGCGATTGAGGGCCGTCCACACATCCACCAGTTCCAGCCAATCCCGCTCCTGATAGCGATGCAGGGCTACCCAGCGCACACCGTCATAGTCCGGCATGGCAGGATGATCTTCCAGTTGGGTGCGAACCAGATGTTCATGATCTTTGGCGGCCGAATCCAGCAGGTGTCCCAACTCCTGTTTGGCAGACCATGATTCGGGACTGGTCTTCTGTTCCACCTGGGCGGAGGATAGCGTTTTCAGGCGTGCCGGCAGGCGGTCGATCGAGGCGCGAAGCTTGCTGTAACGTGTTCACGGTTCGCTCCTGAAATGAACTTGATTATCTCTCAGCCCGTCGTTCCCGTTCCACAGCGGCACACCGTATAATCAAGACTTCCTTCCATGAGTTATCAGGTTCTCGCACGCAAATACCGGCCACAGAAATTCTCCGAGGTGATTGGGCAAGACCACGTCACTCGCACCCTGAAGAACGCTATCGAGCAGGGGCGCATCGCCCACGGCTACATCTTCAGCGGACATCGCGGGATCGGCAAGACCACCATCGCTCGCATTCTGGCGATGGCGCTGAATTGCCAGTCCCAGGATCGCCCCGTCCCTGAGCCCTGCGGAGTATGCGACTCCTGCCGCGAAATTCGCGCCGGCAACGCCGTGGATGTGATCGAGATTGATGCTGCCACCAACCGCGGTATCGACGAAATCCGCGAGTTGCGTGAGGCCGCCCGCTACAGGCCGGCGCGTGACCGCTTCAAAATTTACATCCTCGACGAAGCCCACCAGATCACGGACGCCGCGTTTAATGCGCTGCTGAAGACCCTGGAAGAACCGCCGAGCCACATCGTCTTCATGATGGCGACCACGCAGCCGGAAGACATTCCGCAGACCATCCGCTCGCGCTGCCAGCACTTCAGCTTTCATGCGGTGCGCTTCGACGACATCGTCCAGCAGCTGCGTGACATCGCCAAGCAAGAGGGAATCGAGGCCGACGACAACGCGCTGGCTATGCTGGCCGAGGTTGGCGACGGCTCCATGCGCGATGCCCTCAGCATCATGGATCAGGCCATTGCCTGCTGCGGCAATACGCTCAGCGGCGATGTGGTACGCGGGCTGGTAGGCACGGTTTCCTCCGATGTGCTGGAAGATGTGATGGACGCGGTGGCGCGGAACTCCAGCGAAGACGTGCTGCGCACCATCGACCGGCTTTTGGTCGAGGGGCAGAGTGCACAGCATTTTGCCAGGCAGATGCTGCGCTTCCTGCGCAACGCGTCTGGTGGCCAAAGTTGCCGGCAAAGATTCCCATGTGTTGCAGATTTCGATCTGACGAGCGCGAGAGAGTAGCGCGGATCGCCGACCGTTTCAGCGAGGAAGATCTGTCGCGTTTCATGCAGATCATGCTGCGCACGCACAGCGACCTGGGCTACAAGCAGGAGCAGCGCTTCCATCTGGAACTTGGACTACTCAAGCTGGTGCATGCGCAGAGACTCCTTCCTCTGGAAGAATTGCTGAGCGGGGAAGCGGCCGGAGCGGGTCCTGGCGGATCAGACGGCCCGTGCGACCGGTGCCGTCGGGCGGCCAGCAGCCGCACCTGCTCGCGCACTCGAGCGCCTCGCAGCGGTCGATGAGCGCCGCGGAGCCGCAATCGTCGCGGGCTCCCGCGGCCTCGCCGTTTACCCGGCCATCGCCCTTTGAAGCCGATCGCAGCCGCAAGTCCGAACCCAAAGCCGAAGTCGCGGATTACGCACCGTCAGCGGCCACCTCAGGCGCAGCCATCGGCGATGCATCCAAACCGTATTCCGCGCCTTTCTCTTCGAGCTCCGCTTCAAGTGCGGCGAGAGAAAGCGCTTCTGCTACAGCCGTCGCCGTAGCTCCGGAACCGACTGCGCCGTCCGTCGCGGAAATCGATGCGGAGCAGGCCCGGAACGCCGTGCTTGCAGGTCTGGAAGATGCCGGACAGCAGATGCTGGCGCACAACCTGGAAGAGGCGGAGTGGTCGGTGCGCGGCATAGAGGTGTCGGCGAAGGTCGCGATGTCGCAAGTGCTGATTGATGTGGCGCTCGGACCAGAACCGAAGCGCATCATACAGACAGCGCTCAGCAAGTTGTCGGAGCGGCCGCTGAAATTCAAGATGGTGAGCGGCGGTACTCCTGTAGCTGCGAAGACGGCGTTGCCGCCGCGTCCCGCTAATGGAGCGGGTGCGCGCAGTCGCGCCATGTCCGATCCGATCGTGCAGCGCATGCAGGAAAAGTTTGGCGCCGAGATTCGCACCGTCATCGACCAGAAAGACCGGGGATAATTGCGCTGCCGGGGGAATGGGAATTGCTCAAAACCAAGCCCGTAGGGGCGAAATAGTCTGGCCCAGGAGCCGGTGGATAACAATGATGAACCCTGATGGTTTTCGTTGCATGCCTGGTCGAGGTGAGGTTAGAACCAAGCCCGTAAGGGCGAAATAACTTAGCCCAGGACGGAGCCGCAGGCGGAGTCCTGGGTACGTCCCAAACAAAACGCGAGTCCCGTAGGGACGGCAGATGTAATCAGAGAGACCAAGGGCCTTAGCCCCTGAGGCAAGCAATGGGTGGATTCAATTTGCAGGACATGCTGGCGCAGGCGCGTCAACAGGCGGAGAAGCTGCAAGAGAAGATGCAGCAGATCACGATCGAAGCCTCTTCCGGCGGCGGCAGCGTCAACGTCAAGATGACCGGCCAGAAGCAGTTGCTCAGCATCATCATTGAGCCGGAGGTGGTGAAGTCCGGCGACATCGAGATGCTGCAGGACCTGGTGGTCGCGGCCGTCAATGAAGCGTCGCGCAAAGTGGATGAAGCGCTGAAGTCCAGCCTGGGCGGTATGCTGGGCGGCATGGGTCTGCCAGGGATGTAACCCAGAGCCTATTCACCACGGAGGACACGGAGAGCACGGAGTTTTCAGAGAAAAATTCGCATTCATTTGTGCTCTTCGGTGTGTGGCGATCGACTCGACTTGCTTACTTCTTTTCGTGAAAGAAAGCAGGCAACAGGACATCGCACACAACGATAAAACTCCGTGCCCTCCGTGTCTCCGTGGTGAAAAAGACTTTTTGCACGAAATTGTGGGAGGCCCTCGTAGTGTCCAGGTTTGCCGAGCCGATGGTTCGACTGATTGATGAATTGAAGAAGCTGCCCGGAGTTGGCAGCAAGACGGCGCAGCGCTTCGCCTTCCATATCCTGCGCGCCAGCGAAGAAGATGCGGAGCTCTTGGCCGGCGCCATTCACGAGGTGAAGGCCAATCTTCGCCTCTGCTCCATCTGCAACAACATCACCGACGTCGACCCTTGCACCTACTGCACCAGCGCCACTCGCAACCAGCGCCTGGTGTGCGTTGTGGAGGAACCGACGAACATCGCTGCAGTCGAGAAGACACGTCACTACAACGGCGTCTATCACGTATTGCATGGGGCGCTATCGCCGCTGCATGGGGTTGGTCCAGACCAGTTACGGATTTCGAACCTCGAACGGCGCGTGGAATCGGCCAGCGTCGACGAACTGATCATCGCTACCAATCCCACCATCGAAGGCGAAGCTACGGCGACTTATTTGTCGCGCCTGTTCAAGGCCTCGGGAGTCAAGGTGACACGTATTGCTACCGGCGTCCCCGTGGGCAGCGACATCGAGTATGCCGATGAAGTCACCATGCAGAAGGCGATGGAAGGCCGAAGGGAATTGTAGGAGGCCGCTTTTCGCTATTCGCCTTTCGCTCTTCTGACTCAGGCTGAACCAACCGCGATCCCCTACTTCTTTCCGGCACGCAAGTTGGCAAAGTAGCCGTTAATCGAATCTGCCCATTCTTTTCCGCTTTTCTCGTCGCCCTTTGTGAAGTGTTGAACGTGCTCATTGGCCTCGGGTATCAACGCCGTACGTTCATAGACGACGGTCACCGCGGTCTTGGTCGCGCTTTCGCGAGTCAGGTGAATGTCGATTAAGGTGGCCATCGCGTCGTTAAGAACATAGGCATACTGGATGTGCCCAGCGGCGAGGTCGAAAGCCGTGTTCACCCAGGTGCTTGAAAACTGCCCGTGCTCCACTTTGAAGACCATGCCTTGCTGATCGCGCGCAGGAACCGGATAGACGAATTGCGGATTCCAGTCGGGCGCCCACTTCCGTTCTTCTTTGGCGCCGAATAGCGGAGCGACCTCCTCAAAAGGCGCTTCGGTCGTGAAGTGAAACTCGGTTCGCGTGTGCAGCAGCGGCGCGGCGGCGGACGGTTGCTGCGCTGCGACCGACACGGCTGCAATGGCGCACATAGCTCCGCAGGCGATGATTGTCGGCAAAAAGTTCATTTCTGATGCTCCTTTAGTTGATGGCTGTCCGAAGCTCTCAAGGTGAGGCCGTAGATGCTGCGGAACTTCTCAATCTCCTTCAGGGTTTCGGCAGAGAAAGGCGCTTTGCCTTCGAAAGCGTGCAGCACAATTCCCTCCAGCAGATCTCCCAGCGTCATGTCTTTGAGCTCCGCCAGACCCTTCAGCACCTTGAGCAGGCGCTTCTCTATGCGGACGCCGGTCTGAACCCGTTCGATGATGATGGGGTGTTTGGAGTCATGTACCATGGTAACAATATAACACAACTAACAACGCTGGACTTTGCGAGGATCCGGGAGGGGCAGGGCATGGTCACCCGCCATCTTGAAGGGGCCGGGGTTATGCGGAAAAAGGGCGTGAGGGATGGCCTAGGGTTTGACGAGCACTAGGTCGCAGGAGCGAGCGTCGATAACCAGAAGGAAGGGAATGAGTGGGCGGCTGGACACCGCCCATCTTTAACCAGAACTAGCTCTTTAACTTTGCCAGCAAGTCTGCTGGATGGACGGGCTTTGCCAGGATCTCAAACTCGTGGCCCTGGGCCCGGGCATTCTCCAGGAGATCGGCCGTGGCGGCCTGTCCGGAGAACAACAAAATCTTGCAGGAGGGCAGAAATCCACGAATGCTGATGGCGGCTTCAATGCCGTTCATGTCGGGCATAATGACGTCGCTAATGATGAGGTCAGGTTGCAGCAATCGGGCTTGTTCCACTGCTGCCGTTCCTGTGTACACCGCTGAAGCTTCGTAACCGTTAATGTCGAGGATCTTGGCCAGAGTGTCGGCAATGACTTGTTCGTCGTCAACTACCAGCACTCTTGGTTTTTTGGGCGCGTGCATTCACTACTCCTTGCGTGAGCGAAGCCGAATTGCCGATTATAGCGGAGAGGACAGATACCGACATGTCCAGGAACTCACACGTGAGATGCACAATTTACCACGCGCGTCACCTGGATCGAGTCAAATTTCCACACTTTGGCTGGCAGGCTTGCTGTTTAGCTGAGTCAAGTGCAAGCGGCGGGCCAATCCGGCGTCTGAAGCAATGCCGCGTTGCCTTAACACCGGCGATGCGAGTGGAACTAAATGAAGGGCTGCGCCAGATGTTTTTCGGCCGCGAATTGAGTTTCACCGGCAGACGATCATTCCGAGCGCAACGCGTCAACCGGGTTCACCGACGCCGCACGCCGTGCGGGGATATAGCTAGCCAGTTGCGCCGCCACCGCCAGCATCATTGCCACGCCTGCCAGAGTCGAGAGATCCCATGTGCTAACGCCAAACAGCAACTTGCGCATCAAGGTTGCGGCGCCCACGGAGCAAACCAGGCCTGCGACGATGCCGGTCCCGGTCAGACAGCCGGCCTCTTTCAGGACCAGCTTGTACACCGCGCCGCGTTGCGCTCCCATGGCCATGCGAACCCCAATCTCGCGCGTCCTCTGACCTACTGAATATGCGATCACGCCGTAGAGTCCGACGACTCCCAGCACCAACGCCAGCACGGCGAAGCCGCCAATCAGCCAGGCAGACGTTCGGTGCAGATAGGCCGCAGGGCGAATTCTGCATTCTCTCGTTCATGCTCTGTTCGTCAAAGATGGCGATTCCAGAATCGATGCCGTGGATCGCGGTCACCAGCGTCGGCAACAGTGATTCTTCCGACTGCGACGTGCGAACCATGAGAGTAAAGAAGTCGTCAGGACTTTGGTTAAACGGATAATAAACAGCCGGCCAGATTTCCGAATCCAGCGCGCCTTCTTTGATGTCGTCCACCACACCCACGATTCGCGCCAGCGATTTTGCACTGAGATCGGTGTCGCCCATCATCTTCCCGACAGGATCTTCGCCAGGGAAATATTGTTTCGCCAGTGCCTGGTTGATGATGGCGACGTTGGGCTTTGACGCGTCGTCCGCTTCGGTGAAAAAGCGGCCGCGCTGGAGGCGTGTCTGCAAGGTGTGAAAGAAGTCCGAGCTGACCTCGCGTTCGTTCACCTCGTTATGCTCGCCGTGATAAGGCCGTCCCACGAAACGGATCCAGGTCGTATTTCCATTGGAACTCACAGGTACGCGCGTGGTGAGTCCAACGGACTTGACGCCTGGCAGGCTGGCGATGCGGCTCAAAATCTGGCGTTGCAGCTGGACCTGCTGCTCGTCCTTGGCGTAACTCGGCGGGATCGCCACTTGCAAGGTCGCCAGGTGATCGGTTTGAAAGCCGACCTCAACATGCAACAGGCGGTAGAAGCTCTTTTCCAGCAGCCCTGCGGCCGTCAACAGCACCAGCGCGACGGCCAGTTCGACCACGACCAGATTCGATCCAAAGCGCCGCCAGACATTGCCTGCCGAGGTGCGTCCGCCTTCGGCAAGGCCTTCGCGCAAGTCCCCCGCAGACTTCAACCGCAACGCGGGGGTTATCGAAAATAATGCGAGAGCCAGAAGTGCGAGAACGCCGGCGACGGCTACCCCACGCAGGTTCAAGCCCAGGCCGGAGAGATACGGCGTGTACGGCATCACGTCTTTTGAGATGAGGCCGAGCAGGACGCGCACCAGAGCGGCGGCAAACACCAGTCCGACCAGGGTCCCGGCCGTGACCAGCACCAATCCCTCGGTTACAAATTGGCGGACCAGTCTTCTGCGGGATGCGCCCAGGGCCCCACGCACCGCGATCTCGCGCCGCCGCCCTTCCGAGCGTACCAGCAGTAAGCTCGACACATTCACGCAGGCAATTAACAGCAGCAATCCAGCGCCCGCCAGCAACACCAGCAGGATCGGTCGAATGTCGCCGACCATGACTTCCGACAGCGACTCGACGCTGCCACCCTGTCCGCGATTGGAGTCGGGATACTGCATCTGCAGTTGGGTTGCAATGGATTGGATTTCGGCCCGGGCTTTCTCCACCGAGAGGCCGTCCTTGAGCCTCGCCACACCTACCAGGCTGTGACAACTGCGTCGCAGGTCGCAGTTTCCCTTCACATGCAAGGTCGTCCAGAAGTCCGGACTTCCCGCCAGCGAGAACTGAAAGTTGCGCGGAAGCACGCCGACAATCGTGTAGGAATCGTCACTCAACGTTACCGCTTGCCCGATCACGTCCGGGCGTCCACCAAATAATTTCTGCCATCCGGCATAGCTCAACATGACGGTGTGGGGCGCGCTGGGCAGGTCCTCGCCGGCATAGAAATTACGGCCTAAGAAAGGAGCGACTCCCAGTGTGCTGAAGAAGCCGTCGCTGACTCGCGCGCCGGGTACCAGTTGCACTCCTTCTGCGGTGCGCAACATGTAGCCCCGCTGGTTCCAGACGTCCAACGAGCTGAAGACATGATTGCGACTCTTCCAATCGAGATAGTCGGGATAGGAGAGATTCGCGCGCGGAATCATCGCCACGCTCTCCGTGGCATTCACCAGGCGGTTTGGATCGCGATACGGGAAGCGGCTTGATCAGTGCCGCGTCGACGAAGGCAAAGATCGCCACGCTCGCGCCCATACCGAGCGCTAGTACCAGGATCGCCGTGCAGGCAAATCCGGGGTTCTTGATCAGCTGTCTCCACGAAAAACGCAAATCCTGGGCCAGGCCTTCGAGGAAGGGAATCGTGCCCCGTTCGCGATAGCTCTGGCGAACCTGTTCCACGCCTCCCAGCTGCAAAGCGCCTGCCGGAGTGCTTCGTCCGGATTCATGCCGGCCCGCAGGTTGTCGTCCACATGCATCTGCACGTGGCTTTCGATCTCGTCGGCGAAATCGCGTTCGCGATCCTGCTTGGAGAACATGCCGGTGAGTCGCGTGATCCATGCGCGCAAGGTTTTCATGCCGGATCCTCCCCAGGCGCCAGGAACCGCGCGAGAATTGCCGTTGTCTGCTCCCAATCGCGCGCCTCTTGTTGCAGCTGCTTGCGGCCGGCGCGCGTCAACCGGTAGAACTTGGCTTTGCGGTTGTTTTCCGATACCCCCCACTCGGAGGCGATGGAGCCTTCCTGCTCGAGCTTCAGCAGCGCCGGATACAACGTGCCGTAGTTCAGCGAGAGCAGGTTGCCACTGGTTTGCTCAATGCGACGGGCAATGCCGTAGCCGTGCAACGGCCCCATGGTCTCGATGGTCTTCAATACCATCAACGCCAGCGTTCCTTGCCAGACATCTTTCTTGTCGCCCATTCTGCTCCTCTTGCTTTCCCATAGGACTATGTCATGGGTTCTATGGGAAGGCAATAGGAGGTTATACGGGAGGTAGGGCGGGGAAGTTCCGAGGCAGGGAAGTATGATGTGGAGAATCTGTGTTTGTTCAGGTTTCTGGGAGCGGTGTCAAACTGGGTTATCCACGGGATGGTCTTCGATCCTGGGGTGCTTATCTCTCTGTGTTTTCGTGCCGCAATTCGGCTCGCAGTCGTGCATTTTCTTCTTCCAACGCTGCCAACCGCTTCCGCACCGGCGCCAGCACCTCCGCCAGTTCTTCCTGGGTGTAGCGAGGAGTGATGTGCTGCGGGCAATTCCAATCGAATCCTTCTATCTGAAAAATAATGGCGCGCTCCGGCGGAGTCTTCTCGCCGGGTACGCGCAGCTTTTCGATTAACTCCAGTGCTTCCGCATCGCCTTCGTGAATCTTGGCATGCCCCAGGACTTTCAATCGGGTCTGCCGCGCATAGTCCATAAAGAAGAGCGCAACCCGGTCGTCGCGCTGCAAATTTCCCAGGCTGATGTACTGTTTGTTGCCTCGCAGATCGGCGAAGCCGAGCGTCTGGTCGTCGAGCACGTGCAGGAAGCCTATTGGCTCCTCCGCGAAACTGAATATACGGCCAACCTGTTTCGCTCACCGACGCCATGTAAAAGCCGTCTCGCGCCTGGATGAACTCGCGCTCGTAGGGTCCGAGCCGATCACCGCTGTCGGCTGCCGCTTCCATGCGGGCGTATTGACGGCGGCTGCCATGCTGTTCCTGCTGCGCCTTGACCAGCGGCGTAAATGCGATCTCTGCAAAGCGACCACTCATTCTTCTTCTCCGATTTTTCTTCGACCGTCATGCCCGGCGAAAAAAGTTACTGCCGTTCGATGATGCGAACCAAACGAACGATGCGCAGCAAGGGAACTACACTTTTTTGTCCGAAACTCACACCTTCCGGTGACGCCGCTCACTGTCACTGTGTTCACTGCCCTCCATACTTCAAATAGTGTCCTCGATAGCTCTTCGGGCCGATCCATACCGTACGGCGGAGAGCGATCACTTTATGGTTACCGGTTTTGGCCTCCGCGCCGGCCGCAGTACGGCACATTGCAAGTTCGCGCGCGGTCCGCGTTGCATCCCAAAGCTGGAGAACTCTGAAAGCAGGATGGAAGTATGGCTGAGAATGCCCCGAAGCTCAGTGAAGAGCGCATTGCCTACCTGGAAGGATTAGTCAGCCAGGCCAGGACTGCCGCCGCCGTCTTTACCCAGTTCACGCAGGAAGATGTAGATCGCATCGTCAAGCCCATGGTGATTGCCGGCCTGGAGCAGGCGCAATACCTCGCCCGGCTGGCGGTTGAGGAGACGAAGCTCGGGCTGCTGGAAGACAAGGCCCTTAAGAATATGGTGGCCACCGAATTTGTATACAACTACGTCAAGGATAAGCGCACTGTCGGTGTGATTCGCGAGTATCCCGAGCGTGGATTGGAAGAAGTGGCCGAGCCCATCGGTGTGATCTTCTCCATTATTCCAATTACCAATCCGACATCGACTGTGCTGTTCAAGTGCATCATGGCCATCAAGACGCGCAACGCGGTGGTCTTCAGCCCGCATCCGCGCGGTGGCCATTGTTGCGCCGAAGCCGTGCGCATCATGTACGAAGCCGCAGTCAAACACGGCGCACCGGAAGGCGTGTTCAGCTGTCTCGAGGCGGGCACGCTCGAGGACAACGCCTACCTCATGCACCACAAGGATGTAGGTTTGATCGACGCCACCGGCGGCCCGGGAATGGTGAAAGCCGCATATAGCTCGGGCAAGCCGGCGCTGGGCGTCGGGCCGGGCAATACGCCCGTGTATCTGGAGAAGACGGCCGACCTGGACATGGCTGTAGTCGACATCATCACGTCCAAAACTTTTGATAACGGAACCATCTGCGCCTCCGAGCAGACGGTCGTCATCGATGACGAAATTTACGACGTCGTGCTGCGCAAGTTTGCCGAGCTCGGCTCGCACATCTGCAATGAAAAAGAAGTAAAGCTTCTGTCCCGCACCGTGATCGATCCCGAGACGGGTTTCATGCAGCCGATGGCGGTGGGCCAGAAGGCCAGCGACATTGCGAAGTTCGTTGGGCTCTCGGTTAAGCCGAATACGAAACTGTTGATCGCGCCGATTCAGGGGGTGGGACGCGAGCACCCGCTGTCGGTAGAAAAATTGTTCCCGGTGCTGGCTGTCTATCGCGCCAAGTCACTGGACGAGGCCCTGAAGGTCTGCGTGGATGTGAATCATGCTGGCGGTTTGGGACACACAGCCGTTATTTTCTCGCGCAAAGATGAGATTGTCCGCAAATTTGGGGAAGTGATGAACGCCGGCCGGATCATCGTGAATTCTCCCGGTTCCATCGGTGCCCTGGGCGGGGTTTACAACGACATGGTGCCCACGTTTTCCTTCGGATGCGGCACCGGCGGCGGCAACAGCACTACCGACAACGTCAACGTTTACAACTATCTGAACATCAAGCGCCTGGCGCGGAGGACACAAGCTCATATGTGGTTTCGCGTGCCCAATCAAATCTATTTCAATCTGAACGCCGTGGAGAATCTGCGGCAGTTTCCCTCGCGCTCCACCATCATTCTCACCAACCCTTCTTTGGAGCAGCTTGGCCACGTTGACGTGGTGCGCCGGTACATCCCGCCGTCGACGCTGGTGCATGTTTCAGTGATTCCGGACGAGGAGCCTAACGCCAAGATCATCGCGCAGGGCGTTCAGGCGCTGGAGTTCTACAAGGCGGACCAGATCATCGCTCTGGGCGGCGGCTCAGTGATCGACGCGGCGAAGATCATGAAACTCAAGTACGAGTCGCCCGATGCCGACCTGGAAGAGTTGGCCGCGCCGTTCCTCGACTTGCGCAAACGCGTGGTGCAGTATCCGACGGAGAAGGTGAATCATGCGCGCCTGATCGCCATTTCCACCACGAGCGGGACGGGCAGCGAGGTGACGCCGTTCGCGGTTCTCACCGACAAGGAGCGGGGCCGCAAGGTGACGCTGGCCGACTACTCGCTTACTCCTGACGTTGCCATCGTTGATCCGCAATTTGTCATGTCGATGCCCAAGGGCCTGACGGTTGACACCGGTGTTGACTGCCTGACCCATGCGCTGGAGGCGGGTGTTTCAATTTACGCTTCGCCTTATACCGACTCTAACGCGGTGCAGGCCACTCGGCTGGCGTTCAAGTATCTGCCCATCGCATACGAGAATCCGCGTGACGAAGAAGCCCGCACCATGATGCACAATGCAGCTTGTATCGCAGCCATCGCGTTCTCCAACGCCTCAGTAGGCGTGAATCACGCGCTAGCGCATGCATTTGGCGCGCGCTTTGGAGTGCCCCATGGCCGGGCCAATGCTCTCATGCTGCCGCATGTGATTGCCTACAATGCCGCGGTTCCAACTAAGTTCATGCCCTCGCCCAATCAGAAGGGCTACATCGCGCACAAAAAATACGCCATGATGGCCGACATGCTGGGACTGGGCGGCGACACCGTCGACGAGAAGGTGAAAAATCTCGTCATCGCAACCGAAGAACTGCTCGACCGATTGAACGTTCCGCGCTCCATCGCAGAGCTGGGAATCTCGAAGGAAGAGTTCGAGCGAGCGATACCGAATTTGGTCTCGATCGCCTTCGATGATCCTTCGTGGCGTTCGAATCCGCGGATGCCTCTGATGAGTGAGCTGGTCGAGCTATTCTGGTGCGCCTATCGTGGCCGCAGTGAGCCGAAGCCCGCTAGGGCATCGTCGCATGCGACCGTCAAGGTCAAAGAGGAGATGTACGTATGAGTACGACGGCGATTCCAACCTGTTTCAAGCTGGAGGGTGATGGATTGGTACAGGCACTCCAGCAGGCTTTGGACAGTGCGGGCGAGAGCCTGGCGCTGGACCTCTCGTCGGTAGCACGGGTGGACGCAAGCGCGCTGCGAGCGCTGGAAAAGCTGGCCGAGCAAGCCGCCGCGAGGAAGGTTACAGTCGGGCTGCATGGCGTTAACGTCGACGTCTACAAGGTGCTGAAGCTGGCCCGGCTGACGCGACAGTTCTCGTTCACGAACTAAGGAATCTAATCGAGCCCTGGTTTTGAAGGGGCGCGGCTTCACAGACTGCTAAAAGCCCCCGCCTTTGTTGTGTTCGGGTAGGCTGGCCTTCAGGCCAGCGTCTAAACCTTTCATCTATCGATTCGAGCCGGCTTCAGCCGGCGACACAAGCATTGCTGTCCGATTTTTCAGCAGCCCGTCCAGCCATATCGTAAAGTACCGCAAAATCATTGCGGCTTTAGCGCGTCTACAATGCCTCCACGATGGCGTCGTGTACCTGCGGCCGCACTTGGCGGATGGCCTGTGACCCACGGTCCGGCCAGGTTCGGTTCGTCAGCAGCGTTACCGACAATTGCCGCTCCGGATCGATCCACAGCGACGTTCCCGTAAAACCAAGATGTCCAAACGAGGCCGGAGAAAATAACCGCCCGGAAGACGACTCTGGCCGCGACGGAGTATCCCATCCCAAAGCCCGCGTCGTGCCCGCCGGAGACGTTTCGCGCCGGGTGAACAGCTTTATCGTTTCACGCTTCAAAATCGGTACCCCTTCTTCCAGCATGGCCGCGGCAAAGCGCGCCAGATCGATGGCGGGTGCGAACAGTCCGGCATGCCCGGCGACGCCGCCCATGACATAAGCGTTCTCGTCATTGACTTCACCCTGCACAATCCGCTGACGAAATTTCCTGTCGTCTTCGGTAGGCGGAATTTCGAACTTTCAATTCTGCAGGCGGATTAAAACGCGATCCGCGACATTCCGAGCCGAGCAAAAATTTCCGTAGCGGCGAATGCGTCAAGTGAAGCCCCCGCCTTTTTGGCCAGCGCCTCACCCAGCAAAATGAAAGCCGATGTCGCTGTACTCAGCGCGCGTGCCCGGCGGGCGACCAATCGCGTGGTCAGCGCAGCCCGGACCAAGTGTCGCGACGTCGGGCAAACTCGAATAATTTTTCGTAAGCCGGCAATCCGCTGGAGTGTGCCAGCAGCATGCGAAGTGTCACCTGCCGTCGCACTTCCTGCTGATGTTTCGGAGCAAGCTCTACGAATTCCGGCAGTGTTATCGCCAAGGGCTCGTCGAGCGACAGTTTGCCACGTTCGTACAGCAGCATGGCCACCGTCGTTGTCGCAACCACTTTCGTCAGAGACGCCAGATCGAAGACCGTGTCCGGCCTAACCTCCAGGGAGTCAGTATCGAAGGTGAATCGTCCAAAGCCTTGCAGCGCGATGAGCGACCCTCGATGAGTAACGGCGAGAGTCGCACCAGGAAAAGCTCTGGACTGCATGGCGTCGCGAAGAACGCCAAATGCGCGGGCAAACTGCTTCTCCTGCCCGTCGAATGCGGCCGGCAGCGAAGCGGATGGTGAAGGAGCGTGGTCCAGAGAATCCCTCATGCGCTCGCTATTACTGCGGCGAAGCGTCAGCGCAACTTATAATAGCTTGCTCGCCTAAGCGGCGGGCGCAATCCAGCTTAGGAAAGGTTCACTTGAGCCCGCGTCTGCGCCGACCGGCCATTACCCTGGTCATTGTTTATCTTCTGAGTTGTCTTACCGCGCCTGTGTTTCGCGCAAAAGCCTGCTCCCTCCGGAGCGGCTGCTGTCTCCATCGCCCCGGCCCGACCTCCGCCCACGTTGCTTCGAAGGAAGAGCAAAGCTGGTTCGCGCCCCTCGACCAGGTCCTGAAAGACGCAGTCGCGAACGGCAACGCGCCCGGCGGTGTCCTGTTAGTCGCCCACAACGGACTATTTGTCTACAACAAGGCTTTTGGCTACCGCACGGCTGACAAATCCGAGCCGATGACGCTCGATACCGTCTTCGATCTGGCGTCGCTGACCAAAGTAATTGCCACGACCACGTGCGTGATGCGCCTGGAACAACTCGGACAGATCAAGCTCAACGATCCCGTCGCCAAGTACATTCCCGACTTCGCGCAGAACGGCAAGGAAGACGTTACCATCCGCATGCTGCTGACGCACTACTCCGGCCTGCCTGCCGACATTGACCTGAAGCAGCCGTGGAACGGCCTGGAAGAAGGCTACAGCCGCGCCAACGCCTCGAAGTTGGAGAATCCTCCGGGCTCGACGTTTCTGTACAGCGACGTCGGCTTCATCGTGCTGGGCGAGCTGGTGCAGAAGGTCAGCGGCATGCCGCTAGATCAATACGCGCAGACTTACATCTTCGGCCCGCTCGGTATGACGTCGACCGCGCTTCAATCCGCCGCAGACCTGGATTCCGCGTATTGCGCCCACGCAGCGCGACGAACATACCGGGCAGATGGTGCGGGGCACGGTACACGATCCCACTGCCCACCAGATGGGAGGCGTCGCAGGCGATGCCGGACTATTTTCCACGGCCGATGACGTCGCGAAGTTTGCGCAGGCCATGCTGGACAAAGGTTCGCCTATCCTGGCTCCACTGATCGTCGAGAAGATGACCACGCCACAGCAGCCGCCGAACATGCCAAACGTGCGCGGCCTGGGTTGGGACATCGATTCGCCATACTCGTCCACTCGCGGTGAGCTGTTGCCCGTCGGCTCGTTTGGACATACCGGGTTTACCGGCACTTCGTTGTGGATCGATCCGACGACCAACACTTACGTCATTCTGCTGACCAACGCCGTCCAGATGAAGACTGGCAACGTCATCGCGCTGCGAACCGAAATAGCTACCGCGGTCGCAGCCGCGCTGCATCTGAATCCCAGCGAAGAGCAGAAGGCGCGACTGGCCCGCATTACCGGCTACAACGAAGTGGCCATGGCTTCGCGGCGGATTCAGTTTCGCAACGGAAAAACTCTTCTGGGTATCGACGTACTGGAGGAGCGGCAGTTTGAGCCGCTGCACGTGCCCAACGTCACCACGCCGAAGATCGGGCTGGTGACTAACCAGACTGGCATCGACAGCCGCGGCCGGCGCACCATCGACGTTCTGGCCCGTGCTTCCGGAGTGCAACTGGCGGCCATCTTCAGTCCCGAGCATGGCGCGCAGGGAACCGCCGACACCACCGACATCGCGAATTCGAAGGATGGCGCAACCGGCGTACCTATCTACAGCGTTTACGGCGACAGCGATGCCAAGCGGCGTCCCCCGGCAGAGGTTATCCGCCGCCTCGACGTCATCGTCTACGACATTCAAGACGTGGGCACGCGCTTCTATACCTACGAAACCACGTTGGGATATTTTTTGGAAGCCGCAGCCAAGGCGAAGAAGCCCATCATCGTTCTTGACCGTCCGAACCCCATTACCGGCGCCTACGTCCAGGGCCCTGTCTCGGACACGGGGCAGGAAAGCTTCGTAAATTACTACGCGCTGCCCGTTCGTCACGGCATGACCGTTGGCGAACTGGCCAAGCTCTACAACGAAGAGAAGCACATCGATGCAGACCTGACCGTGGTTCCCATGCGCGGCTGGATTCGTGGCGACTGGTTCGATTCGACCGGCGCGCAATGGGTGAATCCTTCGCCCAACCTGCGCGATCTGGAGGAAGCCTCGCTCTATCCCGGAGTGGCGCTCATCGAAGGTAGCAATGTTTCGGTGGGACGCGGCACCGATACGCCGTTCAAACTGGTGGGCGCGCCCTGGGTTGACGCGAAAGAGCTGTCCGATTATCTCAATGGCCGCAATATCCCTGGAGTGCGCTTCGTGCCCACGAAGTTCACGCCGACCGAAGGGCCGCAGGCTCGGCGCGAGTGTGCCGGCATCAACATTCTGCTTACCAATCGCGAGGAGCTGGACGCGCCCGAGCTAGGCCTGGAGCTGGCAGCGGCGCTGCACAAGTTTTATCCCTCCGGCTTTGACATCGGACACATCAACCAGCTGCTGGTAAATCAGGCGGCGTTCAACGCGCTCAAGGCTGGCGAAGATCCCCGTCGCATTGCCGAGGACTGGCAGGACAAGCTGGATCAGTTCATCGAAGTGCGGACGAAATATTTGATCTACTGAACGCCCGTGGGCCGGTGCATCTTCGCCGGATCGAGATCGAGCGAGCTCTCAATTACCATCTCGACCGAGTCGCCGGTTGACAACTGAACTTCCGGGCCGCGGGTCAGCAGCACCGTCGCCAACCCGAGCACGCCGCCGCTGGCCGCACCGATTGCCGCCCCCTTGCTGCCGTCAGCCAGCGCGCCAATACCCGCACCTGGAATGGTGGCTGCAGCTATCGTCGCTGCATCTTTCCCCTTACTGCTGTCGCCCTGGATGGTGCCTTCCGTTCCCTTCATATTGTTGTGCTGCGAGCCCGGGGTATTCTGCACCGCGCCTGGCAGCATCACCGTGTACCCGTTGGGAAAGATCATCGAGGTAAAACTCATCTGTAGTTCAGCGCGGCCCTTCACACGTCCCGGACGCAGCACTCGCCGCACTTCGCCTTGCACGAATGTTCCCGCGGGAATAATGATCTGGTCATTCTGCGTGACCGGGAACGCGGTCTGCGCGTATACCGGATCGCCCGGGCGCGCGCTCTTGGTGGTCACACCCTGCTTCATGGTGAGCGGAATCTTCGTGCCTGCGGCGACGATCACGGGAGGAGGCGGATCGGCCTCGGGCTGAGCAGGTGTCGTGGCTGGTTGCACACGCGGCGTCAGATGCGGCTGGTCCTGGCTGGTCTGGGTTGCGGCAGGCCGTACCGCTACCTGCGCCGTTAGGGCCAACCCGAGCAGAGCGACAAAGGCTCTCATTCCGACCTCCGACAAAACAGGATTCTCCAGCAGTAGCTTGAACTCTGCTGCGGCGCAAAAGTCGCGCCTGCTACTTCAGGTTATACAACGCGTTTACATGCGAGGTCACGGTGATCTTCTCGGCCCCAAATTCGGCGGTCGGCGGAGCAGAAGCGGCCTTCATCTCAACTGCATTCGCCATCATCATCGGACGCACCGGCTCGCGCTCATAAGTATCTACCGACGCGTAAGACAGCTCACCCAGCGTGCGTCCGCTGGAGCGTGCGACAGCATTGGCCTCGTCATGCGCACGGCGCAATGCGTCTTCCACTGCCTTGATCTTCGCCGCGTCCATATCTTCAAGCATGTAGCTTAGGGAGGTGTTGGTTACTTCCAGGTTCGACAGACCCTCGCTGATCGGCCCGATCTTGGTGAAATCTTTCAGTTTGATGCTGATACTTGCTTCCACCAGATAGCCCACGAGTTTACGCTTGGGACTTTTGTAGTCGTAAACCGGCTGAGTAGCGAAACGGCTGACCTGCGCATCTTTGGGATCGAGCCCGTTGGAACGCATCAATTGCCGGATCTGTTCGGCGGCCTGATTGGCTTTTTGCGTGGCGTCCGCGAGCTTTTCTTCCTGTGCCGAAATGTTGAACTGTACCAGGGCGGTATCAGGATCGGATTCGAACTTGCCGTCAGCTCCCACCCAAACGGTGTTGGGCTGAGGGTTGGCAGGACGATCCTGGGCGAACAGCGGGACAGCGGCCATGGTTGTCAGGAGCAGTGTGAGGAAAACGAGCTTGCTTTGTCGCATACAGTCTAGACGCCTCGTACAGGGAAGAGTAAGCCATTTGGCGGCGTACGAAAAGCCAACGCCGAGGGGGTCGCCGATTGGGGAGTGACCATACGACTTCCCGTTTTAGGCGCGGAACCGGGTTCGCCAATACTTTTCCGGGTTCCAGTCATCCAATTGGTTGTAAAGGAGAATCTAAAAAGGTAAGTTGCTGCTTAAGCAACAGAGGAAATCGTAATGCGCCGCTGGTATCTTCCACTCACGGTCCTAGGCCTTGGCGGGCTCAGCGCATTCCTGTTTACCGAGCGCGGACGGGCTGTCCTGAACGATCTAATCGAGCGCTTTCAGCAGGCGCCTGATCGGCTGGCTGACTGGAACGACAGCTTCGAGAACGAACTAGATCGCATTCAGGAAACGCTGAACTACATCGCCGACACGCTCGATCCGCAGACCGGATTGGGCGAACAGCCCGGACACTGAGCTGCCGCAATCGCCTTCATTGTCGTGATGTATGCGCGCACCGTTCACCCGTTTAGATTCGTCATCCTGATTAGCCGCCTTGATGGCGCTGCTCCGCGGCTCGACTGTCTCTTGGTACTTCAATCCGCGGGCTTACCAGTGTGCTGAAAACTCTGGCAACGCCCGTGTCGCCGGCTTTACAGACTGCTGAAAAACTCGAGTTTGATCCGTCTTTGAAGGGGCGCACCTTCAGATGCGCCGTACAAGTCCTTTATTTTTGTGATTCCGAGTGGGCTTCAGCCCACGAGGAATCTGCTTTCGCGACTTTTTCAGCAAACTGTGAAGCCGGCTATGAAAACGATAAATAAACGACTTAGACGCTGGCCTGAAGGCCAGCTCTACCCGAGATACCACCACAGTCGACTTTTTCAGCAAACTGTTACGCCCACGGCTGAAACAAATCCCGCCCTTCAGGCTGAAAAAGATCATCCCTAATTTATCAGGCGTCTTGAGCGGAGCACTCACCACCCCTGCTTGTTATCCCGACCGTAGCGAAGCGGAGTGGAGGGATCTCTATCATGGAAAAAGTCGAACGTCGGTGGGGGTTTTGGTTCGGAAGAAATTTTTATTCAGCCACCACTCCCTCAAACAAATCCGACTCAAGCTTCGCCTCGCGCGGAGTGGTCGTCGCGGCCAGGTGATACATCTCCGTAGCTCCCTCGCGCGGCCCCAGATTTTGCCTGACCCGCTCGAACAGCGGCTGCTGCGTGGTGTGTTGCTGGAACGCCTGGAACTTCCGCTCGAAGCGTTCCGATCCGATTTTGATGCGAGCCGTGACCGTGGGCTGCGCGATGGGCTGGCGGTCGGGCAGCAGAAAATCCGCCGTGTGGTAATAGAGCTTCTGGGTGCGATGTGCCTTCAAACCCTGCGCAAGTTGTTCGGGATAACGGTCGGGCCGTCCCGCCCACTCAAACGCCATGGTGGCAAAGTTGCCGGCCATGGCATGGTCGATATGGCCGGTGAGGCCGCCGTCGGGACCGAAGGTTAGCATGACATCGGGCCGAATCTGCCGGATGCGCCGCACCAGGTCGCCTACAGCCTGATACAGGTCGGCGCGATCAAGTTTTCCATCGAGGTAATCGAGCACCTCGCCCCGGGTGACGCCAAGCACCTTGCAGGACGCGGCGAATTCCTCGCGCCGCAACGAAGCTAACTCTTCATCGCTGCGAGCAGTGCCCCGATTACGCGCCGCCGTCCCTGCGGTCAGGCAGACAATGTAGGTCTCCACGCCCCGTTCGTGATAGAGCAGCAACGTGCCGCCGAAGGCGCCAGCTTCGTCGTCAGGATGGGCGGTAACACAAAGAAGTTTCGGCATGAAATTCGTCACCTGGCAACCGCGTGGTCCGCAGAAACCGACTATGCAGATCCAGTAACTTGGAAAAGCTTAACGGGCCTCTAAACTTTTTCTTCCTCGGGCGTTGCTGAATCCGGGGTCTCAGCCTCCACTTTGCACTGATGGGCATTGAACTGTTGTTGCAGCGCCGCCTGCGATTCCGATTGCTGGCTGTGCGGGTGAGGCTCGTAATAAAACTGGGCATTGCACAGCTCGCAGATTCCGCGCACCGGAATGTTGCGCACGCGTTTGATGATCCGAAGATTACGTTTAGGCATACTGTCATCGTCCCACATTCGGCGCGCCGCCGCCAGCGCAGCGCTCCTTGCCAATCGCGCTCAAATCCGCAATAATAAGTGAGTTGTTGCCTCCAGGTATGTGAGGTCCGATGAGCGCCTATGCTGTGCTCATTGGGGTGTGGTAGCGACTGGATCGCTGGAGCACCCGTTCCACCAACTGTAACCGGTCTGGTGGGCCTGTTATCTCGCCTGAGGAAAAGTTGTGCTGCCGGAGCATTGCTCGGCCCAGCCTCAGTGCTGCCCGCGCCTTCTGCGGCCACCTACTAGCAGGAAAGGAAACTACCTTCTGTGTTAATGATCCGTCTGTCGCGCCGTGGTGCGCGCAAGCAACCGTACTACCGCATTGTCGTCATTGAGAAAGATCGGGCGCGCGATGGCCGCTCGGTGGAAGTCGTTGGCACCTATAACCCGCGTACCAATCCGGCCAGCGTTCTGCTGAAGAGCGAGCGCATTCAGTACTGGACGTCTAAAGGCGCCCAGATGTCTGATCGTGTAAAGAAGCTGGTGGACAAGGCGGCGAGCACTCCGGCAACTCCGGAAGCGCCACTAACGCCGGAAGCGGTAGCCTAAGCCTTTCAGTCCGAGTACAGGAGCGGAAGCCATGCCCAATGACGCGCCGAACATGGTGCAACTGGTCGAGATTCTGGCCAAAGCCGTGGTGCAGGTGCCGGAAGAGGTCAGCGTCGAGCCCTTTGAAGAAAACGGGCAGACGGTGCTGGAACTGGTGGTCGCCGAAAGCGACCTGGGCCGCGTGATCGGCCGCCAGGGACGCACGGCGCGCAGCTTGCGGACGATTGTGCACTCCGCCAGCTTGCGTACCCGCAAGCGCTACCAGTTGGAGATTGTGGAATAGCCGGCGAATTCATCACGATCGCTCGCGTGCTAGGCCCGCAGGGACGGCGAGGCGAAGTGCTGGCGGAGTTGCACACCGATTTTCCGGAGCGCTTCGAGGAGCGCCGGCAATTGTCGGGACTGGCTCCCAACGGCAGCCGTCGCGAGTTGCAGGTGGAGGAGCACTGGTTCCACAGGGGCGGCGTGGTGCTGAAGTTCGCTGGCGTCGACAGCATTAGTGACGCCGAGCAGGTGAAAGGCTACGAGTTGCAGGTTCCACAGGAGCAGCGTGTGGAGTTGGAAAAGGGTTCGAGTTACGTGAGCGAGATTGTCGGCTCCGACGTCTGGATCAACGACGGCCAGCGTTTCCTGGGCCGGGTGAGTGACGTGCAGTTTGGAGCAGGTGAGGCGCCGCTGCTGGTGGTGAAGTTGCCGGTATGCGCGGTTCAGAACGAAGTGCTGGTTCCGTTTGCCGAGGAGTTTGTGAGGAAAGTGGATGTCGCAGGCAAGCGCATCGACATGGAAGTGCCGGAAGGCTTACTGGAGTTGGACGCGCCATTGAGCGGGGACGAGAAGCAGCGCCAGAAGCAGGAAGCCGACGAAGCGCGAGCCGCAGGCGAGCGCCGCAAAGGGAAGTGAAGTGTTTGGTTAGAGCTGGCCTTTAGGCCAGCGTCGCGGAATGTTATTGATGTGAGCCGGCTTTAGCCGGCGGCAGGGACTGGCGAGGTGGTGCTCAGGATTCACCACGGAGCACACGGAGCACACGGAGATCACGGAGTTCTTGAAGTTCTTAAATTTTCCGTGGCCTCCATGCTCTCCGTGGTGAAATACGGCGATGCACTGGATGCGGCCGAATGAAGTTCGAGATCATCACGATTTTTCCGGACTTCTTTCGCGGGCCGTTGGATTACGGAATCGTGCGCCGGGCTCGCGAAGCCGGCCTGGTAGAAATCGGCATTCACGATCTGCGGGAGTTTACGCACGATCGGCACCGCACGGTGGATGACCGGCCGTTCGGCGGCGGCGAAGGCATGGTGCTCAAGCCGGAACCGATTTTCGAGTGCCTGGAGTCGCTCAAGATCGCACCGCGCGACGAACGCACGACAGAAGGCGCGCGCGAAACGGTTGTGTTGCTGTCGCCGCAAGGGGCGTTGTTTTCGCAATCGCTGGCGCAGGAGTTATTGAGCCGCGAAAGAGTGGTGCTCATCTGCGGACGGTACGAAGGCGTGGATGAGCGAGTCGGCGAATACCTGGCGGATCGTGCGATCTCGGTTGGCGACTTCGTTCTGAGCGGCGGCGAGTTAGGCGCGGCCATCATTGTGGATACGATGACCCGATTGCTGCCGGGAGCGCTGGGCAACGCAGCATCGTCGCAACAGGAATCGTTCACGGCGAACGCCGAGGCGAAGGTGAGGGCAGAGGGTGAGCCGCCCAGTTCGACCTGCGGTTCGGGCGGATTGCTTGATTATCCGCACTACACGCGTCCGGCGGAGTTTCGCGGGATGCCGGTTCCCGAGGTGCTGGTGAATGGGAACCACGATGAGATTCGCAAGTGGCGGCGTCGTTGCGCTTTGCGCAAGACGCTGCGAAATCGGCCCGATCTGCTGCGACAGGCAGAGTTGAGCAAGGACGATCGCAAGCTGCTGGCTGAGATTGAAAAAGAAATTGGCTCTTAGCATTTAGCTCTTAGCTACAAAACAACGTGGAACCGCAGCGGCTCGGCTAGTGCAAGCTAAGAGTCATCGGCTACGAGATATTGCTAAGAGTTGAGAACTAAAGGCTAGCTAAGAGCTAAAGGCTAACTGCTAAAAGCTATTTGCTATTTTCGCCGCCGCGAGGCGTGCTCTACGGAAGGAAAAGAACAATGTCGAATTCACCTATTATTGACCGGCTACTCGCTAAGACGCGGCGCACCGATCTTCCCAACTTCAAGCCCGGTGACACGGTTCGCGTGCATGTGAAGATCAAGGAAGGCGACAAAGAGCGCTTGCAGGCGTTCGAGGGCCTCGTCATCTCCAGGAGCCACGGCTCGCAGCCCAGCTTCACCGTCCGCAAGATGAGCTTCGGCCAGGGCGTGGAACGCATCTTCCCCACAAACTCCAAGGTCATCGACAAGATTGACGTGCTGCGCTCGGCGCATGTTCGCCGCGCCAAGCTGTACTATCTGCGCGCCCTGCGTGGCAAGGCTGCCCGCCTCCGCGAAGTCGAAACTACGCGCAGTTAAGCTTGCCGGAAGTCTCCCAAAGCGTAACGCCCACAGTGTCTGTTGATGCTGTGGGCGTTGTCTGGTCGAGCTTGCTGAAGAAGTTTGGAGTACTTTTTCAATAGCTACTTGCGGTTATTCTGCGCTTCATTCACGGGGTTGCCGTTTTGCGCCACTACATCGTCGCTTTTATGCAGTAAATCGAGAGCCTGGGCTACCGTGAGGTCAGGCGATACCGGCCGAAAATCGGTCATCGTTTCTGTCGACCAGATGGTCAGGGGTTTGATCAGCAGGATCTTGCCGTTGAACTGCAAAGTCTCCTGCACTTCCTCCCAGTGTCCTCCGCCCACATCGCGCTGCACGATGATGAACTTGCCGCCCTTGTAAAGCCGTCCCAGAATGCCCCAGCCGAAATCGACATCCTTGAAGAGCGTGCCGTCAATCTTGGCGATCCGCATCGCTTGCCGATCGATGGTCATATCGCCTTCCATCCCTTGATAGACAGCGGTCTCGTGATTCGGCGGGTTGAAGTTGGGATTCGCCTTGAATTTCAAATGAACCAGTTGCTCGCCGCGCGGTCCGCGGTCCGTGCCAACGTAGGTGTAAACGAAAGCATCGGGCAGACTGGTTAGCATAGTTTCGGCCCGTTTGTCGTCGGTCTTGTTAGACTCGCGCCGCTTGGTTCGAGCGTCAGGGTCGTGGGCGAACTTCGCCAGTTTCTCATCGTCTTTCTGGCGCTCTTCAGGAGTCAGCGGCTTGCCATTGATCAGTAGGGTCGAAGTGAGGCCGCCCTGCTTGGTGCGGAGAATCTCCTTGGTGATCGAGTGGTCCTTGTACTCGGTTGTGTCCTTGAACATGCAGTAGTAGGGGGGGACGTCGTTGGCCTTGATCTCATTGCGCGATGCCTGGCGCACCAGCTCCAACGGATCGATGTCCAATTTCTGCTGGGCAGCGGCGAGCCCACTCATCACGAACAACATCAAGAGGGCCGCGAAGGCGCGGCACAAATGCTTGCAAGCTGAATCCACACAACCTCTTATCGAGAAGAATTGCTCCACTCATTAGACGGGCGGTTTTACCAAGTAGTTGCCTTTTTTGCAAAGCGCCAGTTACCGCTCCAGATTCTGGGTTTGAGCAAGCGCTATAAGTGCCGACAAGCAGAGTACTTACTTCATGGTGCGCTTTGATTAGACGGATTGGCAAGCGTTGAACTTCCGAAGCAGGAAGGTGTCCTTTGAAGGTCGCGGAAGCAGGCTGGATAGGGCAACGAGTGGCAACGAATGGGAGGGTTTCAATGTCGGCCGCCAGAAAAAGCAGTCCCAATTCTCGCCGTTAACCGTAGAGCCGGATCGCTGTTCCCCTGGTTTCGATCCCACTCGTCCGGACGGCAATCTGGCGGGCCGACTAGAACACATGAAGCACGTAGATATCCAAAGCACATCCCGGGCAGCGAATGAAAACTCAGGGCCAGAGTGGTGGCATTCCGGCATCCGCGATTTTTGGGGCGGCCCAAGCGCCTCGGCTGATTTCCAACAATGACACTTCCGGTGCCACCTGTCGGCAATGCGATTCCTGTGGCGACTTATGACGTGCACGCTACAGGGGGGCGTTTACGGTTGTCATCTTAACGGTATCGGCGTGGCTCGCTGAATACCTTGCTCCGTGTCCTTGTTACTATCAAGCCAGATGTAACTCCTGTCGTGGGTCACACGGAAGACAGACGGGGCCGTGTTTCAGCATCAGCAACTCTGAATTATGCGACGCAAAGTCATTCCCGAGATGCTGGATGAAGACGCGGGAACCGCCGCTGAAATCGAGACGGCGCTCACCGACTTGCGGCATATCAATGACTGGTTCGGCGGCACTCGCACTACGATCCGGTTGCTGCAGCAGGTGATCGCCCGGGCTAATTGTCGCCAACTCTCGCTGCTGGAGGTGGGATCGGGAAGCGGTCATGTGCCTCTGACGGCACAGCGCGTTTTTGGCCGCCAGGGTGTAGAGCTTCGGGTCACGTTGCTCGACCGCATGTCGTCGCATCTTCCCGGGCACGGTGTCGCGTCGGTTTCAGGCGATGCCTTGCACCTGCCGTTTCGTGACGATGCGGTGGATGTGGTGAGCTGCTCGCTCTTCGCCCATCATCTGGAACCGGATACGCTGGTCGCGTTCGTCCGCGAGGCATTGCGGGTTGGCCGGCGGGCAGTCCTGATCAATGACCTGATCCGCAGCCCGCTGCACCTGGCGCTGGTCTATGCTGGATTGCCGCTGTTCCGCAGCCACATCACATGGTATGACGCTCCGGCGTCGGTGCGTCGCGCGTACACGCGTGAAGAGATGCGCAGCATGCTTAGAGAAATGCGTGCGCGGATGACGATCGAACGATATTATCTGTATCGCATGGGCGTGTTGCTGTGGAAAGCAGAGAGCAGCCGTTAGCCGTTAGGGAAGCTCTGATCAAGTCGTGCAAGTTAAGTTTTGAAAGGGCACAGCTTCAGCTGTGCCGTAACCCGCCAATTTGGCCGGGCTTTAGCCCCTGCGGAACTTCGAAGTATCTTGATCAGAGTTTCCTTAGCAATTAGCCTTTAGCCTTTAGCTTTTAGCCCTTCGCGACGCGCGCTCCTGAGGCATTGGGAGTTTGGCGTCAAAACGAGATCGTGCAGGGGCTGAAGCCCGACGTTTTGTTGGGCTGTTGCGGCACGACTGAAAGTCGTGCCCTGATACAAACCTTTGACAAGCCTTATCGATTGCTGGGCTATAAAGAAACCATTCGTTCGGCCTCCAAGGCCTAGGAACTGAAGCTAAGAGCTAAGAGCCAAATGCTGGGTGCTGATTCTTTCGATCTTGCTGTCATCGGCGGCGGCCCAGCCGGAAGCGCGGCGGCGATCACGGCAGCCCGGCTCGGCGCCTCTGTCGTGCTGTTCGAAGCGCGATCCTTTCCGCGGCACAAGGTGTGCGGAGAGTTCATCTCAGCAGAATCGCTGGATGTTCTCCAAGAATTGCTCAGCGACCTGCGAGCCGCGCGCGCGCTCTTCGATAAAGCTCCCATCATCGACCGCGCACGCCTGTTCCGGGGCGGTCGCACGCTGGAGGTTCCGGTGTCGCCCGCCGCTGTCAGCATCTCGCGCTACGATCTGGACCAGCAGTTGTGGCAGGCCGCACAAGCCGCCGAGGTCACGACCTACTCGAATTGTGAGGTGACCGGCAGCGCAGGCAGCGGGCCCTTCGAGTTGCAATCTTCCATGGGGCCGTTCATGGCCAAGGCGATCATCGTTGCCGCCGGTCGATGGTCGCAGTTCACGCCGAATCGAACCGTCCCGCCCGGACCGAAATGGATGGGTGTGAAGGGGCATTTCCGCGAGCACAATCCCACCCGCTCGACCGACCTTTATTTTTTCCCTCATGGATATTGCGGCGTTCAACCTGTCGGCGACGACATTGTGAATGTTTCCGCCATGGTGCGGTCTGACCAGGCGAAATCGTTACCGGAGGTTTTTGCCCGGCAGTCTGCACTGGCCGCGCGAGCGAGTAAGTGGATTCCGGTAACGCAGCCCGTCAGCACAGCGCCTCTGATTTATCGCAAGCCCCAGCCAACTCGCGAGGACGTTATCTTCGCCGGTGATGCGGCGGCGTTCATCGACCCGTTTGTCGGGGACGGTATTTCCATCGCGTTACGCAGCGGCCGGCTGGCCGCGCAATGCATCGAGCAATTCCTCGCAGGTGAATCCACATTGCCAGCGGCGACAAGTTTCTACGAGCGCGAATACAGCCGGCAATTCTCACCACTGTTGACGGCGGCGTCTCGGATGCGTTCGCTGATGTTCTTGCCGGAACTGGCCAAGGTCGTGGCTTTCGAGTTACTACGGTTACCGGGACTCATGCCCTACGTCATCCGGAGAACGCGCCAAGCAGCGTGATTGAGGTTCCTTGATCTGGCGCCGATCTAATAATATGACGGAAAGGCGCCGCTCCTATGACGATGAACCCTTCACCTGAACTTCCGGTAGCAAGCCCATCCACGCCAGTTACGGTTCGCAACACCGCTCCGCCCGACTTCGACGGCATTACCGACCTCTGCCGGCGAATCTACCCCGATACGACGCCGTGGAGCGCCGAGCAGCTGTCATCACATCTGCGCGTGTTTCCCGAAGGACAGTTCGTCGCCGTGCATGGGCCAGAAGAGCGTGTGGTGGGAATGTCTGCCAGCCTGATCGTGGACTGGGAAGACTACAAGATGCTCGACAGCTGGGAGCAGTTTACGGCCGACGGCATGTTCACGAATCATGATCCGCAACGCGGTCGCACCCTCTACGGCGCGGAAGTCATTGTCGATCCCACGCTGCAACATCACGGCATCGGAGACAAGATCTACGCCTCGCGGCGGCAACTGACGGAGTCGCACCGGCTGCTGCGCATTCGCGCGGGCTCGCGCTTGCGTGGGTATTGCCGTTGCGCGCAAAGGTTGAAGCCCGACGAATACGTGGTCGCCGTGGTTGAAGGTGTGGAGTACGACCCCACGCTCAGCTTCCAACTGAAGGAAGGATTTCACGCGCTGGCGGTCGTCCCGCATTACCTGACGGATGACCCGGAAAGCCTGGGTTACGCGGCTGTGATTGAGTGGCTCAACCCGGAATTGATCCGGCCGGAACATGTCGCAGGCAGACCGACGCGCTTCCTGCGCAAAGCTCTCGCGCAAAGTCATGCCGCGATGTGAGGTTTTTGGCGGCCGAGGCTGTCAGGGTTCTACCGGATGACCAGGACTTCGCGGATGTTGTCGCGGCCCAAAAAAAACTTGATCGACGAGTATTCGCGGAAGAGATTTTCCACGTGGCGATTGTTGAAGACGCGCTGCAGGCGGAACGCACGAACTGGCTGTAATTCGAGCGTATCCTTGGCCACGATGTTGTAGCGGTAAAACGGGGCATCCGGGCCAGCATCTTTTGTGTGAAAGAACGCCAGCATAGTGCCGCCCGGTTTCATGGCTACTTGGATTCGCTCGATCAGCGGTTTCACCAGCGGCTCAGGCAAGAAATCCGCCAGGTCCCAGAACATGACCGCATCGAATTCCTCGCGAGCAAAGTTGAGGTTCTCGCGCAGAAACCGCTCCACGTCCACCGTCGTGCCCTCGTCGCCGTTGGGGATGATGAGAGTCTTGTCACTCGACAGCCGGAGCACATCCTCTTGGTGAAACCGGTGCCCCAGACCGGTCATGAAGGTGATGTTGGCGGGCGAAGTTGAACCCAGGTCGAGGATCTTCAAGCCTTCTTCGCGCGAAATCGAGCGAATGAACTCGTTGAAGCCCGTCGAGCGACGGCTGATCTTCTGGCCGGAGACGATTTCGTCGTCGACGTGCCGGCCAGAGCCGCCGAATAATCTTTGAAAAATGCTGGGAGCCACTGCGCCCTATTGTATGGGCAGAGTACCGCCAGCAGCAACGCTACCTCGGCTGGAAATCGCTCGATTGAGCAGGAGAAGGGAACAGGACGCACCCTGCGATGCGTCCTGAGTCCAAGCAGGCTAAAGTTTCTTAGGTTCAAGTAGTGAGCCCTGCGGAGAAACCGGCGCAGGCGGAGGTGCGGACGGAGCAGCAGCGGATTGTGCCCGGGCTTCAGACTTGTTGGGCTCCGGCTTCTGAATGTCGATGCTGCCCTTGAAAAATGCGCCATCCTCGATCGAAATCCGTGCCGTAGAGATATCGCCGGTGAGAGAAGCGCTCTTGCGCAGCTCAACCCGGTCCGTAGCATGAATGTCGCCATCGACCCGGCCGTGCAGAATCACATTGCGGGCTTCGACATTGGCGCGCACGCGGCCGTTCGGCCCAATGGTAAGACTCTGTCCGCGCAGTGTAATCGAACCTTCCACTTCGCCGTCGACAATCAGGTCCTCACTGCCCGAAAGTTCACCCTTCACCACCACCGACTTGCCAATGGTGGCAATGTCGCCGGAACGCAGTCCGTCGGTACGCATAGGTTCAGCCGGGCGGGGTGGCGCGGGCGCAGCCGGTATCGATGAGGGGCCCGCGCTGCTAGGCTCGTGAGGAGTTGTGTACTCGTCTTCCTTCCGCTTCCACATGTTGTTGAGCTCCATCAGGGCGGTCGTAGCGCCGGCCAGCAGGCGTCAACGGCGCGCCTGTAGGCGCGTCTGAACCGCTCGAAAAGAGGATACTCAACCGCCAGCATCGCCGCAAACGGTTTTCGCCGCCGACCCGTCAATTTGAGGTGACTATCCGGGGTCGTGGCAAGAATTCGATAGCTCGCGCCCGTTGTGTCGCGCGTCACCGAGAGCCGCCGCCGCCTCCCGTATAATTCTGGTTTTGCACTGCTCTCGCCTCGCGTACTGCGAATCTATGGGCGAGACATACGGGACTATATGACGCAAATCGAAATTATTATTGCCCGCGAAATTCTGGATTCCCGCGGAAATCCAACGATCGAAGCCGACGTAATCCTGGAAAGCGGTGCGCGTGGTCGTGCTGCAGTCCCCAGCGGAGCTTCTACCGGCGAGCACGAAGCCATCGAACTGCGTGACGGCGACAAGGGTCGCTATGCCGGTAAAGGCGTGCTGAAGGCCGTCAACAACGTCAACGAAGTTATCTCTCCTGAACTGGAGGGCATGGACGCCAGCGAGCAACGTGAAATCGATAACGTGATGCTCGCCCTCGACGGGACGCCCACCAAGAGCAAGCTGGGGGCAAATGCCATCCTCGCGGTTTCCATGGCGACCGCGCGCGCTATGGCTGACCACCTGGGCGTCGAACTGTATCAGTATCTTGGGGGATTTACCGCCGGACTGCTGCCAACGCCGATGATGAACATCCTCAACGGGGGCGCCCATGCCGACAACAATGTCGACTTCCAGGAATTCATGGTGATGCCCGTGGGCGCGAGTTCGTTTAGCGAAGGGCTGCGCTGGGGCGTCGAGACTTTCCACGTGCTGAAAGGCGTACTGAAGAAGCGCGGCTACAACACCGCGGTCGGCGACGAGGGTGGCTTTGCCCCTTCGGTGAAGTCGAACACTGAGGCCATTGAAGTTGTGCTGGAGGCCATTACCCAGGCCGGCTACAAGCCCGGAGAGCAGATCGCCGTCGCGCTCGATCCGGCGGCCAGCGAGTTCTATGATTCCGCCAAGAAGAAGTACGTCTTCAAGAAGTCCGACAAGAGTGAGCACTCCAGCGAAGACATGGTGAAGTTCTGGGCCGACTGGGTGCGGCAATACCCAATCGTGTCCCTGGAAGACGGTTTCGCCGAGGATGACTGGGACGGCTGGAAGCTGGTGACTGACGAACTGGGTAGTAAGATTCAACTGGTCGGCGACGATATTTTTGTCACTAACATCGAGATCTTCCAGCGTGGTATTACGGCGGGCGTGGCGAATTCCATCCTGATCAAGCTGAATCAGATTGGCACGGTGAGCGAGACCATCGACGCTATCAACCTGGCGCGCGAGAACCGCTACACGGCGGTGATCTCCCATCGCTCCGGCGAAACCGAAGACACCTTCATCGCCGACCTGGCGGTCGCGACCGGGGCAGGGCAGATCAAGACCGGCTCGGCCTCGCGCACCGACCGTATCGCCAAGTACAACCAGTTGCTTCGCATCGAAGAGGAACTTGGCCCGGCGGCGCGGTTCCTCGGGCTGAAGGCGCTAAACTATCGCGGCAGCCTGGCGAAGTAACGTTTTCGCGGGATTGACGGCGGGTGCCGAGTCGCTGGAAGAGTTGAGTGAAGGCGGCTCAGCTTCAAACACAAAATGATCTTACTGGTAAGACGCACTCGTAATCTTACTGGTAAGATCATTTTTTAATTTCTTCCGATTTTGCCTAGGCGGTCGGCGAAATTCGGATCAATCCTGCGGTTCCCGATCCCGGGCTGAACAGCGTGCTGAAAACTCGGGCAACGTCCGTGTCGCCGGCTCAAGCCTGCTATGGAAACGATAAATAAGCGACTTAGACGCTGGCCTGAAGTGTCTGCGTGAGAACCTCTGGCGTCCCTACGGGACTCGCATCAATTTCGCGCTTACCCAGCACTCCGCCATCCCACCCCAATTCGCGCAAAAGCGGCGCGGCTTGGGGCCCCGGTTCGACTGCGTGCTGGGCCACGCTGTTTCGCGCTACGGCGCTGGTTTCTTGGCGGTTGTACTCCATCGCCAATGCGAAACTCCAGTTCTCACGCAGACACGGAAGGCCAGCTCTACCCGAGATACCACGACAGTCGAGTTTTTCAGCAAACTGTGAAGCCCACCTCTAGTTAGAACAGCTTGGACGCGGCGCTGAAGCGCCGCTCTACCCGTTACGAATTTTTGCAGCTCCTTAGTCAAGGTGAGCTCCCCGAAAGCCGCCCTGCAATTCGCTACAATAGATAGATGGCAAAGAGTGCGCGCTACACGCCGGAACACGCCGAAGCCGGCCTTGACGCTAAGTTTCCCGACATTGAAACCTGGCCGAACCAGTTTCCCAATTACGAAATTCTGATTGACGTGCCGGAATTCACCTCGGTCTGCCCCAAGACCGGCCTGCCCGACTTCGGTACGCTCTGGATCCGCTACATGCCCGACAAAGAGTGCCTGGAGCTGAAGTCGCTGAAGGAATATCTCACGTCCTACCGTAATCTTGGCATATTCCAGGAGAACATCGTCAACCGGGTGCTGGAAGATGTGGTGCGCGCCACGCGTCCGAAATGGGCCGAGATCAAAGGAGAATTTCGCCCCCGCGGCGGCATCGGAACAGTCGTAATCGCGCGCTACCCTCGTCCTAAGAAAAGCACCTGGTAGCGCGCCCAAGACCCAAGTGGCTTACTCGGTATCCTCTCTGCGCGTCCCAAAGTATTTGCGAACGCCGATAGCGTTGTACTGCCCATAGGGGCCGTTCGGGCCGAGCCATGCCGGGCCCAGCGGTTGGTCGCGCGAGCCGAAGCGCGCCATGTTCGGATGGGCGGTGAATCGGAACTCGAATCGCTTCGGCAACATCACTCCCAATCCATAGGCGTATTCCATGCCAATGCCGTCCCACGACCAGGTGTAGAGCGTTTGCGGAACGTTCTTGCCGAAGAGGAAATTCGGGTCGAAGAAGAACATGGCGCGACGAAACACGTTTCGTCCGAACGGGCGAATCTCGATGGTTCCTGACAGCATGTAGCGGGCAAACGCATTGCACTTTGAGTTCACGCCGCCGTATTGGCCGGCATTGGCCGCGCACAGGTTCGGATCAAGCTCATTGTGCGGCGGCATCAGATCAAACTGCGCCCAGCCCCAGTACCATCCCTTGGGAAAAAACATTCGATCTTCAGATGAAGAGGAAGATGAAGACGATGACGAAGCCGACGACGGTGCGGGCTGCGTCGGCGTCTGCGAAACCGTCGCATCCGTTGGGGCATTCTGGCTGGTAGTCGAGGTGGTTTGCGCCAGCGTGGCGCAGCACAGCGTTAATACAAGAAGAAACGGCAGCAGGCACTTCATGGAGCCTCCGCAAATTTTTGATTGCTGGGAATGTTTAGCTGAGAAGGGGGCACCGATGCCGCTCTGGTGCAAGCGACAGCTATCCTGCGCCGCGTGACCACGCGGTCCGGATGTGTGATTGTGCTGACCAGTTCTCCTCGCCGATTGACAGCATATTCTGTCGCGGCCTGAACCGAAAGCATTTTTACAACCTGAATATAATCGGCGGGCGTCGCCGTGTTATCCTCCGCCCACCCATGTCGATCAAAGCCAGCGCCAAAGCCGCTCTGCTGTTGCTCACGGCGCTGAACTTTCTGAATTACATTGACCGCAACATTCTGTTCGCGGTGCAGCCGCTCATCCAAAAAGAATTCAGGATCAATGACGAACAGGTAGGCTTTCTGACCTCGGCATTCTTCGTGTGCTACATGATTGCGGCGCCGCTGATCGCGCCGCTGGCCGATCGCTATTCGCGGCGCTGGATCATGGCCGGGGGCGCATTTGTGTGGAGCGCAGCCACGCTGCTGAGCGCCGTCACCCACACCTACGACGAGTTGCTGCTGCGGCACGTCATTGTCGGCATCGGCGAAGCTACCTTCGTTGCCATCTCGCCGGCGTTTCTGGCTGACCTGTTTCCTGAAAATATTCGCGGACGCGTGATGGGTTTCTTTTATCTGGCGACGCCGGTGGGCAGCGCGTTGGGTTATCTGGTTGGCGGATATCTGGGTCACCGCTATGGTTGGCGCACTCCGTTTATGGTCTCGGCGCTGCCGGGCTTTTTGTTGGCCTGCGGCGTGCTGGCTCTGCGTGAGCCGGTGCGGGGCGCGAGCGATCACCTGGCCGACAGCGTCGAGCGTGGATCGGTCCGTGGTCTGCTGCGCAACAAAGCTTACTGGACGATCACGCTGGGCGCGGCCATGATGACGTTCGCCATTGGCGGACTGCAAGTCTGGATGCCGACATTCCTGGTGCGCATGCGGCATGTTCCGCTGGACCGGGCTAACCTGACGTTCGGAGGAATGACGGTAGTCGCCGGCACGGTGGCGACGCTGCTGGGCGGATGGCTGGGCGATCGTTTGCTGCGGCGTACCCCCGCCGCCTATCAAATGATCTCGGCGATCGGCATGGCGCTATCGATTCCGGCGATCGTGGTCGCGATTTTCTTTCGCGGAACGGCGATGTATCCGGCGATCTTTCTCGGCGAATTCTTTCTGCTGCTGAACACCGCCCCACTGAATGCGGCGCTGGTGAACTCGGTGAGCGCGCGCATTCGCGCGACCGCTCTGGCGGTCAATGTCTTCACCATTCACCTGCTGGGCGACGCCTTTTCACCCACGCTGATCGGGTATATCTCGGACCGAAGCAACTTGGAGATCGGTCTCACCTCGATGGTGGTAGCCGTGGCGTTGTCGGCGGTGGTGCTGTTCTACGGCATGAGGTTCGCGCCGAAGTTGGTCGCGAGCGAATAGCTATCAGCTATCAGCTATCAGCTATCAGCTATCAGCTATCAGCTATCAGCTATCAGCTATCAGCTATCAGCTATCAGCTATCAGAGACGGCATTCCGCAAAGGTTGCATTCCCGCCTCGACACAACAGGTTTGTATCAGGGCACGTCTTTAGACGTGCCGAACGAATGCCATAAAAGGTCGGGCTTCAGCCCCTGCACGATTTTTTCCGGGGCCGAAGCCCACATTCTTGAAATCCGCTTGCAAAGTGTCTGCTTGAAAACATCTGTCGTCCCTACGGGATTCGCATAGTTTCCCACTTAACCCAGCACTCCGCCGTCCCACCCCAATTCGCACAAAAGCAGCGCGACTCGGGGACCCCCGTCCGCCTACGTGCTGGGCTAGACTATTTCGCGCCTACGGCGCTTGTCTCCAGGCCGCTGTGCTCCACGCCAAGGCCAAACTCCAGTTCTCACGCACCAAGCCCAACTGACGAACGACTACTGCCTACTGCCTCCTGACAACTGACTACTCACCACTTACTACTGACTACTGCCTGCTGACTACTGACTACTCACTTCGTCGGCTCCATGTGCAGCGCGTTGTTGAAGCGATTGAAGTAGTTGAATAAGCCGATCGCCGCCAGCAGCTCGATGATCTCGCCTTCGTCGTAATATTTACGGAGCTCGTTCCAGAAGGCGTCATCTACGCTGTTGGAGTCGCGCGTGACGCGCTCGGCCAATTCGAGCGCGGCCTTTTCAGCATCGCTGAAATCGCTGCGATCGCGGAAGTTGGCCAGGTCGCTGACCTGCTCCTCGCTCCAGCCGTGCCGCCTTGCCAAGGCGGTGTGGGACGCGAGTCAATACTCGCAACTGTTCAATTGCGATGTTCTGACGATTACCAGCTCCTTCAGCTTTTGAGGCACAGTCCCGCTGTTCATGACGGCGCGGAAGTGCGCAATCATGGTGCGAAAGATTTCCGGCCGGTGTGCCACGGTGCGGAACATATTCGGCACATTGCCGCGTTCCTGGAGGTAGGTGTCGTAAATCTTTCCGGTTTCCTGATCGACCTGATCTTTTTCCAATCGTGATATGCGAGACATACCAGAATTGTAGACCCGGGAGCCGGCATTCTTTCAGCGTGGAAGATTTGATCACTACCGACAGGAGGGAAGTCTAGGCCGCGGGTTCAGTCTCGCCCGGCTCCAGCGCGCCGACCGGCAGGAAGACCTCGAAGGTCGTGCCGGTGGTTCCGTGGTTCGCCGTGGTCGAGCGGAATCGCAACGTGCCTTTATGTTTCGCGACCAAGGTCTTCGACACCCACAGGCCTAGTCCCGAGCCCTTCAGTTCTTTCGTTGTGAAGAACGGGTCGAATAAGCGATCCTGAATGTCCTT
Organism: uncultured Acidobacteriaceae bacterium; assembly: GCA_963796695.1. Classification (GTDB taxonomy): domain Bacteria; phylum Acidobacteriota; class Terriglobia; order Terriglobales; family Acidobacteriaceae; genus Bog-257. The sequence goes on along the minus strand of CAWCMU010000003.1, from coordinate 24,272 downwards.
GGTAATGCCCGGGCCGCGATCGTGGATGGTCACGCGAGCGCCCTGCCGATTCTGGCGCCAAGCCGAGCGCACTCGAATTTTGACTTGGCTGTTCGGCGGCGCCGCCTCGGTGGCGTTGCGCAGCAGATTAGCGAACACCTGAGCGAGCTGGCCGGGAAACGCATTGATAGCCAACGTCGGTTGCCGATCGCACAGAATCTCCACCTGCCGCGCCGCTGCCGATTTCTGATAAAGGGCTACAACGTCGCCGACCAACCCGCCCACATCCACCGGAACGGCATGCAGCGTGTCGCGGTGAAACGCCAGCGTCTGTTTAGTAATGCGACCGATACGCTGCAATTCCTCGTTGGCCATGGTCAGGTAGCTGGCGACCGAAGCCTGCTGCGTCACGGTTTGTGCGAGGTAGACGAGATTGGTCAGAGCCTCAAGAGGGTTGTTGATCTCGTGCGCGATAGCGTTCGCCAACTTGCCGGTGGCAGCCAATTTTTCGGCGGTACGTAACGCGTATTCCGCCAGCTTGCGATCGGTCACATCGGTGATGACGATGACTCTGCCGATCTGCAAGTTCTCGTCTCCGACGGAGTCGATCGTAACCTGGAGCACTCTCCGTCCTACTTCGAAATCGCCAACGTAGCGCTCGAGTACTCCGTGCTGAAGGGGGGAGCTGGTTCCCAGCACGCGTTGCAGTACCTCTGAGGCCGAAACGTCCCGATCGCAAGTCTTTGACAGTCCGCAGATCTCGGCGAAAGCGTTGTTCATGCGCGCCAGATTGCCTTCGGGGCTCACGAACGCCAGGCCCTCCGGCAGGGAATCGAAAGTCGATTGCCACTGTTCCGCGGATTCCCGCGCTGCCCTCTCGGCATGACGCAGGCGCAGCAACGAGCGCACCGTCGCGATCAGCACAACCCCATCGATCGGATGCGTCAGGTATCCATCGGCGCCCACTTCCAGCGCCTTGGCTTTATCTTCATTTGATAGAAACGAGGCTGAGATTTGCAGCACTGCTACCTGCGAAGTTCGTGGGTCGCGCTTGATCTTGCGGCACACTTCGTAGCCTGACATGTCGGGTAACTGCACATCCAGAATGGTGACATCGGGAAGCCAGGACTGAACCCGTTCGAGCGCGCTGCGTCCGGTTGAGGCTTGTTCCGTTTCATATCCTGATCGCTCCAGTAGACGTGAGAGAACATAGCGATTCTCCTCGTGGTCGTCGACGATCAGGATGCGGGTGCGCGCTTCAGGCATTTTGCTCCGAAAGACTCTTTTCGGGCGAAAGTCCCGCCTGGGCGAGCCAGTCAAGGAAGGGTCGCGCAGAGAGCCGCGAGGACACATCTTCTTTGCGGACGACGCTCGTCCCCATCTCCTCGAGTTGCGATTGTTCGGCATCCGTCAAGGTCTTGGAGGTATAGATCAACACCGGCAAGGTTTGAGTCGGCGAGTCCTGGCGAAGCTGCCGCAACACCTCGATGCCGCTCATGTCCGGCATCAGCAGGTCGAGAATCAAAGCATCGGGAGGCTCGGCGGCGATGAGGCGAAGCGCCTCTCTGCCATTGCCGGCTTCGCTGATGGTTAGCCACGGCCGATCCAACAATTCGCGCACGATGTAGCGTGATACCTCGTTGTCGTCCACGATGAGCAGGTGGCGCGGCTCCATCTGGGTGGTCATTTGCCGCAGTTCGCGCAACAAGACCTCGCGCGTTACCGGTGCGGGCAGGAAAACGCTCGCGCCTTCCGCGATAGCGCGTTGTGAGTCATCTGGAGCGCCAGTGACTACTAACTGCAATGCCGGATGTTGTTCCCGTACTCGTCGCAGGAACTCCCATGAGCGACCACCATCGGCACTTGCATTCACTACAACGGCCGCAGGCGTATGTCTGCCGATCCATAGGTCCGACTGGACAACATCCGTGGTGACAATCGTTTGGAACTCCGTCTGCCGCAAATGCGCCTCCAACTGAGACGCCTGGGCCGGATCGCTCTCCAGGAACAGTACCGGCAAGCGATGAAACTCAGGGACAGGAACGATAGCCGCGTCCTCGGCCGGCAACGATTCGCCTTTGTACACCAGAGGAATTTCTACGAAGAACTTTGAGCCGACGCCCATCTCGCTTTCCAGCCACACCCGGCCGCCCAGCAGCATGGCCAGATTTCTACAGAGCGGCAGGCCCAGACCGGTGCCGCGATGCCGCTCCTGTAGCGGGTTATCCACCTGGCTGAACTCGCGGAAGATCGACTCGTGATGCTCTGCCGCGATGCCAATGCCGGTATCTTCCACTTCAAATAAGACGCCCCTGTTCTCCGTCGCGCTGGCGCACACCGTGACTTTGCCGTTTGGAGTGAATTTCAGGGCATTCGAGATCAGGTTTCTGAGGATCTGCGAAACCTTGCCTTCGTCGGTACGAAGCGGCGGCAAGCCTCGGGTCTCCTCAAAGATCAGATCGACCGAAAGATTGTCGGCGAGCAGCGGCTTCAACATCCCCTTCAGAGCGCTGAACAACTCGTCGACCTCGAACTCCTTGGTGCGGATCTTGATCTTGCCGGCCTCGGCCTTGGCCAGATCGAGCAGATCGTTCACCATCTCCTGCAAATCGCGAGCGGAGGATTCGATGTACCGAACTTGTTTTTCCTGCTCGCCGCTCAGGTCGCCATCCATCCGCTGCATCAGCAGGCGCGCTAGCGAGATGATGGAATTAAGCGGAGTGCGAAACTCGTGTGAAACGTTGGAGAGGAATTTGGTTTTCAGCTCAGAAGCCCGTCGCAGGTAATCGGCGCGCTCGTCGAGTTCAGCATAGAGGGCAACGACTCCGCGGTTGGTGTCTTCCAACTCGCGATTCAAAAGCATCAACTCGTCCTGACGTGACCGGAGTTCCTGTAGAGTCTTCAGCAACTCCTGATTTTGACGCTCAATCTCGCCATAAGGGTTTTCCGGCTCTCTGGCCTGCAAGGTCTGCGAAATCCCGCGAATCGACGCGGCGGTCATCAATCCAACGCCTCGCGGCAGACGTTTCGACATCTCCACGGACGTTCCCGATGGCTCAGACTTGATGCTGAAGCGGTCCATCAACCGCTTAGTGCCGATGATGCCCATGCCCAAGCCGGTTTCCGACCGGTAACGGCCTTCCATGATTTCGTCCAGATTTTCGATGCCGGGGCCGGAATCAGTGACAGACACCTCCAGATGCTGAGGTGGTTCCGATCCCACGTTGAACGTGACCTTGCCATCTTTGGCGTAACGAAAGGCGTTGCGCGCCATCTCCGAGGTAGCTGTGGCTAAACGGATCTGGTCCTGGTTGTCGAAGCCCAGCAGCGAGGCCAGTTCTCTGGCTCTTTGCCGGGCTTGAACGACGTCACGTTCGGTGCGCAGCGCGATACTGAGGATGGGGGCAGACATGGGTCAAGAAGCGGCCTTCACCACTACCACGCTGGCATCATCGCGAAGCCGTCGAAAGTCGCGGAACAGGGCACCGCCGATCACAGCCGCGTGCCGTGCCAGAAGACCCGAATACGTTGATAGGTCCCAACGCGACTGTAGGCCATCGGAATGCATGATCAGGATGCCGTCCTTCGGCCATTCCACTTTAAACTCCTGAATCTTGGGAGCGGTCATCCCCAGCGTGCCATTGTGAGAAACCAAACTTCGTGACGCTTGCTGGCTCAACAACACGGCACTGGTATTTCCCACTCCGGCGTACGTCAGCGTTCCTTCAGCGTTACGAATTTCAGCGATCGCCGCCGCGGCTCCGCGAGTCTTCTTCAGGGCATCGTGAACGTAAGACAAAATCTCACCCGGAGAGCGCTCAGTCCGCGCGTGGCACACGGCCAGGGCTTCGTTGGCGGCTTCGGCGGCTTCCCATCCATGCCCCAGCCCATCCGCAATCAGGATCAAGGTGCGGTCAGGGCTCTGGTGGAAGGTCCAGGCATCGCCGCAAAGACGTTCGCCGGGATAGGGTACGGCCAAGCCGGCTACCTGCAAATGGTGGTTCGAGGTAACGCCGGAGATCTCGATGAAAACGATAGTGCCGGTGCGCGCCGTAAAAATTTCCATGGTGCTGGCGATCCGCTTGATCGCCCCTAAGCCTTCGCCCATGGTTCCGGCCGTGGAAAATCCGTCTTCCATAGCTTGCGTGATGTTGGCGATTCCCGGGCCTTTGTCTAGGGCAAGAATGCGTGCTACGGGACCATCATTGCTGGCTATCCCCAGGATGAGGACCTGTCCGCCGCCGCCGTGGAGCAGGACATTGCGAGATACTTCAGAAGCCAGCAGTGCGAACTGGCCGCACTTGACTTCGTCGAAGCCCAGCTTTTCGGCAGTCGCATTGCCTTTGCGCCTGGCTTCGCCCACGGCACTGCCATCCCCAACCGCCACGTATTCCGAGAGAGCTATTTCCATCGCAATACCGTGATGCGGGTCCCCTTACCCACTTCGGATTCAATACTGAATTCGTTTACCAGGCGCTTGCTGCCGCCCAATCCGAGCCCCATGCCGGAACCGGTAGTGAATCCGTCTTTGAGCGCGGCTTCAACATCCGGAATGCCAGGTCCATGGTCTTCGAAGATCAGCCTGATCCCTGCCTTGGAGAGCCCGTTGACCACTTCGATGGTCATTTCGCCGCCCTGGCCGTGGTCAAGGGCATTACGTGCGAGTTCGCTGGCCGCCGTAACCAGCTTGGTCTGGTCCACCAGACTGAACTTCAGTTCCGTAGACCACTGCCGCACTTTCTGACGGGCCAGCACCACGTCGCTGGAATTCTTCAGCGGCATCTGTTCACGCTTCAGTGTGCTCATCCCGTGTCCCCAACTGCATGGTGTTGCGGCTGTGGTATAAAAGCTCCATCCCCGCCTCGACATTAAGAGCCGTACGCACGCCCGGCAACGACATGCCAAGCTCCACCAGCGTGATGGCGACCGCCGGTTGCATGCCGACCACCACGGTCTCCGCGCCCAGGACCCGCGACATCGCCGCTATATTGGCCAACATCCTGCCAATGAAGGAATCCACAATTTCGAGCGATGAAATATCAATCAGCACGCCCGCCGAACCCCAGTCGGAAATTCGCTGGGTGACATCATCCTGTAGCTGCATCGCCAGCTTGTCGTGCATGTCAACCTGGATGGTGATCAGCAGGAAAGAGCCCATGCGTAGAATCGGGATACGGTCCATTTAGCTCTCCCGGCCTGATGGCATAAAGTTGCCCGTCTGTCCGGCTTCGGGAGTGCGCCGAACCACCATCTTTCCACTCCTCTGTAAGGCCAGCGCAAAAGCATCCGACAGCCGCGCCTTGGTGATGACATCTTCCAGATTGATTCCCAGATGAACGATGGTTTGCGCGATTTGTGGCCTCACGCCGCTTATGATGCACTCCGCACCCATCAAGCGCGCTGCGGTAATCGTTTTCAGCAGATGCTGGGCTACCAGCGTGTCCACCGTGGGCACGCCCGTGATGTCGATGATCGCGTATTTGGAGTTGGTCGCTACCACCGTCTGCAACAGGTTTTCCATCACGACCTGGGTGCGTGCGCTGTCCAGCGTGCCAATCACGGGAAGCGCCAGGATTCCCTCCCAAAGCTTCACCACGGGTGTGGAAAGCTCCATCAGCTCCTGCTGTTGCCGGGAAATCAATTCTTCCCGGGTTGCCATGTACGCTTCGGTGGTCAGCATGGAAAGCCGGTCAAGCAGCTCGGTTGATGTCCAGATCGCATTAAACAGCTCGTCCTGGTTTCCGCCGAGTTCCTTCCGCAGCGTTTTGAACAGGGGCTGTTTTAACGACAGAACGAAGGTCGCAGTCTCCGTCTGACTGAAGCCTTGACGAACGCGCGAAGCCGAAATATCCCTCAGCAAGTCCTTGGCATCGTTCCAGGCAGACCCGGTGAGGTCCGCCGATTCGTCAGATTTCACTCCCTTCACCAAGGCACCGAGCAGGGCGCGACTCTGTTCCTCACGCTCCGTCTTACTCATCAGATCGGTTCGCTGCACCGACTTGGTCATATTGTTCAGCCAATCGGTGCGAATGCCTTCCTCGTTGCGGGAGATAATCTCCGCCAATTTGCTCATGGATTTCCCCTTAAACTTCGGTCAGATAGAAGATCACCATATTACTGCATCACATTAACTTGTGACATTGCGCAGGCAGGAAGCTGTGGCTTAAGACGGATAGCTTGCGGTTTTTGAAAAGTGACCCAGATACTTAGCTCGTGAACGGTTCCAGCGCCCGTTTCAGGGCGGCTGCCCCTTCCCACTTGGCAACCACCGCGTTCACGTTGAAGAGTTGGCAAAGCTCCTGTTGCTCCTTGCCCAGCGCCGTCCAGATAATCATTGGGATGCAGGAAAGCGCCGGATTGCTGTGCCAAAACCTAAGTAATTCGTGACCGCTTTCATACCCCAGGTCGAGGTCCAGGACGATCACTTTGGGCTTAGGTTGATTGCCGTTGATGATGCCGTCAAGATAAAGCTTCGCAGCCGTCGCGGATACTCGCCCCTCGATTTCAGTGAAGTTGAGCGAACGGGCTATGTCGGCGGCAATCTGGAGATCGCTGGGCTGATCTTCAACGATGAGGAGGCGAGTCATAGGGGACCTATCCACGACAGATACGCGTGGATGTTGAAACACTGAAACTTAGCACGAACTCTGAAGCTTATGCAAAAACCATTTGGTTGGCAGTGTCCTAAACTTGCGCCTTTAGGACACGACCGCTCTCTTCGGGCCGCCTCAATAGTAGGGCGGATGAGTTATCGTTCAGCGAAGCCTCTCGCCTGGGGCACCGGTGTGTCGGCCTATTAAGGGATAAGCTGTCGATTAAACGTCGGCGGCGTCGGAGCGATCCGGATGGTCAATCCAGTCCTCGTCGCTGCGCGCGTTCGACCGGCGCGGCAGCAATAGAACGGCGCCCTTGCAGGCTGCTTCTTCAGCTTCGCGGGCTAATTCCAAACTCGAAAATTCATACTCCGCCTCGGCATGCACAACCGGGCTGCTTGAGGTGCTGCCGTTGGTTCCCGCTGACTCTACTAAACGAACCTGAACCGAGAATGCCATGACTCCTCCAAAAGAACTGCTATGAACGTAAATGCTTTATGAAAGAAGCTGTCGGCCGTGACGTATTGATGATAAGACCGCCAGCGAGCGAAATTGTACGCTCAGGGCCAATGCTTTTCCGTGATTATGTACAGGGAAATTACATCATCGGGAAGGTGTACAAGTCTGAAACCAGCATCACGTCGTCGCGTGACCTTCGACCTTGCGCTTGTGGCTTGGCCTTTGGGAAAGATCCGCGGGACTAGACCAGGGAAGCGTCGGCTGGTTCGGTCAGGGTCGCCCACGGAACTGGATGATTCTTCGCCGATCGCGTTTCGAAGGGCGGCCTACAGGCGCGTCTCCAAACTGTATCAGCGCTTTGCGTTCGGCGGCAGCTTTGGCCCGAAGTTCGCGGCTCTCGTCAGACTCGCGATAGAGGGTTTGCGCCACCGGCGCCGGGCCGCGCATTTCACTCAGCAGCAGAACTTCAATCTGAAACTCGCCGCCATCGTTGGTCACGCATAGCTTGTCGCCAACCTTAACCTCGCGCGCCGGTTTGGCCAGCTGCCCGTTCGATTGAATCCTGCCTAGTTCGCAGGCTCGCGCTGCCAGTGCCCGCGTCTTAAAGAAGCGTGCGGCCCACAGCCACTTGTCCATTCGCACCGAGTTCATAGCAACGTCCGATCAGAAAAAACCTATTGTGACATTTTGCCAGTGAGATGGCCAAAAGAGATGCTTCGCCGCAGATGGGATCCGATGTTCGACTTCAACTCCACCAGTTTGCGGGCGCGGCATCCTCAAGCCAATGCATTTAGAATTACTCTCTAGGTCGTAAAGTTGCGATTGCCCTGAGGCTGTTTATGTGCAGAAACATCAAAAACCTTTTCAACTTCGATCCCCCGGTGACTCCCGAAGAAGTTCGCGCAGCGTCGCTTCAGTTTGTGAGGAAGATCAGCGGCTTCAGCAAGCCATCCAAGGCAAACGAAGAGGCGTTTGCCATAGCCATCGAGGGAATTGCGGCCGTGTCGTCGCGCCTGCTGCGTTCCCTGGAAACTACCGCTGCACCAAAGAACCGGGAAGAAGAAGCAGCCAAGGCGAAAGCTCGTTCCGCCCAGCGATTTCCCACATAAAGTCCATCTGTGCGCAAGCTGTTCCAATCGCTTTGCACATCGCAATCTCTGCCAGTAGAATCGAGCATTGACGGCGTCGCCGAAAATCCATGTCACTGAAGCAGTCGGAAGCCATCGTATTGCGAACCTATCCGCTGCGCGAGGCTGACCTGCTGGTGACGCTTTTTACCCGAAGCGAAGGAAAAGTCAAAGGCATTGCGCGCTCGGCGAAGAGGTCCAAGCGGCGCTTCGGCGGAGCGCTTGAGCCGCTGACGCTAGTCCGGGCCTACTACGACGATCGCGAAGGACAGGAGTTGGCGCGCCTGGATTCTTGCGACATCCTGGAATCGCCGTTGTCGGCCGTAATCGACTATCCGCGGGTGGTCGCGCTGGAACATGTAGGCGAGACGCTGGACGAGTTGTTGCCGGACCGAGAGGCTAACGACGCGATCTTCCGGCTGGCAGTTTCGGTGCTACAGCAGTTGCAATCTGGTTCCATCTGGATGCCGCTGACCTACTTCCAGCTATGGCTGGTGCGGCTGGTGGGATTTTTGCCCGAGCTGGACGCCTGCATGGCTTGCGGTGCGACGTTGAACGGCAGTGGCGCTTATTATCATGTACTCGCCGATGGGTTGATGTGCGTACAACACAAGCGGCTGGCGTCGTCGCAACTGGCGCCTGAGTCGCGAATGCTGGCGCGGCAAATGTTTCGGGCGCCGGTGGAAAGTTTCGCAGAGCCGGACGCGGAAGGCGCTTTGGCGGCCGAGGCTGCTTCGAAGGCTGGGAAGTCGGGAGCAAAGGCGCAATACAGCGATTTGCGACGCTTGCTGGTGCAGATCATCGAGCGCCACATCGAGAAGAAACTCGTGACCGCCAGCATGCTGGCCAAGCTGTGACGATGGTACGAGTTGAAGTGGAAGAGCAGTAAAGGTGAAGGGTGGGCCTTCTGGTAGCCCAGCGCTTCAGCGCTGGGTAACATTCATTAAGGAACGCGAGTCCCTTCGGGGACGCCACAACTAACGGGGGCTTCAGCCCCGCCACAATTTCCGGGACGAACTCATTTGCCTTCCTCCTCCAATCCGCTGACCTTCCAGGAATTGATCCTGCGCCTGCAATCGTTCTGGGCCGAACACGGCTGCGTCTTGCAACAGCCCTACGATGTCGAGGTCGGCGCCGGCACCATGGCTCCGGAGACGTTTCTGCGTGTGCTGGGACCGAAGCCGTATCGCGTCGGCTACACCCAACCTTCGCGACGCCCGGCCGACGGCCGCTATGGCGAGAACCCGAATCGGCTGTTCAAGCACCTTCAGTTTCAGGTGATCCTGAAGCCCCCGCCAGCCAATGTGCAGGAGCTCTATCTTGAATCGTTGCAGGCAATTGGCGTCGACCTTCGTAAGCACGACATTAAGTTCGAAGAGGACAACTGGGAGTCGCCGACCTTGGGCGCATGGGGCATAGGTTGGCAGGTCATGCTGGATGGACTGGAGATTACCCAGTTCACTTATTTCCAGCAGTGCGGCGGCATCGACCTTGACCCGATTTCGGCAGAGTTGACCTACGGACTCGAGCGCATCGCGGCCTTTCTTCAGGACGTCGACAGCATTTACGACATCACCTGGGTCGTCGATCCCGACGGCCGGCCGGTGAAGTACGGGAAGATTCGTCTGAAGGATGAGCTGCAGTTTTCCGTTTACAACTTTGAGATGGCAGATGTCGCGAAGGCCTGGAAGCATCTTGAGCTGTATGAGGCCGAGTGTCAGGCGCTGCTGGCCGACTACGCTCGACTGTCGTCTCCCACCCCTGCGCCAAAAGAGGGCGAAAGCATGGGGCACGGGCGCGAGAAGCACGACAAAGATTCTGGCGAACAGCGAATGGCGAAAAGCGAAAAACGCGATGCCGATCCTGACGCAGTTCCTGAAGCAAAAAACGAAGAGCGAAAAGCGGCCCTGCTCCGTTTCCCGGTGCTGGGAGCTTTTGATTTATGCCTGAAATGTTCGCACCTGTTCAATATTCTGGACGCCCGCGGCGCCATCAGCGTGACCGAGCGGGTTGGCGTCATCGCTCGCATTCGTGCGCTGGCGGTAGGAGTGGCCAAGGCTTACGTCGATCAGCAGAAAGCCGAGGTCGTCGCGCCCACCCATTCGCCAAAAGCGGGCGACAAGGGTGAAGCACCCGGGGGTAAAGCGTCCGCGCAGTTAGCCGTGACGAGATCGTAGAGAGCGACGAAAAAGTAGCGTTGCGGCAACTGGACTGTCAAGATATTTGCTCTGCGATTTCGGAGTCCGGCAGCGGGACGAAATAGGACAGCCCACCGTTTCAACGGTGGGTTAACGGTAAGGAATGAAAGATGAGCGCCCTGGCACGACAGGAGTTTTTGCCGTCCTGTGGGACTCGCGACCTTTCATGAAAACTACCGCCCTGAAGGGCAGGACTATCATCTTTCGCGCTCGTAGGCGCTTGATCCGAAGCGCGTTTAGGGTTTGCGCGTCGAGGTTGGTTTTAGAAGTTCCATCCCGTCGTCGAAAGCGGGCGCGAGATTTGAAGGTGCGTCCCGGCGACTTCTAACTGACAGCTGACGGCTGATAGCTTCTTTCTTATGCCTGACTTCCTACTTGAAATTGGTACCGAAGAAATTCCCGCACGAATGATCGACAGCGCACGCGAGGAACTCGCCAAGCGTGTCGGCGATTTGTTGCAGCGCGAACGACTCGGCCAAAGCCCTGCCGTTGAGTCCTACTCCACTCCAAGGCGTCTAGCCGTGGTGGTCTCCGGCATCTCACCCGCGCAGCCTGACATCAGCGAGCAGATTACCGGTCCTTCGCTCAAGGTCGCCTACAAAGATGGAGCGCCAACACCGGCGGCTGAGGCTTTTGCGCGCAAGGTTAATGTTCCGGTCACGTCGCTGGAGAAGATGACCACTCCCAAAGGCGAATACCTGGCGGCCACGGTGCAGAAGAAAGGCCGTCCCGCAGCCGACATCTTGAGCGAAGCGTTGCCTAAGGAGATTGCCGGCATTTACTGGGCGAAGAGCATGTACTGGCGCGGCAAGTCGGCCGAGCGCTTCGTGCGCCCGGTACGCTGGCTGGTGACGCTGCTCGACGGTGAAGTGGTGCCACTGGAATTCGCCGGCATTCGTGCCAGTGGAACTAGTGAAGGCCATCGTATTCTGTCGTCTGGACCGCTGGCGATACGGCTGCCGGCAAATTATGTTGCGACCCTGGCCGACGGATCGGTCATCGCCAGTGCAGCCGAGCGCGAGCATCGCATTCGTAAGGCGCTGGTCGCTGCAACCCGCGAGATTCCGGGAGCGCGCTGGCGCGAGGACAAGTCTCTGCTCGACACGGTGGTGAACCTAACCGAGTTTCCTTCGGTGGTGCTGGGCAACTTCGATCCAGAATTCCTTTCGCTCGCCGATGAAGTATTGGTGACCGTAATGCGTGATCACCAGAAATATTTTGCGCTCGAGGATGCCGGTGGCAAGCTGCTGCCGCACTTCCTCGCGGTGCTCAACACTTCGGGCGATCCCGATGGACTGATTCGCCATGGTAATGAGCGCGTGCTGCGCGCCCGCTTCAACGACGCCCGCTTTTTTTGGGAGACCGACCAGAAAATTCCGCTGCGCGATCGCGTCAGCATGCTGAAGTCGGTGACCTTTCAGAAGGACCTGGGCAGCTACTTCGAGAAGGCGATCCGAGTGCAGCGACTGGGCAGCCTCATCGCGGAGACAATCCGCAGCGCCGGCGGAACGGTGCGGCCGGGCATCGTGTTCAAAGCCGGCTTGCTCTGCAAGACCGATCTCACGACCGAACTGGTGAAAGAGTTTACCGAACTGCAAGGCATCATCGGCGGATTGTACGCGCGCGCGCAGGAGCTCGACCCGTTCATGCCCGAGGCCAATCATGAGGCCATCGCCGATGCCATCTACGACCACTACAAACCTGCGTCGATGGACGACACTGTGCCTCGCAGCATTGAGGGCGCCGTGCTGGCCATCGCCGACAAGGCCGACAGCATTGCCGGAATGTTTACGCTGGGATTGCAGCCGACCGGATCGAAGGATCCGTTCGCGTTGCGACGGGCAGCCAATGGCATCGTGAAGATCATCGCCGAGCACAAAATTCCCCAGCCCATCGCCAAGCTGTTTGCGGATGCCCGCGCAGAATACGCTGGTTCCGAGGCCGAACGGCGGTTCTCGCGAGAAGTGAACTTCGAAGAAGCGGTGGCGAATTTCATGCGCGAGCGCCTGGAGTTCTATCTGCGCGATGTTCGCGGGTTTGCCTACGACGTGGTGAAGGCTGTGCTCGCCGCCGGCAGCGACGATGTAGTGGATGCGATCGCGCGCGCGGAGGCGGTCAGCGAAGTGCGCGGGTCGGAAGATTTTGTCTCCATTTCGATCGCGTTCAAGCGAATTAAGAACATTATTGGACCGGCTCTCGAACAGCAACGAAAAGAACAATCGCGCGTCGCTACATCAGTTGGAATCGAGTTCAAGAACCCCGAGAACTTCGAAGCCGGTGCCGAACGGAATTTAGCGATGCTCGTTCCATCTTTTCTCCACGATATTCAGCAATTGGCAGGAGAAAAAAACTATCGCGAAGCCTTGGCTAAAGTGGCGGCCTTACGCTGTCCAGTAGATACGTTTTTCGACAAGGTTATGGTTATGGTCGACGACGAAGCCGTTCGGACCCGCCGCATTTTGATGCTGTTCTTTCTGCTGGCGGGTGTTTCAAATATTGCCGACTTTAGTGAGATTGTGACCGAAGGCAAGTAGAAAATTCACCACCGAGGACACAAAGGTCTCACGGTTTGAAGAAGAGTAGGTTTGTATCAGAGCACGTCTTTAGACGTGCCGCAAAAGCTCTTTGAAGATTCGGGCTTCAGCCCCTGTCTGCCGTTCGCAGGGGCTAAAGCCCTGCAATGACACGATGCCGTTCGGCGCGACTGAAGTCGTGCCCTGATACAAAGCGCTAGCCAAAATTTGTTTACATTATGGCGCCAATAACAACCCTCATCTTCGCAACAAGCAGCATTGATTTCGGCGTACCATTATCCTTACTCGTTCACAGCAAACCATAAAGGACTTCCCATGAGCACTCCTACAACTGAGCTGGAAAACGCGGCTGGCAAAGCGCAAGCTACCAAGTACGTGTACTTCTTTGGCGACGGACACGCCGAAGGCCACGGCAAGATGAAAGACGAACTCGGCGGCAAGGGTGCAGGACTGGCCGAGATGACTAACGCCGGCTTGCCCGTGCCTCCGGGCTTCACCATCCAGACCGAAGCCTGCCGCGAGTACATGCCGAACCACACCGTTTCGAACGAAGTAAATCGTCAGATGGACGAAGCGCTTCGCCGCCTCGAGCAGCTACAGGGACAGAAGCTCGGCGGAGCTGATAATCCGCTGCTGGTCAGCGTGCGGTCGGGCGCAAAGTTCTCCATGCCCGGCATGATGGACACCATCCTCAACCTCGGCCTGAATGACAAGTCGGTGGAAGGGCTGGCCAAGCGCACTAACAATCCGCGCTTCGCGTATGACTCGTATCGCCGCCTCATCCAGATGTTCGGCAGCGTGGTGCTCGACATCCCCAAGCACGCCTTTGAAGAAGTCTTCGACGGCAAGAAGAAGCAGAAGAAGGCCAAGCTCGATACCGACCTTGACGCCAAGGCGTTGCAGGAAGTGATTGCCGATTACAAGAAGGTGGTGCAGAAGCACACTAAGCGCGAGTTTCCGCAGGATCCGCACGAGCAGCTGGTGATGGCGCGCGATGCGGTGTTCCGCTCCTGGCTGAACGACCGTGCCAAGCACTATCGCCGCATTAACAACATCGACGACATGCTCGGTACTGCGGTCAACGTGCAGGCCATGGTCTTTGGCAACCTGGGCGAGACCAGCGGCACCGGCGTGGGCTTCACGCGCAATCCCGCGACCGGCGTCAAAGAGTTTTACGGCGAGTTCCTGATGAACGCGCAGGGCGAGGACGTGGTGGCCGGCATCCGCACCCCGGTCCACATCTCGGAGCTCGAGAAGATCATGCCCGATGTCTACAACCAGCTGCGCGAGATCACCACGCGGCTGGAACAGCACTATCGCGACATGCAGGACTTCGAGTTCACCATCCAGGATGGCCGCCTGTACATGTTGCAAACGCGCAACGGCAAACGCACCGGCCGCGCTGCGGTTCGTGTCGCCATCCAGATGGTGGAAGAGGGGCTGATCACTAAGGAAGAAGCGATCTTCCGGGTCGAACCCAACCAGCTTTACGATTTCCTTGTTCCCAGCCTCGATGAGAAAGGCAAGGACGTTGAAGTGCTCGCCACCGGCTTGCCGGCATCGCCGGGCGCGGCCGTCGGGCAGATTGTTTTCACCGCCGAGGATGCGGTGGAGAAGTTCAATAAGGACAAGAGCGCGAAGCTCATCCTGGTACGCGGCGAGACCACGCCGGAAGACATTGCCGGTATGGAAGTTGCTGCTGGAATCCTTACCTCGCGTGGAGGCATGACCAGCCACGCGGCCGTCGTGACCCGCGGCATGGGCAAGTGCTGCGTGGCCGGCGCCGGCGATATCGAAGTCGACGAGAAGGCGCGCGTGATGCGCGTCCATGGCAAGACACTGAAAGAGGGCGACTGGATCTCGGTCGACGGCACCACGGGCCGAGTCATTAATGGCCAGCTCAAAACTGTGGCGGCGCGCCCCGACGATCCTGAGCTGCTCAAGCTCATGGGATGGGCCGAGCCCTTCCGCCGCATGGGTGTTCGCGCCAACGCTGACATTCCGCGCGATGCTTTGCAGGCTCGTGCGTTCGGCGCCGAAGGCATCGGCCTGTGCCGCACCGAGCATATGTTCTTTGCCGAGGATCGCCTGCCGCACGTGCGCGCCATGATTCTGGCGAGCAACGAGAAGGACCGCCGCACCGCGTTGCGCAAACTGCTGCCCATGCAGCGCCAGGATTTCATCGGCATCTTTCGCTCCATGGACGGTTTCCCAGTCACCATCCGTACCCTCGATCCGCCGCTGCACGAGTTCCTGCCGCGCCGCGAAGACCTGATGGTCGACATCGCCAAGCTGGAAATCACCAAGCCGAAGTCGCCCAAGCTGAAAGAAATGCGCACGCTGCTGAACCGCGTGGAGCAGTTGCACGAGGTCAATCCCATGCTCGGCATGCGCGGCTGCCGCCTGGGCATCACTTATCCCGAGATTACCGAGATGCAGGTGCGCGCCATCTTCGAAGCTGCCGTCAAGGTGGCGAAAGAAGGCGTGAAGGTCAAGCCCGAGATCATGATTCCGCTCACCAGCGGGCTGAAGGAAATGGCCAATCAGGCGGCCATCGTGCGTCGGGTTGCCGAAGAGGTTTTTGCCGAGAAGGAGCACAAGGTCGAATACCTGGTTGGCACCATGATCGAGCTGCCGCGCGCCGCGCTGGTGGCCGACGAGATCGCCAAAGAGGCTGAGTTCTTCAGCTTCGGGACCAACGATCTCACCCAGACCACGTTTGGCTTCTCACGGGACGACGTTGGCAAGATTCTGACCGCGTATCTCTCCGAAGGCATCCTGAAGCAGGACCCGTTTGCGGTGCTGGATCGCGAAGGCGTCGGCCAGTTGATGAAGACCGCAGCCGAGAAAGGCCGGGCGACTCGGCCGACCATCAAGATCGGCATCTGCGGGGAGCATGGTGGCGAACCGTCGTCGGTTGAGTTCTGCGCGCAGCTGGGATTCAACTATGTCTCCTGTTCGCCGTTCCGCGTGCTGACCGCGCGCTTGGCGGCAGCCCAGGCAGGTGCTACCGCTGAGCTGAAGATCGAGGGCGGCCGAACCAAGTAGCCTCAGTGACATAGTGAGCAGTGGATAGTCCCACGATGGATCGTGGTGGGAGAGGCTCGGCGATGGCCGGGCCTTTTTTTTGCGTAGTAGTACGGCTAGACGGTCGACACAGTGTAAGGAGCTTGCCGCTGAACGCTCGGCAGGAAATATGTCACGTCGTAACTACAATTGAATTAATAGGGTAGCGAAATCCAAGCGCAGCTTTTCGCCGGATATCTTGGCCTTCTCGGGCCAGCGCTGGATTAACGTGCTGTAAATCGTGAGCCGCTGGCGCCGCCGTTGTTTCGCAAGACGGACAAGGCTCGCTCTCGACGCCGCCCCTATACATTTTTGGGGTCCTTATAGGTAATTCTAGGAGTATTGCCAGGCCTTCATCCTCTGTAGGCTGGGATACGGAATATGTAAGTGTCAGGCGCTGCTACGTTCAGCGAATAGCCAGTCCGGCGTCCGCCGGATTCAATCGACCTGTTTGAAAACGAATCAGACGCTAGGTATTGGAGGATTTCGTGAAATTGAAGGTTATGTATCTCGCAACTTGCGTCATGCTGTTTGCCAGCCTGATGTATGCGGCAACGCCAACTCGGCAGATCCCTGCCGGCAAGAAAGCCAAAGTGAGTGGCACGATCGTCTCGCGCAACGGTGACATGGTGAACGTAAAAGAGAAGAAGGGCGGACAAGTTGTCATTGTCAACCTCACGGACAACACCAAAGTCGAGCGTGAGAAGGGCGCGCTTCGTATGCGCCGCGCCGACATGGATGTCACTGCCATGCTGCCTGGCCTGACCATTACGGCTGAAGGCGTGGGCAATGCGAAAGGTCAGCTCGATGCCGGCAAGATCTGGTTCGATCCTGACACCTTCGCGGTTGAAGTAGCGCAGGAACAGCAGATCACGGCCAATCAAGCCGCTACCGCCAAGGCGCAGTCGACCGCGAATTCTGGCGTGCAGCAGGCGCAGGCCGCGCAGTCGTCCGCTGATACCGCGCAGACCTCTGCTAATGCGGCCGGCAACGCTGCCGTGGCTGCCGGCGCTCTGGGCGTGATGGATGCTGATGCGGTCGCGATGGTCAACAAGCGCGTCTCGGATCTGGGCGATTACAAGACGGTCGCGGAAGCCGGCATTTACTTCCCGACGGGCGACTCCGGTCTGGACGCCGCCGGCAAGGCTGATCTGGACAAGCTGGCTCAGATGGTACAAACGGTCGACAATTACATGATCGAAGTCGCCGGTTATGCTTCCACCACCGGCACCAAGGAAATGAATCAGAAACTCAGCGATGAACGTGCGACCGCCGTAGTGCTCTATCTGCGCAATCAGAAGAGCATTCCCATGCGCCGCATCCTGGCGCCTGCCGGTTACGGAGCCACTCATCCTGCCGCGGCCAACACCGATTCCGAAGGTCGCGCCCTCAACCAGCGGGTTGACGTAAAGGTTCTGGTGAACAAGGGCCTCAATCAGGGCATGTAAACGAGAGCAAGCGAGAGGGAAAACAGAGGCCGCGCCATGCGGCCTCTTTCCCTTTTGGGAGAAGCCGCAGTGTGTGCCGGGGCGCAAAGCTGACGATCGAACACCGCTACCTTGGGCACAACACAAGGGGGGTGTGATTCAGCTGCTGGCTTCGCCGATCCCGCTAGATTTCTCCAAGCTCTTCGCGGATCTGCTCGAGTGCCATCTCGCACTCTACAAGTTGCTTGCGCAGCGACGACTTGCTGCACGGTCCTGAAACGGTGGCCAAGCTGACCTTGTACCCCTGGATTTGATGTTCCAACTTGGCTTTTCGGGCGATCAATTCATCGACATCGACCTGTGTTTTTTCCATGAGCCCACCTTACACAAAGCGGCGCCTTGTGTCAGTGAGCTCATCCTTCTCTTCATCGATAGGGAAGCGCAATGCAGGAAAACCAGAGAAGCTTCAGTAAGGCGCAGATCGTCTTCGCCGACAGACCCTTAGTCAATCTCGCCGTTATTGCGTTTGCTGGAGCTTGGCAATGAGCTTATGGGCCAGGTTCTCTTCGGATTCCGACCACAAGACCCGGCCGCTGACGGCACAGTTTTTCTCGACGGCAGCGGAGAAGGCCACTAGCTTGGCAATGTTGAAGCGCAGATACTTCTCGATCACCGGGGAGAGTTGCTTGCCCTCGTACACAAACGCGGAGTCGAGGCCGAAGTCGACCTCGATATGCCCATCGTCGGCATAGATGCCATCGTCGAACTGCAAGCCGTGGACCAGGAAGCGGACGGCGGTCGGCCGCTGAATCCAGCTTTCGCCGTGCTCGTCGTCGTTCGGCACCCAGATGTCCCAGAACGCTTCGAAGACGAAGGCGAAGTCGTCGTGGGCAAACTCGCTGGCGACGTCGACGGCCTCCTCCGGCGAAACCCCGGGATCGAAGCGCCGCTCGAGTACGGTAGGCTCGGCCCAGGACACGGGATGCACAGACAGATACGTAACGCCTTCGCGGACGCTCGAAAAAGGGAACTGCCGCAGGACGCCAACGGTGCGCGCCATCATCTCCCCTTCGCGGAAACTGGGGAACCACACGCTCAAATAGAACGAGTCAGCCATCGGGGTATTGTAGCGCGACCGAACAAATGCTGATGGCTGACGGCTAGCGGCTGAGAGCCAGGCGCCAACTGCGACCTCCGCCCCTACGCGCTCAACCGCTTTCTGGCTTTGATTTCCTCCAGCAGTGCATCGATCTTCTGTTCGCGATCGAGGGCGTGCAGGCGGCCTTCGATATCGTCGCCCAGCACGTCGTTCTTGGCCCGACCCAGCGCCTCTTCGCGCGCGACCTTCGTCCGCATGCGGTCGAACGTATGATTTTCGCCCGTCGGAGTCTGTTGCGCATCGGCAGCGCGGCTCACCGCGCGTGAGCGGCGATGCTGCGCGATCAGCAGATCGACCTTGCCGCGCGCCTCGGAGAGCTTCAGTTCCAGCTTCTTCAGAGCAGATTTCAGCGCCTCGACCTGGACCTCCTGGTCAGCGATTTGCTGATCGAAGCTGTCGGCCAATTGCTGAAAGCTCATCGCGCGTTCCAGCGCCGCTCGTGCCAGTTCGTCGTCTTGTTTGGCGACGGCCAGCTCAGCTTTGTGCATCCAGTCGGCATGCTTCTCGAGGTTGTCTTTCTTCTTCTTTTCCAGCAAATGCAGATCAGCCAGGGCAATCGCCACTTGCGTCTTCACCTGCATAAACTGGTTCTCCATGTCGAGAATTACCTGCTTGAGCATCTTCTCGGGATTTTCGGCTCGGTCGACCAAGTCGTTGAGATTGGCCCGAATCAAAGTTGAAACACGATCGAGTAATGCCATAACAAACTCCTTATCAGCTGTCGGCCATCGGCTCTCAGCTCTCAGCTAAATCAAAAAGCCCAAACACTCAAACTTGCTCGCCGCGAACCGCAGCCAAAAGAAAGGCGACGAGCAAGCCTCCCACGGCGCCTAAGAGAACCGCGATAGTAGAGTGACTGACAATCCGTACCACCACGCCTAACAACGTCCCAATCACTCCCAGAATCACCATCAAGCGCGTACTGTCATCTTCGGAAAACATAACCGTCCTGTCGGCTAAAGCCCTCAAGCAAAATTGATGGCCCTCTTCGGCACGGCTGAATTCGCGCCCTTTCCAACGGGTGCCCCACTCATTCGTGGTGTCCGGATAAGTGGGATCCGCCGGGTGCCCCACCCTTCTCGCCTGCTTCTGGCGAGAGGGTGGGATACATAACTACTTTCCCGCACCCGCGGCTTTCGCCTTCCCATCATCGGCAGGTGGCAGACCGTCCGGTTTTGGCGACTTGTCGCCAATCGTCCGGATCTTGCCCAGCAGGTCCGACATCTGCATGCCAGACAACGCCTCGAAGAGGGCCGGCACCTGCGCTGCCATCTCCGTAATGTCGCCGGTGATCTTGTGCATGCCCGCGGAATTTCCGTTGCCGGTCGACACAATCGTGATCTTGTCGACGTTCGACAGCGGACTGGCCAGCGCCTTCACAATCTCCGGCAGTCCTGTAATCAGTTTGTCGACGACGGCAGCCTGGTTGTACTCCTGGAAGGCTTCCGCCTTCACGTTCATGGCGCGAGCTTCAGCGTCGCCTTTCTTGAAGATGATTTCGGCTTCAGCTTCACCCTGCGCCCGTATGGCGCTGGCGCGGCCTTCGGCCTCAACCATCGTCCGCGAACGCTCAGCTTCGGCAAGCGTCTGAATGCGCTGACGCTCGATCTCCGCCTGCTTCAAGACCGTGGCAATCAGTTCTTTCTCGCGGCGGTTGATCTCGGCTTCCTGAACCTTGATCTGGGCTTCTTTCTCGACTTGCTGCACCTTCACCGACTCAGCGATCACTTGCTGTTGCATCACGTTAGTTTGAATTTCGTAGGCTTTGTCGGACTGCGCTTGCTGGCGCTTCACCAGCTCGGTGTAGGTCGCCTTCTTCACTTCGAGGTCGCGTTGCGCCTCGGCCTGCCGCGCCATAGAAGCAGTTTCCGCCGCGACGCGCTCTTGGTCGGCTTGAGCTTTGGCGATCGCTGACTCGCGCAGCGCAATGGCGCGCTTGATGGCGGTGTCGCGATCGGCTTCCGCAGTCGCCACATCGGCGTCGCGCTTGATGCGGGCAATGTCAGGCCGGCCCATGTTGGTGATGTACTCGTTCTTGTCGCGCACTTCCTTGATGGTGAAGGAAATCACTTCCAACCCCATCTTGTTCATGTCGTCGGCGCAAGTCGAGCGCATGCGATCGGCAACCATTTCCGGCTGCTTCACGATTTCTTCCACTGTGAGTTGGCCGATGATGCCGCGGAGATGGCCTTCCATCACCAGGCGGATGAGCGCCTCGCGTTGCGGTGGCGCCTTGGTCAGGAACTGCTCAGCCGCAGTCATGATCGACTCCGGATCGCTCTTGACCTTGATTTGTGCCACCGCCTCGACGGTGACCGCAACACCTTGCTTGGTGTAGAGGTCCTGCTGCGGCGCTACGTCGAACGACATCAGTTCGAGCGAAAGCTCGCGGCAATTTTCAACCATGGGCAAGATGATCGACCCGTGGTTCTTGATGATGCGCGATCCACGAATGCCATATACAACCAAGGCTTCGTTGGGACCGGCTTTACGGTAGAGTTTGGTGAAGACTGCCATGAGCAGCACGGTGACAGCAACAATCGACCACCCGATGATCACGGCGTCGGTTGGAATGTGGAAACCCATACGCCTCCTTAGAATCGCTATTAGCAATTAGCAATTAGCAGTTAGCACTTAGCTCTAAGCCGTCAGCTATCAGCCATCAGCATTTAGCTAAGAGCTAAAAGCTAATTGCTAACTGCTCTCAATTTCATTTCCTGCCAATTCGTCGTATCTCCGCACGTAGGCGATGCCGCGTTCATAGCGTGTCACGATCACCTCATCTCCGCGGGCCAGGGCCTCGCCGCTCTCGCTGCGCACGCCACATACCTGTCGCGTGCCGCCAAGAGAGAAAATCATTTCGCCAGTTCCGCCTTCGCGAATCGGGCTGGAAATCCGGCCTAGCGCGCCGACCCGCTCATAGTCGGCAGGATCGAGTTCGCGCGAGTGCGCCATCAGAAACTTGGCCACGAATAGAAAGATGACACTCGCTCCCACCAGCCCGAAGACCGTCGAAACCACCAGCACCAGCGTGACTACCCAGGTCGAGTAACGCGTCAACAGGTAGCCCGAGCCGCCGAACCACGCCAGGAAAGCGGTGATGGTAGCGAAATTGAAAAATGGCATCTCGCCGCTGTGTCCGTTGCCCGCGTGCGCCCCAGCGCCGGGGTGGGAACCTGCGATGTGTCCGCCATGCGGTACATGCAGATGCATGTGGGGAAGATGCCAGGTTCCACCCACGAACGACAGCACACTCAGGGTCACTCCCACTACAAAGCACACGAGATAAAAGATGGCCCAGGTCATAAGTGCGCTCCTGCCTGCCGCTTGGTCGCGCGACGGCCATGCGGCGCCGTTGTCAGGCTCGGCTTCAACACTTCCGTAAGCCGCTCCACCAACTCCGGCGTCTCAAGAATCGCGCCCAGCAGCACTAGACATTTGCGCGTGTCCTGATGCTTCGCCACCTGGAGCAGGGCATGACTGAGCTCAGGGTCGTGCGTGAATTGCTCCGCTCCGTTCACCAGCCAAAGGTCCAGGCGGTCTTCCGTGGCGCGCAGGTCGCTGGTCAATTCCGTGTGATAGCCCTCGGGATCGTCGACCAGGTATCCGGGATGAACCTTGAAGAAGCGCGCCAGCAGCATGCGCGAAGCGTTGGTGAGGTGCGGCCGAGCTCCACTCTCGATTTGCGACAGGTACGACTGGCTGAGCCCCGCACCGGTTTCTTTTTTCAACGCCTTCACCAGATCCTGTTGGGTCATCTCCCGATCGAGGCCCCGGAGCGTGCCCTCGACCAGCCGCAGATAGCGTAATTTCTCTCCCAATTTCATATTACGATTTGCAATTATGCTATTGCAATCTGCGATTGTCAAGAACTGGATTTGGCATGGAATGAGCAGGATGCGGAAAGAGGCAATCAGCTGTCAGCCGTCAGCTATCAGTTTTCAGAGCTTAGTGCTGTGACGCCTTGAAGAATTATTAGATAAGGGAGAGTCATCCAGCCGAAGCATAGTTCACTGAAAGCACCTGTCGTCGGCTGAAGGCGACTGGTTCCCTGAGATAGGCGTGGACACGCCGGCCTGAAGGCCAGCTCTTCCACCTGCTTCTACGCCTTCAGTCGGCTCGCGTACTTTTCGCGAATCTTGTGCACCTTGGGGGCGACCACAAACATGCAGTACGGCTGCATTGGATTGTTCGCCAGGTAGTTCTGGTGATAATCCTCGGCCACGTAAAATGTCGAGGCCGGTTCAAGCGCGGTCACGATGGGATCGCCAAACACCTTATCGCGCGTCAGTTCGGCGATGACGTCTTCGGCCGTCTTCTTTTGTGCTTCATCGCGGTAGAAAATGACCGAGCGATATTGCTCGCCGACATCGTTGCCCTGGCGGTTCAGCGTGGTGGGATCGTGCAGCGTGAAGAACACGTGCAAGAGATCGCTGAAGCTGATGATGGCAGGATCGAAGATAATTTCGGCGACTTCGACGTGGCCGGTCTTGCCTGAGCAAACCTGCTGATACGTGGGGTTGGCGACGCCACCACCCATGTAGCCGGAACGAACGGACTCAACACCCTGAAGCTGTTTAATGGCGGCTTCCACACACCAGAAGCATCCGCCGCCGAGAATAGCTGTTTCTGTTGGCATAGACATAGGATGCGCGAGGCCGCGAGTTGTTGCAAGTCCCGAGACGACGGTGCCCTAAGCGATGTTTGGTTTCACCACGGAGAACACGGAGAGCACGGAGATCCCAAGAACACGAAGTCCTGTTTTCGTATTTCCGTGAGCTCCGTGGTGAAAAGAAGTGGTTATCACCTGAACAATCCGAGGCCGATGATCAACGTGGGAAATTTTGTCAGCGTGGGGAACGCGAACGGCGCACAACCCTAATCGGCTAGGAATTTCCACTGTCGCGCTACACTGTCTGCATGCTGCTGCTGAAAAAGCTGCCCAAGTTCGAGACCATGCGGGAGTGCGCCCAACGTTATCCCGAACTCGACCCTACGGCTTTGCAAACCTCGCTGGTGCTGCTGCGGGTCGCCTCCGACCTTATCGCTGCCATGGACAGTGAACTGGCCGGCCACGGCACGTCGCAAGGGCGGTTCACGATCTTGATGCTCCTGGAAAATTGCTCCGAGCCGGAATTGAGTCCTTCTGATCTTGCCGAAATGAGTGGGGTCAGCCGCGCCTCAATCAGCGGCCTGATCGATGGCCTGGAAGAGGCCGGCATGGTGAAGCGGAAGGCGGATCAGCGCGACCGCCGCGCTCGATCTATACGACTCACCAAAAAAGGGAAGCGCTTCCTGGAGAAAATGCTACCCGCGCACTTCACCTTTATGGCTCGGGTTATGCAGAATCTGAGTGAACGGGAACGGCAGCAACTATCTCGCTAGTCAGCAAGATCGATCCCAACGTGCGCGCCTGACCTCCGACTGACCGCGTCCTGCGTCAATGCAACCGCAGTTCAAAAGTTTTCTTTCCAAATCCGGCATCCCAGCTGCTTCCCTTGTAATCTAGTTAGGGAGCTAATCATCTCTGCTTTTCCCTGGATGTACGAGGATTGATGGCCAGCCTGGAATCCACGCCCAACCTGAATTTGTTTTGGGCATGCGGGTTCCATCAGTCGAGCGGCGGAGGTGCGCCCGTTCAATGTTTGGATTATCGCCCCACTGTAACCCTGGCCACATTCATGGAACTCCTCGATACGTCCATCGCCAACGTTGCTCTGCCTCACATAT
>CAWCMU010000002.1:0-138928 GCA_963796695.1 uncultured Acidobacteriaceae bacterium | reverse complement strand
ACGCCGTGCTTAGAGCTGCTCATCTGCCCTTCCGTTCGCGAGCGGGCCAAGCCCGGATTGCTACAGGTTCGAACCATGCGCGTGTTGATCAGCGGAGCTTCGGGACTTCTGGGACCTGCGCTCACCGGCGCTTTGCGGGCACGAGGACACGAGACGTCCGCGCTGGTGCGCCGCGCGCCCGGCGCAGGCGAGGTTCAGTGGGATCCGAATCAGCCACTCGATCCGGCGAAACTGGGCAGCTTCGATGCGGTTGTACACCTTGCGGGCAAAAACATTGCCGGCCGCTGGACTGAAAAATTCAAGCAGGAAGTTCTGGAGAGTCGCGCCCGCGGCACCAGGACCATCGCGACTGCGGCGGCTGAGAGCTATCGCCAGTCTGGAAAGCAGACGATCCTCCTGAGCGCCTCAGGCTCGGGCTTCTACGGCAGCCGAGGCGACGAAGTCCTTACCGAAGACAGTTCAACGGGCCACGGGTTTCTGGCGGAAATTTGCCGGCAGTGGGAAGACGCGACCATTCCGGCCAAAGAAGCAGGCTTGCGCGTGGTCAACCTGCGCATTGGCGTAGTGTTGGCGCGCGACGGCGGCGCTCTGAAACCGATGCTGCTGCCCTTTCGGCTGGGGCTCGGCGGCAGAGTTGGAAACGGGAAGCAGTATTGGAGTTGGATCGCGCTCGACGACGTGATCGGCGCGATGGTTTTCGTTTTGGAGAACGAAACTCTGCGAGGCCCGGTGAATGCCGTGGGACCCGCACCCGCTCAGAATAAAGATTTCGTGCGCGCCTTAGGCGAGGTTCTGCAGCGGCCAACCATCTTTCCCTTGCCGGAATTTGTGGTGCGAACCCTCCTCGGCGAAATGGGAGAAGAGCTGCTTCTCAGTTCCACCCGCATCCTGCCGGCAAAGTTGAATCAAGCGGGATACAAGTTCAAACACACCGACCTGGATGACGCACTGCGAACCGCGCTGGAAGACGGGTAGTGCTGGCCTTCAGGCCGCGTCTAAGCCCCTTATTCATCGACCCGAGCCGGCTTTTAGGCGGCCGCATAAGCAGCCTGTCTCAACCGGGCCCCTACTGACGTCGTACTTGGATCCGAGTTTCCTAATGCACCGAAGGCTAATCCTACGAAGCTACCTGGCCGCCCAACCCTCGCAACAATCCAATCCCTAACGTGAGCACCGAGATCGCGAGCACCACGGCTCCGACATAAATCAGCGAGACTGCCCCGTTCGGTTCACTGGCTGTCGGCGAACTCACCGATAGGAAAAAGCCTAGCGGCATCAGAATCGCCGCTAAAGGCACGCCCACCCTGACCATCCAGGTCACGGAATCCGGAAGCGCGGCGGCATCGGCCATCAACTGACAGACCAGCGACAAAATGACAATGACGCCGGCATGGGCGTGGCCGGCCCGAAAGAAATTCTGCCGCAGGGGATTGTCCATGTAGCCCGATCCTTTGTTCATCAGCAAAGTCAGCAGAAAATAGCCGCCATACTGAATGGTGGGAACGGTGATCAGAATAATTCCGGACATCAGGCGCGCGTCGCGAGTCATGCTTCCATCCTCCCAAGAAAGTTTTCTCGGTAGATGATGGCCGGGGACGTGTCGATTGCGAAAACCTCGCGAAAGTTTAGTGTTCGACCAAAGCCGATTTGTACGACGCTGCTCGAGCAGATGACGCGCACCCTGGTGTGGGCGGTGGAGAATCCGGCGAAGGGTACACGCATTCTGGAACCGCCGCAGATTAAGCGGGGATTCGGAGAGCTCGAAGTTGTCAGCCGACGAGCCGCGTCGGCGTAGTCGAATTCTGGCCCGTATGCGCAGAAGATGACCGAGAGAGCAGCGCCGGACTACGGTTTTACCGGCCGGATCTTGACCATCGTCCCATCGGGCAGCGGACTTCCCATGAACTGAATGACGCCGTCGCGCACCACACCGTTGATCTCAGGAACCACCGACGCGACGCCGCCAACCTCGGTGGCACTCATCGCCGGCGCTTTTTTGGCGATGCCGCGGTCCATCGCCAGATTGGCCAACCGGTCGGCTTGGCGATTCTTTTCGCGCAGCACATGCTTGATTTCAAAGCAGTCCAACTGCTCGATCAACTCAATCGCGCGGTGGTTCAGCTCCTTCAATGTGGGACTGCTGACTTTGTACTCGCCATTAATTTGCTTCACCATCAGTTCCGAGTCGCTGATAACCTTCAGCGCCTTGAATCCGTGGCGCTGAACGTAATTCAGGGCTGCCAGCAAGCCTGAATACTCAGCGTAGTTATTTGTCTGCCGCCCCAGGAATTCGCTCAACTCGGCGACCGGACGCCCCACTTCATCCTCAATCACAACTCCATACCCGGCAGGCCCGGGATTGCCACGCGCGCCACCATCGATGAACGCGACCAAGTAGGCTTGATCCATGCTGGTGATGGGCGCCCCAATGAATTCCTGCGAATGGTAGCGGGATTTTTCGGGAAATGGACGAATCGACATAGTTTGTAGTTTACCTCTACCCATGTTGATGCGACGGATAGCTCGCAGGTAGCTCAAAAGGATGGGGGCTGCCGCCCAGAAACCCGGATGGTCAAGGTGACTAAAACCTGCGCAAGTGCGTAGCCGGTAGAGCGCACTTCCGCGCCGCGTCCGAGTTGCTGTAAATAGCAGGGGGATTTAGCCCCGGATGGGGATCGCAGGCTTGCTTGGAGTTTCCCTAGGATTTGCTTGTGCGGAAAGTCGTACGACGATTGGGCGGCTTGCTGGTGCATGGGTTGCGGGACCCACAGACAATGCGAGCAGGGCTTTCGCCCTGCCGCTCGCAAGCCAATCACTTTTTGTTGACTGCTTTTTTCAGCTCTACGCCGGGCGTGAATTTTGCCACCCTTCTCGCCGCGATCTTGATGACGCCTCCGGTTTGCGGATTGCGTCCGTTCCGCGCCTTGCGCTGCGAAACCGAGAAAGTGCCGAATCCCACCAGGGTTACCCGATCACCTTTTTTTAGTGCGCTGGTGACCGAATCGATGATGGTATCGATTGCGCCCCCGGCAGCCGTTTTACTGACGCCATGGGCGGCTGCAATCTTTTCAACTAGGTCCCCTTTGTTCATGCTCGCTCCTCGTCAGGTGGCTACCTGAAATGTGTCGCGAGTATTTACTTGCGAACCGCGTCGCATGTCAAGAGAGAAAGTCGGCTCCCCTGAGAATGTCTCGACCTCGCGAAAGCTTTCATGTAGCCGCCGCACAGCCTGGCACCCTTCCCGTTTCAGAACCCATTGCCAAGGGCCTGACCGCCCAGGCGGTACACGCTAAAGTTAAGAGTTACTATGGAAACCACAACGGAGGCCGCCGATGATCCGCGAAGAGATTCTCCAGCAATTTCCCGAGTTGTTCGGAACCAAACAGGTGAATGGCCGCAGCGTCAACGTCGAAGAGACGATTACGACGCTGACCCGCGAACTGCGTCCTGCCTTTGCCGAGGTACTGAATGCCCGCCGCGCGCTGCTCGAGAGCTCCGAGCCAGTACGTGTGAAATACGCGTGGCCCAAGTGGGATGAATCATTCGAGGATCCGATTTCCGGGCGTGCCTGGACATTCCGCAACATCGTCCAGGGCCTGATCGACAATTTCCTTGACCGCGAGAGTGAATGGCGCTGGCGTCTTAACGACGAAGTACCTGTCCCTGCCGACGTTCATCCGTTGCAAAACCCTGGCTTGGAACTCACCGGTCCCTGGCATCCGCTGGACATGGCTTTCAATGCGCTGAATAGCGCTGCGCCCATGAACATGCCTGATTTTGAAGACGCCTCTCCGTCGCACGTACGACCCCACGGCACGCCCGAGAACCAGCCGGTAGGAACATTTACGGCCTTGCAGAACGCTAAGGAAATCCTCGAAGGCCGTTGGGCCACCAAAGCGTACGAAGTAGTGAAGAAGGATGACAAGCGCGCTTACAAGATCAACCGGCTTCCGGCGCAGTGGCCGACCCGCCTGGTTCGCCCGCCCAGCATCCACATTGTTTATGAGCAGTTCACGGTCGATGACCAACCTGTTCCCGGACTGATCGCGCTGGTCGTCCTCTGGGTACTCAACAATTATGACTCGCTGAAGCGCGCCGGCACGGGCGTTTATTTCTACATTCCCAAGATGCAGACGCCGCGCGAAGCGCTCATCGTGGAAAAGTTGCTGGCGCGCATGGAAGGCATCATCGGAGTTTCCGCCGGCACCTTCAAAATTAAGATGCTGTACGAGGAAGGCAACGGAGGCCGGTATCTGCCGGCGATCGCGTGGGCCTTCCGGCGCCGTCTGCTGGGAACCAACGTCGGCCGCTGGGACTACCTCGGCAGCCTGATTGAGATGTGGAAGGACGACCCCGACGGCATTTTTCCCGATCCCCAAACCGTGGGCATGGCTGCGCCAAACATGATTGCCTACCAGCGTTACAACGCCCTCATCATGCTGATGGCGGGCATGAAGCACAACGAACTCACGCAGGGCGCGCCCATCGGCGGAATGGCCGCGGTCATGATGTATCAGCCTAGCGACGTGTATGGCCGCTCGCGCTACAACCCGCTCGCTATGCGCGCCATCGTGATCGACAAGCTGCGCGAACGCCTGCTGGGATTGATGTTCGTGCCCGATAAGGCGACTGCAGCCAGTGTGCCAGTCACGCTCGATGACATTCTGCAAGGCCGCGCCAAAGGGCGCCTGTACGACACCTATCGCCAAAGCTGGGTTGCCAGTCCGGAAGCTAGCTATGTGGCTGCGGGGAATCGGCCGCTGCAGACGCCCGTGGCTGAATTGCAGGCGATGCTGGATGCGCCGCGCGAAACCGTGGACGCGAACGGCAAGGCGGTGCCCGCCGTGACCAGTGGCCTGGTCGACTCAGAGCGGGTGCTGCTCGAGTCCCGCGGCTTACTGAATGCCGAGGGCAAGATTACTCCGAGCATTCTCATCCAGGCCGCGATGGACACACCGGAGAAGCTGCTTACTCGCACATTGTGGGACTCCATCTACGGCGTGCCTAAGGGCGACATTACCATCGAACACATTCAGCACGCGTTCTATATGGCCGCCAATTACGGCTTCCAGATCCTCAATGGCAACTTCGCTGCCGCCATCGACGACTACGAACTCAAGCAGCGCTTCATGAACGACCTGGCCACGTATCGCATCGACGTCTCGTGGCTGTGGACGCTGGTTCGGCATCAAGCGGTCATCACCAAGGATGGTTATTTCCAGCGCACTGCGCTGACTGAAGACGGTGTGGTGATGGCGCCCAGCACCGAGCAAGTGACGGCGGGGACTCGCTTCAGCAAAGAGCTGTTCCAGAAGATGTGGGATTACCACAACGAGTGGACAGCGGAGTTCTTCGCCGAACTCGACCGGCGCGGCAATCCGGGCCGATTCGACCGGGGCAAAGCGCCCATCATCATGGAACTGCTGCACCGGCAACTGCTGTCGCCGAAATATATCCAGCACAGCGCACGAGTCCTGTTCGTGATGGCGCAGTCCAGCGACGAAGAGCGCCAGCAAATCCTGGAAGCCATCTTTGGGGTTTCGCGCGAGGAGCTCGTGAAGCGGGTCCGGGCAGGCACCATGAAGCCCAGCGCTCTGGCCGCGCACGATTACGTTTACGACATTCTGCCAGCGGGGCAGGAGCGGCTCGCGACGGCGTAGACGGGCTGCTGAAAAGTCGGGTTTGACCCGGTAGAGTCGATTCGCACCCGCCCTAGAAGGGGCGCAACTTCAGGTGCGCCGAAGCAGCCTATATTTTGTGGTTTCCCACCGCTTGAATGTTTGCTGGGGAATTTGAGCTTTCGCATTGACGGCGGGCACAACGGCACGAACAAGCAGCGCCGTAGGCGCGGAATAATCTAGCCCAGCATGTAGCCGCGGGCGAAATGCTGGGTATCGTGAGAGAAACATCTGAGTCCCGTAGGGACGACACGCAACCTCCAGCGCGTTCGACAAACTGTTTCCCCTCGGATTTCCACAGTCCCCCACCGATTCTTTTCCTGTTCTCGCGAAACGGTGCAAATCTGCCCCTCGCTCAATTGCATCCGCTCGCGACTCAGGGTTACAGTTCAACTTGTGACCTCAACCCCCGAGCCCTGCTCCGTTTGCGGCGACACCGGCTGGAAAACTATCGCCGGCGGCAAGGAGCGCGAAGTTGTGCGCTGCGATTGCCGCGTGAAAGACCGTGGCGAGCGCCTGCTGACGGCGGCGCACCTTCCCGCCCGGTACCAGCATTGCGAGCTCAGCAATTTCCGCTGCGACTCCGAAGACAAGGGCGCCAATAGCATCTGGCAAGCCCGCTTTCACGCCGGCCGCTTCGTAGAAGAATATCCGGTGGACAAAACTGGGCTGCTGTTCGTCGGCACGGTTGGCGTCGGCAAGACGCACCTGGCCGTCGGCATCATCAAGGACCTGATTCGCGAGAAAGGTATTCACTGCCTGTTCTGCGACTATCGCGAGCTGCTGAAGTCCATCCAGAATTCCTACAACTCGTCGGTGCAGGCCACCGAGATGGAGATCCTGCGGCCGGTCTTCGAAGCCGAGGTGCTGGTGCTCGACGAACTGGGCGCGGTACGCAGCACGGAGTGGGTCTTCGATACGGTCAACTACGTATTGAACAGCCGCTATAACGACAACCGCACCACCATCATCACCACCAACTTTCCGGATGGGCAAGAAACCAACGCGGAGATCAATAACCTGCGGAGCCCGTCAGACGCCGAGCGCGCTGCCCGCCGCGAGACTCTGGGCGATCGCATCGGAGAACGCATGCGCTCGCGTCTGCACGAGATGTGCAAGAAAGTCGAGATCGAAGGCCCCGACTTCCGGCAGCACTCGAAGCAGGCGCACTTCCAGCGCGTAGCAGGATCAAGCCGATTGTCGCTGCGAAACAGCAAGCGAGCGGAATGACAACGCGGGTATCTTGCGGTTGTTCCTAATATGGCTATGTAGCAGGGCACGATCTTCACAGTGGGCTGAGAAAACTTTCCCTGCTGTTCGATCGGGTAGAGCCGGCCTTCGGTGTCTGCGTGAGAACCTCTGCCGTCCCTACGGGACTCGCATAAATTTCCCACTTACCCAGCACTCCGCCATCCCACCCCAATTCGCGCAAAGGCGGCGCGACTTGGGGACCCCGGTTCGGCTGCGTGCTGGGCTGAGCTATTCCGCGCCTACGGCGCTGGGTTCTTGGCCGTTGTACTCCATCGCCAATGCGAAACTCCAGTTCTCACGCAGACACTTCAGGCCAGCTCTACCCGAGATACCACCACAGTCGAGTTTTTCAGCAAACTGTAAAGCCCTGCTTTTAGGCCCTCGCACGGCAGGTCTGAAGACGTGCCCTGATACAAATCTTTCGGAGCATCTCCGCGAAACGAGCACGGGAAAATCGGTGCTTTGTATTCACAGACCGAATCGCATCTTGCCCAATCCCCAATCTCTAAATCCCAACCCCGACTTTTCTCCAGTGAACTAAAATCCTCTGGTGCCTTTCGACCGCATCGAGTTCGTGCCTGATCGCGATTCCGAGCTGTTTGCCGCTGCTCCGGCGAGCGCGGCGGTGTTCGTGCTGCGCGGCGAAGCAGGCAGTGAGCCCTATGTGGGCAAGACGTCGAACCTGCGCCGCCGATTGCTGCGGCTGCTGGGCGCGCCGGAAGGCCAATCGCGCAAGCTGAATCTGCGCGACCGTGTCCGGTCGGTTGAGTGGAACGCGACCGGCTCCGACTTCGAGGCTTCGTTCCTGCTGTACAAAACCCTGCGTCGCGAATTTCCCAAGACTTACGAGAAGCGTTTGCGGCTGCGTTTTGCGCCCCTCATCAAGCTCATCCTGGACAATCCGTATCCACGCGCCACGGTGACCACGCGCATCAGCGGGACCAAGAGCAACGCGCAATACTTTGGGCCGTTCTTCACCCGTGTCGCCGCCGAGAAGTTTGCCAACGATTCGCTTGACCTGTTCAAGATGCGTCGCTGCGTGGACGATCTCAACCCCGATCCGGCGTTCCCGGGCTGCATTTATTCGGAGATGAAGATGTGCCTGGCGCCTTGCTTCAAGGGTTGCAGCGATGGGGGATACGCGGCCGAGGTTGAGCGGGTGCAGCAATACTTTGAGAGTGGCGGGCAGTCGCTGGTGCGCGAGATCGAACGTTCGCGTGATGAGGCGTCGGCGAATCTCGACTTTGAAGGCGCTGCGGCGCTGCACGCTCGACTGGAAAAAGTGAAGGCCGCCACCGCACAGTTGCCGGAGATCGTCCGGCGGCTGGATGAACTCAACGGATTGATGATCCAGCCCTCCGCTGAGCGCGATTCGGTGAGCTTGTTCAAGATTGTGGGCGCGAAGATTTGCGATCCGGTCACTCTTTACATTGGCAAGCAGTCGGAAGCCTCGTCCCTTCTAGCCGCCAAGCCGCAATCGATGGAGTCGCGCATCACCGACGCCCTGGCCACCGTCGAGCCGCCAAAATTGCACGGCGCGCTGGAATGGATGGAGCACCTCGCGCTGTTGAAGCGCTGGTATTACCGCACGGCAAAGGTCGGCGAACTTTTCCTTACGGAGAACAACGAGTTGCCGATGCGGCGCCTGGTGCGCGGGGTATCGCGCGTCTTTCGCGGTGAAAAGCCGGCCGCCGACCTCAGCGAGACCGCCGGCGATTACTGGAAATTCCGCGCCCGCGAGGCCGGGATCACAGAAAATTAACGCCCGCGGTAGCTACAATTCCTGCATGAGTGCCAAACCTGACAGCTGGAACTCCGAACTCTACCAGTCGAGCCATTCCTTCGTTTGGCAGTACGGGCGCGACCTGCTGGTGCTGTTGAATGCGAAGCCGGGCGAGCGCATTCTCGACGTCGGGTGCGGCACCGGGCAGCTCACCGCCGACATCACGCAGTTTGGCGCGGAAGTCGTTGGCATCGACTCTTCTCCCGAGATGATTGCCACTGCGCAAAAGAATTTTCCCCACCTGCGCTTTGAAGTTGCCGATGCGACTGCTCTTACCTACGCTGACGAATTTGACGTCGTCATCTCAAACGCCGCGCTGCACTGGGTGCGCGACCAACCGGCGGCGATCGCCTCGATTGCACGCGCGTTGAAACACGGTGGCCGACTGGTCTTCGAGATGGGTGGCCGGGGAAATCTCCGTCATCTGCTTGACGCCGTTTATCGCGCGCTGCGGAAGTGCGGCATCACCGATCCTGAACAGCTGTCGCCCTGGTCCTTCCCGTCGATCGGCGAGCACGCCCCGCTGCTTGAGGCTCACGGGCTCGAGGTAGACTTCGCGGTACTGTTCGATCGGGCGACCATTCTCGAAGGCGGCGAGCGCGGGCTGAAGTCGTGGCTGGAAATGTTCGGACGTTTCGCCATCGATGCGCTCGCACCGGAGCAGCACAAAGAATTCGTTCGCATGGTCGAGGAGTTCGCCGCTCCCGAGCTGTTTCACAATGGGGTGTGGACGATCGACTACCGACGCCTGCGCCTGGTCGCGGTGAAACTTTGAAGTTTGCGCCGAAGATGTCAGAGGGATTGACTTCGCCGAAATTGACCGCGGCACAATTGCGCAAGCTGCCACCTCTTCCACGCGAGTTCTACAATCGCGATCCGGTCACGGTCGGTCGCGCATTGCTGGGCAAGCTGCTGATCCGCCGCGAAGGCCGTCAGCTCCTGGCCGGGCGTATCGTGGAAGATGAGGCATATCTCGGCGACAAAGATCCTGCCGCGCACGCCTACACCGGACGCACCCTTCGCAATGCCGTGCTCTTCGGGCCACCCGGTCATGCTTACGTGTATTTCATTTATGGCAATCACTATTGCTTGAACGTTTCCTGCCTGCCGGAGGGACAAGGCGAAGGCGTGCTGTTTCGCGCCATGGAGCCGGTATTCGGGATGGAGCAAATGGTCGCCGCCCGCGGCCTTGCTCTGCCGCAGTCGCCGCGCCTGACACAGTTACGCCTGATTTCGAGTGGACCGGGAAACATGGCCAAGGCTCTGGGTATAACCCGGCTTCGCGATAACGATAAAGATCTGACCTCGCGTCGTTCAGATCTTTGGTTCGCCGACGACGGCTTCCAGCCAGAAAAGATCGTGGCCACGGTGCGCATCGGAATCACC
Source organism: uncultured Acidobacteriaceae bacterium (assembly GCA_963796695.1). Lineage (GTDB taxonomy): Bacteria > Acidobacteriota > Terriglobia > Terriglobales > Acidobacteriaceae > Bog-257. The sequence goes on along the minus strand of CAWCMU010000002.1, from coordinate 128,830 downwards.
AAAGCGGTTGAGCAGCCGCTACGGTTTGTGATCGCGGGAAATCCCTACGTCTCAGGAAAGAAAGTCGCGTGATCGAAGCGGTTACAGCGGGTCGTGCCAGCCGCCGATGTCCGCTGCCAACTCGCGCGCATCCGGCGGACCCCAGGTTCCGGGCTCATACATTTCCGTGGGGCAGCAATCGCCGAGAATCGGATCCACGATGGCCCACGCAGCTTCCACCGCATCCTGACGAACGAAGAGCAGTGGATCGCCCCGCATTGCGTCGCTCAACAGCCGCTGATACGCATCCATCTCGTCGTTGGTGGTGTACTTCACCGCCGACAGTTCCACCGGCATCGGCACCAGCAGCGGGCCTGGGCGCTTCACGCGTCCGCCCAGGCTGAGTTCGATGTCGGGGCCCAGGCGGAAGCGGAAATAGTTTCGGCCATCCCCGCCCATCTTGCTCAGCGGAGGTTTGCGCAACTTTACATAAACTTCCGTTGCCGTAACCGGCAATCGTTTGCCTGCGCGAATTAGAAACGGAACACCAGCCCAGCGCCACGAATCGATTTCCAGCCGCAGGGCTGCGAAGGTCTCGACATCCGAATGCGGTGAAACGCCGGGCTCGCTGCGATAACCGTTGAACTGGCCGCGCACGATGTTGACCGGACTGAGCGGCGGGATGGTGCGGAAAATTTTGACCTGCTCGTCGCGCACCGAATCCACATACATTCGCGTCGGCGGCTCCATCGCCAGAAACGCAGTCACTTGCAGCATGTGGTTCTGCACCACGTCGCGAATCGCGCCCGCCTCTTCGTAAAACTTGCCTCGGCCTTCCACGCCGAACTTTTCCGCCATCGTGATCTGCACACTGTGAACGTAATTGCGATTCCAGATTGGCTCCAGAAAACTGTTCGCGAAGCGAAAGATCAACAAGTTCTCCACCGCTTCTTTGCCGAGATAGTGATCGATGCGGAAAATGTTTTCTTCAGGAAACGCTTCGTGCAGCGTGTCATTCAGCTTGCGCGCCGACAGCTGGTCGCGGCCAAAAGGCTTTTCCAGGATCACGCGCGCGTTCTGCGCACAGCCAGACTTTGCGAGTCCACGGACCACCACGGGAAACATGCTGGGAGGAATCGCCAGGTAATGGGTGGGACACTTCGCCTCTCCCAACATGGCGCGCAGCTGGCTGTATGTCTTGTCGTCCTTGTAATCTCCGTCCAGGTAACTGAGCAGTTCGCACAGCTTGGCGAAGGCTTCCTCGTCCAGGCCGCCTCCGTATTTGATGATGCTGTCGCGGGCGCGCTCCCGCAGTTGCTCGATATTCCAGCCGGACTTGGCAACGCCGATGACCGGCACGTCGAGCGTGCCTTGCTTGACCATGCTCTGCAACGCAGGAAAAATTTTCTTGTGAGCCAGGTCGCCGGTGGCGCCGAAAAATACGAAAGCATCAGAACGCTGTAGCATGAACTCCTCTTCGCAATCGTGAATGGGATTACGATGTACGAATAATTTGCAGTGTCGCGTGACGGTGGCAGATCGCTGCCCAGTGCGACCCCAGGAACGACTGAAACTCTGCCGAAATAGTGTATCTGGCGGGCGGGTGGTAACGATAGCTGGGGACGCTCTTGCAAAATAAATAACTGATGAATGCCGGCCGTCGGGGCTGCTGAGCCAGCCCGCAGCGCAGCCAAAGGCACCGAAGCGCGCTGCTTCCTCCTGTACCATAAGAAGCAAGCCCATGAGCTCTTCCAACCCCACGCAAAATTCCAGTGAGCGTGTTCTGGAGTTCGACCAACTGCGCCAGCTGCTGGCGGTTTATACCGGCTCACCGCTTGGACATGAGCGGGTGATGCAGCTCACGCCTTCGCGTGACCAGCAGTGGGTGGAACGCCAGCAGCAGCTGACCCAGGAGCTGCGCGGCTATCTGCGCACGGGCGGTCACTTTGATTTTCACGGGCTCACAGATCCGGGCACGTTGATCAGCAAGACCCGCATTTCCGGCGCCGCGCTCGAGATCACGGAAATCCGCGACCTCTTGCTGATCGCCGACCGTGCAGCCGAGTGGCGCGAGATCGCGCTGAACCCTGCAGCCGATATCCAGGCCAAGTGGCAGACGGTGCGCGAGTTGTCGGAACGTCTCGAAGACTTTACGCTGCTGCTGCGCCACTTCCGCAACAAAATTTTGCCTGACGGCACGTTGGATGATCGCGCTTCTCCGGAGCTGGCACGCATTCGCCGCGACATTGAGAAGCAGAAGCGCTCCATTCAGGAATCGCTGCGCTCCTACATGCGGCGGCTCTCCGACGGGGGTGCGGTGCAGGAAGAGCTGGTGACGATTCGGGGCGAGCGCTTCGTGATTCCGGTGAAGGTGGAGCAGCGCCGGCGAGTGCAGGGCGTCGCCCATGGAGCTTCGTCCAGCGGGCAAACCGTCTTCATCGAGCCGCTGGAAACCATCGAGCTAAACAACGATCTGGTGCGGCTGCTGGAAGATGAGCAGGCGGAGATTCATCGCATCCTGCTCGATATGACGGTGCGGCTCGGCGAACACGCGGACGCCCTGACGGTCGCAGTCGAAATTCTTTCCGAGCTGGAACTGCAGTTTGCCAAAGCGCGCTTCGCCGAAGACTACAACTGCGTTGCCGTGAAGCTGCTGACGGATGACGCGCATACAACGGGCACGAATCAGGAATTGTCGGAAGCAACGCAATCACCGGCCGAAAGTTCGCCGGACACAACGTCGTGTGACGCGTTCCTTTTGCAGCAGGCGCGTCATCCTCTGCTGGAGCGCACGCTCAAGCCGAAGGGCATCGCTGTCGTTCCGGTCACAGTGGAGCTCGATAACCAGCATCGGCAGCTGATTATCAGCGGCCCCAACACTGGAGGAAAGACTGTTGCTCTCAAGACGGTCGGCTTGCTGTCGCTGATGGCGCAGTCTGGAATTCCCGTACCGGCGGAGCGCGCGGAAATGCCGCTGTTCGATTCCGTATTCGCTGATATCGGCGACTATCAGTCGATTGAGCAGAACCTGTCGACCTTTTCCGCTCACGTCACCAACATTGATTTCATCTCGCACCACGCGACCGCGCAATCGCTGGTGTTGCTCGACGAACTGGGCTCGGCCACCGATCCGGAAGAGGGCGCCGCGCTGGCGGTCGCCATCGCAGATTTCTTTCGCCGTGCCGCTTGCCTCAGCATCATCTCCACTCATCACACGGCGCTGAAGGTGTATGCGGCGAACACGCCTGGCGTGCTCAATGCCGCCGTCGGCTTTGACGAAAACACCTTCGCTCCAACCTACGAGTTGCGCATGGGCGTGCCGGGCGCTTCAGCGGGAATCAATATCGCGCACAAGCTGGGGCTCAACCCTGACATTGTGGGAGATGCGCGGCAGCGCATGACGTCGAAGGCGCAGGATGTCGCGCGCTTCCTCGACAAGTTGCACACCGAGCTACGCCATCTGGATACGGAACGGGCGCAGGTTCGTGCGCGGGAGCAGGAAGTGGCGCGGCAGCGTGATCATCTCAACGTGGAAGGCCGCAAAGAGCAGCGCGAGAAGCTTCGCGAAATGGAGAAGAAGCTGGAGAGCGTGCTGCGCGACTTCGAATATCAAGCCCGCGAGACGGTGAACGCCGTCCAGGACCGCGCGCAGGCGCTCAAGTTGTCGAAGGACGCGGAGCGCCGGATTGCGAAGATGCGGCGCGAGTTTCGCGAGCAGTTCGACTCGACCGTCGTGGCTCATACCACGGGCGCCGATGCCGGCGATCCGCACGCCCAGCAGCATGTGGTCAAGCATGTTTCGGTCGGCGACACGGTGCGGCTCAAGTCGCTGGGCCGCGATGGCCGGGTGCTGCGCCATTTCGACGACGACACCTTCGAGGTGGCCGTCGGTCCCATGAAGATGAAAGTCGCGCGCGACGATTTTGCCAGCGTAGTGGCGCAGGCCGGCAACAATCCGGTGGAGGCGGCCCGCTCGCGCGGCATCAACGTTTCGCTCGCGCGAGAAGACGACAGCGTCTCCACCGAGATCAATGTCATCGGCAAAACCGTGGATGAAGCCACGCAAGCTGTCGAGAAGTTCGTCGATCGCGCCTTCCTGGCAGGAGCCGTGCGATTGCGGATTGTGCATGGCAGCGGCATGGGCATCCTGCGTAAAGCGCTACGTCAATATCTGAAAGGCCATCCGCACGTCGCGACGGTGACGGAGCCTCCGCAAAATGAAGGTGGTGGCGGGGCGACGGTGGTGGAGTTGAGGACGTGAGAAGGCCGCTGTTCGCTCTTCGCTAATCCGGCGTAGGGCGGAGCACGCCTTGAGGCGAGCATGTTGCAGCCCCAAATTGATGCGCGCTTTAGGGTCTGAGGTAAATCTAGCCTTACCTCAGCGGCTGAAAAGAGTGCTGAAAAACTTGGGCAACGCTCGTGTCGCCGGCTCAAGCCGGCTATGAAAACAATAAATAAACGACTTAGACGCTGGCCTGAAGGCCAGCTCTACCCGAGATGCGGCCACAATCGAGTTTTTCAGCAAACTGTGAAGCCGAGATACCACAGAGAAGATCTCAACTGCACGCCTGAAGGCGTGCTCCACCCAAAATTACTTGACCGCAACTTCAGACTGACCCATTACCGAATACCGGCTTTTCTTGCGCTTCGCGCGCCCCATCTCTAGACTTAGGGAAGCAATGAGCAAGCTGGGGCAAACTCTAAAAGGCTATATCTGGTGGACCTCTCCGCGAGGCAGCATCCATTACGACGTAATGGTGACGATCATTCTCGCCTTCATTTTCCTGGCGCCCATCTGGGTCAACTTCCGCGACAAGCCGCAGGAGCGTCCGCCCCGGCAGACCGAAGTGATTGTGCAGCAGCAAGGTGATGGATTCCTGTATAAAGTTGATGCCTCGGCGGTCAAGAAAGACAGCGATGCCGACATTCGCGAATCTCTGCTGCGGATCATCGAGCCGGTGGCCGGGGAAATTACTATCGACCGCTACGAGCCGGTTCTCGACAGCAAGCACAACCTGGTTGCCTATCAAGTCTGGGGACATCGCTAAACCGGGGCCTGGGGCGCCACCGGCGGAAGCAACCTCCTGAGCTGTTTTAGTTTCAGTCTTAGACAAGAACCATCATGAAAAACCGAATCATTGCGGTAGCGTGGCTCCTTCTTTGTTGTGCCGCAGGATTGCAGGCCCAGAGCCTGGAGGCGGCGTTGCACTCCATGGATCAGGCTGCGGCCAGCTTTCACAACGCGCAGTGCGACTTTGTCGCGGACCAGTATCAAAAGGTCGTCGACGATCACGATATTCAGAAGGGCACGATGTACTTCCGCCGCCAGGGGAACGATGTGGAGATGGCGGCCGAGTTTACGGCTCCGGAGAAGAAAAGCGTACTCTTCGCCAACGGAGTGGTCAGCTACTATCAGCCCACGATCGACCAGGTGACGGAATACAGTGCGGGAAAGAACAAAGCCGATTTCGAAAGCTTTCTGGTGCTCGGCTTTGGTGGCCGCGGACACGATCTGCCGAAGTCGTACGACGTGACCTACGGCGGCCAGGAGCAGGTGCAGGGAGTGAATGCCGACAAGTTGGTGCTCACGCCGAAGTCGCAGCGAGTGCGCAACATGTTCCAGACGATTACGTTGTGGATTGATCCCGCGCGGGGAGTGACGGTGCAACAGCGATTTGACGAGCCTTCCGGCGATTATCGGGTCACGAAGTACAGCAACATCGAAATCAACAAAAAGATTCCTGGCGACGTCTTCAAACTAAAGACCACCGGGCATACCAAGGTCGTCAAACCCAACGGGTAACGTGGTTGGGAACTTTTTGGGGAAAGCTTTTGAAGGGGACGGTCGTGAGACCGTCCGTAAGGATTTGCAAAAGTGGTTCGGCTTCAGCTGCTGGGCTCGTTCTGACTTGTTGTCCCTAAAGGCATCTGTGTCGTAGCTGTGGCGCCGCTCCGCGGCTCAACTCTTTTTCCCCCTCACCGCGGGCTCACCCCCTGCTAAGACAAATGTCGCCGCTGCCCGGCTGATTTCACAATTAGACCCGCAGTTTACTCTGCGCTGGTTATTTCGCCGGCTTAGCGTTGTCCATGTGTTGCAGGTTTTGCGGACTTGCTTGCTGCGCATTGTCTTTCATCTGCGACGAGTTCTTCAGGAAAACGACCGTCTTCCAGATATCATCGTCGGACAGCACACCATCCCAGCCGGGCATACCGCTAAAACGAATTCCATACTTGATAGTGTAGAAAAGATTGCCGTCAGGGTCCTCGGGCGTGCGATTCATGAGTTGGGGCACGGAGGGATAGAAATTCCGCCGCATCGGCGAGTTCGGCTGTTTCAAGCTGCCGTGGCAGAAAGCGCAATTCTTATCGTAAGTCATGGAGCCGTCCATGACATTCTCCATGGTCGGCTGAAAAGGGTTGTTCTGTTTGGGAGCGTGATCATCGATCCAGGCATCGACGGACTGGTTGGCGGTACGGCGTTCAAATGTGCTGGGCGTGTTGCCCACGGCCCGGGTATCGAAGTGGCCCGTGGTCGTGTAGTAGTAGGCACCCCCGAATACCACCAGCAGCGTGACGATGATTCCCAGGATAAATCCCCGCATGTCTCTCCTTCGAAGCCGACCGAAGCGATGACCAGAATCCACAATCGTACTACGGGCACAGAAACCAACTGCGCAGGTTTACAAATCGTAACCCGGGCGTAATTGTTAATTCGTGGGACAGGCGGGGAAATCCTCAATAGTGCCGCAGCCGCCGAGCCTCTCGGACCACATCTTCCACCTTGGGCAGAAACACTTCTTCCAAAGGCGGAGAGAACGGTACCGGACTATCGGCCGAAGCGATGCGCGCGATGGGCGCGTCCAGCGAGTCAAAACACTCTTCGTTAATGATGGCCGCGACTTCGCCGGCAATGCCGCCGGTCTTGGTGTCTTCATGCAGGACGATGACGCGGTTCGTTTTTTCCACCGTCTGGCGAATGGCGTCGCGGTCGAGCGGCAACACGGTTCGCAGATCCACCACTTCGAGTTCGATACCCTCTTTGGCCAGGATTTCCGCGGCTTCCAGTGCGGTATACACCATGGCCGCATAAGTGACCACGCTGACGTCATTGCCCTCGCGCACCACTCGCGCCTTGCCGATGGGCACAGTGTAATCTTCGGCCGGAATTTCTTCCTTGATGCGGCGATAGAGAAACTTGTGTTCAAAAAAGAGTACCGGATTGTTGTCCCGGATGGCCGACTTGATGAGACCTTTGGCGTCGTAAGCGCTGGCCGGGCAAACGACTTTCAGGCCCGGGGTATGCGCAAAATACGTTTCAGGATTCTGCGAATGAAATGGGCCGCCATGCACTCCGCCCCCCGACGGTCCGCGGACAACCACCGGCACCGGCGCTCCCCAGCGAAAGTGCGCCTTGGCCAGCAGGTTCGTAATCTGGTTGAAGGCGCAGCTGATGAAGTCCATGAACTGGAATTCCGCCACGGGGCGCATGCCGGTAATGGCCGCGCCAAAGCTGGCGTTGATAATGGCCATCTCGGAGATGGGCGTGTCCACCACGCGCTCGGGGCCAAAGCGGTCGATGAGCCCATCGGTAACCTTGAACGCGCCGCCGTAAATGCCGATGTCCTCACCGATACAGAACACGGCGGGATCGCGCTCCATCTCTTCCCAAATGCCCTGGCGAATTGCTTCCAGATAAGTAACGGCTGCCATGAATATTTATGCCACCCTCAAAAGATTCTAAACGAGGGATGAGAGCTTGTGGGAGGTTGCGGCGCTCGCCTCCGCGGGTTTGAGTTTCGTGAGGAGGTCAAATCCGGTCTATCGCGGAGGGCTTTGAAGGGGCGCACCTTCAGGTGCGCCGCAGCAAGTTTTTACTTTCGGTTTCGAGAGTCGGCTTTCAAGGCGACGAGCCGTCCGCGTAAGGAATGCTTACGGGCGGTTTGAAAGCCGCCCCCTTCAAAGCGCAATCATCTACGTTGCCGCTGGCGGCATAGCGGGTGGAATCACGGGACTCGCCGGCGGAGGCGTTACCCGCTCCGTCACCGATTTTCCGCAGTACGGGCACACCACATAATCGCGGCTGATGCTGCGGCCGCAATGCGGGCACATCGGTGTCACCGCGTAGCCGCACTTGGGACAGTAGCGAAAGTCGGAACCCACAGCCGTACCGCAATTGGGACACGGCATCAGCAGCGGCTTGCGCAGCAGGAAATACGCGATAAAGCCCAGCGCCTTGGGAATGAAAATCACCAGCAGCGTCCACAGCAGCGAATTCATGCCCCGGCGTTTGGAATCGGCATTCACGTAGCCAATCATCAGCACAATAACGCCCAGGAAGAAGCCACCGACAATGCTGATCGCAACCAGGGCCGGCATCGGCGGAATGTCTTTTTCGTAATGCGGCAGCAGACCCAGCAGGCAGACCTGCGCGATCACAAACAACAGGACGCCGATCACCCACGCCACACCCGGAATAATGGCAATCTCATTCCTGAAACCAGTTTTCCCGTTCATTGGTCACCTCCGTCACGCTCCCTCGCCAGTGCCGCCATGAATTTTCCTTCCAGCACAGGAGTAGGAAACGCCAACATCAATCCGGCGATTACTACCGCCGGTAACAGCAGAGACAGAAAAATGCCCGGCTGCACGATCGCCTGCGACAGCGCGAGCCGCTCGGCCACCCAGCCGCCAACTCTCCACCACAGCCAGGCCGAACCGGCCGACGATAGCGCCCCGATACAAAACGAAATCGCAATCAGCACCCGGCGTGACTGCTGCTCCTGCATCTGCAGCGCGCGGGTGCGGAGCCGAGCCTGCGTCGTCATCACCAGCGAAGGGCTTGCGGTTACCGCGACTGCTCGCAGCATGGCGCCGGTATCGTCGAAATCGGTAGCGAAGGCCGAGCACTCGGTGCAAAGTCCCAAGTGCGATTCCAGCCACGCCGAGTCTGGTGCGGCGATCTGTTCCGCTCCGCGCCGGATAATCAAATCGATGGCGCGCTCGTGGTCATGATGGTTCATTGCGCGCCTCCTTTCAGTGCGGGGCGCAGCGCCATTACCCCGCGATAGATTCTGGTCTTCACCGTCGAAACCGGGATGTGCACCAGCTTCGCAATCTCTTCCAGCTTCATCTGCTCCTGGAAACGCAGCACTAACACCTCGCGAAAAACCGGAGATACCTTGGCCAATGCTGCGTGAAATTTCTCCTGCTCCTGATGCGAAGCCGCCACTTCGAACGGTGACGGATCGTGCGACTCCGGCTCAAACGGCGCACCGTCTTCCGGATCTTTCATCTCGTCAAGGCTGGCAGGATTACGCTTGCGCAGGTAGTCGATGGCAACGTTATGCCCGATGGACATCAGCCAGGTGACGAACCGATTGCGTCCGTCGTAGAGATGCCCCTTTTCCAGCACCCGCAGCCAGGTCTCCTGAAACAGGTCTTCGGCGACGGCGCGGTTGCCGGTCAAGTGCAGCAGGTAGCGCAGCAACCGGTGCTGATATTGCTCGATCAACGCATCGAGCAGATCAGGATCGCGGCGCCGGAGTCCCTGTGCGATTTGGGCCTCTTCGGTTTCCATCGGAACCAGCAGACTGAAGGCGGTGGCGATCATACTAACGGGATATACGGAGCAGGGCGAGAAAAAGACTCATTGCGGGGACGGCCCTTGGCTATTGCCTAGGGGAACGTCGAACTAGCTTCTTTGAAGGGGCCGACCTTTAGGTCGTCCGTAAGCGTTGAAAGTGAAATCGGCTTCACAGAGTGCTGAACAACTCGGACAACGCTCGTGTCGCCAGCTGAAGCCGGCTGTGAAAACGATAAATAAGCGGCTTAGACGCTGGCCTAAAGTGTGTGCGTGAGAACTAAGGTTTCGAATTGATGGTAGAGCACAACGGTCAAGAACCCAGCGCCGTAGGCGCGGAATAGCTCAGCCCAGCACGCAGCCGAACCGGGGTCCCCAAGTCGGGCCGCTTTTGCGCGAATTGGGGTGGGACGGCGGAGTGCTGGGTAAGTGGGAAATTGATGCGAGTCCCGTAGGGACGGCAGAGGTTCTCACGCAGACACTGAAGGCCAGCTCTACCCGAGATGCGGCCACAATCGAGTTTTTCAGCAAACTGTTCAGCCGCTGGGGAATCTCGGTTTCACTTATGCAGATTCCTTAGCGATCGAAGCACCGACGGCCAGGTGGCAGCGCCCTGCGTCCCGTGCACCTCCGTAATCATCAAATCCGCAGAAGAAAACTGAATCCTCTTGAACGAAACTGCCGTAAGCTGACCACTGACGGCTGAAAGCGGACGGCTGCTTGATCATCCACGTCATCCATCTCGGGTTGGTTCCTTACGCAACGGCGCTGGAGCTTCAGCGCACGCTGCTGCAGCTGCGCAAGGCCAACCGCATCGAAAACACGCTTTTGCTGCTGGAGCATTCTCCGGTCATTACCTTGGGCCGCAATGCACAGCTGGAAAACGTGCTCGCGTCTCCAGAATTTCTGGCGCAGCGCGGTGTCGAATTGTTCGAGATCGATCGCGGCGGTGATGTCACCTTCCATGGGCCCGGGCAGCTGATCGCCTATCCCATCTTTGATCTGCGCAGCTTCGAGCCGAAGGTGGGCGCGGTGGAATTCGTGCGCCGGCTGGAAGAGGTCTTGATCCGCACCTGCGGCGACTTTGCCATTGGCACCCAGCGCATCAAGGGGCTGACTGGCGTGTGGACGTACGCTCTGCGCAACAAACCGGAAGCCAAGGTCGCGGCCATCGGAGTCCACATCTCGCGGGCCGTCACCACGCACGGCTTCGCCTTGAACGTCACTACGGACCTGGATTTCTTCAGCTTGATCGTTCCCTGCGGCCTGACCGGCAAGCCGGTGACTTCGATGCAGCGTGAATTGCAGAAGTCCTTAACCATGGACGAGGTAGCCACGGCCGCGTCGCGCAATTTCGGCCGCGTCTTCGGATCGCAGATGTTGTGGCTGGACTCGCTGGACGACCTGCTGGCACAAGTCTCTGAACCGGAAAAGCCGCGCGCCGAATCTGCGCCTGAACCCGTGAGCTCTCCGGCGAACCAGGACACGCCCGCACGCCCGCCGAAAGAGTTGCGCGATTTGCACGGGGACGGCAGCGAGATCGTGTAGGGGCGGAGGCTCATAAATCATTCATCGCCACGCAAGACAGAGGAGCGGTGCCGCCCCTGAAGGGGCTTTTTGTCTCATTAGTTGGCTGGTACGGCGCACCTGAAGGTGCGCCCCTTCAAAACCTCTGGCGAAAAGCAATGCGCGCACATCGACGTGCTGACGATCCCTCACTGCGCTTCGGGATTTCGGCAGTAGGCTCCCGCTCAAACAAGCACGCTCCGGTGCAAGATCCCTCGCTGCGCTCGGGATTTCGGCAGCCGGCTCCCGCTTCGCTCACGCCTGCTTAGCGCCTCAACTTGCCTCTGCCGTGGCTAGCGTTTATCGTTGCTTCTGCACCTATGGCTGACAAGAAGCGCCCAAACTCCAGCGATCCGCAGAAAAAAACAAGCAAGGTTCCACTCGCTCCGCTGCAGAAGAAACCGGCTGCGCCCGCGGCGTCCGAGCAAGCCGATGGCTCGCCCAAACCCACCGATACCAATGCCGCGACCCAGAGCGGCACGTCACGTGACGGCGACCGTGGCAAGCAAGCCGCCAAGCTAAACGAAAAAGCGAAGACCAACTCCGCGAGTCAGGACGACTCCGCTTCGTCTTCCTTGCGCTCCTACAACATTCCCGACTACCGTCTCGAGCATCCCGAGTTCCGCATCTTCATGTCGGGCGAAGGCTCGAGCATCGAGTACCGTGTTGAAGGCGAGTTGAGCGCTGAGCCGCCTCCTATTCGCGACTCGAAATATCTTTCCCGCGAGCAGTGCATCGCCATCTATCGCTGGATGCTGCTGAATCGGCGCATGGAAGTAGCACTGGAAAATCTCTACAAGCAAGGTCAGGTGGTCGGCGGCGTTTACTTCGGGCTGGGGCAGGAGGGCTGCTCCTGCGCTTCGGCCTATGCGCTTGGCGCCGACGACTGGCTGGGACCCATGATCCGCAATCAGGGGGCGATGCTGGTGCGCGGCTTCAGTGCCCGCGACATCATGCGGCAGTACATGGCCAAGGGCGATTCCCCGACTTGGGGGCGCGACGCCTCTTCACACTTTGGCGATTTCCAGAAGCGCAATGTTTGCGCACCAATTTCCATGCTGGGTGAGTTGATCGGCGTGATGGCCGGAGTGTGCCTGGGTGCACGCCTTCAGGGCAAGAACGTTGTCGGGCTCACCTACGTCGGCGATGGCGGCCAGTCGACCGGCGTCACCTATGAGAGCCTGAACTTCGCGGCGGTGCAGAAGCTTGGCCTGGTGCTGGTGGTCGAGAACAATCTCTGGGGCTACTCCACTCCCGCGGATATGCAGTTTCTGGTGAAGGACCTGGCCGAGCGGGCTATCGCTTACGGCATCCCGGGTGTCATTGTCGATGGCACCGATCCTTGTCAGGTGTACGACGCCACTCACGAAGCGTGTGAGCGTGCGTATCGCGGCGAAGGCCCGACCTTGATCGAAGCCAAGATGATGCGGATGAAAGGTCATGCCATCCACGACGCAGCGCAATACGTTCCGGCGAAGCTGTTCGAATACTGGCGAGCCCGCGATCCCATCGCCCGCTTCGAGAATTACCTGGTGAACGTGAAAGGCTGGATGACGGCCGACGACAACCAGAAGCTGATCGCCGATGTGGAGCGCGAGCTCGAAGCCGATCGCGACGCTGCGGTCGCCTCGCCGATGCCCGATCCCGAGACCGACAAGACGCATCAGGGCGTTTACTGCGACCCATCGTGCCACGACATAAAGCCGAAGTATGGGCCGGTTGCAGCTAAACCTCGGAGCACCGGCGAGGCGCGTCCAAAATCAGCAGAAGCCGCTGTGCATTTGAAATAGACAGGCCGCCCTTCGATCGATTAAAGTCAGCCGCAGATACTCCGGGGCCGTCAAACCCTGCTGGCCAACGTACGATGGCGCCAACTCGCTTCCCGGCGCAACACTAATTCAAAGGAATGCCGGAATGACGCAATTCTCCAAGCAGCCCCTTTCCTACCGACTGCTTGTTCTGATGATCGTGGCGGCATCCTGCCTGCGTGTGTTTGTGTGTTTCCAGCACAACCCGATGGATTACATCTTTTCGGATCCTCTTCGACACTGGAATAATGGAATTACCTTTCCCAGGGGCGGCTACACCGGCGCCGGCGACCCGATCGGGTATCAAGTCTATATAGCTATTCTTTATAGGCTCACGCACGGCAACAGAATACTTGTCGCTTTGGCTTCCTCCATTCTGTCTGTACTGATGCCCTGGACCTATTACCGCGCCGCGCGAAGCTTCGGCATGCGGAAGATACCGTCGCTATGGGTATGGGCGCTGATTGCGTGGACCCCGTCGCTGCTCGCCATCTATCACTACATCATGATGGAGACCCTGCTGCTCCTGCTGGAAGGGTTGGCTTTGTGGATGACCGGACGATACCTACGCAAAGGGGGAACTGCTCCATTTTTATGGTTCGTGTTCTGCTGGGCTCTTGCCTGTTTAACCAAGCCGACAGTGGTTCCTATAGCAGGTGTATGTCTGCTATGGACGTTGTGGAAGAAGCGTCCCAGCTGGCGGGCTCTCGCAGTCGGGGCTGCGATCGGCATTGTAATGCTCATCCCGCAGTCGATTCGAACCAAGATGGAGCTCGGCTTCTATGCTCCTTTCGGTAATCCTTGGCTGGCGAAAATCATACATCGCGACGGCGCCAGGCTGACGTACTTCCATTTCTATACTCACACTGACAGCAAACTGGGCTTCCAGCCTAAGGTCGGTGACGCCGAAATGTTCTTCGGGTCCCCCAGTTGTTTTATTCAACCGCTTGCGCCGCTAAGTCCATGGGCCATTCGGCGCGCATTAGTCGACAGCAAAGCCAGGATCATTATCAATTCCGCTGCCGGTGAACGGGATTGGAAGGCGGCCTACGAATCGTTCAACGATGATCCTAATGAGTGGCGGGCCCAGTGGCGCGAAAACATCATTCTGTTTCTGTTTGCCCCATCGTGGCCGGAAACCAGCGTGGGACAATGGGACGGACATCTGGAGTATCTCGCCCGGTGGATGTGGGCACCCCTGGTTCTGATCGTATTGTTGTTAAATCTGCGGGAATTTGTGGGATATCGTTTTGATTTGATTCCGGTAGGAGTAACGGTCATTACGCTCGTCCTCATGTTGCAGAATGAGATCCTGATGGAAGGCCGTTACCGCAAGCCAGTTGAACCGCTGCTTCTGCTGAACCTGGTCTGGCTTATCGCCAACTGGAAAGCGCGCAAGCAGGTGAATGACAGTGCTCCAGCTGAGGCTGTAGTTTCCGCGTGAGCTTATTCGCGAAAGGGTTCACCCGGGCGCCAGGGGACTCTCGATTGAGTCTGGGACTCCGATCCCCGGGCTGAAGAGACCGTGTCGCAAGTGAGTGTCGCCGCTCCGCGGCTCCAAGCTTATCCCAGTCTCACCCCGGGGTTTGCACCCCATCCCGCCGCTGCGCGGCTCGTGTGTTTCGGGCGTCTCACTTTTTCCACTCGAAAATTCGATTACCGATTGCGATGCAGTCTCTGAAGGCCAGCTCTAAGTACACTGGCTTGGATGCGGTGCTGAAGTACCGCTCTTGCGGCTATGCTCGTGTGCAGACTTCCCTGGGCAGAAGTGTTTTTATCTCGCGTTAAACCTTCCCTCTTGCCAGGTGTCGTACAATGAACCCCACTTGAATCGGCTGCAGGCCGCGCGAATCCTGGCATGATCCGAGCCAACCGAGCTTTCGTGTTAACTGGCCGACTGTGGAATTCGTGCGACCATGAGCACCGAGGTATGGGTTGATGCCCCAGATCGTGCGTGAAGAAATCCGGAAAGCGCCGCCCATCCCTGTTGTGCAAGGGCGCTCGCAGGCCGTGTCTCTACTGCGACTGCTGCGGCCGCATCAGTGGGTGAAGAACATTCTGGTGCTGATACCGATGCTGCTGGCGCACGAGTGGAATCAGGGTTGGGTGGTCAGAAACGCTATCCTGGCTACGATTTGCTTCTGCTTTACCGCTTCGGCTGTCTACATCAGCAACGACTTGCTCGATCTCGAAGCGGACCGCAACCATGCCAGCAAGAAATTCCGCCCACTGGCGTCGAATGCGGTCACTCCAGCTACTGCAATTGTTGTAATGCTTCTGCTACTTGCAGTGGCAGTCGCTCTTGCCATCCGATTACCCCTGGGCTTTGGCATCACCCTGCTGGTGTACTTCGTCGTGTCCAGCCTTTATTCGGTCTACCTGAAGACTAAAGTCATCCTGGACATCTGCATTTTGGCCGGACTCTATACCATTCGGCTGTTTGCCGGAGGCGCCGCCACCTACATTCCGATTTCCGAATGGACCCTGGCCTTCGCCATGTTCTGCTTCCTGGGGCTGGCCGCCGTTAAACGCTATACCGAGCTGCAATCGCTAGCTCAGGATCCCAAGTCGCTGCTTCGGCGCGGCTACGAACAAACCGATCAGCTGACGGTGCACGTCCTGGGCATGACCTCCATGATGCTGTCGGTGCTGGTGCTGGCGCTGTACCTTCACACTCCCGAAGTGACCCGGCTGTATCGCCATCCCGAATGGTTGTGGCTGATGTGCCCGGTCCTGCTGTATTGGTTTGGAAGGATTTGGGTGGCAGCAGGCCGAGGCAGAATGCATTCCGACCCCATCGTCTTCGCCTTGCGCGATCGCGTCAGCCTGGCGGCTGCCGGCGTGGTGGTGGTGATTGGCCTGGCTTGTAAGTAATTCTTCTAGCGACGAGTAACTTGGCGAGCGTTCTTACGCCGATCCCGCTACCCTAACATCTCTTCAAACTTCAATGGATCCGGCGGGACGGGCACGGGCGGAGGCTCGATCACCTTCAGCACCTGGTAGGTGTGGCTGATGCGATGAATCACGGTGATCGTGCTGAGCACGGCAATCACCCAGAGCACCGGCCCCATACGGTTGAAGAGCGCTCCGATAATCACCAGCACGATGCGCTCCGGGCGCTCCATAAAGCCCACCTTGCAGCTGGGGATCAGCGATTCGGCGCGGGCACGCGTATAGCTGACCATCACCGAACTGATCATCACGAAGGCCACCATCACCACGTAGAAGAATCGGTTGGCGCGAGCGTAATACACCAGCAGACCGAAGAACAGGGCTACATCGCTGTACCGATCGAGGACGGAATCGAAGAAGCCGCCAAACTGGGTAACCTGATTGGTCGCCCGCGCTACCCGGCCATCCACCATGTCGAAGATGCCGGCGCCGATGATGACCAGTCCGGCGTAAAGGAACATCCGCCGCTGATTTTCGGCGTGCGCGAAGCCGAACAGGACGCCGGCTACGATGTTGATGAGCAGTCCGATGAAGGTGAGGGCGTTGGGTGAGATGCGGGTGAGTGCCAGGCCGTGCACAATTTTGTACAACAGCCACTTGCAGGACCGCCCAACTGCGCTCGTCCAGGTCATGCTACGCGTTATCCCTCGTCGTGGATGGTGGTCAGCTTCAACACCTCAAGCTCGCGCTTGCCGGTGGGTGTAACCACCTCGCTTACGTCTCCCACTTTCTTTCCCATCAAGGCCCGGCCAATCGGGGAGCTGGTGGAGATTAGTCCCTTGGTCACATCCGACTCTTCGCTGGTCACCAGCTTGTACTCGATCTTCTCATCCTTGGTGGAGTCGTATACCACCACCGTCGAGCCGATAGCAGCGCGGTCTTTGGGGATATTGGCCATGTTGATCATGGACAAATCCGCCATACGCTGTTTGAGCTGCCCCAGGCGCGCGCGCACAAACTCCTGCCGCTGCTTCGCCATGTGGTATTCGGCGTTTTCGCTGAGGTCGCCCATGGCTACGGCCTTTTTCAGCTCTTTGGGCAGCTCATGGTTCAGTTCGTATTCGAGGACCGCGATTTCCTCTGACAGCTTTTTCTTGATGTGCTCAGGCATACTTCGGAGTTGATGTTTTCAGGCCACCGGAGGTGACCCGAAGGCATCTTACAATTATACGCGACCAAGGGGCGCAAGAAACCGGGTTTGAAAGCGTGACCACGGGACTTACGGCGCCGTGGCCGCCAGCTGCGTCCAATTCGCCGAAAACCGCGCCAGTTGACCACTTTCGGGGAAGCGGCGTATACTTGATGGTATAGATAGCCGTTGGATAAGTCGTTCCCCCTTCATATAACCCAGACACACTCTGGGGAGCAGTAGCTCCGGCCCTCATGAATAACCTAAGCTTCAGTATCGGTGAGAAGGTCGTTTACCCGAATCACGGGGTGGGCGTAATCGAACAAATCAGCAGCCGAACGATCGGTTCCCAAGTCGAGCGATTTTACCTCCTGAAAATTAAGGCCAGCAGCCTGAAAGTCATGGTGCCCTTCAACAATGTGGGCAGCGTCGGCCTCAGGCGGGTGGTGCGCAATGGCGAAGTGCAGAAAATCATCGATTTCCTGACCGACGGCAAATGCGAAAACCACGCTGACTGGAAATACCGCTTCAAGGAAAATTCCGATAAAATGCGGACCGGCTCGCTCATCGACGTGGCCGAGGTCTTGAAGGGTTTACTTCTTCTGGCCCAGGGCAAGCCGCTCAGCTTCCGGGAAAAGAAAATGCTGGAGCGAGCCCGCTATCTTCTGGTCAGCGAATTGGCCATGGCCAAGAGCTGGGAAGAGCCGGAAGTCGAGGACATGCTCAACAAAGCATTATCGAAATGTAAGCTCCGCTTCCCCGAGGCGAGCAGCATGGAATCCTAGTAACGCCGCGAACGCCGTTTTTGTTCAGCGCATCAGAACGCTTATGCCAGGAACACTGAACATCTTCCGCCTGAAAGCCGATCCGCTTCAGTACCAAGTCAACTACAATCTCGGCGCCAACTCCTGGGTACAAGTTTTCGATCCCACCGGCTTGGAGCATTTTCTGCGGCTCACCACCGCCCTGCCGCCCAGCGAAGTGGAAGCCATGCTGGACGAGTTGCGCCAGAGCGGCCACACCAGCGAAGCCAACGTGAACCTCGGAGAATCGCACCTCGGCGAAATGGGCTTTGCCGAATCCCCCAGCGACGAGTGACAGCGCACGCGGGTTCGGTCGTAATCACGAGCAGGCTAAGCGCCGCTGAGGTCCCCCCTCCGTAGTTGTCACCACGAGCGGCTTACGCTGACAGATTTCGTCACCGCGATTGTCAGCACGAGCAGGCCTTTCAGGCCGACGAGGGATCTGCTGTTGTGTCGTCTCCGGAGGGACAACTCCGCCAGTTAAGAAACCTGTTGTTCTGCGAGGCTGCCGACAGGTAAGTTCATTGCCTGAGAACTCAAATTCTATTACAGCGGTGACCTGTGCAACTGTCTTCGATCACGAGCGCTACGGCGCAACCCATCCAACAGGCCGAGCTAATCCTCAAGCTCTACGAACTTCGCCGCGAGCAGGTGATGCGGCAGGCCCGCGGCTTTATCGGCGGTGAGTTTCTGCCCTCATCGGCCGAGGACCTGGTCGCGCAAGTAAGCGCCGGGAGCCAGCAATCGGGCTTCATCTTGCAGGTTTACGGCTATTGGGACATGGTGTCGGCCTTCGTGATTCACGGAGCGCTGGCCGAGCCACTGGTTTATGACACCTGCCAGGAGATGTACTTCCAGTACTCGAAAATTCAGCCGTACCTCGACGGCTTCCGCGCCCAGATGAACCTGCCGGAATGGATGCGAAGCCTGCAGTCCGTCGCCGAGTGCTCGGAGCGAAGCCGCGCACGGGTAACGCTTATGCGGGAAAACATCTCACGCATAGCTGCCGCTCGGCAGAAAGAAAGCTAGGGGAGAGCGGGTTAACTTGCGCTATGGCCTGGTCTATATAAGGGGATGTCAAGGACATTTTTCTCCCAGCACCGGAGGCGCGGATTTGGTTCGCGACATCCAGCCCCTCTCACCATGGAAGACGCTTGTGTGGTGTCGTGCCCCTGGGTTATTCCATCTCAGCAGATGCATCTCGTTAGTAGCGACGACGCCAATCAGTTTCGAAACTGAACAAGCCGTGCGGTTGTACGGTGTCAACCATGGATCTATCTGAGGCTCGGGGCCTAGTGCTTTTTCGGGTTATCCGAGGGGGCATAGGGATTACACAGAGACTGAGTGCCATCGGCACCGTGTCGTCTACAGGCCATAGTCATACTCACCCTCGAACCCGAGCGTCTCAAGAACCGACTGGCCACCACCAGAGAAGATCACCGGAGATGGAGGGGCTCTTCACCCGAGACGCTCAAGCGGCTTGCGATTTCAGTTTTTCGGCGTCGAAGTTTTCTCCCTTCTTCCACAGGGTCAGCGTAATCGCTGCAATCTTGCGGGCCAGCGTGAGACGTGCCATGGTCGGCTTTATGCCTTTGGCCAGCGCAGCTTGGTAGAAGTCCTGGAACGGTCCGGGACGCACGCTGGCCATAGTGGCCGCTCCTTTGAATAGACCTTTCAGATCATGGTTGTGGTCTTTGTTCAAACCCCGAATGGAAAGCAGTTTCTTCGAACGCCGCACTTGACCGTCGACCAAGCGATATTCCGCACTGATGCGGGTCTCCAAGGCCAGTCCGCTATACGCCCATAGCTGTCGCTTGCTGCGAAAACGATGCGGAGTCTGGATCAGTGCCACCGCCAGCGCCGAGCGAATCGGTCCGAGATAGGGGATCTGTCGCAGCTTCGCGGTGATGGCATGCTTCCGACTTTCCGCTAGCAGTTCCCGCCGCGCTTGCTGGCGCAGGTGTTGCAACATGTCCAGTTGCTCATAGAGTCGTTCGGCTCGACGCCGCACGCCGACTTCCCGAATCTTGCCCAGCCACTGAGCTCGATTCCGCGTGTAATAGACGTCTCTTCCCGCACAGGGAATCGCCCAGCTGCGATACACCGCTTTCAGCCGATTCATGACCCGAGACAGGTCTTTGACGATGGTCAGATAACTTCGGGATAACTCCCGCAACATCCGTACGCCCGTCTCGCCATGGTAGACCGGTTTGAGTTGATTACCGCGTAACAGCTCGGCCAGCTTGCGGGCATCGATCCGATCACTCTTGTTCCCATCCTTGAGCAACGCATTCTTCCGTGGATTGCACACCACTAGTTTGTCGACGTGAGGATTGAGCAGATCGTACAGCCATACGGACCAGGTCCCTTCTTCGAAGGTCACCGACACGATTCCGCGCAAGCCTGCAAAAAACTGAAGAATGGTCGCCGCTTCCGTCTCGAGGATGGATTCCATGACTAACTTACCGGTGGAATCCAGTACCGCGACCACGATGGTTGCTTGATGAACGTCCAGTCCAATATACTTTTCACTGTTCATAGGGTGCTCCTTTTCGTAGGTGGTAGTGCGAACAACCACAACCTACTCCAAGAGGGGCGCCCTTTTATAATGCGATTACAACAGTGATTACAACAGTGACGCAGCGCTAGAGACACGTTCCAACCTTCTTGACGTGAACGTCGGCCAATGTGTCGTTGGGACTGAACTCCATCGCGGCGTAAACCGTCCACTTCTTACATACGAGGCCGTCCCCAGGTTCTTCCGCAATCTTCACCTGATATGTCCAGTTGGCGCCCCCAAAGTGAGCTTTCTCGTACCTGAAGCCGTGAGAATCGAGGTAATGCGCAACCTGAGCGCTCGGTGTGCCATTTGGAAAGGCCTGTCGAAAAGGCACGATTCTCGCTTGATAGGACGCTTCACGACGGCTCCGGATCACCTTGGAGTAGACGGCCCACGTCGAAATGCATACCAACAAAACAATCGCAAGCACGGCCAGTTTTCGCATTGTCAGCAATTGTAAGTGTCTTGCCCATTTGCTCAAAACCGCGAAAACGTCGAATCACTGGCGTAAAATCGCCATAGCACAAGTTATCTTGCGGGCCTGCATTCGGCATGGTGGAAATGGCCAAATTTACGCTATCGCCCGACTATACCCACGATGTCACTCATCCAAGATGAACTGCGATTTTTGGCCGTATTTGAATAATCGCTTCTGCCGATTCGAGTTATCGTACCGCGCGCTAACCCTCTATGCCGGCGTGGTTATGGATGGGCAGGGCAGTTTGTACGGTGCGGCGGGTGCTGGTGGACCGGGTGGAAACTCGGGCGGCATCTTTGAGCTGACGCCCTCCAATGGCAGTTGGACCTTTAACACGCTGTACACCTTTTCAAGTGGTGGAGGGCCCGTCGACAACCTCACGCTGGACTCGGCAGGCAACGTTTACGGCACTGCGAACGGGAATGGTTTGTACAACCAGGGTCAGGTTTTCAAGTTGACGCCTTCGAACGGCGGCTGGATCTACAACTCCGTCAGCTTTAATGGCAGCAATGGAGAGACTCCCGCCGGCAGCGTCATCCTCGACGCGGCAGGCACTATTTATGGCACGGCGTATTACGGGGGAAATGGGCCCTGCAACGTAGATGGGATCACGGGCTGCGGTGTAGTTTGGGAAATTACGCAGTAGACGGCAGGCAGTTGTTTCGCACGTGAGGTGAGTCTTATTCAGGACGACCGGGGTGCCCCCAAAGTCTTCGTTCTTCTGTTCCGTTGCCGTCGCTTAGTGGTTGATAAATCGCCGGGGCACCCGCACCCTTCCAGTCCCACAACGTGGGACAAAGATGATGGCCCGGCGTTTCGGCGCTGGGTACGCGTCCTTCCAATCTGAGTCCCGTGGGGACGGCAAGCCATTTCCGATCAGCCACGCTCGCCCACTCATTCGAAAACCGCGAATGAATGGGGCATCCGGATCGTCAGATTCGAGAGCCGGGGGCTTACCTAAGTTAGTTCAACGGCTTTTCTGAAGGCTCGCCCCACGTCGAGTGCGGCCTGGGCTGATGGCTGGCCCAATTAGTCCAGAGCAACGTCGCAATCGCAAGGCCGGCGATCAATACCCAAGCCAGAACATTCATCACCGCCCGAAACCGCAGATTCGAATTTCTGAACATTTCAAAGAATTATGCCATCTAGCACTGGCCTACTTTAGGACGTGCCCAAAAAGAACCGCTGATTTATGATGGCTGGACTTTTCGGGAGGTAACCAGACATGGGGTGGCAACGCTTAATCCAGTTCGTGTTGCTAGGCAGCCGCGAACTGGAGGAATACGCGATCCTGTTGGTACGCATCGCGCTCGGGCTGTTCTTCGCCATATCCGGGGCAAACAAGCTCTTTGTTCCGCAACAGACCCAGGTCATGTACGAGACGCTGGTGGCGGCCCACGTTCCTCTCCCGCGACTGATGACCTACTTCGTGTCCAGCGTCGAATTCATCGGCGGCTTGATGCTGATTGTGGGGTTCCTATCCAGCCTCGCTTGTCTGGCTTTGCTGGGCGATATGGCGGTGGCCATCCTTACTACGAAACTGGCCGCACTGCCCAAAGGGGTTTCTCCTCTGAACTGGCTGGACAATTTTCTCTATCTTCCAGAAGCTCTCTATGTACTGTTTTTTGTCTGGTTGATCTGTTCTGGTCCAGGCAGATTCAGCGTAGATCGCTGGATCGCAGCCAGACTGCGGCAATGAGGACGAATCAATACCCGCCTCGAAGTCCTACCCTCGCGCCTAATGGCCAAGCTGCGATAGAGCCACTCGCAGGGGAGCGCTGGAAATGCGAATAATTCCTGCGTAAGGCATATACATCTCCTGGACCATGAACAGTGCAGCCGAAACGGAAACGGCCGCAATGAAAAAGGTAGCGATAACGGTCCCGTTGACCGGAGCGAAGAGACCCCAACTTAGAAAAATAAAAATCAGCCAGAAAACTACCACCACCACTAACGGTTTGGAAACCATAAGAGTGCCTTGCTCAAACATCAACCAGCGGGATTGTCCGATCTCAGTTGCCAGACTCAGGCTTTCCGACCGAAGCAATTGTTGTCGTTCGTCTTTCGGCGAGAGTCCTTCGATGGCGTCATAAAGGGCTCCTGACAAACCTCCGGTGGGAACTAACTGGGCCATCTGCGACATTTGCTCCGGCCACATCCGTCCGACGATGTGCACAACCTCGCCGCGGAGAAGCTCACGCGGTCCCTTGGCCTCAGGGCCGTAAAGAGCAAGCGTGCGGTCAAGCGAAATGATTTTGGCAGACATCGCAAGCAGCGCGCTGCTTTGCTCATCATAGGTGCCCTTAGCCGAAGCGATGAGTAAGCCGAGAACCAGGGCAGCCATGGTACCGACCAGTCCCATCCCTAACTTCACTACCGCCTTCGAGTCTTCACTGAGATGGTCCTTGGGCAAGGCTCGGCGCAGGAGCATTCCCAGCAGACCGGCACCGAAGATCAGGCAGAACGTGATTGCGCTAACGGCGATGTAACTCATGATCACCTCTTTGAAAGGCGGAGTGAGAAGCAATCAATTTATCAAACCACGCAAATAGGACTGGAATAGACTCGTAAGGCCGGTCTCGAATATTGCCTTAATCCTCGCCGCCGGGTGCTCCACATTCTTTCCCTAGTTTTTCCCAATTCCACATCCCAGAGGTCACGCTGGTTGGCAGCGGGAATCCAAGCTGATGCGTGAGCATGCACACCTGCCCGCGATGGTGGGCTTCGTGCGAAAGCATGTAGCACAGCATTTCCACGCCAGCCGGCCAGGGCCGAGCCCATCCGTCCCGGCGAAACGTTTTGACGCGACCGCCTGCGCCACCCAGCGCGTCGGCCAGCATCTCCCCGCAGCGAGCGGCGCTCTCTGCCAAGGCCGCACGAGCCTGCCGCGGCGTGCATTGCCTGCGGCTGAGCTGTGCGGGAACCTTCAGGTGCGGAGCCGTAAGCCTGATCCACTTGTTGCGGACGTTGTGCACGTGCGTAAAGATCGCGGCGATGCTGCGGACGTTGCCAGGCGGCTTGGCTGTCCAGACCGCAGGGTCAAGATGTTCGATCAGAAGCTGATTCATCCGATCGTTGGCGGCGAAGATGTGGACCGCCGAGCGGCCGAGTTGCGTGCGAGCCTGAGGTTGACGCGTGGTCACGGCTTCTGCTCCTCGAGCCATCATACTAACGGGCTGCGGCGGCAAACGTTGCTGATCCTAAGACGGCCAAACAAAGAACTCCCAGCCATGCGACGATTACCCTTCTTCCTCACCGCTGGAAATTTGCCCTGTTCGGAGATACACTAGGGCTCCGCAAAACTCCTCAACGGTTCGCGCCTATGGGGGACCAGTATGACCAACGTAGCGCCTCCTTCCACCTTCAGCTTTAGCCTGTGTCTTCGACGGCCGGGCTGGGCAATAACACTAATTTGCGCGCTCGCGTTCCTAGGGTCGCGATCGGCCGAGGCGCAATCCTACAACGTCATTTACAACTTCAATACGTCGGAAGGCGGCAATTATCCCATCGCTGGTGTCACGCTCGATCGCGGCGGCAATCTTTATGGCACAACTTCCCAGGGAGGATTCGGAATCGGCTGCCACCAAGGTTGCGGCACGGTGTATAAGTTGACGCGTCGTGGTTCCAACTGGCTGTTTGCGCCGCTGTATAGCTTTCGCGGAGGCAGCGACGGCGCGCGGCCCTTTGCCCGGGTCGTCTTCGGTCCTGACGGTAGCCTGTATGGCACCACCTATGAGGCAGGCATTGCGTGCAGCGGCGGCTGCGGAGTGGTTTTCAATCTGCGACCGCCCCCGCGCCAGCCCGCCACTCCGCTCCCTTCGTGGACGGAGACGGTGCTCCACCTCTTCAGCGGAGTCAATGACGGCGGCAACCCCGGCATGGGCGATCTGATCTTCGACCAGGCCGGCAACATTTACGGCACCACGACCAGCGGCGGCGGAGGCTTTTGTCCGGGGCTAGGCTGTGGCACAGTCTACGAACTTACCCGCTCCAATGGCGGTTGGACCGAGAGCGTTATTCACAGCTTCGCCCAAAGCGAAGACGCCCAGGAGCCCTTCGGCGGCCTGGTCTTTGACCGTTCCGGCAACCTGTACGGCGACACCCTGGGCGGCGGAACATTCAACCGGGGCGCAGTATTCGAGATGACGCCATCCGGCTCCGGCTGGAGCGAACAGGTGCTCTACAGCTTTCAGGGTCCGCCGGATGGCGAGGGGCTTTACGGTACTCCAATCCTCGACCAGGCAGGAAACCTTTATGCGACGGCCAGCGTTGCCGGTCCGAGCGGAGGCGGCACCGCATTCGAGCTAATCTCACCCCGGCAATTGGACAATCAGTTTGATGTACAACTTCACCGGAGGCCAGGGGGATCAGGGTCCGGAGGCCGGACTCATCATGGATGCGGCCGGCAATCTGTATGGCACCACCAACCAGCAAGGCGCCTATGGCTATGGTTCAGTCTTTAAGCTGAGTCCTGCGAACGGCGGTTGGTCGTACACATCGCTGCACGACTTCTGCATCGGCGGCACGACTTGTACCGACGGGGCCAACCCTACCGGCACCCTGACGATGGATGCACAGGGCAATCTCTACGGCACAACCACCCAGGGCGGTGTGAATAACGTGGGGGTAGTCTTCGAAATCACGCCGTAGCGGACACGCCTCCCACTTTACTTCCTTCGTCTCGTGAACATCGAAGCCGCTGTACTAAGGCGTGATCCGCCATATCGTGCCGTTGCCGACCCCGCCCATTGATGCCGTCCCGTAAAGATTGCCCTGTGCATCGAAGGCCAGGCTGCCGAAAGGAAACAATCCATCCACTCCTTCGGTGAACACGTAGAGGTCAGTCTCCGTCCAGCCATTGCCTGAGGGGCTAAGTTTGTAGACACTTCCATAGTCGTTGAACAAATATCCGCCATGGGCGGTGGTGCCGTACAGGTTTCCGGCGTTATCGAAAATTGGGGTACCGCTGGGAGCATCCGGCTCGCCGTAGGAAAGGCCAAAGGCGTGGAGCACGGTGAAGCTGCCTCCCCCCGACGGCGAGTATTCGTAAACCGTGCCGCCGCCTTGCGGTCCGCCGGCAACGGTGACTCCATAGAAGTTTCCAGAGGCATCGGTAGTCAGGCTGTACTCCGGAGCTGCGCCGTCCGTGGCGTCCTGGAAGCTGTGCAGAACCGTTTCCGTCCAGCTGCCGTTCGACGGCGTCAGCTTATAGATGATCCCTGATGATTCCGCGCTACCAGCGGCGCCATAGAGATTCCCGGCCTGATCAAAGATCAACCCGCCTCTGGGATACTGCCCGTCGCTACCGCCGGTGAAGTTGTAGATGACGGTCTGGGTCCAGCCTCCGGCCGAGGGAGTCATCTTGTAGACCACTCCGCAACCAGAAGGACAATTAGAGCTGCCGCCGATCGGAGTGGTGCCATACAGATTTCCGGCGCGATCAAAAACCACCTCGCTCACTGGGTTGCCACCGTCGGCTCCGCCGGTAAAGGTATGGAGCACAGTCTCCGTCCAGAAGCACTGGACCGAGCGGCAAAACGAAGTAGGCGGCTGCAGCCGATAGACCACACCGCATCCGTTGTTGTCGGGACAGGTCTCGGGTATTCCTCCTTCGTAGGTCGTGCCATACAGAGCGCCATCGGGTCCAACCACGATCTTCCCAAATGGCCATATCCCGTCGGTGAAGGGGCCTAGAGGGAAATTAAATATCGGAGTAAGCACCCAACTCCCGTTCTGCGATTGCAGGCTGAAGACGTTTGAGTAACTGGTGCCCAGGAATTTTCCATGGTACGGCGTTAAGCCGGTTTCGGGCTCTCCGCCATCACCGTGACCCATGAAGGTGTGAATCACCTGGAATTGCTGCGCGCTCGCCATCGATGTCGAGAGAAGCAGGAGGCAAAACACAGTGATTGTGAAGGCTATCTTCTGCGAACGCGTCATGGTAACTCCTTCGCACCAGCACATATTCGCGCGCCGCCGGCCCGGCAGCGCGTCTGGGCGGTGGGAACTATATCCCACTTTTCAGGCTGTTCGAGATAATTTTTTTGTCATGTGCGCTTTTCGCGCGACGGCGCACTCTTGTCTACACAGCAAGATGAGCCGGCGAGACAGAATCCAGGAGGGGACCAAACTTCGAGCCCATCCGGGGAGAAATCTTCTGAATTACGGCGTGATGCGCCACACCGTGCCGAAACTGGCGCCGCCCATCGAAGCGGTCCCGTATAGGTTTCCCTGCTGGTCGAAGACCAGGCTGCAATACGGGAAATATCCGTCCGAGCGGCCGTTGAAAATGTAGAGGTCGGTCTCCGTCCAACCATTATTCGAATGACTAAGTTTGTAGACATTTCCGTAGTCAGTAAACAAGCGCCCGGAATGGGCCGTAGTTCCGTAAAGATTCCCGGCGCTGTCCAGGATTGGGGTGCCGCTGGGAGTGTCGGGCTCGCCATAAGACATACCAAAGGCATAGAGCAAAGTGAAGGTACCGCCGCCTGATGGCGAGTATTCGTACACCGTTCCCCCGCCTTGCGGGCCACTGCCGAAGGTAATTCCGTAAAGATTTCCCGAGGCATCCGCAGTCAAAGTGTAAGTCGGGCCGCCGCCGTCGGTGGCTTCCTGGAAGTTGTGCAGAATGGTCTTCGTCCAGCCGCCATTCGACGGCGTCAACTTGTAGATGATTCCTGCCTGCCCCGTGCCGCCGCTAGCGACTCCATACAGATTCCCTGCGGAGTCAAAAATTAGGCCGCCCGATGGATAGTACCCATCGTCACCGCCGGTGAAGTTGTAGATGATGCTTTGGGTCCAGCCGCCGGCCGAGGGGGTCATCTTGTAGACCACGCCGCAGCCGCTAGGACAAGCCGTGTTTCCTCCACCGGGAGCCGTGCCATACATATTTCCTGCTTGGTCAAAGGTCACCTCGCTATAGGGGTTGGCGCCGTCGACGCCGCCGGTAAAGGTATGGAGCACGGTTTCCGTCCAGAAGCATTGGACCGAACGACAAAACGACGCGGGCGGTTGCAGTCGATAAACTACGCCGCATCCGTTGCTTTCGCAGCCACCCTGCAAGCCTCCCAGGTATGTCGTCCCATAAAGAGCGCCATCGGGTCCAACCACGACCTTGCCATAAGGCCATATCCCGCCGCTGTAGGGAGGGCCAGGGAAATCGAATATCGGTGTTAGTACCCAGCTGCCGCTCTCTGATTGCAGGCTAAAGACAGTTGAGTAAGTGGTGCCCAGGAATTTCCCATGGTACGGGGTCAAACCGGTGTAGGGATTTCCGCCGTCACCGAGATTCATGAAGGTGTGTACGACCTGGAACTGCTGCGCCTGCGCGACCGAAGCCGATAGAAGCAGGATGAAAAAGAGGATGATGCTAAAGGTGGAGGCAATCTTTTGCGAGCGCGTCATGGTAACTCCTTCGCTCGAGTCATACTTGCGCACCGTCAGGAAGGCCCGCCAGCGCGCCTAGGCGGGGAACTATACCCCACTTCCAACTTCTTCGACACGAATTTTCTTTTCTCTTGTGTTTTTCGACAAGCGCTATCCGACCAAAACAGCCCCCCCATTTACGTTGAAGACCTCGCCGGTGATGAAGCCGGCGTATTCCGTGCATAAGAACAAGATGGGCGCGGCAATCTCCTCCGGCTTGCCTACTCGGCCTACGGGGATGGTGGCGTAGATCTTTTTGCGGTGTTCTTCGCTGCCCAGCACGCCGCGGGTCATATCGGTTTCTACCCAGCCGGGGGCAACGCAATTCACGTGAATGCCGAAGGGCGCAAGCTCGGTGCAGAGCCCCTTGGTCATGCTGATGAGCGCACCCTTGGTTGCGGAATAGTCGCAATGCCCCGGCTCGCCGCGCTGACCGGCGGTCGAGCTCACCAGCACGATGTGGCCGCCTCGGCCCTGCGATTTCATCTGCGCCACCGAATGCTTCAGCAGAGGGAACACGCTATCCAGGTTGGTTGCCAGCGTAGTCTGCCACTGCTTGTCGCTCATCTCATCGACGGCGACTTCGTCAGGCGGCCACACGCCGTGATTTACCACCAGCACATCCAGCGCCCCGAATTGCTGTATCGCCGAGCGCACCAGTGCCTCTGCGCCAGCCATGCCGGCGAGATCAGCCTGCACCGGATGGCAGACGTCGGCGCCGCACTCCGCGACCAGCTTCTCCGCCTCGGCTCGTGCCCGCACATAGTTAAAGACCACGCGAGCACCGGCCCGCACGAACAACCGTACTGTGGCCGCGCCGATCCCGCGCGAGCCTCCCGTGATGAGGGCGACTTTTCCTTCGAGCGACAACTTCGGTTCCTGAGTCATTACAAAAAGCTAGCACAGGCTTCCCCTCGGCCGAAGCCTGCGCTAGACTCGTACCCGAGCTGCCTGTGACCATCGCCGTCCGATAACGAAACTCCCGCTCCCACGAAACGCGCCGCTGCGGCGTATCCCCAGCTCTGTCTCAACCATTACAGGAGTTTCGAATGTCTGAAGCAACAGCCCATGCTACCCGGCAGCTTTCCGATTTTGTTGATCTCGAATTAGCCCGCCGTCTGGAAATGGCGGAGATGATCCTGCCCGACTGCGAAGCCGCGATGCGCCGCTATGACCCCAAAGATCCGATTGCGGTCGAGCATGTTGCCGGCGCGATAGCCTTCTTCGGCGGACCCAGCTATCCCGCCAATCAAATCGTCGGCCTGGGACTGTATGGGGAAGTGAGCCCCGAAGACTTGGACCGCGTGGAAGATTTTTTCCGCAGCCGAGGCGTCGCGTCGACCATCGTGCTCTCGCCGCTGGCTGACCCATCCCTGCGGATCATGCTGGGTGAGCGCGGCTACGGCATCGGGGAATTCAACTCTGTGCTGATGAGACGCATTGACGTCGAGGAACCTTACATCCCGCCACCGGGTATAACCATTGAGCGGGTTACGCCGCCGACCGTCGGCCCATGGATGCGCGCTATTGCCGGCGGTTTCGCGCAGGACATCACCGTGGCCGAGGAGGTGTTCGGCGGATTTTCGGCTTTGCCGGGAGCCCTGGCCTTCCTGGCGCGCATCGGAGATACGGTGGCCGGAGGTTGCGGTGGCCGGATCATCCCCGAAGCCAGCATCGCCGCTTTGTTCGGCGCGGCGACACTGCCGGAATTTCGCCGGCGCGGTATTCAGAGTGCTTTGATTGCGTGCCGTCTGCATGAGGCCGCTCTCGCCGGATGCGAGTATGCCGTGGTCAGCACCAACCCCGGCACGGTTTCGCAACGTAATATGGAGCGTCGCGGCTTCCGGCTCGCCTACACCAAGCCAGTGATGGTGCGCACCTGGCCGGAGATGACGGCGCAGCCGGAGGGCGCGGGCGACGCAACTAGCAATTAGGGAAACTCCTATCAAAACTGCGGCTTTGAAAGGGCACGGCTTCAAGCCGTGCCGTAAGGATTGCAGAAACGGTAGCCCCTTTTATTTTGTTATTCCGAGCGCAGCCGAGGGATCTGCGGTTCAGCGAGAGCACGATGGACATTGAATCAATTCGCCGCTACTGCCTGGAATTTCCTCATACCACGGAGAACGTCCAGTGGGGTGCCGATCTCTGTTTCAAACTGGATGGCAAACTCTTCGTTGTAGCGGCGCTTGAGCCGGGGGCAGTGCGCCTGGTATTCAAATGCACGCCGGAAAATTTTATGGAGTTGTGCGAGCGGCCCGGCGTGCGGCCTGCACCTTACATGGCGCGGGCGATGTGGGTTGGACTGGAGCAGCTCAACGCCATCGCCGACTCCGAGCTGCGTGAGCTGATCTCCGAGTCCTACCGGCTGGTATGGGAGCGGCTGCCGAAGAAGCGGCAAACTGAGTTGAGCGCCGGGAAAACGGCGGCCACGCGTGGCCGGAAAGTAGCTAAGACCGGCAAGAAAGCAAAGGCCAGCCGTAAATCGGCGCCCAAGCCGAAGCCTAAGTCAGCCAAAACGCCGAAAAAGAAAAATAATCTTACCAGTAAGATTGCGACTGCTCGTCTTACTGGTAAGAACATTTCTTCAAAACCGAGGCACCGCGGATGACGGGAGTGACGGGGAAACACTTTATCCTGTTCGGCGCCCTGGTGATCAGTTTCGGGCTATCCTCAGGATTGACTGCGGCCCAAACGCAATCTGCCGCCCCCAAAGCGCCCAGCTCCCAGCCTGTTTCCAGCCTCGAACGCGATTTCTTGGCCGCCATCCGTGACGGCAATGCCGACAAGTTCCTGTCCTACGTTTCAGAACGCGGCTTTAACTTCGGTCCGCAAGCTCAACCCATGAGCCGCGACGAAGCGCAAAAGCAACTACTGGCTCATCGTGGGATTTACTGCAAGCTGTTCGATTCATCCTGCATCGACGCGCCGATCAAGCTGGACGCTAGCGCTCCGCCGTGTTCATATCGCGAATTGCTGACTCAATCCGAAAAGGTCCACACGGCCGCCACCGAGACCACGCGCAACGGAGTGCAGCAAGCCATCGTGGTGGCGCGGATCGAAAGCAAAACGTGTCCCAACGACAAGCTGATCGACTTCATCTTCAACCTGAACGCGGACGGCTGGAAGCTCTTCTCGCTGCCGTAGGCGATGTATCGTGGATGTCGTCGCTGCGCGAGTGTCGTGCCCGACAGTCTCGCCCTCTTTACCGGATGCCTGGAAAACTCTGAACATGTGAAAGCGAGTTTCCTCAGCGGCTAAACAGTTTGCTGAAAAACTCGATTGTGGCCGCATCTCGGGTAGAGCTGGCCTTCAGGCCAGCGTCTAAGTCGTTTATTTATTGTTTTCGTAGCCGGCTTGAGCCGGCGACACGAGCATTGTCCGAGTTTTTCAGCACTCTGTAAAGCCACATCGCTTTGCGATAGCTACGGACGGTCTAAAGACCGTCCCCTTCAAAGCAAAGGTAATTAGAATTCTTTTGCAGTATGACCATGAGGCACATCGCGCCGACGGCGAACCTCCCGTCAGATCGAAGCGCAAAATAAAACGGCCTGCCGATTACGCCGGCAGGCCGCTTCGATTGCTTTCTGTCGGAGACTACTTCTTGCCTCTGGAGCAGCTACCGCCTTGCACTGAGGTCAGCACGCCGGCGGCGGCGCGAATCGTCTGGTTCCAGCAAGCGCCGTTCGAATTCGAGAACTGATACGTCTCCGAATTGGCCTGCCCTTGCGTGGTTGCGTTGCCGGAGGAATCAACCAGCAGCAGGTCCGTGGGAGACACTGCGTCCGAATACGAACTGGAGAAGGTTGGCGTGCCGTTCAACTTGTCCAGTTGGTTGCGAGTGAATCCCTGATGAATCTGCGTGTACTGCTGATAGGAGCCGTCCGGATTGGCGGTGAAGGCGTAGGACAGCGTCAGCGGCCAGGAGAACTGCGTGGCGTTGATGCGCACATTTCCGCTGTCCTGGGTCGTGGTCGCCGAAGAAATGCTGGTGGTCTGGCCAACGTACTGGTCGTAGACCGAGCCGTCGGTGCGGACGTAATACTTCTGATTGTTGGTGAAGTCGATGCTCTGCACGACCTTGGTATCGACGGTGCCGTGCGAGGTCTGCGCATAACCCTCAACCGTGAATCCGCGGTTAGAGGTGACCGATAGCGTTCCGAAAACAATCGCGCTCAAGGCGTCGATGTTCTCGGTGATCATGGGATCAGGCTGTCCGATGGTGTTGGTGGTGACCGCGCCGGTGACTTGCGTCGAACCCGAATCGAGATACAGCAACAGGTTGGCGGTGGCAGAGAAGTACTGGTCCGCGTTGTAGACGCTGACCGCAACCGTGTGTTGCTGACCGTTGCTCAATACGCCGGCGAACGGGGTCAGGTCAACCCGGTAGGGCTCAAAGTTCAAAGTGTGTACACCGGGAATCGGACGCCACAAATAAGGATCGATTCCGCCGGTGAAGATCCAGGGATAAACCGGCGCGACCCCGGCAGGCGTTCCGTCGATGGTGACTTCAGCCTCGCGGAAGGAAGATGAGCCGCAATTGGCCAACTCACCGGCAACATCGTTGGGAGCACAGGTGTACCAGAACTCGTCGTTGGACTGCCCTTGCGCGAAGACGTTCAGGTAGGCGCGCTCGACGTTGGTCGGCAGCGTGAAGGTCGCGGCCAGCTGATCACTGGGCGAGTTCAGCGTGACCGTGCCGCCGGTGGAGCTAGCCGACATCGGCAACACAACGTTCGCGGCTGGGGGAGGATTCTGTCCCTGCGCCAGCGGATAGAACTGAAGATAAGCGCTGCCGTGAATGTGGCTGGTGTACTCGTCGTTCACCAGGCTGTAGAGATCGACGCGCCCGGGCTGGGCCACGCTGAACAGCGGGCTGTACTCGGTAAGATTGCTCTCTGTGTGCCAGGTGCGCTGCACGTTGTGCGAAGGCTCAGGCGTGGTGCCGAAGAAAATGTTTGCGCCCCCGATCCAGACTTCGCCGGTACGATCGAACTGGCGACCGGCATCGACCGACCAGTCGGCTTCAAAAACCACCGCAGCCCAGGGACCGGGACATCCGGCGGGCGGCGTGTAGTCGAAGTACCGAGGATTGAAGTCGTCGAAATCGAGATTCGTGAACAGGGTGACAGTGCACGGCGTGGTCGACGGCCGCGGCACGGGCGCGTTGGCGGTGACCGTGTTCGCTGAGCCGATCACCGGCGTACTGGGAGCAACATAGTTTTGCGCCAACAGGGCGCAGGCCAGAAGGAAAACCACACCAATCAGGCAAACAATTCGGGCGGACTTGGATGAGGAAAACCTGTACATGTTGCTACCACTCCTTAGATTTAAACGCGGCTGGAGGCGCGCGGCGGGAACTGAAACAGGATAGTGCCTTCCGCAGCCAAGTACAAGTAAACGTTATGTAATGTGGCTGTCTAAGGTGAGAAGCAGGATTTGACAATTGGATAGGGTTGGTTGGCGGCCGCGGCGGGCCTTGTGCCGTCCAGAGTGCCTGCCCTCGCTCAAAGCGGACGAGAAGGACGGGGCGCCCAACCGAATCGTAAGGTATAGTTCTGCGGAAAGGGTAGGCCACGGTCTCATTAGGCTGAACTCTTGCGGGCGGCGTTGGATGATTCATAAGAAAATTTGCATACTGGGTTCGTTTGGGGTCGGAAAAACCAGCCTTATAACGCGCTTTGTTCAGCAGATGTTTTCCGGAAAGTATCTCAGCACTGTTGGTGTTGCGATTAGTCGTAAACAGATCAAGGTTGAAGATCAGGATCTAAATTTGATGATCTGGGATTTGGCGGGTGAAGACTCGAATAGCCAAGTCCAGCTGTCTTACTTGAAAGGTGCTTCCGGATACTTGTTGGTTTGCGACGGGACTTGGGCAGAATCGGTCGCCATCGCCAAACGCATCCACAGCCGCATCCTCGATCAGATGGAGCATCTTCCGTTCCTACTTGTGATCAACAAGTCTGACCTAAGGGACAAGTGGGAAATTACCTCGCCTGAACTTGAAAAGCTGGAGGCTGATGGCTGGAAAGTTCGGATCACGAGCGCCAAGAGCGGTGATGGCGTCGATGAAATGTTTAAGACGATCGCAGAAGAAACGCTCAAGGCGCCTAATCCTCTGAAGGTCTTCCTTTGTCACGCTTCTGAAGACAGCGCCAGATTACAGGAACTCCATCAACTTCTCAGTGCGGACGGATTTGAACCGTGGTTGGATCAGGAAAATCTATTGGGCGGCCAGAACTGGGCTCACGAAATTCCGCGTGCAATTCGGGGATCCGATGTCGTGCTGGTTTGCTTATCGCAGCAAGCCACGACCAAAGAGGGCTACCTTCAGAAAGAAGTTCGGGAGGCTCGCGATGTGGCCAATGAAAAGCCTCCCGGGAAAGTCTTTCTCATTCCGGTACTTCTAGACGACTGCTCCGTTCCAGAGTATCTCAACGAGTTTCACGTAGTTAAGTTATGGCAGACTGACGGATACGAGCGTCTCCGGCGCGCCCTTAGGTCTGCCCTTCAGAACCGGCGCGTGTGAACGCAGTCGTGGTCCTGGCCCTGCGAGATCAAGCTAAACTTCGGGTGCCCCATCCTTCTCGCCGGCTTTTGGTGAGAGTGTGGGGACATGTCCTGCGGCCGTCATGATGCCCTCCGATGAAATACGTGCGGACTTCAGTATTTTCGGATATCACAGTAGGAGATGAATCTTACCGACCGGATCTACCTGGCAGTGCACTTGGCGCTCACCTTGCTGGTGTGCGTCCGGCATGAGCAGGTCGAGCACTGGCCGGTCTACGCGGTTTGGAACATCGTCGCGATGGTGGCGATCGTGGTGCTGGCTCGGAACAGTGGCCGTGGCCAGGCTTGGGAGTTTGCTCACGACTGGCTGCCCGCCATCTTCTTCATCACCGTATTCGAGGAGGTGTCGTTTCTGTCGCTCGCGATTCGCGGCCAGTGGCAGAATCGGCACGTCATCGGATGGGAAGCGGCGATCTTCGCGGTGTCCCCGATGGAGTGGCTGCATCAGCATGGGCGGGAGTGGGTGACGGAGTTCCTGGAGTTTGGCTATTTCGCGTTTTATCCCTTGTACCCGGCTGTGGCCGGCGTGCTATGGGCGCGGCGCAGGCGGGCAGGTTTTGCCGGGGCGTTTCGCAGGATGACCGACACGCTCAGCGTCGGCTACATCATCTGCTATGCGACTTACCTGTTGTTCCCCACGCAGAGCCCGGCCAATCGCGCAGGGGTGCAGCAGATCGGCAGCGCACACCCCGGTCTGTTTCAGCATTTGGTGCGCGGCATCCAGAACCACGCCGGCGTGCACGGCAACGCCTTCCCCAGCGCGCACATCATGCTGGCCTTCCTGGTGCTGATGTTCGCCTATCGCTACTTTCCGCGCGTGGCGCCGTGGCTGCTGTTTCCGATTTTGCTGATGTGCGTGGGTGCGGTGTACGACGGGTACCACTACACGTCGGATGTGGTGGCTGGCGCGTTGATTGGGATTGTGCTGGGAGCCGCGGGCAGCCATTGTTTCTATCGTCCCCGCGGGGACTCGGATTCTTTTGGCATGCCTACCCAGCCTTGAAAGGCTGGGCTAAGCTCTTCCGCCTCGCCGCGCGAGACTGGGACCGTTCCCAGACACATTCCCCCGGCGCATGACGAAAGGACCGTCGAAGGCGGCCTTCAGGGTCTGCGTGAGAACTGGAGTTTCGCATTTGCGGTAGAGTACAACGGCCAAGAAACCAGCGCCGTAGGCGCGGAATACCTCAGCCCAGCACGCAGCCGGACCGGGTCCCCAAAGTCGCGCTGCTTTTGCGCGAATTGGGGTGGGATGGCGGAGTGCTGGGTAAGTGGGAAATTGATACGAGTCCCATAGGGACGGCAGGGGTTCTCACGCAGACACTTCAGGTTCGCGTCTCTGCTTTGTTTATCGACCAAAGCCGGCTTCACAGAGTGCTGAAAAACTCCCTCAAACTCTTTGTTCGGGTAGAGCTGGCCTTCAGGCCAGCGTCTAAACCTTTATCTATGTGCCGGAGCCGGCTTCGGCCAGCGGCATAAGCACCGTCATTCGCCTTCGCTGCCGTCGTTCCGAAATCATACAAGACAAAGCTCGGGAGCTTTGCAGCCCGTGGCGCCAATGGATGATCAAGGCAGTGTTGAGATGAGGCGGCGACTTCGCAGGGGCTGAAGCCCGCAATTTGTTGCGTTTTTACGGCCCGACCAAGGTCGTGCCCTGATACAAATCAAATCACCGCAACCTTCCTCTCAGGGTACGGCTGGAAGCCGAATTGATTTTGCGATATCTACGGACGGCCTGAAGGCCGTCCCCTTCAAAGCAACGGAATCAGCGTTTGCTGGGCGTTTGACCTCGCGTTCCCCAAACAAAAGCCCGCTCCGAGGAGCGGGCCGAAGTTCGAAAAGGGGCGAGCGTTACGCCTTGGTAACTTTGCCGCTGCGCAGGCAGCTGGTGCAAACGCGCATACGCTTGCTGCCGCCCTGCACTTTGGCGTGCACCGGCCGCAAATTGATGTTCCAGCGACGCTTGGTGACGTTGTGCGCGTGGCTGATGTTGTTGCCCGCCATCGGGCGCTTACCGCAAATCTCACAAACTTGTGCCATGACTGACTCCAGGAAGATTGCCGAGCTGGCTGGGTAAATAACGATTATAGCTGGATGCAGGCGATTCCGGCAAACGGGGCGCTATGTCTTCGCTGAAGGTGTTCGCAAGACAGTTATGCGGCGGCAGTAAGTCCAGTTCGCTTCAACTTTACGTTTACGCGGTAAGGCGGCGCTGAAGCGGCATGCGGACCGCAATCCGTTCGACTCCGCGACCGCCGGCCCGCAAAATCGGCGGGCCGAAATTCCCGGCGGCCGCTGCGCTCAGGATGACAAATTGAAAATGGATGACGCGCGGGTAATCAACAGTTCTACCGGATGTGCGGCAGGTCGCGGCTCAAATCGCATTCCAGCTTGCGCTCGTAGCGCAGGCGCAGCGGCCGCCAATAGGTGATGATGCCGAAGGCGGCGATGGCCGCCAGCAGCAGTCCGCTGCTCACTCCCAGAAAGATGACCGATGCCTTGGTCGCGGCGATACGCGTGATGACGTCGGCATTGCGCGGCGTCAGCACCAGCGCGAAGGCCAGCGTCAGCATGCCTACGCCCGCCAGCAGGTTGGTGATGTTCTTCGCCCACTTGCCGGTGGCATGGTACTGCGCGAAGAAGGTGAAGCCGGAAAAGACCAGTCCGCCGATCAGCAGGAAATTGGCGATGATAGCAATGGATTCGCGCGCGTTCATAATCTAAGTGTGACTCCTAATGGCGGCGACAGGTTGCCGGAAGGCCGCTATTCGCTGGTCGCTGTTCGCTCGCAACTGATCCGCTCCAGCTTAAACCTCAAACGGTTGCAATTCTTGAAATTCTTAGGAAAGCCCCGATTAAATCCTGCGATTCTGATGCAGGGGCTAAAGCCCCGCTGTTTACAGCAGCTTGGACGCGGCGCTAAAGCGCCGCTCTACCGGTTACGCACTTGCTTGGGCCCAGTGACGTGCTTGCTTGGACGCGGGTCGGTACTAGCTCGGACGCGGCGCTAAAGCGCCGCTCTACCGGTTACGCACTTGCTTGGGCCCAGTGACGTGCTTGCTTGGACCCGGTCGGTACTAGCTTGGACGCGGCGCTAAAGCGCCGCTCTACCGGTTACGCACTTGCTTGGGCCCGGTGCCGTACTTGCTTGGACGCGGTTCGGTACTAGCTCGGACGCGGCGCTAAAGCGCCGCTCTACCAGTTACGTACTTGTTTGGACCCGGGTCGGTACTAGCTTGGACGCGGCGCTAAAGCGCCGCTCTACCAGTTACGTACTTGTGCAGACCCTCATTAGAACCTGAAGTCGATGCCCATGTTTCGCGCCATCTCCTTGGTGGCGTCGCGGAACTGGTCCGGGTCGCTGATGAAGCTGGAATGCCCGCCGGTGCTGGAGGACAGTGCCTGCAACCGGTAACGGCCATCGTCGGCGCTCACCTGAAAGCCGATGCAATCGATGCGCACCCCAGCCGCGTTGATTTCCGCCGACGTCCGCAGCGGAGAAGCGTGGCTATCGATGTTGCGCCCGTCGGAAATCACCAGCAACACGCGATTCGGATACTTGGCGATGCGCGCCAGGTGCCCGGCGGCAAACGCAATGGCGTCATCGAGCACCGCGCCTTTTTGCGGCTTGATGCCTTCCATCGCCTGCTCAAGTTGATGCGGGTCGCTGGTGAGGTCCTGCTCGAACACCAGATTATTGTCGTAGGTGAGGATGAACGCTTCATCGTCATCGCTCATGTGGCGCAGCATGTCGCTGAGGCCGTTCACCAGGGCGGCGCGGTTGGCCTTGTCGGTCAGCGAGGTTTCGATCAGGATGCCCAGTGACATCGGACCATTGGTCGAGACATAATGCCGGCGCGCAATCGGATAGGTCGGAGGTGTGTCGTCCGCGTAGATGGCTTTCGTCGATGCTGTTCTACTGCCGCTCGCTAGCGACGCGCTGCTGGGTGGAACGGTCGTTGATGCGGGCTGCGAAGCGATGGGCGGCCGCGCGCCCGGCGGCGGAGTGGCCGATGCCATCACAGGCCCGCTGCTGCCACCCGATGGCGCTGCTGAGGCGAGAAACTGGTTCCAGTCGGTTTGTGTGCCGCCGTCCTTCACATAGCGATTGCGGGCAAACTGCGCGATCTGGGCTCCCTGCGGCGTGCCTTGCGACAAGTTCACGGCCTTGGCCAGATACCAGTACCCTTCCTTGCTGTTGGCTTTCGGGCCTTCAAGATCGGCCAGCGCCAGCGCGTAGACGTCCTGCGCGTTATTGGGATCGAGAGCAAGCGCGTTGTGCAGATAGACGCGCGCCGAAAGATAATTCTTTCGCTGCACCTCGGCCCATCCTGCCGCGCCGTTCAGCATGATCGACGCGTCGCGCGTGAGTTCGGCGAAGTCGCCCACACTCATTCCCAGCGGCCGGCGAAGTTGCGGCAGAGTTCCCAGGCCGCGGCTTGCCATCGTAAACAGCGCGCCTGGCTTCGCATTCGCAGCCTGCGGCTGGTTCCTGGCGTTGTCACTGAGCAACGCCAGGGCAAACGCGTTGTCCTTGTCGGTGGTTGCAAGCTCGTTGGCCCACTTCAGCGCCTGGGCCGAGTCGCGTACACGCAGGTTCTCCCAAATGATCAACTCCAGGGCATCAACCTTGAGCGGTGAGGAGTGCGTGTTCGCGGCAAAGCGCCCCAACAAAGTCAGGCGATCATTCGTCTGCACGTGCGCTACGGCCTGGGTGTATTCGGTGAGGTCGTTGCTGGAGGAGGATTGCGCCACCAGAACTGTGGCCGCTGAAAACAGCCCAAGCAGCACGAACGCCGCGATTTGGTGCGTTACTGCCTCCCATCGCCGGCGAGATCTTCGCTTGCAAAGCAAATACGGGACCGCGACCGCGTGATAGGCCAGTATTGAACTCCGCATACGTCACCTGTTTTTCGCTGAAATGGGCTGCTTATTTGGATGGCCGGGTGTAGGGAGGGGCTGGCCCAAACCGGGGGAAATTCGGCTACTCGGGCGAGAGTGTCAGAAGGGTGGAGTGACGGCAGGCGTGCCGTCGCTAAAGCGACTCGCAATTTCTTTGGCTATGCTACCGCGGGCTTACGCCCACGGCTAAAACAAATTGCGCCCTGCGGGCTTGAAGGTTGCGCTCAATAAGCGCTG
Organism: uncultured Acidobacteriaceae bacterium; assembly: GCA_963796695.1. Taxonomy (GTDB): domain Bacteria; phylum Acidobacteriota; class Terriglobia; order Terriglobales; family Acidobacteriaceae; genus Bog-257. The sequence goes on along the minus strand of CAWCMU010000002.1, from coordinate 88,847 downwards.
AAAAACAAAAGCAGGTCCCTCCTCGGGATGACAATAAAATAATGACTACTGCTGATGGCACACCTGAAGGTGCGCCCCTTCACTTCTTCGTCTTCAACGTCGAGGCCAGCTCGATTGCCGGTGAGCCGTCGAAGACGATGCCGCTGGTCGGAATTGCGTTCAGCGCCTTCGAGGTGGGCGCGATCAGCGACCACACCAGCAGCATCTTGTCGTGACGGGTGAGGAAGATGGATTGCGACATGCGTTCCGCCAGATCCTGACTGCGCTGCTGCGCCGGCGGCAACGTGCCGTGGAAGACCATGAATACGTGGTTGGCGATCGATACCAGTTGATCGGTGTCGATTTGACCGAACTCTGCCATCTCTTCCAGGTCGGCGCCCACTTCATCGGCGACCGGCTTGTCGTTCACCGAAGTTGCGGTTCGCATGGAGAGGCAGTTCGGATCAAGCGCGCGCAACACGATCATCGAACCGCTGGCATCCTTGTCCGGCGACTGGGGAGCGAGGCGCAACAGGGTCTTCGAGCAGGCGTGCAGGAAGTCGTATTCGCGCAGTGCATTTGCGTCCTCAGGAGGATCGGCGCTCTTGTCTTCCGGCAACGGGGACCAGCCCTTGGGCAGTTCGTATTGAAGCTGCAACCCGGGATTTCGGTAGACGCCATCCCGCACCTGTCCAGTTGGGATGTCTTTGCCGGGCTGGGTTCGAATGGCTTCGTTGACGCGGAACGTGGGCACGGTGGGACCTTCGTACGGTTCGCCTTCCAGCTTGACCGGCTTGCCGTCGCGGGTCATCAGGGTGCCGTCATCCTGCGGACAATAAAAACTGGCTTCCGCCATTGCAGCTTTGGCCTTGCGCAGGAACGCCTGATCGTTCGTGGCGATAACGACCTTTACCGCGTAGTTGTTGACCCGCGTCCAGTACTGCGCGGCGTAATCGGCTCCCTTATGCCGCACCGAATAATAGAACCGCCCCGAGCGCAACATGTAGTCCGGAATAACAAAGGCCGAGGGGCCAGCTACGCCCATATTGCCGCGCGCCCAGTTTTTCAGCTCCGCCTCCTGCTGCTCCGGGGTGTTCAGCGCGAAGCCGGGACGCGGATCGATGGCGGTTACCATGATGTAGCCGCGGCGAGTGTTCTGTTCGTATTGCAGCGCCAGCAGGGCATGCTCTTTTTCCGGCAAGACCGGCATCATGATCTGATGGCCTTGCACACTGAGCGGCAGATCGAAGGCGAACCCAAAAAACTGGCTGGTGTAGCGGCTGTTGGAGAGGAAGCCGGCCTCCGGAAGCATGGGCTCTTCCTCCTCCGGCTTGTCGGGCACAACTTTAGGCAGAGCGTAAGGGTCATCCTGCGATGAAGGACATTGCGCCCGCAAGCCGACGCCGCAGCAGAGAAGAAAAAGTACGAGCGCTAGCACACGCATTTGAGCAGGGGAACGAGGCATGGCTGCGGCAAGGCTGGACATCTGGGCGGCCCTCCGTCCGCAACATCGCTTGCTGTCAGGAGGCGGTGGCGCCATCATGCCAGCATCCGCCACGCCCACGCAAGTAGCCACTCAGGCTTGTAATAAAAGTGTTCGATGTTCGAGGACTAACGCGTGCAACTGGGGCTCAGCATCTTCAGGCTGACCACGCGCAGATCGTGCACCTTGTTACCGGCGGCCTCGCTCTTTTCACTCGCTCCCATTTTAGCTTCCTGCTTCGCGGTCGGAGTGATGGGCTTGCCTGCAATCTGGACCGAGTGGTTAACCTGCTCGGCGAGATTCACGTTGCCGGGTGTCAGCTCCCAGGTCATGCCATTCTGGTCGGTGATGAAGTAGCCGCCAGCTTCGTGGCCTTTCTTCAGGCATCCGGTCACCGAAATTTGCAGCGGAGTGGTTACCGTTCCGGGGGGATTCATGACGGTCTGGCCGTTGGGTTGGGCCACGGTCTGCGCCATGGCGAACGAACCCGTGAGCAGAAGAACAGCCAGGCAGAATTGCAGCAGACGAATCAGTCTCATAGATAGGCTCCTTGATCGAGCAATGTCGCAGCAGAGAAGACAGACAAGGCTGTTACAAGAATACGCCGGTCGGCTGCGGCGCGGCACTCGGCGAGCATGCGGACTTCGGCTGGGCTGATCCCCTCCTCCAGAGACTAACGATTCGGATAGTCCGCCTGTAACCATTTGGATAGACCGAGTGGCGTAAGAGGTTTGGCTTCTGCCGGACAAAAACTGCAACTTATTCATTCCGATACAAATGCCAAGGTCCCAGGCTGTGCAACATGCGTCAAAAAGGGCGCCCGACTCTGGCCCTTCAGGTGCAATTACAAGAGACAAAGACAAAGCCACTTGGTAGCGCTGGCAAGTCGTTACCGTGGAATTCTCTTCTCAGCGCGGCAGGTTCCAGCAAGACGAGAACCGGCGCTGAGAAGAACTGTGACGCTAATCTCCGCACGGCAATCCGAATCAAATTCAAATTCAATTCGTTTCCGGCACTGAGGAACCTCGGAGTCAAACCTGCGTTTCGATCTTGGGGCTAAAGAGTTTGCTGAAAAACTCAGACAACGCTCGTGTCGCCGGCTGAAAGCCGGCTTTGAAAACGCATAAATAAACGACTTAGACGCTGGCCTGAAGGCTAGCTCTACCCGAGATGCCACCCAGTCAAGTTTTTCAGCAACCTGTGAAGCCCTACTCGTTCACCGCCGCTCCGACGCGCGTTGAAGGAACGCTCTACCCGCAACGCAGTTGTTCAAAGCTCGAACGGTTCTATTTGCCTGCCGAGGACTCCAGGGAGCGGCTGTGTTTTTTGGCCGCGTACATGGCTTTGTCAGCCGCGGCGCAAAGCTCAACCGGATCGGAAGCGTCATCGGGATACAGCGCAAAGCCGATGCTGACCCCGGTTCGTATCAAGTGTCCTTCAATCTTGAAGGGCAGGAGGAGTGCCGATTGCAGAGCCGTTACCAGCGTCTGCGCCCCCTCCTGGGTGGTAATTTCGCTGACGATGGTGAATTCGTCTCCGCCGCTGCGGGCCAGGGTGTCGGACGCTCGCATGCGACTGGCAAGCCGAATGACCACTTGCTGCAGGGCGGCGTCGCCGAGACGATGTCCGTAGGTGTCGTTCACTTCCTTGAAATCATCGAGATCGAGCAGCAGGACGGCGACCTTGTGTCCGGCGCGGTCGGCATGGGCTAAAGACTGCACCAGCCTGTCTTGCAGCAATCGGCGGTTCGGCAAACCGGTGAGTGCGTCGTGATAGGCAAGGTGCTCGCTATGGCGAATCTGGTCTTCCAGCAAGGTAACGATCATGCCCACAGCAACCAGATACTTGGGGATGTTCCAAACCTCCGCCTCGACGTGAGCCGAGGGAAGGTAAAGCTTGATCAGCAGGCCGGCGGGAAAGGTAATGCCCCAGGTAGCAAAGCCGAATACGGCGGTTAGGACACCGGCAGACGGCCGGCGAAATCGATACCAGTAGAGGGCAGCCGCAAACAGGCAGAGGGCCGCCAGGATAATGTGGACTCCGTACTCATCCTTGTCGCTGGCAATGCCCCAGACCAGGATTGCGGTGAGCGTGATCGACCCCAGCCCCATCGAGACCACGTATGGCGAAAGCGCTCCATACCATTTCCACAGCAGCAGCAGGACAACAACCAGGGCCGCCACAACCACCGCATAGTAGAAGCTATGGGAGTAGACGTCCCAAATCATCGCAATGGTGTACAGCAGAGCCGGAGCAGCCAGCACGAACCCGAGAATCAGCTGGCGCTGCCGGCTGTCAGCTTTGGGAGCAACCGATACCAGGAAGGAAATACAGGACAACTCGAGGGCGCCGAGAGAAACCGCTAACTCCACATTGGCCCAGTGTCCCTCGGCATGCACAAACTGCACCAGGGAGCGCAGCAGAATAAACGCCCAGCCCAGCATCCACAGCTGCACCCGCTCCTGCCGGTAGCGCCGCGAAATTGTCGCAAAGACGCCGACCAGAATCGCGAGTGCGATCAGTGCGGGTAAGGCATTGAAATTTACGTGCATGGAAAGGTCACTCGATCGACCCCCGGCTGTGTCATTCGTGCAACCGTATGCGATTAGCGTAACGGACTATGCCTTAACACCGCAACGGTAAGTTCGCCGGTCCGGGCGATCTCTCCGGTTCCATAGCGGCGCGACTGCGGAGATTTTTCGGGCGGCCGATGTTGCGCGCCGGGGGGTCGCGAAATCGAATGATCTGCTGTTGGGTGGTGCAGGCATGCCGTCTCTTCTGCATCGTGCGCGATGGCCGCTTTTGGCAAGCGCGGAAACTGCGGACAACTTTGCGCCGAATTTCGAGCACGTAATTACTATCGGCCCTCGTTTGATTAACCGACTAATCACATGCCAAGTATTTACAAATCGAGGAAATAGCGGCACAATTCTGTCTGCAGTTAGGCAGTTCTGGGGGAGGGCTGCCTTCCGAGCGCTCTGCGGGTAACCGTAGGGCGCTCTCGAATTTTAGAGCGGGGTTTTTCTCCAGCCTCCCCATTCCTACCCCTGAATCTCTCGACCGTCGTCTGCGGACTTCGCGCCGGTGGCTTCCCCACCTCTGCCGAACCGCCGTCTGCGTCCCACGGCACTCTGCTGCATCTAATCTCATGTCGGGATGGTACGATGAAAGAAAGGCCCGCCGAAGCTGGCCGTATCGCGCCACAGGGCCCGCAGGAGGAAGAATGGCAAGTAACTCGATCGTAGAAGTGACGGACGCGAATTTCGATCAGCTGGTGCTGAAGTCGGATCAGCCCGTCATGGTGGATTTCTGGGCGACCTGGTGTGGCCCGTGCCGCGCGCTCGCGCCGGTAGTGGATGAAGTGGCGCAGAGCTACAACGGCCGGGTGAAAATCGGCAAGATGGATGTGGATAAGAATGCTGCCACCCCTCAGCGTTACGGCGTCCGCGGCATTCCCACGCTGCTGGTTTTCAAAGATGGACAAGTGAAAGAGCAGATCGTGGGCTACGTCTCGCGTGAGGTCATCGAGAAAGCACTCGACAAAAATCTTTAAGTAGCGGCATGTTACGAGGGCGCGGCTAAGACCGCGCCCTTCTTGTCTGTCTCTCTAAACCGCGTGTCGAAAGTTCGATCAGTCAGGCGGAGCATCGCTTGCTGGCTAACGCCAGACTGGGCCAGCTTTTCAGCCAACCCAATCTGAGCGATCTCGCGGCTTCCCCCCGCCGCTCGATATGGCAGGTAAATCTAAGTCAGTTCGGTCCAGCCTTACTGATTCGGGTTTACACCGGCACGGTCGCCAGCGGGTGCTGCGTTCGGAACGGTTACGTGATCCATGGTCGTGTTGTCGACCGTACGAGCTGCATCGGTGGTGTTGGCGTTCGGCGCAACCGTCGCGGCGGTGTTTGTGCCTGCGGCATTGGGGGCTGCGGTAGCACTCGCATTCCCGTTGGCTGCATTAGGGTCGACACTCTTGGTCGCTCCCATAGTTGCTGCGTTCGGCTTCACGGTGGTCGTACTCGAACCAACATTCTTGGCCGAGGTGCCGCTGGCTACTGCGCTCGGTGAGATGCCGTTATGCCCGGTCGCGGCAGTTGGACTCATGCCCACATTTGGACTCACCCCTACGTTTGCGCCCATCGATCCGGCATTAATCGCGTGTCCTCTACTGGGCAGGGCCCCGGGTTGGACTGCCCGGCGCTGTGCAAAGCCTGAGCTTGTCAGAAATCCCAGCAACATCCCACAAATCAATATTTTTTTCATACGATAGACCTCCGCTGGTCACTCATGTCTTCAGGGCTTGCGGCCAGTCAAGTCGTTGAACTACGTGCGCTCTGAATCAATGCGCGCACACCCTGCTGATTAGTGCAATGAGCGTGCCACGGACGAATCCCTTAGAACTAAAAGGGTTAAGGTGTTCGGGGTTTTGGCGCACCGGAAACTTTTACGTGCGCGGGAAAACATTGCCACAATGTAGGAGTACGCGGCCTATCCCAGGTGGCAACAGGGTTCCCACAGTGTGTATTGCCGCGCCCGGAGTGGGAATTTCTAGCGGTGAACAGGCGAGCAGGTTCTGGTCGAAGAGGGCGTTCGCAAAGCCTGTGCGGAAGCGGAAGGTTGGTGACGGGTTAAGGCTGGGTTAATAGGATCCGATCCTCTTCGACTATCCACCATTCACAATCCACTAGCTACTGTCTTTCAATACTTGCGTAACACGCCGATCACGCGGCCTTGCACCTGCACGGAAGCGGCAGGAACCATGATGGGCTGCATCGTTGCATTGGATGGCTGTAGGCGAACTGTCTCGCCTTCGCTGTAGATGCGCTTGAGGGTAGCGTCGCTACCGTTCACCAGCGCCACCACGATTTCACCATCGCGCGCGGCGTTCGTCTTCTCCACCAGGACGTAATCGCCGTCAACGATGTGCTCATCCTGCATGCTCTCGCCGGTGACTTGCAGCACGTAGACTTCTTTTGAGCGCGTGAAGTCGACGAGCGAAATCGATTCCGGATTCTCCATCGCTTCCAGCGGCCGCCCGGCTGCGATGCGTCCCAGCAGCGGCAAGCTCATGCCGTTACTGGCTGCCGCAGCGGCCACAGCGAGCGATTGCTTCATCGCTCCCCGCGGTTTTAGCAGGTCGATGGAGCGGCTGCGATTGTAGTCGCGCTTCAGCAATCCCTTCTCTTCCAGGTTGGTGATGTGCTTGTGCACGGTCGCCAGCGAGCTGAGGCCGAGGCCTTCGGCAATCTCTTCGAACGACGGTGAATAGCCGTTGCGGTCCACAAACGAGGAGATGAAGTCGTACATTTCTTTTTGACGGCGGGTGATGGCCATGGTGGAGCGCAGACCTCCGCGTATATTGTTAGCGAATAAAAAGCGAATGTCAACGGGAAGTATGAAAGTTGAAGCTCGAATGTTTGCATTCGTGGTTCGCGTGCCGCCGGCTGGCCAGGTTTCTGAAAACTCCCGCCTCTGTTCTGTCCGGGTAGAGCTGGCCTTCAGGTGTCAAGTTCCGCGACATAGTTTACAGATTGTTCCGCGACATTCTTTACAGTAGGGATTAACTGGAAAGCCAATGTTCCACCATCACGGAGTGATGGCTTTCCAGATCGATTTCGCGCACCACCGTATTGCAGTAATAGACCAGCACTCGCTTTTCGATGCGCAACAGCTGTACCCATTCTCCAGCCAGGGCCTGCAACGAATAGACCTTGCCCTGCACCCACAGCTGCCCTTTGGCTCGCACTCGTACCAGTTCGGCACCCTCCGGATACTGCCAGGGCGGAGGCTGTGGATCGTACTTACGCGGGCTCGGGGTCCACACGCTGGCTGGGGTTTTCATCCCCAGCGCTTCGTGCGGACGGCTCTGGTTATACTCCTGGCGATACCCATCCAACCACGCCTGCCGGCCTTCGCCAGGCAAGCCGCGCAAGCGCATCGCCCGTTCCAGGCAGCCGTGGAAGCGTTCCACCTTGCCCTGAGTTTGAGGATGGCGAACCCCGCTCCAACGCAAGCCGATCCCCTGCTTCATCAGCCAGACCGCCAGCTTAGTGATACCGCCCGGCGATTGCGTGTTCCACCATGGCGTGCCATGGTCCATCAGCATCTCTTCCGGCACCCCACAGTGCCCAAAGGCGTCTTCCAACTGCTCGCGCACCAGTTCGGCTCGCGTGCTGCCGGTAGCCGCCAACACCGTAAGATAGCGGCTGTGGTCGTCGAGCACCGCCAGCGGACCGACGTGGCTGTCCCACCCGATCGGACTCTTATAATCCATCTGCCAGAGTTGGTTGGGACGCTCTCGGGTAAAGCGGCGCACGGCCGCGGCATGACGGTCTTGCCAGCGCACCAGTCCATGCCGCAACAAAATTCGATGTACGGTGCTGATCGCCAACCTGCAGCCCTGCTGGGCCAGTCGCCATTGCAGTTTGCGAGCTCCCCAGTCGGGATAGCGGCGGCGCAGTTCGATCACCTGCTGTTCGTGCTCGGCCTGGGTGCGTTGCGGACTCTGTCGCGGACGCCGACTGCGCTCGGCAATGCCGCCCAGACCCTGCTCCCGATAGCGATCTACCCACAGATATCCCGTGGGCCGCGAAATCGCAAACTCCTTACACAATTCAAGGAAAGGTTTTTCTTTTCGGCTAGCAGCTACCACGAACTCCACGCGTTGTTGCTGTAGGTCCATTGTCTTCCAAGGCATCCTTGTGTCGCCTCCCAGGCTCGCTTCGCTCGCCAGGGAGTGTAAAGGATGTCCCGGAACGCACTGTAAAGGATGTCATGAAACTGAACACCTTCAGGCCAGCGTCTGACACCCCAATTGTGGATCCGAGCCGGCTTCCGGCGGCACCAATTGAAAATGGGGCTGCGACTTGGCAGGGGCTGAAGCCCGCTGTTCGTTGCTTATCAACGGCACGACCAAGGTCGTACCCTAATTACAAATCGATAAACGTGAGCTTTCATCAGAGCACGGCTTTGAAGCCGGTTCATCTCCAAATGCAGCGGTTTCGCCGCAGCTGAAGCTGCGCCCCTTCAAAGCGAAACCGAACGGACTCTGACACGCCGACTGCCGGTTCGCGTTCGCCAGACTGGGAAAGCCATCGTGAATGGCTGGCTCTTACATGCTGCACCGTCCGCTCAGTTGCTTCACCCAACCATTCGCTTTACTATCGCCCTGCGTGCCTTTGCCCAGCGACAATCTTCATCCCGAGCGTGAGCGCATCGTCTCCGCGGTGCCGCTGGAGGACGATTCTTCGTTCGAGCTGAAGCTGCGTCCGCAACGATTGCGCGAGTTCATTGGGCAAAACAAGGTCAAGGACAATCTCGAAGTCGCCATCGAAGCTGCCAGGTCGCGCGGCGAGGCGCTGGACCACGTGCTGCTTTACGGGCCGCCGGGCCTGGGCAAAACCACGCTGGCCAACATCATCGCCAACGAGATGGGCGCCGCCTTCCAGCAAACCTCAGGCCCGACGCTGCAGATCAAGGGCGACCTGACCGCCATCCTCACCAACCTGCGCGACAAGCAGGTGCTGTTCATCGACGAAGTACACCGGCTGCAGCCCGCGCTGGAAGAGCTGCTCTATTCGGCGCTGGAGGACTACAAGCTCGACATCATCATCGGACAAGGGCCGTCGGCGCGCACCCACACCATCGAGGTGCGGCCGTTCACCTTTATCGGCGCCACCACGCGAGCCGGGCTGCTGTCGGCGCCGCTGCGCTCGCGCTTCGGCATCGTGCTGCGGCTGGAGTTCTACACGCACGACGACCTGAAGATCATCCTGCAACGCTCGGCTGAGATCCTGGGCATCGCGATTGACGAAGCCGGCGCCGTCGAAATTGCCACCCGCTGTCGCGGCACGCCGCGCATCGCCAATCGCTTGCTTCGTCGCGTGCGCGACTACGCCCAGGTCCGCGGAGCGGGCAAGATCGACAAGCCTACGGCGCAGGCTGCGCTCGAGATGCTGGAGGTCGATCGCCACGGCTTCGACGAGATCGATCGCAAGCTGCTGCTCACCATCATCGAGAAATATCAGGGCGGCCCGGTGGGCGTGAATACGCTGGCGGCTTCGCTGGCCGAAGAGGCCGACGCCATCGAAGAGATCTACGAGCCGTTCCTCATCCAGATCGGCTTCCTCGACCGCACCCCTCGCGGCCGCGTGGCCACGCATCTGGCATACGAGCATTTTGGAGTGAAGCGGCCACGGGTTGATCGCAGCGGGCAGGAAACGCTGTTCTAGGAGCCGCTTTTCGCGGTTCGCTCTTCGCTAAAGAACTCGCAGCTTCCAACTCGACTTTGGCAAGCGGGTAGACGTGTTCCCGGGTGCCCCCGCATCCTGCCGCTCAAACCTGTAAAATAGTTACTTAGCCGTCACCGCCTCAAGATGCCGACGGCCGCCGGGAATCCCCATCGAAGCCAGCCTGTCACAAGCAAGAAGCAGCAGCATCGCCTCTTCTGCGGACTTGGCGTTCGATGAAATGAGAGAGCATGTTCGAAGTTACGGTTGAAGACACATTTTCGGCAGGACACTACCTGCGTAACTATCGTGGCAAGTGCGAAAAACCGCATGGCCACAATTACCGCGTGCGCGTCACACTGAGCGGAAACGATCTGGACCAGGCCGGCCTGCTGCTGGATTTCAAGGAGTTGAAGGACGTATTGCGGCCGGTGATGAACTATCTCGATCACGAGATGATCAACGAGCTGGAGCCGTTCACCACGATCAATCCCTCGGCGGAAAACCTGGCCAAGTATTTTTACGACGAGACGAATTTGCGGCTTAAGCAGACGACTAGCGGCCGGGTGCGAGTGAAGGACGTCACCATCTGGGAGACCGATACCACCACGGCGCGTTACTGCGAGTAGGAAGACCGCTATTCGCCTTTCGCTTTGCGCTTTTCGCCGGACAACGTCGCGAGCATCTTTGTCGGCCATTGGCGAACAGCTGTCAGCCATCGGCAACTCGGCAATTAGTCATTTAGCAGGCAGCACTTGCAATCTGGCGAAAAGCGAACGGCAAATAGCGAATAGCGAATAGCGAATGCAGATCATCGAAATCTACAAGTCGTTGCAAGGGGAGTCGTCCTACGCGGGACTGCCATGCGTCTTCGCTCGGCTGGCGGGCTGCAACCTGCGCTGCTCCTGGTGTGATAGCGAGTACACCTTCAAGGGCGGCGCGCGCATGACACTTGAGGAAGTCCGGGCCGAAGTGCAGCGCCTCTCACCTGATGGCGGCCTGGTCGAGATTACCGGCGGCGAGCCGCTGCTGCAGGAACGCGAGGTTGTGCCGCTGATGGACAGCCTGATCGCAAGCGGATACACGGTACTGCTCGAAACCAGCGGCGAACGGCCGCTGGAGCGGGTCCCGGCGCAGGTGGTAAAGATTGTGGACGTGAAGTGCCCTGACTCGGGAGAAGGCGACAGCTTTCGCCTGGAGAATCTTGCGTCGCTGACGCCGCACGATGAGGTGAAGTTTGTCGTCTCCAGCCGGCGCGACTATGAGTTCGCGCGGGAGTTTGTCCGCGAACACGATCTGAACCGGAGGAACATTCCTGTAATCCTGTCGCCGGCGTTCCGCAAGGATGCCGCGGGAACTCGCGACGTATCGCATTGCCTCCTGGATCCGCAGGAGCTGGCGCACTGGCTGCTTGAGGACGGGCTGAACGCCCGCCTTGGCTTGCAGATCCACAAATTCATCTGGGAGCCATCGCTCAAAGGGGTGTGATGGACGCCGCGGGTCCAGCGTGTGTCTAACAAGAGTCTGATCAAGTTGTCGATCTGTCCCTCCGCGGCTATAAAGCCGCAAGGATTTTGCGAGGCTGACGGCACGGCTGAACAGTTTGCTGAAAAAGTCGCGAGAGCAGATTCCTCGTGGGCTGAAGCCCACTCGGAATCACAAAAATAAAGGACTTGTACGGCGCACCTGAAGGTGCGCCCCTTCAAACACGGATCAAACTCGAGTTTTTCAGCAGTCTATAAAGCCGGGTCCTTCAAAGCCAGGCTTGATCAGAGCTTCCCGGGCAACCGCTTGTGCATGCGATAGTGTGTCTCTGGGAACAAATGAGCGCCACGGGCGCGAAAAAAGATAGCCCAGCGCTTCAGCGCTGGGTGCAGGCAAACAGATGCCTGAGTCCCCCTGGGACGGCACAGTCACACGTCGGGTACGCGATTACAACCCGGGGCGCCGGATCGGATTTCGAGGAGTGATGAATCACGCAATCAAAGCCGTCGTTTCGCTCAGTGGAGGCATGGACTCGTCCGTCTGCGCGGCTTTGGCGGTGCGTGATTTCGGCGCCGACGCCGTCGCCGCACTCCACATCAGCTACGGACAGCGGACCGAAGCTCGCGAGCAGGCAGCATTCCAGGGGATTTGCGATCGCCTGAAGATCCGCCAGCGCCTGGTCGTCCGTACCCCGTTTTTCCGGGCGATAGGAGGCTCGGCGCTTACCGATGACCAGATTGCCGTCCCTGCGGCCGGTCCCGAGATTGGCAGCGAAATTCCGGTGACCTACGTTCCGTTCCGCAACGCACATTTTTTGTCGGCAGCGGTCAGTTGGGCCGAGGTCCTGGGCGCCGAACGCATCTATATAGGGGCCGTGCAGCAGGACAGTTCGGGTTATCCGGATTGCCGTCCGGAGTTCTATCGGGCGTTCAACGAGGTAATTCGTACCGGGACCAAGGAAGGCAAAATCCAGATTGAGACCCCGCTGATCGCCCTGCGTAAGCACGAGATTGTGACACGTGGCCTTGAATTGGGTGCTCCCTTCGATTTAACGTGGTCATGCTACAGCCGGGACGACCAGGCATGTGGCAGTTGCGACAGTTGTGTCCTGCGGTTGCGGGCCTTTGCAGCGGCGGGAACGGTCGATCCCATTCCTTACCTGTCGCAGGCAGCGGTTCGGGATTTTTCATGATTAAAAAATTTAACGTCAACGCTGGAAACCGTTACGGGAAACGATCCGTCATGCTTCGGTTTCATGCGCTGGAGGCACAATGAAGAAATACATCACTCTTGCCGTCCTGCTGTTTGTAATTGGTGTATGTGCGGCCCCGTTGTGGGCGCAAATGGATGGGTCGGTCAAAGGCGTTGCCAAAGACCAGGACGGAAAACCCATCGCCGGCGCTACCGTTGTTTTCTATAACGCCGAGACGGGCAGAAAGTACGAAATCAAGACCGACGCCAAGGGCGAATATTCATCGATTGGCATTTACATCGGCACTTACAAAGCCTCGTTGATTCAGAACGGAAATATCATCGATGAGCAGAACAACATTCCAATCGGCGCCGGCCAGGAGCAGGTGGTGAATTGGGATGAAGGCCGCGGCCGCAGCGCCATGACCGAGGAACAGCGCAAGAAGATTGAAGCTACCCAGAAGGAAAATGAAAAGATCAAAGGTCTGAACGCCACCCTGAAGCAGGCAAAAGAATTGGAGGGCGCTGGGAACTACGATCAGGCGATCACTATCCTGCAACAAGCCACCCAGGTTGATCCCAACCAGGACCTGGTGTGGGGCTATCTAGGCGACGCGCAGCGCGGCGCCAAGAAATACACCGACGCCATCGAGTCCTATACCAAAGCGCTGGCCCTCAAGCCGACTTCCGGCTCCTATCACAACGGTTTGGCCGATGCCTACGCCAAGTCCGGGCAGACCGACAAGGCCGTCCAGGAATATGCCACCGCTGCGCAGGACGATCCCACGAACGCCGGTGCTTACTACTACAACGAGGGAGCCGTCTTCACCAATACCGGCAAGGTTGACGAGGCAGTTGCGGCCTTCGATAAAGCTATCCAAATCGATCCCAAGCGAGCCGACGCCTACTACTGGAAGGGCGTCGACCTGATCGGCAAGGCGACCATGAAGGACAACAAGATGGTGGCGCCTCCGGGGACGGAAGAAGCCTTCAACAAATACCTGGAACTGCAACCGACCGGCAAATACGCAGACGCTGCCAAACAGATGCTGAGCAGCATCGGCGCGACCGTCGACACCAGTTACGGCAAATCCAAATCATCCAGCACCACCAAGAAGCCAAAATAGTGGGTTGGAGGTTTTAGCAAGGGCGGCCATTGTGCCGCCTTTTGTTTTTGCATGGCAGTCAGTTTCACTCTGCTTGGGCGTCCAGTAGAATCGCAATTGGTAACCTGTTCCATGCCCGGTGCCGCTGATCCCAAGATTCCATCCTTCGCCGAGGCGCGCCATCGCGTCGAGCAATACGCCTCGCGCCTAGGCCCTACCGACCCGGAAATGCTGTCGCTGTTGGAATCTGCCGGGCTGGTGCTGGCCGAGGATTTGCGCGCGGACCGCGATTTCCCACCCTTTCCGCGTTCTACTCGCGACGGCTTCGCCGTTAGGGCCGCAGACCTAAATTCCTTACCTGCAAAACTAAGTTGCGTTGGCGAAATCAAGGCTGGTGCGTCGCTCGCTGAAAGCAGTGTCAAGATTGCTAAAGGCGAGGCAGCGGAAATCATGACCGGCGCCCCTGTTCCGGACGGCGCGGATGCGGTCGTCATGGTGGAGTACACCAGCCGCGACGGTAATCAGGTCTCGGTGCAGCGCGCGGTTCAGCCAGGCGAGAATGTTGTTGCTACGGGGTCGGAAGCGCGTAAAGGGGACTTGATGGTGGAACGCGGTACTCGCGTGAACCACACCACCGTGGCCATTGCGGCGGCCGTCGGCCGGGCGGAGGTGGCCGTCTATCGCAGACCGCGCGTCGCGATTCTGGCTACCGGCGACGAGTTGGTGGACATCAATCTGCGCCCCGGACCCAACGAGATTCGAAATTCGAACAGCTACTCGCTGGCCGCGCAGGTGCAGGCCGCCGGTGGCGAGCCCATGCTGCTGCCGGTAGCGCGCGACGACGCGGGCGAACTGGCATTGCTGCTGCGCAAGGGCCTGCAGGCTGACCTGTTGCTGATTACGGGCGGCGTTTCGATGGGCAAGTATGACCTGGTCGAGCAGGTGCTGGCATCGTTCGAGGCGAAGCTGTTCTTCACAGGCGCGAGGATTCAGCCGGGCAAGCCAGTTGTGTTTGGTGAGGTTGCGTGGAGCGCGTCGGCCGTTGGTCACGCAGTGGGCGCAGGCGTTGCGGGTGGAAAAGCAGTCCGCGAACCAGCGGCCAAAGATGCCGGGAAATCGAACGCCCGCATGACGCCGTTCTTTGGGCTGCCCGGAAATCCGGTTTCGACCATGGTCACATTTCAATTGTTTGCCCGGCCGGTGCTGGATGCGCTGTCGGGGGCGCGACCGCAGCCGTTGGCGTTTGCGCAGGCAAAATTGAAGAATGATCTTACCAGTAAGATTGGCCTTACCCGTTTTCTGCCGGCCAAGTTAAGTGGGAGCGACGACCGGCCCGAGGTCGAATTGCTGCACTGGCACGGGTCCGGAGATCTGATGGCGGTGTCCAGGTCTAACTGCTACATTGTGGTACCTCCAGACCGGGAGAAATTTGAGGCAGGAGAAAATATAACGGTGCTGCTGATGTGATGATCCGGTGTAGGCGATAACGAGTTGAAACGGGCGAAATCGGTCGAGCTAAGGCGATGCTGTTTGTGTCGGATCGTGCGCAGCGTGACCTCAGTATTGATGAATGTCTTGGCGGAACTTTATATCAGTGGCCGCCGGGCTTCTTGTCAAGGGTTGAGAGAGTTTGTGTCACGGGGTGACAGGGGTGTATCAGGGGCGGGCAGAGTTTTGTATCAGGGCACGACTTCAGTCGTGCCGCAACTTGGGATTTAAGAAGACGGCTTTACAGAGTGCTGAAAAACTCGAGTTTGATCCGTCTTTGAAGGGGCGCACCTTCAGGTGCGCCGTACAAGTCGTTTATTTTTGTGATTCCGGGTGGGCTTCAGCCCACGAGGAATCTGCTTTCGCGACTTTTTCAGCAAGCTGTTTAGCCGCTGCGGTAACCAGTAGGGCTAAATTAAGACTTCGAAAAAGTCGCTAACGCAAATCTTCGTGGGCTGAAGTGTCTGCGTGAGAACTAAGGTTTCGAATTGATAGTGGAGCACAACGGTGAAGAACCCAGCGCCGTAGGCGCGAAACAGCTGAGCCCAGCACGCAGCCGAACCTGGGTCCCCGATTCGCGCTGCTTTTGCGCGAATTGGGGTGGGATGGCGGAGTGCTGGGTAAGTGGGAAATTGATCCGAGTCCCGTAGGGACGGCAGCGGTTCTCACGCAGACACTGAAGCTCACCGGGACCTAAAAAATTAGGCCCTCGTACGGCGCACCTGAAGGTGTGCCCCTTCAAAATCATCGAACCTGGATTATTCTGTGGCTTGTTGTGGTACAGGATCGGATGATTCTGGATAGATGACCTTAATGGCAAAGTCTGTCAAGAAATCAAAGCTGTCCCACTACGACAAAGCCGGCCGGGCGTCGATGGTCGATGTGTCCGGCAAATCGGCCAGCGTGCGCGAAGCTGAGGCGTCAGCCTTCGTCGCTATGAGTCGCGAGGTGTTGCGAGCCTTGCCCAAAAATCCCAAGGGCGATCCTCTGGAAGTGGCGCGGATTGCGGGTATCCAGGCGGCCAAGCGAACTTCGGAACTCATCCCCATGTGCCACCCCATTCCGCTGAGCAAGGTTGACGTTCATGCCGAAGTCCGCAAAGATGGCATCGCAATCCGCACCCTGGCTCGCACCACCGCTCCCACCGGGGTCGAGATGGAAGCGCTGGTGGCGGCGTCGGTGGCAGCTCTGACAGTGTATGACATGTGCAAGGCACTCGATAAAGGCATTGAGATCCGCGAGGTAGTTCTGCTGCGCAAATCGGGCGGCAAGAGCGGAGACTACCAAAGAAAGTCAGGCAAGAAGCAAAAGACCCAATAGGATGGAACATGTACGCCTGAACAGGCTGCTGAAGTCGGCCAGGAATGCTTGTGGGGCCGGCTGAAGCCGGCTCGTATCGATAGAAAGCTTAGACGCTGGCTTGAAGTGTCTGCGTGAGAACTGGAGTTTCGCATTGGCGGTGGAGTACAACGGTCAAGAACCCAGCGCCGTAGGCGCGAAACAGCTCAGCCCAGCACGCAGCCGAACCGGGGGCCTCGATTCGCGCTGCTGTTGCGCGAATTGGGGTGGGACGGCAGAGGTTCTCACGCACACACTGAAGGCCAGCTCTACCCGAACAGAAGCGGGAGTTTTTCAGCCGGTGAAAGCCTGCTCCCCGTTCGAATGCAACGTGATCCAATTTCATGATGAGAACTGCCGCCGTCCTCACCGTCAGTGACTCCTCCGCGCGAGGCGAACGCGCCGATCTTTCCGGACCGGCGTCGGCCGACCTGTTGCGCCAGAACGGCTTCGAAGTTACGCATCGGGAAATCGTCGCCGACGAGCAGCCTGCTATCGAAGCGGTACTCGCCCGGCTCTCCGAGCAGGTCCAACTAATCGTCACTACCGGAGGAACCGGCATCGCCGAGCGCGACGTCACGCCGGAAGCCACTCGCGCGGTGTGCTCCAAATTCATCGACGGCATTCCGGAGAAGATGCGGTCCGCGGGACTGGCGCAGACGCCGTTCTCGATCCTCAGCCGTGGAGTCTGCGGCGTACGCAACCACACGCTGATCCTGAATTTGCCCGGCAGCCCAAACGGCGCGGTCGAGTCGTTACAGGCCATTGTTGAAATCCTTCCGCACGCGATAGATTTGCTCGCCGGCAAAACCGGGCACGGGTGATTCTTGGATCCTCTCACTCATTTTCTTACCGGCGCGTGTCTGGGGCGTTCGGGATTCAATCGCAAGACGCAGTTGGCGACGGTGACCATGGTGCTGGCCGCCGAGGCTGCCGACATCGACGTGGTGTGGGGGCTCAAGGGCTCCATCGCCGGACTGCAACACCATCGCGGCATCACGCACAGCTTTGTTGGCGTGCCCTTCATCGCGGCCGCGGTGCTGGCGCTGGTGTACCTGCTGCACCGTTTCCGATCGCGACGAAAAAATGCTCTGTCACGTGCCACTAACCAGCCGCCGTTGCGCTGGGGATTTCTTTATTTCTGCGCAGTGCTGGCCGCGCTCAGTCACCTGCTACTCGACTACACCACGGCGTACGGCATCCGCTTGTTTGAGCCATTCAACTTTCGCTGGTACTCGTGGGACATCGTGTACATTGTCGAGCCCTTGATGTTGCTGGCCCTGGTGGCGGGCCTGGCGCTGCCGGCGCTGTTCGGGCTTATCAATCAAGAGATTGGTGCGCGTAGCAAGGGCCCTCGCGGACGTGGCGCCGCTATCGCTGCGCTGATCTGTGTGGTGGCAATCTGGGGCGTGCGCGACTATCAGCATCGCCGCGCGCTGGCCGCAATGAACTCCTTCCTCTATCACGGCGCCGAACCGACGCGCTTCGCGGCCTATCCTTACATGATCGACCCGTTTCGCTGGCATGGCGTGGTGGAGACCACCGGGTTCTTCGAGACCGTTCCGGTCGACTCGCTGGCTCCCGAGGTGAAGTCCGACGCCGGGCAAATGTTTTACAAGCGGCCGCAAACGGATGCGGTGCTGGCTGCCGAATCTTCCTACCTGGGCCGCGTTTATCTCGATTGGGCGGTCTTTCCGTACGTGCGCGAGCAACCGCTGGACGGCGGCGGCTACCTGGTGCAGTTTCAGGACCTGCGCTACACGTATCCGTCAGCGTCGCGGCAAGCTCCACTGGGAGGATATGTGCTGCTCTCGCCTAATCTACATGTACTGGAGGAAGGCATGAACTCCACCCGTTCGGCGCGCGTGGAGGGAATAGTGAGCGGCGGCGACGCAAGGTAGTGATTCACTAACGCAATCGAACAACTACGAGGCGCCGAGCTGTTCCACTCTCCGTCGCGAGCGGCGCTTGCGCAGCCGCCAAATCCACCAGCCGATCAGGCACGCGACGGCAATGATCGCGATCAGGTAGCGCAGATGATGGTGCACCACGCCGCCGACAAATCCCAGGATCTCCGGACCGTAGCGAATCACAATCAGCGAGACGATCGAGAAACGCAGCAGCCGTCCGAAGAAGATGGCGGCGAGGAAGTGGCCGAAGTTCATCTCAGCCACTCCCGCCGACAGGACGAAAAGCTTGAACGGAGTAGGCGGCGGCAACATGGAGGGCAGCATGATAGCGAGGAACTCGTGCCGCTCGAACGAGGCTTTGATCTTGCTGAAGCGCTTTTCGCCGATGCGCTTCACTAACAGCATTTCCCCACCCTTGTAGCCGATCAGGTAGATCACGATGCTGCCGAGGGCCGAGCCGGTCGCCCCCATCGCGGCGTAGATCAGGAAGCGCCGGGGATCGGCGTAGGAATAGCCGGCGACGATGGCGTCCAGCGGCATGCCCAGGAAGGCGGCATCAACTGCGGCGAATCCCAGCACCCCCCAGATTCCCAGCGGCTTCAGCAGCGCCAGAATCAGCAGGCTCCATTTGTTGAGAAGATGTTTCAAAGGCAGTTGTCGGTTGTCAGTAGCCGGTTTTGTTAGATATCAGCTGTAAGCTATCAGCCATCAGCAAATACTTTCCGCGGTCCGATGGCAGAACCTTAATTCTACGCGACGAAACGATCTTCTCGCCCCGCGCAGATGATGCCTCGCTCGTCAATGATCGAGGCCTTAACCCATAGGTGAATTGCCTTGTATCAGGGCATGGCTTTTAGCCGTGCCGTCAGGGCCTGTAAATAGTGTGGGCTTCAGCCCCTGGACCAGACTTTTGCAGGGGCTGAAAAGCCCCAGCGCGAGTAGCATCTTTTCGGCACGACTGGAAGTCGTGCCCTGATACAAACCACGCCTTCCCGCGTGAGTAGAAAAACTGTCCCAGGCGCTGTCGAACGGTTCCAGCATACACACCACGTCTTTGTACGTGAGTAGACAGCCTGCCTGACTGCTATGGAAGGCTGCTCTGACGCAGATCCGTTGATGCCTCAGAGGCTGACGGCTGACGGCTGACAGCTGACAACTGAAAGCTAACAAACCGACGGCTGACGGCTGACAGCTGCCTGCTGGCATAATGTTCAGATGCCTTCCGGCAAAGACTTGCAGAAGAAGCTCGAGGCGTTGCGCGACAAGATCCGCCACCACGAGCACCGTTACTACGTGCTCGACGACCCTGAAGTCAGTGACGCCGAATTCGATCGCCTGATGGACCAGCTGATCGAGCTGGAGTCGAAGCATCCGGAGCTCATTACTCCTGACTCGCCCACGCAGCGGGTCGGCGGACAGGTGAGCGGCCAGTTCGCCAGCGTGCAGCATTCAACGCCGATGCTCTCACTCGCCAAGACCACCAGCGAGGCCGAGCTGCGCGACTGGGAACGCCGCATCCAAGATCTGACTGGCGTGACCAAGGTGGACTATGTCTGCGAGTTGAAGCTCGACGGCATGTCGATGGCGCTACGCTTCGATTCCGGAAGGCTTGCACTCGGCATCACTCGTGGCAATGGGACAGCGGGCGAGGATGTTACCGCGAACGTGCGCACCATCCGTAGCATCCCCCTTAACATCTCGCCACAGCAGCTGAAAAAAGCCGGCCTGCCGGAAGCTTTCGAAGTGCGCGGCGAACTGCTGATGCCGACCACGTCGTTCGCGCGCATGAATGAAGAGCAGGAAGAGAAAGGGCTGCCCAAGTTCGCCAATCCTCGCAATGCGACGGCGGGCACGGTGCGGCAACTGGATCCGCGGATCACCGCGCGACGCCGTCTGGACTTCTTCGCTTATGGCCTGCTGGTCGACGGGCGCACGATTTTCGATCGCCACTCCGACGCTCTGAAAGCCTTGCAGGCGGCGGGTTTCAAGGTGAACATCAATCATCGGCTGGTGCACGACATCGATGGCGTGTGGGAGTTCATCGCGCAGTGGGAAGGCAAGCGTGACAGCCTGCCCTACGAAACTGACGGCATCGTGGTGAAGGTCGATCGCATTGGTCTGCAGCAGGAGCTGGGCTTTACCGGCAAAGCGCCGCGCTGGGCCATCGCCTACAAGTACGCCGCGCATTCGGGCGAGACCCAGATCGAAGACATCCAGGTGCAGGTGGGCCGCACCGGAAAACTGACGCCGGTGGCCTGGCTCAAGCCCGTGCCTATCGGCGGCACGACGGTTAGCCGCGCCACGCTGCACAACATGGACGAAATCGATCGCCTGGGCGTGCGCATCGGCGATTGGGTGCTGGTGGAGCGCGGCGGCGACGTCATCCCGAAGGTCGTCAAAGTTCTGGAGGACAAGCCGCGCGGCCACAAGAAATTTCATATGCCGGAGCGCTGCCCGGTTTGTGGCGGACACGTGGTCCGCGCCGAAGGCGAAGCCGATCATCGCTGCGTCAACGCGAATTGTCCGGCGAAGCTGCGCGAAACTATCCGGCACTTTGCCTCGCGCGGCGTCATGAACATCGAAGGCATGGGCGATGCGCTGGTCAATCAGCTGGTCGAGGCCGGCATGGTGAAGAATGTCGCCGACATCTACAGCCTGACCGAGGATGGGCTTCTCAAGCTGGAGCGCATGGGCAAGAAGTCGGCGCAGAACATTCTGAGCGAAATTGAAAACTCGAAGAAGCTGCCGCTGGACCGCGTTATCTACGGCCTCGGCATCCGCTTTGTCGGAGAACGTACCGCGCAGTTTCTCGCGGAACATTTCGGCTCGATCGAAGCATTGATGGCCGCCAGTGAAGACGAGCTCCAGCAAGTGAACGAAATTGGCCCGCGCGTTTCGGCGGCGATCTGCGAATTCTTTGCCGAGCCCAAAAATGTAGCCCTGGTGAAGCAGTTGGAGAAAGCCGGAGTGAAGTTCAGCGGCGAGAAGAAAAAACGCGGAACCACGCTAGTGGGAAAAACGTTTGTGTTGACCGGAACTCTCGTCCGCCACACCCGCGACGAGGCCAAGAAGCTGATCGAAGACGCCGGCGGCAAGGTCGCAGGCTCGGTAAGCAAAAAGACAGACTACGTGGTTGCCGGCGCTGAAGCGGGATCGAAGCTCGACAAAGCCCACGAGCTAGGCGTCGCCGTCATCGACGAAGACGCCATGGAAAAGCTGGCGAAGGGCTAGCTCAAATCTGCTTGACGTTGCTTTGAAGGGAACGGCCTTTTAATTTCTTCGTGAGCATTGCTGTCGCCCTACAGGACTCTCATACTTTTCCCATCTTTACCCAGCACTCCGCCGCTCCACCCCAATTCGTGTGAAAGCGGCGCAAATCGGGGCCCGAGCTCGGCTGCGTGCTGGGCTAGGCTATTGCGCGCCTACGGCGCTAGTTCTTTGGCTGTTGCGCTCCGGCGCCAGCGCGAAACCTCAATTCTCACGCTGACACTCAGACGCGCATTTTGAAGCGTAACAACGGCGCCAGGCCGACGATCCCGGATCCGAACAGGATGAAGCTGCCCGGTTCGGGTGTGCCCGGAGGTCCGCAATCAGGGCTGTTGTTCCGCACGCCGCAAGCCCCAAGAATCGAGAACGACTCGGAAGGAATTGTTCCAAGGCTGTTTTCCTGAGCCATCGACGGTCCGGAGTTTTCGTCCCAGTAAACCGGGTCGCCGCTGGGAACACTGGCATTTTGTAGCGTGATCCAATAGGTAGTACCCGGATTCAGAGATACGTTTGAGAAATAGTAAGCATCTTCCTCGAGGGTGAAACCATACTGATTGCTCCCGAGGTTGGTCGAGCCGAAGGATGCCAAGCCGGTGAAGCTTGCCACATTGTTGTTAAATGGCGAAGTTCCGATGGACAGATCCACTGTGGGAGCCGTATCGCCTGGGGTCAGCCAGAAGATAAAAGATGCGCCTGTCGCATTTGCCTCGGCGGTAGTGCTGAAAGAATCCGTAACTGAAAAGCCGAAGTTGACCGTCCAGGCGTCGGCCGTTCCGGTTGTGGGTCCGTTGTCGTAGATGTATTGAGCCATGGCAGGAACAGCGACCACTGACAAACAAAATGTTAGAAGAATAATTCGAGTCTTCATGGACCCTCCTACATACGTGTCGAGCAAAGAAATTGAACTAACAGCTGATAGAGAAAAGTTAAGAGTTCACCGCAGCTTTCTCGACAGCAAAATTCCCCCGGCATCAAAACAGCTTGCGAACCAGCAAACACGAGAGCGCGAAGATGCCGGAGCCCAGCAACAGCATGCTGTTGGGCTCAGGTACCGGCGGCTGGCATCCCGGCCTATCCGCACCGCAACCACAGGTAATGGTGCTGCAACCGCTTCCGCCCAAAATTGTGAAGGACTCGGAAGGAATGGTGCCGAGGTTGTTGGATTGGGCTTGTGACGGGCCCGAGCTCTCATCCCAGTAAACGGGATCGCCGGTAGGAACGCTGGCATTCTGCAAGGTAATCCAGTAGGTAGTGCCAGAATTCAGCGAGACATTTAGAAATGAAAACGTATATTCCCGAAGATCAAAACCATATTGGTTTGTCCCCAGGTCAATGTCTTGCGTGGGCTGTAGTCCAGCGAAATTAGCCAGGTCGCTGCCAAAGGGTGACGTGCCGATTGATAAATCTACGGAAGTTAGAGTGTCGCCGAGATACATCCAGAAGACGAAAGATGCGCCGTTCGCAGTAGAGTCTGGACTGACTACAAAAGAATCTGTGACCGCAAATCCGAAGTTGATTGTCCAGGCATCGGTCGTCAGTGTACTCGTGCCATTTTCGTAAATCGAATCGGCGAAGGCGGGAGTCGCCGCCAGATAACTTGCGATTATTCCCAGAGAAAAAATAAGAAGGTATTTCTTCATAATTCCTCCAAGGCTCATAAATCCCTTAGGCTTGCCGAACAATTCTTTCCGTCAAGCTATCCAACGCAAGCCGGTTCCGCCTGTGCTCCGTAAAGCCAACAAAGGCCCAGGCAGGAAGTCCGAAGCTAGAACAGCTTGCGCCAGAGCGCGCCTAACATTCCGATCAGGCCCGAGCCGAACAAAGTGACTACTCCTCCAGAGGTCAGCAAGAGAAGGCTCTCGGGCTCCGGCATGGGAGGTCCACAATCCGGATGAGCCAGGCAACCACAACCGAAGCAGCCGTCGATGGTGAACGACTCCGAAGGGATGGTGCCGAAGGCATTTTCCTGAGCCAGAGAAGGTCCTGAGTTCTCGTCCCAATAAATCGGATCGCCGCTGGGCAAGCTGGCATTTTGTAAGGTGATCCAGTAGGTCTCTCCGGGGTTCATGTACACGTAGTCAAAAGAGAACGTTTCCCGCCGAATGTCGTAGCCGTACTGGTTTATGCCGAGATCACTGTTCTGGGTGGGAGCGAGGCCGGTGAAGTTGGCAAGGTCGTTGCCAAATGGTGATGTACCAATGGACAGATCAATCGATGAAAGAGTGTCACCCGGGATGAGCCAGAAGATGAATTCTGCGCCGTTGGCGGGCTCTCCGCTTGCAAGGAATGAATCGCTGACCACAAAGCCGAAATTGACGGTCCAGGCGCTGGAGGTCAGCGTACTTGGCCCGTTGTCGTAGATATCGCTGGCGGCCGCAGGAGTTGCCATAGGCAGGAGCAGTGCGATGAGAAATAAGAATGGGAGATAGGCTCGAAGTTTCATAACGCCTCCAAGGATCAAGTCGGCGCTGTACCAGAGTTTGTCCATCCACGTTCGCTTGTTTACATCAACCAGCGCTGCGGGTGTGAGCTAGAACAGCTTGCGCCAGAGTGCGCCTAACATCCCGATCAGACCTGAGCCGAGCAAAGTGACTGCTCCTCCGGAGGTCAGCAAGAGAATGCTCTCGGGCTCCGGCATAGGAGGCCCGCAATCCGGATGAGCCCAGCAACCACAGCCGATGCATGTCGTGGAAGAGCTGCCGAGCATGGTGAAAGACTCCGAGGGGATGGTGCCGAGAGTGTTTTCGGTAGCTTGTGAGGGTCCGGAGTTTTCATCCCAGTAAATCGGATCCCCATCAGGCACACTCGCATTCTGCAAGGTGACCCAGTAAGTAATGCCGGGGTTGAGGGCGACCTGATAGAAGGAATAGGCGTCCTCCTGGAGGATAAAACCGTATTGGTTCGTCCCCAGATTGGTCGAACCCATCGACGCCAAGCCGGTGAAATTGGCGATATCACTACCGAAGGCCGAGGTACCGATGGAAAGATCGATGGTCGGAGAGGTGTCGCCGGGCGTAAGCCAGAAGATAAACTCAGCTCCGTCGGCGTTGGTGTTCGAACCGAGTAAAAAGGAATCGGATACCGCGAAGCCGAAGTTAACCGTCCACGCGTCGGCGGTTCCAGTGGTGCCACCGTTGTCATAGATATCGCCGGCGACGGCGGGAGCGGCGAACAACAGACAGAATGTTATGAGGAAAAATAGAACAACGTGCGGCTTCATAAGTTCCTCCTCGCTAGCGGTTAGAAATCCGGCAAGAAGTTATGGCGTAAGAAGGAGCGACGAGGGCCTGAGGCAACTGTAGAGGCGTTGCCAAGTTGAGCAAGGCGGAGTTCCGCAGCACAGTGCAACAGTGCTAGCGCACGGTTCACGGTGGCGTCCGCGCGCAGGAAATCGGATCAGTCCAATGATGCTACCGGGCGGAAGAACAGCGTCAGTAAAATCGAAGCGCTTTTGGGCAGGCTTCCTGTTCTGGGAATCGCATCAACGAAAAATGACGAGAGGCAATTGTCGAGCTTGCAATTTCGCGGAAAAAATGGAGGACGCTGGTCAGGCATCCTCCATTGAGGGGCCTAAAGAAACTGCTTGCCGAGCCAGCCTGCGCCGCTTCGCGGAATCAGGCAACGTTGTCGCGTGCCGTGCCGCAGCTATGGCAGGAGGCCGTGACGTCCACGCGGTTTCGGCGCAGATGTTCTTCGAAGGCAGCCCAGCGCGTCGCTCGGGCCCGCTGCGAGAGATACACCCGATTGGGATTAGTCAGATGATCGCGCTGACCCTGCAAGGGTTCTTCGGTCGCCCTCTGTTCAGCTTCTTCCGCTGCCAGAGTCGGCTTCTCTTCCGGAGTGAAAGTGCCGGGCAGCCGGGTGTCTTCCGCGCGGGCTGCTACACCTGCCGGACGCATGCGCAACTTGCTGGAGTCGGCAGCTGCGGCGGGAAATTTTCCCGCCAGGCGTTCCGGTGTGTAGGCTTGGTCGTCTACTCCCGAGCCGGCGCCGGCCGGCATCTCGCTGGCTTCGGGCGTTATGGTGTGCGTGCTGCCTTCCTTATGCAGAACGGGACCACTACCCCAGGCCTCGCGATACTTGCGGTCATATTCGTTCCACTGGGTGTCGTTCTTGATGGCGTTTTCGTCGTACTTGGGCAGGGCTTCGATCTGTTGCTTGGTGGCGTCGATGGCGAACTCGTCTTCGTCTTTGTCGTAGCTGTGAATTCTGTCTGCCGGCACCAGGAATTCTTTGCTGTTCAGCCAGCCACCGGTATCGACCACGGCGTACTCAATGGCGCCGGTCGCGTGATCGAAGATCACATCTTTAATGGTGCCGAGTTTCTCATCATCGCGGCCGTAAAGGCTGGCTCCGCGAACGTCGTCGACGTCGCTGGAAAAGCGATAGTCGCGTAATACTCCGTAATGGGCCATGGCAAGCTCCTCAAATTAATGGACTGATCCGTCCTGCTCACTTCGGTGTGATGCCGGAGAAGCGAGACTTGCCGCCTGAAAACGAAAATGGGATTAGGGGTTAGGGACGGAGTCGCTAGCGTTGCAACATTGGTTGGGCACTGAAATGCGGGGCTTCGGCTGGGGTAGCGGTCCTTCGACTGCGGTTCGCCTGCAGCTCGCTTCGCTCAGCATGACAAACTGAATTTACGCTGCGCTAAGGATGACAGCTTGGATCGCTAAGGATGACAGTTGGATAAGGTAGGGGTCCTTCGACTCCGGTTCGCAAAGGCACGAACCTGCGCTCAGGATGACAGAAAGTTTAGCGGAGGGCTGACGGCTGATAGCTGACGGCTCACAACTGACAACTGATTCAGAACTTCGCCTTCAGCCGCTGATACGTGGTCTCCAGCTGTTCGGGAAGGACGCGGGTTTCGCCGATCACGGTCATGAAATTGGCGTCGGCCACCCAGCGCGGCAGAACATGCATGTGGATGTGGCCGGCGATTCCGGCGCCCGCGGCTTTCCCAATGTTCATGCCCAGATTCACGCCGTCAGGACGATAGAGCTCGATGAGCGCCGTCTCCAGACGCTGCGCCAGTCCCATCATCTCGATCGCAGCGGCTTTGGGGAGGTTGTGCAGGCGGTCGAGATGCTGGTAGGGAACGACCATGCTGTGTCCGGAGGTGTAGGGGAAGGCGTTCAAGATGACGAAGTTGAACTCGCCGCGATAGACGATCAGCGATTTCTGGTCGTCTCCGGCGCGCAGCAGTTCGCAAAAAATGCAAGCCTGGATATCAGCCGAACTGTCGGCAGTGGTGAGATAGGAGTAGCGCCAGGGTGTCCAGAGATAGTCCATCCTTTGGCAGAGTACCATCTCGATTCGGCACCCCGAAACCGGAGAGAATCGAGTCACAAGGAAGGGTGATAAGGACCCCTTGACTTGTAGATTAAAAGTTGGCCAAAAACGAGCAAAAGCAGCGTCATTCTTACACTTGCGCGTTTGACACTGCCCCCCTCGGTTGCTATAGTCGAAGAGTTCCCTGGATGCGCAGCCCGCTCCATCGGATCCGGCCGCTGGGTTGTCCAAACCCGCTTTGAGCGGGGCAATCACACCTTGAAGATTCAAGCCAGCAGTCCGTTTTAAGTCGAGGCTCTCTGCGTGCTGCCAAAGCGCGCGAGTTCATGTATCTAACCCAATGTCTTTCGAAGAAACCCACAACGCTCCGACCACCCAGACTCAGGAAGCCGGCACAGCCGAACAACCTAATACCTTAACCGCCGAACAGCCCACGACCCAGCAGGCTGAACAGCATCAACCCGAGCCGCAAGCTGAACAGCATCCAGCTGAGCAGCGCGCTGAACAGTCTCAGCCCGAGCAGCACCAGCCGGAGCAGCAGGCCTCCGAGCCCAGCACTCCAGTGGCAGAGACCGCCGCAGCTGTATCGCGCTCCGAAGCGTCGCGCCCCGAAAAAGAGCCGACCATGGAAGATTTTGCTACTGCTCTGGAAACCTTCGAACAGGAACAGGCTCAGACCGAAGCCGCGCTTAACGAAGAGCAGATCGTTACCGGCACGGTGCTGAAGGTCACGCCGCAGTACGTGGTGGTCGACATCGGCTACAAGTCCGAAGGCGTCGTTCCCGTGGCCGAATTCCAGGACCACGAAGGCAACGTCAGCGTGCAGCGTGGCGACGAGATCGCGGTCATGCGCGAACCGGGCCACACCGAAGAGGGCTACATCAACCTCTCACACGAAAAGGCGCAGCGCCTGAAGGCGTGGGATGATATTGAAAAGTCTTTCAACGACAAGGAGTCGGTGAAAGCACGGGTTATCGATCGCATCAAAGGAGGCCTGACCGTCGACATTCTCGGCGCGCGCGCCTTCCTGCCTGGTTCGCAGGTCGATCTGCGTCCGGTCCGCAATCTCGACGGCCTAAAGGGTCACGAGATTGAAGTTCGGATCATCAAGCTGAACAAGAAGCGCGGCAACATCGTGGTCTCGCGCAAGCAGTTGCTTGAGGAAGATCAGTCGGAGAAGCGGGCCAAGACGCTGGAGCAGTTGCACGAAGACGCCATCCTGACGGGCACGGTGAAGAACCTGACCGACTACGGCGCGTTCGTCGATTTGGGCGGCATCGACGGCTTACTGCACATCACCGATATGTCGTGGGGACGGCTCACGCATCCGCGCGACCTGGTCCAGGTGGGCGATCAGATCCAGGTGAAGGTGCTGAAGTTCGACCGCGAGAAGCAGCGGGTTTCGCTGGGATTCAAGCAGCTCACGCCTGATCCGTGGCTTGACGCCTCCGAGCGCTATCCCATCGGCGCGCATGTTGCCGGCCGCGTAATCAGCGTTACCGATTACGGCGCGTTCATCGAGCTGGAACAGGGCATCGAAGGCCTGGTGCACGTCAGCGAGATGACCTGGTCCAAGCGCATGAAGCATCCGTCGAAGCTGGTTAACGTTGGCGACCAAGTGGAAGCGGTGGTGCTGAATGTGAATCCGACGGAACGCCGCATCAGTCTCGGCTTGAAGCAGCTGGAGACGAATCCCTGGGAGAGCCTGCACGAGAAGTTCCCGGTGGGAGCGATCGTGGAAGGCAAGGTCCGCAACCTGACCGATTTCGGCGCATTCATCGAAATCGAGGACGGCATCGACGGCCTGGTCCACGTGAGCAACCTGAGCTGGACCAAGCGCGTGAAGCATCCTTCGGAAGTGCTGAAGAAGGGCGACAAGGTGAAAGCCATCGTGCTTGCTATCGAGCCCGATCAGCGACGCCTCTCGCTGGGTGTGAAGCAGCTTCAGCCCGATGTGTGGGATACCTTCTTCGAGCAGCATCGCGTGGGCGACGTGATCCACGGCAAAGTGCTTCGCCTGGCAAGCTTCGGCGCCTTCGTCGAGATTGCCGATGGAGTCGAAGGCCTGTGCCACAACTCGGAAGCGGTGGACTCGCATGGCGCGCCCATCAAGCTGGAGACCGGCCAGGAGCACGAGTTTAAGATCATCAAGATGAATCCCGCGGAGAAGAAAGTGGGACTCAGCATTCGGGCGGTCGGCGAAGAAGCTACCCGCGCCGATGTGGAGTCGTACAAAGCTCCGGCGGCGAGTTCGTCCGGTACCGGTTCCACGATTGGCGAGTTCATGTCGTGGAAGCGCGCCAGCAACGAAAACAATTAGCAGTAACTCGGTCGCACACCGAACAGGCCGCCAGCGATGGCGGCCTTTGTTTTGGAAGCCGCGGCTGGCTGATCGCTAGGCGCTTCGCACTTCGCTATCCGCCTTGCTATCCGCTTTTCGCCTTTCGCTTTCCCCCATGCGCGCTTAGCCTTTTCACTTAACTCTTCGCTGTTTGGTTGAACTACCCCACCCAAGCAAACCCGGCTTGGATGGGGAACCCACTTCGTTGGTGCGCTTCTATATCCAAGGGATGCGCGTGTTCGTAGTATTTGTATCTACAGCACAGCGAAGAGTGGATATAGAAGCGTACCAGCGAACACTCTGTCATCCTGAGCGGAGTGAGAGCGCGCCAGCGCTCGAACGCAGTCGAAGGACCCCTACCCTTCTTAGAGTCTTCATCCTAGTCATGCCGCCCGGGATCGAAGAATCCAACCCTTGTGTGTCATCCCGACCGCAGACGGGCCGTTTTTGCCCGGCGGAGCGGAGGGACCTGCTGTTCGTCGCGGTGGAATCGCTCACTCATCGCGTGCGCGCGAGTCTAGCCGTGGCCGCGCTACTTGTTTGTGGGTTTTGCCGGACTCTTGCTCATGTCGATTACCAGGTTCATGTTCGGTTTGGGACGATCATCGAACTGGCTTAACGTTTTCGTGCTGGTTCTCCGGCCGTCTTTCTCTGCGTACACTTCGTAGTCCACGTTCTTCGAAAGCTCAGGGAACCGATAGGTGCCGTCGTTCTGACCAATGTATGTCTTCATGGCCAGCGACTTCATGTTCTTCAGATACACCACAGCATTGGGGATGGGCTTATCAGCCTTGTCCAGAATGGTCCCGGTAAGCGTGCGGGTGGTGACGCGCGGAGCCTTTTCGGTGTCTCCGGAAGATCCAGAGCCGCCCATGGGAATCGTCAGTTGCGCGTGACAACTCAGCGCAATCGTGAGAACGAACAGAATGCCAAATACGCGTTTCATGCGATTCCCTTCCAAACTTGTTTCGATGAGGCTGCTTACTTGGTTAGATGTAGGCCGATATCTTTTCGCTCATTATCGTCGATGTGTAGGGTGACCTCCGGTTTAGCCTGATCTTTGGGCACTTTTACATCGGCTTGAATAATGTAGTCTTCTCCGCCTGCGGGCACCCGTTGGGCGAACTCGCCATTCCTGTCGGAAACCTCCTCCCACTTTGCTTTCTTGTCCGAGGCGCGGCGAATCTTAATGCGAACTCCCGGCACCGGATGGCCGTCTGGGCTCCAGACCGTACCGTAGATGAGTGCGTAATCGTGCTTGGTCGGATTGGACGACTGCGGAGGCGTTGCACCGAGGGAAACAGTCGCAGCGAGAAACAACAGAAGCCCCGAGAGGATGCCGGCCCAGTGGAACACGGTCAGGCGCGGACTAGTATTCACCCTCATCCTCTTTTTCCTCGTCCTCGTCTTCATCCTCCTCGTCTTCGTCCTCTACCAGCGTCAGCTCAAGCGGCTCGATGGCGACCACTTCGAAGTCGCTGCCGCACTCTGGACAAGAAACGATTTCACCCTCATCTACCTCGTCTTCTTCAATATCCAGATCGCTTTCGCATTCAGGACAGATGACCATAATTGCCTCCCTGTTCTCGGTTCGTTCTGCTGCCGGAAATAACGGCGCGTCATGACTGCACTTTATATTTAGAATCTCTTGACGGCATCGTCAAGTGATAGACGCCGCCAGATTGCAGAGGTTTCGCGAAGTTCATGTATACACGAAGAACTATCCTAACCCGAATCGCGCTTGTGATGATCGCCACCTCCATGGTGGTTGCTTCTCCGGTGCAAGAGGCTGCTAAAACCGCCCCAGCGGCTGCCGATCCACAAATTGTGGCGGCTCTGCAAGATGTCTCACCCGCGCGAATTCAGCAGACCATCGAAACCCTGGTCGGCTTCTACACTCGGCAAACACTCTCGTCCGACATGCCGCCCACCAGCGATAAGGGCATCAATGCCGCAGCACTTTGGATTCAGAACCAGTTGCAACAGTACTCCAACCAGTGCGGCGACTGCCTGGAGGTCAGGACCGATCAGTTCATTCAGCAGCCCGGGCCGCGGGTTTCGCAACCCACCACCATCACCAATGTCTATGCCATTTTGCACGCGACCGATCAGGCGAACGCCGGCCGCATTTATCTGGTGACCGGCCACTATGATTCGCGCAACAGCGACCCTAACGACGCCAAGGGAGCGGCCCCGGGCGCGAACGATGATGCCAGCGGCACCGCCGTCAGCCTGGAATGCGCCCGCGTGCTGAGCAAGCATCGTTTTCCTGCCACCATCATCTTCCTTACTGTGGCCGGAGAGGAGCAGGGGCTGGACGGCAGCGCACATTTCGCCAAGATGGCAAAGGCAGTTGGCTGGAATTTGGAAGCCGCACTGAATAACGACATCGTAGGCGGAGATCGCACCCCGGGCGATACGTCACGGAATCCTAATGTGGTGCGAGTCTTCTCGGAAGGGATTGCGACCACGGCCAGCGAGCAGGAGTTGAAGCAGATTCGAGCACTGGGCGGTGAGAGCGACAGCCCGTCTCGGCAGCTGGCGCGCTACATTGCTGCGACGGCGCGTGTGTATCTGCCGCCGAGTTTTCAGCCAATGCTGGTTCTCCGCCGTGATCGTTACCTGCGCGGCGGTGATCATTTTTCGTTCAATGAGCAGGGATTCGCTGCGGTGCGTTTTACCGAGTTCCGCGAGAACTTCAATCATCAGCACCAGAACGTTCGCACCGAGAATGGCATCGAATACGGGGACCTGCCGAAGTTTGTGGATTACGGCTACACAGCGAATGTGGCGCGTCTGAATGCAGCGACGCTGGCGTCGTTGGCCTCAGCGCCCGCGCCGCCTGCGAAGGTGCGGCTGTTGACCAAGGCCGTGACGAACGATTCCACTCTCGAGTGGGACGCATCCCCCGGCGACCAGGCGACCGGCTACGAAGTGCTTTGGCGCGACACTACGGCGGCGGATTGGGAACACGTGCAGGCGGTCGGTAATGTGACCCACGCCACTTTGCCTGTGTCCAAGGACAATGTAATCTTTGCTGTTAGGGCGGTTGACGCCAAGGGACACAGCAGCCTGGCCGTCGTGCCATCGCCGGAACGCTGAGCGGAAGTACGGTTAGAGTAGCGCGGCCGTTGGCTCTGCTGACGCCGCCGTCGGCTCGGGTAGTTCGGCGCTTTAGCACCGCGTGGATTTGTCATCCTGAGCGAAGTGAGGCGGCAGCCGAACCGTATTGATTTGTCATCCTGAGCGAAGTGAGGCGGCAGCCGAACGCAGTCGAAGGACCCCTATAGCCGGCGGGATCTCTGCGGTGTTAGCGGTCCTTCGACTCCGCATTCGCAAGAGCATCGAATGCTCCGCTCAGGATGACAGCTTCGCAAAAGCGTCGAATGCGGCACTCAGGATGACAGCATCGCAAAGCGTCGAATGCTCCGCTCAGGATGACAGCATTGATGGGAATGCGTATCGGCAGCTTGTTTGGTATCCGGTTTGGTTTTGAATTGGAGTAAGTCATGCCACGCGGTTCGACCATGTCGTTAAGCTTTCCGCCGTTCACCCGCGCAGTGAAACAGCTGCTGATCGCGAATGGCGCGATCTTCCTGCTGTTCTGGGTGTTGCGGGCGTTCGATCTCACGGCGGCGATCGGAGACTGGGCCTACTCCCATCTGGGCCTCGCTGGATACGCCGTTGTGCACGGTGAAATCTGGCAGCTGATTACCTATTCCTTTCTGCACTACGGAATCCTTCACCTGCTGTTCAATATGCTGGCCCTCTGGATGTTCGGTGCGACGCTCGAACAGGACTGGGGCTACAGCCTGTTCATGCAGTTTTATTTTTTCTGTGTAGTCGGCGCCGCGCTGGTCACGGTTGCGGTTTCGTTCACCGGACTACTGGGAGTTTCGCCGCTCACCCTTACCGTGGGCGCTTCAGGCGGTATCTACGGGCTGCTGCTCGCCTTCGGCATGTTGCACGGCAACTCTGAGGTGATGCTGTTCCCGTTGCCGTTCCTTATCAAGGCCAAGTACTTCGTCATCGGCATCATTTTTCTCGCGCTGTATGGAGCCTTGTCGTCAGCGCATGGCGGCGGACAATCCATCGCCTACATGGCGCACCTGGGCGGCTTGGTGTTTGCATATATCTGGCTGAAGTTCGTGCCCCGGCGAGGCTTTGGCTACGCTGCTTCGGAGCGGGCATTCGGCCTGCGCAACTCCTACTATCGCTGGAAACGGAAACGCGCGGCCCGAAAGTTCGAGGTCTACATGCGCAAACATGATCGCGGCGATTACAAGCACGATGACTACTTCGATGAGTTTGGCAATTTTCGCGATCCCAGCACGCGCGATCCGGGCAAGAAAAATGGCGACACGCGGCCACCGTGGGTGAATTGAGAAAGGCAGCCGTTAGCATTTGGCACTTGGCATTTAGCACTTGGCACTTGGCATTTAGCACTTAGCATTTAGCACTTAGCATTTAGCACTTAGCACTTAGCATTTAGCACTTAGCATTTAGCACTTAGCATTTAGCACTTAGCATTTAGCACTTAGCATTTAGCACTTAGCATTTGGCATTTAGCAACTCAGCTTTTAGACTCTGAATTTCCCGGGCCGCATGCCTGGCGTTTGCCGTTTCGGCAGCGCTTCAAAACCGTCCACCGCGAATGTCATCCTGAGCGAGTGCCTGCCGCATCCTCTACCACGTATGTCATCCTGAGCGAGCGCGTGCCGCCTTTGCACGCGCGAGTCGAAGGACCCCTATAGCACCGACGAACCCCACTCTCATCGCGGGGGTTCGCTAACTGCCAACTGCTAACGGCTGCTTTTCTCAGCTCTCAAACACCTGCTCCAAACTCTCATACACAATCGGGATGGTGCACAGCTCAGGCAGCAGCTGCCAATAGCGATGAACTTCGGGGTCGGTCTGCGCTTCGGCGCGCATGGCAGGAGAGGTCCAATAGCGCAGGTGCAGGAAACGGTCGGGACGGTAGGTGTCTCGATGCAAAACGTCGCGGCAATATCCTTTGGCATGCATCATGGTGTAAAGCTCGCGCAGCATGCTCAGCAGTTGATCGTCCTTGCCCGGCAGCGCCTCCAGAACTGCGACGGATAAGATGGCTTCATCCATTGTGATTGCCTCCCGTTCTCGTTCGACCGCCTACTGCCTTGTTTCTGCGCCCCGACTTCACTGGCCCTGTCCGGCAACGATCAGCCGTAGGAAATTTGTCGCGCCGCGGGTTTGAGTCGTGCCTGCGATCAAGCCAAAAATTTGCCCAGCGGTTAGTGCGCCTATGCGCAACAACTCGGCTTCGGCAAACCCGGCCATCTGCTCAGCCGACATGACAGCTGAGCAGCGCACCGGCGTCACTCCCCACAGCAAGTTCATACGGTTGCACACCGCCGCATATTGAGTAAAGCCATAAATTCCGGCGGCTGGACGATATTTGGAGAGCATGCGCGCGGTCGTGCCCGTTTCCGTGTATACGGCGATGGCCCGGACATCCAGGTCCCGCGCGGCGTGTGCCACCGATTCGCAGATTGTCTCCGCGATGGACAAGCGTTCCGCAGTCTGGTGCTTGGGCAACAGTGGCTGCGGATTTCTTTCAGCCTCCACAACAATGCGCGCCATGGTTTCCACGGTCTCCCGCGGATATTTGCCGACCGCGGTCTCGCCCGAGAGCATGACAGCGTCCGTCCCGTCGAAGATGGCATTGGCGACGTCGCTGGCTTCGGCGCGCGTCGGCCGCGGGCTGGCGGTCATCGATTCCAGCATCTGGGTCGCGGTGATCACCGGCCGGCGAAAGTCGAGTGCTCGGCGGATGACATGCTTCTGAATCAGCGGCACCCTCTCCAACGGCACCTCGACACCCAAATCTCCGCGGGCGACCATGACCCCGTTGGCGACCTCGAGGATCGCGTCGAGGTTCTCGATGGCTTGCGGCTTCTCCAGCTTGGCGACGACCGGAATATCGCAACCGCGCGCAGCGATGGCGCGCTTGGTGCGTTTGACGTCTTCGGACGTGCGGACAAATGAGATGGCGATCACGTCCACCGCCTGCTGCAAGCCAAACTCGAGGTCGGCTTCATCCTTTTCAGTAAGCGAAGG
Source organism: uncultured Acidobacteriaceae bacterium (assembly GCA_963796695.1). Lineage (GTDB taxonomy): Bacteria > Acidobacteriota > Terriglobia > Terriglobales > Acidobacteriaceae > Bog-257. Next base: position 53,646 of record CAWCMU010000002.1, on the reverse strand, counting down.
AATGCTGACGTTCGTGCCCGGCAGGTTGATGCCCTGATGTTCGCCGAGCAAGCCGCCGGAGAGTACCTGGCAGACGACATCGCCGCCGTGAATCTCCCGCACCACCAACTCGATCCGGCCGTCGGAGAGCAGAATCCGCTCATCCGGCTTCACATCCGATGCGAGGTTCTGATAGGTAGTCGCGATGCAGTTGGGAGTTCCCAACACATCGCGGGAAGTAATGGTAACTGTCTGCCCCGGCTGCAGCGCGACAGGAGTGTGGCCAACGAGCAGCCCGGTGCGAATCTTCGGTCCCTGCAGGTCCTGGAGAATGCAAATGGTGCGGCCCAGTTCCGTTGCCACTTTGCGCAGCCGTTGGATGACCGCGGCGTGCTCGTCGTGTGTGCCGTGCGAGAAGTTCAGGCGGGCGACATCCATCCCGCTCAGCATGAGGCCGCGAATCATCTCTTCGGAGTTGCTGGCCGGTCCAATGGTGCAGACAATCTTGGCGCGCCGGCGATTGGGGCTGGCTTCGTGTAGCGGATTTTGTGTCTCGTGAACCGTGTCGGCCGCGGCTTTGTCCATGGCTGCGCCTCAGCGTACCTTCTGCTCAAGTCCGATGTCGGAGTGCGCTCCGAACAGGAAGCGGGGATAGCGCACGGCGTTGAATTCGGCGCCAATCAGGATGACCATGGAAACCAGGTAGAGCCAGATCAGCAGCGCGATAGCTGTGGCCACCGATCCGTAAATGACATCGTAATTTCCAAAGCTGCGCAGGTAAACCCCGAACAGCACCGTCGAAACGAACCACAACACCGTGGCCAGGACCGAGCCCGGCAGCACGCGATGCCATGGCTGAGTGCGCGGCACGCCGTGATGATAGATGAGGCCGATGACCGCGATGCTGGTGAGTGCGGCGATGATCCAGCGCAGGGCTGTCCACAGGCCGAGGATGTACGGCCCCAGTTCGTGGCCGACGCGATACATGATCCAGCCCTCAATCTGATTGCCGAAGACCAGCAGAAATGATGCGAACACCAGTGGTATGCCGGCCAGGATCACCAGCAGGAATGCGATCATGCGCTCTTTGATCAGGCCCCAGATCTTCGGCATCTGGTAGGCGTTCCGGAACCCTTCCATCCAGGAGATCATGACGCCCGAGCCGGTCCACAGCGTGATGGCGACGGTGGTGACCAGAAACTTGAAGTTGACCGGTTTGCCGTTGAAGTATTGCAAGACTGCGGTGCTGGTGCCTTCCGGCAGGATTCGCCCGATGGCATGGTTCATCTCGCGAAACAAGGCTTCGGTGGTGTTGGATAACGAGAGCAGCGATGCCAGAACCAGGATGGCTGGAAAGATGGTCAGGATGGCCGAAAACGCAGCCGCTTTCGCGACGGCAAACGCGTCGTGCTGAAACGCCCGCCATAACGCCATCCGGAAATGAATAAAGAACCGCGACATTGAGAGTAAGGGGAAGTTTACACAATGAAGGGTCCACGGGCAGATTCGAGGCTCGAAACGGAGTGGTGGCGAAAAAACGTACGAATGCGGGTGCCCCGGGTCTCGCGGGTTTCGAGACCCGGGTCCATTTGTAGAAATCGATCCGTAAACGGAAACGAAAAGCCCCAGGTTTCGAAAGTCGCGAAACCCTTCGACAGGCTCAGGGCAGGCTCCGGGGCACCCGAAGCACTGATTATTTTCCCCTCTTCAGTGGGGCGCGACCGCTACTGGCCGGCGGCTGCGGTGGTTCCGCAGTGCTGCTCGAAGGCCTTCTTCAGTTCGAAGGCAATCTCGGCAGCTTCGCGGCGTTCGATGTCGCTGCGTTGCATCATGTAGAGCAATTTGCCGTCGCGCAGAATCGCGATGGACGGCGAGGATGGTGGATATCCGGTAAAGTAGCTGCGCGCACGTTCCGTCGCCGCTGTGTCCTGGCCGGCAAAGACCGAGTAAACTTTCTCCGGCCGCGCAGTGTTTTGCAATGCCGCACGCACTGCGGGACGCATGCGGCCAGCCGCACATCCGCAAATCGAATTCACGATCACCATCACCGTACCGGGCTGAGTGGGAAGTGCCTGGTCGACTTCTTCGGCAGTACGCAATTCCTGAACACCCACGTTGGTCAGTTCCTCTCGCATGGGCACAAGCATGATTTCGGGATACATGGCTCTCCTCAAGATTATGGTTACGAATCTCTCTTACAACATAGATGCTGCGGCAGCTCGCGGAAGCGCAAGAAATAAGCACGAGGCGCCATCGAATGCAGCACGTTCGCGATCCCGCTCCTTTCGAAAATCACGAATGCGTAAGGGCGCCCGGTAAGACATCCTACCGTGGCGTCATCTGAACAGGCTCGTGTACGATCCCACCTCATTCGAAAACCACGAATGAGTGGGGCACCCGGCTGACGTAGCCAAGCTGTCAGGTCAGAAATCTCCCGATTCATAATTGCAGCATGTGAGATATCGGCCCGTCCCCGCAGGGGACAGCATATCTAAGCCCAGCGTTTCAACGCTGGGAAGAATTTGATTCAGGGCTGAGTCCCGCAGGGACGAAATATGGTCACCCGAACACGTAACGAGGGTCGTAGGACGCGCCGGATTTGCGCAAGAGCGTCATGAATTCCTGCTCGAAGCTCCACTTCCGATGATGCTCAGCTTGCCGCGCGATGTATTCGGCAACGACCTGCTTCTGCGACTGGCTTACGCTGAATGCGCCATATCCTTCCTGCCAATCGAAACGAACCCCACGCTCGTGCAGCCAGCGCGAGCTATTGCCTTTCAACTCTTGTACAGCCTTGGCTAATGGCATGGTCGGCGGAATCGCAACCAGCAGATGCACGTGATTGGTCGTGCCTCCGGCGGCGAGCAGCGTGATATTTTTAGCCAGAGCGGTGCCGGTCAGGTAGCGACAGAGTTCGTCAATGTCGGGGATGAGATTGGCGCGCTGCTTGGTGCTGAATACGCAATGCACCAGCACCCACGCGTGTGTATGAGACATATTTTGAGCCTACGCGGCCTGCGGTCGGGTTGCGGTGATATCTGCCACATCGCACGGTTCATATGCCGTCCCTGTGGGACTCGGTACTCGTCTGCGCAACATTCCCAGCGTTGAAACGCTGGGCTTAGATATGCTGTCCCCTTCGGGGACGGAGATCAGGCCAACCCATCGTGCGACCCACACTGGGACTGCTCTGAATCAGCACATTGGGGACACAGCGTACGCAGCCCACGCTCGTCGTCACTCCTGTGTTTCAGTTCATCGCTTAATGCCAGCTTGATTCCGCAGTTACTGCACTTCCCGATCCAGGGTCGATAGCGATTTCCCCCAGCTTTCCGCTGTGCAAATGGCCAGACAGGACACACAATGTATCCCTCACTATTCATACCCCCTAATCATCCCCTGGCGGAACGTGTTTATCAAACATATATTCCCTCCCGCTTAAACGTAGGACCGAGATATGCTATGCCCGGCAAGGACAGCGTTTAGGTAAATTTCCGAGCACAAAAAAAGCCCGGAGCATTTCGCCCCGGGCTTACTGTGCCGCCGCTTCGCGGCTCGATTGAGTCGATCGGCCCGGGATGCGGACCTTAAGGTCCGCTCTACCCGAGCCTTTTGCACTCTTACTCGGCAATCACTTCTTCGCCTTCGTTTTCGCCTTCGTGGCGGAGCAGTTCCAGCGCGCGTTCGGCTTCTTCGTACGCGGCCGTGACCTCCTCCTGCACCTTGGCGGCAGCCTCTTCCATCTCCTGCGAGAGCCGGACGTTGCGGTAGTACTCCATTCCGGTGCCCGCCGGGATGAGCCGGCCGACGATGACGTTTTCCTTCAGACCGCGCAGGTGATCGACGGCGCCCTGAATCGAGGCTTCCGTCAGCACACGCGTGGTCTCCTGGAACGACGCCGCCGAGATGAACGAGTCGGTCGAGAGCGAGGCCTTGGTGATGCCCAGCAGCAGCGGACGGCCGGTAGCCGGCTTGCCGCCGTTGGCAATCGCCTTTTCGTTCTCTTCGCGGAAGCGGAACTTGTCGATTTGCTGTTCCAGCAGGAACGGCGTATCGCCAACGTCTTCCACCTTCACCCAGCGCATCATCTGGCGCACAATCACCTCGATGTGCTTGTCGCTGATGTTCACGCCCTGCAAGCGGTAGACTTCCTGGATTTCGTTCACCAGGTACGACTGCAGCTCTTTCTCGCCCAGCACGGCCAGAATGTCGTGCGGGTTGAGCGGGCCATCCATCAGCGGCTCGCCGGCGCGAATCCGCTCGCCTTCCTGAACGTTGATGTGAACGCCACGCGGCACCTGGTATTCCTTCTCGGTACCGTTGTCGGCCACGACGTAGATCTTGCGCTGGCCCTTGGCCACATCGCCGAACTTCACCACGCCATCGATTTCGCTGATGACCGCGGTTTCATGCGGCTTGCGGGCTTCGAACAGCTCCTGTACGCGAGGCAGACCGCCGGTGATGTCCTTGGTCTTGGTAGTCTCGCGCGGGATCTTCGCCAGCACATCGCCCGGGGTCACGGTGTCGCCGTCCTGAACCATCAGGTGAGCACGTGAGGGCATCAGGTAACGCTTGTTGCCCTTGGCTCCCTTGATGATGATGGTCGGCTGCCGCTTCTCGTCCGGGGAGTCGATGACGACGTGGCGAGACAAGCCCGTCACTTCGTCCACTTCCTCGTGCAGCGTCATGCCTTCCTGCAGGTCCTTGAACTGCACCGTGCCGCCGATTTCCGTAAGGATCGCGAAGGTGTACGGATCCCACTCGACCAGTACATCGCCGAGCGAAACCTGCGAACCGTCTTCGACCTTTACCTTGGCGCCGTAAACCACTGCGTAGCGCTCCTTTTCGCGGCCCTTCTCGTCCAGCACCGCGATGGAGCCGTTGCGGTTCATGACCACCAGGAAGCCCTCCTTGGAGCGCACGGTGATCATGTTCACGAAGCGGACAATGCCGTTGTTCTTGGCATCGAGGCGCGACTGCTCGCTGACTCGCGAAGCCGTACCGCCGATGTGGAAGGTACGCATGGTGAGCTGCGTTCCCGGCTCGCCGATGGACTGGGCTGCGATGACGCCAGTGGCTTCACCCAGCTCAACCAGACGGCCCGAGGCCAGGTTGCGGCCGTAACACATCACGCAAACACCGCGCTTGGATTCGCAGGTCAGCACCGAGCGAATTTTCACGCGCTCGATACCGGCAGCCTGCACCGCGCCCGCCAGGTCCTCAGTGATTTCCTGGTTGATGTCGACGATGATGTTGCCTTCGTAGTCCTTGATCTTCTCCAGCGAGACGCGGCCAACGATACGGTCGCGCAGCGGTTCGATGATCTCGCCCGACTCCACGATGGAGGTGACGTAGATGCCATCGACCGTGCCGCAATCGTATTCGCTGATGATCACGTCCTGCGCCACGTCCACCAGGCGGCGGGTCAGGTAGCCTGAATCCGCAGTCTTGAGGGCCGTGTCGGCCAGTCCCTTACGAGCGCCGTGGGTGGAAATGAAGTATTCCAACACGGTGAGTCCTTCACGGAAGTTGGCCGTGATCGGGGTCTCGATGATTTCGCCCGAAGGCTTGGCCATCAGGCCGCGCATACCGGAGAGCTGGCGGATCTGCTGTTTCGAACCGCGAGCGCCGGAGTCGGCCATGACGTAAATCGGATTCAGATCGCCGGCCTTGTCTTCCTGCTGCATGCCGAGGAACATCTCGTCGGCTACCTTCTCGGTAATTGCCGACCAGATTTCCACGACCTTGTTGTAGCGCTCGCCGTTGGTGATAGCGCCGTCCAGGTACTGCTGCTGAACCGCGATCGCCTGCTTCTCGGCGTCCCGCACCAGGCCTGCCTTGCCCGCCGGGATGACCATGTCGTCGATACCGATCGACAAGCCAGCCTTGGTGGCGTACTGGAAGCCCAGCTGCTTGATGCCGTCGAGCACCCGCACCGTGGTCTCAAGACCGAAGCGCAGGTAGCAGTAGTTCACCAGGTTGCCGCTGCCCTTCTTCTTGAGCAGGCCGTTGATGTACGGCATCTCCGGAGCGCTGCGCTTCAGAGTGATCGTTCATGATGGCGCGGCCCACCGTGGTCGAGATGTACTGCCGCTCGAAGTTGGTCGGCTCAGTGTGGATCACGTCCTGATCGTCGTAGGCCGTGGTGAGGTCGATGACCTCGCCGCTGTAGCGCAGACGAATGGGCGTGAGCGTTTCCACTTCGCCGGCTTCCTTGGCCAGGATCACTTCGTCGATGTTGGCGAAGGCGCGTCCTTCACCCTTCGCACCCGGCTTGCCTTTAGTCAGGTAGTAAATTCCCAGCACCATGTCCTGCGTGGGAACGGTGATCGGCTGACCCGACGCGGGCGACAGGATGTTGTGCGAGGCCAGCATCAACACGCTGGCTTCTACCTGCGCTTCCGGCGACAGCGGAATGTGCACGGCCATCTGATCGCCGTCGAAGTCTGCGTTGAACGCGGTGCAGACCAGCGGGTGGATCTTGATTGCCTTGCCTTCCACCAGCACCGGCTCGAAGGCCTGAATGCCGAGGCGGTGAAGCGTAGGAGCGCGGTTCAACAGCACCGGGTGATCTTTAATCACCTCTTCCAGGATGTCCCATACGATGGGCTCCTGCTGCTCCACCATTTCTTTCGCCTGCTTGATGGTGGTGCAATGTCCGGTCTGCTCCAGCCGGTGATAGATAAACGGCTTGAACAGCTCCAGCGCCATCTTCTTGGGCAGTCCGCACTGGTGCAGCTTGAGGTCGGGACCAACCACGATGACGGAACGTCCGGAGTAGTCCACGCGCTTGCCCAGCAGGTTCTGACGGAAGCGGCCCTGCTTGCCCTTGAGCGTGTCAGACAGCGACTTCAGCGGGCGGTTGTTGGCGCCACGCAGTACGCGGCCACGGCGTCCGTTGTCGAACAGCGCGTCCACGGCTTCCTGCAACATGCGCTTTTCGTTGCGCACGATCACTTCCGGCGCGTGCAGGTCCATCAGCTTCTTCAACCGGTTGTTGCGGTTGATCACGCGGCGATAGAGATCGTTCAGATCGGAGGTGGCGAAGCGGCCGCCATCGAGTGGAACCAGGGGGCGCAGCTCCGGCGGAATTACCGGAATCACGTCCAGGATCATCCACTGCGGCTTGTTCCCGCTCTTGCGGAACGCTTCGGTTACTTTCAGGCGCTTGGCATACTTCAGGCGCTTCTGCACCGAAGTTTCCGTGCGCATCTTCTCGCGCAGCTCGGTGGAGAGCGATTCCACCTCAACCCGCTTCAGCAGTTCCTTGATGGCCTCTGCGCCCATCATGGCCTTGAAGCCCGAGGCACGATGCTCCTGGTCGAGCTCGCGATACTTGGTTTCGTCCTTGATAACTTCGCGTTCTTTTACCGGAGCTTCGCCCGCTTCGACCACCACGTAGGCTTCGAAGTAGAGCACCGACTCCAGATCGCGCAGCGAAATATCGAGGATGTGCCCGATACGGCTGGGCAATCCCTTGAAGAACCACACATGCGAGCAGGGCGATGCCAGCTCAATGTGGCCGAGACGTTCGCGGCGCACCTTGGACAGAGTGACTTCCACGCCGCACTTGTCGCAGATTACTCCGCGATGCTTCATGCGCTTGTACTTGCCGCACAAGCACTCCCAGTCCGTTACCGGACCAAAGATGCGGGCGCAGAACAGGCCGTCGCGTTCCGGCTTGAAGGTGCGGTAGTTGATCGTTTCCGGCTTGGTAACCTCGCCGTGAGACCAGCTGCGAATCTTCTCCGGTGAAGCCAGGCTGATACGGATGGCGTCGAAATCGGCGATGGCGTTTCCGAGATCAAATGGACTCGAACGATACATAATTAGTCCTCAGTTGTCAGTTGCCGGTGGTCAGTTACGCAAAACTCATCGGCGGTTATCGTTGGCTGCCAGTCGGGCAGCTTTGCAATTCTGGTAGTGCGGCGCTTCAGCGCCGCGTAACGCTGCTTTTCTCTTTTGAGGTCTTCCCGTCCCCTGCGGCGCAGTGGACGGGAAGACCTGATTTCTAAGCGTCCGGTGAACGCGGACCTGAAGGTCCGCTCTACCCGAACCTACCCTTGAGCGGCCTGGGCGGACTCAAAGTCCGCTCGTCAGATCGCTCACGAAGCGTCTAATCGGCTGCGACGGGAGCTTCCGGGGCAACCAGCATCTTGCGCTCGTTGACCTTGATCAGCTCCACATCCAGGCAAAGCGACTGCAATTCGCGAATCAGCACATTGAACGATTCAGGTACGCCCGGCTCAATTGCCGCTTCGCCTTTGACGATGGCCTCGTAAATCTTGGTGCGGCCATAAACGTCATCGGACTTCGCGGTGAGCAGCTCCTGCAGGATGTAAGCGGCGCCGTAAGCTTCCAACGCCCACACTTCCATTTCACCGAAGCGCTGGCCACCGAACTGAGCCTTGCCGCCCAGCGGTTGCTGGGTAATCAGCGAGTAGGGCCCGATGGAACGCGCGTGGATCTTGTCATCGACCAGGTGCGACAGCTTCAGCATGTAGATATAGCCAACCGTCACCGGCTGTTCGAACTTGTCGCCGGTCATTCCGTCGTAGAGATAAGCCTTGCCCGATGTCGGCAAACCTGCTTCCGACAGCAGAGACTTGATCTCTTCTTCCTTCGAACCGTCGAATACCGGCGAGCCGAAGTACACGGCTTCCTTCATGCCGTCCGCTACATGCTCAAGGGTTTCGTCGTCGAGGCCGACGAGGTTGTCGACGAAGGGCGTGTTCTTGAACAGGGTCTTCATCTCCCTGCGCAAGGTTTCCGCCTTCGAGTTCTCTTTCAGCAACTGGCCAATCTTCTGACCAAGTTCGTAACCAGCCCAGCCGAGGTGCGTCTCCAGAATCTGGCCGACGTTCATACGGCTTGGCACGCCCAGAGGATTCAGCACGATCTCCACCGGCGTCCCGTCCTCGAGGTACGGCATGTCCTCTTCGGGCAGGATGCGGGCGATGACGCCCTTGTTCCCGTGGCGGCCGGCCATCTTGTCGCCGACGCTCAGCTTGCGCTTCATGGCGATGTAAACCTTCACCAGCTTGATCACGCCCGGTGGCAGTTCGTCGCCCTTCTGCAGCTTCTCGACCTTCTCGTGGACGATCTTGCGCAGTACGTCGATCTGGCGCGAGGTCATCTCCTCGATTTCGTCGATCTGCTCGTTAATGCGCGGATCCTTGTCGGCGAACTTGATGCGCTTAAGGTTGCGCGTCGAGATGCGCTCGATGGTGTCGCGGTCGAGCATGACGCCCTTGGTCAGCAGGCGCTTGTTGGTGCGCTCGTCGTGCAGGTCGGCAAGAACTTCCTTGCCCCCCAGCAACGCTTCCAGGCGCTTCAAACGCTCGTCGGTGAGGATTCGGATCTCGTCCGCCAGGTTCTTTTCCAGCTTGGCAACCTGCTCGGATTCGATGAACTTGGCGCGCTCGTCCTTCTCCTGACCCTTGCGGGAGAAGATCTTCACGTCCACCACCGTGCCTTCGATTCCCGGAGGACAGGTGAGGGAAGCGTCGCGAACGTCGCCGGCCTTCTCGCCGAAGATGGCGCGCAGCAGCTTCTCTTCCGGAGTGAGCTGGGTTTCGCCCTTCGGCGTTACCTTGCCCACCAGGATGTCGCCGGCCTTTACGGTCGCGCCGATGCGGATGATGCCGCTCTCGTCGAGATCGCGCAGTGCCGACTCGCTGACGTTGGGAATGTCGCGCGTAACTTCTTCCGGACCCAGCTTGGTGTCACGCGACTCGATCTCGAACTCCTCGATGTGGACGGAGGTGTAATAGTCCTCCTTCACCATCTTTTCGGAGACCAGGATCGCGTCCTCGAAGTTGTAACCGCGCCAGGGCATGAAGGCGACCAGGACGTTCCGTCCCAGCGCCAGCTCGCCCATGTCGGTGCAAGGACCGTCGGCAATCACCTGGCCCTTGGCAACCCGATCACCCTTCTTCACGATGGGACGCTGATTGATGCAAGTGTTCTGGTTGGAACGCTTGAACTTGGTCAGCTGATAAATGTCGCTGCCCACCTCGCGCGAAAGCTGCATGGGATGATGCTCGCCCTCGACGCGCACGATGATGCGCTCGGAGTCGACTGAGTCGATGATGCCGCTGCGGCGAGCCAGAACCACGGCTCCGGAATCGCGCGCCGTGACCCCTTCCATTCCCGTGCCGACGATGGGCGCCTGCGCGCGCAACAACGGCACGGACTGACGCTGCATGTTCGCGCCCATCAAAGCGCGGTTGGCGTCGTCATGCTCCAGGAAGGGCACCAGCGAAGCAGCCACCGAGACCAGCTGTTTCGGGCTGACGTCGATGTAGTCCACTTCGTCGCGGCTTACCAGGACAAAGTTGCCGGCCTTGCGGGCATTGACCAGTTCCTGAACGATGCGGCCCTTGTCGTCGATCTCCGCGTTCGCCTGCGCGATGACGTGGCGATCTTCTTCCCAGGCCGACAGGTAGAAGGAGAACGGCTCGAAGTCGATCAGCTTCTTCTTGCGCTCTTTCAGGTCAGCATTGGCCTTCAGGGCGTCCGGCTTCTCCAGGTGATCGCCGACGCGATACTCGCTGTCGCCGGCATTGACCACGCTGATGAAGTCGAGCACGCGGCCGTTCTTCACCTTGCGATACGGCGACTCGATGAAGCCGTAGTCGTTGATGCGTGCATAGCAGCTCAACGACGAGATCAGTCCGATGTTCGGACCTTCCGGCGTCTCAATCGGGCAGATACGTCCGTAGTGCGTCGGGTGAACGTCGCGCACTTCGAATCCTGCGCGCTCACGCGACAGACCGCCCGGCCCCAGGGCCGACAGGCGGCGCTTGTGAGTGATCTCCGACAGCGGGTTCGTCTGGTCCATGAACTGCGACAGCTGCGAGGAGCCAAAGAACTCGCGGATAGCCGCCATCACCGGCTTGGCGTTGACCAAGTCGTGCGGCATAGCCGTAGACATCTCCTGGTACACGCTCATCTTTTCCTTGATGGCGCGTTCCATGCGGACCAGGCCGATGCGGAACTGGTTCTCGAGCAACTCACCGACCGCGCGAACGCGGCGATTGCCGAGATGATCGATGTCGTCCACCGAGCCGATATTGCGGCGCAGCTTCAGCAGGTACCGGATGGTTCCGTAGAAGTCTTCCGGCTCCAGCGTGCGGTTATCGAGATGAGTCGCATCTTCGCTCTCGAACAGCTTGATGTTGAACTTCAAGCGGCCCACGCGAGAGAAGTCGTACTTCCGCGGATCGAAGAACATGCCGTGGAACAGCGAGGTCGCCGTGTCCAGCGTCGGGGGATCGCCCGGACGCAGCTTGCGGTAGATCTCGATCAGAGCTTCCTGCGGCGTCTTCACCGAATCGCGGCGCAGGGTCGCGCCGATCACCGTGCCCACGTCGTCGCGCTCCGGGAAGAACACGTGAACTTCGGTCACGCCCGCTTCCATCATCTTCGACAGCTTGTCGGCCGTGAGCTCGGAGTTGGCTTCGAGCAGCACTTCGCCGGTGTTGACGTCGATGACGTCAGCCGCGACGAATGCGCCTTCCAGGTCCGTAATGTCGGCTTCGATTTCGGAGATGCGGTGCTTCTGGATTTCCTTCATCACCGCAGCCGTAACCTTACGGCCGGAGTGTGCAACCTCTTCACCGCTCTTGGTAGTGATCGAGCGGGCCAGCTTCATGCCCAGCAGGTTGGTGGGCTTCTCGGAGCCGGGATCGAGCGTCCAGTACATCTTGTTGTCGCGGATCGCAATGCGATCGACGGTGTAGAACGTCCGCAGAATTTCTTCATCGGAACGCAGACCCAGCGCGCGCAGGAAGATGGTTCCCAGGAACTTGCGCTTGCGGTCGATGCGCACGTACAGAATGTTCTTCTGGTCGTATTCAAACTCGACCCACGAACCACGGTACGGAATGATCTTGCCCAGGAAGTAAGTGCGGTTGTTCGCGGTCTCAAAGAAGACGCCCGGCGAACGGTGCAACTGGCTGACAATCACGCGCTCAGTACCGTTAATGATGAACGTGCCGTTGGCCGTCATCAACGGAATATCGCCGAAGAAGACTTCCTGCTCCTTCATGTCGCGGATGGAGCGGTTGCCGGTCTCGGGATCCTTGTCGTAAATGGTGAGGCGCATGGTGACCTTCAGCGGAGCGGAGTAAGTCATGCCTCGCTCTTCGCACTCGGCCACGTCGTACTTCAGCTGCAATCCCACAGGATCGCCGCACTTGTTACAAAAATCCGGTGTGTTGGCGTTGTAGGTGCCGCACTTGTTGCACAGCACATCGCCCAGGTGGAACGGGTCGGTCTTCACCGTTGCGCCGCAATTGCGGCAGGTGGTGCGCAGGTGATTCAGCCCCTTGAGGTGGCCGCACTTGCACTCCCAGTTACCGATGGCGTACTCGACAAAGTCCAGCTGCGAGACGTTGCGGAAGTCGGTGATCGGGAAGACCGACTGAAATACCGCCTGCAGTCCGGCATCATCGCGCTCGCTCGGCAGCGCATCCATTTGCAGAAAGCGATCGTAGGAACGCTTCTGAACCTCGATGAGGTTGGGTATCCGAATGGTCGCGGGTATTTTTGAGAAATCGAACCGATTTCGGTTGGCAGTTTTCTGTTGCGCCATGTATAAAGCTCCTAATCAGTACCGGCCAGCGTCGCTCAGGTCGGCCGTGCAAGCCAAAATGCGGATGTGTGACGGAGAGGAAAGCCGCCACACGGTGACAATTCGCGTTAAAAGGGATCCGGGCAGTACAAGTTCGCGCAAAAAAGAGAATTGCGCCTGCAGAGACAGAACTCCCCGCAAGCGCCGTGTGAGGCGTCGTGCAATCCCATAACCAATTGGCCTGGGAATCGGCGCAATTTGCGCCTTGATGTTTTCAGCTTCCCGCGCCAGTATCTTCCGGCCTTGTCCTCGTCTGACCCGCCGTCGCGTCTGAGCTGACGCTCCCGGCAAGACCAGCCGCCTGCCACAATTTGATTTGATGCCCGGATTTCAAAAAAGAATCCGGCGCTCAACGATGTCCGGGAATTCCGCAGTTCCTGCTGAGAGAACTGCTTTGCTTCCGCGGTTTCATCGCGCCTCTCCACGACCGCTCCGACGTGAAGAAGAACGTAGCCACCACCCCGCAGGTCACGGCTCTAGCCGAACCTCAAAGGTAGTAGCAGCCAGAACTCCGGTCAGCGCGCCCGGAGTAAGCCGCCCCGCTTTGCCCTCAACCCGCCAGCAAGCGCAAAAGCCTGCGAATGCCCGGCGGGCGTCCGAAAAAACGGGGCCGGAAACTACTTCACCTCGACGGTTGCTCCCGCTTCGGTGAACTTCTTCTTGATGGTCTCGGCTTCTTCCTTGTTGACGCCCTCTTTTACTGTCTTGGGCGCGCCATCGACCAGGTCCTTGGCTTCTTTCAGACCCAGGCTGGTGACTTCACGGACAGCCTTGATCACGTTGATCTTGTTGGCGCCCACGGCAGTCAGGACGACCGTGAACTCGGTCTTCTCTTCCGCCGGAGCCGCGGCAGCCGCCGCGCCGCCACCTGCACCTGCCATCATGACGGGGGCCGCAGCCGCCGCCGAGACGCCAAGGCGCTCTTCCAATTTCTTTACCAGGGCCGCCGCATCCAGAAGCGACAGGCCTACGATTGATTCTTCCAACTGCTGCAGATCCGCCATGTGTATCTCCATCTATTCGTTATTCGTTGTGTCACCGGGATTTCCCGGGTCTGTTGATTTCGTTATCGTTTCGAGGTTTCCAATGTGCTTCCCGCGCGCCAGACACGCCCAGGAACACCCCTCACAACGGATAACTCAATCTCTCCGGAGGCTCGCGCCTCCAAACCTGTGCCATACTCGGGTAGTGCGGGCCTTCAGGCCCGCGTAATGCCGACCGTTTCGAGCTTTGTCCACGAGATCGAGACTCGTCTCGATCTCGTGATAAAAGAAACTTCCATAACGCTGGCCTTAAGGCCAGCTCTCCGAGCTTCGGCCCGCGAACAAAAATCAACCTTCGGGCCGGGTGCCCCATCCTTCTCCGCGTCTTTTGCGGAGAGGGCGGGCCCAAAAATCTCTACGCCTGCGTTTCAGCCGGAGCAGCTTCGGCAGGAGCTTCCGCCGGTGCTTCGACCGCGGCCGGAGCAGCTTCCGCCACTGGGGCCTCCGCCGACGCGGCTTCCGCCGGCGCCGGGCCGCCAAACTTGCCCTTCTCCACGCCCTGGTTGATGACGACGGCGATGTCGCGGCCGACCGCGTTCATCACGGTGACCAGGCGCTGCGCCGGAGCGTTCATCAGGAACAGCAGCTTGGAGTACAGCTCTTCCTTGGACGGCATGCTGGCCAAAGCGTCAATGTCCTTAACGGCGATGACGCGGCCTTCGACGATGCCTGCCTTGAAGGTGTATTCCGGATTGTCTTTGGCGTACTTGCTGAGCGCCTTGGCCAACGCGACCGGGTCGCTGTTGGTGTAGGCAATCGAGGTCACGCCGGCGAGGTCCTTCATGGCTTCCTCGACCGCCGTACCCTTCGCTGCCCGCTCGGCCAGCGTGTTCTTGACCACGCGATAGTGTCCGCCGGCGCTACGTACCGCCTTGCGAAGCTCGAAGTCCTTGAGCACCGTCAACTTGGCAAAGGTGCCAACGATGGCATGGCTTGCGCCCTGAAATTCCTCGGTGAGCTTTGCTGTCTGTTCGATCTTTTTCGCTTTGGTAACAGCCATTTTCGATTCCTTGTTCAGGGTCGCCTTTGAAGAGGCGCAACTTCAGCCGCGCCGTTACGGCCACCCTGTTTCTCCCGCAGCCAACTTAGTCGGCGACAGGGCCTAAAGGCCACCACACCAGGCGACCCGTAGCGACACGGCTGAAGCCGTGCCCTTGCAAAATCTAGGCGCGCGCAGCCGCTTCCACGGGGGCGGTGTCGATGGCGACGCCCGGTCCCATGGTCGAGCTGAGATAGCAACCCTTGATGTACTTGCCCTTCGCGACCGTAGGCTTGGCCTTGATCACGCTGGTAATCACCGTGGCGGCGTTCTCCACCAGCTTTTCCGGCGGAAACGAAATCTTGCCAACGGGAACATGCACCAGAGCGGTCTTGTCGGTGCGGAACTCGACTTTGCCGGCCTTGGTTTCTTTCACCGCGGAAGCTACGTCGAAGGTCACCGTGCCGGTTTTCGGATTGGGCATCAGGCCACGCGGTCCGAGCACCTTACCCAGCCGGCCCACCGACTTCATCATGTCCGGAGTGGCGATGACGGCATCGTAGTCAGTCCAGTTTTCCTTCTGGATCTTCTCCACCATGTCTTCGCCGCCAACAAAGTCAGCGCCCGCCGCTTCGGCTTCGCGAACCTTTTCGCCACTCGCGATGACCAGAACCTTCTTGGACTTGCCCAGTCCGTGCGGCAGAACCACGGTGCCGCGCACCATCTGGTCAGCGTGCTTGGGATCGACTCCCAGGCGCATCGTCAAGTCGACGGTTTCGTCGAACTTGGCGTACTTGATTTTCTGCAGAAGAGGCACTGCGTCCTGAAGCGTGTAGGAATGCGCTTCCACGCCGGCACGCGCCTTCTCGATATTCTTTCCTGCTTTTCTCATTACTGCTCCTCATCTCCCACCGCCAGTCGTTACAGCTGAAAGGCCGTGGTATTTGCGATTTGTGTCGGGTAGAGCGGGCCTTCAGGCCCGCGTTCGCACCGTGACACTTGTTTGCTTCCGTGCTGAGATCGGCTGATCTCAGCACGGAAGCAGATTTTCCATCTAGCACTCAACGCCGGCCTGAAGGCCGGCTCTACCAAACCTTACGCCGTTACTTCAATGCCCATCGACCGCGCGGTACCCTTCACGCTCTTGACCGCTGCTTCCACCGAAGCTGCGTTCAGGTCAGGCATCTTCTGCTTGGCAATCTCCAGGACCTGCTTCTCGGTCACCTTGCCAACCTTGTCCTTATTAGGCACGCCAGAACCCTTCGCAACACCCGCAGCGCGCTTCAACAGAATCGCAGCCGGAGGCGTCTTGGTGATGAAGGTAAACGAGCGATCGGTATACACCGACACCACGACCGGGATGATCAAGCCCTCGAGTTCCTTGGCGCCCGTCTTGGCGTTGAACTGCTTGCAGAACTCCATGATGTTGATCTGCGCCTGACCGAGCGCGGGACCCACCGGAGGAGCCGGGGTAGCCTTGCCCGCCGCAATCTGCAACTTCACTGAACCAGTAACTTTTTTTGCCATTTAAATTCCTACGCTTTTCGCTACTCGCCTTTCGCTGTTCGCCAGACTTTCATCAACGGCGAAAGGCGAAAAGCGGCTTTTCTACGTGATAACTTTCTCGACCTGCCCGAATCCGAGTTCCACCGGCGTCGAACGCCCGAAGATGGTGACCATGACCTTCAAGGTCTCGCGATCTTCGTTGACCTCGTCCACTACGCCGGTAAAGCTGGCGAAAGGACCTTCGCTGATGCGTACAGATTCGTTCTTCTCGAACTTGACCTTGAGCTTCGGCTTTTCTTTGCTATCGGCGACGCGATAAACAATCTGCTGAACTTCTTCTTCCGATAGCGGAGTGGGCTGCTGGCCCGTGCCGACGAAACCGGTGACTCGCGGCGTGCCTTTTACCACGTGCCACACGTTGTCATCCATGTCCATTTCCACCAGCACGTAGCCGGGATAGAACATGCGCTCGCTGGTGTACTTCTTGCCGCCGCGAACTTCCGTGACCGACTCGGTAGGAATCAACACCCGCCCGATCCTGTGCTCCAGCTCCGGATAGGCGCGGACGCGCGACTCGATGGACTCCTTCACCTTGCGCTCAAACCCGGAATAGGTGTGGATGATGTACCACTTCATATTCGGGTTCTGAGGAGTCGCCGAAGTGACTTCTGCGGCTGGCAGCGGCGTCGCCAGCAGTCTGCTTGGAATCCTTGCCCGTCTCGGGCTCGGCGCCGTTGTTCTCCGATTTGATTTCTTCTTCTGTCATTTTCCCGCGCATTAGCGGTGGCTCAATGTCTTCAGCAAATGATCGAGACTTTTTCCGATGATTGCGTCCACAATCCAGAAATACAGGCCGAACAAAAATACCGTGATGATGACCACGGTGGTCGTGCCCTGAACTTCCTTGCGCGAAGGGGTAGTGACCTTCCGCATTTCCGTGCGCACGTCGTTGTAGAAACTCTTCGCGCGCTGCGGCCAGGCCTTCATCGCGCTCAGCTTATTTTCGCTGGCGCTCTCGATCGCTGCTGACTTCGCCATCTGCTACCTTTTTCCGGCGCTTCACGCGCCTGAACTGCTTTCTTTTCCCGCGGCGTTTTTTGCCGCCGTGGTAGAGCGACGCTTTAGCGTCGCGTCCGAGGTTCTTTTTATCTGCTTGGGAAACGAAATCTTCGATTCCGTTTCCCAACTTATCTTTACTTCAGCCTTCCGCCGCAACCCAAGCCTGAAGGCTTGCTCTACCGCTCGAATCACTGGCAGGGGCGGAGGGATTCGAACCCCCAAGTTCGGTTTTGGAGACCGACAGTTTAACCGTTGAGCTTACGCCCCTAAAAAACCGCACTTGGTATTTAGCAATTAGCCGTTAACTCAAGAATCTCCGCCTCGGCCCAAGCAGCCGCATCTGCCACCAAGTGCTAAATGCCAGATGCTAAGTGCTGCCTTACTTCACTTCTTTATGCGCCGTGTGCTTGCGGCACTTGCGGCAAAATTTGCTGAACTCCAGCCGGCCCGTCGTGGTCTTCTTGTTCTTGGTGGTGGAGTAGTTGCGGTTCTTGCAATCACCGCACTGCAACGTAACAATCTCTCGAGGCATTCAATTAATCCTTTTCGTTTTGCTTCGGGATTTGGGAGCCGAAGCCTTGTCCACGTCCAAGCGTGGAAATCAGCGGAACGCTTATCACTCCGCCGAGAAATTTGAATCTGTCGCCTGGGGCTCAATCGGGTATACTCGTGTCGCCGCCTGAAGGGGCTATCAACTCTATTCTCACGCTGCGCTCTACTCCCGCCCTGAAGGAGCGGGGCTTTCATCTTGTCGCGTCCCGCAGGCGCTAGGCTTCTGCGTCTCTCCGTCGCCTGTCCAGCCATCAGCAACTCTTACGTCTCTTCGTCGCCGTCCAGCCAGCACCAACTCTTACGTCCCTCCGTCGTCGCCGCAAGAACCTAGCTGACGGCTGAGAGCTGCTAGAGCTGACAGCTGTCTTCCGCCGGGTGCCCCATCCTACGCCCGCTTTTGGCGTAGGGTGGGAGGCCTACGCGATGATCTCGCAGATCGTGCCGGCGCCTACCGTGCGTCCGCCTTCGCGAATCGCAAAGCGCAAGCCCTTTTCCATGGCCACCGGCGTAATCAACTCAATCTCCAGGGCCACGTTGTCGCCCGGCATCACCATCTCCGTACCTGCCGGCAAGGTCGCCACGCCCGTCACGTCCGTGGTGCGGAAGTAGAACTGCGGCCGATAGCCCTTGAAGAAGGGCGTGTGCCGTCCACCTTCATCTTTCGACAACACGTAAACTTCGCCCTTGAACTTGGTGTGCGGCGTAATCGAGCCACCCTTGGCCAGCACCATGCCGCGCTCCACATCTTCCTTCGCAATGCCGCGCAGCAAGAGGCCGGCATTGTCGCCCGCCAAACCTTCGTCCAACTGCTTCTTGAACATTTCCACGCCGGTCACAACCGTCTTGCGGGTCTCGCGGAAGCCGACGATCTCTACTTCCTCGCCTACCTTCACCTTGCCACGCTCGATACGGCCGGTAACCACCGTGCCGCGTCCCTGAATCGAGAAAATATCTTCAATCGGCATCAGGAACGGCTTGTCGATATCGCGCGCCGGCAGCGGCACGCTCTTGTCGACCGCTTCCATCAGCTCGTCAATCTTGGCTTCCCACTGGGCTTCCCCGTTCAACGCACCCAGCGCGCTGCCGCGAATCACCGGCAGATCGTCGCCCGGGAAGTTGTACTTCGACAGCAGTTCGCGAACTTCCATCTCCACCAGGTCGATCAGCTCAGGATCTTCCACCGCATCGCACTTGTTCAGGAACACCACCACGTAGGGCACGCCTACCTGGCGAGCCAGCAGCACGTGTTCTTTGGTCTGCGGCATGGGGCCGTCGGTGGCCGCGACCACCAGGATGGCGCCGTCCATCTGCGCCGCGCCGGTAATCATGTTCTTGATGTAGTCGGCGTGGCCCGGGCAATCCACGTGCGCGTAGTGCCGGTTCGCGGTCTCGTACTCCACGTGCGCGGTGGCGATGGTGATACCGCGCTCGCGCTCTTCCGGCGCGTTGTCGATCGAGTCGAAGCTGCGAAACTTGATGTTCGGATTGTGCTTCGACAAAACTTTGGTGATGGCCGCCGTCAACGTCGTCTTGCCATGATCGATGTGCCCGATCGTGCCTACGTTTACGTGCGGCTTGCTGCGATCAAATTTCTCTTTCGCCATTTTCCTATGCCCTAGTAATACCGGTAAAGTTTGTTGAACTTCTCCCGCAGAGGCAGATCAACCGCCTCCAGCGTCGTCAAATAAAATTCGCGCACCTGCGCCTGGTCATTCACCGTGAGCGCGGCGTACAACTGCTGCGCGGTCTTGCCACTCTGCGCCAGCGTCAGGTCAGCCTGCTCCAGCAATTTCTCGCGAAGCACCCGGTCGAAGTCGCGAATGGGAACTCCCTTACGCTGCAACAACCGCAGGAAGCGTTCCACTGCGACGGAGGAGAACGTTCGCGTCATCGCCGAACGCAGCTGCCCAAACTCCTCCACTCTCTCGATGGGAAGACCAGCCTGCTGAAACGGCGTCCGCGATATCGACTGCTCCATCGGAGTGTTCACTGAAACCGAATGCCTTCACGCCCGGCGAGCGGGCCTTTACGACTTGAAATCTGGAGCTGATGATCGGGATTGAACCGATGACCTCTCCCTTACCAAGGGAGTGCTCTACCAACTGAGCTACATCAGCTTACGTGTACTTACTCGGGTGCAGCGAACCGTCCGGTCCGCGTCTCCCACAACCTAACCAGTGGCGATTGTGCTTGAGATCGACATCTCAACCACAATCGCAGAAACTAAACCGTCGCGTAGGGCGCGAGCCTGAAGGCTCGCTCTACCGGTACTTCCAAATCTCTGGAGCGGGAGACGGGAATCGAACCCGCGACCAACAGCTTGGAAGGCTGTGACTCTACCACTGAGTTACTCCCGCCCTACTCTCAAGCCATCCCAAGAGGTCCCTCGACTGCGCTCGGGATTTCGGCGGCAGGCTCAAACGCCTGCCAATCGCCTCAGCTTGGAAGGCTGTGACTCTACCACTGAGTTACTCGCGCCCTGCAAACAGATCCTTCGCTACGCTCAGGATTTCGGCTGCGGGCTCCCGCTGCGCTCACGCCCGCAAATCGCCTCAAGCTCTACCCAGCATTCCGCCTTCGGCTCCATGCTGGGCTAGATTATTCCGCCCTTCGGGCTCTGCCCCTTAACACACTGCTACCGCGGGCTTACGCCCACGGCTAAATCAAATTCCGCCCTTCGGGCTGTCGCTTCTACTGCCGCAATCAACGAGGCCCGACGTTCGGGGTCGCGGTTTGAGGCTGCTCGAGCTTCGCAAACCGAAAGCTGCGAAGTCTCCCCCCGGTCTCGCGAACCGAAGCATGCAAACCCTCAAGCTCACGCCGCGATCTATCCGGCTCGACGTCCCAGCTTGAAACCCTACTCGTCCCGGTGCTCGTGGTGTTCGCGCTGCTGCTTTTTGTGCCACGTCCAGGTACGAACCGCAAACATCGCCAGAATCGCAACCGCAGCCAAGCGGAATCTCTGCTCGCTGATCGTGGTCCAGGCTAAAACGGCCAGGATCGCATACGCACTCAACGCCACCAACAAACGGTTCATCCAACCCCAAAAATTCGGCGCTGCCCGCACCCAAGGCGCGCGATCACAATGCCGAAAAACTGGTGCACAGGGGAGGATTCGAACCTCCGTAGCTCGCAAGGAGCGGCAGATTTACAGTCTGCTGCCATTAACCACTCGGCCACCTGTGCACATTCCACAATCCCAGCGAGCAGAAAAAGCAGCGCTTGTCGGGAATCCCAGTTCGACCGAGCATTCCGCTCTCATCGGCTCCGACGAGAGTCACGCTGCCGTGGCCCGGAATCGCCAGTCCTGCTGTCAAAGAACACCACTTGCCAACGCGCGCTCGACTCCGGCAAAACTCTGCAATAGCCGCGCGGTCGTTGCCGCGCACGGTTTGCAAGTAAGGAAGCTGCTGCTGTGGAATCAGTTCTCTAGGAGAGCTGCGCGTCTCGTTTGGCTTGCTCCTGCTACGCCTTCCGGCGCGCTCATGGTTGCGATACTGGAGCTGGCGAAGGGATTTGAACCCCCGACCCTCTGATTACAAATCAGATGCTCTACCAGCTGAGCTACGCCAGCTTGCGTGGCTCGACACGTAGGCACCGAACCAAGCATGATTCTTCCCGCCAGCCGGGACAAACTCTGAGCTTAACACAACGGTTATCCGCGTGCAAGCAGCCAACCCGCTGGATTTTCAACGACTTTACGAAGAACTTCAGACCTTGAACTCGCCACTCCCAAGTGCCTTTTCAAACCATCATCAGGCCCGGGATTCTGCGGAACGCTCGCCATCGAACGTTGAATTGCGGTCGGAATTTATTTTAACGCACATTGGAACCCACCGGCAAATCGCGCCAATTGGGTGTCGGTTTCACCGACAGCTGACAACTGACAACCGGCAACCGCCTTTAAAACGGCAGCAGCTTGTGCTTCTTCTTCTTTTTCGACGAGCTTTCCGTATCGGAATTCGCCGGCGGCGCCTGCTGTCCTGACGTACTGGTGGCCGAAGCCGAGCGTACTGCTGCTGGAGTTCGCCACGTCGTTGACCTGGGTGGGCGGTGGCACTGGCGCGGGCCCGCTGGCAGCCGGCGGCAGGTCGTTCTTCATGTCTGAGCCGGCCGCGGCGTCCGTAGATCCGCTGGCAGCGGCCGTCGTTTCGCCGGGCGCTACCGCAGCCGTGTCACCCGCAGCCGTGTTGCCTGGCAGTGCGGAAGAATGCGGAACCGGCGCGTTCTCCGCCGGAAGCGGCGCTCCAGGATTTACGCGCTCGACGGAAACGCTATTTCCATTGCTCATCCCAGCGCCTTGCAGAATGCTGGTTACGCTGGCACTTGCGGCCCGCACCATGTCCGGCGCGCTGGCCTGCTTGGGATCAACCAGCGTGGGCTCGCCGACTTTGACTGCTTCGGAAACATCCGGCCCCTTGTGGAAGTTCTCCATCACCTTGCCCACATGGCCCAGCGAACCACGGCTGGCAATTTCAGCTTTGTCCTGGGCGATAGCTTGCGGAGTAGCCGTAGGAACAGGCGCCTTCAACGCAATCAGCCGCTTCTTGGCGTTAGGCGCCTCGGACTCCAGCGGATAACGCGTAACGATGCGATCGTAGGCCGCAACCGCGCCCTCGGTATATTGCTTGATCAGCACTCCCTTGGCTGACTCCGGAAACCTGGACCGGCGAATCACCTCAATCTCTTTCTCGTAGGCTCCGCCCAGCTCAAACAAAGCTTCATCGGCTCCGCTGTACAGCGGATAGGTATCGGCTACGGACTTCAGGCGCGCAATCGCCGCCGGATAGCTATCGCGCAGGTAATAGAAATGCCCAATCATGTACTCGCGTTCCGCCAGTACTTCCTGCACCTCCAGCAAACGCTGCTTCGCTTCGGGCACCAGGGAGCTGTCGGGGAATTGCAGGATGAGTTGCCGATATTCTTCTTCGGCGCGGCGGGCGTGCGTGGGATCGCGGTCCGCCTTCTCCATCTCCTTGAAATGGATGTTGGCGATCTTCATCTGCGCTTCCGCCGCTTCCGGCATGTTGGGGAAGAAGGTGATGAAGTCCTTGTATTCGCTCTCCGCCTGCGCCATGGCAGCAGCGCCGCCCTCGGCGTACCAGGAGTCGCCAATCGCCAGCTTGGCGCGCGCGACGTACTCGGAATCGGGATAGGTGTTGATCAGGGTTTGCAGGCTCAAGCGCGCGATGTCATATTTTCCGTGCTTCATGGCGTCCATGGCACGGTCGAACAGCACCTTGTCAGGCTGCTTGGAATCGACATTGGCGATCGGGTTCTGGACTTTCTTGGACTTCTTTTTCTTGTGCTTGCTGGTGCTGGCAGCGGGGGTGCTCGGCTGCGCCCTTTGAGGCGGAACTCGTGGCCTGGGTCGTGCCCGAAGTCTGGGTTGGAGCAGCCTGAGCCGCGCCGGAGCCGGAGGTCTGAGCGGCCGGGGCAGCGCCCGAGCTCGAGGTCTGCGTGGCAGCAGCATCCTGCGCCGCGGACGACAGCGACGCAAACACTACTCCCATCAGGACCGTTATGAATAAGCGACGAAACATCCTAACCACCTCTGGGAACCTGACGTAATAAACCCGACCACCGCAGGGAGGTGTCGCCGGGATGCATAATTCCTATTCGCGCCGGTCAAGCGCGCTGCAAAAGGGCTTCCTGGGCCGCCCTCAATAATCCTTCCACGTTGCGGGCGGGATCGCCCTTGCCGAATACGTGACTGCCGGCCACAAACAACTCAGTGCCGGCGCGGGCTGCACTGCCAATCGTCTCGAGATCGATTCCGCCATCCATCTCGATCCGAAAATCCACGCCCTTGGCATTGCGCATGGTTGCCAGTTTGCGGACTTTTTCCAGCGCTCCAGGAATAAATTTCTGCCCGCCGAAACCGGGATTCACCGACATAACCAGAACGTGGTCGACGATGTCCAGCACTTCGCCCAGGGTCTGCACCGGAGTAGCGGGATTGATGGCTACGCCCGGCAGCATGCCCGAGGCTGCGAATCAACTCCAGGGTGCGGTTCAAATGGATACAAGCTTCCTGATGGACCGTGATCCAGTTGGCGCCTGCGTCGGCGAAAGCCGGAATGAACTCGTCGGGATTTTCGATCATCAGATGGCAGTCGAGGGGAACGTCAACCGCTTTTCGCAGCGAAGCAACCACTGGCGGCCCAATCGTGATGTTGGGCACGAAATGCCCATCCATGACGTCGACGTGCAGAAGGGTAGCGCCACCGCGCAATGCTGCGTTCGCATCCTCCGCCAGACGGGCGAAATCAGCTGACAAAATGGACGGCGCAATCTCGATCAAGACACACTTCTTTCCCGTTTATTCAGCACAGATTCTAACACGCCGGAGCAGCCTGACCGTAGCCCAATACGTGGCAAATACGAGCACCCCGGATGGGCGAAGAGCCCCGCAGAAAGCGGCTATTCGAGGACTATGGCGAAAACCCTAGACGCGCGCGGGAAGTTGCTGAGAACCCTTGCCAGCACGTCGGTGATAGACCGTTAAAGCCAGGATCACCATGGGAGCGGCAATCTCGGTGTACAGGAAGATGCCGGAATTATTCGCGGCATGATTGCCGTATTCAACCACCTGCCGCACATGTCCGACAGCATCCCCCAGCAGCCAGACCGCATTAGCAATTGCGGTGGCCAGCCAAAAGTTTTCCCCGAACCAGAGACACAGAACGCCGAGAACGCCGACCGTGAGGTCGGCCATCCCAACTTCGTATTCGTAAGGACTGGTCGACCATCCGATGGACGCTGAGGTTTGCAGCGGACGAAACACGTGAGCGTAAGCCGTCAGCAACCCCATCAGGCCCACATAGATGAAAAACAGGTAGACCAGGTAGGTTCCAACCAGCGTCACCCGGCTCCGCCGGTGGCGAGGAGAAATCGCCAAATGGATGGAAGCGCCGATTACCGCCAACAACAGGAAAACAATCTGAAACATTTGTCCTCGCCTGGCCTGGCCGATTCGTCCTGAGCCAACCAGGAGTTGCTCTATGGCCGACTCGAAGCATCTGCTAGCCTACGCTAATGAAGCCTAAGACAGGCTACCTCATGCTCTGCTGCCTGGGATTGCTGCTGCCGTATTGGCAGTTCCTTCCCTGGTTGTCTGCTCACGGGCTCAATCTTTCGCTGTTCGCGCGGGAACTGTTCGCGAACCGGATCAGCGCATTCTTTAGCATGGACGCACTGGTCTCGGCCATTGCGCTGATTGTGTTCATGCGGATCGAGAACCGCCGGATACGCCACCCCAATGCGATGGCTTCCCATACTGGCATCCTGCTCGGTAGGGGTTTCACTCGGCTTGCCTCTGTACCTGTACTTGCGTGAAGTTGCGCTGGAATCGAGCGCGCCGCTCAGGGCAAGTGCCTCAGCTTAACGGTTTCGCAAGCAGTCCTGAAGACCTCGACACCGCTTGTCAGTACTTCGGCACCTTGGGATCGACGCGCTCGGACCACGCATTGATGCCGCCGTCGAGGTTGTGTACGCGGGTGAAACCGGCTTGTTTCAGGAAATCCACGGCCTTGGCGCTGCGGCCGCCCATCTTGCAATGCACCACGATCTCGCGCGAGGCATCAAGTTCGCCCACTCGTTTGGGGAGGTCATTCAGCGGGATCAGGTGTCCGCCCAGGTTGCAGATCTGATATTCGTTAGGCTCGCGGACATCGAGCACGAACAGGTCGTCGCCCGCATCCAGTCGCTGTTTCAGTTCTTCCGGTGTCATGTCGCCGATGGTAGCAGCTACCGGCTTTTCCTGGCCACGGATTCCGCAAAATTGCTCATAGTCAATCAGTTGCTTGATGGTCGGATGCGCGCCGCAAACTGGGCAGTCGGGATTCTTGCGCAGCTTGAGTTCGCGAAAGCGCATGCCCAGGGCGTCCACCAGCAAGAGCCGGCCAATCAACGGTTCTCCTGCGCCAAGTATCAGCTTGATCACTTCCGTCGCCTGGATCACTCCGACCAGGCCGGGAAGAATTCCAAGCACCCCGCCTTCAGCGCATGACGGCACAACTCCGGGTGGAGGCGGCTCGGGATAAAGGCAGCGATAACATGGCCCATCCGCTGGTTGCGAAGACGCTGGCCTGTCCCTCGAAGCGGAAAATCGACCCGTAAACATTCGGCTTGCCGGTGAGCACGCAGGCGTCGTTGACCAGGTAGCGAGTGGGAAAGTTGTCGGTGCCATCGGCGATGATGTCGAAGTCGCGAAAGATTTCCAGGGCGTTCGCGCTGCTCAGCCGAGTCTCGAATTTCCGGATTGCGACGTGGGGATTGATCGCCGCGACGCTTTCCGCTGCGGAGTCGAGTTTCTTGCGGCCTACATCGGCGGTAGTGTGAAGGATCTGCCGCTGCAAGTTTGTAACATCAACAATATCGAAATCAACAATTCCAAGCGTCCCTACACCGGCCGCTGCCAGATACAGAGCCAGCGGCGAGCCCAAGCCACCGGCGCCGATGCACAGCACGCGTGCCTGCTTCAGTTTGAGCTGCCCCTCCATGCCGACCTCAGGCAGAATGAGGTGGCGCGAGTAACGGAGAATCTCCTCATTATTCAGCGTAACGGGAGCGGCTTTGTCCGAGAGGGTCGCCATTTGATTAGCTCGCGGGCTTCCGTTAGCGATGGCGTCGTTGTGCCATCGCCACGACAGAGACCGGTCCTGCTGAGAATACCGCACATCGTTCCTGACCGTGCCATCGGCAGCCGTCCTCCTGGCGGCCACAGAATCTTTGAAGCAGTTTGTGACGGAACGCCAAATCCAAAGAAGCTGTGTATACTTTAGCCAATATTTAGGTGGTTTTCGGCTACGGTATGCCCGACGTGGCAGAGGACGCCTTGGTAGTTGCTGGTTTATCAGGTAGTAATGCCATCCCGCCGTAAACTCCAGCGCATCAACCTCATTATTCCTTGAGGAGTTCCATGGCTTCCCTTCTGCCCATGAAGGAAACATCGCGGGAAGTGGTCATTGAGGTGACCCGGAGCTTGCAGCCGCGGTTTCCCGAGATCACCGCAGCCTGGCGGCAGAAGATGTTCGACGAATTCAATTTCGATGGTCGCGCCATGGCTGCCCTCGAGCGATTGACCATTGGCACCGGCTTCTCCATCTTCTCGCAAACAGATTTTGCGGCCTTCTATGAGAGCCTGCAACATTTCGGAAAGCGGCTGGCAAAGCTGAAGGTGAGCACCCGGGCGGTAGCGCGGTCGCTTGAGCTGTATCAGCAACTGGTCGACCCTTACGTGCAGGAGATTGTTTCCCTCGCAATCGGCGAGCCGAAGTCACGGCGGCCATGGAGACGCTCTCCTGGGCAAGCTACGTCGCGGTATCGGCCGCGTACTCCGACGCTCAGAAGGTGGAAGCCGACACTTTGCTGTCAGTGCTGGATGCCGAGCTGTCGGCGCGAAATCTCGATGCTTTGTTGAAGCGGGTGCTGGAAATCGCGACGGATACATTCAGCGCGACATTAGGCCTGATTTTCCTGAAAGATGCCGAGCAGGTACTGCGGGTGCAAGCGCAAGTGGGGTTTGAGAACCATGAGGACGGAACGGACTCGCTCGCCACCATGCGGGAAGAGTTCGTGGAAGGCATCGCGGCTTCAGGCGAACCCGATAATCTCCCCGATCTGCGAAGCCCTTCCGACAGACTTTCCCCGCTGCTTCACGACCAGGCCAAAGCGCTGTGGGGCGTGCCCTTGCGATCGAGCGAGACGGTGATTGGTGTGCTGCTGATCGGCTTTGCCAACCCGCACGACTGGCTGCCCACCGAGCGCGACTTGCTGCGAGCCATTGCCG
Source organism: uncultured Acidobacteriaceae bacterium (assembly GCA_963796695.1). Taxonomy (GTDB): domain Bacteria; phylum Acidobacteriota; class Terriglobia; order Terriglobales; family Acidobacteriaceae; genus Bog-257. Next base: position 26,098 of record CAWCMU010000002.1, on the reverse strand, counting down.
ACCGCTCGGCGCTGGCGATCGATCGCGCCGGCATGAACGACGCGTTGCGCGAGCGTGAGATGCGGATTGCCGAGCTGTCTGGACATCTGCTGCACGCGCAGGAAGAAGAGCGCAAACGCATCAGCCGCGAACTGCACGACGAAACCGGGCAGGCGCTGATGGTCATCCGGCTTTATCTCGGCATGCTGGAGAGCAGCGTTACCGGCCGTACCGCGCGAACCAAGATTCGCGAGACCCTGGCGGTTGTCGACCGGACCATTGAAGGTATTCGCCGCATTATCGGCCGGCTTTCGCCGCTGGTGTTGCAGGAACTGGGATTGATTGCGGCCGTCCGCAAAGAAGCCAAGGATCTGGCCAAGAGCGCGGGGGTGAGAGCGCGAGTCAACGTCTCTCCCGAGTTTGGCCGCTTGTCTCCGGTGCTGGAGACAGCGATTTATCGCGTGGTGCAGGAAGCGCTGCACAACGTGGCCAAGCACGCCAATGCGACCACGGTAAACATTGAACTTGATCCATGAAGCTGAGGCGATCAGGCTGACCATTGAAGACGATGGCGTGGGCATTTCCAGCAAAGCCAAGCCAGCCCGCCAGACTTTTGGCATGGCCGGTATGTACGAACGAATCGGGAATTTGGGAGGAAAGATGAAGGTAACCTCTGCACGAGGCAAGGGTACCCGCATCGAAGTAAATGCGCCCGCAGGAATTCCGGTTAGCGCCGATCAGGCGATTTCGGGCGCGGTGGCGCAGGGCGCATAAACAGAAGCGCCGCACTGCTGTCCGCTGACGACCGACGACAGCCGTGGCGGCAAAAGGAAACGTGGTGGGTAGTGACGACCCAGGTGGATCATGCCGAAAATTAGATGTCTATTAGTTGATGACCATACCTTGTTCCGGCAGGGAGTACGGCGCCTGCTGGAAACTGAAAACGATTTCGAAGTCGTGGGCGAGTCGCCGGATGGCGGCGACGCAGTAGAAAAGGCGCGCGAACTTCGGCCCGATGTTGTTCTGATGGACATTGGCATGCCCGGACTATCGTCCTTCGAAGCGACTCGCCACATCAAGAAGGCTCGTCCCGAAACCAAGATCCTTTTCCTGACCATGTACGAAGATGAAGACTACCTGGTGCAGTGTCTGGAAGTTGGCGCTGCGGGATACGTGTTGAAGGACACGCCGGCGCCGCAGTTGGTGAGCGCCGTCCGCGATGTGTACAAAGGCGGAAAGTATCTCAGCTCGCAAGTGCTGGGCAAGCTGGTGGAAGATTTCCGTGCCCGGGTGCGCGATGCCCGCATGCGTCCCCGCATGTCGACTTTAACGCCCCGCGAACGCGAGATCCTGAAGCTGCTGGCCGAGGGTAACTCCGTCAAAGAGATTGCCGTGCTGCTGGGCCTAAGCGTGAAGACCGTCGAAGCGCATAAGTTCAACCTGATGCGCAAGCTCGACATTCACAACAAGGCGCAGCTGGTGACTTACGCGATCCAGAAGAAGATCATCAAGATTCCGGTGAATCAGTAAAACTCAGAAGAGATAGATCAGGTTCACCGCGGTGGTGAACTGATTTGTCACCCACAAATCGTTGCGCTGAAAAACGTTCTTATTCGATAAGTCGAGCCGGATATCCCCGCGGATAACGAACTTGCCATCCAGCTTCCTGAAATGTTCGTTGACTGCCGATAGCTTCGCCGCCATGTCGTATTCGGGAGTCCAGGTGAAGCCGCTTAAGGTTTGCGGAATTCCGGTGCGCGTGCCGCCCATGTCGGCGAAAACTTCAGGCCGGAATGCCAGCGAGAACTTCGGCGTGAACGCGTACTTGGTATAAAGGGCGAGGCCTTTCCAGATGGCGTCGTGTCCCAGGCACACACCATTTTCTTCGTGCGCATAAAGGCTGTCGAAACCCAGATTCAGCCTTGATGTCACTTTCCAGCTGCCGACCACCTCATACGCGGTGCGATTATCGATGCTGTCCTTGGGGATATTCGGCCCGTGAATCCAGTTGAAATAGAGAGCCGTGTTCTTGGTTGGAGTAAATACGATCTGGCCGCCGTATGAGATTCCGTGATTGAATCTCTGGAATTCATCCCAGCCGTTGGTAACCAGGAACATGGCCGATACCTTGTTGTTGAACGCATAAGTAGCTTTGGCGCCAGTATGCGTAAACGGTACCCCAAAGCCGAAGATGAAGCCGCGGCTGAACTCGTCGTTGTAGCCGTCGTAGCCGCCGATCACTTCCGAGCCCATGTGGGTGGCAAACTTTCCGGCATCGAATCGCAAACCTTTGCCGAGCGGCGCGATGTAGCTCAGGTACATCTCCGGGATGTCGACATGTTCGCCAAGCCCGGTCACCGGATTGCGAAACAATCCGTAGGCTGCGGTAATTTCCGGTACCGCCGATCCGGCGAGCAAGTTGAAGCGAAAACCGAACTGCCTGGGTTTATCGATGGCCCGCTGAATCACCAGCTGTGCGACGTCCAGCTGCGGCTCTTCGTCAGCGTAGTCGAACACCCGATATTGGTTGATGCGATAAACCGGATCGTTCGTGTTGTAAACGAACGACAGCGAGGCGAAGCCGTTGACCGTGATTCCGCGCCACCATGAAGCGTTCTCGTCAGCCTTCACCGGAGACGGCGCAAGATTGACGGCAACCGAGGTAGGCGCCGGCGCTTGGTCATCGGCTGAGGTATTCAGCTGGGCAGCGGCAAACAGGGGCGATGCAATGATCGCCCCTGCCAGAACCATGGTCGGGAACAGCCTGGGAAACCGTGGCTGCATGACTCACTTCCGAGGGCCGACCAGTTCCCCTTCTTCCACGGGTCCGGCATGCCTTTGATCGCCGCTGAAGAGGTCCTCGACTTCCAGGGTTTCATAAGCGTGTTCGCCATGGATCGATTCATCCAGGCCAATCTCTTCGCTCATCATCTCCACTTTCACCGGGGTGAACATGTCGATGATGCGCAGCATGGCGTAGGTGAAGCCGAAAGCCCATACCGACGAGAACAGCACGGCCACCAGTTGTTTAACAAAGAAGCCGGGATTGCCATAGAACAGTCCATTGGTGCCCGCTGGGTTGAACGCACTGTTAGCGAAGAGTCCCAGCATCAGGATGCCGATGAACCCTCCGACTCCGTGCACGCCCCAGACGTCGAGCGCATCGTCCCAATGCAATTTGTTCTTCATTTCCACGGCAAAGTAGCAGACCATGCCGGAGACTACACCGAAGATCACGGCGGTTGAAGGTGAAACATAACCGGCGGCCGGAGTAATGGTCGCCAGCCCGGCAACCGCGCCGGTCAGCAGTCCCAGGAACTTCGGCTTTTTCTCCCGGAACCAGGCCACGATCAGCCAAGTCATCGCAGCAAACGAGGCCGCGATGTCGGTATTCAGAAAGGCAGTGCCGGTCACGGAATCTACGCGCATCTCGCTGCCGGCATTAAATCCGTACCATCCGAACCACAGCAGGCCGGTGCCTAACGCAACCAGCGGAATGCTGTGCGGACCGCGGTCGAGAACGCGCCGCTTGCCCACATAAAGGACCGAGGCCAGGGCCGCCAATCCGGCGATGTTGTGGACCACGATGCCGCCGGCAAAGTCTTCCACGCCCCAGCGCTGCAGAATGCCTCCACCCCACACCATGTGTACGAATGGGAAGTAGACGAAGGTCAGCCACGCAGTGAGGAACAGGCAATAGGCTTTGAAGGTGACGCGGTTGGTGAAGGCGCCCGAGATTAGCGCGGGAGTGATGATGGCAAACATCATCTGGTAAGCGATGAAGACCATCGCCGGAATGGTGTCGTTCGGCCCCGATGGCGTGGTTAGATTGACTCCGTGCAGGCAGACTTTATCGAGGTTGCCGATGATTCCGTGCCAGTCGCCGCTGAAGCATAGCGAGTAGCCGTAGAGATACCAGATCACGGTGGTCCAGCCCATCGAAACGAAGCTCTGGATCATGATGGCCAGGACGTTCTTGCGTCCCACCAGGCCTCCATAGAAAAACGCGAGGCCCGGGGTCATCAGCATGACCAGGCTTGTGCACAGGATCATGAATCCTGTGTTACCGGTGTCGAGGTGAAGCATAGAAACCTCCGGAAACAGATGTTTGGCGGAGAGCAGTCTTCCCGCTGCAAAGCATGCAGGGGACAGAGGACGTCGCAAGGCTGGCCGTAAAAAATGTATTGGGGAACGGATCTCGAAGAGTTATAGGAACTCGGCGCCCCAAATCCGCAGATGCGAACTTGAGGTGGCATGAGGTCGTACGTAAGAACTGGGAGATCGTACTTAGCCTCGCGCTAACGTCAACTGGGCAGACGTCTAGCTACCGCGAGATAAGGCTGCTCCTGTCTCCTTCAGGGTGTCTGTGCAGCTTGTCACCGGCCCGCGTGATGGCCTGCCGGAATTACTGGCCGTAAGCCGCTTTGGGCGGCGGAGCTACCTGGTCAGCCGTTACGAAGACAGGTTCGATGTCGACCGGAATGTCGCCCAGCTTGTCCAGCGCCCGCTTGAACTCCGGACGTAGCACCCCGAGCGTGTCCAGCATCTTCTTCGCTCCGGCGTAATTGCCTTCGGCTTCCACCGTCAGCAGATCATGGGTGAGATCGCGGACCGCGTCCTTCATCTTGGAGTAATCAACGGCGAAGGTTCCGTCGGGCCGCGCCACGAAGCCACCTTTATCGATCAGGTAGTTCACCTGCATAGCCATGCCCTTGCCGTGCGCCTCGCCCAATCCAAAGCGCAACGTCCGGAACGACGAGGCCAGGTAGGTGGTGTACAGCCGCTTTTCGGAATTGGCATCCGGCTTCAGAACGTCTGCCAGCCCCATCGCCTGCGCGTGCTCAATCATGTATTGCAAGGCGAACAGCCCGGTAGCGTCGGCTTTGGCTTCTTCGATAGCGCTGTAAAGTTCCTTCAATTCCGCCCGCGGCGTGGTGGCCTTACCATTCACCGTGATCTGGTGCGGCCCCAGACCGTGACACAGTTCGTGGGTCAGGATGTGGGTGAAGAACGCTTCGAAGTTCACGTCGCCCTGTTCGTCGGCAATCAGCACGCGCTTGGAAATCGGCAGCAGGATCTGGTGAAACTTTGCTTCCTGAACATTTTTCAGCATGACGCGCTTGCTACCTTTTTCGGCGACCACGCGCTCGTCGTTCGGCAAGTTGTAAGCGGCAGTCTGCACCCCATGGTTGCCGTCGCCTGCGCTCATCACTTCGTTCACCACCCGGATGGGCGCCTGCGCTCCGATCTTCGGATTGCGGTACTTGGGATCGAGCGGCAGGTTGTTTTCGATCTCCTGCAAGTTCTTGGAGAACGCGCCCAGCTTGGCGCTCTCTTCTTCATCGCGCAGGTTGACGTAGGCTTCGTACGATGCCTTGTAGCCGAAGATCTCGTCGTTGTAGGTCTCGTACGGTCCGATGGTGATGTCGAGCGGGGCATCCAGATCCATCCAGGCTACGTCGCTCTCGTAGTAGTCGTTGGAGAGGAAGGCCGCCGCCCGCGTCGTCAGGAAATGTTTGAGCGAGGCGTTGTCGGTCAGCGCCGCGGCTTCGTTTAGCAGCTTGGCAGCGCGGGCCAGCTCGTCTTTGTAAGCTTCGCTGTAAGGAACGATCTTGAAGCCGTGCTTGCCGTTCTCGCGAATCACGGTGAAAAAGCCTGTGGCTTCCTTCTGCTGGCTTTCCGGCAGCGTCTTCAGCCAGCTCTCAAATTGCTCTTTCGTCATCGATTCGGGATAGAAGTTTGCCCCCGGCAGCTTGTGCTCCGGCACGCCCTTGATGAATGCGGTGTTTCCGTCCAGCGCCGACCACGGACTTTTGTTGATCCAGAAATAATGCAGCTGGGCCTTACCCAGCGGCGAGGTTTCCTTTTGCAGCTTGGCGTAAAGCGCGTGATCGCCGCTCCAGTACTGCGTCATGAAGATGTCGTCGATGAGGCGAGCAGCTTCCACCAGTTTCACCAGCGCCTTGCGATCGCCCTCGGAAAGCTTGCTGGTATCGACATTGAGTTCCGTAGGCACGAAGCGCGCCGTCATCTTCTGCAACTGGCTGAGGTCGGGGGCCTGGGTGGCAAGTTCTTCACTGACTGAGGACATTACCGCTCCGATAGAAACAAAAAGTGCAAGTACCAGCAGGTGCTTCATGGAGTCTCCTGACGAAACTGGTCATGATAACGCAGGCAGGCGATTCGCGGCGGTGCGCTGTACTTCCAGCCAGCTCTCCAGCTCAGCTAGCGCGCGCTGGCAAACCATCGCATGACGCTGCTTCTTGTCGCGGATGCGGCGACGCGTCTGCTCATCCAGCGGCTGCAACAAGTCGAAAGTGATGTTTGCCGGCTGAAAGTTTTTCGCGTCGGCGTGACAGATGTAGTTCATCAGCGCCCCGAATGCCGTGGCGCGCGGAGGAGCGACTGTCGCGATCCCTTGCGCCAGAGCGGCAGCATGCAAACCCGCAAGCAGGCCGGTGGCGATCGACTCGACGTAGCCTTCCACGCCGGAAATCTGTCCCGCGAAGAGAACATTGGGATGCTGCTTCATCTGCAAGGTCTCGCCCAGCAGCGTCGGCCCATTGATGTAGGTATTGCGATGGATTTGCCCGTAACGCAGAAACTTCGCGTTCTCCAAACCTGGGATGAGCCGCAGAATGCGCGCCTGTTCGCCGAACTTCAAATGGTTCTGGAAGCCGACGAGATTGTAGGAGTCGGCGCGCAGGTTCTCCTGCCGCAGCTGTACCACAGCGTAAGGCATCTGCCCGGTGCGGGGATCGCGCAGGCCAACCGGCTTCATCGGCCCGAAGCGCAAGGTGTCGCGGCCCCGGCGGGCAATCTCCTCGATAGGCAGACAGCTTTCGAAGTAGTTTAGGTTCTCCCAATCTTTGGCATCGACCGAATGCGCCTCGATCAGCGCGTCGAGAAAACCGTCATACTCTTCCCTGGTCATCGGACAGTTGATGTAATCGGCGCTGCCCTTGTCATAGCGCGCCGCCATGTACACCCGCGACATATCGATGGAGTCGGCTTCAACGATGGGGCTGATGGAGTCGTAGAAATAAAGCTGCTCGCTGCCGCTGAGGCGCAGAATGTCGCGGGAGAGCTCGTCCGAGGTCAGCGGCCCGGTGGCGACAATGGTTATGCCGTCGCTCTCCTCAATCGCCGTTACTTCTTCGCGTACGATCTCGATTAGCGGCTCACCCTCGATGGCGTTCGTTACGGCTTCCGCAAATTTCTCGCGATCGACAGCCAGCGCGTGGCCGGCGGGAACGGAAGTGGCGTTCGCGATCTCCATTAACAACGAACCGGCACGGCGCATCTCCTCTTTCAGCAGCCACGGAGCCGTGTTCTCGGAGTCGGACTTCAGCGAGTTGGAGCACACCAGTTCGGCGAAGTTCGCTGTCTGGTGCGCGGGCGTCGAGCGTACCGGCCGCATCTCGAACAGTTGCACGGCGAGGCCGCGGCGGGCGCATTGCCAGGCTGCTTCCGAGCCGGCAAGTCCGGCCCCAATGATGCGAATAGGTTTGTTCATGAAAACGACGGCGTTCTTAAGCTATTATACGGACCTGTTGCAGGAGGACATTGCCATGGCCAGACTCCCTTACATCGAGATGAAGGACGCTCCCGCCGAGGTCCGCGAGATTTACCAGACCGCCCTGGGCGGCAAACCCGGAAGCGTGCAGAAGCTGCTGGCCTATCGTCCTGAGGTGCTGCGAAGCTTTCTCGCGTTCTACGGAACCGTGGGCCGGGCTCTCGATCGGCGCGTCTATGAGATGGTCTACATCCGGGTGTCTGCCCTTAATCAGTGCCACTATTGAATGCAGCACCACATCGCTTCGTCGAAGCGAGTAGGGCTGACGAAACCAGATTGGGAGGCGCTGAAGACCGGGGAATACAGTGGGTTCCATCCCAGGGAGCAGGCCGCGCTCAACTTCGCCGACAAGCTTACCCGCGAATTGCAAAACATTAATGACGCCGACATCGAAGCCCTGAAGCCGCATTTCTCGGCAGAACAAATTGTCGACCTGGATGTGCTGGTAGGCTTGGTGAACTTAACCAATCGGCTGACCGATCCGCTGGGAGCAGACCTGGAGTTTCCGGAAGAAAAAATCTAGTTCACCACAGAGGCACGGAGACACCGAGAATCGAAGGAAAGTCCCACTAACTCTGTCATCCTGAGCGGGAGCACCACACACTCCCTCTGTCATCCTGAGCGGGAGCACCACGCACTACCTCTGTCCTGAGCGGAGCACCACGCACTACCTTTGTCACCCTAAGCGGGAGCACCACGCACTACTTTGCACCTAGCGGGACACCACGCATACCTCTGTCCATCCTGAGCGGGAGCACCGCGCACTACCTCTGCCGTCCTGAGCGGGAGCACCACGCACTACCTCTGTCCATCCTGAGCGGGAGCACGCGCCTACCTCGTATCCTAGCGCCCCTACTACTCTGTCATCCTGAGCGCAGCGCAGCGGAGTCGAAGGACCCCTATCCCATTATTTCTCTGTGCCTCCGTGCCTCTGTGGTGAACCGGAAATTACAAGATCACCCGCTCATCCCCCACCCTCCGGGTCACGCGTTCGCGATCCAGATACTCCAGCAGCGGGATAGCGTACTTGCGAGTCACCCCGAACAAATCTTTGAAGTTGCCGACGTTCAGCTTTGGAGTCTTCGTCTTTTGCGCGATAACTTTTGTGCGCAAAGTAGCGAGCGCATCGCGATGAAACACCAGATCGTCCGCCAGCTTCACCAGCACCCGGTCGCGCAGCAGCAGGGTCACGATCTTCTGCGCGCGCACCTTGTCCACCGGCAACGACGCCAGCACATCCTTGAGCAGTGGAACCGTTAAGCCTGCTTTCGCGAAGGCCTGCTCGATCTGCGCCTTGGATTCCGCCTCTTCGTCGCGCAAGACCACGCCTTTGCCCGCGGCATGCACCACCTCGCCATTCACCTCGAGTTTCTTGCCGCGAACCAGCGTCTCCAGCACGCCGCGAAAAACTTCCAGCTTCAGCTCCATCGACTCGCGTAGCTCTTCTTTGCTCATCCCCGCAACCAGCGGATTTGCCTTATGAAACGCGTCAACTTTCGCCGTCATCTGTGCAGCCAGCGATTCCAGAACTGCCGACGCAATCAACAGATCTTCCAGCCGCACCAGCCCCCCAGCCGCAGCCAGCTCGCCAGCCATCTTCTGGACCCTCGCCGGCAGCCAGCCTGTCTCCGCTACCGCATCGGCGAGCGACAACCCATCGGCTCCCCGGCGCGCCACCCGGGCCAGCAGCGATTCCTGCGCGCTCCCGGTCGCCACCTTTTGGAGGAACGCCATGCGCTCCGCAGCTTTCGTCCGTCGAGGCGGCTCTGCTGCGTCAAGCACTCGGCCGCCGCCGATGGTAATGAGCGGCGAAAACTGCCGCACGATAAAGCGGTCTCCGGGCAACAGCAGCAGCGGCTCTTCCAGCTTCAGCCGCGCCAATCCCGACTGCCCCGGCTCCAGCTGTTTCGCGCCCATCAAGCTCACTTCAGCGACGGTTTCGGCCGTGAAGACGTGGAAGTGAACCCGTGCGCGATCGCGCAACGGCTTGGCCGAACGCAGCAGATCGAGCGAAACACTTACCCGCCGGGTCGGCCGAAACATCTCCGGCGGTGTCAGCATCATGCCGCGCGCCAGCTCGGAGGTCTCGACTCCGGCCAGATTCAATGCCGTGCGCTGGCCGGCGATTGCCTGTTCGGCTGCTGCTCCGTGAACCTGCACGCCGCGCACCCGCAGCCGCTTGCCCCCGGGATGAACCTCCAGCTCCTGCTCTTTGCGGACCGTCCCCGAAATCAGCGTTCCCGTCACCACGGTCCCGAAGCCCTTCATGCTGAACACGCGATCGATCGGCAAACGGAACACCGCAGTCGAGTCCTTGGCCGGAATTTCGCCGGCTACTCGTGCCAACTCGCGCTTGAGCGTATCCAGCCCCGCACCGGTCTTCGAACTCACTGCGATGATGGGAGACGTTGCCGGATCGAGAAACGATCCTTTGAGAAATTCCGCCACTTCGAGGGTGACGACTTCCAGCGTTTCAGGATCGACCATGTCCGACTTGGTCAGGACGGTGATCCCACGCTGTAGGGCCAGCAAGCGGCAGATGTCGAAGTGCTCGCGGGTTTGCGGCTTAATGGATTCGTCGGCGGCAATCACCAGCAGCGCCAGGTCGATTCCGCCGGTTCCGGCCAGCATGTTGCGCACAAACTTCTCGTGGCCGGGAACATCGACGAATCCGATACGGATCGGCTCACCGGATGGGGCGGCCAAGTCCAGGTTAGCGAAGCCGATATCAATGGTAATGCCGCGCCGCTTTTCCTCTTCCAGCCGGTCAGGGTCGATGCCTGTAAGGGCTCGTACCAGCGCGCTTTTCCCGTGATCAATATGGCCTGCGGTGCCGACGATGACCGCCTTCATGAACTGTAGTGTACCGGAGAGATTCTGGAACTCTAGTGGCAGTAAAGCTGAATCGCCTTTAGGGCCGTCGTGTGCGAAAATAGAGTAGAAACTCGCAATCGGCTGCCGGGTTTACTTAGGTTACGCCATCCCCCAGGAAGTTTTTGCTTTCAAAGGGCCAGGGGCGTCTAATGAACATAAGCTCCGGGCGTTACTTGATCCAGACGGATGGCTTCAATCTTAATACCGCCAGACAGACCAACCCCGCTCCCTCCCCAGGAAGATAATCAGCTTGCGCTGTGGGACGCAGGTTCGCCTCCGGGAGGCGATCTAACTCCGCATATCCTTATTCAGTTAGAGGATGATCTTGAGCGCTCGCGCATGCGCGAAGCGTTCTGGATCTCGGTGGTCGTCCACCTGATGGTGGTCATCTTTCTGGTCTTTTCACCGCAACTGTTTCCCGGGCTCAGAGGGGTGGTGCTGAGTAATCCCGCCGACCTGATGCAGAACCAGCAAATGACCTATCTGGATCTGCCGCCGGACATGCAGAAAGCGCCCAAGATTCCGCCCAAGACGAATGTTTTGTCGGACAAGAATCGCATCGCCGAGAGCCGCCATCCTACCCTGGACAAAAAGACGCTGGAAGAATTGAAGCGCGCGGGTCCGCCGAAGCTGCCCGCTCCGCCAGTACAACAGGCTCGCAACACGCCGCCGCAGCCGATGAAGCAGGCACAGCAGTCGCCGCCTCAGCAGCAGCCGCAACCCAGCCAGGCGCAGGGCCAGCAGCAGGCACAGTTACAGAACGGCATTCCGCAGGACAATCCTCGTCTGCCGCAGCAGCAGCAAGGGACGCCGAAGTTTCCCGGCAATCTGGCCGGCATGATGTCGCCCGGGTCGTCGATTGAGCAGGCCGCTCGTGCCGTGGCTGCACATCGCGGTGGCGGAACCTATGGCGGAGGCGGCGGCGACTACGGAGCGGGAAGAGGCGGCAGTAATGCCCGCGTGCAAGGGAATCTCGAAGTTCTCAGCGATACCGAAGGCGTCGACTTCGGCCCTTACCTGGAGCGCGTACTGCAAGCAGTCCGAATGAATTGGTACAACATCATCCCTGAAGAGGCGCGGCCTCCGCTGATGAAGAAGGGCAAAGTGGCCATCGAGTTTGCCATCCTGAAAGACGGCAAAGTGGCAGGTATGGTGTTGCGCTCGCCTTCCGGCGACGTCGCCCTGGATCGCGCGGCCTGGGGCGGAATTACAGCTTCGGTTCCATTCGCGCCTTTGCCCAGCGAATACCATGGGCCTTACCTGGCACTACGTTTCCACTTCTATTACAACCCCGCCAAAGGCGACATCGAATAGCGATTTGCTGTGGGTTGTCATCCCCAGCGCAGCTTGCTAGAGTGTTGTCATCCGGAGCACAGCGTTGTCATCCAAGCGCAGCGCTTCTTTATTGTGTTGTCATCCCCAGCGCCGAGGGACCTGCTGTCACGTTCCGCAAAACTCTCCGGCCAACTGCTGACTGACAACCGACAACAGACAACCGACAACTGGCCGGTTTCTCCCCGCCGGCAAATACTCCGACGTCGCCCGAAACTTGTAATCGGATATAGGGGTCCTTCGACTGCGGTTCGCGAAGCCGGCGAACCTCCGCTCAGGATGACAAAGCAAAGCTGTTCCCTCCGGGCTGTTGTGGATTGCCTCAGTGCCGGTGAGATTTGCAACAGCACGCAACTATAGCTTCCCTAGCCGCGCAAGCCGCTGATTGCAAACTTCAAAAGCTCACCCACATCCCAGAAAATCCTTTTCCCGTCGGATTTCCGTTGCAGAACACAACGAAAGCCGGCGTTGCGAAAAGCAACTCGTACCGCGATGTGTTTCACAACAGCCCTTCGCAAGTTACTCAGCGCCCACCAGTTGCAGAGTCAAACAGCAGCAGAATTCCTACGCTCGAGCAGTGGCACGCCGAGTGCATTAGAGAAGGGTGCAAAGCGCGAGAAGGAAAAGCGCAGCAAGCATTAAACAGGAGGCACGCCATGACAGTCCTACTAGTTCTTATGATGTTCGCAATCTTCCTAACTATCGATTTCTTCTATGCCAAAGCAAAACATCCCGTCCTGCAAGTAGCGCCGGCGATGACGAAGCAGGCTGCGACCGCGCCTCGGCTGAAGCCCAGCCTGGTAGGCGGCTTCTCGGTCCCTGACAATCTTCGCTATCATCCCGGACACACCTGGGCATTGAGCGAGAGCCCAAACCTGGTGAGAATCGGCATCGACGACTTCGCCTCCAAGCTTACCGGCAAGGTTGAGCACATTGCGCTGCCGCAACGCGGACAATGGATTCGCCAGGGACAAAAGGTGTGGAGCATCGTGCGCAACGGCGTGAAGGTCGACATGGTTTCGCCGATCGAAGGCAGCGTGGCCGACATCAACGAAGCGGTAGTGAGAGATCCCTCGCTAGCCAGCAAAGATCCTTACGGCGAAGGCTGGCTGGTAAGCGTACAGTCTCCTGATTCCAAGACCAACTTCCGCAACCTGCTCGGCGGCGCGCTGGCCCGGTGGTGGACCGAAGAGTCCTCGATGCGGCTGCAACGGGTTATGCCGAGCGCGCTCGGTGCCCTGGCGCAAGACGGTGGCGTGGCGATCGACGACGTAGCCAGCACCATGACGGATGAGCAGTGGACCAAGCTGACCCGCGAGTTCTTCCTGACCTAACACGAATGCCCCGGAGGTACCTCCTGCTCCGGGGCACGATCTTCAGAATGCACTTCAGAATGCAACTTTTCCTCGGCCGCGTCGCTCAAAAAGCACGCGGCCGAATTCATTACAGGCGCAGTCTGCGATTCCGATCCAAAACAAAAGCCTCACCCGAACAACACAGGCTCGAATGGGGTTCCCTGGCTCGACGGGGCGTCCTGGAACCGGAGGCGTCGTTCTCGACGTAGCGCAGACGCCCGCGTATTCGAACTTCCAGACTCGCCAATCCCAAGCCCTAAAAAATGAATAGCGAGGGGCATAGCCGCATTGATTGCCCCTCGCCCGGGTGCGCGCCTTCGGCCAGAAAGCATTTTCCGCGCTCCCTAGATCAAACTTTTGCAGACCAAACTTTTATGAGTGCTATCCCGTTTCCAGTACCGCCTCTCGACATTCCCGAATCCTGCGCCCACTCCGCTCGGCCGCTCGACGGCACCGCAGGGTTACGATCAGGGTGAAGAAGGGACCCAAAGTCACCGCTTGTGATCGGGCCCCTAATCCCCCTCCCGTGGTCGTCTGCTGAAGCCGGTCGAACGGTGCCATCTCCTCACGATCGAGATTCGCAGGCTGGCTACGAACCTCCGCGTCGGCTTCCCTGGACCGGCGCGATGTGATCAGGACCAGCAGAGTGAGGAAAGGACCTAAGGTCGCTGCCCTCGATGAAATCGTCTGCTCGGTCATGGCACTTCTCCCAGCTTTGCTTCGCTACCGGGGGCGGGATTATTGCCCCGCCTCGGTAGCGCCCCTGCAAGAGCAGTTGGCTTCTTTTCAGGTACCGTCGCTCTCGTGGTGCACAATGCCCCAACTTGGGTGCCTGCATCAATGGTTAGCCTATGATTTGAGAATGAGTTGGAGATGAGCTGGAGATGATTGTCTAAGTTATTGATTTAGCTTGCTTTCTATCCGGAGATGAGTGAACTGGAGACTGCCGGAAGGGCCCGCGTTGTATAATCCCCGCGCAGTAATATCGGTTTCAGGAGTGGCAATTGCCGTGAGTGACACGCAGGACCTGCTGCGGTTCGGGGTCTTTGAGCTGAATCTTGCCACCGAAGAACTGCGCAAGTCGGGCATGCTGATCAAGCTGTCGCCCCAACCCTTCAAGCTGCTGACCCTGCTGGCCAGCCGGTCTGGGCAGGTGGTCTCCCGGGACGAAATTCAGCAGCAACTCTGGGGTGAAGAAACCTACGTCGACTTTGAACAGGGGATGAATCACTGCGTCAAGCAGATCAGAAATGCCCTGAGCGACAGCGCCGACACTCCTTTGTATGTTGAGACCATTCCGCGCCGGGGATACCGCTTTCTGGCGCCGGTGGTGTCCAAAACGATTCTGGCTCCGCCGCCCCGGGTAGTGGAATCGACGTCCGGTATTCAGACTAGAGTTCCGCTTCCCGCCGTCGGGCCGGTGCAACCGCCAACCACGGTTTCTGCCAAAGCGATTTCCGATACTCCGCCGACCCAGACCGTTAGTAATCCTGTGGTGGTTGCGGCGCCTCCGCCGGTCGAGAGCGCGCCCGTTCCGATTGCTGAAACTTCGGTAACTCAGGTTACTCCGGTAATTCCACCCAAAAGCCGGTTACCGTGGACCGCCCTCGCGGTGGGGATCTTGCTTCTGGCAGCCGCGGTTGCCGGCTTGCTGATTTGGCGATCACACCGACCGGCTCCGCTCAGCGAGCGAGACACCATCGTAGTGGCCGATTTCGAGAACACGACAGGCGAACCGGTATTCGACAACGCGCTCAAGCAGGCGCTTACCTTCGACCTGGAACAGTCGCCCTTCCTCAACGTGCTCTCCGACCAGAAGGTGAATGAGCAACTGAGCTTCATGCGAATGGCCGCCGACACTCGGCTGAGCGAAGACGTGGCCCGGCAGGTTTGCCAGCGCTCTGCCAGCAAAGCCATGCTGGTCGGTTCTATTTCGGGAGTGTCGGGGCGCTACCTCATCGGACTGAAAGCGATTGACTGCGCTACCGGCGACGAGATCGACAGCGAGCGGGCGGAAGCCCCTTCGCGAGACAAAGTTCTTCACGCCTTGGGTAAGGCGACGACGAAAATGCGCCAGAGGCTGGGCGAGTCGTTGGCTTCCTTGCAGAAATATGACGTTCCCATCGAGGAAGCAACCACATCGTCGCTGGATGCGCTGAAGGCTTACAGCCTGGCGCAAAAGATGCGCAACACCCAAGGCTATGCCGCCGCAGTCCCGTACCTGAAGAGCGCCATCGATCTCGATCCAAGCTTTGCCATGGCTTACGCGCGCCTGGGGGTGGAGTACTTCAACCTCAATCAGCCCACGCTGGCGGCCGAATACACCACCCAGGCTTATCAGTTGCGGCATCACACCAGCGAGCGCGAGAAGCTGTACATCACCTCGCACTATCACGATCTGGTGACCGGCAACGCCGATCAGACCATTGTTGCCTACCAACTGTTGCAGCAGGCTTATCCCCGTGAAGAAGCGTCGTACATGAACCTGAACTCCTGGTTCAACTCCATCGGCAAATACGATGAGGCCCTGGCGCAGGCCAAGGACGCGTTGCGGCTTGATCCCGACAACCTGATCAACTATCACAACCTGGCGCTCACCTATATCGACCTCAATCGGGTGGACGACGCGCAGGCGGTACTGAATCAGGCGAAGGCGCGCAATCTTGATGACCCGGCTTTGCAGTACGAAGTTGCGTTTCTGCGTGGCGACACGGACGCGGTGACCCGGCAGGTCGCAGCCGCCATGGGACAGCCGGGCGTAGAGGACCAGTTGCTGGCGTTGCAGTCTGACAGCGAAGCCTACTTTGGCCGCCTGCAACGAGCGCGCCAGCTTACGGAGTTGGCCCAGGCGTCGGCTCGCCATGCAGGCGCGAGTGAGACGGCGGCGTTGTGGATTCTGGCGGGCGCGTTGCACGACGCTGAGCTGGGCGATGCGAAGCAGGCTCGCAGCGAAGCGGAAGAGGCGCTGAAAACCAGCTCCGGCAAGAATGTGCGGATTCTGGCAGCGCTGGTGTTGGCGCGCAGTGGCGACCGCGCCCGGGTGGAATCGCTGCTGGCGCCGCTGGTCAAGCAGTATCCGGCGGACACGCTGGTGAACGACTATTGGATTCCGACCATCCGGGCCGCGCTGGCGCTGGATGAGAAGAATCCTGCTGCGGCGATTGAGGCGCTGGCCGCGACTGCGCCTTATGAGATCGGGTCTCCGCCGCCGGGCATCGCGTTTTATCCGGTGTACTTGCGAGGCCTGGCGTATCTCCAGCAAGGACAGGGGGTGGAGGCTGCGGCCGAGTTCCGCAAAATGCAGCATTATCGCGGAGCCATCCTGAACCTGACGATCGCAGCCTTGGCGCAGCTGCAGCTGGCGCGGGTGCAGCAGATGAGCGGCGACAGGGCCGCGGCCCGCAAGTCGTATGCAGACTTTCTGGCGCTTTGGAAGACCGCCGATCCTGGTTTGCCTATCCTGAAACAGGCCAAAGAGGAGTATGGAAGGATGGGATAAGCGATCTTACTGGTAAGATTAGCTCGCTCTAGCTGAGAGCTGACGGCTGACAGCTACGCTCCGCGATTTGCGAAAAGCCAGGAGCGAACACCGACCCGCGGCCTTTCTACAGCCAGCCCTTTGCCCTCGCGATTCTCGCGGCCTCCACGCGATTAGCGGCGCCTAGCTTGCTGATTGCTTCCGACAAGTAATTGCGCACCGTGCCTTCCGACAGGTTCAGCTCATTCGCGATGTCCAGGGTTGCAGTGCCGTCTCCGGCCAGGCGCAGCACCTGGCGCTCGCGCTCGGTCAGCGGATCGGGTTCGTCGCTCCAGGCTTCGGCGGCCAGTTGCGGATCGATCACGCGCAGGCCACGATGCACGCGGCGCACGGCGTCGGCGAGTTGTTCGGCAGGCATGTCTTTGAGGAGGTATCCTGATGCGCCGGCGTCGAGTGCGCGGCGCAAGTAGCCGGCGCGCGCGAAGGTCGTAAGGATGATGACCCGCACCGGAACGTTTCGCCGCTTCAGTTCGGCGGCAACTTCCAGGCCGGTGAGCTTGGGCATCTCGATGTCGGTGATGAAGACGTCGGGCCGCTGTTGCTGCACGATGCGCAGCGCCTCTTCGCCATTGGCGGCGCGGGCGGCCACCTCAATGTCGTCTTCCATTTCAAGCAGAGCGGCGAGGGCGCCCAGCACCATGGCTTGGTCTTCGGCAATGACCACGCGAATCTTGTCGCGCTTGGCGACCGGCATGTCCTCAGTTTCGCAGAGCCGGGGCAGCTTGCGCGAGAGGCAAATCGATAATCAGCCGGGTACCAGGTTTGGTCTGCCGGCGCAGCGAGCCGCCGATGGCTTCCAGACGTTCGCGCATGCCGCGCAGCCCGTTGCCCTCGGCCATATCGGCGCCGCTGCCGTCGTCGGCGATTTCCAGAGTGCAGCGATTTTGTTCCTGTTGCAGCCGCACCGTGCACTGGTGGGCCTGGGCGTGGCGAACAACGTTGGTGACAGCCTCGCGCAACGCCAGCGCCAGAACAGTTTCCTGCGCCGGGGTCAGCGGTAGTTCCGCGAACTCGGAATTCACCTCAATGCCGGCGGTCTCCAGCGTCTTACGCGCCCGAATCAATTCAGCCGCCAGCCCCTGCCCGCGATATCCAGTAATAGCCTCGCGCACGTCGGCCAGCGCGGCGCGCGAAGTGTGCTCCACGTCCAGCATCTCTTGCTTGGCGCGCTCGGGATCGCGATCCACCAGCTTGCGCGCCAGCTCGGCTTTCAAGGTGATGAGCGAAAGCGTGTGGCCCAGCAGATCGTGCAGGTCGCGCGCGATACGCTCGCGTTCGGCAATCTTGGCCAGATGCTCGATCTCGTCGCCGGCGCGACGTAGTTTTTCGCCGGCACAATGCGAGACTGCTCCGAAATAGTTTCCCACTCCGACCAGAACAATCAGCAGGAGCATCGAACCCCAATACGGCAAGGGCAGATGCAAGCGCTGGGCGTAAAAGCACAGAATGGCAACTTCAACAGCAATGAAGAAAGCAGCATTGCGCCGACTGACGGTAAAGCTGCCGCTGGCAACCGCGTAGACAAGCAGGCCGATGCCGCCGTCGTTCAAAGGAATCGCGACCGCGGCCATGGCGGTCATGGCGATTACGGCGTAAAGTTTTTGCGGCTCAGGATGAGAAAACGAATACAGGTAGAGCCAAATGAAGAGGAGCCCAGCAAGCGTGTTGGCTATCCAGAGCAGCGGGCCCGCGTGCTTCCAGGCTGGATCGACGAAGAACCAGACCATAAAGGGCAGCCAAATCAGCGGCATCCACTTATGCTCATCGTTCGAAGGGTAGATCGTTCTCCAGATTTGTTGAAGACTCGACATTTTTATCCTCGACCCGCCGGCTCTATTGTTATCTGGAAGTGGTGCGGGGCACAACCATGTACCACACCAGGGATGACACCACGATAGCGACCGCCAGCCAGTCGAAGTGCCCGGTAAGGGTCAGCCACAGGAAGATGCTCATGGTGACGGCCCACAGAATCCATAGTGCGCGTTTGCATAGCATGGGGGACCTCCGGAAAAATCGCGGTTTGCGATGCGCGCTTCGCGTTGCGCTATCCGCCATTCGCGATGCGCGTTGCGTGTTTCGCTATTCGCGTTTCGCTTTTCGCTACTGCATGCTTCTTTGCTATTGGCTGTCAGCTATCAGCCGTCAGCCGTCAGCTAAAGCTTGAACAGCAACAGCAAGAGCAACAGCAACAGCAAGAGCAACAGCAACAGCAGCTTCACCTACACCTGCACCTACAACTTGCTCTACATGCCTACAACCACTGTCATCCTGAGCGGAGGTTCGCTGCTTTTGCGAACCGGAGTCGAAGGACCGCTACCTCACTAAACTTTTTCGTCGCGCTAGGGGTCCTTCGACTTCGCTCAGGATGACAACCTGGAAGGAACTCGCTTCGCTCAGGATGACAACACGGAAGTGGCTCGCTGCCCCAGCCGTGCGGCTCGCTTCGTTCCTGCATTCAACGGATTCGCTACGTAGCGTTCTTAAGCGAAGAGCGAGCTAAAGCCGATAGCGACGGCTGCTTCTCACCCATACATCGCGCCTTCGTCGCGGCGATAGCCCCAGGCTGCCAATCCCAGGAACAACAGCGTGAAGGCGATCAACGCTTCCACATGTCCCCACGCCGGAGTCGGGTTCGTTGCCAGGCCCACGCTATTCAGCGCCAGCTGGCTCAAGTGGAAAGGCGGGAAGACGCGGGCCAGCGTCTGCAATCCGTGGGGCAGCAGGAACAGTGGAATCCACAATCCCGAGAGGAACGACATGGGGAGATAAATCAGGTTCACGACGGCCGGCGCCGAGTTCGGCTTCGCGAAGTAGCCAATCGCAAGTCCCATGGCGCTGAACGGAATCGAGCCTGCGACCAGAATGCCGACCAGCTTGGCCGCGGTTGCGACCGGTAGATGCACTCCACCGAACAGAATGCCGACGGTGAGCAGCAGCAGCATGATCACCGTGCTGAAGACCACGGCGGCGAACAGCTTGGCGACGAAGTACGCTGCTACCGGCATAGGAGAGGCGCGCTTCACTTGCAGCCAGCCTTGTCCGCGTTCGATGGCAATGCTGACGCCGAAGCCGAACAGCGCGACCGCCATCACACCGAAACATCCCATGGTTGCCAGCATGTAGGTTGCAGTCTCGCCGCGGTTCGCCGGGTTGTCGTGGCCGAGCACGATCCCAAAGAGCACGTAAAACATCAGCGGGAAGGCGATGGTCGAGATGGCATACACCGGGATGCGCGTTTTGTTGATCAGCTCGTACTTGGCTTCTTTGGCGAACACCGCGATGGTGCGCGACAACGAGCGGCGAGGAACGGCGAGCGGCAGGGGCAGAGTGGTGGCAGCCATGTTAGTTGACCTCCTTCGATTCGGTGCTGTGGTTCTGCGTCAGCGCCAGGAAAGCTTCTTCCAGGCCGGCATTGGTCACTTCCAGATCGGCGAGCCAGGAATCGCGCTGCAACAACTCGCGCACGACCGGCTCGGCAGCGTTGACTTGCAGCTCGAAGGCGTTGCGGTCAGCCTTCACGCTGAGCACGCCGGCGATCTGGCGGATTTCGTCGAGCGCCAGCCGGCTGGTGCAGCGAATCTGCTTGCCCATGGCGCGAGCTTTGATTTCGGACGGTGTGCCTTCGGCGATGACCGCGCCTTTGTCGAGCACCAGGATGCGATCAGCGAGCGCATCGGCTTCGTTGAGGTAGTGGGTGGTGAGCACGACGGTCTTGCCGCGCGCAATCAAGGTGCGTATCTGCGCCCACATGAGGCGGCGCGCTTCCACGTCGAGGCCAACCGTGGGCTCGTCAAGGAAGAGCAGATCGGGACCGCCGCAGATGGCAATGCCAAACAGCACACGCTGCTTTTGCCCACCCGACAATTCTCCGTAAGGCCGATTCTGGATGTCGGCCAAGCCGGCGATTTCAAACGTTTCCTTCATCGGCATCGGGTTGGGGTAGTAGGACGAGAACAGGTCGATGTGCTCGCGGACTTTCATGGTCTCGGGCACGCGTCCCACTTGCAGCATCGCGCCCAGCCGGCCTTGAATTTCGCCCTGCCAGGGATCGACGCCGAAGACCGAGACGCTGCCCGCATCAGGCCGCGCCAGCCCGAGGAGCATGCGAACCAGGGTGGTCTTGCCCGCGCCGTTTGGTCCGAGCAAGGCCAGCAACTCGCCGGATCGCACTTCAAGATTCAGGTCGCGAAGGGCAACGATGTTTCCGTAGCTCTTCTTCAAGTTGCGCGTTCGGGCGACGCAAACCGGCTGCGTTTGGGGCACGCGACGCGGCATTTCAGCGATTGCGGTGGACATCGTTCACTCCCGTGCGGGCCATTGTTCTTCCGGCCACGGTAGTGATCATCGGGCATGGGGGCGCCGGGCAGTAGTGCCGATTGTCAGCGGGACGGGGTGACAAGTGTCATGCCGGGAAGCGGTTGTCAGTTGTCAGCTATCAGCTCTCAGCTAAGACGAAAGGCGTTGTCATCCGAGCGCAGCGCAGCTTCTTGACTGGTGCCATTCCGAGCGAAGCCGAGGGACCTGCTGTTACGCTCCGCGAAAATCTCCAACTAGCTGACGGCTAATAGCTGACAACTGACAACCAACAACTGCCTTCCCGAGTGACTCTCGTCACTTCTTCCAGTGATAGCAATCACGGCTCTTCTGCCCATCCAAAGGTGACACTTGCATGTAAGAGAGTGAGGGCCGGAGCCACTGGGATGCACCCTGCCATTTGCAGCCTGGGCCGAGGTGAACGAGGTGAGCTATGTTGCTCGCGTACCGTCTAGTTAAGCTAATTGAAAATCATTCCGATGGGCTGGCGCGCAGCCTGCAAGACCGCTATCGCCAGTGCGGCAAATGCTCCGGCTACGCCAACGTTCCCGACAGCCAGTTGAACGAGAAGGTCTACGACGTCTATCGCCACTTGGGCGAGTGGCTGCTGGGCAAAACGGAAGCCGACATTGAGCAGCGCTATCTGGAAGTAGGAGCGCAGCGTGCCGCCCAGGGAGTTCCCATCAGCCAGGTAGTGTGGATGATTTGCCTGGTGCGCGAAAACCTGTGGGACTACCTGCAGCGGCATGCCGAACTGGAGCGCCCGGCCGAGATCTTCGGCGAGCTTGAGCTGCTGGAGATGCTGGACAAGTTTTTCCATCTCGCCATCTACTACGCCGCGCTGGGACACGAACGGGCCACCGCTAATTATTCCGTGCGAACGAAGACGGTATCGGCTTAATTGAGAAATTTTCTTATGTCATGGATCGACCAATATCGCAGAAAACTGGTAACCGCTCGCGAAGCCGTAGCCAAAGTTGAGTCGGGGATGAGGGTGTACATCCACCCCGGCTGCGCCGAGCCCGAAGCCCTGGTGGAAGCCCTGATGGAACGCGCTCCTTACGTCAAAGATGTCGAGCTGATGCACCTGCTGACATCCGGCACCTCGCCGTATTGCGCGCCCAACATGGCAGAGCACTTCCGGCACAACGCGCTGTTCGTCGGCGGCAACGTTCGCGAAGCGGTGAACGACGGCCGCGCCGATTACACTCCCATTTTCCTGGGTGAAGTAGAAGCCTTGTTCGAGAGCGGCGAGATGCCGATCGATGTGGCGTTCATTCAAGTGTCGCCGCCCGATCCGCACGGCTATTGCAGCTTTGGCGTAGGTGTGGAATGCACGCTTACGGCGGCCAAGTACGCCCATCACGTAGTGGCCCAGGTCAACGCGCAAATGCCGCGTACCTATGGCGACAGTTTCATCCACGTCAACGAAATTGACTCGATCGTCGAGCTCTCGCGCCCGCTGTGTGAACTGAAGAAGCCCGCCACCAACGATGTCTACCAGGCGATCGGCAAGTGGGTAGCTACTCTGATCGAAGACGGCGCTGTCTTACAGTGTGGGATAGGCGCAATTCCCGACGCGATCCTGCCCAACCTGATGGACCGCAAGGACCTCGGCGTTCACACCGAGATGATCTCTGACAATGTGATACCCCTGATCGAAGCTGGGGTCATCAACGGCCGGCGCAAGAATGTTAAGCCGCGCAAGGTCATTCTGGGCTTTGTGCTGGGGACAAGAGTCCTGTTCGATTTCATCGATGAGAACCCCATCTTCGAATTTCATCCCTCCGCCTACACCAACGATCCCTTCCGCATCGCGGCCAACGACCGCATGGTAGCGATCAATTCCGCCATCGAAATTGATTTGACCGGTCAAGTTTGCGCTGAGTCGATTGGGCCGTGGTTCTACAGCGGCTTCGGCGGACAGCTGGATTTCGTGCGCGGGGCGGCTCGGTCCAAGTACGGCAAGCCGATCATCGCGCTGCCGGCGACGGCAAAGCATGGCAGCATTTCGCGCATCGTGCCTCGCCTGGCGCATGGCGCTGGCGTCCTGACCGGACGCGGCGATGTGCACTACGTAGTCACCGAATTTGGCGTGGCCTACCTGCATGGACGAACCATTCGCCAGCGCGCCGAAGCGCTCATCCAGGTCGCCCATCCTGATTTTCGTAACGAGTTGCATGCCTACTGCGAACAGCAACGCTGGTTCCAAAAAAACGCTTATCAAGAAAAGTCTGAGGACAACAATGTCATCGCAACCGCGCGGTAACGTCACCATCGATCCAGAAGAGTGCAAGGGATGCGGCTTGTGTGTGGAGTCGTGTCCCCCTGAATGTCTCGAGCTGGCGCCGGAGCTCAGCAAATATGGAGTTCACCCGGCGCAATATACCGGCGAAGGCTGCACCGGCTGCGGCGCATGTTTCTATTGCTGCCCCGAGCCCGGAGCCATCGTCGTGGAGCGGCTGATCCCCGCGGCCAAAGCCGCTGCTCAACCTGTGCCCCAGAAGCAGGAGGTGGCTCGTGAGGCAACTGTGTAAAGGAAACGTCGCCATTGTGAAAGCCGCGGTACTGGCCGGCTGCCGGTCGTTTTATGGATATCCCATCACCCCGGCCAGCGAGATCGCAGAATATGCCGCCCTCCTCATCCCTGAAGTGGGCGGTACGTTTTTGCAGGCGGAGAGCGAAGTCTCGGCGATCAACATGGTGTACGGCGCTTCGGCTGCCGGCATGCGTGTGATGACCGCGTCGTCGGGCCCCGGTCTCAGCCTGATGCAGGAAGGTATTTCGTACATGGCTGGTGCTGAGCTGCCCGGCGTCATCGTTGACGTGGTTCGCGGCGGACCTGGCCTGGGCAATATCGCGCCCGAGCAGAGCGATTACTTCTGCGTAGTAAAGGGTGGCGGCCACGGCTGCTATCGCAACCTGGTGCTGGCGCCTTCGTCGGTGCAGGAATCGTTTGACCTCACGGTGCTCGCCTTCGAGTTGGCCGACCGTTATCGCAATCCCGTCGTCATCATGACCGATGGTTACACCGGGCAGATGATGGAGCCGCTCGACATCAAGCTGCGCGAGATTGTTGAGCCGGAGAAACCCTGGGCGGTGAAAGGAACCGCCGCAACCAGGAAGAACCTGGTCAGCTCCATCGTGCTGGAGCCCGATGCGCTGGAAGCGCATGTTCGCAAGCTGGAAGCGAAGTATCAGCTGGCGCAGGAGCTGGAGAGCCGCCACGAAAACTACCTCACGGAAGATGCCGAGTTTTTGCTGGTCGGCTTTGGCATCGTGTCGCGCGTGTTGCGTTCGGCCGTCGATCAGTTGCGGGCGCAAGGTGTGAAGGCGGGACTGTTCCGGCCGGTGACCCTGTGGCCCTTCCCGTCACGCGAGCTTTGCGAGACGGCCAGGACAGTGAGGCAGGTGCTGGCGGTCGAGCTCAGCACCGGCATGATGGTCGAGGACGTGAAGCTGGCTCTCAACGGCAGCGTTCCGGTGGAGTACTACGGACGCTGCGGCGGCAACGTTCCCTCGGCCGAAGAAATTACGGCGCAGGTATTCGCGCGCATGGCAGCCCACGTCTAAGACGGGCGCCCCATCCTTCTCGCCGTCTTTGCGAAAGGGTGGGTGCGGTTGCCCACTCTTCTGGAGGGTGGGTGCAAGGAGGAATTGTGAACGGCTACGAAGTGATCCACGAAAAGTCACCGGCGTTCTACGACAACTTTGAACGCAAAGCGGAATTGCAGCAGCAGACGCATTACTGCCCGGGTTGCGGACATGGCATCGTGCATAAGCTCATCGCCGAATCCCTGACCGAACTGGGCGTTGCGGACCGCGCCATTCTCGTGAGCCCGGTCGGCTGCTCGGTTTTTGCCTACTACTATTTCAACGTGGGTAATGTGCAGGTAGCGCACGGACGCGCGCCCGCCGCCGCCACCGCTCTCAAGCGCTCGCATCCTGAGTCGATCGTGATGTCGTACCAGGGCGATGGCGATCTGGCTGCCATTGGAACGGCGGAAATCATTCATGCCGCCAATCGCGGCGAAAACATCTGCGTGTTCTTCGTTAACAACTCGATTTACGGGATGACCGGCGGACAGATGGCTCCCACTACGCTGGTCGGCCAGAAGAGCACTACATCGCCCTGGGGACGCCGCTCCCACAATGAGGGACTCCCACTGCACGTGTGCGAGTTGCTCGCCGGGCTGGCGACGCCGACCTATCTGGAGCGCGTTGCCTTGAGCGACATGAAGAACATCATGAAGGCGAAGAAGGCGGTAAAGAAAGCGCTTCAAATTCAGAAGGACGGCGGCGGCTTTTCCCTGGTCGAATTCCTCTCGCCCTGCCCGACGATTTTGAAGATGGATCCGGTGGTAGCGCGCGAGTGGGTGGGCGACACGCTGGTCAAAGCTTTTCCGCTGGGCGTTTTCCGCGATCACAAGCCCGATCTCCCCGTCGATGCCGTGGTGCCTTCCAAAACCGTGGCTGAGGCGCTCGGAGTCGAGGATGGCGCAAGCAAGGAACTGGTCATCAAGCGTCACCATCACACTCGCGACCTGACCCTGAAGATTGCCGGCTTCGGCGGCCAAGGCATTCTGCTGATGGGACAGTTGCTCGCCGAGATGGGATTGCGCGAGCACATGGAAGTGAGCTGGCTGCCGTCGTATGGTCCCGAGATGCGCAGTGGGAGCGCGCACTGCCACGTAACCCTGTCGCACGACCGCATCGGCACCCCACTGATCTCGCAGCCCGAAGTGCTGATCGCGATGAACGAATTGTCGCTGCACAAGTTTGCGTCCAGCGTAGCCAGCGGCGGCTTGATCCTCTACAACAACGCCAAGCTTCCCGAGGGATTCAGCGCTCCGCAGGCCCGCGTGGTTTGCGTGCCGGTGTCGGAGATCGCTGACCAACTAGGGTCGGCAAAAGTTGCCAACGTCGTGATGCTGGGAGCGCTGCTGGAAGAGACCGAGTGCCTGCCGGCGGAGTCGGCGATTACGGTGCTGGAGGCGACGGTAAAGAATCCGAAGATGCTTGAGCTCGATCGCCAGGCAATCGCAGCCGGGCGCGACTACGTCGACACCAAGATTGAAGTCGGCGCGGTGCAGCAGCCGGACGGGTATTCGTATTAGAAGAAGCCGTCAG
>CAWCMU010000001.1:70000-187830 GCA_963796695.1 uncultured Acidobacteriaceae bacterium | reverse complement strand
GCGTCAGCTATCAGGCGTCAGCCGTCAGCTATCAGCTATCAGCTATCAGCTCTCGGCTATCAGCTATGATTCGCCTGCGTCGCGCTTCGCCCAGATGACAGCGCTTCGTCCGCCCTCACTCCGAGGATGACGAGCCCGCAACTTGCGCTGTCATCCTGAGCTTGTGACGGGCCCACAACTTCTCCCTGTCATCCTGAGCAGGCGCGCCGACAACTTCTATACTGTCATCCTGAGCGCAGGCGCACCCACAACTTCTCTGCTGTCATCCTGAGCGCAGGCGCGCCGCCTTTGCGCGCCGGAGTCGAAGGACCTCTATCCCAGCGACGAACCTCTCACCTCTCCCCCGTACCCACGGATCCCTCCAACGCGACCCGGTTCCGCGCAAAAGCTGCGATCGCCGCGGTTATAGGGGTCCTTCGACTGCGCTCGACTGCGTCTCGCTTCGCTCAGGATGACAGCGGGTATTCCAGCTTCACTCAGCAGTGCAATCCCACAACTCCGCCGCTGTCATCCTGAGCGCAGGCGCACCCACAACTTCTCTGCTGTCATCCTGAGCGCAGGCGCGCCGCCTTTGCGCGCCGGAGTCGAAGGACCTCTATCCCAGCGACGAACCTCTCACCTCTCCCCCGTACCCACGGATCCCTCCAACGCGACCCCACTCCGCGCAAAAGCAGCGATCGCCACGGTTATAGGGGTCCTTCGACTGCGCTCGACTACGTCTCGCTTCGCTCAGGATGACAGCGGGTATTCCAGCTTCACTCAGCAGTGCAATCCCACAACTCCGCCGCTGTCATCCTGAGCGCAGGCGCACCCACAACTTCTGTACTGTCATCCTGAGCGGAGGCGCGCCGCCTTTGCGCGCCGGAGTCGAAGGACCTCTACTCCAGCGACGAACCTCTCACCTCTCCCCCGTACCCACGGATCCCTCCAACGCGACCCCACTCCGCGCAAAAGCAGCGATCGCCGCGGTTATAGGGGTCCTTCGACTGCGCTCGACTGCGTCTCGCTTCGCTCAGGATGACAGCGGGTATTCCAGCTTCACTCAGCAGTGCAATCCCGCAACTTCTCCCTGTCATAGCTGTTCTTCGCGCGACGAACCGCACCACAAGAGCAGGTCTCGCGCCGACAGCGCCGGCCTGCAAGCTAGTCCACTAATGATTCAGGGCTTCCACCGCGGGCTGGAGCCAGGAGTAGATGAAGCGATTGATGGAAGGAAACTGCGCTGCCAAAAGACTGAATAAAGGAAGCGCCGCGAACGAAGCCATCTTGAGGTAGAAATCAATGCCCAGCTCTCCCGGGGTGGTGTTGGCAAGATTGCTTAACGTGGTGTCGCGATGGATTTGGGCGAACACGATGCCCACGGCCGAAACCACGAACAGCAGCAGCACCACTAGAATCACCTCGAGCGTTCCCTTCGGCTCGAACGGATACTGGCTGATACCGACCAGCGTGAGCACATACATTCCTCCCGCCGCCACCACCAATGACCGTATCCGTGAAAGCTTCACCAGAATGAAGGACAGGTACGACATGCAGACAAAATCTTCACAAGCCCGCTGTTCAAGGTTGAGTTGCTTCTCCTGTTTGTCCTGCCTGACGGCCGCGCTGTTTTCGAGATATGGAAGCACCGGTGCAAGGATCGAGGCTCTACCTTGGGCTTTGCTCTCAGCTTTCTCTTTCGACCATTTGTCGGCGAGCAAATCGAGAGCCTGCCCGGCAACAGCCGCCAGCAAACACTGACACTTCCCGAACTCGCAGACAATCTCCCTCTCCCGCTCACGCCAATCAAAACGAAAGCCATGCCGAAGCACTTCGCTGTCGCGCGCCAGGGACATGGTGGTATTCAACTGGGTTTTCAGTTCTCTCCCATCCAGCCTGCTGCACGTATTCAAGGCGTGTTCGGCGGTTTCCAATTTGCGAGCTAGAATGCGCAGAAACTCCGCCATGTTGGAACCCATGTTCCAGATCAATTTCCACGACAGATCGTCGACGCGCTTGAAGACATTGCGCAGCGGCAAGGCATCCAGCAACAGCAGCAGCCTGCGGACCTCACCCCATTCGTCCAAAACGCGAAGGGTGACGGCAACCACTCCCGCGATCGCCAGCAGCAACAAAATAGACATGGCCGCTTCCACCGGGAGGTAGCGTTCCAACGTCATGATGGGATGACGAGGTCCCATCAGGGTGAGCAGGGGCAACGTCACCGCCGCCAGCACTGCGAGATAAAACCAGGGCGATCCGGCGCGGGGCCAGGCGCCGCCAGGCATGGTATGCAGAGCGGCCGGGCATAAAGCCTTCACCAGGAAATTTTGCATCTTGTCCGGCAAGCGCGGCCGGCGCTCATCGCTCAAAGCGTAATTCGACGAAGAATACGCCGCCCACCAGAGCCACACGGTAAGAAAGAAGAACGTGGGCAGCAGGAAAGAAAGGCCGGAAGACAGCTGAATACTGCGCTGCATGGCGTAAGAGCGGATCGCGGCCAGTTGCTCGACACAAGATTCCTCGAGGAACGCACCAAACGACAAGATGATAACGACCAGAATTCCAAAAATTGCCAGCCCAATCCAACAGTTGCGTCTGGAGCTTTCGCCCGGATACTGGCAGCATGAAGTTCGCTTCTGCCAAACCCGCGACCATGTCTCGAAACCGACGATCGTCAGAACACCGAGGAGTGCCAGCACCAGCAGGCCCTCCAGTACCCTGAAGGCCGTGGGATCGCTGTGCACCGCGGGCCAGATCAGGATCTCCAGCAGAAAGATCAAAGTGAAAGCGTTCACCAGGATCAGGTAGTAGCGGCGGTCGCGAACCGCCGGCGCGTATTTTGCAAATGCTTGCCAAGTCGAGAAAATCGAGGCGCGCCATACGCTGACGCAGAAAAAAATGGTTAATGCCAACCCGGTCAGTTGCACCACGCGCCACGAGGCTGGAATCTTAATTCCAGAGGAAGTGTGGATCTGCTGGTTCTGGACGATTGGCAGCCGGGAGCCATGGGGTTCATCAGGATACGGCCCCAAGTCGGCCACCGGCCAATATTGATCGCGTCCTAAGACCAGCAGATGTACCGGAGGAGCATCGTAGTGATGATCCGCGCCGCCCTTCCACTGCTCGCGCCATCCGTATTGCGCTAAACGCGGATAGCCGGAGCCCTCATGCAGGGTGAGCGTCGCCCGGCAGTTGCTTGCGTTCTGGCACGCCTTCACAGAATTTTCATCGACCCAAGCTCGCAGCAGCGACGACATGGCGTTGTAACTGCCTATGTCGGAAGTGTCGGGGAAAATTCTTTCTGCATGAAGCTCCTGATAATGGCGAAAGGAATGAGCCTCCGAGGGTGCAGTCGAGTAGGTCGAGAGGGAGAGCAGGCCATGAAAGCGTGGATCCTCTGCTTCACGACGAAACAACATGTCGGCGTCCAGAGTGACGATTCGGCCTTGGGGATAAGCGGCTCGCAAATAGCGGATCAGAAAGAGCATGTCCATGTGATCCGTCGCACGCACCAGGATGTATTGGGCCTCGTGCTTCTTCAGTTCTGAGATGATGCCCAGCATCACCGCTTCCTGGGACAAGGGAAGTTGCCGCTGGGCATAGTTCGGAACGGTGTCATCGTCGGCACCGGGAACGTCAGCGTAGGAAGGCAG
Source organism: uncultured Acidobacteriaceae bacterium (assembly GCA_963796695.1). GTDB lineage: Bacteria > Acidobacteriota > Terriglobia > Terriglobales > Acidobacteriaceae > Bog-257. Next base: position 184,195 of record CAWCMU010000001.1, on the reverse strand, counting down.
AACGTCCCGCGGTCCGGAGCCACCACTGGCGTTCGCCTGTATTACGTCTTGTTGATAGGCGCTGCGCAGCTGGGAGATCTCACGCGGAAAGTAAATCGTCACTGGCTGATCCTGGGGAGTAGGGTGTGCGACGCACGGGCTACAGAATTCTTCATTTGTTGCAGCCTCGTGTGGCCCAGATGTGCGGGGGGCGAAATTCGGAGTTTGGCTGCCGTAGGCGGTTTCGTCTTCCGACAAAATCACGATGCGCTCCGGATCATAATAGCGTTTGCCATAAGCCTCACCGGCCATGAACTGCACAAAGCGCTCGACGACGACCTTGTCGGACTCTTGAAAACTGACGAAGTAAACCTTTCTCGACACCTCCCGCGCAAGGAATTGCTGCATCGCACTAGAACTCTCAATGCTCCCGCTGTGAATGCTCACCTCAGTGAAACAGTCGCTGTTCCGCTTCTCGATACCTGCCGGCTGGGTCGCAGCAGCGGAGCCAGCTTGGGTTGCGGTCTTCGCCTGGGGCTTCGCCGGACCTGGACATTCCAACAGGTCAGCCAGCGAAGACAATGAGCCCGAAAAAGTCGGACCGAAAATCCGCAAGCCCGGCGTCTCAACCACCTTAGTATCTTGCTTAGCCGTATCTTGCTTAGCCGTATCTTGCTTAGCCGTATCTTGCTTGGCGGTAGCTTGCTCAGCCTTATCTTGCTTAGCCTTCGCAGCCGTAGCTTGGTTCTCGCGTGCCGGCCAGGGCTGGCTGGTCGCGCGGAAACTATCAAATGGCGAGCCTTCCGTACGATTGAGCAAGTACTGCATTCTCGCCAGCGCGTTCTGAAATTGCGTTTTATGGATGCCGGCGGTCGGCGACTCTCCCACCACCAGCACGAAAAGCGGCGATCGATTCGTAGCCTCAGACGGGGGCGGCGGCGTATCCCAAACAGGGTGCTCGTCGGAAGCGTGACGGAAAACCATCAATCCCGGCTCCGTCTCTCGCGCGTCCTGTGCCCACTTGGCCTGCTCGCGCTCAGTGTGGTCGTCGGATTCAGGATGCGTTTTTTCATCCCACGGCATCAGCGCACGCTCAAAAAGATATTGATTGTCCTGTAGCGCTTCTTCAATCACGTCGAGCCGGCGATCGAAGGTCAGCGCAAGGTGGGTGTGCAGCGGGTCTGGTTCCAGCGCAATGATGAAATTCCGAGTGTCGAGCTGGCAGGCCGAGAGGGCGTCGCCGGTCGAGGATTCTCCGCGGCGGCACGCGTCCGCGATTAGGTCATAGAAGTCGTGCAGGTATTGGCAGCGCGCATCGTCCTCGATCCCCTTACGCGTGGTGAGGTCCGAGCCAGTGCCGCATGACTTGGCCGCGCCGGCAGTCGAAGGTTTCTTCGGGTGCTTTTTTGAGGTGGGGGATTGCTTGGCTCCGCCTGCGGGTGAGGTTTCCTGAACGATGATCGGTCGTTCACCCGAAGTGGCAGACGAGCCTTGATTGGCGCGAACGGAGCGCGCTCCCGGAGTCAAGAGCACGGAGAAGAGCAGCGTTCCACCGAGAACAACAATGCCATTGCGCATCATAACGAAGTGGGTGGCCGCGCCGAATCAGCACCTACCCTCCAAATCGCACGTGCCGATCCGGACGAGCGGAACGATCACACGGACCTATGGCCTGAGTGGAATGCAACCGGACTTCCACAATCGCAGTCACCTTCCGACCACGCATAGTGGGCTATAAGCGATTAAGAAACAATGGCTAAAGTGTGCCAGCGTTTATGGCACCTCGAAAGGCGTATCCCCACGAAGCTATCTAAAGGGTGAAGGCCCTATCCATCCCGATAGGCAGGCATCGAGGGCCTGCATAAACATCGCAATGCAACAGTGGCGAGAGGCGTCGCTGGAAGAGCGGGCTTTCAGGCCCGGGTTACGGCCTCGCAATAATGAAATGATAGGCTTCAGGCCCCGGCGTGTTTGCCAAGGCGATTCCTACTTCCCGCCCAGCGCCTCAACGATCCGGTCGAAATCCTCTAGCGAGGAATACTCGATCAGGATCTTGCCTTTGCCTTTGCGGTCGTTAATTGTCACCCGCACCCCCAGCGCGCTTTGCAGCGTTTTCTCGGCTTCTTTGACGTTTGGGTCGACAATCCGCTCCTTTTCGACCTTCGCCGGGGGCTGAACCAAGTTAGTAACCGCCGTCTCGGTCTGGCGAACGGACAGCGAATGTTCGAGCACGCGCCGCGCCAGCCGCTCAATTTCCTCGGGCGACTCCAGCGCCATCAGCACCTTGCCGTGGCCGAAGCTGAGCTGACCCTTTTCCACCATGGCCTGCACCATGGGCGGCAGCTTCAGCAGGCGCAGGAAGTTCGTCACCGACGAGCGCTCCTTGCCGGTGCGTTGCGCCATCTGCTCCTGCGTCAGCCCGAATTCGCGCGCCAGCCGCTCGTAGGCGCGCGCCTGCTCCATGGCGTTCAGGTCCTCGCGCTGCAGGTTCTCGATGATGGTCATCTCCATCGCTTGCTGGTTGGAAACCTGGCGCACGATGGCCGGAATGGTCGGCACGCCCAGACTGCGCGACGCCTCCCAGCGGCGCTCGCCGGCAACCACCTGGTAGCGGCCTCCAGCAACCGGCCTCACCACGATGGGCTGCACGACGCCCACCGCCTTGATGGACGCGGCCAGCTCCGTGAGCGCGACCGGGTCGAGGGTCGCGGTGCGCGTCTGATAAGGATTGCGGTCGAGCTGCGCGAGCGGGATTTGATGCACCTCATCGCCCGCAGCCCTGGGCGCAGCCGTAGCAGCCGGCGCGGCGACCGGTGCATGTGGAACCAGCCGCGCCGGAAGCAACGTCTCCAATCCGCGGCCGAGTACTTTGCGTTTGTCAGTCATGAAGGCAGTTGTTAGCAATTAGCATTTGGCAATTAGCTTTTAGTTCTTGGCTGTCGGCTGTCAGCTATCAGCTCCCAGCAATCCGGCGAGCGTTACGGAGACTCTGATCAACTTTCGCCTTGAAGGAACCAACCCTCGGGCCATTCACAAGTATCGCGAACTCAATATTGTCATCGCGAGGAGGCCTTCAGGCCGACGAGGGATCTGCTTCTCCTAATCCCGCGTCAGCTGCATTCAGCGCTGCACCGTGTCATCGACTATGAAACTCTACAGCGCCGGCACCTGCCTGGTTGACAACAACGTGTTTCGCCAATCATTACATATGTCCCACAATGTGGGATATAGCTTGAATCATGAAATCCAGCCATGAATCATCGCTGGTTAACTGACGGCTGACAACTGACATCCGACAACCGCAACCCGACAACCGCAACCCGACAACCGGCCGCTAACTGTTTTTCGCTACCGCCTCCGTCTTGGGATTCGTTACCCGCTCGATAATCTCTTCCGCCAACTTCATATATGCCTCGGCGCCGCGCGAATGCGGATCGTAGGTCAGCGCAGCCTGGCCGTGGCTGGGAGCTTCCGCCAGCCGAACGTTGCGCGGGATCGCCGTCTCGCACATCAGGTCGCCGAAAAATCCGCGCAGCTCGGCCGCCACCGATTGTGCCAGGTTGGTACGCTCGTCAAACATGGTCAGCACCACGCCCTCAACCGCCAGACCGCGGTTCAGTTCCACCCGAATACGGTCAATCGTGTCCAGCAACTCGGTCACACCCTCCAGCGCGAAGTACTCCGCCTGCATGGGGATGAGCACGGTGTCGGCGGCGACCAGCGCGTTCAGGGTCAGCAGGTCGAGCGCCGGCGGGCAGTCGAGCACGATGAATTCGAAGCGATCGCGCAGCGGCTCCAGCGCATGGCGCAGCCGGTACTCGCGGAAATCCAGCGTAACCAGCTCAATGTTGGCGCCCAGCAGGTTTTTGTGTGCCGGGATCATGCTGAGGTTCTCGACCGCCGTGGGCTGCGCCGCCTCTTCGGCAGTGACGTCGCCCATGATGACCTTATAAGTGTTGGGCCGGTCCGGGTCGCGCATAAAGCCCAGGCCGCTGGAGGCATTGGATTGCGGGTCGCAGTCGATGATCAGCGTGCGGGCGCCGTGCGCAGCGAACGACGCGGCGATGTTGATCGCCGTGGTGGTCTTGCCCACTCCGCCTTTCTGGTTGGTGACTGCGAGAACCCTGCCCATAGCTGGCTTCACCTTGAATCCGTAGTCTAGAAGCTTAGAACGCCGGGCGAAGCGGGGCAACCATCGAGTCACACTGAATTTCGATTTTCCGAGGAAAACCTGTGCAATTCTCGGAAAGAGGGCCGGAAACCGCTGATTCAGCGGAAGCTAAGAGGCTCGCAGTTTGTGGGTAACTGGGTCCGTGAAAGCGTAACTAACGGGCAGGCCACCGGCGATTACGCACAAATTGGCCAGGAAGCCGCAGCAGACTGGCGCGGCAGCAGCAGGCCGGCGGCGACTAGCGAGCGGGTAGAGCAATGGCAGTTTCCAAGGCGAACAAACGTTCCACGTGGAACCTTGCCAAGGACTCGGCAGAAATGTTCCACGTGGAACGCGCCCTCCTTCGGCGGTCGATGGTCATCCTAACGAACGGCTTCCGAGACCGCGTCCCAACCGGGAGCGCCAGTTTCGTGGGGGAAATAGCCAGCCGAAACTATTGCCGACTCAGCCGCGCAGCCGCGACATTTGGGTGAGCCGTGGGCGTGAGCCCGCGCGGCGGGCGAAGCGAATCCAGAGCCGCGGGGCGGCGACACTTGGGTGAACCGTGGGCGTAAGCCCGCGGGGCGGACGGAGCGAAATCAAGGAGCGGCGGGGCGGCGACATTTGGGTGAGCCGTGGGTGTGAGCCCGCGGGACGGGCGGAGCAAATCGAGAGCCGCGGAGCGGCGACACTTTGGGTTAGCCGCAGGTGTGAGCCCGCAGGACGGGCGGAGCGAACCGAGAGCCGCGGAGCGGCGACACCCACTTGCCACACTGCCAAGTCATCGCACGAACTCCGATGTGCGCAGCTGTGGAAAGTGGCTCACGACGGCGAGCAACTTCATCAGGCAACTTCTTAATTACCCTAACTTTGACGCTCGGAACGTGTACCCGTTTCCACCAATGGCTTCGTCGCGAATTCTGCCGAACTTACAAGGCCGTGTTCTGAGGAGACCTGCAATTCTCCCAGACCCGCTTCGCCGCCCATTGGCAATGCCCCAGTCTCGCGCGGCGAGACGGAAGAGTTTAGCCCAGCCTTTCAAGGCTGGGTGCATCTGGTAACGAACAGGAGCCCCGTCGGGGCGGCACCACAGCGGTTTCGTGGGATTTTCATGGGGGCTTGGTGATCGGGCCTTGCCGCCTTCGTCAGGGTGAGAGAGTGCTTGCTTTCGCCACACGTTGGGCCACCGAGAAATGTGTCGCAACCGCGTGCCGCCGCTCCGCGGCTCTGCACTTATTTCCTCGTGGCCCGCGGGCTAACGCCCGCGGCTAACACAAATGTCGCCGCTCCGCAGCTCTGCATCTCTTCCACCCGGCCAGCAGGCTAACGCTCACGGCCATAACAAATGTCACCGCTCCGCGCCTCTGCATTTGTCCCACTCGGCCCGTCCAGGCTAACGTCCACACCTATACACAAATGCCACCGCTTCGCAGCTCTGCATTTAGTCCTCCTGGCCCGCGGGACTAACGCCCGCGGCTAACACAAGTGTCACACTCCGCGGCTCGACATTTGTCCACTTGGCCCGCAGGCTAACGCCCGCGGCTAACACAATGTCGCCGCTCCGCGCCTCTGCATTGTCCCACTTGGCCGTCAGGCTAACGTCCACATCTATACACAAATGCCCATTATCCCACTCGGCCCGCAGCCTAACGCCCGCACTGACACAAATGTGGCCAGGACGCAGCTAATTCGGCTGCAATTCCAGCTGTTTGTTCCACCACGAACTCCATTAGCCTTTGCGACACAGTCTCTTCAGGCTGGCGGTCAATCCGAGATTGCGCCTGAAGGCGACAAAAACGATGGCTGACCACTGTTCCACGTGGAACATTCGCGGGAAAATGATCTTACTGGTAAGATTGTGCGTTGCAACAGCCGCTGCATGAAGCAATATGTCTAAATTAAATTGTTTGTTTTTAACAATTTAAATCACGCATAACTATTGGCGGTAATCTTACTGGTAAGATTGTGTGTTTTCGAGATGGTTTGACGTCCAGCCGGGGGCGCGGCTTAGCTGAATCGAAAACCCGTCTCCGCAGGAATGGCACCGCCTTAGCGGTTACGGCAACGTCTTCAGGCGACTTCATGGTGCGATTGTGTCGCCCCTGAAGGGGGCTCGCAATTCCTGCCAGCCTACCCAGCCTTGAAAGGCTGGGCTAAGCTCTTTCGTCCCGCTGCGCGAGACTGGGCTGTCGCCAGAGACACCTCGCCGCATCGCCACGGTTCTTCAAACGGTTTGATCCAGAGTTGGACGAGGGCAAAGTAGGTCGAGGAATCGTGACCAGAGATCGGTCATTTCTATCATGAGAAACTTAATGAGAGTCCAATAGCAAAAGCCAACCAGATCTGCTGGCTCAAGTACACAATAGTGAAGTGTACGAGACAGCTGTGAGACGCAGACGTTAGTCAGGTTTGCGACACACATTCGGAGCCATATTCAGGGAACTGACGCGCAAATTCATCCATCGGCACGCTATAAGCGATGACGTTAGCCCAACTCGAATTTCGATTGAAGATAGCGACCAGTTTCTTGGTGAGCTCAATCTGCTCTTCCAGTAGTCCAACCCTTGAATTCCCCAAGACGCGAACTGCAGTCGGTAGCATGATACCGAGAAATGGTGGCGCGGCCCTGTTTCTTCAGTGATTCGTTCTTAGCGCGGATGCACTTCTTCCATGCGGACTCGACATGCATCCATCCAGACAGATTGCTCAAGACGCAAGAGAGGGAAAAGACTTTTGGACTGTAACTCTCGTCGATATAACCGCGCAGTATCACGATGGAAATTGCGGGCAAAGAATTGCGAACATCTTCGTCCTCTGGAACGTCGCCGAACCGCCGCTGTTTCCGGCTGGCCGATCGCATACAGAAAGGGGCCGAGCTGCCGGGCGTCAATCCTTCTGCAACATGACTTCGGTCGACTTGATGACGACCTTCACGGTGTCGCCCTTCTTTAGAGCCATCTCCTCGGCGCTACGCCGGGTGATTACGCTCTCCACCAGGTTTTCGCCCACGCGCACCACGACGTGCGCCATCACCCCGCCAAGCTGGATCTCCTCGACGGTACCTTTCAACTGATTGCGAGCAGAAAGTGTCATGCCGCCCAGCTTAAACCAAGCTACCGGCGGAAGGGAACCGCCCAGGCCGCTGCCACGCGGTCAGAGTCGCCCCATGTATGTGTTGTGACACGGAAAACATTGACACGCTGTCGCCTATGACCGCGATTGCCGCAAGTGCGTGGGTTGGGTCAAGAGATTATCGGTATAAGACCTGTCCTCCTGAGCGCAGCATTTGCGTTCCAACCCCAGCCTGTCATCCTGAGCGCAGCATTCGCGTTTTTTGCGAATGCGGAGTCGAAGGACCTCTACCGGCACGTGTTTTTCCTGCGCACGCTTCGTCGCGGGAGGAACAGCAGGTCCTTCGGCTGCGCCACCCGGCAAAGAAGGTCGTTCGAAGTGTGAGATGACGGCATGTGATGCAGAGTAGCCCGTTCGGCGACTTTATCCGTGCAACATTTCGGAGTAGAGGGTTACTGAGAACCGGGCTGTCTGCCGTCCCTACGGGACTCGGGGCGGGCCGGGGCGCTGACGGCGCAGCTAAAGCTGCGCCCCTTCAAAGCACGGGCCCTGGGTTGAGAAGTCCGAACAGCAGATCCTTCGGCTGCGCTCGCCTACGGCTGGCTTCGCTCAGGATGACACCGGGGGACGGCACCACCGCCCCATCGAAACACCAGAGACTTCTCCGTGACCAAGCGCCCTACCACAGCAGTTTCAGCGCGAACTGGATTTGCCGGGCCGTGGTCGAGGTGCTGGTGATGGCGCCGGCCGTGCCCGACACGCCGGTCGGGGTGAAGACGATCAGGTTTGGGGTGTTGAAGTTTACGTGGTTCGTCAGGTTGAAGAACTCGGCGCGGAATTGCAGGCTGGCGCGTTCGTGAATCGGCGTATCTTTGACGGCGGAGAAGTCCCAGGTCTCGACGCCGGGCCCGGTCAGGGTGTCGCGGCCAAGGTTGCCGTAGAAACCGCTGTTGGCCGGCGGCGCCAGAAATGCCGCGGGATTGAAATACTGATTCGGATTGCCGGTGATCACCGAGCCAGTGAAATTGGGATTGACGAACGGCCGCACCGGATTGCGGGTGTCGCCATTGTTCGCCGGGTTGTAGCTGAGCTGCGGGGTGAAGGGGAATCCGGACTGCAAGCTCACGATGCTGGTCACCGACCAGCCTCCCAGGAATCCGTTGGCCAGGCTGCTCATGCTGCTGCCATAGCGCTTGCCCATGCCGAAGGGCAGCGCGTACACGGCGCTGATGGACGCCAGGTTGCGCGCGTCGTAGGTAGCCGGGCCCCAGTCGGCGCGGATGTCATACGGATTGGCGACCAGGCCGGGCGCGTTGCCGGCAGTGGTCTGGTTCAGCGAGTCGCCATCGTCCAACGCTTTCGACCAGGTGTAGTTGGCGCGGAACGACAGGTCGTTACTGAAACGGTGGTTCAAATCGAGTTGCATCGCGTTATAGCTGCTGGTGCCGGCGGAGAACCAGGTCCAGGTATTCGCCAGGCTGGGATTGGCTTTGGGCGTTCCAGCGGGAATGTAATACGTTCCGGCAGGAACCGGCGTACCCGCGAGACCCGCAGGGAAATTCGCCGGATACACCGATGGACATGGCGACGCGGGACAGATGACCGGCACCGGTTCGTTGGCGTCGATGCCGACCAGTTCGTGATAGCCGTGCGAGCCGACATAGCCGATGGTAAAGATGGTGTTCGGCGTGATCTGCTGTTCGATGCGCAGCGAGTACGAGATCAGTGTCGGCATCTTGAGATTCGGCTGCACGCCGCCGGGAACCAGCAACGCCTTCTTCGGCACAGGCCGCGCCGGATTGATAGGCAGCTGCGACACCGGCAGCGACGCGATGCTGTAGGCCGGATTGAAGGGCGCATTCTGGTCCATGCGATAGCCGAGCGCGTCCTGCAAATCGTTGTACATGCCGAAGCCGGCGCGCACCACGGTCTTGCCCAGATACGGGCTCCATGCCAAGCCGATGCGCGGTTGCGGCAGGAACTTCGCGTTGTTCACGGTGAAGGCATTGCTGCTGATGTTGGGCTGGCTGGAAATGACGCCGTCAGGGAAGGTGTAATTCGCGGCGCGGCCGTGCGCCTCGTTCCAGCCGGTGGAGAACTCATCGCGGAAGCCCAGGGTGAGCGTGAGCTTGGGGCTCATGCGGATGGTGTCTTGCGCGTAGAAAGCGCCGAACAGCGAGCGCCAGTTCATCTCCGTCGGCGTGGGATCGTAAAGAAAGCTGCCGGTGACGCCGGTGAGGAACGTGGTCAGACTGGTGAAGGTGGCCTGGCCGTACTGGCTGAGGGCAAGCGTTTCGTTCGACTGGAATTGCTGGAACCACGCGCCGAAGCTGAATTGATGCGCGCCGTGCGTCCAGCTCACGCGATCTTCATAAGTGTAGAGATTGCGCGCGACCGTCAGGTTGCTGCCGTTGTTGCTGCCGGCCAGTCCGATCTGCGCCTGCGGATTCGAGGCCGCGCTGCCGCCGACCACGACCGCGCCCACCGGGTCGCCAAGAATAAAGCCGGGAACGGTGGCCGCCGGAGTGCCGGGCGTGGGCTCGCCGGTAAAGAAGTAGCCGGCGCGCGAAAAGCCGAAACGCGCGGTGTTCAGCAGGGTCGGGGAAAAGATGTGCGTCTCTTCCAGGCTGGCGACTTGTTCGCGCAGGGTCAGGATGTCGGTGCTGTAAGGATCGGCGGTGGTCGGCGTGAAGTCGTGGCCGTCGTCGATGGTGTAGACAGCCGACAGCGTGTCCTTGGACGAGAAGATGTGATCCATGCGCGCCGTGCCATAGTTTTCGCGAATGGTTTGCAGCGGGCTGCTGGAGTACGCCGAGATGCCGTTGAAGGTAGGATCGCTGGCCAAGGGCGTCGGCCACAGGTTCAGCAGCGGCTGCACGTCAGCAGCAGCGTGAGCGCGGGACGCCAGCGAAGGCACGAACGCGACCGAGGTCTGGTGCAGGTTCTGGATGAAGCCTTCGTAGTTCACGAAGAAAAATGTTTTGTCCTTCTGGACGGGACCGCCGAGCGCCCCGCCAAACTGGTTGCGCTGGAACGGCGGCGTGGTTCCCGGAGGATCGAAGTAGTTGCGCGAATTGAGTGCGCTGTTGCGAATGAATTCGTAGAGCGAGCCGTGCAACACGTTGCTGCCCGACTGGGTCACGATGGCAATCTGCCCGCCGGGATGCTTGCCGTATTCCGCGCCGTAAGTGTCGCGCAGCACGTTGAACTCGCGCACCGAATCGACGCCCAGCAATTCGCCGCTGGGACCGCCGGGGGTCATGTTGTTCTCGGCCGCGCCGGTGAATTCGATACCGTTCAGCAAAAACAGGTTCTGCTGCGGACGATTGCCGGACACAGAAAAGTTGTTGCCCGTGCTGGAGTTCGATACGCCAATGCCGCCAGTCTTCTCCGCGGTGAAATTCACGATGCCGGGATTCAGCGTGAGCAGCAGATCGTAGCTGCGTCCGTTCAGCGGCAGCGTCTTAATTTCCTTTTCGCCCACCAGGCCGGAGATGTCCTGGGTCGAGGTGTTGACCACGGGCACGTTGGATTCGACCTTCACCTGCTCGCTGACCTTGCCGACTTGCAAGGTGAGATCGGCGGTGGCGTCCTGGCCGACGACCAGCTGGATGCCGGTGCGAATCTGCTCGGCAAAGCCGGCCTTGGTCGCGTGAATCTGGTAGCGGCCGATGGGCAGCGCGAGCAATTCATAGCGCCCGGCCTGGTCGGTGACGGTCGAGCGGGTGACCGCGGTGTCGAGGTTCTGCGCGGTGACGTTGGCGCCGGCGATGGTTGCGCCGGTCTGGTCGGTGACCCGGCCGGACAAGCTGGCCGACACCTGGGCCGCGGTCGGCAGGCAGGCGAGCAACAACAGGCAGAAAAGCACAATCCACGAACGGTGCTGGGCAGGCATTGGTCGTTCCTCGATGGCGCAGGGCCTGCTGGGAGGACGGGTTCGGGGCGGCAGGGTGCGCCGTTCGATTTAAACGAATCAAACCGTTAATGTCAAACGAGTTTAGTTAAGATTGGGGTTGGCGGATGTGGGCGTGGGGGGATAAAGGATTTTCACCACGGAGGACACGGAGCGCACGGAGGGACTTGGGATTGGGGACGAGAGGTTAGGGAAGCTCTGACTAAGTCAGGTTTGAAGGGGGCGGCCTTGAGTGCCTGCGTGAGAACTGGAGTTTCGCATTGGCGTGGAGTAGAACGGCGAACAAGCCAGCGTTGTTGGCGCGAAACAGTTTAGCCCAACCCGCAGCCGGAACCGCGGTCCCCAAGTCGCGCCTGGAGTAGGGGTCCTTCGACTCCGGCGCGCAAAGGCAGCGCGCCTGCGCTCAGGATGACAAATCAAGGTTGTAGGTCAGGTTTGAAGTCAGGTAGGCGGCGCGCCTGCGCTCAGGATGACAAATCAAGGTTGTAGGTTAGGTTTGAAGGGGCGTAGCTTCAGCTGCGCCGAAAGTCGCGCTTCCTAAATTGTCATCACGAGGAGGACTTCAGTCCGACGAAGGATCCGCTGTGCGCCCTCGAAGCAGCAGCTCCGTTCGACCGCGCGGTGCACCTGCGCTCAGGATGACAAACTAAATCTGCCGTTGAAGCGGTGCTCCACCTATGCGCAGCCAGGTTGCCTGGAGTAGGGGTCCTTCGACTCCGGCGCGCAAAGGCAGCGCACCTGCGCTCAGGATGACAAATCGGGGTTGTAGGTCAGACTTGAAGGGACGTAGGCGGTGCGCCTGCGGTCGGGGTGACGAACGATGATTGTGGCCAGGTTTGAAGGGGCGTAGGTTCAGCTGCGCCGTCTCCGTTGGATTAGGGTACCCGAGTCCTGTAGGGACGGCACTCCTGCGCCGTCAAAAAGCAGGTCCCTCCGCTCCGGCTGAAGCCGTCGGTCGGGATGACAGATATTAGGAGGATGACGCGGCGCGCCTGAAGGTGCGCCCTTTCAAACCGCGGCAGTCTGCAGCGGAACTGGCGTTGCACTTGAACAGTCTGCACCGCTGAAACGGTGCTTCACTACTCGGGCAAAATGATCATCACTTCGGTGGACTTGATGAGGGCGGCGGCGATCTGGCCTTTCTTCAGCCGCAGCTCGCGCACCGCGTCGGCGGTGATCACCGAGGTGATGTGCTGATTGCCGATCGACAGCGTGACCTGCGCCATCAGGCCGCTGACTTTGACGTCCGTGACCCGGCCCAGCAACTGGTTGCGTCCGCTGATGCGGCGATACATGCCGCGACGCGTTTCGGGAGCGCCGCTGACAGTCACGCGCGGCAACAGGCGATCGATTTCTGACTCGGGGATGCGGTGGTGACCGCCGAGTGTCTGCACGCTCTTCAGCTTGCCGCGATAGATCCACTGCTTCAGCGAGGCATAGCTGATGCCCAGCACCTGGGCGGCATCGCGTGGGGTATAGAGTTTTGGCATAGCAGCGATCTGCTAGAGAATAGCCGCGTCAGCGCGCGGCGCGCAATTCTAAATGTGAGGAGAGTGAAGACGAACTTCCGCAGGGTGGTAGAAAAGCAGGTCACTCCGCTCCGGCTGAACAGTGTGCGGAAAAACTCGGGCAACGCTCTGTCGCCGGCTGGAAACCGGCTACAAAAACGATAAACGACTTAGACGCTGGCCTGAAGGCCGGCTCTACCCGAGATACCACCCCAGTCGAGTTTTTCAGCAAACTGTGAAGCCGCCGGCCGGGATGACAATTTTAGGACGAAGCTTGCGGTGGTAAGTAGTCCGGAAAATGATAAGCACCCACCCAAGCTGGTTTGCCTGAGTGGGTGCTTTGTCTACCGCATGTCCGCGTCTTACGACGCCAGCTTCTGCCGGGTTTTCTGTGCCGTCTTCTTCGCATGTCCGTCGCCCAGGTATTGGCCGACGGGTGTGGAATCGACCGGCGAGGTTACTTCGGAATTTAGCTGTGGCTCATATGGCTTGACGTCGAGGCCTTCGCCGCCGGTGGCTTCCGACTCCACCAGATGCAGACCGTTGCCTTTGTTCCAGGGACCGACGTGGTCGGTCTCACCCTCATCGCCTTCGCCGGTGGAGGCGTTGAAGTACTGGTCTACCAGCTTGGGTGTGGGCGCAATGGTTCCGATGGAGAACTCGGGCTTGTCCATGCTCTCCAAAGCAGCGGTGAAGGCGCGCATGTGCGTGATCTCGCGCGTCATCAAGAACTGCAAGGCTTCGCGCGTTCCGCGATCTTCGGTGAATCCGATAAGCCGCTCGTAGACGATCTTGGCACGCGCCTCAGCGGCGATGTTGCTGCGCAGATCGACGGCAACGTCGCCGGTGATTTTCAGGTAGTCGGCGGTCCAGGCGTCGCCCACCGAGTTGTACAGGCTCACTCCGCCGCCGCCGGCGATGGCGACCAGGGGATCAGCTTCGGCGGCCGCGCGATCGTCCTTCATCGGCTTGAGATGCATGCGGATCAGGGCGCCGACGATCTCCAGATGGCTGAGTTCCTCGGTGCCGATGTCCATCAGCAGGTCTTTGCGGGCGGGATCTTCGCAGTTAAATCCCTGAATGGAATATTGCATGGCGGCAGCCAGCTCTCCGTTGGCGCCTCCGAACTGCTCCAGCAGCATGTTGCCGAAACGCGGATCCGGGGTTCCAACGTTGACGGTGTACATGAGTTTTTTTACGTGGTGATACATAATCCCTCTTTAGCCGAGATGGTCATCTCGCAGCTGCCTCGGCCTGAGCAGCGTGCACTTGCAATGGAGTTGGGGTTACCGAGAGTTGCTGGAAAGGGTAGAGAGGAGGCGCCTTGCAGCATCCAAGTTCCTCGCTCTCTACCCCATTGTCGTACGTCCTACATTGTCTGACTAGACTAGGCTACTCCCCGAGAATTAGGCAGCGGCCGGTCGGACTTATCGAAATCGGCCGAGGCCTCGCCGGTGGAAGAAACATCGTCCGCGCCGGTGTGCTCCAGAATTTCCTTGGCGCGTTTGGTCCAGGCGGAATCGTCGCAATGTACCGACAACAGAATGCCGCCGTTTTTGATTCGTCCTTCGTAGCGCTTGGCTTCGTACTCGGGAATGCCGGCGCCGATGAGGGCTCCGGTGATTCCGCCCACCGCACCACCCGCGCCCATGCCTGCCAGCGCAGCCATGATGGGGCCGGCAGCGATAAAGGGGCCGATGCCGGGAATGGCCAGAGCGCCAATGCCGACCAGCCAACCTAAGCCGCCGCCAACGATAGCGCCGGTAGTGGCTCCGGTGGTTGCGCCCTCAGGGGCCTTGGTATTTTTCTCGTGAGCGAATTCTTTGGAACCTTTGTTATCCGGGAACAGGACGGAAATGTCCTCGTTGCGGAAGTCCGCTTCCCTTAAGGCGTCAACGCCCCGTTCCAGTTCTGCGCGATTGCGGTAAATGCCAAATGCCGATGTGTTCTTACCTGCCATGTGGTTTCCTTCCTGGTTGAAATTGCGCTTAGTGACTCTTGGGAGCGACCGTCAACTCGTCGTTCACATTGCCCTGGCCGGCGACCTGCGTTGCCTTGGCCACCACCGTCGATTTCTCCTCGTCCGTGCGTACCGGGCCCTTCAACGTGACCTTGCCGCCCTCGGTAATCACTTTGACGTTGTGGGCGTAGGTGGAGAGAGATTTGTCCTGGGTCAGCGAATGCCGGATCTCCTTGGTGATATCGAGGTCAGAACGGTTGTTCTTCTGCTGATCGGCGGTCATCGCCGAGGTGCTCTGGTCGCCCTTGTTCATCTTGGAATTGTCGGGGGCAGCCATACTGCTCTGCGCGGCTGCGGGGACAATCGCCATCAGCAGAAATACTGCGGCGACGCAGGAATAAAGGATGCAAGTCTTACGCCAACTCATGCCATCTCCGTTCTCGGTTGTCTGTGGTCTACACCCGGTCAGGATAGATGTGATGCTATCGGGCACTGCGGGTTTGCAAGGCGGAGGAGAGTTAATTCAAAGGAGAGCTGGAATGAGGCGCGCGAAGTGCGGGATTGCGGGGTTTAGGAAACAGGGATTGGGGAACGTTCCAGTCTGGCGCGAGCGAGACGGAATAGCTCGATCCACAATTCAAGATAGGTTTTCCACCGTTCAGCGCGAATGGAAGCCAGGTATTGAACAGGAAGCCGAAATCGTCGACGTCCTACAATGTGAGACTCTGGTTTTTGCCGAACATGATTACGCGGCTGCTGCTGAGCGGCACAGGCACCGGATCGGACCACGCCCAGCTTTTGCCTGCGAGTTCGCGAGCCGAATCGGTTTGCGAGGCGCCGATCAGCAAGCACAATCTGCCGCCGGGAGAAACCAGCCCGGCCGCCAGCGGCAAGGTGCGTTCAAATTGTTCGACGGCGCGGAGGGTAATGATATCTGCGGTCTTGGCATATTGTTCCGCGCGGCCGCAGAACACCTCGGCGTTTTCGAGTTGCAAGGTGCGGATAACTTCGCGCAGGAATGTGGCTTTCTTGCTTTGTGATTCGATGAGAGTGAGCTTGAGGCGCGGTGCATAAAGCTTGATGGGAATGCCCGGAAAGCCTGCGCCGGAGCCGATATCGGCCAGCGTTTGCCAAGCTGCCGGTTGATCGGATTCAGGCGGCTTGTCGTCTGCTGACAATATTCGCGCGGCAAACAATGATTCGCCGAAATGTCGGGTTACCATCTGTTCAGGATCGCGCACGGCGGTCAGATTTATGCGGGCATTCCAGCGCAGCAGCAAATCGAGATAGCGCCGGAGCTGGTGCAGAATTTCGGACGAGAGGTGGCCGTCCGCAACAAACGGCTGCAACAGCTCGGCGATACGCGCTTCCTCCACGGTTAGCTGGCAGCCTTTTTCTGTGCCGGACGGTAATGTCCGGGCTCGACGCGGAAGGAGATGCAGAAGCGGTTCCAGGCGTTGATGGTGACCACGGCGAGGGTCAGCTTCGCCAGTTCCTCTTCGGAAAAACTCTTGCGCGCGCGCGCAAACACTTCGTCGGGCACATGGGTTTCGCTGACGCGAGTGACGGACTCGGCCCACTCGAAGGCAGCCTGCTCGCGCTCGCTGTAGAGATCGGTTTCGGCCCACACACTCACCAGGTCGATGCGCAGATCGCTCTCGCCCTCGGCGTGCAGGTCCTTGCTGTGCATATCAATGCAGTAGGCGCAGCCGTTGATGCGCGAGACTACGAGATAAACCAGATGAAGCAGCCGCGTCTCCAGCCCGAGGTTGCTGACACGTTCTTGCAGTTGCAGCATGGCCTGCATGACATCGCTGGAAGCGGTGGTGAAGTTCAGTCGTGCCATAAAAAACTCCCCATAAGAATTTAGTTACTGCTGTTACAGATGGGCCGGCGGCGCGGGAGGTTCCAGGCGTCAGCCGTGATTCGTCCCAGCGGAGAAGCCATCGAGCCCGTTCGCGGCAGCGACGAGATCAATTCGAATAGCCGATGCGAGCTGTCGGTTGCAGCGCAGATTTTCGATCCCCGGAGAAAGTAAAAACCAGGTTCCTCAGCGGCTAAAGCCGGGTTAATTTTGCAATATTTGAGGACGGCCTAAAGGCCGTCCCCTTCGAAAAAAATCCAGACAAAGTTTCACGCGATCCACGCTGAAACCGTCTCTTTATTGCTGGCTAAGGCTTAGAAGGCCGTCCCTTTAAGCAACCTACTCCACCGTGGCAATTCAGCGTTCAGCTCTGTTTGGCCGGAGCCGCGCTGTTGTAGCGCTTGGCGAATTGTTGCTGGCTCACGAAGGTTCGCCCGATGGTTCCGTAGCCGATGACCTCGCTGCCATTGCTGGCGCTCACGCGAAAGGTGAGAAAGCGGCCGTTGACCGACTCCAGCACAGCCTCGCATTTCACGGTCGCGCCGATGCTGGTAGGCGCACGATGAATGACGTTGATGGCAGTGCCGACAGTCACCTCGTCGCCTTCGCAGAACGGCACCAGCGCCTCGTAGCCGGCGCCTTCCATCCAGCCGATCATGTGCGGGGTGGACAACACGGGAGGCAGTTCCGCCTTCCAGGCGCTCAAGGTATGCCGGAATTCCACGGTTCTTTCGATCTCGGCGCGCGTGCCGAGGGGAACAGGTTTCGCCATGCAAAGAGAGTAATGCGAGACGAGCGGCGCTGTCATCCGGGTAGGGGTCCTTCGACTTCGCTCAGGATGACAAAGCGGTTGTCGGTTGTCGGTAGGGCTGTGCAAGCGGGTCCGAGATCTGCGTGTCAGGGAGGGCTCGACGCGGTATCGCGTACGTAGCGGGACGGCCTTTCAAGGCTGGGAAGCGTTGTAGTCCCCTCCGAGACGGCACAGATGCGTGGAGGGTTTTGCGGCGGTAGGGGTCCTTCGACTCCGGCGGGCAAAGGCGGCGCGCCTCCGCTCAGGATGACAAAGCAATGCTAGCTGCTAAATGCTGAATGCTAAATGCTAGTTGCTAAATGCCAAGTGTTAAGTGCTAAATGCCAAATGCCAAATGCTAAATGCTAGATGCTTAAGAGCTGAGAGCTGGGGGTTGAGAGCTAAGAGCTAAATGCCTAAGAGCCAAGAGGTGACGGCTGACAGCTGAGAGCTGATAGCTGACAACTGACAACTGACAACCGACAACCGACAACTGTTTTAGATCTTCGCCTTCCAGTATCCTGTAAACTCCTTTCGATTCATTTCCCCTGGGGACGCAATGATCTGGGTGTCGATTTTCTTTTTCTTCTCGGGCCTGTGCAGCCTGGTGTATGAGCTGGTGTGGCTGCGGCTGGCCATGGCCAAGTTCGGCGTCAACACTGCCCTGGTCTCGATTGTGCTCTCGGTCTTCATGGCCGGGCTGGGCGCAGGCTCGTGGCTGGCGGGAGCCTGGGTGCGCCGTCACGGCCATCGCATCAAGATCGCCCCGCTGCGGCTGTACGCCATGTGCGAGCTCATCATCGGCATCTCTGCGCTGGTGGTGCCGCTGGAGCTGACCTGGGGCAGCCGCCTGCTGGAATCCATCGCCGGGCAAAGCTCCATCTCCTCCGGCATCTATTACCTGCTCTCGGGCTCGTGGCTGGCGCTGACGCTCATCCCCTGGTGCGCGTGCATGGGCGCGACCATCCCCATCGCGATGTTCGCCATTCGCAGCGTGCCCAAGTGGGAGTCGCGGCGCTCGTTCAGCTTCCTGTATCTCGCCAACGTTCTGGGAGCTGTCGCAGGCGCCAGCATCACGCCTGCACTGATCGAGCTGTATGGATTTCACGGAACCCTGCGCGTCGGCGCGCTGCTGAACCTGCTGATCTTCGTGTCGGCCATCCTCCTCACGCTGCGCTCCAAGGCAGTCGCGGCCGCGGCGCCGGCGTCCGAAGCCGCGCCTAGCGGGCCAGTCGAAAACGATCGCGCCATCCTGGTGCTGCTGTTTACCACCGGCCTGGCGACCATGGGCATGGAGGTCATCTGGATTCGGCTGTACACCTTCTTCGTCGGACCCGTGGTGTACTCGTTCGCGAAGATTCTGGCGTCATACCTGCTCGCGACGTTCCTGGGCTCGCAGGTCTATCGCCTGTGGAGCCGCCGCGAGCGCGGCCACGAGAACCGGCTGCTGTGGATTTCGCTGGCGCTGGCCGGGCTGCTGCCTCTGCTCACCGCCGACAGCCGTGTCGACCTGTCCGCCGGGCTGCGCGTGTTTATCGGCGTGTTTCCCTTCGCCGCCATCATCGGTTTCCTGACGCCGATGCTGGTCGACCGCTGGGCCGCGGGCGATCCTGACCGGGCCGGGCGCGCCTACGCGGTCAACGTGCTGGGCTGCATCGTAGGGCCGCTGCTGTCGGGCTTTGTGCTGCTGCCGCTGGTGGGCGAGCGCATTTCCATGCTGCTGTTTGTCGCGCCCTGGTTCGCCATGGCGATGATGCGCGACAAGAAAGCTAAAGAAGAAAAGCTGTGGCAGACGGCGACGGCGGGAGGCCTGGTCATCGCCGCGCTCACCGTCTTCTTCTTTACGCGCGATTACGAAAATTTCTATCGCGACGGCATCATCGTGCGCGACAGCACCGCGACCGTGATCGCGGCCGGCAGCGGCATGAGCAAGCGTCTGCTGGTGAACGGTATCGGCATGACCGTGTTGACGCCGGTGACCAAGATGATGGCGCACTTCACCCTCAGCCATCTATCGGAGC
Organism: uncultured Acidobacteriaceae bacterium; assembly: GCA_963796695.1. GTDB lineage: Bacteria > Acidobacteriota > Terriglobia > Terriglobales > Acidobacteriaceae > Bog-257. Next base: position 164,938 of record CAWCMU010000001.1, on the reverse strand, counting down.
CGCCCAAGAACGTGCTGGTGATTTGCTTCGGCATGGGAACCACGTTTCGCTCGGTGATGTCGTGGGGAGTGCCGGTGACGGTGGTGGAGCTGGTGCCCAGCGTGCCGTCGCTGTTCACCTACTACCATGCCGATGGCGCCGCGCTGCGGGCGTCGCCGAAGGCGCACATCGTGATTGACGATGGCCGGCGCTTCCTCGATCGCTCAGCGGAAAAGTTTGACGCGGTGATCATCGACCCGCCGCCACCGGTGGAGGCTGCCGGCTCCAGCCTGCTGTACTCGCGCGAATTCTATGTACAGGTCAAGGAGCATCTGCGGCCGGGCGGCATCCTGCAGCAATGGATGTACCTGGGCGACGATGCTGATCGCGCCTCAGTCGCGCGCGCGCTGATGGATGTTTTCCCCTACGTGAAGGTGTGGGATTCGATGTTCGGGCGCGACGGTATTCACTATCTCGCCAGCGATCAGCCGATTCCGGACCGCACCGCGAAGGAGTTGCTGGCGCGCATGCCGCAAAGCGCCATTACCGACATGATGGAATGGGGACCGGCGCGGACACCGGAAGACCAGTTCAACCTGGTGCTGTTCAACGAGACGTCGCCCGAGAAGCTGATTGCCCGCTCGCCCAACTTCCCGGCGCTAGATGACGATCGCCCGATCAACGAGTATTACCTGCTGCGCGACATGTTTCCGGATGAGTGGAACCAGAAGCCGGCGGGGAGCGACGCTCAGGCGAAGAAGTAAGCTGTTGTGCCGTCCCTGCGGGACTCGGGTTTTCGGTTAAGACCCTACCGCGGGCTCACGCCCACGGCTAAAACAAATCTCGCCCTCCGGGCTATGGTGGTCATCGGGGAACGGCGCGGCTTCACCGCGCCCCTTTCAAATCCGGCCCACAACCCTGATTTGTCATCCTGAGCGTAGGCGCGCGCTTTTGCGCGCCGGAGTCGAAGGACCCCTATCTCAGGCAACCCGGCTGTGCGTAGGGGGAGCACCATTTGAGCGGTGGGTTGGTCATCCTGAGCGCAGCGACCGCTGGCCGCATTGCCGCTGTAGAGGTCTTTCGACTCGGACGCGCAAAAGTCGGCGCGCCTTCGCTCAAGATGACAGCAACTTAAGATGACAACAGCTCAAGATGACAGCAGCTCAAGATGACAGCAGCTCAAGATGACAACAACTCAAGGTGACAAACGACTCAAGATGACAAACAACTCAAGATGACAGCAAAATACTAAATGCCAGGCGCCAGGTGCCAGCTGCTAAACCGCGTCCCTCCAATATGTGCCACACCGCGCTTTCCATCCCCTGCGTTATACTAGGTTTTTGCTGGCGTAATTCGGGGCGCGCCGCGATGGTTTCGTTGACAATGGCGGCGGCCTTAGTCTATTCTTAAATCTTTCGTAGTCCTGCGTTTGCCCGCCTGAAAGTCATTGCGCATTCAGCGCTGTACTGAGCGGCTCTTTCGCGGTTTTCAAATTCTGGGAGAGTTTAAAGATGTCAACCTATTTCCCCAAAGGGGAAATTGCGCGCAAGTGGTTTGTCATTGATGCCGACGGCCAGACACTGGGCCGCCTGGCGAGCCGTGCGGCGCGCATCCTCTCTGGCAAAGACAGCCCTAAATACACGCCTTTCATGGATACCGGCGACCACGTCATCGTGATCAACGCCGCCAAGGTCCGCATTAGCGGCCTGAAGGCTGACAGCAAGGTCTACTACAACTATTCGGGATATCCCGGTGGCATGAAGGCCGAGGAATACAAGAAGCGGCTGACGCGCAAACCCGAACGGATCGTGGAAGAGGCCATCACCGGCATGCTGCCCCACACCAAGCTGGGACGCGCCATGGCCAGCAAGCTGAAGGTTTATCGCGACGACAAGCATCCGCACTCGGCCCAGAAGCCGGAAGCGATCGCTGCTGTTTTCGCCAAGCGCGCGTAGAGCGACGCTTATTTTTCCCGGGCTGAAGCCCGACTGATTGTGTGGTATCGAACGGCGCACCTGAAGGTACGCCCCTTCAAAAACTTTGGGAAGGATTAAGGGAGCTGGCTCCCAACGAATTCACGATGGCAGAACTGGTTCAGTATTACGGTACGGGTCGGCGCAAGTCGAGTGTGGCCCGCGTGTTCCTTCGCCCCGGTAACGGCGAGTTCAAGGTCAACGGCAAGGGTTTCGACGAGCACTTCGTAACTGAAGCGCAGCGCATCATGGCGAAGTCGCCATTCGTGCTCACCGAGACTTCCGGCAGCTTCAACATGACCTGCACGGTCAGCGGCGGCGGCGTCAACGGCCAGGCCGGCGCGGTGCGCATGGGCGTTGCCCGCGCGCTCCAGGAGTTCAACCCTGAGCTGCGTCCCAAGCTGAAGGCTGAAGGCTTCCTGCGCCGCGATGCTCGTGGCAAGGAACGCAAGAAGTACGGCCAAAAGGGCGCTCGTAAGCGCTTCCAGTTCAGCAAACGCTAGTAGCCAGTACCCAGTAGTCAGTAGCCAGTGGAAAACTGGCGACTGGCAGCTGACTACTGGCAACTGCTCGCCTTTTGGTTCCGGGGGCGAGCGGATCCAAGCAATACCAACCGGAACGAAATCTTCCCGCACTCAAAAAGGCGGGTGACGGGGAAAGCAATCCTGAGCTAACCGGCCTGCGGGCCGCCGCAAAGGATGCAAGCACCTAGGAGGTAGCTTGGCAAATATCACCATGAAGGAGTTGCTCGAAGCTGGCGTTCACTTCGGGCATCAGACGAAACGCTGGAACCCGAAGATGAAGGAGTACATCTTCGGCGAGCGCAATGGCATTTACATCATCGACCTGCAGAAGACGCTGAAGATGTTCAAGGAAGCGTCCAAGTTCGTGCAGGACATGGCCGCTGATGGCAAGCTGGTGTTGTTTGTAGGCACCAAGCGCCAGGCGCAGGACGCTATCTCCGAAGAAGCGACGCGCTGCGGCATGTTCTATGTGAACCAGCGCTGGCTGGGCGGACTGCTGACCAACTGGGTCACGGTGCAGAAGTCGGTAAAGCGGCTGAAAGAGCTCGACGAGATGGCCACCGATGGCCGCTACGAGCTGCTGCCGAAGAAGGAAGTGGTCAAGCTGGAGCGCGAGCGCAAGCACCTCCAGGCTAACCTGGCCGGCATCAAGAACCTGAATCGCCTGCCCGACACGCTGTTCGTGATCGACTCCAACAAGGAGCAGATCGCGGTGAAGGAAGCGCGCAAGCTGGGCATCCCGGTAGTCGCTGTGGTCGATACCAACTGCGATCCGACGGAAGTGGATTACGTGATTCCCGGCAACGACGATGCGCTGCGGGCGATCCGCTTGTTTGCCTCGAAGATTGCCGACTCGGTGGTTGAGGGTTCGCAGGCTGCGACCGACAAGCAGATGGCGGACATCTCGGCCGGCGTGCAGTACAGCGAATCAGCCGAAGCCGCTGCCGCGACGCCGGAAGGCGAAGCAACTGCTCCGGCGGCTGCTCCGACCAGCGCCGATGAGGCTGAAGAGCTCAGCATGGAAGAAGTGCTGGGCAAAGGCGGACGGCGCGCCGCAGCTGAGAATACCAGCGCGTAAACATCAGTTGAGGATTTGACGAGTGGTTTAGCGGCCCGCGCGTCCGATCGAGCGCGGGCTTGCTTTTTGGCTATCAGCTCTCAGCCGTCGGCTTTCAGCTAGGGCCCGATTTTGAAGTGAGCAATATGCGCATGGAGCGCGGCCTTCGCCGATCCATCGCAGGCAAACATGGATTTCAACTACTGGCTGGAGGCTGATAGCCGAAGGCTGTTTAACTGATAGCTGACAGCTGATGGCTGACGGCTTTAATAAAGGATTCCCGAACGATGAGCACTACATCCGTGAATATTTCTGCCGCACAAGTCAAAGAGCTTCGTGACAAGACCAACGCACCCATGATGGATTGCAAGAACGCCCTGACGGAAGCCAAGGGCGATCTCGAGGCAGCCATCGTTCTGCTGCGCAAGAAGGGCATTGCTACCGCCGCCAAGAAAGCGACTCGCGCCACCAGCGAGGGTTCTGTAGCCAACTACATCCATGCCGGCGGCAAGATCGGCGTGCTGGTGGAAGTCAACTGCGAAAGCGATTTCGTGGCCCGCACCGACGACTTCAAGAACCTGGTGCACGACGTGGCCATGCACATCGCCGCCACCGATCCGCGCTTCATCCGCAAGGAAGATGTCACGGCCGATGCCTTCGAAAAAGAGAAGGACATTTATCGCGCGCAGGCTGCCCAGACCGGCAAGCCGGCTCCGGTGATCGAGAAGATCGTCGAAGGCAAGATGGCGAAGTTCTATGAGGAGGTTTGCCTGTATGAGCAGCCCTTCATCAAGGACCAGACCATGACGGTTTATCAGCTGATTGCCAGCGTGGTCGGCAAGCTGGGCGAAAATATCTCGGTGCGCCGCTTCGCCCGCTTCAAGGTGGGCGACGTAGGCGAGACCATCGCCATCAGCAAGGCCGGCGACGAAGCCAGCGAGTAAATTCGGGCAAGTAACGAACGGCCCACACGATGACGTAGTACAAGCGTGTGGCAATTAGCGAAATACGATTGAGCAGAGGGCGGGAGCGATCCCGCCTGTTATGCTTATGCAGGGGATTGCAATGCCTGTAGAAGTGAAAAAGGCAGTAGAGCTCGCTCGCGGTTTCTTGTCTGGAATTATGGGAGTTGCCCCATCTCAACTTCTGCTTGAGGAGGTCGAGCTCTCTGACGATCAGCAGTTCTGGATGATAACTTTTAGTTACCCCGCCCCTGAAAATACGTCCATTCAATCTATGCTCGGGGGAGGCCGGAACTATAAAATTGTTAAGCTCCACGCAGACACCGGCGAATTTATCTCAGTCAAGATCAGAACTTTGGCTGCAGCATAATCCATGCTGCAGGCAGGTGAATTACTCCATGCCTATGCCAGGCGCGGCGTCCTTGTTGATTCAAACCTGTTGCTCCTCTTTTTCCTCGGGGCTTATGATCGAAAGCAAATCCGACAAAATAGTCGATTAGCAAAGTTCACTGAGGAAGACTTCGTGATCCTCGTGCGAATACTCGACCGGTGTAAACCAATAATTACCACGCCTAACATTCTGACGGAAGTCAGCAATCTGTCGAATGGCATTCCTGAGGTCGAGCGGAAGGCATATTTCGCTTCCATTGCGAGGCAGTTGCTGATTCTGAAAGAGGAGTACTTGGGTAGTATCTCCGCCCTGGCAAATCGCTGGGCGCGATTCGGGCTTACTGATGCAGGAATAGGTGTAATTGCAAAGAATCGTTACCTAGTCCTTACCGACGATTTCCGATTGTCTCAGGCCTTGCAAACTGAGGGAATTGACACTCTCAATTTCAATCATCTTCGAGAACTTAATTGGCGACGCAATAGTTGAGTAGTCTTATGCGTGGCGGCTTCAGACTCGACCCTGCGGATGCGGGATTCTAATGCCCGGCTCTTCCATCAGTTCCATCGCGGCCCAGGGGAACCGCAGGTCCCTCCACTCGGGCTGAAGCCGAGGGTCGGGATGACAGCATTCCACTTTGAAAGGGCGCAGCTTCAGCTGCGCCGTCACGACTTCCCCTTATATTGTCATCACGAGGACGGCTTTAGTATCGGCGCGAGAACATCTGTCGTCCCTACGGGCTCGTATAATTTCCGACTTAACCCAGCACTCCGCCATCCCACCCCAATTCGCGCAAAAGCAGCGCGACTTGGGGACCCCGGTTCGGCTGCGTGCTGGGCTAAGCTGTTTCGCGCCTGCGGCGCTGGTTTGCAGCCCGTTGTACCTGGTGGCGATCGGCGGGGGGAGCTCGTAGCCCACTGCCCGTGCGGAACTTCAGTTGTCACGCAGCCACTTCAGCCCGACGAGGGATCTGCTGTTTGTATCGTTCAGTGGAAAAACATAACCCTGCTCGAACCGCAGATCCGTTCGACTGCGCAGTCGCCGGCCCGCAAACTCGGCGGGCCGAAATTCACGGCGACCGCTCCGCTCAGGATGACAACTCACTGGCTGCGGAGCCTTGAAGGGGAACGGCTTCAATATCGGCGCCGCCACTTACGACCCGTTTACCGCCGCCAGAAACACTTTGCCAAACTTCTCCAGCTTCTGCGGGCCTACACCCGAAATTTTCCCCAGCGCATCCAGTGATTTCGGCGCCACTCGCGCGACCTCGCGCAACACCGAATCGTGCGCGATGCAGAACGCCGGCCACTTCTCCTGCGCTGCCAATTCACGGCGCGCCGTCTTCAGGCGCTCGAATCGCAACTCAGCCGCCTCGTCCAGAGGATCCTCGTCCAGCATTGCCCGCTTTACTTTCGTCTCGCGCCGTTTCGTGTCGCGCCGCGTCCCTGCTTTCGACGACGGCGCAGACCGCACATCACCGCGGCAAACATCGCATACGCAGCGCTCGACCGGCGCTCTGTCGCCGAAGTAGTCCAGGATGGCGCGCCGCCGGCAACGTGAGCGGTACGCGTAGCTGAACACCTGCTCCAGCTTCTGCCGGGCGTGCGACTGCAAGCTCGCGACCTGTTCAGCCGAGAGCGACGGGTTGTTCTCGCCAATCTTGTCGATGAAGAATTCCTGGGTGTGCCGGTCGCGCGCGCTGCAATACAGAATGCACTGAGCCGGGCGGCCATCGCGCCCCGCGCGGCCCGCTTCCTGGTAATACGCCTCCAGGCTGGAAGGGATGTTGTAGTGCACTACGAAGCGGATGTCGGGTTTGTTGATGCCCATGCCGAAGGCGTTGGTAGCCACCACCACGGCGCCGGCGTTGGCCATGAAATCTTCCTGGCTGGTGCGCCGCGAATCCTGATCCATGCCGGCGTGATAGGCGCGCACCGTGCGCTGCGGAAAGCGCTGTTGAAATAGCGCCGCCAGCGTTTCCACCAGCCGCCGGGTAGCGCAGTAAACAATCCCGCTTCCCGCCTGCACTGCCAGCCCGCGCAACAGCGCCGCGTCTTTGTCGAACTCCATATCCAGACGCCGGCAGGCATAGGTCAGGTTGGGACGATCGAATCCGGTAACGTGCACCTTCGGACTGCGCAACCCCAGCATCTGAACGATGTCGTTGCGAACGTTGGGCGTGGCCGTCGCCGTCAACGCCATGGTCGCCGGAGAACCCAGCTGCCGGCGCACTTCGCCCAGGCGCATGTACTCCGGGCGAAAGTCGTGTCCCCAGAAGCTGAGGCAGTGAGCTTCGTCGACCACCAGCAGGCGCGGTCGAAGCTGCGGCAGCAGCCGCTGAAATGACGGAGCCGCGAAACGCTCCGGCGCGAGATACAACAATCCGGTGAAGCCTTGCCGCACCTGGGCGAGGACCTGTACCTGCTCGGCCGATGACTGCGAGCTGTTCAGCAACAGCACCGGCACGTCGAGCGCCTGTAACTGATGCACCTGGTCGGCCATCAGCGAGATCAGCGGCGAGACCACAACGGTGAGGCCTTCGAGCAGCACCGCCGGCAACTGAAAGCAGAGGCTCTTGCCGGCGCCGGTCGGCATGACGCAGACGACGTCGTTGCCGGCGAGCACGTCTTCGACGATTTCCCGCTGATGCGGTCGGAAGTCCGCCAGCCGAAACGTGCGCTGCAAAAGCTCGTCAAGACGGTCCATGAGTGACTGCTCTTACTCTACCCGCTGCGGGAAAGGAAATGTTGTGACTAGCCAGAAAAGTGTCGGAACGGCGTTCCGCAAGGAACTGCTTCGCGGCTTTGGGAAACACAGATGTGCCGTCGCGCCACCGGCCAATCCTGAGGGATTTGCCAACACTGATTTGTTGGCTGTTTTATTTCACCGGGAATGCGAAACTCCAGTCCTCACGCTGGACACTTGAATGCTGCACTCCAGCGATAGTGAAACTCGAAAATTTGAAACTTCTCCGCAGGGCGTGGCGTTCGTGATGCGTGTAATACGGGCCTGAAGTTTCTGCGTGAGAACCTCAGCCGTCCCTACGGGACTCGCATCAATTTCTCACTTACCCAGCACTCCGCCGTCCCACCCCAAGTCGCGCAAAGGCAGCGCGACTTGGGGACCCCGGTTCGGCTGCGTGCTGGGCTGAGCTATTCCGCGCCTACGGCGCTGGGTTCTTGACCGTTGTGCTCCACTACCAATTCGAAACCTTAGTTCTCACGCAGACACTGAAGGCCGGCTCTGCCAGTCGTTCGCGCGGCATCCGCAGATTCCGCTTGACGGGCCGCTGGACGATCACGTATATCTCAAGGCCCCTGTCCATCTTGCGCGCCGCAGCCCGTTTGCGTCGCCGATTTGCATTGTCCGCCGAGCGGAACGCTGTTTTCGCGGACAAACGGGAAAAACTGTTAACCGGATGATTGCGGCGATGACCGGTCGCGACTCGCCAGCAATGTCCCTCGGCTTTAATTAGAAATTCGAAACCATTTCGAAAGGATGTGTCATGAAGAAATTGTCCGCGAAAATTGCCGCCATGTTGTTTGCCTTCGCCATTCTGAGCCTGACGCCCGCGCTGATCGCTCAGAACGGAATGGCCCAGGGCGAAAACGGCGACAAGGCCGAAATGATGGAGAAGCTACAGAAGATGTCGACCGCATTGCAGCTGTCTCCCTCGCAGAAGCAGCAGATGGCTCCCATCCTGATGGAAGAAGCCACTCAGATGAAGGGACTCAAAGCGAACACCTCGCTACCGCCAATGCAGAAAGCCATGAAGATGCGGCAGATCGCCAACACCGCGGACAGCAAAGTGAAGCCTATCCTCAATCCGCAGCAATACGAAAAGTGGGAACAGATTCGGGCTCAGGAACGCAAGCAGATGATGGAGAAGATGGAGAATCAGTAAGCCGGCTCAACCGGTCTTGGCCCTGCGCTCTTCTTTCAGGCGCACGAACCACAAGTAGATATCGTCCACGCGCGAGATATCTTCGTTGAGCACGGGCTGGTCGGCATAGGCGACAATATCCGATTCGCTGTGGCGGCGCTTCAGGTTGCAGACGATCTGGTGCAGTTCGTCGACCTTGGAGTGCATGATGCGCAGGTCGGCGACGACCCTGATCTCATCCACATCGAGCCAGCGGCCGCGTGTGCTCTTCGACCCTGGTGCCGATTTTTTCGTAGCCGTCATTGGCTCTCCCTGCCCGCGAGTCGGCAGCCGTACCGGCTTGCTCGCTGCGTCAGTATAACTCTCTATTCGCGACCGTCGAGTGCCCAGCACGGTTCCGGGGCATCGGCAGAACTGTGGCACCGGCGGTTCAATCGGACGTAGCCCGTCAGGTACTCTGATGCAAAATTTCTGATCCGCGCTAGCGTCCCAGTCCCAGCCGTGTGGCCAGCCGCTCGGGAAGATTGGCGGCGACGATTCGGGACTGTGCGCTGGCAAGGTCATACGGCACGCGATAGAAGGTGACGCTGGCCGCGCCGTTGGCATCGCTTTCGTAGAGCGCGAAGCCGGCACGCCAGTCGTTGTCGCGAGGCTGGCCGACCGAGCCGGGATTCAGCAGATAGCGCTCGTCAGCCGCCAGCTCGATCGTGCACTCGACCAGTCCATCCTTTTTGTAATTGAGCGCGAGGGAGCGGGTCTTGCCGTCCTTGTAGCCGAAGCCGCCTTGCAGGTGGGTGTGGCCAAAAAAAATCTTGTCAGGATGATTGGGCAGGTGCAGGTCGAATCCGGCAGTCGAGCTGTTCAGGACGTACTCGTCTTCGTCGCGCGGCGAGCCGTGCACAAACTCCAGCCCAGGAAATTCCTCGACCCGCAGCGGACCACGCGGCAAGCTGCGCAGCCAGTCCAGGTTGTCGGGCTGCAAGTTGATTTGCGTCCACTTGGCCGACATGGCTGCGACCAGGTTGAACTCCGACAGGTCGGACAATCCGGCGCAGGCGCGATCATGATTGCCGCGCACCACCGGACATTTCATCTCGCGCACCCGCTGGCAAACTTCATTGGGCGAGGCGTTGTATCCCACCAGGTCGCCGAGATTGACCACGCTGTCGTAAGCGGGCGCGGCGTCCAAGCAGGCGTCAAGCGCCTCCAGGTTCGCGTGCACATCGCTGAGGACCAGCAGGCGCATGGCTCAGCGCACCTCCGGCGCAAGCACGGGACAGCGGGCAAAATGTCCGGCAGCCACTTCGACCAGCGGAGGCATGGCGGTCGCACATCTGGCGATACGCCAGTCGCAACGCGGCTCGAAGGCGCAGCCCGGCGGCAGAGCAGAGACGGGTGGCACCGTTCCCTCGATGGTGTCCAGCGGCTTGGCGCGATCGGAGCGCAACGTTGGCACCGAGTGTAACAGGCCGCGGGTGTAGGGATGCGCGGGATGCTGAAAGACGTCGGCGGCGCTTCCCATTTCGACCAGGTTCCCGGCATACATCACGCCGATGCGGTGCGAGACCTGCGACACCACGGCGAGGTCGTGGGAGATGAAGAGCATGGCCAGGGAGAATTTTTCGCGCAGCTCGGCGAGCAGGTCAAGCACCTGCGCCTGGATGGTGACATCGAGCGCCGTGGTGGGCTCGTCGGCGATAAGCAGCTGCGGCCGGTTGACCACGGCCATGGCGATCATCACGCGCTGGCGCTGGCCGCCGGAAAGCTGATGCGGGTAGTCGCGCGCGCGCCGGTCGGCGTCGGCGATGGACACGGTGCGCATAGCTTCCACGGCCATGCGCCAGGCGTCGGACTTGGAGGTAGAGCCAGCATCCGTCTTGAAGGGGCGCACCTTCAGGTGCGCCGCGGGCGCGCCATTCAGATTCGGGGCTTTAGCCCCGGCGTGCGCCAAGACGGCTTCGGCGATCTGGTCGCCAACCCGCATCACGGGATTCAGCGCGGTCATCGGTTCCTGGAAGATCATGCTGATGCCGGCGCCGCGGATGTGCCGCATCTCGGCCTCAGGAACCGCCAGCAGCTCCTCGCCGCGAAAGCGGATGGAGCCGCCGATGCGCGCCTGCGGCGGCAACAGGCGCAGGACCGCCAGTGCGCTGACCGACTTGCCCGAGCCCGACTCGCCCACCAGTCCTAACACTTCGCCCGCATCGATGTGAAAGCTCACATCGCGGACGGCGCACACCGTCCCCTGGGCAGTAGCGAATTCTATGCTGAGATTGCGGACTTCGAGCAGGGCAGGCACATGGCTATGCTAGCAGGGCGGGAAAGCAGTTGTCGGTTGGCGGAGAATTGTCGCGGTGCGGGGAACAGCAGGTCCTTCGACTGCGCTCAGGATGACAAGGTGGAGATTGTTGCGGCGGTAGCGGTCCTTCGACTACGGCGCGCAACAGCGGCGCGCCTCCGCTCAGGATGACAACAGAGAGGAGGTTGGCGGTTGTCAGTTGGCGGTTGGCGGAGAATTGTCGCGGTGCGGGAACAGCAGGTCCTTCGACTGCGCTCAGGATAACTAGGTGGAGATTGTTGCGGCGGTAGCGGTCCTTCGACTACGGCGCGCAACAGCGGCGCGCCTCCGCTCAGGATGACAGCAGGGGAAGCTGATGCTTGAGAGCGAGGGTTGATAGCTGAGAGCTGAGAGCTGATGGCTGGGAGCCAATGGCGGAGGGCTGTGAGGTGAGAGCTGGTAGCTGACAGCTGACAGCTGACAGCTGACAGCCGACAGCTGACGGCCGATAGCTCTCAGATGACTGCTGGCTACTGGCTACCGGCAACTGGCTACCGGCTACTGACAACCGACAACTGTTTCACCGCACTTTGGCGTAGATCACCTGGTCCAAAATTTCGCCGTTCTTGATGGCGCTGCGCCGTAACACGCCTTCGCGCTCGAAGCCGGCTTTTTCCAGTACCCGCATGGATGCCACATTGTGGGAGAAGGCGGTGGCAAAGATGCGCACCACGCGATAATGATCGAACCCCCAATCGCACGCCGCCACCACCGCGCGCGTGGTCAGGCCGCGTCCCCAATATGGTTCAGCCAGCCAGTACCCCACCTCTACGCTGAGCCGCGCAATGTCAACGCCGATCTTGAATCCAATGCCGCCCACCGCTTCACCCTGGTGCTCCACCGCAAACGATGTTGGAACATCCTGCTCGCGCACGTAGTTGAGGTAATCGACGGCGTCGCGGCGGGTGTAGGGATAGGGAAACTGGTCGCGCAGGTTGGCGGCGATCTTCGGGTTGTTAGCGTAACGCAGCAGTGCATCGAGGTCATCTCTTCGCCAGGAACGTACGCGAAGATCACCCAGGTCGAGCAGCATGAGTAGCATGTTGCTGCACCGAGCGCGCAGAGCGCAAGTCACGCAGCGCCGGTAGAGTCGATGAGGCGGGGAAAACAGCAGAAAGCACCGGCCGGAGTTGGCTCCTGATTTGCCCGGCTGCGGCGTGTCTATGGTGTGAATCATCCATAACGGATACCAGTTATAAGATAAGCTGATAGTTATCGCCGATAATGGCAAGCACCAATCCCAAGGCCCTCAACCTTGAATTCGAAACCTGCACGTCAGAGCTCGACGGCCTCCGGTTCGCCCGAAGGGCGAAACCGCATCTTCGGCACGGGCGAGATGGCCGACCGGGTTCGCGCCTTCGATTGGAGCCAGACGCCGATGGGCCCGATCGCGCAATGGCCCGAGACGTTGATCGTCACCGTGAACACCATGCTGGGAACCAGACATCCCATGTTCCTGTGGTGGGGCGACGAACTGACGCAGGTTTACAACGACGCTTACCGGCCCAGCATTCGAGGCGGCAAACATCCCAAGGCTTTGGGCCAGGCGGGCCGCGAATGCTGGCCTGAGATCTGGGCGGTCATTGGGCCGCAGATCGAAGGCGTGATGACCCGCGGCGAATCGACCTGGCACGAGGATCAGCTGATCCCGATTTACCGTGACGGCAAGCTGGAAGACGTTTACTGGACCTACAGCTACAGCCCGGTCCGCGATCCCGAGGGCGCGATTCGCGGCACCCTGGTGACCTGCTCGGAGACGACCGGCCGCGTGTTGGCCGACCAGCAACTGCGCATCAGCCAGGAGCGTTACAAAGCGCTGTTCGAGCTGGCGTCGGATGCGGTGTTCATCGCCGATGTCGACGGCTTCATTACCGAAGCGAACGTCGCGGCCGGCAAGCTTCTCGGGTATGAGCGCGAACAGCTGTTGGGACGCAATTACGCCGAGGTGGTGGCCGACAGCGAGGGTCCGCGGCTGTGGAAAGCGCGCGACCAGCTGCTGAATGGCGGCGTCAGCGTCGAGGAGTGGCAGCTGATTACCGCCGATGGTTCGGCTATCACTGCCGAAGTGAGCGCTGCCATCCTGCCCGATGGCCGCTGGCAGGCGTTTGTGCGCGACATCTCCGACCGCAAACACATGGAGCAGGAACGCGCCAAGCTGCTCGGCGATCTGGAGCGCGAACGTTCGCTGTTTTCCACCATCCTGAAAAATGTGCCCGTAGGAATTGTGTTCGCCGAAGCGCCCTCCGGCCGGGTCGCGTTCGGCAACACGCGCGCCGAAGAGATCCTGGGTGAAGCTACGCTATCCGGCAAGTCCATCAAGCCGGGCTCGTCATGGCAGGCTTATCACCAGGATGGCCGCCGCCTGGAGAATCACGAATATCCCATGGTGCGCACCCTGCACTCGGGCAACGTGGAAGCCGGTGAATATCAATACCGGCGAGCCGACGACCGGTTGATCTGGATTCGCGTGATTGGCGCGCCCGTGCGTAATAGTGCCGGCGACATCACGGGAGCGTTGGTCGTGATCAGTGACATTGATCAGCAGAGGCGCGTGGAGGCGGCGCGCGATGCGGCGGCAGAGCAGTTACAGCAGGTGATGGAGGTGACCACCGATGCGATTGTCAGCCTGGATCGGAACTGGCGCCTGACGTATCTGAATCGCCGGGCCAGCGAAATCCTGGCGCCGCAGGGCGAAGTGTTGGGAACGGTCCTGTGGGAAAGCTTTCCGGCGACGGTGTACGAGAATTCGCCCTATGTCGAAAACTATTATCGGGCGATGAATCAGGGGATCGCGGGAGCGTTTGAGGCGTATTATCCCGAGCCGCTGAACGTCTGGCTGTATGTGATGGCGCGGCCTTCGAAGGACGGCATCATTGTGTTCTTCCGCGACGTGACCGAGCAGAAGCGTGCCGCGGCGGCTATGATCCAAACGGAAAAGCTGGCGGCGGTGGGAAGGTTGGCCAGCTCGATTGCGCACGAGATCAACAACCCGCTGGAAGCGGTGACCAACCTGCTCTACCTCAGCGAACACGCGGCCAGCCTGGAGGATGCCAAGGATTATCTGGCGACGGCGCAACAGGAGTTGGCGCGGGTCAGCAATATAGCGACCCAGACGCTGCGCTTCCATCGGCAATCCACTAATCCGCGCGAAACCTCGCTGCAGGAGCTCCTGGAAACCGTGGTCACACTTTTTCAGGGCAGGATTGGCGGCGGCGGTATTAAGATCGAGCGGCGTTACCGGACGGACCGGAAGATCGTTGCGTTTGGCGGCGACCTGCGCCAGGTGTTCGCCAACCTGGTCAGCAACTCGATCGACGCGTCCCCGCGCGGTGGCAGAATCCTGATTCGCTTGCACGATTGTTGTGACTGGTCGGGCGCCCACGGCGTGCGGGTCACGATTGCGGATACGGGCATCGGCATGGCCCCCGAGACGCGTCGCCGCATCTTCGAACCGTTCTTTACCACCAAGAGCGCCACCGGCACCGGCCTGGGATTGTGGGTCAGCTCCGAAATCCTGCGCAACCATCATGCCCGGGTGCGGGTGCGCAGCAGCCAGCGTCCCGATTGCCACGGAACAATTTTTTCGATCTTCTTTCCGGCGGATGGGACGGGATAAGGCGGTTGTCGGTGGAACGGTTGTCGGTTGTCGGTTGTCGGTTGTCGGTTGTCAGCCGTCAGCCGTCAGCTCTCGGCCGTTAGCTCTCAGCCAACTTTATGGATTTGTCATCCTGAGCGGAGGCGCGCGGGTTTTGCGCGCCGGAGTCGAAGGACCTCTACCGCCGCAACAATCTCTGCTTTGTCATCCTGAGCGCAGCGAGCCGCAGGCGAGCGCAGTCGAAGGACCTCTACCGCCGCAACAATCTTTGCTCTGTCATCCTGAGCGCAGTCGAAGGACCTCTACCGCCGCAACAATCTCTGCTTTGTCATCCTGAGCGGAGCGAGCCGCAGGCGAGCGCAGTCGAAGGGCCTCTACCGCCGCAACAATCTCTGCTTTGTCATCCTGAGCGCAGCGAGCCGCAGGCGAGCGCAGTCGAAGGACCTGCTGTTTGCCTGCCGTCGCGAACCTTTATTTGAAGCGGGCAGCTGCGGCGTTCCAGGGCGAATCGAAGTTCTAGTTCCGCAGAGACGCCGTCGAAAAGCAGATTCATTCGACTCTGCGGCCGCTCCGCTCAGGATGACAAGGTAGAGATTGTCACGGCGGTAGAGGTCCTTCGACTCCGCCGCGCAAAACCTCCGCGCCTCCGCTCAGGATGACAAGGTAGAGCTTATTGCGGCGGTAGAGGTCCTTCGACTGCGCTCGCCTACGACTCGCTCCGCTCAGGATGACAAAGCCATAAGGTTAGCTGTTGGCTGAGAGCTGATCGCTGACGGCTGACCGCGATAGCTTTTGGCTGATAGCCGAGAGCTGGCAGCTGATGGCTGACAACTGACAACCGCCCACCGACAACTGCCTTTAAATCGACATCACTTCTTTCTCTTTGTTCTTGGCCAGCTCTTCCATCTTCTTGATTTCGTCGTCGGTGAGCTTTTGCATCTGGTCGAGGGCGCCGCGCTCTTCGTCTTCGGTGATCTTCTTGTCCTTCATCGCTTTCTTGATGAAGTCGTTGCCGTCGCGGCGGATGTTGCGGATGGCGGTGCGGTGCTCCTCCAGAATTTTGTGCAGATGCTTGACCATGTCCTTGCGGCGCTCTTCGGTCAGCGCAGGCACCGGCACGCGGATGAGCTTGCCGTCGTTCATGGGATTCAGGCCGAGATCGCCGCTGCGGATGGCCTTCTCGATGGCGCCCATCAGGCCGTTGTCCCAGGGCTGCACGGTGATGAGTTGCGGTTCCGGCGCGCTGACGTTGGCCAGTTGGTTAAGCGGCATTTGGGAACCGTAGGCGTCGACGGTCACGCCGTCCAGCATGTGCACCGACGCGCGCCCGGTGCGCTGCGAGGCCATCTCGCGGCGGAAGTCCTCCACGGCTTTCTCCATGCGCGTTTTCAGCTGCGCAAAACTGTCCTTCAATGCGGGAATTGCCGCCATCGTAACTTGTGCCATAGATAGTTCGCCTCGGGATGAAGTCGGAAACCCTCGATTATAAGCTGTTGCGCGGCAGACGTCGAAGGGGGAGAAGCTGTCAGCCGTCAGTTGTCAGCCGCCAGCTCTCAGCTGTCAGCTGTCAGCAAACCCGGTTTCAGTGGGCAGCGGGTCGTTCACATTTGAGACTTGTTATCCGAAGCGGAGCCACCATCTCGGCTGCCTGTGTCAAGCCGGGCAGGCAACGCATCTAAAGAGTTGAGAGAATCTACCCAGGTAAGTTTTGGCGAAAAAAAGCAAACCCGCTCCTGCCGCAACCCCGGAGAGCGCTTTCGATATCTTTCACCCTGCCGTCCGTGACTGGTTCGAAGCCGTTTTTCCGTCGCCTACGCGGCCGCAAATCGAAGGCTGGCCGGCGATTGCTCGCGGCGAATCGACGCTGATTCTCGCGCCCACGGGAACCGGCAAAACTTTGGCCGCATTTCTGTGGTGCATCAATCGCATCATGTTTAGCGCCGTGCCGGCGAGCGCGCAGCGCTGCCGCGTCCTATACGTTTCGCCGATCAAGGCTCTGGCCGTGGACGTTGAGCGCAACTTGCGCGCGCCGCTGGTTGGCATTGCCCAGGCTGCGCAGCGCCGAGGTGACGGGTTTCACGAGCCCTCGGTCGCGATCCGTACGGGCGATACCCCGCAGGCAGAGCGCGCGCGATTCGCCCGTCATCCCGCCGACATCCTGATCACCACGCCGGAGTCGCTGTACCTGCTGCTCACTTCGAATGCTCGCGAAGTCCTGACCTCGATCGAGGTCGTGGTCATCGACGAGATTCATGCGCTTGTCCCGGGCAAACGCGGTTCGCATCTGGCGCTGTCTCTGGAACGCCTGGAGCATCTGGTGGCGCGGCCTATTCAGCGCATTGGGCTTTCAGCAACGCAGAGGCCGCTGGAGGAAGTTGCCCGCTATCTGGGCGGCGCTGATACATCACAGCAAGCCGACACCAAAGGCAAAGCGAAGCAATCACCCGCCGAGCAAGCCGCAAGTAAACGCGCCGAGGCTGCGGCCGAAAATCCGCCTACCGACGTTCCCGAAGAAGCTCTCTCCGAATTTGAAGCTTCGACGTTTGCCCCGGTCTATCGGCCGGTCACGATCGTCGACGCCGGCGCTCCCAAGCGGCTGGACTTGCGAGTCGAGGTTCCGGTCGAAGACATGGCCAGTCTCGACAATGTCGATCCGTTGCCCAGTGGGCCCGCCTCGCAGGGTCCGAAGCGCAATTCGATCTGGAGCGCGATTCATCCGCAACTGCTCGCTCTGGTTAGGGCGCACCGGTCGACACTAATCTTCGTGAATAGCCGCCGCCTGGCGGAGCGAATCTCCGGCGCCGTGAATGAGCTGGCGGGTGAAGACCTGGTGCGCGCGCATCATGGCAGCGTTGCGGTAGCGCAGCGCAAAGACATCGAGGACAAGCTGAAGCTGGGCGTGCTGCGCGGCATCGTGGCCACGTCATCGCTGGAGCTCGGCATCGACATGGGTGCAATCGACCTGGTGATTCAGATTGAGTCGCCGCCATCGGTGGCCAGCGGCATGCAGCGCGTGGGCCGCGCCAGCCACTATGTCGGATGCGGTCAGCAATGCGGTCATCTTTCCGAAATATCGCGCGGACCTGGTGGCATGTGCGGCCATCACGCGCGCCATGTATCAGGGCCAGGTCGAGTCGGTTCACTATCCGCGCAATCCGCTGGATGTGCTGGCGCAGCAGATCGTCGCCGCCGTGTCGCTGGAGGATTGGGCGGTCAACGATCTGTTCAACCTTGTCCGGTCCGCCGCGCCGTACGCCGCTTTGACGCGCTCGACTTTGATGGCGTGCTCGACATGCTCTCCGGCCGCTATCCCTCTGACGAATTCGTCGAGCTTCGTCCGCGTATCACGTGGGATCGGCTGGCGGGCAAGCTGACGGGGCGGCAGGGTTCGCAGCGCGTCGCCATCATCAATGGCGGCACCATTCCGGATCGCGGCTTGTACGGCGTGTTTCTGGCCGGCGCGACCAAGGGAGCGCGCGTCGGCGAACTCGACGAAGAGATGATCTTCGAGAGCCGCACCGGAGACACGATCGTACTCGGCGCATCCACCTGGCGCATCGAAGAGATCTCGCATAACAAAGTTGTGGTGTCGCCGGCGCCGGGAGAGCCGGGCAAGATGCCGTTCTGGCGCGGCGATTCGGCGGGGCGTCCAGTAGAGTTTGGCCGGCAGATCGGCGAAATGAGCCGCGAGCTTTTGCGTTTGCCGCGTCCGGTCGCATTCACCAAGTTGGTGGAGGAGCACAGCCTGGATGCGACCGCTGCCGAGAATCTCCTGAAGTATCTCGAAGATCAGATGGCAGCGACGGGCCGCGTTCCCAGCGATGAAGACATCGTCATCGAGACGTGCCGCGACGAAATGGGCGATCGCCGGGTGTGCGTGTCTGACGCCGTTCGGCAGCGCTGTTCACGCGCCCTGGTGCATGGCGGTTGCCTCCAAGCTGCGCGCGGAACGTGGTCTGGAAGTGGAAACCATGTGGTCGAACGATGGCTTCGTGCTGAGGGTGCCGGACAACGATGAGGCTCTGCGTGCGGAAGATTTGCTGCCGTCGCCGGTTGAAGTGAAGGACCTGGTGCTGCGGCAATTGGGCAGCACGTCCATCTTTGCGGCAAAGTTTCGGGAGGCGGCGGGGCGCGCGTTGTTGCTGCCCAAGCGGCGGCCGGGTATGCGCGCTCCGCTGTGGCAACAACGCAAGCGCTCGGCTGATCTGCTGGCGGTTGCGGCGCGTTTTCCGTCGTTCCCCATCATTCTGGAAGCCTATCGCGAATGCATTCGTGACGTTTTCGATTTGCCCGCGCTGACCTCGATTCTCGCTGGAGTGCAGCGCGGTTCGATTCGCGTGACCAGCCTGGAGTCGGATCGCCCATCTCCGTTTGCGGCGTCGTTGTTGTTCTCCTATGTCGCCAACTATATCTACGACGGTGACGCTCCCTTGGCGGAGCGCCGCGCGCAGGCGCTCTCTATCGATCAGTCGCGGCTGGAAGAATTGCTCGGCGACGTTGATCTGCGGGAGCTGCTGGACTCGACCGCACTGGACGAAGTGGAAGCGCGGCTGCAATCGCTCGATCCGGAATATCGCGCGCGCCATGCGGACGGGGTTCACGACCTGCTGCTGAAGCTCGGCGATTTGACCGAACCGGAGCTCGGGGCGCGCAGTGAAAATGCGGAGGTCGCGGCCACGATTACCGAGCTGCTGAATTCACGCCGCGCCGTGCGAGTTCGCATCGCCGGCGATTCGCGTTTTATTCCGGTGGAATATGCGTCGCGTTATCGCGATGCGTTGGGAGTTCCGCTGCCTCCCGGACTGGCGGAAGTTTTTCTGGAGCAAAGCGAAGATCCGTTGCTGGAGATTTTGCGGCGCTATGCGCGGACGCATGGGCCGTTCACCACGGCGGATGTCTCTGCGCGTTACAGCTTGCCGAACGCGACCGCGGAAAAAGCGCTGCGCAGTCTGCACGGTCTGGGCAAGTTGCTGGAGGGAGAATTTCGTCCCGGCGGCACTCATCAGGAATGGTGCGACCCGGAAGTGATGCAGCAGGTTCGGCGCAAGAGCCTGGCGCGCTTGCGGCGCGAGATCGAGCCGGTGGAGCAGAGCACGTTTGCGCGATTCAGCGCGCGCTGGCAAGGTGTCACGGTTCGGCGGCGCGGCATGGAAGCGCTTCTGGACACGATTGAAACTTTGCAGGGCGCGACGGTTCTCATCTCTGAGCTGGAGCGCGAAATTCTGCCGGCTCGAATTGCCGATTATCGTTCGGGTGACCTCGACATGGTGATGGCGTCAGGCCAGGTGGTGTGGGTGGGAGTTGAGCAGGTTGGCAGTCGTGATGGGCGAGTTGCGCTGTACCTGAACGAAGCGCTGCCGCTGCTGCTTCCTCCGGCAGAACTGCGCGGTGAGCCCGCGGCGTTGTCGGAACGCGCGACGAAGATACGAGACTATCTCGCCCAAACCGGTGCGTCGTTCTTTGCGGCGATACATACCGCCGTGGGCGGCGGATTTCCGGGGGAGACGCGCGATGCGCTGTGGGAGCTGGTGTGGGCCAGTGAAATTACCAACGACACGTTTCATCCCTTGCGCGAGCTGCTGCGCGTGAACGAGGCGAAGCGGCAGACGCACGGCAGTTTTGACGGAGCGCCGCCGGGCTCTCCCGACTTCGTGCGGCGATTCCGTTCGCGCTCTGGAGCGTCGGCGCAGGGACGATGGTCGCTCATCAGCCAGCGGATTACGACGCCCATCGGCGTGACGGAGTGGAGCGCGAATCTGGCGCAGCAGTTGCTGGTGCGACACGGCATCGTATTGCGCGAGACGGCGATTGCGGAAAACGTTCCGCGCGGGTATCCGACGATTTATCCGGCGCTGAAGACCATGGAAGATGGCGGATGGGTGCGGCGCGGCATGTTTGTCGCCGGGTTGGGCGCAGCGCAATTTGCCATGCCCGCCGCCGTGGATATGCTACGCGGCCTGCGGTCGCAAGCGGAGACCGTGGAAGCGTTGTTCCTGGCGGCCACCGATCCTGCTAATCCCTATGGCACGCTGCTGCCGTGGCCGCGAAGAGATGGTTCCGATGCTGACGACGCCGAGCGCACGGTCGTGGTCGACGCAGGAGCTCCGGCGGCTGCGGGCGACAGTGCGGCGCTGGCGACCGAGAAGAATGCGGCGGCGACGCACAGCATGTCACGCACCAGCGGCGCGGGCGTGATCCTTATTAATGGCCAGCTCACATGTTTTCTGCGTCGCAGGAATCAGGAGATCCAGGTCTTTCTGCCGGAGGCCGAACCGGAACGAACCCGCTTCGCGCGCGAGCTGGCAAAGAAGCTGGCCGAGCTGGCGATTCGCCGCCAGGGCCGCAAAACCGGATTGCTCGTCGGAACCATCAACGGCGAACCGGCGCGCCAACATTTTCTCGGACGCTTTCTGGAGGAGTCTGGCTTCGTCGATACGGCCGTGGGATTTCAAATGCGAAGAATCGCGCCGATCGCCATGCCAGAAGCTGACCGCGCGGCCAACGAAGCGGAGAATGATTCCGACGAAGAGACTTCCGACATCATCGAGACCGCCTGATGCCTGAGGGCGACACCATCTTCCGGGCGGCGCGCACGCTCAACCAAGCTTTAGCCGGACAGATCGTTACCGGCTTCGAAACTCAGCTACCCAAGCTTGCGCGCGTCGAAATTGATTCCGGCGTCACCGGGCGAATCGTTGAAAAAGTCGAAGCGCACGGAAAGTGGATGCTGATGCACTTCTCCGGCGACCTCATCCTGCTGACGCATATGTTGATGAGCGGCAGCTGGCACATCTATCGGCCCGGAGAAGCGTGGCAGCGGCGCGCCGTCGACATGCGAGTGGTCATCAAAACGCAGGCGATTTGGGCGGTCGCTTTCAACGTACCGATCGCGGAATTTCACACTGCCGACACGCTGCGCCGCCGGCAGGGTTTCAGAAGTCTCGGCCAGGATGTCCTGACGAAAAGCTTCGATAGCGCGCAATCGATTTCGGATCTTCGGGCTCGCGGCGATCTGGAAGTGGGCACCGCGCTGTTGACCCAGTCAATCATGGCAGGCCTGGGCAATGTCTATAAGTCTGAGGTGTGTTTCGCCTGCGGCGTTCATCCCTTTCGCCGAATCAGCGAGCTGCGCGAAGAAGAGTTGACTTGGCTGGTGGAAACTGCGCGCAAGTTTGTGCTCGCCAATGTCACCGAAACTTCCGGTGACGCCATTGTGACCTACACGGGAATGCGTCGAACCACGGGCCGCGCCAACCAGGAAGAGCGCTTATGGGTATACGGGCGGCGCAACCAGCCTTGCCGCAAGTGCGGCACGTTGATTCGATCGCGCAAGCAAGGGATTGACGCGCGCACGACGTTCTGGTGCCCGCAGTGCCAGCCGAATCCCGCCGGGTAGCCGCACTCTGCGGAAACAACCTTACTCCAGGTCAAACTATTTTCTGTTGAGTGCCGCCAGATATTTCAGCGCTCCGACGCCGCGCCAGCGCCAGGTTGGACTGTCGCGTCAAGACCAGGAAATTGGAGCGCAAAATTAATTGTGCGCGTCTTGTCCCAATACACGATGCCTAAGTACATTCCCGGGCCGATCAGCCGGATTTCGTCGCGTAGATGTTTGGCCAAGAGCGACGTCTTCGAGTAGTCCAGTACGATACATTCCTTGCCGTCGAACCAGCTCTCCGTCTTATAGACTTCCGCGACGATTGCGTTCAGTCCGAAAGCGAGGATGCGGTTGGTCAGGGTTCCGTGCGCGGCGTCGAAGGTCTTACCCTTCCAGCCGAAGATGCTGATCAGTTCTGCGATCTCGGGAGAGAAGGCCGTGTCGGGGGCGATGATGGCGGTGCCGTTGGCTTCGCCGTTCGGGATGTCTCCCGCCGGACTGCTGGAGAACAGGTCGTCAAGCTGCTTCTGTGACATCGCTATGAGTTGAGAAGCGGTGTAGGCTATCATTCAGCACCTCGTTGTGCCGCCGGGATCGCGGTGATTAAGATAAAGCGGATCGTGGAAAGCGCCGTTCGAGAGTGCCGCCAACTATGCGAGTGGCGTCTGGCTTTGTCAACGGCAAGAACGCTCCTATCGCCTAACGCAAGCCTCCTGTCGCCTAACGCGGCAACGGATTCTCGTTTGCCTCAGCCAGAATGACGTCGGCGGCTTTCTCGCCAATCATGTAGACGGCGCTCACGATGAAGAATCCCGGAATGCGCGGGAATACCGAAGCATCGACGACGCGCAGACCGTCAGTGCCGTGCACGCGGAAGTCGCTGGACAGCACGCCGTTTTCGTTACGCGGGCCGATGGGGCAACTGCACGAGGCGTGATGGCCCCAGCACGTATCGCGAATGTAATCGCGGATTTCGTTATCCGACTGCACGGCGTCTCCCGGCGACTCCTCCTCGGCAATCACTCCGAGTTTTTTGAGATGCGCCGTCATGGTGCGGACAAAGCGGATGCCGCTGACCACGGAATCCAGGTCCTGATCGCCGTCGGGCGTGCCGTCCTGAAAGTACCGGAAGTTGATCGCCGGAGGGTCAAGGGGATCGGCTGACCGCAGCGTTATCTCCCCAGCGCAGTTGTTGGTGTGGGCCTTCAGCACCGCCCAGGTCAGGTAGTTCAGGTGATCGGCGAACTCGCGCGAGTATCCCGGATAATATCCTGCGAACTTCCCGAGCAGAGCCATGCAGAACAAGTCTGGCAGCGGGCGTTCCGGGGCGGAGCGCTTGAATAGCGCAAGCACGGCTCCATTCGTGATGTACGGACCGGTGCGACGCTTCTGCCAGAGCTCGAACTGCGGATCGCCGCCGGCGAATTTGGCATCGCGGAAGACCTCCCACTCGTCAAAGTTCATCCGGTTCACGACGCCGGCCTCGTAGCGGTCTTGCAGGTTTTTTCCGACCCCCGGCAGGTCAACCTTCACTTCGATCCCGTGACGCTCCAACTCTGTCCGCGGACCAATTCCGGAGAGCATCAGCAATTGCGGCGTATTGAACGCACCGCCGGACAGGATGATCTCGCGCGAGGCCCGCAGCTGGTGGCGCTCGCCGTCGTGGGCCACGGGTTTGGCGGAGGCGCGATACAACTGTGCGCCGCGCAGGTACTCCACACCGACCGCGCGGCGGTTTTCATCCAGCAGAACGCGTGTCACGAGGGCGTTGAGTTCAATCTTGAGCCGGTCGGGATACCGGGCGGCAACATCGAGCACACGCTCCCGTGAACCGGTTCGGGCATGATTGTGCGTTGAGAGCGGTAGATAGCGCAGACCGATCGAGTTCTCCCGTACCGTTCGCCAATCGTTAGGGTCCAACTGGCTCTCCGCCATCCAGCGAAGACGATCCGCTTGCTCTCCCATCTCCACACTGGCGGCGATGGCGGAGTCGGCGATCACCTCAAATAACTTGTAGTTCGCCACGGAGAGCATGGGGACAGCTTTTTCCGTGTGCAGCCATCCGCGAAAGCCGTGGCGCGTGGGATTGATGCCCAGCCATGAGAGCCAGCGATAAGGAGGCCGATAATGGCAATTCTCCAGGCGCTGAAAGTACTTACGCATTTTGCCGGCGCTCCACGAGGAATCGCTGGTCAGCGCGGCTAAGTTGTCCCAATCCGCGTCATGCGGATAGACCAGGATCATCGCGTTGTGAGCGGTACATCCGCCCAGGGTGCCGGCCCGCGGATAAAGGATGCCGTCCACCGGCGCTCCATTCCACTCGGCTACGTACTTGGGGTCGCGGCGTTGCGTCTCGTCATCGCGGTAATGCCGCACAAAGAAGTCCCAGCGCAGGGCGGCATTCTCCGAGGCGAAGGCGTGAAAGACCGGGACATCGTAATCGTACGGAAGGCGATTGACCTCGGGCTGCACCGAATCGCCGCCGCTTAATTGCCGGGGATCGCCGCCCGCCTCGAGAAGGATGACGGTATGCCCCGCTTCGGCCAGCCGGGCCGCCAGGGTTCCCCCTCCCGCGCCGGAGCCGACCACGATGTACTCGCAGTCAAAGCGGGCTGCACTTCCATCTGGCACTCGAACCTTCCCTCCGTCTTGGGGCTGCTGCGACGCTAACCTGTGTGGCGGCAATTATATCCAAGCGATGGCGGATGCCAGGAAGCGCGACGTCTCACCACGAACATGCTATGGCTGTTTCCCGGTACCTTTCGCTATAGTGCTCACCAATACTCGCAGTTCGGGCGACTCTTATCCTATTTTCCGCTGTCTGCGAATATCGGGCTGCAGCGTTCCCGATTCCTTCCACTTCACGGGGAGGATTAAGGGTGCTGTAACCGTCCGCGCGAAAAACGCAATCAGGTCTCAGGAACGCAAGGAGCGCGACCTCATGTCTCAGGTAGGAAGGCTGTCGTGTGTTTGCATTGGGTTGTTGATGGTCATCACGTTGGCGGGCTGCAATAAGCCCGAGCCCGGCCATGTTGAGGACGAAGCGCGCCGCGCCGGACGTCAGGCCTCCTCGTTCCCCGCTGCCGACGAAGATTACTACCACGACATGGACGGCGGCATCGCGCTCTCCTCTCCGACGAGGTCAAAGGCCGCAATATGTGGCTGGTCTGGACCGGCGGCAATGACCGCCTCTGGGATGAGATGACCGTCAAGAGCGTGGGAACGTTCGATCTGCTGAAAACAGTTTCGTCGTATCCCGGATTGAAGGCCAGTCGCGACAACCGCTGGAACTATCTCGGGCTGGTAAACGAGCCTTGTTACAAGAAAGCTACCGCGCCCGATCCGAACCGTTATGGCCTGTGGCTCGACACGCGCGATCCCAGTTGCGGCCCTGAGCCTTTTGAAAACGAAAGCAAGTATCCTGGTGTGAAAATTGGCGCCCGCGGCAAGAACATTCCGGTCGGCTCTTATTACGGATACGCGACGGGAATCGTAGGGCTGCGGATGTTCCCCAATCCCGACTTCGACGAAGAGGCCGCGAAGAAGTGGGACGCCGAAGCGGTATTACACCGATCCCAGCTATTACAACGACAAGAAGCTGGTGCGTCCGTACCGCGTGGCATGTCGTGCGCCTTCTGTCACGTCGGGCCCAGTCCGGTGAAGCCGCCTGCCGATCCGGAGAATCCCAAGTGGGAGAACCTGGCCTCCAATGTCGGCGCACAGTATTTCTGGATCGACCGCATCTTTGCCTGGGAATCCGATCCACAGCAGCTTCCCCGTCCAGCTTTTCCGCACCTCCCGCCCGGGTACGCTCGACACCTCGCTGGTTTCCAGCGACAACATCAACAACCCTCGCACCATGAATGCGGTCTACGGACTAATGCCGCGTCTTGATGTTGCCGAGCGCTGGGGCAAGGAAACGCTGGCCGGCGGCGAACTCAATAACAAGCAGTTTAACGAGTACGTGCACCAGGGCCCGCTGACGGCATTCTTCCAGCCGCCGAACACGGCTTGGACCGCCCGCATCCTGAAAGATGGCTCTGACTCCGTGGTGCGCTCTGGGGCGTTGAACCGTGTCTATCTCAACATCGGATTGTTCAGCGAGGAATGGCTGCTGCACTTCCGCGCCTTGATCGGCGGCGCACCGATCTCGCCCATCGAGATCGCAGTTGCCAACAAGAACTCCGCCTACTGGGAAGCCACTGAGGCGCAGACGCCTGACATGGCGCTGTTCTTCCTGAAGAGCACCGCCCCGCACCTGTTAAAGGACGCGCCCGGCGGAGACGCTTACATCACGAAGGACAACACGAAGCTCGAACGCGGCAAGGTCGTTTTCGCGGAACGTTGCGCCCGCTGTCACTCCAGCAAGATTCCCGAAGGCGCGCCCGCCATGGATGCCGGCGGAGGCTGCTCCGGCAAGGATTACCTCGATTGCTGGAACAAGTACTGGGCGTGGACGATGACGGACGACTTCAAGGCGAAGATGCGCGCCATCGTGCAGAAGCCGGACTTTCTCGACAACAACTACCTTTCGACCGATATGCGCGTGCCGGTCACGCTGCTGCAGACCAATGCATGCAGTCCTCTGGCGACCAACGCCATTGCCGATAACATCTGGGACAACTTCTCTTCGCACACCTACAAGGAGCTTCCATCAGTCGGGACGGTAACGTGGTATCAACCGGTGACCGGCGAGCCCGCACCTATCAGATGCCGGCGGGGGACGCGGATACACTCGTCCCGCATCGCTCATCAGCGCGTGGTCTACAGCGCCGTTCCTGCAGAACAATACGGTCGGAAAGTTCAATGCCAGCCCGTCGGTCGCGGCGCGCATGGATTCCTTCCAGGATTCCATCGAGAAGATGTTGTGGCCGGAGAAGCGCGACAAAGATCCGGTGCTGGGAGACAAGAATTCCCGGCGTCATCGACCGCACCACGCAGACCAGCTATCTCCGCGTTCCATCCGGATATCTGCCCGACCTGTTGCGGCCGCTGATGAGCCCGGGACAACGGTTCTTCCCATGGCTGTTTGGAGATGACGGCATTGTGATTGGGCCGATTCCGGCGGGTACCCCGATCGATCTTCTTGCCGAACCTGGATATTCTTGGCGAAACCGGCGTGCAGGACAAAGTAGCTCATCAAAAGAAAGTGGTGGACCTGCTCCTGAAGATGAAGCACGATCTGGAAAGCTTGCCGAAGGGCGCAGGCGACGAAGAGGCGCAAGCAAGGTGTTTGCCAACCTGGTCGATCCGTTGCTGGAGGTTAGCAAGTGTCCGGACTTCGTGGTGAATCGTGGCCACTACTTCGGTACCAGCTATTTTACGGAAGAGCCGGCGCTCAGCGACGACGACAAGCGTGCGCTGATCGAGTACATCAAGACCTTCTAGTCGCACGGCTGTCGCGAACGAGCTGAGGTAACGCTCTCTCGCGCTACCCTATCCCCGCCGGTCGCCATGGGAGGGCTGCTCCTCGCCCTGGCGCTTCGCTCGTGGTCTGCTATGGCTGTACTCGCTCACCGGCGGCGCGCCGACATTCCCGACGATGCCAAGGCCGCCGGGAAAACGGTTGCCGATTTTCCTCAGACTGCTTCACATGCCCTCGACGACATGGATGGCGGTCTTGCCCTGACCGACGAAGAGCGCGAGGGCGGAATACCTGGATCCTGTGGACTGCCGGCGATCAGGTCTTTTGGGATGAGATGGCACAGCACGGGCTGGGCACGGCCGACCTGTTGAAGATCATCGACTCGCGGAATCGCGGCTCGCGATTCAAAGACATGGGGTTGGTAAACCAGCCGGAATTCTCGCAAGCCCCACAGCCCGACCAGTACGGCTTATGGCTGGATATCGGACCGCAGGAAGAAGGGGTCGATCCCACAGTGTATGGCATGCCATCTGGCATTGTGGGACTACGCATTTATCCCAATCCCAAGTTTGACGACGAAGCGCGGCAACGCTGGGACGCCAAGCGCTACTATACCGACGCCAACTATTACAACGATCCCGAATCTGGTTCGTCCCTATGTTGTGGGCATGGCGTGCGGCTTCTGCCATGTTTCGTTCAATCCACTGAAGCCGCCGCAGAATCCCGAACAGCCGCAGTGGGCGAACCTCTCTTCCACGATCGGCAATCAGTATTTGAATGCCAGCCGGATTTTCGGCAATGGCTCAGGCGCCGACAGCTACGCCTACCAACTGTTTCATTCCTGGGCCCCGGGCACGGTGGACACGTCGTTCATCGCCAGCGACAATCTGAACAATCCCGAGCAACATGAATTCGATTTATGCTGTTGCGGCGCGAATGACCGTGGCTCACCAAGAAGACATCGCCGGCGGCGCGTTGCATTTTCCCGGCGAACAGAAACGCATGGCAGTGCCGCACGTGCTGAAAGACGGCGCCGACTCCGTGGGACTGGTGGGCGCGCTCAGCCGCGTCTACGTCAGCATCGGCGAGTACAGCCAGCAATGGCTGCGCGACCACAACGCGCTGGTCGGTGGCACGCCGCAACATCCCTTCGATGTGGCCACGGCGCAGAAGAACTCCATCTACTGGCAGGCCACGGCAGAACGCGTCCCCAATCTCGCGAAGTTTCTGATGAAGATGGAAGGACCGAAACTGGCGGACGCGCCCGGCGGCAGCGCGTACATCACGACCGACGCGAATGTTCTGCGCCGCGGGCAAATTGTCTTCGCGGAAAACTGCGCCAAGTGTCACTCCAGCAAGCAGCCTCCGCCGGAGCACGCGGCCACTCAACAGCAATATCTGGACTGGATGCGCGCCGAGGTGCAGAAGCCCGACTTCCTCGCAGCCAACTTCCTCTCCACCGAAGAGCGCATTCCCATCGATGTGGTGCAGACTAACGCGGCTCGTGCGCTCGCCACCAACGCCACGCGCGGCCATGTCTGGGACAACTTCTCTTCCGAGACCTACAAAACTCTGCCTGCCTCCGGCGACATCGAGGTGCAGGACGCCTTCGACGGGTCGAGCGCGAACCTTTCGTCCTCGCGGCGGAGGCCCCGGCTACTATCGTGTTCCTTCGCTTATCGCGATTTGGGCGACCGCGCCGTTCTTCCACAACAATGCCCTGGGAAGTTACACCGGCGACCCGTCGGTTGCGGGAAGGATGAAGGCATTCGACGATGCGGCGGAAAAGCTGCTGTGGCCCGAGAGGCGGCCTGGCATGGCGTCCATTCCGCGCACCACCGTCGCGAGCTATCTCCAGATTCCCGCCGCGTATCTTCCACCTGAATTGCAGCCACTAACGAGGGCAGCTTTCTTCGCATCGGGCCGATCCCGGCCGGCACGCCCGTCGATCTGATCGCCAACGCTGACCTGGATCTGAGCACGCAGGACAAAGTCGTCGATCGCCTCAAGCTGATCAAACAAATTCAGGCCGACCTTCTCACAATTCAGACCAACCATCTGGACACGAGTGCCGCACAGGTAGTGCTGAAAAATCTGGTGCCCGGCCTGCTGAAGATCAGCCAGTGTCCTGACTTCGTCGAGGACCGCGGTCACTACTTCGGAACCCAGTTGCCGGACACGGACAAACGAGCGCTGATCGAATACATGAAGACCTTTTGACGTACTGCAGATTCTGTATGAGCTACGGTGAAGCTGGCGACATTCGGCTTGTCGCGTGCCGGGTCATGGTTTGATTTCGAGCGGCAGCCGCCAATCCCGGGCCGAAACGTGACCGGCATGTATCCATGCGATGCGAGTCAGCATGGAACCGGCAATGCTCGAAGACTGCAGCGGCTTTGCGCAGCCGGCGCGAATTTCGCGGCGAGGCAAACGCCGCCGCCACGCGCAACGCCAGCGGAATTGGCCCACTCATGACGCCGCCCAGGCGGGTGATCAATCCGCTCGGCCGTGTTTCAGCGGCTCCATCGCGGGCTTGCGGCTGGTTTCGATGTGCAGGCCCTCGAGCGTCTCGATGGCCGACGCGCCCATGCCCAACGTGTTCAGCGCCGCGTTGTCGTGTGCCCATCAGTTCCAGGATCGAAACCGCGGAATTCAATCCCGACATGCCGAAGTGAATGGGCAGACTCGCGACGTTCTCGTTCCACACCGGAATGACGCTGGCGCCGATCAGCACGCCGGTGTAGTTGGAGAAAGGCAGTCCGGCCAGGGCGGAAATTCCTTCCGCAAGATCGCCGGCCAGGCGAATCGGCAAGAGATCGAAAACGTTGCTCCAGCATCTCGGCGAAAGCGCCGCAGCGGCCGAAAATGTGCCGAAGACGGCGAGCGTCCACGCGCCCATCGACATCGGGCTCTGCGGTTTGAAGACGCGCATCATGGCGAGAAAGCGCGACGGCCGGCCCAGGTCGGAGATGAGCAGCGCGCTGGACACCGCGTTCCCGCAGCCGCAATGTAGCGGCAATCGCGCGCCAGTTTGCGGTCGTGGCCGATCCAGCGGGCGACCAGGCCCAATCACCGCCGCCGATCCCGCTGCCCCGCCGGCAAAAAAGTAGGGCGGAATTTGCCAGGTCCACGGCGGCTCCTTGAGCAGGGGCAAGCCGTAGTAACCGGTTTCGGGCGATGCGACCGGGAAACGGCGCGCCCGCAGGACGAATGCCGATGGCCTCGACCCGGCCTTTCGTTCTCGGCTTCGCGGCGAATCTCGATGCAGTCGATTTTCTCGCGCGACTCAGTCGGTTGTAGCTCCGGTGTCGGTGGCTCAAGCGGATCGCTGCTCATCGTTTTGCGCTCCCCAGGAATGCGAAGATGCTGCCGAACAGCAGCAGTCCCGCCGCCACAGCGGAGCCGGTCCATCCTGCTTTCAGATATATCGTCGGGCACCTCGGGCTTGGGCGGCAGATTATATTGCCGCGGATCGCCGCGCACGATGAACATCGCGTGGATGCCGCCCACGCTGGTGTCGCGCGGATCGTAGAGTTGGCATCGTCCATGCCGCGGCTCTGCAGTTCCTGCAGTCGCTCCTCGGCGTCGAGTTGAAGCCGTCGAGCGTCCCGAACTTGATCGACTCCGTCGGGCAGGCCTTGGCGCAAGCCGGCTGCAAGCCCAACTTTCTGGCGGTCGTAGCAGAAGGTGCACTTGAAGGCGCGGCCGTCGTCGGGATTGCGCTGGACCACGCCGAAGGGACACGCCACCACGCAGTAGCCGCAGCCGTTGCAGACATCGGGCTGGATGTAGACGCCGCCGAATTCGGTGCGCACGATCGAGCCGGTGGGGCAGGCTTCCAGGCATCCGGCATCCTCGCAATGCTTGCAGACGTCGGACGAAAATCCCCATGACTGTAGATCGCCGGACATTGCCGCCGAATCCCGGGCTCGGGCGCGCCTTCGACAAACTTCACGTGCCGCCAGGTCGAGTGGCCGACGCGCCGGTGTTGTCGTAGGAATTCCCGACCAGTTGAGTCCGTCTTCGGAGAGGCCGTTCCACTCCTTGCAGGCGACCTCGCAGGCCTTGCAGCCGATGCACAGGTCGAGTCGGTCAGAAATGCAGTCGATGGTGGCGCTCATGCCCGTTGCTCCAGATGTTCTTTCCAGTTGCTCGAGCGCCTCCGGCCCACGCGCGCGGCGGCCGGGCTCGATGTCACAGACCAGCGCCTTGGTTTCCATGATGCGCACGTTCGGCTCCTCGGAGATGACGAGCAGATCGTTGACGACATCGCCGGTCACCAGCGCCTTTGTAGCCCCAGTGATACGGCAGTCCGACCTGATGCACGGTGCGGCCTTCGATCCACAACGGCCGCATGCGCGTGGTCACCAGCACGCGCGCCTCGATGATGCGCGCGCGGCGTGGTGATGGTCGCCCAATCGCCGTGTTCGCAGATCCGATCTCGCCTGCCAGTTCCGGCGAGACTTCGCAGAACAGCTCCGGCTGCAGCTCCGCCAGATGCGATAGCTGACGCGACATGCCGCCGGCGGTGTGATGCTCGGTCAGGCGATAGGTGGTGAGCACGTACGGGAAGCGCTCGTCCGCCGGAACGCGCGTAAGGATTGTCGGGACGTTCCTTGCGATCGGCCGCAGGATTGTAGATGTGCTCCGGATACAGAGGATTGCCGAACGGCGTTTCCAGCGGCTCGTAATGCGTCGGCAGCGGACCGTCCTTCAATCCGCTGGTGACGAACAGCCAGCCGACGCCGTCGGGATGCAGGATGAAAGGCTTGTCGCCCGGCGATCGCGTCCATGCCCTTCGCACTCCGGGCGCGGGCTGGTAATCGGGCGCCTTGTTCTTGTCGAAGTCGGGCACGTCGAGCCGGTCCACTCGCGTTTGTCCTCGTCCCACCAGACCAGCTTCTTGCGCTCGCTCCACGGCTTGCCGTCGGGCCGCGCCGAGCAGCGGTTGTAAAGAATGCGGATGTCGTTGGGCCAGGAGAATCCCCAGCCGTGGCCGAGATAATCCTCGGACTCGCGCTGGTTGGCCTTGTTGACGTGTTCCTGCGGATAGATGCCGCAATAAATCCAGCAGCCGCGAGGCGGTGCGTGCCGTCGCTTCTTCAGCTTCTTGAAGCTTCGCAGCAACTCTGCCGTTGTCGAGATCGCGGCCGTTGATCTCCTTCAGAATCTCATTGACGTTGGGCTCGTCGTGAATGCCGTGGGTCGAGTAATGCCAGTGCAGCGCGTTCAGCGGCGCGTTGCGCGGACTGGGATCGGCCGCGGCCTTCGCCTTCAGACGCCGCCCCAGGTGATACATGAACCAGCCTCGCTGCGCGCGTCGCCCGGGCGGATCGACCGCCTTCGGTACGGAATTGGATGCAGCCGCTGCGTGTTGGTGTGGCAGCCTTCTTTTTCGGCCGAGCCGGCGGCGGGAAAGAGAAACACCTCGGTCGCGATCTCTTCCGGCTTCAGTTCGCCGCGCTTCACTTCCGGCGAGTTGTACCACCAGGAAGCGGTCTCGGTTTCCACCATGTCGCGGACCACCAGCCACTTCAGCTTCGACAGCGCTTGCGTTGCAGGCGCGCATTGGGGCGCCGACCGCGGGATTCTGGCCCATGATGAACAGCCTTCCATCTTGCCGTCCTGCATGTCGAGCCAGTAGCCGAAATGCGAATGATCGCCGGTGACGCGCGGCAGGTAGTCGAAGCCCCAGTCGTTTTCCTTCGTGGCGTTGTCGCCGTACTAGGACTTCAGCAGGCTGACGATGTAGCTTTCGAAGTTCGACCACAGCCCGGCGCTCGCCTTGTGCTTCTTGATGTAGCTCTGGTAAGTCGTTGGCATCCTTCTCGAAGAACGGCATCGGCAGGTAGCCGGGCAGGATGTCGTAGAGCGTGGGAATGTCGGTCGAGCCCTGAATCGACGCGTGGCCGCGCAGCGCAGGATGCCGCCGCCGGGGCGCCCGATATTGCCGAGCAGCAACTGCAGAATCGCCGCGGCGCGGATGATCTGCACGCCGTTGGAATGCTGCGTCCATCCCACGGCGTAGCAGATAGCGCCGTCTTGTCCGGACCGGAGGCGGTAGCAGAATGCTTCGGCGACTTTCAGGAATAGTTTCTGCGGAACGCCGCATGGCGCTCGACCATCTCCGGCGTGTAGCGCGAAAAATGCCGCTTCAGAACCTGGTAGACGCAGCGCGGATGCTGCAGCGTGGGATCGGCTTCGTACTCGTCCATCTTCGCCGCTTCGCCGCCGCGGTCTTTGCCGTGGCCGCCGCCCGCGTCAGAATGCCCTGGCGTAGTGTCACCGGCAGCCTCTGCGTCCTTTCTCCGGCGAACCTTGGTAGAGCCACGATGTCGGGATCGTACTTTTTCTTCTTCTCATCCCATCCGGAGAAAAGTCCGCCCAGGTCTTCCGTGTCCCGAAATCTTCGCGCAATGATCATCGACGCGTTGGTGTAGTGCTGCGACGTACTCGCGGAAATACTTGTCGTTCTCGAGCACGTAGTGGATCAAGCCGCCGAGGAACAGAATGTCGGTGCCGGCGCGCAGCGGCACCCAGATGTCCGCCATTGCCGAGGTGCGCGTGAAGCGCGGATCGACGTGAATGATCGTTCGCGCCGCGCTCGCGCGCCGCCATCACCCACTGGAATCCGACCGGATGGTTTTCCGCCATCGACGATCCCATGATCAGGATCGCGTCGGCGTTGGCGAGATCCGTGCTGCGCCGTGGTGGCGCCGCCGCGTCCGAACGATGTGCCCAGACCGGGCACGGTGGAGCTGTGTCATATGCGGGCCTGGTTGCTGATGCAAACCATGCCCAAACCCCGCAGAAAAGTTTCTTGATCAGATAATTTTCTTCGTTGTCGAGTGTCGCGCCGCCCAGGTGCGCGACGGCCTTGGTGTGCATCACCGTCTCGCCGTCCTGCTTCTTCGACAAATGTCCGCTCGCGGCTTTCCCATAGCGGTCCGCGACCATATCCATGGCCGTTTCGAGATCGATTCCTCCCATTCTGTGGCATACGGCCGGCGATACTTCACGCTCGTCAGCCGCCCGGGATGGGTGTGCAGTTCGAAGGTGTCCGCGCCCTTGGGGCACAGATGGCCGCGCGAAATCGGCGAGCCGGGATCGCCCTCGATCGAAATCAGTTTGCCATCCTTGTGGAAAACCATCTGTCCGCAACCGACTCCGCAATAGGGGCAGATGGAGCGGGTTAACTTCGGCATCCTGATTCTTCGGAAGAAGATTTCTGGTCCGCTGGCTCATCGCCTCCGGCCCGGTGCCGTCGCCTCCGGTTTGCATTTGCCGAACCACCGGCCAGCGCTGGAATAATTCCTTGATCATTTGCACCCTCGTATAGCGCAACGAAAGTAAACGTAAGCGTTCATTTTAGTTGGGAGTGTGGACACAACTTGATTATGCATTTGATTAGACAACGCGTCCGCCCCGCGGGTCGTCAAACCCGCAGCTTGGGATCGCGGTACAGTAACGAGGCCGAAAGTCGCGACATTTTTATGGCAACTACAGTACGAAGCAACAATTCGTCCCGGATGAAGCGGGCTCACAAGCTGGTCCGCGAGCAGTGGGTGCCTCAATCCATCGAAGAAGCGTTTGCCTTCTTTTCGCGTCCGGAGAATTTGCAGAAGATCACGCCCAAGTGGCTCGACTTCAGCATTGACAGCATCAGCGGGGAGTTGGCAACGGGAACTCTCATCCACTATAAGTTGCGCTGGCACGGACTTCCCATGCGCTGGACCAGCGAGATTGTCGATTGGGACCCGCCGCACTGCTTCGTAGACAACCAGATCAAAGGCCCCTACGCGCTGTGGCACCACGAACATCGGCTGATGGCTCAGGATGAAGGCACGCTGATTCGCGACGAAGTGACCTATGCACTTCCGCTCGGTCCTTTGGGCCGGCTGATCAATGCTCTCTTCGTGCACAAGGACGTGGAAGGAATTTTTGATTACCGCGAGCAGCGCATGCGCGAGTTACTGGGCACAAAATAAAACGAGCGCCCTTGGCGAGCGCTCGCCGCAAAACTTCATTCTTCGCATCCGCCGCACGAATCGCCGTAGTCCCCGCGAAATTCGGCCACGTCGCTTTTACTCGTGACTCTGTGGCTCGTTTCCTTTCAAGCGGTACACCATGCCTGTCTTGGTGACGCCGAGAGCAAGCCAGTCCTTTACGTCCTGCTGCAAGCTTATATAAAACTGTGCGGCCGCTTTTTTCTGCTTGACGGCGATGTCTTCGCGGCGGTCGAATTTCACCTGGAAGGCGAACTCCGCCACCAGCGATTTGTGCTCGCCGCGGGTGCGCCACAGCCCGATGTCACACTTGGCCAAAATGCCTTTGCCGAAATCGAGATGCCCGAGCGGCAGTAGTACCTCTTCTACGATACCTTCGTTCACCAGGCTGATCTTCTCGTCGCTGGCCTTCTCCAGCGACGCCAACGCCGGAAACACTTTGACCAGCGTAGCCATCGAGGTCCGATCGCCTTCGTGCATCTGGCTCAATCCGAACTGGCAGTTGTGCGAATACAGAATGCGAT
Organism: uncultured Acidobacteriaceae bacterium; assembly: GCA_963796695.1. Classification (GTDB taxonomy): domain Bacteria; phylum Acidobacteriota; class Terriglobia; order Terriglobales; family Acidobacteriaceae; genus Bog-257. The sequence continues at coordinate 128,966 of CAWCMU010000001.1, read as the reverse complement.
AGCCTCCAACCGAATCTTTCAGCGGCAGGGCCTCGGCCTTGAATTTGATCTGATACTTCCCTGCGATCTTCGGCCGGACGTCCAGCTTGGTTGCGGATTCCTCGTCCGGATGGCGAAACTTGAAGACGACTTCAGGGTCGCCTACGGGAAATCCGTCAACGTAGCAGATGCGCCGCCGCAGGATGAAGGCGTTGTTGTATAACCGGAAGTCAGGGGTGTCACCGAACACGATCTCGCGCACTTCGGGCCGCAGACCTGCCTTCGCATCCTCGACAAACCCTACACCAGTTTTCTTGGCGGTGCGCTGCACGATCTTGCCGAAGTCGCGGAAGGCCTGCACCGAGGTAAAGCGGTCGGGCTTCAGGATGAGCTTGGCTTCCAGATATTGCACCCGATCCAAAGGAGTGCCATCGGCATAAGTAGCTCCGGCAGCTGCCGACAACGTTTCAGGCTTCTTCTCGGGCTTCTTCGACTTTTTTTCAACCTTGTCTTTTTTACCCTTCTTCAGCTTCTCTTCTTTCTTCTTCTTTGCCATCGTCTTCCTCCCTAACGTTCGTCAACAAGGTTCCGCCTGGCACAACTACTTCCCACCGCGCTTCCCGTCGTGAAACGACGGCGGCGGAATGCCCAGGATTCTGCTAAATGATTTATACGATTGTGCAAGTACACTACGAGTCCGGCCGGTTGGCAACTAGCTCTTTTGATAGTGCGGACCTGGGGCTACCTCCGAGGCAGCCTGGTCTTTCGGGGAAATCGCCGGCTTGTCGGCTGAACGAAACACCAGGGTGTTAAATCTGTCCTCGCCCAGCACTCGGCGGAATTCGCGGAAGGCAAACAGCGGAACGAAGGTACAGAAGACGATAAGGATGCGGCCCAGAAGTTCGTCCCCACGCACCTGATGGATAGCTTGGGTGAGTTTCACGCCATGCAGCCGATGCTTAATGGCCTCTTCCGCCACGTGAAAGACCAACACCAGCACGCCAAAAATCAATGCCTTATAAGCGGACGATACCAGCAGCGACCGGTGTTCGTGCCTCCGGCCAAAACCTGCGAGTTCTCCCAGCATGATGACTTTGGCGATTACCAGGGCATTTAGCAGCGCAAAAGCGTAGCTCAAAAAGCGTACGTGAAACTCGCTCAACAACAGCATGCTGTACGTAGACAACGCACAAAAGAAGAACGCGAGATACAGGAAGAGTGCGGCGAACTCCACCAGTTCGTGGACTACCTTTTGCTTGACCTTCGTGACTGTCAGGTTGGTGGTCATCCGTTTACTTGTCGAGAGCTGTTCCATAGCCGCCAAACCAACCTTGGGTAATCGCCTTCTGTGGCTGACAATATCACGAGCTTGGCTGGTACGGCAGGGATTGTTTGAAGCCGAGCCGGGAGAGGGTCTGACAACGTCAGAGGCGGGCAATTAGCAGTTGTGGCAGAGCGGATCGGCGGAGCGGCTAAGGGTTGACCGTCCCTGAGGCTTCGACTCGAGGCAAGATATCTCTCATATCCGGCTCGATGTGTTGCCAGAAGTTCATCAACCCGCTGCACAGGTAATTCAGGCCAGGCTCACCATCGCGGGCACGAATGAAGCGGTTCTTGGGGCATTCGCCGTTGCAAGCCGACAGATACTTGCACTCGCGACACTGTCGTGGCAGGGTCTCGCGCTTGGCGAAACCAAATTTTCGCTGTTCGTCCGAGAACACCATGCGCGCAATGTGCTTGTCTGAAATTTTGCCCAGGATGTATTCCGGATACACATAATGATCGCAGGAGTACACACTGCCATCGTGTTCCAGAGCCACACCTTTGCCGCAGAACTCGGCCAGGACGCAGATCTGCGCGTCCATGCCCATCCATTGAGCGACGGCCGTTTCAAACAGGTTGACGTGCACCTTGCCGTAATCGCGGCGATACCAGTCGTCCCAGACCTTACACAGGAAGTAGCCCCAGTCGTCGGGATCGACCGACCAGTCCGTTACCACGGAGTCAGAATTACCGGGACGCGCCCCGGGATCGCCCTGCAACGGCAGTATGGCCGGATCCCAATGTTGCGGCGCTGTGTTCGCGAAGCCCTTGGGTTCGACGCAGGGAATGAACTGCAATTGCCGCGGCTGGAGCTCTCGGCTCAGGAAGCGGTAAACATCTAGCGGCTTTTTTGCGTTAATCCGATTGACCACCGTCAAGGTGTTGAACGGAACTTTGTGCTTGTGCAGCAGCTGCGCCGCCGCGAAGACTTTGTTGAACGTAGGCCGGCCGCCCTTGTCGACGCGGAAGCGGTCATGCAATTCCTGCGGCCCGTCGATGCTCAAGCCGACGAGAAAACCGTGCTGGCGCAGGAAGGCGCACCAGTCATCATTCAATAGCGTGCCGTTGGTCTGAAGATCGTTCTCGACGCGCTGGTTGGGGCGTTTGGACTTCTGCTCCAACGCCACCACCTTCTCGAAAAACGCCATGCCCAGCAGCGTCGGCTCGCCACCCTGCCAGGAAAATACGACTTCGTCGCCGCGCTGACTCTCGATGTATTGCCGGATGTGGGCCTCGAGGATGTCGTCGCTGATGCGAAACCGGCTTTGGCTGCCCAGCAGCTCTTCCTTGTGCAGGTAATAACAGTAGGTGCAATCCAGATTGCAGATCGCCCCAGTCGGCTTCACCATGGCGTGAAAGCGAGGCCTGGTTCCCGGATAGATGGGCGGCGGCGACAGTGGATCAGAGCTATAGCTCATGTTGATGCGGCGTGACAGTCGAATCGCAGGGTAGGGTCCCCCTGCGCGGATTGGCCCGCAGGTCGATTCTAGGAAGCCGCAGCTCCTGACCCTAGGCACGTCATCACAAGCCGGTGTGACGGGTAAACAGTGCCGGCGGTCGAGCCATATTCAGAGGTGATGCGGAACTGGTTGTTGGGATGCGGTGGTCGGTTGTTGAAGGGGCGCTGATGGGTGCCGATTGTGTTGCGGCGAAGGGTCTCGTCTCGCATTGTGTTTGTCATCCTGAGCGCAGTGAGCCGCAGGGCGAGCGCAGTCGAAGGACCTCCAGGGTAACGGAAGGGCCTGGAGAGGTAGAGGTCCTTCGACTCCGGCGCGCAAAAGCGGCGCGCCTCCGCTCAGGATGGCAGCTGAAATTCGTTGGTTGCCGGGATGCGGTGGTCGGTTGTTGAATGTGCTGTTGCCGGGGGCGCGGTCAACAGCAGGTCCTTCGACTCCGGCGCGCAAAAGCGGCGCGCCTCCGCTCAGGATGACAGCCGAAGTTCGTTGGCTTCTGTTACGAGTGCAGACAAAGAAAAACGGCACAGCGGTTAAGCCGTGCCGTAGGTCATCCTCCGCGAACCGCTATTTCTTCGCCGCGGTTGCCGCCGGCTCGCCCACCCGCTTGGCTACCTTGAAGGTGAGCTTGCGCTCGCGCTTGTCGACATCCACCACCACGTGATCGCCGTGCAGCACCTCGCCGTCGAGGATCTTCATCGCCAGCGGATCCTGTACCAGCCGCTGGATCGCCCGCTTCAGCGGACGCGCGCCATAGTTCGGATCGTAGCCCTCGGTGAAGATCAGCTCCTTCGCCGCCGCCGTCAACTCCAGCGAGATCTTGCGATCGGCCAGCAGTCGCCGCAGATCTTCCAGCCGCAGATCGACGATCTTGGTCAGCTGCTCCTTGCCCAGCGGATTGAAGATGATGATGTCGTCCACACGATTGATGAACTCCGGTTTGAAGTTCGCGCGCAGCGCTTCCATCACCTTCTCGTGCGCCTCGGCAATCTGCTCCGGCGTGCGGTCCCGCAGGTCCTGCAAGTACGTCGAACCGATGTTCGAGGTCATGATCAGGATCGTGTTCTTGAAATCCACCTGGCGGCCTTTGCCGTCGGTCAATCGTCCGTCGTCCATGATTTGCAGGAAGACGTTGAACACGTCGGGATGCGCCTTCTCGATTTCGTCGAACAGCACCACCGCGTAGGGACGCCGCCGAACCGCTTCAGTCAGCTGACCGCCCTCGTCGTAGCCCACGTATCCCGGAGGCGCGCCGATCAGTCGCGACACGGAATGTTTCTCCATGTACTCCGACATGTCGATGCGGATCATGGCGTGCTCGTCGTCAAACAGGAACTCGGCCAGCGCACGCGCCAGCTCGGTTTTGCCGACGCCCGTCGGTCCCAGGAAAATGAAGGAGCCAATCGGCCGCCGCGGATCGCTCAACCCTGCGCGCGAACGACGTATGGCATTGGCCACGCTCTGAATCGCTTCGTCCTGGCCAATCACGCGGTGGCGCAGGCGCTCTTCCATGGTGACCAGCTTCTTCACTTCGCCTTCCAGCATCTTCGATATCGGAATGCCGGTCCACTTGCTGACGATCTTGGCGACGTCTTCCTCGTCCACCTCTTCCTTCAGCATGCGCGACTGCTTGCCGTCCATGGCTGCGCTAAGCTTCGCGACTTCAGCCTCGAGCTTAGGAATCTCGCCGTATTGCAGTTCCGCCGCGCGATTGTAGTCGCCCTTGCGCGTCGCCTCCTGCTGCTCGACCTTCAGTTGCTCGATGCGCTCCTTGATCTCGCGCACTTTGGCGATGGCTTCTTTCTCCTGCTTCCAGCGCGCCTTCAGGGCGTTTGACTCTTCCTTGATGTGCGCCAGTTCTTTCTCCAGCACTGCCAGCCGCTCGCGCGAGTTGGCGTCGTCTTCGCGCTTCAAGGCCTGCCGCTCGATTTCGAGCTGCGTCGCCCGACGCTCCAGCTGGTCGATCTCGGTCGGCATGGAGTCAATCTGGATACGCAGCGAAGCCGCAGCTTCGTCGATCAAGTCGATGGCTTTGTCCGGCAAGAAGCGGTCGGAGATGTAGCGATGCGACAGGGTTGCCGCCGCCACAATTGCCGAGTCCTTGATGCGGACGCCGTGATGCACTTCGTACTTCTCACGCAGCCCGCGCAGGATGGCGATGGTGTCTTCCACGTTCGGCTCGCCCACAAACACGATCTGGAAGCGGCGCTCCAGCGCGGCATCCTTCTCAATGTACTTGCGGTATTCGGCCAGGGTGGTAGCGCCAATGGCGCGCAGCTCGCCGCGAGCCAGCGCCGGCTTCAGCATGTTGGAGGCGTCAATCGCACCCTCGGCCGCGCCCGCTCCGACAAGCGTGTGCAGCTCGTCGATGAACAGAATGATCCGCCCCTGCGACTGCTCAATCTCTTTCAGCACCGCTTTCAGGCGGTCTTCAAACTCGCCGCGATACTTCGCTCCCGCCAGCATCGATCCCAGATCGAGCGACACGACGCGCTTGTTCTTCAGCTGCTCGGGAACGTCGCCGGACACGATGCGCTGCGCCAGGCCTTCCACGATGGCCGTCTTGCCTACGCCGGGCTCGCCAATCAGCACGGGGTTATTCTTGGTGCGACGCGACAGCACCTGCACCACGCGACGCACTTCTTCATCCCGCCCAATCACCGGATCGAGCTTGCCCTGGCGCGCCAGCTCCGTAAGGTCCTTGGCATAGCGCTCCAGCGCCTGGTACTTGGCCTCGGGATTCTGGTCGGTCACCTTCTGATTGCCGCGAACCGTGGTCAATGCGCGCAGAATGTTGTCGTACGTGGCGCCCAGGCGCGACAGGATTTCCTGCGCCGCATCGCGTTTCAGCTTGGTAATGCCGAGCAGCATGTGCTCGGTGGAAACGTATTCGTCTTTAAAGTTCGCCGCCTCTTTGAAGGCGTTCTCCAGCAGCTTCGAGCTGGCGTCGGAAAGATGCGCCTGGGTGGCGCCGCTGCCCGAAACTTTAGGCAGCTTCTGGATCTCTCGCGTGGCCTCGGCTTGCACGCCCTGCACCGGCACTCCAACGCGCTCCAGCACAGGAGGCACGATGCCTTCCGCGTCCTCAACCAGCGCCTCCAGGATGTGCACCGGCTGCAGCTCGGGATTGCCGTTCTCGCTGGCGAGGTCGTTCGCCCGCTGCATCGCCTCTTGCGCTTTTACGGTTAATTTGTCCCAACGTATTGCCATATCTAACCTCAAGAACCTGTTGTCAGTTGTCGGTTGCCAGTTATCAGTTATCAGGTGTCGGAGATGTCGATTTCAATCTTATGCCTGAATCGTATGAGTTTGGATTCGATCGCTTGGCACGCGCGGCCACAACATTTCGCAGCGTTGCAACGGAGTTTTTGAAACCGACAACTGACAACCAACAACCGACAACAGCTTTTGATCGGAATTAGTGGATAGTGGCTGTAGGTTAGAGTCGGGCTCGCATCCGACTCTGGTCACAACGGTAAGGAGGCCGCTGTTTTCACTCGCCACTATCCACTCACCACGAGCCCGCAACAGTTTTCGCCCTTCGGGGAGACCCCTTCAGTAAACAAAAGGGAGGCAAAGTTTGAGCCCGCCTCCCCTTGAACTCCCCAGTTCGTCTTCCTTCAGGATCTCCCTGAAGGGCGAAAATCTGTTTCAGGCAGCCTGGGTCTTGCTCTGCCCCTGACTCTCGACTTTCTTGCCGTCGATGGCCTTCTCGCTCCCGACGGTGACCTTGATCTGCTTTGGCTTCGCTTCCGCCCGCTTCGCCAGACGAATGCTCAGCACGCCGTGATCGTAATTGGCCTGGACGTCCTCGGTGCTCACCGTAGTGGGCAGCGTGAACGAGCGGCTGAAGCTGCCGTAACGGCGCTCCACACGATGGAAGTTCTCTTCCTTCTGCTCTTTCTCGAACTTGCGCTCGCCACTTACGGTCAGAAGGTTGTTTTCGACACGGATGTCGAGGTCCTTCTCGTCAACTCCGGGCACTTCCAGCTTCAACTGAATGCTGTTCTGGTCCTCGTAAATGTCGACCGGCGGCACAAAGGCTCCGGCAGTCAAGCGACTCTTCGCGGCCGGCGTACTGCTCTTCGAACAGCCGGTTCACGTGATTCTGCAATGCACTCCATCCACGGAAAGGTTCCCAACGCGTCAACACAGTCATGGTTCTCAATCCTCCAACAAATCGCTAAGAAATCTTAGGTCTTGTCTGACCTGCTAATACTTGGATGTCAGTATTAGCCGAAAAGAATCATAAAATATGAGTGTTTTAGTGTCAATATATGAACGAGTGTTTACGAGCAGGGAAATTGATATCTATTTTGTTGAAAATAATGGTTTTACATTCAATCCAGAGGGTGCCCCGTCCAAGCCGATTTTGCTTGGGGCGGGGTTTTTCGCCTAGCTTACTATTTCGCAGATGACGCACTTGAGGTAGGAGGTTTCCGGGACATTCAACAGGACGGGGTGGTCGATGGCGGCCCCGCGCTTCTCGAGGATCCGGACGCGCCGGCCAGAATCGGCTGCGGCCGAACCCAGCATCTCGAGGAATTCGCTCTCGCTTACGTGGAATGAGCAGGAGCAGGTCACCAGGATGCCGCCCGGGCGCAGCATCTTCAGCGCGCGCAGGTTCAGCTCCTTGTAGCCCCGCAAGGCGGTGGGCACGGCGCGCTTGGTCTTGGCGAAGGCAGGCGGGTCGAGGACGATGGTGTCGTATTGCCTGCCGGCGGTGGCGTAGTCCTTCAGCAGATCGAAGCAGTTGGCCTCGATCCACTCGATCTCCCCGCTGCGATGCTGCGCGCGATTGAGCGCCTCGTTCTGCTCGGCAACTTCCAGCGCCGGACGTGACGAATCGACGGCGGCGACGCTGTCGCAAACCCGCGCCAGATGTAGCGCGAATCCGCCCTGATAAGTGAAGCAGTCGAGCGCCGCACCGTGGGCGTAGCGGGCGGCGGCAGCGTAATTCTCGCGTTGGTCGAGAAAGGCTCCCGTCTTCTGCCCGCTGAGGCCGTCGAAGTGAAACTGCACGCCGTTGAGGGTGAAGATGGTTTTATCCCACCCTGTCGCCAACCCCGTGCGACGAGGAGGGGGCACCCGAGTCTCGGTAGTGGATGTGGATCCAGGCACGCGAATGAGCTGCGAATCGCGCGGCGGCAGCTGCTCCAGTTCGCGGATATGCGGATCGACCCGCTCCAGCAGGCTGGCGTCGGGGAAGGCCGCGGCCAGCGACTCCTTGCACCGCCTGCCGCAGATCGTCGCGATCGAATGCCTGGGTCAGCGCCTGGAGCGACAGCACATCGTTGTACTTGTCGACGATCAATCCGGGCAGCAGGTCGGCCTCGCTGAAGACCACGCGGTAGGAATCGGTGTCACGCGCGAGGCGCCGCCGAAACTCGACCGCACTGGCAATCCGCTGCCGCACCAGCTCCGGCAAAGCTGCGTCGGCGATATCGTCGCTGCTGATCAGTCGGATGGCGATCTGCGAGGCGCTGCTGTACAGCGCGGACCCGAGCCGGCGCCCACGCTCATCGCGAACCTGCACCAGCGCTGCGGCAGGAGCATCGGTCGGTGGCACCAGGTCAGAGCGATAGACCCACAGGTGCCCGCCGCGCAGCCGCGCCGCGCCGCGATGATTCACCGTGATGATGGGAGTGGAGTCGGTCAGAAGATCCTCGTTCGGAATGCGAAACGTCTATCTTACGCGGATTGTCACGACCAACGGGCGGGTTGGGTACAGGCCTCTGCCGCCCCTGAAGGGACTCGGGTCTTCTTGTACATGGAACGGCGCAGCTAAAGCTGCGCTCCTTCGAAGCGTGCTTTTTTCATTCCCAGCTTTCCTCCGTGCCTCTGTGGCTCTGTGGTGAAAACGATCAGCGTATTTCCCGCGCACCCAACTTCTCCCGCCGCACATCCATACCCGTGATGAAGCCACCCTGTGATGAGGCGGTCATTGACTCCAGGCTTGCTGCCTCGCCCTGCGGCGGCACGGTGGGCCCGTGGGTGTTGGCCGCGACCATCCTCGCCTCCAGCATGGCATTCATCGACAGCACCGTGGTCAACGTTGCGTCTCCCGGCGCTACAGGCAAATTTCGGCGCGAACGTTGTCGATGTGCAATGGGTGATCGAGGCTTATGGGCTGACCTTGGCCGCACTTATCCTGGTAGGCGGTTCGATGGGCGACCTGTTTGGCCGCAGGCTCATGTTTCTGCTGGGAGTAGCGCTCTTCGCTCTTGCGTCGGCCGCGTGCGGGCTTGCTGCCAATATTCACCAACTTATTTTTTCCCGCGCTGTGCAAGGCGTTGGCGCGGCATTTCTGATTCCTGGCAGCCTGTCACTCATCAGCGCTTCATTCGACGAGAAGGAGCGGGGCCGCGCCATCGGCACCTGGTCGGGATCGACGGCGATCACCACTGCAATCGGCCCCGTGCTTGGCGGATGGCTCATCCAGCATTTGTCCTGGCGCTGGGCATTTTTTATCAACGTGCCGCTGGCAGTGGTGGTCCTCGTCATCGCGCTGTGGCGAGTTCCGGAGAGCCGCAGCAGCCATCATCAACGCATCGATTGGTGGGGAGCGCTGGCGGTCACCGTCGGGCTCAGCGGGGTAGTCTTCGGATTCATCGAGTCGCCGAGCCTGGGCTGGCGCGAGCCCGGGGTGATTGCCAGTCTGATCGTCGGAGTGGTCGGACTGCTGCTGTTCGTGTGGATTGAGGCGCGATCGCAGTCGCCCATGGTGCCGCTCAGCTTGTTTCGCTCACGCGCGTTCAGTGGCGCAAATCTGCTGACACTTTTTCTGTACGCGGCGATCGGCATTTTCTTTTTCCTGCTGCCGCTCAATCTCATCCAGGTGCAACATTACTCGGCCACCGCCGCCGGCGGCGCAATTCTGCCGCTCATCCTGCTGATGTTTCTGCTGTCGCGCTGGTCGGGCGGGCTGGTAAGCCGCTATGGCCCACGGCTGCCGCTGACCATCGGTCCCGGCATCGTCGCGCTGGGATTTCTTCTGTTTGCGTTGACACCGGTTGGCGGTGGCTACTGGAGCGCAATCTTTCCGGCAACGATTGTGCTGGGCTTCGGGATGGCGGTGAGTGTTGCGCCGCTGACCACCGTGGTCATGGAGTCGATCGAGCAGGACCGCGCAGGCACGGCGTCCGGCATCAACAACGCGGTGGCTCGCGTAGCCAGCCTGCTTGCCATCGCAGTGCTGGGGGCAATCATGATTGCCGCCTTCGCCAAGCATCTGGATCGCGCCGTCGCCGGTCTCGCCCTGCCAGAGAGCATTCGGGTCGCGATACAATCGAACACAACTCAGTTGGCCGCATTGAGAGTTCCGGATGGAGTCGCGCCCGGAACTTCTGCCGCGATCCAGTCCTCCGTCATTTCGTCCTTCTTATACGGTTTTCGGCTGATGATGTGGATCTGCGCGGCCCTGGCCCTGGCAAGTGCCATCGTGGGGTGGCAAATGATTCAGAATCGCACGCAGCCGGCACTGGCCTCCAGCTCACGAGACTCGAATCTCATCTCATTTGGCTCGCAGGCGCGAGTCGAGTGAGCCAGTTTTCCATCTAAAAGGAATTCCGCAAGAACCAGGAAGGGTATTGGGCATGGCGAAACCGACATTGTTAACGGTCGACGATGATGCAAATGTGCTGCGGGCCATAGAGCGCGATCTGCGCTCGCACTATGGGGAAAATTATCGCGTGCTGCGCGCCGCCTCCGGCGATCAGGGGCTGAAGCTGTTGCACGAGCTGAAGGTGCGCAACGACGCGGTGGCGCTTTTGATTGCCGACCAGCGCATGCCCCAAATGGACGGTATCGGTTTTCTCAGCGAAGCCAAGAAAATCTATCCCGACGCCAAGCGTGCACTGCTCACTGCGTACGCTGACACCGGCGCTGCCATCAATGCCATCAACGAAGTCAACGTACATTACTTTTTCTTGAAGCCGTGGGACCCGCCTTCGCAGCATCTGTATCCGGTGCTCGACGACTTGCTGGAAGATTGGAGCGCGTCCTATAAGCCGGCCTACGAAGGGATTCGCGTTCTGGGAACGCGCTGGTCGTCGCGAGCTTACGAGGTGCGCGATTTTCTTGCGCGCAATCATGTTCCCTATCAGTGGATCGACGTTGAGCTGGCGTCCGAAGATCCTGAGGTGAAGGAGCTGATCGCGTCCATCGGAGAAGATGTATCGCACTTGCCCTTGGCGCTGTTCCCCGATGGCACGCGGCTGTTCCAGTCCACTCCGGCGGAGCTGGCGGAAAAGATTGGCTTGCGGACACGCGCTGAAACGCAGTTCTATGATTTCGCCATCGTGGGCGGAGGTCCGGGCGGATTAGCGGCTGCGGTGTATGGCGCCTCCGAAGGTCTGAAGACGGTGATGATCGACCGCGAAGCTCCCGGCGGGACAAGCCGGGCTCAGTTCGCGCATTGAGAACTATCTGGGATTTCCTTCGGGCCTGAGCGGATTGGACTTGGCGCGTCGCGCGGTAATGCAGGCGCAGCGCTTTGGGGTCGAGATCATCGCTCCGCAGGAAGTTACCGGACTACGCGTGGAAGGTCCGTACCGCATTTTGAAGCTGGGCAATGGCACGGAGATTTCCTGCCACGCTGCGCTGGTAGCTACCGGCGTGCAATGGCGGCGGCTGGAGGTCCCCGGCATCGACCGCCTGCAAGGTTGTGGCGTGTACTACGGCGGCGGCAGCCAGGAGGCCATCGGCTATAAAGGCGAAACCGTTTACGTAATCGGAGGCGCGAATTCAGCCGGGCAGGCCGCGCTCAATTTTGCGACGTATGCGGAGAAGGTGGTGATGCTGGTGCGCGGCGATTCGCTTTCGGCAACCATGTCACGCTATCTTGTCGACCAGATCGAGAAGACGCCCAACATTCAGGTGTGGGCCCATGCGGAAGTCATCGAAGTGCACGGCGACACGCATCTGGAGCAAATCTCCGTGCGCTGTACGGATACCAACACAACCGAAAAGGTGCCGACGACCGCGATGTTCATCTACATCGGAGCCATGCCTCGCACCGACTGGCTGGACGGCACCGTCATACGCGACGACCGCGGCTTCATTAAGGCCGGGCCGGACTTGCTGAAAGATGGCAAGCCGCCCGCCGGCTGGAATGTCGACCGACAGCCGTTTCTGCTGGAAAGCAGCGTTCCCGGCGTCTTCGTAGTTGGCGATGTGCGTCACGGCTCCATCAAGCGAGTGGCGTCGGCGGTGGGTGAGGGCGCGATTGCGGTGCAATTCGTCCATCGTTATATGGCGAAGGTGTAAGCGATGCCTGTTACTCGAGACGAACTTCGCAAGGTTGCGGTCTTTGAAGGGCTTCCGGACGAGCAGCTGGACTGGTTCCTGGAGCATGCCACGGTATTCCATCTGGAGCCGGGCGACGTCTACGTGCGTGCCGGCGATCCGGCTGACAAGATGATGGTGCTGATCGAAGGCGAATTACTGGTGCGCCTCGACCCGCCCGACGAAGGTATCTACCTCTCCCGCGCAGGAATGGTCACGGGCGTACTTCCTTATTCCCGGATGACGACCTTTCCCGGCACAGGCCGGGCCACAAAGCCCTCGCGCGGCCTCACCTTCCCCAAGAGCTCGTTCGACGATCTGCTGAGTCACATGCCCGAGTTAGGCCGCCGGCTGGTGGGAACTATGGTAGACCGCACTCGCGAAGTGACGCGCGCCGAGCAGCAGCGCGACCGGCTGGCCGCCTTGGGCAAACTTTCCGCAGGCCTGGCGCATGAGCTGAACAATCCGGCAGCAGCGGTTCGCCGCACGGCAGAGCGCCTGCGCACGGTTGTCGCGGATTTTCGCAGCTCGGTTTCGCAGCTGGAGGGCATTCAGCTGACGGAGACTGAACGCACCGCCATCGAGGCGTTTGAGTCCGGCTGCTGTACCCAGGAGCCGGAAAGGGATGTACTGAAAGCTAGCCAGTTACAGGACGAAATCGAGGAGATGCTGCGCGAGCATGGCATTGCGGACGGCTGGCAGTACGCCTCCACGCTGGTGGAGTCGGGTGCACTGGCAGAGCCGCTCCGCACCATGCTGGACGCTGTACGGTCCGAGGTCGCATCGCCTGCGCTCAAACGCGTGTCGGCCATGGTCGAGCTGAACAACCTGCTGGATGAGCTGGAAGACAGCACGTCCAAGATCTCGGACCTGGTAAAAGCCATCAAGGAATATTCCTACATGGACCAGGCTCCGGTGCAGGATGTGGACGTGGCAAAGGGCCTGGAGGCCACGCTCACCATTCTGGGGCACAAGCTGAGGAATGGCATCACCGTCACTCGAAACTACCATCCCACGCCGCTGCTGGTGAACTCCTATGGCAGCGAGCTCAACCAGGTGTGGACCAACATCATCGACAACGCGATTGATGCCATGCACGGCAAGGGCGAGTTGCGGATCAAGACCTATCTGGATGATGGCTCGGCCGTGGTGGTGATCGGCGATAACGGGCCGGGCATTCCGCCGGAGGTTCAACCGCATATCTTCGAGCCATTCTTCACGACTAAAGGAGTGGGCGAAGGCACGGGTCTGGGACTCGACACCGTGATGCGTATCATCCGCAAGCACCAGGGAACGATCGACGTGGTCTCGGTGCCGGGGGACACCCGCTTTCGAATCAGCCTGCCCGGGGTGCAGAATCACACGGAAAACCAGGAAAATTGAAAATGCTCTTACCAGTAAGATTTGCAAGTTTTCTTACCAGTAAGATTACCTGGTTTTTGGTTTTTCACCATAATTCCTGCCACTCGTAACTCTGACTTGAGTTATGATTCCAGCGTTTTTTTGCGCAAGTACCTCACGACAAAGGCGGGTTTGGCGTTATTCCACTAGACTTATCGTGCTTTGTCGCTAACCAAGTTTTCTTGCGACTGTCGCCTGCCCGGTTAACCTATGCCCACGATTTCGAAAACACGATTCGTTATTGCTGTTCCCGATCTGAAGACCTCGTCAGCGTTTTACCGCGATGTGCTGGGCTTCACCATCCGCACCATTCCCGATCCCGGCTTTCTGTTCTACACCTGCGGCGAATGCACGATTTTTGCCGGCGAATGCCGCGAAGCGATGCCGCCGTCGCAACTGGGCGATCACTCCTACTTCGCCTACATGGAGATCGACGACGTTGATTCGTTCTACGAGTCGGTTCGCAGCAAAGGCGTCGTGATCTCGAAGGCCCTGCGCGATGAACCGTGGGGTATGCGCGAATTCGGGCTGGTCACCGCCGACGGGCATCGCATCATGTACGCCTCGCCGATCGCTGGCGCCGAATAATTTTGCCGCCTCGGCTCGACCTTGGCGGTCAGTAGAACAGCAGCTCTTTCATGGGATAGTGCTTGCGATTGCGCGTCCACAGGTGCGCGCCCTGGCGAACGGCGGCGGCGGCGATCAGCGCATCGGCTAATTCGACCGCGTGGCTCTTGCGATGCTGGCGAAGATAGTCGCCGGCCTGGCGACCGGTTTCCGCGTCGATGTCAATACAAAGCAAAGTGCGAAAGAGATTGTTCAGCGCGTCCTGTTCGCGAGGTCGGGCTCCTGCCCAAAGCTCCGCCGCAGTCACAGGCGAGTAGAAGATCAGGTCATCGGAGTCGCTCAGCTCCATCCAGCGCGTGAGGATCTCCCGGTCCCGCCCACGCGACACTTCGATAAGAATGTCGGAATCGACCAGCACGGTCACGGTTTGCGCAGCCGGGCGATGCGGCTGCCGCGTCGCAACTCGCGAATGTATTCGCTGGAATCGCGCAGGTCATGGCGATCTTTTCGCACGCCCACAAATGCCTGCATGGCGGCACGGCGCTCTTCCACTTTGCCAAGATAGCGTTCGCGAGCGGCCTGCCGCACCAAGTCGGAAATCGTGGTCCCTTCTTGCCGCGCCCGGGCATGCAGCGCCCGCCACAGATCGTCGTCGAGATAGAGCTGCGTCCGTTTCACGATGTATAGTATACATCGCCTCGACTGGGCTGGCCGATTTACGCCGCCTTGGCCCGCGGCCACTTCTTGCTGGCGTCGGGATTGCGCCGCGCGATGTCGGCGTTCAGCACTGTCGCAAAACCGACCCACGCGGCATAGGGCACAAAGCACCACGCCGCAGCCGGATCAACCTTCCTGGCCGCGCGAATGTACTTGAGGATCGTGCTCTCCAGCAGAACCACGTCCAGCAACGCCTTGGTGGGACGGTGCTCGCCGAAGAACAGCTTGGTCCATTCCGCGTTCGACGCAAGTTGTCCCGCCCACAGGGCCAAGGCATGGGAGCGTTCGTTGGAACCTTCCTCGCGCCACACCCGCCATCCCGAGATGGCGATCAGCGTGTACAAACTGCTCCACACGATGGGAAACACGTATTGCGGCGGATTGTAGCTGGGCTTGTCCAGCCGTTCATACCATAGCTTCGTTCGCGGGTCACGCGGGGTATAGCGCGAGCCAAACCAGGCGGCGCCGGCAACCGCTGCTCCAAATCCAGCCAAGGCCAACCACGATTTCGTATTTGCTTTTCTCTTCAAGGCGTCCTCCCCCATGCACCAAGCTTCAACTTGTGAGTTGCGGAGGAGAGGAGAAGCGTTGTCTTTGGATCCGGGGAAATCCACAGACTCGCGCGGGATGAGGGCACATCAGGCTGAGCAAATTTCTGGGCAAAATCTGATTGTATGTAATATCACTCCAGTCAAGAAACGCCATGACAACAAAAACAATTTCCGCCTCCGACGCCAAGCGCCAGTTCTCGCAGGTATTGCGAGGAGTGGGAAAAGGAAGCAGCTATGTGGTCACCGGCCATGGCCGGCCGGTGGCCAGGATTGTCCCCTATTGTGCGGCGAAAGGTGTCATCTGCGCCGCACGATCCTCGCTACTCGCAAGGCTGCGTTTGCAGCGCGTTGTGGATGTGGGGAGGTGGGAGCGCGACGAGCTCCACGCGGTAGAGAGATAAGTGGAGAAAATAAAATCCAATGATACGTTCAAACTCCAAACAGTAACGGGTTCTACTGTGCTGCGGCTTCGTCGGCTTGCGGAGGTTCTTCTTCGGCGTCGACCGGCTTGCCATTAGCGGCAGCCTTGGCGGACTTCGCGTCTTTACCTTTGGGCTGGGGCTCCTCGGGCTGCGGCTCTTCCGGCTTGGGCGGCGGCGGAACGTAATACAGAATTCGGTTGCAATAGAAGCAGGTCACGATCTGCTCGTTGGTCATCACGTCCTGAAACACCTGCGGGCGCAGGCGGACGCGGCAGCCGGAACAGTTCTCATCTTCGTAAACAGCGGCCAGCGATGATCCGCGGAGCTTCAGCACGCGGTCGTAATGAGTCAGTGTCTCTTCCGTCACGCCGGAACGGAGTTGCCGCCGCTGCTCGTTCAGCTCCGCCAGTTGCTTCTCATCTTCGGCGGTCTGCTCACGGGCGTGCGCTTTCTCTTTTTCGTTTTCCGCCGTGTCGGCCTTCAGCGTCGCCTCCGCCTGCTTCAGCATTTCTTTGCGGGTGTCGGCGGCGACCATGATGTCCAGAATCTTGTCTTCCAGCTTGCGAATCTCGGTTTCCGCGTGCTCAATCTCGTTCAGCAGGGCGCGGTATTCCTGGTTGGTCTTGACCTTGAGCGACTGATCGCGATATTTGCTGATCTTTTCCTGCTGGTCTTTAATGTCGGATTCGTGCTTGCGGCGGGCGGTTTCGTCGGCTTTCATCGCCGCCTGCGCCCCCTCAACCTTGGCTTTCGAGCCGGCCAGCTTGGCTTCGATCTTCGCCACTTCCTTGGGAAGCGCAGCCACCTCGGCTCGCAGCCCGGCGATGCGGGCATCGACCTGCTGCAATTCCATCAGGGTTTTCAAATCAGAATTCATCGCTTAGAGGGAGACCTGTCTGGATTCTAGCACGCGGAAATGCGGCTCCCCGCGCCATAGTCACCGCTGGAGCTAAGGTCTTCGGCCTATTGAGTACCCGCCGTCGTGCGCCTTACGATTTGCCTATGCCACTTGAAATTGCTCGTCTACTGCTTGGCCTGTTGATCGCCGCGGCCCACCGGCGTATCGCTGACTTCATCACGGAGCGAGAACGTTCGCTTGTAGTCACCTTCCGCGAGCGAGGCGTGCCGCTGCCGCCGGCGCTCACCACCGAGACCGCGCGCACCCTGTACTTCTGGATCGGCATCTTCATTATGCTGGTCGAGATGCTGCGCATTTATCAGCTAGGACACTGAACCAGCGGGACAGCGCCGTCGTGCTGCACTCGGCGGAACGGCCTGCACCTGTTTGCAGCAGCTCTCCTGAGTTAAACTCTCCCGAGCAGAACTTTCTTCTCCGGAGATGCCGTGAAATCTCGTCTCGCCGTATTTGCCTGCCTGATTTTTTCTTGTTCCCTTCTCATCGCACAAGCTGCCGCACCTGCCCCACAAGGCTCCAAGCAACTGACCATCGAGGACATTTTTCAGCCGGGCGGGATTCTCGGCCGGGGGCCGGAGAACGTGAAGTGGAGTCCGGACGGCACCAAGGTTTCCTTCGTGCAGCGTGACGATACCGGAGAACGCGGCGAGCTCTATTACGTTGACGTGGCGACCGGCAAATCAGCAGTGCTGGTAGCCAGCGGCAAGCTGGCTGCACTGGCTCCGCCTACCAGCGCCATCAAAGATGAGCGCAAGAAAGAAGCCGCGCAGCGTTATTCCATCGCGGCCTACCACTGGGCGCCCGACTCCAAGAAGCTGCTGTTCGATTCCAACGGGCAATTGTGGCTGTATACCCTGGAGAGCGGAACGGCGGTACAACTCACGTCGAGTTCAGAAGAGAGTTCCGATCCCAAGTTCTCGCCCGACGGCCAGCGCGTGTCCTACATCCGCAAACACAACATCTATGTGCGCGATGTCGCCGGCGGCAAAGAACACCAGTTGATGAACGATGGCAACGATAATCTACTCAACGGCGAAGTGGATTGGGTTTATGAAGAGGAGCTGTATTCGCGCAGCAACTACTTCTGGTCGCCGAATGGCAAAGACATCGCCTTCCTCGAGATGAATGAGAAGGACGTGCCCACCTATCCCATCACTGACTGGATCCCCACGCATCCCACGGTCGATCAGGAAAAATATCCTCAGCCCGGCGATCCGAACCCCGGGGTGCGGATCGGCATTGTGGGGACTGGCGGCGGCAAGACCAAGTGGATTACCGCCGGCGGCAACAAGACCGGCTCGCTTCAGCTGGGCGACGATCCCAACGTGCTGATACCGCGCTTCGGATGGGTGCGCGACGGATTGCTGTGGGCCATGGCGCTCAACCGCGTGCAGGATCGGCTCGACCTGTACTTCGTTGATGTAGCAAATGGCAAGTGGCAGCTCATCATGACCGAGAACACCGACGCGTGGATCGACATGCATCCCGAAGTCGACTTCAAGCTGTTGGCGTCGGGTGACAAGTATCTGTGGACCAGCTGGCGCGACGGCCATAATCACATCTACCTGTATCAGTTCGATAAGCAGAATCCGCTGGCAGGCAAGGCTGAGATGGCGGCGCAACTCACCCACGGCGACTGGGAGGTGGAGAGCATCGACGGCGTGGATGAGCAGCAGGGCATCGTCTACTTCTCAGCCAACGAGGGCGACTGGCGGCAGCGCAACGAGTTTGCCGTCGGGCTGAACGGGCAAAACTTCCATCGCATTTCCAAGCAGGATGGCTCGCATCAGACCGACTTCGATCCCAAGAACACGAAGTACTACGTCGACGCCTACTCCGCGTTGACCACGCCGCCCAGCGTCTCGCTGTGCAGCCTCGATGGCAGCTGCACGTCCTTCTGGCAGGCGCACAGCATCGACGCCTATAACCTGCTCACTCCGAAGTTCGTGGAGTTCAAAGCTGCCGACGGCACCACCACACTGCAAGGCATGATCCTGCTGCCGCCGGCCGGCGGCCAGATGAATCCCAATGGCAAAGCTCCGCTGATCGTGAATCCCTACGGCGGTCCGGGGGCGCAGACCATTCGCAATGCGTGGCTGGGCGGCGATCTGTTTGACCAGATACTGGCGCGCCAGGGATTCGCCGTGCTGCACGTAGACAATCGCGGGATGGCCAATCGCGGCAAGGCGTTCGCCCTGCCCATCAAACACCACTTCGGCCCCATCGAGTTGAGCGATCAGCTTGCCGCAGTCAAGCAGGCGCTGGAACAGTTTCCCGAGCTGGATGGCAACCGCGTCGGCTTCTGGGGATGGAGCTACGGCGGATACTTCACCCTCTACGCGATGGAGAACAGTGATCTGTTCAAATCGGGCGTCTCGGTGGCGCCGGTGACCGACTGGCACAACTATGATTCCATCTACACCGAGCGCTACATGGGCCTGCCGAAGGACAACGAGCAGGGTTACAAAGACAGCTCGCCAGTGAACTTCCCCGCCAAGCTGCATGGCAGCTTGCTGGAGGTGCATGGCACCAGCGATGACAACGTGCACATGCAGAACACCATCCAGATGATCAACGGCTTCATCGACTCAGGCAAACAGTTTCAGCTGATGCTGTATCCGCGCAAGACCCACGGCATCGCCGGCAAGGCCGCACGCACGCACCTGTTCCACATGATCGACGATCACTTCCTGGAGACGCTGGCGCCAGGGAAGTGAAAATTCACCACAGAGGCACGGAGGCACAGAGAGATCTTTAGTTTAGAAACCCAGCTACCGACGACTTCGCAAAGCGAGCGAGTTCATTGTGGGTCGTTAGAGCAAAACAAATTCCGGTGCCTCCGTGTCTCTGTGGTAAAAGAAGTTCTCCGTGCGCTCCGTGTCCTCCGTGGTGAAAAACCCGACGCCCGCCTTGGTAATGCTCTGACTTGCTCTTGCCGCCTCCATCTGTTTAGATTCTGAGGCACTCATTCCACGACTCCCGGGAGCATTGACCTGGCGAACCAACTCTTCGCGTGCAAGTCCATCGACAAGCTGATCACCGAATCGGAGAATCCGGAGCATCGGCTGAAGAAGACGCTGGGACCATGGTCGCTGACTGGACTCGGCATCGGCGCAGTGATCGGGTCAGGGATCTTCACGGTCGTGGGCACCGCCATCGCCGGCCAGAAGTTCGACACCTCTTCCATTCTCAACGCACCTCTGGCGGACTACCTCGTGCATCACACGGCTACGCTGGGGCGTCCGGGGGCCGGGCCCGCGTTGGCAATCTCGCTCATCCTGGTCGCCATTGTGTGCGCGTTTACCGGCCTCTGCTATGCCGAGCTGGCGTCCATGATTCCGATCGCCGGTAGCGCCTACACCTACACCTACGCGACCATGGGCGAGCTGATCGCGTGGATCATCGGCTGGGACCTCATCCTGGAATACGCGGTCAGCAACATGGCGGTGAGTGTCGGATTCGCGGCGCACATGGCCGCAACCTTCAACTGGTTCGGCTGGCATCCCGCGCTCCGCTGGATCACGCCCGCGTATCTTCCAGGCGGCCTCACCGATCTGCAAAATAACGTGTTGTACACGCCGGGCTGGCACTTCGGCTTTAACATTCCCGCGTTTCTCATTGTCATGCTGCTGACCATGGTGCTGGTGCGTGGCGTTCGCGAGTCGGCCGAGACCAACAACATCATGGTCGTGCTGAAGATCGCCGCCATCCTGGCGTTCATCTTCGTCGGCATGCGGTTCATTCATCCCACGAACTATCATCCCTTCGTGCCGGAGGGCTGGTCGGGAGTGCTGACCGGCGGCTCCATCATCTTCTTTACGTATATCGGATTTGACTCGGTATCGACCGCGGCCGAGGAAGCCAAGAACCCGCAACGCGATATTCCCATCGGCATCATCGCGACCCTGGTGGTCTGCACCGTTCTCTACATCGCGGTAGCGGTGGTGCTCACCGGAATCGTGCCCTGGCACTCGCTGATTGACGACGCGGCGCCAGTGGTCAACAGCATGAGCATGCTGGCGGGGACAACGAAGTCGGCGCTGCTGCACTGGACCGAGCTGGTCGTGCTATTCGGCGCGATGATGGGCATGATCTCGTCCCTGCTGGTGTTTCAGCTGGGGCAGGCGCGGGTGTGGTTCTCCATGTCACGCGACGGCCTGTTGCCCAAAGTATTCAGCCGGGTGCATCCGCGTTTTCGCACGCCGGCTATGGCGACCTGGATCGCAGGATTTCTGGTCGGCATTCCCGGCGGCATTCTTGATATCGGTACATTGGCAGACCTATCGAACATCGGCACGCTGTTTGCGTTTGTGCTGGTGTCACTCGGAGTCATCATCCTGCGCTACAAGCAGCCGGAGCGGCGTCGCGGCTTCCGCGCTCCCGGCGGGCTGGCAGCGCCCATTCTCAGCGTGGTGTTCTGCATCCTGCTGATGGCCGGGCTGCCGATTCTGACCTGGCTGCGCTTCTTCGTCTGGCTGATTATCGGGCTGTCGGTGTATTGGCTGTACAGCCGCCATCGCAGCGAGTTCAGCCCGCGCGCCTCCACTCCAGCCTTGCAGCCGGTAACCAAACGGTGATTGACGATTTCATCGCTTCGTTGCCGAAGGCCGAGCTCCACCTTCATCTCGAAGGCTCGGTCGACCCTCCCACATTGTCGGAGTTAAGCCGCCGCCATCCTACGCCGCTTTCCACCACCAACAATCGCTACCGAAACCTCGAGGACAGCGGCCGAGTCTTTACCGAGGACGAAGCTCGCGCCCTGTATCAATACGAAGACTTCACCGGATTCATGGTCGCGTTTAAAGCGGTAACCGAACGCCTGCGCACAGCCGAGGATTATGAGCTGGTTACCTACCGCATGATGCAGAAGCTGCACGCGCAGAATGTTAAGCACGCGGAAGCTTACATTTCTGCCGGCGTAATTCATTGGCGCGGACAGGAGTTTGCTCCGCTGTTTGAGGGCGCGGAACGCGGACGCCAGCGTGGCGAGCGCGACTTCGGGGTATCACTTTACTGGATACTTCGATGCGGTTCGCCATTTCGGGGTGGACGAAGCTCGGCGCGTTGTAGACGAGGCGATCGGCCTGAAGTCCCACAATGTGGTAGGCATCGGCATTGGCGGCGACGAACGCAAAGCCGGCCCCGAGCAGTTTCGCGAAGTCTACGAGCACGCGGCGAACCATGGTCTGCGATTGACGGTTCATGCCGGAGAAACCGTTGGGCCGGAATCCATCTGGGCGGCAGTGCGTGAGCTCAAGCCTGACCGTATCGGCCATGGCCTGCACGCCATCGACGATCCGGCATTAGTGCAGCATCTGGTCGCCAAGCAAATTCCTGTCGAGATATGTATCACCAGCAACCTGATGACCGGCTGCTGTACCAGCGCTGGAAAAACATCCGGTGCGGAAGCTGTTCGACGCCGGGGTGCCGATCGTGTTGAACACTGACGATCCCGACATGTTCCGCACGACCTTGAACAACGAGTACCAGATCGCGCGCGATCATTTCGGCTTCAGCGATTCTGAATTGCGCCAGTTGGCGCGAAATTCTTTCCGCGCGTCGTTTCTGCCGCAAGAGCGCAAGCGCGAACTGCTCGCCGGATTCTAAGGCGATGTACGGGGCGCCGCCCTGCTCACGCCTTAGCGATTTCCTTCAGCCGATACGGTCAGCACCTTCAGCTGCGGCATGGTGTGGTTCCAGCCGGCAGGAATCTGGCTCGCCGTCACTTGAAATGGCCGGGTGTCGTTCGGCTTCAGCGGGTTCTTGCTGAACTCATCGGTTTCCAGCGTGCCTTGTTTCTGCGCCATTCCGATCAGCGGCGCCGTAACGCTGCCCAGCACTGTTCCGCCGGCATTCTGAAAAGTCAGCTGCACCGTTGCCCCGATCACTGGCCGATTGCCGGTGTTCATAACCAGCCCCTGCAAAGTTACGGCGCCGCCGGTGGGCGCGGGAGTGATCCGCATGCCGCTGAACTGCAACTGGTTCGCGACCGGCTGGGTGGGAACCTGGGCAGCAGAGGGCGGCGGTGTTTTCCTGGGCGCACGTGGCATGTAGTACACGATGGCGGCGATGAGCGCCGCTGCGACAACCAGGGCAAAGAACAGGCCGGGTACTCCGCTGCCGGGACGTTTGGGCGAAGGCCCGCTTACAAGTTGCGGACGTTTTTCATTCTCTGGGCTGCTTGGGCCGGACGGAATACGAGGATTTGTCGCCATAATCTGCTCCCCAATCTGTATCTGCATTTTGTAGGATGGCCGCCATCCCTGGCGAGTTTGCAGGCAATCCCGAGTAGCCGCCAACTAAGGGCGCTGCCACAACATCTGAACAGGAGTGCACCTTTTTGACGCCCGCACCGCCCGCGTTCTTGCCACCATCGCCGCTTTCCTTGCCGTAACAGCGTTCCTGTACGGAGTCAGGCACACGCTTGTCCTCTTTCTCTTCGCCATCTTTTTCGCTTATCTCGTAGAACCACTGGTGGCACGGATTCTGAGCTCGCCCTTAGCGCGCGGTTCGCGAGCTCTCGCCATCGCGGAGGCGTACGTCTGTGTGGCGGCGGTGGTGGGTGGATTGACCACCTTCTTTGGCCCGCGGCTGGTAGAGGACACCCATCACTTGATCCAGACTTTGCCTAATTTGCTGGAGAACGTGACCAGCGGAAAAATCGTGTGGCAGCTCGGGAGCAAGCACAACTGGAGCTACGACACGCAGTACCGCATCGAACAGTTTATTGCTGCGCATCGTGACGCGATTCTGAATTGGATCGGCCAAATTGGAGCGCAGGCCGCCGGGTTCCTCACCAATCTTGTGTGGGTCGCCCTCATCCCCATCCTGGCGGTGTTTTTCCTGGCCGACGGAGACAAGTTCGCTGAAGGCTTCATCGACTTTTTTGACCGGCGTGATCAGCGCCGCCTGCTGCGCAATATCGTGCAGGACCTGGATCACATGCTGGCGCGCTTCATCTTTTCCCAGATCCTGGTGGGCAGCCTGTCCTTATGTGCCTATAGCGTGTTTCTGACCCTGCTGCATTATCCGTATTCGTTAGCTTTGGCGGTGGCCGGCGGGATCATGGAATTCGTGCCGGTGGCGGGCCCGCTGGTAGCCGCAGTGGCGATCCTGGGCGTCGGTTTCCTGGCGGGATTCGGCAAGCTTTGGGCGGTGGTGCTCTTCTTGGGACTCTGGCGAATTTGCCAGGACTACATTGTTTCCCCGCGCATCATGGGACACGGATTGGAGCTGCATCCGTTGGCCGCCATCGCAGCCGTGCTGATGGGAGCAGAGTTAGGCGGAATTCTCGGAGTCTACTTGTCCATTCCGATTGCGGCCACGATTCGGGTGATATGGAATCGCTTGCAGGATTATTCCGAGGCGAATCCGGAACGCACTGCTCTGGCCGAAGTGCCGCCCCGTCCCTCTCCTACTCGGGTTGCGCGCTAGTTATTCGCCGGCGACGGTCATGCCATCGATGCGCAGTGTAGGCGATGCGATCGAGCTGCGAAATTCCAGATCGTTGCCGATTTCCGAGATGTTGAAGAACATGTCCTTCAGATTGCCGGCGACCGTGATCTCTTCGACCGGAAAGGTGAGCTCGCCATCCTGAATCCACAGGCCGCTGGCGCCGCGCGAGAAATCGCCGGTCACCAGATTGACGCCAAAGCCGAGGAACTCGGTAACGAACAGGCCTTCCTTAATGTCGCCGATGATTTCCTTCAGGCTCTTTGCGCCGGGCTGCAGAAAGAAGTTGCCGGGACCGATGCCGGGTGTTCCCGCCAAGCCGCGCGAGGCATTGCCGGTGGTCTGGAGCCCCAGCTTCTTCGCGGTGTAAGTGTTCAGCAGGTACGACTTCAGGACGCCGTTTTCAACTACCACGGTCTTGCGGCTGGGCACGCCTTCGGAATCGAAGGGGCTGGTGCCGAAGCCGCCGCGCATGGTGCCGTCGTCGACCACGTTGATGTTGTCGCCGGCGATCTTCTCGTTCAGCTTGCCGGCCAGAAATGACGCGCCACGATAAATCGAGTCGCCGTTGACGGCCTCGAAGATGTGGCCGACGAGCGCGCCGGCAACCGTGTGTTCGAAGACGATGGGGACCTTGGCAGTCTTGACCTTGCGCGCCCCGATCCGGCGCAACGTGCGCTTGGCAGCGGTCTGGCCGATTTCTTCGGGCGATTCCAGCTTCTTCAGCGTCATCGCCACGGAGTACCAGTAGTCGCGCTGCATGGCCGAGTCACCGACCTGCGCGATGGGAACGGCTGAAACCGAGCAGTAAGACCGCTTGTAGTCGCCGACAAAACCGTGCGAGTTGGCCAGCACCTTGTACCCGATGGCCGCGTCGAAGGTGCCGCCTTCGGAGTTGGTGATGCGGGGATCGACGTCGAGTGCAGCTTTCTCGGCGCGGCGAGCGTAATCGATGCGCTCCGCGGTCGACAGCGAGTAGACGTCGTCGTAGTACAGGTCGAGATCGCCTTCCAGCTTGCCCAGTTGCGGATGGCTCGGGAATACCGGCGAAAGGATCTTCGCTGGTGATCTTGGCCAGCGCCAGCGCGGAGTCGACCATCTGCTTCACCCCCGCCGGCGTCAGGTCGCTGGAGTAGGTACTGGCAGCGCGCTGTCCAAAGAAAACGCGTACGCCGATTGCCCTTGGAGCCGGATTCCTTCAGGGTCTCTACTTCGCCTAGGCGAACGACGGTGGAGAACTCGCTGCCGTCCATGGCGACGGCTTCGGCAGCGGTAGCGCCGCCCTGCATGGCGCGGCGAACTACGTCAGCCGCGATTTCTTTCAGATCGGTAGCGGCTTGCGCCGGGCGTTCCTGGGTCGAAACAGTCATGTATTAGTCCTATGTTGTCAGACTCCCACAATGTGGGATGTTCGTCGCAAAGAAATTAGGTCGATGTAGGGGTCCTTCGACTACGGCGAGTTGAGCCAAAAGCGCGGCTGCCTCCGCTCAGGATGACAAAGCGATAAGGGCTGCCACCAGCATGCCATCCTAAGTAGCCGGGTGCCCCTCTCGCCCACTTTCGCCAAAAGGCTGGGAGCGAAACCAGCGGCCCTCGGGTGCCCCATCCTGCTCGCCTGTTTTTGGCGAGAGGGTGGGATCGACGCCGATCCGGGCGCAACCCCACTTACCCGCCGGTGCCGCCGACCGTCAGGCGATCAACCTTCAGCGTGGGAATGCCGACGCCCACCGGGACCGACTGACCGTCCTTGCCGCAGGTTCCGACGCCTTCATCCAGTTGCAGATCGTTGCCCACCATCGAAACGCGAGTGAGCACGTCCGGACCATTGCCAATCAAGGTCGCATTCTTCAGCGGCGAAGTCACCTTGCCATCCTCGATCAGATACGCTTCCGAGGCGGAGAAAACAAACTTGCCGTTGGTGATGTCGACCTGCCCGCCGCCGAAGTTCACCGCATACACGCCGTACTTCACCGAGCGAATAATGTCTTCCGGCGAATCCTGGCCGGCGAGCATGTAGGTATTCGTCATGCGCGGCATGGGAATGTGCTGATAGCTTTCGCGACGGCCGTTGCCGGTGTTCGGAATGCCCATCAAGCGCGACGACAGCTTGTCGGAAAGATAGCCCTTCAGAATGCCGTTCTCGATCAGCACCGTGTTCTCGGTCTGATTGCCCTCGTCGTCCACGTTCAGCGAGCCGCGCCGTCCGGGCATGGTGCCGTTGTCGACCACCGTGCACTTGTCGCTGGCCACGCGCCGTCCCAGCATTCCGGAAAAGGCCGACGTTTTCTTGCGATTGAAGTCGGCTTCCAGACCGTGACCGATGGCTTCGTGCAGCAGAATTCCCGGCCATCCCGGCCCGAGCACCACTTCCATCTCACCAGCCGGGGCGTCGCGCGCATCGAGCTGGATGATGGCCTGCCGAGCCGCCTCTTTGGCGAAGTGTTCCGGAGAAGCGTCGCCCTGGAAGTAATCCAGCGAGACCCGGCCACCTCCGCCGGCGCTGCCGCGCGCCGATCCCGCCGACTCTGACTTGGCGATGCAGAAAACGCTCATGCGCGACAGCGGCTGGGCATCCTCGGCAAAGCTGCCATCGGAGCCGATCACCAGGATGCGCCGCAATTCGTCGGCATAGCTCACCCGCACTTCGTGAATGCGCGGATCGTAGTCGCGCGCCGCCTTGTCGCCGCGCTTCACCAGCTCGACCTTCGCCATCACGTCGGCTTCGGCCGAAGGCAGCGGCACGGGATAAAGATTGTGTGCCGGCTTATCGGTGAGCCCAACTACCGGCTGCTTCGCCGGACCGCTGGCGATGAGGGCCGCGGTTCGCGCCGCATGCAGAATGCGATCCTGCGACAGGTCGTCGGTGTAGGCGTAGCCGGTGCGCTCACCCGACATCACGCGAACGCCGCAGCCCACGGAGATTCCCTGGGTCGCCGACTTCACCATGCTCTCGTCGAGCGAGACCGAAGTCGAGGTTTGATATTCGAAATAAAGGTCAGCGTAATCGCCGCCGGCAGAAAGCGCCGCGGCCAGATAGCGTTCTACGTCGGCATGCGCCATTCCGTAGCGCTCAAAGAAGAACTTCTTGTCCATAGTCACACTCGATTGGATGCCCTGACATCCGGCGAAGGCGCGAGGGCTGAAAGAAGCGCGCTTTGGCGCGCAGTTCGCGGTGCGGAACCTCGACAACCGTGGCGAAGGCCGCCCATCCCGATTCTTCATTATCACATAGCCGTGTGCCGCCCGAGGGTGCGCCACAGCTCTGATTTCACTAGGCTGGATGCAGACATGGCGATTGACACCTGCATGATCGCGGCCGAGCAGCTCACCCGGATGCTGGAGCAGTTTCTGGCCGACGCGCCGCAAGCCGTGGCAGTCGAGGACGGCGAGGTGCTCTTTGACTTTACGACGGCCCGCTACGCGGTGTCGGGCGAGGGCAAGTGCGTTCTGCACCTGTGGTCAGAGGAGCGCAACACGGTGCGGCGCGTGCTGGATGCGGAGAGCAATGGGCGGGTCATGCGGCTGAAGGTGCTGCGCTTTGGACAGTCCCAGGCCAAGCTGCTGGAAATCTGCGCCGACCGCGACCGGCGAAGCAGCTCGGCACGGCGCACGGCGCGCGTCAGCTACCTGAGCCTGCTGGAACGAGTTTTGCGCCGCGAGTATCCGGGGTTCCAGGTCGAACACTTCAGCGTCAGCCCTGACCTGGAGCACTCCCTGAGCCCGATTTATGCGCGCGGATTGCTGCGAGCGGGACAGACCGCGTTCGCGGTGCTCGGGGTCAACTCGGAGGAGGATCAGGCCTCCATCGATGCCGCGCTGACGTTCGGCATTCTGTGGATGGATCACCAGCGCCAGCAGCTTGCCGGTCGCGCGCAGGTCGAGGGACTGAAGCTCTTTCTGCCTGTCGGGCGCTCTGAGATGGTGCGGCAGCGCTGCGCCAATCTTCATGCCGAGGCGGCCAAGTGGCAGCTCTATGAGTTGGACGAGCGGGCCGAAATGGCTGAGGCGCTCGACTCGGCCGACAGCGGCAACATCATCACCCGCCTGACCCGGGCAGTCGACGCCGAAGCTGCGCGGCAGCGCTTTGCCACCTCAGTCGCGCGGATCCGCGGCTTCGCCCCCGCGGCCGAAATCAGCGTGCAGTCGGCATCGGAAATCGTCTTCCGCCTGTACGGGCTGGAGTTTGCCCGCGCCTGCATCACGCCCATGTCGGGATCGTTTCGCAATACCGAGGCAATCCTGTTCGGCATCGGCCCGTCCGAGTACGTGCTGGACGAGAAGAGCGAGCCGCTGTTTGCCGAGCTGGTGCAGCACATCACCGAGGAGCGCAAACCCGGCGGCTCGCCTACGAACCTGTTCTTTCGGCTGGCCCCGGAGCGCTGGCTGGAGTCTCTGGTCACGCGCGACGTCCGCGCTATCGACGAGCGGCTCGACGGCCGCTTTGTTTACTCGCAGGTGCCGGCCTTTGCGGCCAGCGACCGCTCCATGCTTGACGTGCTCACCTGCACGCTCGACGGCCGGCTGGCGGTGCTGGAACTCAAAGCTAACGAGGACATTCACCTGCCGCTCCAGGGTCTCGACTATTGGGCGCGAGTGCGCTGGCTCCAGCAGCATGGCGAGTTCTGCCCGCAACGGCTACTTTGCCGGACGCGAAATCTCCAGCGCGCCGCCGCTTCTATATCTCGTGGCGCCGGCGTTGCGAGTCCATCCCACCACCGATGTTCTGCTGCGCTATCTTTCGCCGCGGATCGAGTGGACGGTGGTGCAGGTGGATGAGCGTTGGCGCGATGGGGTGCGGGTGGTGAATCGCAAACATGCGGGGCACAGCGGGAGGCGGGCGCGTTCTTGCCCGGACGTTGATCGCGGATCCCCAGGCGGCTGTTGCGTTTGCGTAGGACATCTGTCGTCCCTACGGACTCGATCCTATTCGCACCCTACCCAGGACTCCGCCTGCCCCCCCACCCCAATTCGCGCAAAACCAGCCCGAATCGGGGACCCCGGTTCGGCTGCGTCCTGGGCTATGCTGTTCCGCGCCTACGGCGCTGGTGCTTTGACCGTTCTATTTCAGCGCCAACACGAAACTCCTGTTCTCACACGGACACCGTGCGTCTTCCTCCGAGTGCCCAAACAAGTGGCCTCTATTAAACTTCTCCGCGGCGTTGCTTGAGCAGCAGGACGAACTCCCGAGCGCCGTTCGCGGTCCCCGCTCTTGATGTCCCCGAACCAGCTTCCGGGTTCGCTGCATCCTATACAATCGAGCTTCCAACCATGAATCGGATGATCCTTGCCAACCTGGTACACCGGCCCTTCCGCACGATTATCAGCATTGTTGCGGTCGCGGTTGAAGTCACCCTCATTCTCTTGATTGTCGGCATCATGCTGGGCATTTTGAACGACACCAGCAGCCGTCAGGTAGGGCTGGGCGCCGACATTATGGTGCAGCCGCCGGGCTCGTCGCTGCTGATGGGCATGAACGGGGCGCCGGTTTCGGTCAAAGTCGCCAACAAGATCGCCCGCCTGCCGCACGTCACCGCCGTAACCCCGGTGGTTACTCAGACCACGATCTCCAAGAGCCTGGAAGTGCTCTACGGCATCGACCTGCAATCGTTTAACGCGGTGACGGGTGGGTTTCGTTATTTGTCCGGCGGACCCTTCCAGGGGCCGTACGACATGATTATCGACGACCTGAAGGCCGCCTCGGACCACGTGAAGGTGGGGGACACGGTGCAGGCGCTGAATCATGATTTCCGCATCTGCGGCATCGTTGAGCATGGCAAAGGCGCGCGCAAGTTCGTTCCCATCGCCACCTTGCAGGACCTGATCGGGGCGATCGGCAAGGCCACCATCTTCTACGTCAAGCTCGACGACCCCAACGCCGCTGACTCGGTGGTGCAGGAGATCAAGAGCATCCCCGGCATGGAGCAGTACGGGGTGCACTCGATCAAGGAATATCTCACGCTGATGACCTCGGCCAGCATTCCCGGTCTGACCACGGTCATCGACGTGGTCATCGGCATCGCCATGATCATCGGCTTCATCGTGATCTTCCAGGCCATGTACGCCGCGGTAATGGAACGCACGCGCGAGATCGGCATCCTGAAATCGCTGGGCGCGGGCAAGCTCTATATCGTGAATGTGGTGCTGCGCGAGACCCTGCTGATCGCGGTTGGCGGGGTGATCCTGGGGATTGCCTTCAGCTACGCCGCCCGCAGCGGATTGCGGGCCCACTTCCAGACGCTTGCCGGTGCTGATCAGCCGCGCCCTGCTGCTCAAGGCAACAGTCATCGCCCTGATTGGGTCACTGCTGGGAGCGTTCTATCCGGCGATGAAGGCCGCGCAGAAAGACCCGATCGACGCGCTGGCGTACGAATAACTGTCGGGAAGAACTTTCAGTTCCTCAAGTGAGGTCATCTTCGGAAAGTTCAGCAGCCTTAAGAAGATGCCGTAACAGTCCGATCTTCAAGGGGCGATTGCCGTGCGTCGGAACCGACAGCCGAACCACACTGCCGTGCTTTCCATAGATGTGATGGCTGCCGTGGATCCGAAGGAGCGTCCACCCGCGCTGCTCAAGCAAGCGGCCCAATTCTTTACCGGAAACCGCCTTCATACCGCGATTTCAAGCACTCGATCCGTAGGGTGTTTTTCGACGTCCGCAACATCTACCGAGAGACAACCTTCGACGGCCTCGTAGAGATTCTTGAGCAATTCCTCGAAAGTTTCGCCTTGCGTGGCACAACCGGGAAGGGCAGGCACTTCAGCCCAGTAACCGCCCTCTTCGGCTTCGTGCACCACTACTTTGATCTTCATTCAGGCACTCCAAATCCGAGTCTACTACCGACTTGCCAGCTTCAAGTGACTCCGTCAGATCCGCATGGGCATGACGACGTAGCGGTACTTGAAGCCGTCGTCGTTGGCGTCGTCGGGGCGCATCTGGCCGGCGGACTGGGCGTCTTTGAACTCCAGCCGCACTTCGCCGCCGTTGGAGGCCTTCAGGAAGTCGAGCAGGTACTCGGAGTTGAAGCCGATGGTCATGCTGTCGCCGGCATAGGCGGTCTCGATGGAGTCTTCCGACTCGCCGGAATCGGTGGAGGAAGAGGAAATCTTGATCTCGTTCTTGTCCAGCTTCATGCGGATGGCCCGCGAGCGCTCGTCGGCAAACTGGGCGACGCGCTGGATAGCGGTGTTCAGGTCGGCTCCATGCACCACGACAGCCTTGGTGGTCTCGCGCGGCAGCACCGCTTCGTAGTTGGGGAACTGCCCGGTCAACTGGCGCGAGGTCAGCAGGCGCTCGCCGATCCGGAAGAACAGCGTGGAGTCGTCCTTGGCAAACTCGATGGTGTCCACGTCGCTGTTTTGCAGCAGCGAGTAAATCTCGCTCATGGCTTTCTTGGGGATCAGCGTGCGGTTCTCGCCGCTGACGTCGAACGCCTCGCCCTGCTTCTCGATGTGCGCCAGACGATGGCCGTCGGTCGCGACCATGGTGATCGACTCCGGCTTCAGCACCATCAAGCCGCCATTCAGGGTGTAGCGCGACTCCTCGCTGGAAATGGCGAAGATGGTCCGGCCAATCATGCTGCGCAGCGTCTGCGCCGGAACCTTCACCACGCCCGCCGACGGGAAAGTGGGCAGGCCGGGGAAATTGGCGCGCGCCATGCCGACCATCTTGGTGTTCGAGCGGCCGGAGCGAATGTTGACCCAGTGATTCTCCAGCAGCTTGATGGAGATATCGCCGTCGGGCAGCAATTTGACGTAGTCGTACAGCTTGCGGGCGGGAATGGTGCAGGCGCCCTCACGCTTTACTTTGGCAGCACAGGAGGTACGCAGGCTGAGGTCCAGATCGGTCGCCGTGATGGTCAGCCGATCGTTGGCTGCCTCAAACAAAAAATTGGAGAGGATGGGGATCGTGGTCTTGCGTTCGACGACTCCCTGCGTAGCAGTGAGTTCTTTCAGCAACTCGAACTTGCTGACACTGATTTCCATCGCTGTTCCCTGGATTGCTCCCGTTGCTTCGGCAGCCATATGTCCCACCTCGATCGGCATCGTGCCCGGCCCTTTTATACTGCTTCTCCTTATATCAAATCAAAAACATATAAAACTAGTAGTAACAGTAAGCGCTGCGGAAAAGTGGAAAATTAACTCCAAATCGCGAGTTTCGCGCCTGAATCGCTGTTCAGCACTGTACAAAACCGTCGTTCCCGCCGGAGCACCGCTGTGCTGAAACGGGAGCTTTCGCCAGATAGCGGCCACATCTTCCACTCAATTCACATTTCATCCACAGGGTCTGGCGGAGAAAACTTCTTCCGAAAGTGAAAAACCGCGCTCGAGGCGCGGTTCATAGGCCTAAGCTCTCGGTGAGCTTATTCAGTACCCTGTTTAAATCTTTGTCGGTCTTGCGAGCCTCTTCGATCTTGTCGACCGAGTGCAGGACCGTGGTGTGGTGCTTGCCGCCGAACTGCCGCCCAATCTCCGGCAGCGACGCGTCGGTCAGATGCTTGGCCAGGTACATGGCGATCTGGCGGGGAAACACGATGACCCGCGAGTTGTTCTTGGCCTTGATCTCGGCCAGGCGCAGCCCGAACTGCTCCGACACGGCTTTCTGGATGGAATCGATGGTGATCTTGCGGACCTGGGAGTCGATCAGGTTCTTCAAGACCTCCTGCGCGGTCTGGAGGTTGATCTCGGCGCCGGTCAGCGACGCGTAAGCGGTCAGGCGGATGAGCGCGCCTTCCAACTCGCGAACGTTGCTGCGAATGTTCGATGCGATGAACAGCGCCACGTCGGTGGGCAATATGACCTGATCCGTCTCCGCTTTCTTCTGCAGGATCGCCACTTTGGTCTCGAGGTCAGGCGGCTGGATATCGGCGATCAGTCCCCACTCGAAGCGGCTGCGCAGCCGGTCTTCAATCTCGGCCAGTTCCTTGGGCGGACGGTCGCTGGCAATCACGATCTGGCGCATGCACTCGTGCAAGGCGTTGAAGGTGTGGAAGAACTCCTCCTGGGTGCGCTCCTTGTTGACCAGGAACTGGATGTCGTCGACCAGCAGGACATCCATGTTGCGATACTTGTCGCGGAAGCCGGTCATCTTGCTGTAGCGCAGCGCGTTGATCATGTCGTTGGTGAAGCGCTCGCTGGAGACGTAGCAGATGGACTTTTCCGGCGACCTCAGCTTGATTTCGTGGCCGATGGCCTGCATCAGGTGGGTCTTGCCCATGCCGACGCCGCCATACAGAAACAGCGGATTGTAGGCCTTCGATGGACGCTCACCCACGGCGCGCGCGGCTGCGTGGGCAAACTGGTTGCCGGCGCCGATCACGAAGTCGTCAAAGGTGTATTTGGGATTCAATTGCGCCGCTCCATCCCAATCGAAACGCTGCTGGGTAACCGGACCGGGCGCCGGGCGCTCCGGCGTGGCGGGAGAATCGTGCCGTGTCTCCGCCGGCTGCGTGGCTTTGCCGTCTGCCGCGATGATCTTCGTCGGTAACAAACTCGACGTCCTGGAACTCGAGTCCTAGATTTTCGATGGCTTCGCTGATCAAGTCTCCGTAGCGTTCGCCGATGTGGCAGAACTCGGGATTGGGAACTCGGACGAAAAGGATTGGACCCTGGGCGTGATCGTAGCGTGTCGGCTTGAGCCAGGTTTCGTAGGAGTTTCGAGTGATTTTTTTTTCCAGTGCGTCGAGAACCCGCACCCACGGATTAGCGGATGAGATACCGAAAGAAGACATAAATAGCAAATCCCGAGGCGGACGGAGCCTCTGAACAGAGAGAGTCGTTTAATTAGCGGGAAACGGAACCGAGCACAGAGCCAAAACGAAGCAGTCAGACCTGATCGGAAACATTGTTTTGCAAACCTGTGTTGCGGTGTCTCGAAAGATTGCACCGCATTTGTTGCGTCTGGTTTCTTTTTGGCTGCACGGATACTAGCACGAAAAAAAAATCGCGCCAGCCAAATTCTTGCGGGTGAGTTTCCATTTTTTTGCGAGTGATTGATTATGAGAAAGTTAGTGCGCGACAAATATTTTTTGGGGTGCTGCGCGCTTGGTGCAACTGTTGGTTAGCGACGAAACGCTGAAAGAAAATTATCGTCGAAGCCCGCCGCCGACGTTCGAGGAAATGCTGGTCAAAGTATAGATTTGAAGAGGCACGGCTTTCAGCCGTGCCGTAACCTATCGCAAAATCGCTGCGGCTTCACAGAGTACTGAAAAACTCGGACAACGCTCGTGTCGCCGGCTCAAGCCGGCTATGAAAACAATACATAAGCGACTTAGACGCTGGCCTGAAGGCCAGCTCTACCCGAGATGCGTGCCGTCGCGATTCGTGAGGCGACACATCCGTGAGATACGAGACTGTCAACGCGGGCGCGCGTCGGCAGCCGACGAGGCGGCGAACAATCGCAACGACAAGGTGACATCAAAGTTTAGAGCCTCGTGCCGCCGGACTGAAGTCCGGCTCTGCTCATCTGGAAGTCACCGTGACGCGGCGCTAAAGCGCCGCTCTACCACTTTTCCCACGTGCAAAATGTCCAAGCTGCCAGCAGGAGTAAAGTTGGATTCGCCCTCCGCCAAAGGCCGCAGGTTGCCAGCAAGGTACGCTGGCCGTTATACTTTGGGTTTGCTCTATTCAATTTTTTAGCCAGTGAGGAGCGCCGTTTTAGCATGCCGAAGCGCACATTCCAACCCAACCGTCGTCACCGCTCGAAGACGCACGGATTTCGTTCTCGCATGAAGACCAAGAGCGGTCGGGCGGTGCTGTCGCGCCGTCGTGCCAAGGGACGCAAGCGCGTCTCCGTATCGCCTGGTTATCGCGACTAAACCAACAACAAGGAATTCTGCTTTCCGATGGAATTGTAAGGGGTCGTGGCCATCCCTACCGCAGAAGCAGGTACGATTGCGGCAGGTCGGCGACGGACACTGAATGTCAGGGAACATCTCCCCCGCCAGCAGCAGGTTTCCTAAATCGAAGCGTTTGCTGAAGCACGCCGATTTTCAGCGCGTGTATCAGAACGGACGCCGGCAGTTTACGGGAAACATGACGGTATTTTTCCTGCGGCGCGCAGATCAGCCGATCGCTGGGCCGCGTATCGGCTTTACCGTGGGCAAGGTGCTGGGCGGAGCCGTAGAACGCAATCGCATCAAGCGGCGAATGCGCGAAGCCGTACGACTCTCCGTTGCAAGCCTGTGAGGGACCGGTGGATATCGTGTTCAATCCGCGCAAAGCTGTGATGGCGATGCCCTTTACTGAGCTTGCAACCGAGGTAGCACGATGCTTGCGCCTGGCCGCACAACGCGCGCGAGTGGCGGAAGCTAGAAGCTAAATGAAACAGGCAATGCAGTTCGTGCTGCGGCTGTACAAGCGATGGATTTCGCCCATGCTGCCGCACTCCTGCCGTTTCGTGCCCACTTGCTCGGAGTATGCGATGGAAGCGGTCGAGCGCCATGGCGCGGTGCGAGGAAGTTTGCTGGCGGCCGCGAGGCTGCTGCGTTGCCATCCGTTTGCGCGGTCGGGTTACGATCCGGTTCCGCTGAGCGCTGAGGTTAAACAAGTTGCGAAGTCCGATTCCGCGCGAGCAACTCGTCCGGGATCGCTGAAAGTTGTGTAAAACGCCGCCTTCGGTCTCCGGAATCCGGCGAGACTTGCGGCGAGCTGTTAGATCACGGTTGCGGAATGGAATCTAGACTTGGCTGAATATCGCAATCCACAACAGGAGCCCGGCGGCGATAAGCGCATGCTGATGGTTTTCGCCGTCACCTTTGCGCTGATTATCCTCAGCCAGATCTTCCTGTTCAAGAAACCTAGCGCCACCCAGAGGTCGAACGTTTCCAACGCCAGCGAAGCTACGCAGAGCAGTCAGGCTGCGTCGCAGTCCGCGCCGCCGTCGCCGGTCGCTCCGGCACAGGTTTCGAAGCAGCCTGCTGCGACTCCGGTTTCCACCAAGGCAGCCGGCAGCGAAGTCGAAACCGTCGTCGAGAACCAGCTTTACCGCATCGTCTTCACCAACCGCGGCGCGCAGGTCAAATCGTGGGTGCTGAAGAAATACAAAGACGATGAGGGCCATCCGCTCGACCTGATCAATAAGGACGCGGAGAAGTTTGGGCTTCCGCTCAGCCTCTATACGTACGACGAGACGCTGCGGAACCAGATCAACTCGGCGCTGTACGTCGGCAGCACCAGCGGCAACCTGACCGCTCCCGGCGAGCTGACCTACGAGTACTCGGCCGGCGGAGTCACGGTCCGCAAGACCTTCCAGTTCGGCGACACCTACGTCGTTTCCCTGGAGACGGCGGTCACGCAGAACGGCAACGTCGTCAAAGCGTATCCCATGTGGCCGGCAGCCCTGGGCGATGAAACCAGTGGTCCGGCTTATGCCGCGGAAAAAATCGAGTACATGGCCGACGGCAAGACGGAGCGCCTGGCGGCCAAGAAGGTCAGCGGCGGCAACACCATTCGCGGTCCGTTCAACTGGGCCGGTCCGCAGGACCAGTTCTTCGCTGCCATCTTCCTGCCCGACAATCCCGACACGGCCGAGATGGTGACGCTGCATAACGCCATCACCGTTCCCAAAGATCCGAAGAAGCCCGATCCGAATAACGTGGTTCACTACGAAGTCCTGGGCGCGGCCGTGGGCGATAACAGCGGCGTAACCCGCGAGCGCCTGTTCGTCGGCCCCAAGGCGCTGGAGGTTCTGGAGACGGTCCGCTCCAACACGGCTCCGGGACAGATGAACGGTCCCGACCTGCGGAACGTGGTCGACTTCGGCTTCTTCAGCCTGATCGCCCGGCCGCTGTTCCTGTGGCTCAAGTGGACGCACGAGCACGTTGCCAGCAACTGGGGCGTGTCGATCATCATCCTGACCCTGATCATCAACCTGGCATTGCTGCCGCTGCGCATCACCAGCATGAGGTCGGCGCTGAAGATGCAGAAGCTGCAGCCGCAGATGAAGGCCATCCAGGAGCGCTATAAGAAGTACCCGATGCGCGATCCCAAGCGCCAGGAGATGAACGCCGAGATCGGCGAGCTCTACAAGCGCGAGGGCGTGAATCCGGCCGGCGGCTGCCTGCCCCTGGTCATCCAGATGCCGTTCCTGTTCGCCTTCTATTCCATGCTGCAGAACGCCATTGAGCTGCGCCAGGCGCCGTTCCTGTGGCTGCATGATCTGTCGGCGCCGGACAAGCTGTTCATCATGCCGATCATCATCGTGGTCAGCACCTTCCTGGTGCAGAAGATGACGCCCGCCTCGGGCATGGATCCCAAGCAGCAGCAGATGATGACCCTGATGATGCCGCTGATGATCGGCTGGTTCAGCTTCAATCTGCCGTCGGGCCTGAGCGTGTACTGGGTGTTCGGCAACGTGATCGCGGTCATTCAGCAGTACGTGATGAACCGCACCGGCCTTGGCAAAGAGATGCGCGAGGAGATGGAAAAGCGAGCCCGCAAGAAAGCAGCAAAATAGTTGCTGGCGGAGAAGTCGGCGCCTGTGTAAGAACCCAGTTTTGGTTTTGGTAGTGGCCTTGATAAGCAATTGAGTGGCAGTGGATTTCATAGGTAAGAGGAGAGCCCGCAAGGGCGGAATAACATAGCCCAGCACGGAGCCTGCCGGGGCCCGAGTCGCGCCGCTTTTGCGCGAATGGGGTGGGAGGCGCAGTGCTGGGTAGGCTAATCAACAATTCGAGTCCCGCAGGGACGGCACTCGCAGAGACTATCGCTCGCTTCAAAGCTAAACATGCCGATCGAAGACAAAATTGCCGCCGCCAAGAAGATCAGCGAACTGCTGAATTCCATCCTCACCGCCGGTGATTTCCGCCTGCGCTACAAGATCACTGTCGATCCGCAGGTGGGCGCCGATCGCGAGTGGGAACGCCCTGACATCCTGGTGGAGATTTCCGGCTCCGACAGCCCGCTGGTGCTGGAAAATGGCGGCGAGCTGCTGCGCGCCTTCGAGCACATTTGCCTGGAAATGCTGCGTCTGACGCCGGACGAGCACGAAAAAGTCAGCTTCGATTGCCAGAACTTCCGCTCCTCCCGCCTGCAGGAGTTGCGCCTGGCCGCCGACGTCGCTGCCGAGCGCGTCCGCAAGACCAGCATGCCCTATGCCTTCGCGCCGATGTCGTCGCGCGAGCGCCGCATCCTGCACCTGGCCATGCGCGATCAGGAAGACCTCAGAACAGACAGCGATGGCGAAGCCGCCCAGCGCCACGTCGTGGTCTATCCCAAGGACTACAAAGGCGCACCGCCCCCACCGCCCGCTCCTTCGCGCCGGAGATAGATCCGCTCTTCGCCTTTCGCTCTTCGCCATTCGCTAGAGCAGCGAGGATCGGAAAACGAGTTAGAGACTGGCCTCGGCTGCCTGCGTGAACGAACTTGATTAGCTAGCCTGATAATCCGAACAGTGCCAAATTCTTGAGTCCGCCTGCGGTGAGTGTGTCCGCGAGAGACCGCGTTCCGTCTGGTTCAAAAGCGAAGCGCTGTAGGCGAATAATGAACAGCGGACCATGCATCTTGACGACACCATCGTCGCCATCGCGACGCCGCCGGGACGCGGCGGCATCGGCGTGGTACGGCTCGTCAGGTCCCGAGGCGCGAAACATCGCCCGGCCCATGCTGCGGCTGGCGCATGGCCACGAGCTTGAAGCCGGCCGCGCCCACTTCGGCGAGCTGATCGATCCCACCACCGGCGAGCGCATCGACGAGGTCGTGGCCACTTTCTTCGCCAAGCCGCACTCCTACACCACCGACGATGTGGTCGAAATCTCCTGTCACGGCTCGCCCGTGGTGCTGAAGCATCTGGTGGAGATGGCGATGCACGCCGGCGCGCGGCTGGCCGAGCCCGGCGAGTTCACCATGCGCGCCTTCCTCAACGGACGCATCGACCTGACCCAGGCCGAGGCGGTTCGCGACCTCATCGACTCGCAGACGCTGTACCAGGCGCAGGTGGCGGCGCGGCAACTGGAGGGTGGGCTGTCGAAACGCCTGCAACCCACCAAGCAGAAGCTGATCGAGCTGATTGCCACCATGGAAGCCGGCGTGGATTTCGCCGAAGACGACGTCTCGGTGATTGCCGATGAGCAAATCCTGGCGCGGATTGCCGCGGTGCGCGCGCCGCTGGAAGAACTGCTGGCCAGCTTCGCTTTCGGAAAAGTTGTCCATGAAGGCCTGACGCTGGCCATCGTTGGCCGCCCCAACGTCGGCAAGTCGAGCCTGTTTAACCGGTTGGTCGAGCGCGAGCGCGCCATCGTCACCGCGACTCCGGGCACCACGCGCGACCTGGTCAGCGAGACCGTCGCCATCGGCGGCATTCCGGTGCGGCTGGTCGATACCGCCGGCATTCGCGATGCGCTCGACGAAGCCGAGAGCATCGGCGTGCGCAAGTCGATGGAAGCGCTGGCGGAGGCCGACTTGGCGCTGATTGTGCTGGACCCAACAGCGAATCGGATCCAGCCAGCGTGGAATTCGAGGAGCTGCTCGGCAAGACCGAAGGTCGCGCCCGTCGGTTGTGGTCTCAACAAAGTCGATCTCTTGCCGCAGATCGCGTCGCGGGAATTCGCTTCCGCGCGGCACGGCGGCAATCGACCCCTTCCGACGACTGTGTGCAAACCTCGGCCCTCACCGGCGAAGGTATCGGCGAGCTGCGACAGAAGATTCTGCAGTCCGTCGGCGGCGATGGCGGGTCAGCAGGAGAGCGCTTTCTTCACCAACGTCCGCCAGCAGAAGCTGGTGGAAGAATCGCTCGCCGCGCTAGGCCAGGCGGCCGCCGCAGTACCGCAGAAAATTCCCCACGAGATGATCCTGCTCGATCTTTACAGCGCCTTGCGTCCGCTCGACGACATCACCGGCGCCACCACCGCCGACGACATCCTGAACCTGATCTTCAGCTCCTTCTGTATCGGAAAGTAAAGAAAGGCGACGGTGGCTGCGCTGCTTGCTGCGCAACTCGCCCCCCGCTGGCCGAAGCTCTTACCAGGAGGTGAGGGTCATCTCATCGGCCCAGATGTCGATGGGGTCCTGGTTCTCGTCGCCGTCGAGTTGAATGCCGACGTTCATTTCCGAAGAATTCACGCTCTCCGACGCGTACGTGCGGTTGACGTACTGCAGATTGCCGTTCATGGAGACGGAGACGAACTTCGTGGAGTTATCGCTGGTGCGCTGGAACTGTAGCACCACGTGGTTCCAGGAGTAGGGCTGAAGCACGCAGGGCAGTCCAGTGTGCTGCCACTGATCATGCACCGCATCGGAAACCTGCCAGGTGTTGCGATACTGGCCGCGCGCGTCGCACTCGGTGAGGAAGTAATTCTTGTGGCCGCCCCGCGAGTAATACACGTCCATCTCCAGCCCCTGGATCACGCTGGGGTCGTGGACATACACATAGAAGTCGAGGGTGAAATTATTGGCCGTGGTATTGGGAGTCAGCCGCTCGTAGAACAATGCGTTCGAATAGTTGTAATTGCCGTCCGTGGTGTGGCCCAGGTAAAACTCGGCGGTCTTGCCGTCCATCGAAGGATTATTTTCGCCCTGCCGCATCCAGTGCACGTCGGTATGGCCGTGGCCTCCGGGGCCGGCGCAGCTATCGCAGCTCTGCCATCCGGGCATGTTCTGGACGCTGGTCACGGTCTGGTGACCGGTTCCCCCGCCGCCGCCGTTGCCCCCAACGCCACTGCCTCCGCCAACGGTAATCTGAAGCACCTGCTGGAAGTAGTTACCGTGAACGTCCCAGGCCTTCATATAGACCGAATGGCCGCCGGAGGCGAGGGGAAGGCTGGTGTTCAGTTGGTCGGCGTAAATGGTGTACAGGTTCTGGCTGTCGACGTTGATGGTCATCGAGGCGATAGGCCCGTAAGGAGAGGTCGCCGACGCGATGAAGGTGGTTGGTGAGCCTACTTGTCCGTTATTGAGGGGCGCGGTGACCGTGACACCGGCGAAGGAAAGGCTGGAAAGAACGAGCAGCAGGGAAAAGAGCAAGGAAACTTTCTTCATTCAAACCTCTGACTTATAAAGATCGAGCACAACCTAGCCTGGGCCATCGCTCAGGAGGGCACAGTAGTGACGGATCTTCTCTGGTTCAATCGGTAGAACTGCTTAGTATGGCTCTGGAGGATTAAGTAGAACGCCTGATCCGTTGTTGAATCGAAGCGAGTTGGAATGTCTCACACATTTTTCAATTCCAACCTTTTTGTCATCTCCAGAGGTCCGGGAGCAGGCAAAACGACGCTGCTTGAGGAAGAGGGGCGCCACCACTGCCTGCGGCATCCTGAACTTGATTTTCAGCTCCCTCTGCATCGGAAAATAGAGAAATGCGAGGGTGGCAGCCGTGCTGAAGAGAGGTGCAAAAGCAAATGCGACGAAGTCTTGTCGATCACCGTACCACTACTGAGTCTTGCTGTTAGACTTCACTTTGACCTCAACACCAGAAACCCGAAGCTTTTAACTTACTTTTTGCTTTCCTCAAAGCAGAACTGAGCGTTATCCTCTCGCTCATTGGGCTGCGCTCCCGGCTTTTCTTCGGAGTGTGCGCCATGATTGCTTCGTCTGCCGACCGCCTTACCGAAGGCTTAAATCGTACACACTTGCCAGCCCTTGATGGGCTTCGCGGGATCGCCGTCATGCTGGTGATTTTTTATCACTCCGGGGCGCCGGTTCCGGGTGGGCTGGGCGTGCTTATATTCTTTGTCCTAAGCGGATTCTTGATCACTTGGCTGCTTCTCAAGGAGTGGGCGCGCCATGACGGTGTTTCTCTGCGAGGGTTCTATGCCAGGCGCACTCTTCGCATCTTTCCGGCTTTCTACGCTTATGCAACGGCGAGCTTAATTCTGATGCTCGCTATTCACAAAGCGGTCGATTGGCATCAATTCGCAGCGTCTCTTTTCTACGCCAATAACTACTACCAGGCGATACGGGGCGACCCCAACACGATGCTCAGCCACACCTGGTCGCTGGCAATCGAAGAGCAGTTTTATTTGTTGTGGCCCTTTACTTTCGCTTACGTGCTACGTAAGAACTTTGGCCTAGCGAGATCCTTGATGGGTGGGATTGGAGTTATATGGTGCTATCGCCTCTTTCTCGTTTTCGGGCTTCACATTTCCCATGGGTATATCTACGAGGCTTTTGATACGCGAGCAGACAGTCTTCTCATCGGCTGCCTATTGGCCGTGGTTCTATGGGAGGGAAGAGAAAAACTGCCGTTCGGTTCCTTTGCAACGGACCGATACCGGCCGCAATCACGGCGTTCGCCCTCGTGGCGTCGATTGTTGCCGAGATGAGAATTGGGAGTATGTATGTTGATTCAGTCGGGTTCGCCCTTGATAGCGTGCTGGTGGCAGCCCTTATCGTTCAGCTCGTTGCTGCGCATCGGTCGTTCGGAGCTTGGCTGAACTGGCGATGGCTAACATATCTCGGCGCGCTTTCCTACTCGCTCTATCTCTATCAGCAAATTGCAATCTCTCCGGCAGAGCGGTTCGCTACACGCTTTCCGGCGATCTTCAGAATGCCGATCATAGTTGCTGTCGTTCTGGTGTGTGCCGCAGTTTCCTACTATCTGATCGAGAGGCCAGCGCTGAACATTAAAGACATGTTGGCCGCACATGATCATCCGTTTCGCGATCTTCGAGTTCGCCTGGCGCATTAGAAAGTATGTCCGCTGGGGCAACACGGCCAAATACATCGAGCTAATGCTCGCCGGATCGATCGAGTCTTTCCGATTGAGCTGTCGCGCGCGGGCGTCGGCGAGCGCGCCGATTTCGTGCTTCGTCAGATCGGCGAGCCAAGGCTGCCCGCCAGTCGCCGCACTACTTAGCGAACTTCAGTCCCAGAATCCGCATGGCTTCCAGCAGGGCAGGATAATCTTTGTGAACGTTTTCGCTTTGCATGCGATGAATGCGGCAAGGCTCAAACAGCGCCCAGTTTTCCAGATCGTGTCCGTAGCGGGAGCGGTAGTAAACGCCCGCCAGTCCCATGTCATAAACAATGCGCGACACCAGCTGGGTCAGATGACGGGGCGAAGGCATCTGCAACGCGGCCGCGTCCAGGTCGGGAATGCCGATGCGCAGACACTCCGACGCCAGCTTGCGGCGGAGAAG
This sequence comes from uncultured Acidobacteriaceae bacterium, assembly GCA_963796695.1. Taxonomy (GTDB): domain Bacteria; phylum Acidobacteriota; class Terriglobia; order Terriglobales; family Acidobacteriaceae; genus Bog-257. Next base: position 85,832 of record CAWCMU010000001.1, on the reverse strand, counting down.
CGCGATCCACTCCGCCCCGCAAACATCGGCATAGTTACCGTCGGCCGAGGCCGTGCCCAGCGCGCGATTGAGCACCAGTTCAGCGGGACTTCGCCGATCGGCAGAAAATCGTCGTCGCCTTCGATCTGCCTCAATTCTTCCATCAAATGCAGGTCGGGACGAAAGCGCGCGAGCGTCTCCACAAAACAGGAAACCTTCTGGCTGGAGGCATACAGTACGCGGTACTCGCTCTCGGGATCGTCGAAGCGATTGCCGAAGGTACCGTCCTTGGCGCGCGACCAGTCGGGCAGCTGCCACGCGTCCGGACGGCGCGCCACGCGATAAACGGAATGGGTGGGAGTCCTCGTCTCCAAGGGCAAGCGGTTAGCCTCCGGCGATGAAGGCCCGGGCCGCGGCCAGCACTTCCGGAGCCACCACGGTCAGGTCTCCCTCGCGAAGCAGCCGCAGGGGAACGCGATCGCCCAGTTCCGGGTTCACGCCCATCAGCCAGGCTTGCACCACCTCGCGCGAGTCATGGTCCAGCAACGTTCGGACCACCTGAAAGGTGAGCCGCAGCCGCGTCTCGACATCGCCATACGGCTGGCTGCCGGCGGCCCAGCGCTCCACCGCGCGCACATCCTTCACTCCGGCGACGTATGCGATCAGCTTGCGGCCAATCGCCTCCGCCAGGCGCGAGACCAGGTCGGCGAAGCTCAGGTTCAGCGATTCACGGTGCGCCAACAACCCGGGGCGTGGAAGCGCTTTGGTTACCACGAGTGCTCCTCGTACAGCACGTTTACGTGATATAGGATGCAGGTGTCACCTCACAAAAATCAAGAAAACCACAAGAGAATCACATGTGATTTACGAGACAGTTCCCATCTTCGCACAGAGGGCTGCGCTTCGTAAGCGAACAAAAAGCGAATCTGTTAATTAGGAAGGTGCGGTCCCTGGTCACGCTCGACTTTGCTATCAGCCGTCAGCCATCAGCTACGGCCTGGTGTCCGGCACGGTGATGGTGCGGAACATGTACGGTAGCGCTTCGGAGACGATCATGGCTACGACGATCAGCGTGCCGCCAAAGGCTTGCTGCGCCGACATCGGCTCTTTCAGCCACACCACGCTGAGGATCGCTGCCGTCACCGGCTCAATGCAAAAGAGCACGGCAGCCTCAGCTGGCCCGAGTTGGGTTTGCGCCCGCGATTGCCCCCAGAAGGCGAAGACGGTTGAACCGAGAGCGAGATAGATCGCCGGCCCGATTACCGTGGCTCTGGTCAACATCTGCGGCACGTTCTGATAGCCGAACGGCGCGGGAAGAAAAGCGGTCACGACCACCGAGATGATTCCGGCGACGATAACCTGTGAGCTGGCCAGCAGCCACGCGTCGGTACGCCGGGCGAACTTGCCCATCAGGATCAGGTGGATGGCACACAGAAACGCGCAGAGCAGCGTCTCCAGGTCGCCGCGATTCCAGCCCGCCCACCACCCGCCGGGCAGATGAACCAGAAGGTAAAGCCCGAAAGTTGCGATCACTGTGCCGATTGCCGTGGTGAGCTTGATGCCCTGTCCGACCGCAACCGCGATCAACGGTGTGAACAGAACATACAGCCCGGTGATGAAGCCGGATTTGGCGGTCGTGGTAAACCGCATGCCATCGGTCTGCGACCAGAAGATCACAGCCAGAATGAGCCCCAGCCACACGCCGTCGAGCACGCCCTGGCGCACGATGGGAATGCGTTTGCCGCGAAGGATGATGGCGAAGACGATGCCGGCCACCAGGAAGCGCAGGCTCATCAGCGCGCCGACGGAGATGCCGCCATCAAGCGCAAAACGTGTCATGGGGAAACCGAATCCCCAGATGACGGCGGTCGAGGCGATCAGCAGCACCGCGGTAGTGTGGGAGACGGGCGCGGGATGGGAGGAGTCGCGAGTCATGGCCGCCGGGGCGATAGGCACACTCATCCTATCGCGAGCACAGGCTCTACCTGCGTCACTTCGGCGGGGCGGCTATTTTGTTTTTGAGTTGCTGTCTTTCGGCAGTTGCACGTAGACCAGGCCAAAATGAGTGCCGTCGGGCTGCGACTTGTCGATGCCAACCACGCGGAACTGATGCGGGTTGCCGGCACGCAGTTCGTGACCTTTCGAGCCACTGTTCACATCCACGTCGCCGCCTTTTTGATCGGAGCAGGTGAGACCGCTGCGGGCAACCGTAGGCGTGCCTACAGGCTTTCCATCTTTGCACTCCAGCACCTCGCCGTAACGCGATAGCGGCTTGCGATAGAAGGCGAGGATCTTGTCGGGTGAGTCGCTGCTGACATAGTCGGCGGCCAGCAGGCGGAATTGCGAATCGCCAAAGCTGAAGCCCATGTCGACAGCGCCATCGTTGTCCTTGTCTTTGTGGAGCGTCGCGCCAGGATACACGGGCAGTCCGATGTCGGCTGCCGTGGCTTTGGAGTTGGCATGGAGCTCCATGCCGGAATTCTGGGCCGTGAGTGCGACATTGCCGAATGCCAGACCGGTAATAACTAGAGCGAACACGGAAGCAGCAAAAATCTGCGAGGTGCGCAGGGACATATCGATTCCTTCCAACATTACTTGCGAATAGAGATACGCTTTCGGCCGGCCCGGAGTTCCCCAAAACGCCAGCGCCACAAGTCGTGGAGAGCGGCGGTTTTGGGGGCTGTACGGCGATGACCAAATTCGGCGGCGGGAATCCAATGCTAGTCGAGGCTCTTCTCGGTGTTTGAAGCCCGGCCCGCGGGCGTCCGCGAAGGCGGACAGCATATCTAAGCCCAGCGTTTCAACGCTGGGGAGGCGTTACAACGGAACCCGAGTCCCGTGGGGGACGGCATATGACCTATGAACTGTGCCGCTCGTCACCGCAGATGCAGGCTGACACCGATAGCCTGCTCACATGTCTCACACGCATGCCTGGGTGCTCGTACACTGCGTCTTCAGCACCAAAGAGGCCCCATCTCATCCCCGATCCGGTCGAGCTGTGCCGGTATTTGACTGGAGTCGCGCGGGCGAAAAACATCACTCTACTTGCCGCCGGCGGCACTGCTAACCACATCCATCTTTTGATCCACGTGCCGCCGGCAATTCCGCTGGCGAAGGCCATACAAGAATTGAAGGGGAACAGCTCGCGATGGCTGCGTGAGCACGGAGTGCGGTTTGAATGGCAGGAAGGCTACGGCGCGTTCAGCGTCGCCAATCGCAAAAGCAGCCGGTGGCCGATTACATTGCGCACCAAGCGGAGCATCACCGCAAGTGGAGTTTCGAGCAGGAGTTCATGACCCTGTTGCGGAAATCGGGCGCCTCGTTCGATTCTGGTTATGTATTCGGATGAAGCGTATGCCGTCCCTCACGGGACTCGGGTTCCGTTGTGACGCCCACCCAGCGTTGAAACGCTGGGCTTAGATATGCTGTCCCCTACCAGGGACTGCTGAATCCAGGACGTGTCCGCAGCTGTGTCGTCTGCCAATATCCGTTGTTGGCAGTAAAGACCAACAAGAAGAAAACCGCGGTGCTGTTCGCCGCGACAACCCAGCGCCGCACCCATTTTCGGTCGAACATGGACGTCACCCTACAACGTGGGACTTTTCCCCTCGATCAACCCCTTCACTCGCTCGACGAATGCTTCGGTTTTGACGGAGCCTTCCGCTCTTTCCTGGCCGCGGACGCGCACATTGACCTCGCCGGCCTCGGCTTCTTTGTCGCCGACCACCAGCTGGAACGGCACCTTCTGCATGGCGTGCTCGCGGATCTTGGCGTTCATCTTTTCGTTGCGCACGTCGACGTGCACCCGGATGCCGGCAGCTTTCAGCTTTTCGCCAACCTCGTTCGCGTAGGCCTGGTGCTTCTCGCCGATCGGAATAACGACCACCTGCGTGGGCGACAGCCATAACGGAAACGCGCCTGCATAGTGCTCGATGAGCACGCCGAAGAAGCGTTCGATCGAACCGTACAGCGCGCGATGGACCATCAGCGGCTGATGACGCTTGCCGTCTTCGCCGACGTACTCCAAGCCGAAGCGCTCGGGCAGGGTGAAATCGAACTGCACGGTCGACAGTTGCCACAGGCGGCCGATGGCGTCGACCAGCTTGATATCGATCTTTGGCCCGTAGAACGCTGCTTCGCCGGGAATGGTTTTGTAATCGATGTTGCGCCGCTTCAGGGCCTGTTCCAGCGAGCGCTGCGCCAGCTCCCACTGATCGTCGTTGCCGGCATAGGTCTTACGATCGTTCGGGTCCCAAGTCGAAAGCTCGACCTGATACTGCTCGAATCCGTAGGTGTTCAGCACGGCGACGGCGAAGTCGATGCAGCCGACAACCTCGTCTTCAATCTGCTCCGGCGTACAAAAAATGTGAGCATCGTCCTGGGTAAAGCCGCGCACGCGCAGCAGGCCGTGCATCACGCCCGAGCGCTCGTAGCGGTAGACGGTGCCCATCTCACCCAGGCGCACCGGCAGATCGCGATATGACTTCAGGCTGTCGCGATAGATCAGGATGTGGAACGGACAGTTCATCGGCTTCATGCGATAGACCGCATCGTCCAGTTCCATCGGGGTAAACATGTTTTGCGCGTAGTAGCCTTCGTGGCCGCTGGTCTTCCACAGATCGACGCGGGCCACGTGCGGGGTGTGCACCAGCGAGTAGCCGCGCTTCAGATACTCGTCGCGCATCCAGTCTTCCATCTCCTTGCGCATGATGCCGCCCTTGGGATGCCAGAAGATCAGTCCCGGCCCGGCCAGCTCCTGGATGGAAAACAGGTCGAGCTGCTTGCCCAGCACGCGATGGTCGCGCTTCTTGGCTTCCTCCAGCTTGTGGAGATAGTCGTCGAGGTCCTTCTTGCTGAAGAACGAGGTGCCGTAGATGCGTTGCAGCTGCGGATTCTTCTCGTCGCCCAGCCAGTATGCGCCGGCGATGCTGAGCACCTTGAACGCCTTGATGCGGCCGGTCGACGGGATGTGCGGGCCGCGGCAGAAGTCGGTGAACTTGCCGGTCTTGTAGATGGAAATCTTCTCGTCGGGCTGCGTGAATTGCTCGATGAAGTGGCACTTCATGAAGTCGCCTTCCGACTTGAAGCGCTCCAGGCCTTCCTGCCGCGGCAAGAATTCGCGCGCGTAAGGCAGGTCCTGCTTCACCAGTTCCTGCATCTTTTTTTCGATGGCCTCGAGATCTTCGGGCGTAAACGGCTTCTCGCGATAGAAGTCGTAGAAGAAGCCACTCTCGGTCGCCGGACCGTGGCCCAGCTTGGTTTCGGGGAACAGCTCAAGGACGGCGGCGGCCATCAGGTGCGCCGAAGAGTGACGATAAACTTCCAGCGCCTCGGGATCGCGGTCGGTGAGCAGGCGCAGTTCAACATCCTGCTCCAGCGGACGCGCCAGATCGACGAGTTGAGCGCCGTCCTTGGCTGGCGCGTGCGCGCTAGCCGGCGCTGAAGCCGGCGCAGCCCCGGCGACTGCTGCTTCGGCGGATGGATGATGTCCGTTGCCGCTGCCGTTGGAAGCGATGGGCTTAATCTGGGCGGCGAGTGCGGCATCGGCCAGTCGCGGACTGATGCTCTTGGCAATATCGAGGGCGGAGGTACCCCGCGGCACGTCTCGGACGCTGCCGTCGGGCAATTTCACATGAATATTTTCAGCCATGATGAGGACCTAAATTCCCTGGCGTTCCGAATGTCCCGGCGCCACGATGAGCAGTAGAGCTTTATTCGATACTCTCGCTGCAAACGATGTTGAGATCGACTTCGCAACGATCGGTAGAGCGAACCTTCAGGTTCGCGCATGTCGGTAGACTCTCGTCGTTGTCCAACCGCGGTCCGGTCGGATCGCGGTTGGACAACAATCAAATAGTGTCCGGCGGAACGCAAGCCTGAAGGCTTGCTCTACCCGATCAAAGTCCGGCGGAATGCAAGCCCGAAGGCTTGCACTATCTAAAGGCTTGCTCTACCGGAATCTTCGAGTGTATCGGAGGAAAGAAGCCAAGGGCAATGACGAGCCCCGTCGCAGCCTCGGCGAAACGCGAGGCTACCGTGATGTTCGCTGGCGGCGGGCGCGAACTTCCAGCACAGCCGATCCGATGAGCGCAACCGAGCCGGCGAGGATGGCCACTGGGATGGCGACGTGCCGGTAGGCGTTGGTCATGTCAACATGATGGCCTGGCAGCATCCCGAAGAGAATACTGCCCAGGATGCCGAGAAACAGTCCGGCTCCCATGCCGGCGGCGGTAAACAGCAGGGTGGTAAACAGCACGCGCACCGTCGAGGTAAAGGCGACGGAGAGCTTGCTGCGGTGGCGTGCGGGCATGGTAGCAGCGTGGGACATCTCCTCCAGATTACAACAAAAGTGTCCCGAACATGCCCCGCTCTTTTTCCCTGTGGAATGGAAAAACAAGGTCCCTGTGACTCTTGAGCGTGAAAAGGTTCCCGTTCCTGCGCAGGGCCGCCTTGGAACCATGTGCCGGTTCGGCATGCATGGCTGGCATTCGGCCCCATTGCCCTTGCGTTACAATCAAGCTTCATGTCTTCAACGTCTCAGGCTATAACTCGAACTCCCGCCGAAGTCGTTCGGATGGCTCCGGTGACGCAGGCCAGCAACGGCATCTGCTACTCGGTCATGGGAGACCTCACCACCGGAATTGCCGATCTGGAGCGCATGGTGAACGCCGTGCCGCGCACCATCGCCGCGGCCTTGGAGCGCAAGGCCTACTACTTCGTCCCGCTGACGTTGAATCTCGGCGAAGAAACGATGATCGCCGACCGCTACGATGTGCAGCTTTCCGACAGCGCGGTGTGCCATCGCAACCAGACGCTGGGCGATTCGCAGTGCGTTTTCATCTCCACCCGCCTGATGGAAGACAACTTCGCGATTGCCTTCGAGTTCTTCATCAACGTGGGACACAACTTCGTGGACCGCGTCGGCGTCTCGCAGGAGTTCAGCGACCTGGTGTGGAAACAAGTGGAGGACAAGGTTCGCGGCGAGACCTCGCTGGACGCCTACGAGTTACGCAAAGTGGCCACGACCAACGGTCCCGAGGCGGAGAAGGCCAAGCACGAGTACCTGATGGCCGTCTTTGCCGATGCCATTGCGGTGTACACGCTGTCCCTGTTTCTCGACGTGGACTATCAGGATCTGCGGGAGCGCGACTATCCGCTGCTGGCGCCCAACGCCCTGGCCGAACGCCTGCGCAAAGTCAACGAGCTGTTCCCAACAAACCCGGGCTTCGAGTTCGCGGTGTACCACAAGAGAAGGCAGTAAAACCAGTTGTCGGTGGGCGGTTGTCAGTTGTCGGTTCAAACAATTCACAGCTCCGCGGAGCCTTGGGGTTCACAGACAACTGCCGACTGACAACCGACAACTGCCTTTATGATTGCACATTTGCGCGGACGTCTGATCTCGAAACATCCCAACCAGGCCATTGTTGAGGCGGGAGGCGTCGGCTACGACGTCGTCATTACGGTTCCCACGTTTTCCGATCTGCCTGCTGCCGGCGCCGAAGTTTCCTTTCACATCCACACCCACGTGCGTGAGGATGCGCTGGCGCTCTATGGCTTTTTGCGGCCGGAAGAGAAACAGCTTTTCGAAAAACTGATCACCGTGAGCGGCATCGGCCCGTCGCTGGCGATAAAAACTCTTAGCGGCATGGCGGCGGCGGACATGGTGGGGGCGATCCGCGGCAACGACTTCGCGCGGCTCACTAAGATTCCCGGTATCGGCCGCAAAACCGCCGAGCGCATGTGCGTGGAGCTGCGCGACAAGCTGGAAGGCTTCGGCGCAGCACAGGCGGTGGTAACACATTCCGCCGTCGAGGAAGACGTGATCTCGGCGCTGAGCAACCTGGGCTACCAGCGGGCGCAAGCCGAGAAAGCGGTGGAGCACGCAGTCCAGTCAGCCGGCCGCGAAAACTTCGACGCTATTTTCCGGGCCGCGCTGGGCGGGCTGTCGAAGTAATTTCTCACCACAACGGGAACGACCATTTCACCACAGAGACACGGAGGCACAGAGTCTTTTTTGTTTTGACAGGAGGAATCGAACATACTGAGGCCCAAGTCTTTTTTGATTGTGCGAGGCGGAATCGCATGGTCTTGACCGCAGTACACTCTCCAAAGCTGTCATCCCGAGCGCAGGCGAGGGATCTGCGGTTCTCCGCGGCATCTAAAGTTCCGGCACTAATCCAACCTTAGGACTAGAACAGGCAAGATTTCCCAGAATCCTCTGTGTCTCCGTGCCTCTGTGGTGAAACGACTTTCTTCCGCACGCCAAGCCAACTTCGCCGAGCGATAATAGCCTGTGCGCGAGAAGCTACTAAGTTACATCCGCGAACGGTCGCTGTTGCGGGCGGGAGACCGCGTGGCCGTGGCCGTGTCCGGCGGCGCGGATTCGGTTGCGCTCTTGCGCCTGCTGGTCGAGATGCGGGCGGAACTGGGCATCGTGCTTGCCGCAGCTCACTTCAATCACGGCTTGCGCGGTGGAGACGCTCTGGCCGATGAGGCCTTCGTCGGCGAGCTGGCGCGGGAGCATGGCCTGGACTTTTTCGTCGGACGCGCCGATGTGCGCGATCATGCGCTCACAACCAAGCTGAGCATCGAGGCCGCAGGCCGCGAGCTGCGCTATCGGTGGTTTGCGAAGCTGGCCGCCGAGCAGCGGCTCGATGCGATCGCTACCGCGCACACGCTGGACGATCAGGCCGAAACTGTGTTGCTGAAGTTTCTGCGCGGAGCGGGGACGCGAGGACTGGCAGGAATTTATCCGGTGCTTGATCTGTTTGCAGAAAAGACCGGGGCTGAAGCCCCATCTCCAAAGGAAGCCGCTAACGGCGCACCTGAAGCTGCGCCCCTTCAAAACTTCGCGACGGACGGCGGAAACCGGGAGGAAACGGTTCGAATCATTCGCCCTCTTTTGTCGGCTTCACGGCAGGAGGTCGAGGACTACCTCGCTTCTCTCGGGCAGAGCTGGCGCGAGGACGAAAGCAATCTCGATCGACGCTTTACCCGCAACCGCGTGCGCCACGAGTTGCTGCCTCTGCTGGAGCGTGAGTTCAATCCCAATATTCGACAGGTGCTGAATGACTTGGCCGAGATCGCGCGCGGCGAAGAAGAATTTTGGCAAGACAAGGTGGGGCAAGAGTTGGAGATAAGGCTCAGCGGTGGTTCGCCAGGGCTAAAGCACCTTGTCATTTTCGAACCTAACGCGGGCCTGAAGGCCCGCTCTTCCACCGCTTCGGAAAACACCACTTTCGATGATCTGAAAGGCCGTTATTTCGACCGTCGTGAGGTTCATATGTCAGTGGGGCGGCGCTTCGGCCTCCAGGGCTTTGCCGCGCTACCCGTTGCGTTGCAGCGGCGACTGCTCAAGTGCTTCGCCGAGCGCGAAGGCGTCGCACTGGATTTCGAGCATATCGAAAATCTGCGGCGATGCGCATCGGGCGAGTCGAAGACGCTCGAGCTTCCGGGTGACCGTTCCGTCAGGAATGTGCTTGGCGCTTATTTAGAGTTATGCGTTGTCACTGCGTCGCAGGCGTCGCCAGCCTATGAGTATCGACTTCTTATTCCGGGCGAGATTCAGATTGCGCCGCTGGGATTGACCCTGCGGGCGCTCACGGTGCCGGAGCAATTTGCGCGCGAAATGGAGAACGGTAATCTGCTCGATGCCGAATTAGTGGGTGCGGAGTTGCTGATCCGGAACTGGCATCCTGGAGATCGCTTCTGGCCGGCGCACAGCCGCTCGGAAGAAAAGCTGAAGCGGCTGTTCGCGGAGAAAAAAATTCCAGCGGAAGAGCGTCCGAGCTGGCCCGTGGGGATGAGTGGTGGCGAGATAGTGTGGGTGCGCGGCTTTCCCGTCGCGCGCGAGTTTCAGTGGAGAGGCAACGGCGACGCGGTGACGATCGAGGAGCGGGAGAGCGGGGAATCTGCCGCCGGCTGAAGCCGGCTCGTCTCATTCAAGCGCTGTCGTCGGCGCAGCTAAAGCTGCGCCCCTGCAAAACCGTCGGAGACATGCTCCCTTCGCGGAGCGACGGAACAGCAGGTCCCTCGTCGGCCTGAACGCCTCCTCGTGATGACAATTACGGTGAATCCGTTAATGGCGCGACTGAAGCTGTCCCCTGATGCAAGACAATTTCTAACGGCCTTCCTGGAACCGCTCTAAACGCGATGGGGTAAACTGCACTTCACTTCACCATGTCCAGCGAAGATCCAGGTTTCAGCGCCACGGAACTGCGGCAACTACGCCGGCTCAAAGACCCGTACGGCATTCAGCGATACCTCGACGGCCTGCCTTACCACTTGGGCGATACCGCGTGGTCGCCTCGACGGGTGCTGCGCGAGAACACGGCCCACTGCTTTGAAGGCGCCATCTTCGCGGCCGCGGCTCTGCGCGCGAACGGCTTTCCCGCTCTCATCCTCGACTTCGAGGCTGAGCACGACACCGACCACGTGATCGCCATCTATCAAGTCAAGGGATGCTGGGGGTCGATCGCCAAATCCAACTACACCAGCTGCCGGCATCGCGAGCCGGTTTATCGCTCGTTGCGCGAGCTGGCCATGAGTTACTTCGATACTTACTTCAATATGCGCCGGCGGCGGACCCTGCGGAGGTATTCGCGTCCCATCAATCTCAAGCGCTTTGACGATCAGCAATGGATGACGACCGAGAAGCCCATCTGGTTCATCGTGTATTACCTGCTGGAGATTCCTCACTACAAGCTGCTATCGCGCTCGCAGATCAACCATCTGCATCCGGTGGACGACCGGACGTTCCAGGCGGAAACCCTGGGCAAAGCCTACAAATCGCCTAAGCCTTGAGAATCGACAGGTACGCTTGCCACGGTCCCACAGCGTGGGAGTACTGCTTGGCGGTGACGCGGGCGACCTGCGCCACGTGCGACTGGTCGTGCACGACCCAGCTGGCGATCAGCTGGCCGAGCGTCACTGGCCCGAGTTCGGGATGCGTGCCCCGCCGGTCCAAGTCACTCTCCGAAAGCTGCATGCCTTCGAGGATGGCAAGGTTTTCCCGGCGCATGAAAGCGAACTGATCCAGCAGAGCGCCGATGGACCGCGTCTGGTCCTCGCGGAACTGGGCAAAGCGATCGAACGGCTGAAAGGCGCGATCTTCGCCATGTTCCAGGATGATGCGGATGCGCGGCACCCAGTCGGTCAACTCGCCGTGGATCAGATGTCCCACAATGTCGTAGCAGCTCCAGGTGCCTGTACCTTCGGTGCAGCGCAGCCAATCCTGGGGAACAGCGGCGACCATGGCGCTGATGGTTGCGGGGGTGCGCTGGAGAATTTGCGTGGCTTCGGGAAGTTTCAACTGCATTGGTGCTCCTCGCAGCATGGCCTTCGCCAGAGGAAAGGCCAGCTCACCGAAATATACGAACGCTGCCGGCGGAAGTTCCCGGGAAGCTGAAGATCGTCAGGCCTATCCGGAGATGCTGACGATGTCGCTTTTCACCGTTGCCAAGATTCGCCGGGGGTGGGGCGCTCCCGGTCGGCAGAATGCCAGCTACTGAAAACAGCAGGTCCCACCACTACTCTTCGCTTCGGTCGGGATGACACCTTCGTGAGGGGGAATCTGCTGACAACTAGCTGCGGACAACCGGCTACTGACAACTGAATTTTATGGTCGGGACGGGCAGATTTGAACTGCCGACCCCTCGCACCCCAAGCGAGTGCTCTACCAGGCTGAGCCACGTCCCGACTGGGTAGGTAAGCCGATCCGAGCGGAGCGGCGGGGTTTCGAGGTCATCGATAGTCTAACACCTTCAGCCGTACTGAGCGATGGGCGGTAGCCCGGATGCCTCTACAGTACCGGTTCGTTGGTGCTGCTGATTGTGGCTGGCTTGTTCGGGCGCAGCCTGCTCGTTTCCACACGACAGGTTTCGAAGTCCCCGACAGAGGCTTTGCCGGAACGACGCGCCCAACATCTATTGTTTTATTGCAGCTTCGCGTATTCCGCCTTGGCTTGTTGATAAAGAGGAATATCGGGGTCGGCATCTTTCCAGAGAGTAAGGAAGTTCCGGTAGGCGGTGCGGGCCTTCTCGCGCGCAGCGGGATCGGTAGCAGCATCGAGGGCGTAGGCGCGCGCCAAGCCGAGCCGCGCCATCGCGCCCCAAGGGAAGTTTAAGGTTATCCCGTAGTGGTGGACGAACTTCTGAAACTCTGCAGCCGCTGCCTTACCATCGTGAAGCGTCAGATAGGCTTGGCCGCGAATATAGACTGGACACAAATACACGGAGGTTAAGGAAGATACCCCGAGTTCGATGGTGCTCATGTCCTGCAACAGCTTGATGGCCCTTTTGGGATCTTTGCGATCCAGGGCGATCGCGGCCCTGATCGTGGGTAGCCAGTACCTTTGCACAATAGTGTCCATCGGCAACTGTTTGTCCAGCTCTGCCAACAACTTTTCAGACTCTGCCGAATTGCCCGCCCGTGCCAAAGCCAACGCCGCAACTTCCTGCACGTTAGGGTTGGGGCCCAATTTCAATGCGTCATGGGCATCGCGGCGCGCCTGCTCCGTATTCCCCGCTTCCGCTTCACGCAATGCCTCGGCAGCCTGGTAAGCTGCGGCGGCCTCGTTGGCATCGTTATGTTCGGCAGAGATCATGGCTCTGCGAGTCTGGTCCCGCGCATTCTTAAATTTCCCGTACCAAGCTTCGGTATCGGCCTGGGCTGCGAGCAGCTGGTCTTCCGTGCCCGCTTTTCCCATGGCCTCAGCTAAGGCCTGTGCCATGCCGGTCGTGTCGCCCTTCAGAAAGGCGATGACATAAAGGTTTTGCAGTAGATATTCGGCATCGAGGTGTTGGGCTTGTGCCTGTCGCAAGACCGACTCGCCCTCGTCCAGCCGGTTCAAAGCTACGAGTGCCGTGCTGACGTTGACGTAGTTCAGTCCGTAGTTCGGCTCGAGGCGCAGCGTCTCACGGTTCCACTTCAGCGAGCTCTCCCAGTCTCCCAAGGCGCCCGCAATATCTCCCAGGTTCAGGTAAGGGACAAACATGTTGGGATACGTCTGGCGCCACAGCTCGAAGATACCCTTTGCCTTGTCCAGATCCCCGACTGCATACGAATAGTAGAAACCCGCAATGAACAGGCGCTCAGGCTCGCTGACCTTATCACGCAGGTCGTAGGCCTTGCGCAGGTTCTCCCTCATTCTGCCCACTTCGCCCAGATTGCTATAGCTGATCGCCATCGAAAGATAGGCCATAGCAAAATTTGGATCCAGTTCCGCCGCCCTTTGAAAATAGGGCAGCGCGGCAGTATCGCCCTTGGAGTACCGAGTGTTCACCCCCAGACTGTAGGCCTGTAGCGCTTCCAGCGAAGAGGTGGTCGCCGCCTGCAATGGGGTGGCATATTTTTGTACCGAAGTGAGCGACTCGCCGAGTTTGCCGCGCAGATGAGTCGCCGCAACATCGAGGGTCTTGAGCACAGCTTCTTTGCCGGAGGCTTGTTCCTGCACTTCGGCCAGCACATCTCCCGTGCCACAGTTGACGGCCTTCAAACCGATGACGTACTGATTACCAAGTTGAGCAATGGAGCCGGTTATGGTGGCCGTGCTCCCGTTGCGTTCGCAGACCTCGCGTGCCACCTCGGCAGTTAAGCGCTCACTGGGCGGACGGCCCATCAGTTTCAACGTCTCGGCAATCTTGAGTTCCGAAACCAGCGTCAGAAACGGTGTCTGCTCCAGTTGCACCGAGAGGCCCTGCTTCAGGGCGTCGTCGAAGACCTTGTCGCCAGTTTGGTTGTCGAAGTCGGCGATAACGATGGTGTCTTTGTCGGTGAGCCTGGCTGGACGATGCGAGACGAAGTACCAAGCAGCTAGTCCTGCAATTGCCGCGACGCAGAGGATGGCAGCCATCAGCAGCCAGGGATTCCGCTTTCTTGCAGATGAAGCTTGCTGACCCGCGACTGCAAGATGCCGCGAGTCCGAATCGCGCTTGAGCCTCTGCAAATCCGCCCGCATGTCCGATGCATGCTGGTATCGCAGATCGCGGTCCTTCTCCAGCGCGCGCTGGATCGCGTCTTCAAGTTTGGGTTGTATGCGCGGGTTAACCTGCGATGGCGGCGCCGGATGGCTGGTCAGAATTTCAGAGCAAACGACCGCAGGACTTTCGCCGGCAAATGGCATTCTGGCGGTAGCCATTTCATAAAGCACCGCGCCGAACGAGAAGAGGTCGGTGCGCGCGTCCACCTCTTCGGCGCGAACCTGCTCCGGGGACATGTAGCCCACCGTGCCCAGCATCGTTCCCGGAGTGGACAGCTGACGTCCTGAAAACACGGCTGTCTCGGATGAGCCCCCATGTCCTGAGCGCAGGGTGGTTGCTATAGGGTTTACCTTGGCCAGCCCGAAGTCGAGAATCTTGGCGTGTCCGCGTTTGCTGACGAAGATGTTGGCCGGCTTGATGTCGCGATGAATGATGCCGGCCTGATGAGCTGCGTCCAGTCCCTCGGCGATGTCGATGCCCAGTGTCAGCAGCAGATCCGTATCCAGGGGATGGTCGCCGATGCGATGCTCCAGCGTCGTTCCTTCGAGGAACTCCATCGCGATGAAGGCTTGCCCGTCATCCTGATCGATGTCGTAGACGGTGCAGATGTTGGGATGGTTCAACGCGGAGGCTGCCCGAGCTTCGCGCCGGAAGCGTTCCAGCGCCTGCGGATCGTGAGCCAACTCTTGGGGCAAAAACTTGAGAGCGACGAAGCGGCCAAGCCGCGTGTCTTCGGCCTTGTACACCACGCCCATTCCGCCACCGCCGAGCTTCTCGATGACTCGATAGTGCGAAATGGTTCGGCCAATCACGAGATGGATCGAGACCTCCGGTGGCTCATGGTAGGGGCATGCTGATAGTGGCGTCAATCAGCGCGGCGGTGGTGGATGGATTCAGCTTAACGAGTGTGTTTCGGCCGGCGTTCACGAACGCCTGAACAAGTGCGTTGCAGGTAGAGGGGCGCTTCAGCGCCGCGTCGAAGGCGCGTAAATATGGAGGGGCTTCAGCCCCGGATTCAAATGACAGGTTTGATCGTAGCTCCTTAACGATTCGCAGCTAAACTGGTTTCGAGGATTGCCCATGAGCATCGGCAAAGACCATCGTTATCCCTGCGAACACGTTGTACCGATCGAGCAGGAGCCGCGGCATCATCTCGTATTCGAGAACGAATTCGTGCGCGGCTTTGCTGTCGAGGTTGCGCCGCATGAACGCACCTTGTGTCATCACCACCCCAATGATTACCTGCTGTTCGTCGCCCTGGGAGCGGAGATCGTCAGCGCCGCGCCCGACGAAGAACCCAAGCGCTTGAATTATCGCGATGGCGAGTGCGAGCTGGCGCCCGCGGGCCTGGTTCACGTGGTTGAGGATTTGAGCGACACGCCGTTCCGCAATGTTGTGGTGGAATTGCTGCCGGCGGCGAGAGATCTGCGGCGAGGCGGCGCCCCGCGGCGAGTCTCAGGCGAAGCAACCATAACGCCGAGGTTCGACGATGCGCGGGCCGCGATTTTCAGCATTGAAATTGAAGCGGGTGCGACGGTCGAGATACACTGGGCCGGCAGTGTTGGCCTCGCCTTACGGTGACGGACTGAGCCCGGACGCGGTAGGGGAAGCAGAAATCCGAACCGATGCTATCGCGGACATCGCGTGGGTGCCTGATCAAGCATGTGACTAGCTTATTTGGGTGCTGGCAATCTGCGGGCACGGTCATCGCGTTCCAGATTGGCGGTACTGA
Source organism: uncultured Acidobacteriaceae bacterium (assembly GCA_963796695.1). Taxonomy (GTDB): domain Bacteria; phylum Acidobacteriota; class Terriglobia; order Terriglobales; family Acidobacteriaceae; genus Bog-257. The sequence goes on along the minus strand of CAWCMU010000001.1, from coordinate 70,142 downwards.
CGAGCGTGAGGTGATGGCGCGGAAGCAGACAGAGCCGTTACGCAGTCTGCGGGCGCATGCCGATGAATCGAAGTGACTTATGCCCTTGGTTGCGCAACCCAGCCATGCCCCGAACCCAATGTGAATCGTCGCAAGGGCCAAG
>CAWCMU010000001.1:0-65000 GCA_963796695.1 uncultured Acidobacteriaceae bacterium | reverse complement strand
GAGGGGGCCGCAGTGAAACGCGCACGGCGACTGTTTAACAAAAACACAGGTCTCTGCAAAGTCGAAAACGACGTATAGGGGCTGACGCCTGCCCGGTGCCGGAAGGTTAAAGGGAGAGGTCAACCGCAAGGTGAAGCTTCGAACTGAAGCCCCGGTGAACGGCGGCCGTAACTATAACGGTCCTAAGGTAGCGAAATTCCTTGTCGGGTAAGTTCCGACCTGCACGAATGGCGTAACGATCGTGCGACTGTCTTAACGAGCGACTCGGCGAACTTGTAGTACCGGTGAAGATGCCGGTTACCCGCATCTAGACGGAAAGACCCCGTGCACCTTTACTATACCTTCACTATGAACTATGGCACTTGCTGCGCAGGATAGGTGGGAGGCTTTGAACTCAGGCTCTTGGGCTTGAGGGAGCCAACGGTGAGATACCACCCTGCGAGTTCTGTGGTTCTAACCTATCCCCGTTACCCGGGGAGGGGACATAGTGAGGCGGGTAGTTTGACTGGGGCGGTCGCCTCCTAAATTGTAACGGAGGCGCGCGAAGCTACACTCAGGCTGTTTGGAAATCAGCCGTCGAGTGCAAAGGCATAAGTGTGGTTGACTGCGAGTCCAACAAGACGAGCAGGTGCGAAAGCAGGCCTTAGTGATCCGGTGGTTCTGTATGGAAGGGCCATCGCTCAACGGATAAAAGGTACGCCGGGGATAACAGGCTGATCGGAGCCAAGAGTTCATATCGACGCTCCGGTTTGGCACCTCGATGTCGGCTCATCGCATCCTGGAGCTGTAGAAGGTTCCAAGGGTTAGGCTGTTCGCCTATTAAAGCGGTACGTGAGCTGGGTTCAGAACGTCGCGAGACAGTTCGGTCCCTATCTGATGTGGGCGTAGGAGATTTGAGAGGACCTGTCCTTAGTACGAGAGGACCGGGATGGACGAACCTCTTGTGTTCCAGCTGTCATGCCAATGGCACGGCTGGGTAGCGAAGTTCGGTTGTGATAAACGCTGAATGCATATAAGCGTGAAGCACTCCTCAAGATGAGATCTCCCAACCCCCAAGGGTGAAGAAGGGCACACGAAGACTACGTGTTTGATAGGCTGGATGTGAAAGTGCAGTAATGCATGAAGCTTACCAGTACTAATCGCCCGTTCGGCTTGACCATAAAATTTACTTGGCACACGAGCTCCATTAAACTTAAAAACTTTAAAACGATGGAGCCCCGTGACACCTGACATAACTGTCAGCGTGTGCACACTGGAGAACTAGCCAGCGTGCGGACCTCGACGGAGGTCCTGCCTTAAATTTTTTACTCGCTTCGGAAAAACTCAATGCTATTCAGTTGTGAAATCGCCCGCACATCGTGCGGAGATTTGAGAGGGCATGGCTTCAGCCGTGCCGCTGGCAAATCTCTTTATCGATGCGGGGCTTTTGCCCCCGCGATGCGGAAGGTTCTTTCAAGTTTGGCGCTCTAAGTCCTGCGTGGAAATGACGCTGGGGACTGAGCTGCGGAAAATATCCCGCACGCGCCACCGAAGCCGGTGATCTTACCGCGGGGGAAACACCCGTTCCCATCCCGAACACGGAAGTTAAGCCCCGCTGGGCCGATTGTACTGCACGCGAAAGTGTGTGGGAGAGTAGGTCGTCGCCGACATAAATAAAGGCTCTATGTGAATAACATGGAGCCTTTTCCGTTTGTGCCACAGCAGATCCTCACTTCCCCAATACATCGTCCCATCGTAAGCGTCCGAAGCTGGCCCCATAAAAGAGAGGCAGTAAGGAAATAAGGTAACCGTCCGGCCAGACACGCGGTGAAGTTCGAAGAGGAGTCGTGTAGCCGGTAAGTGTCCACTTGAGTTAAGTGGACACTTATGATCTCGGATTACCGTTCATGGTGTCTTCCTCTGCGAAAGGGATTGTGCCGAAAGCGCTTAGTCACGGTGTGACCTTCCAGACAACACCGTTGTTGTTCATGCCACCTAGGAGAGTGGTTCCATAGAGGTTGCCAGATGGATCGACGATCACGTTACCTTCGGGGTCGAAGCCTCGGTTAATGCTGCCACGGGAATCAAAATCGTAGAGATTGGTGAAGGTCCAGGTACCGTCCGGCTGAGGGCTCAGCTTGAAGATGTAAGCCTGCGCGGCTCCATAGAGGTTACCGGCCACATCCATGGCCAGAGCGCCATCCGTCTCGCCACCGGAGTACCCGGGCAAAGTGTAGAGGACGGAGAAGTCCCAACCGTTGTCTGAGGGCGATAGCCGGTAAACAGTGGCAGAACCTTCGTAGCCCGTGGTCGCGCCGGAGAGGCTGTCTGCGTGATCAATGATCACTCCTCCGAGAGGGTTCCAGCCGTCGCTGTAGTCGAATGTGTGCAGGATGGTCTCCACCCAGCCTGAGCCTGAGCGGCTTAATTCGTAAACGACCCCACCGTGGTAGTAAGTTCCTTGGGCCGTGCCATAGAGATTCCCACGCTGGTCGAAGACCACGCTGCTGAAAGGGAGCGTACCATCCCCCGGTCCGCCGAAGCTGTGAAGAGTGGTCCGGGTCCATCCGCCGTTCGATCGTGACAGCTCGTACACGGTGCCTTCGTCATAGTCGCCGCCGTACGGCGTCGTGCCGTAAATGTTGCCCGCCTGGTCAAAGGTGGGCGCTGCGAGGGGCGAGCCTTCTGGGTAGGTGAACCGGTACAAAACCGTCTCCGTCCACTGGCAGAGCGAGCGTTGGCAGCCCGGGGCCGGAGGCCTCAAGTTATAAAGCGTCCCGATGTAGCACCCCCCTTGTCCACTGCTTCCCAAGTCTTGGCCGCAGGACGTAGTGCCGTAGAGAGTCCCATCAGGACCGATGATTGGCCTGGATCCGGGTTTGGCGCCATCGAAGTCGTGGAACTGGTAAATGGGAGTGAATCCTGAGCCCTCCGGGGTAAGTTTGAAGACCGTGCCACACCCGAAGCCGCTGCAGTAACGGTCGTCCCCGCCATACACAGCAGCTCCGTAAAGATTACCTCCTGCGTCTATGGTCAAACCTGCTTCGGGAAGCGAGCCGTCCAATCCACCGGTGAAGTCGTGAACGACGTTATATGCTTGCGCCTGCGCGGGCTGCATAGCGGTGAGGCTGAAAACCAGCGTGAACAAAAAAGCGGCGACCGTAGTCGCCGCGGGCCCGATCGAATTGAACTTTGTTTCAGGGTCTCGTAGTGGGCGCGACATACATCCTCTCCGAATCCGGGAACATTGTTGGACTGGATGTAAGTTGCTGCTGGCGGGGTTGTCCTTAATTGTTTATTGTTGTAGACAGAAAACACGGTTTGCCTAATAGCTGCGACCCCATCCGACATCGTGGTGTGCATGGCCAAGCGTTGGTTATCACAAATGATGGTTGAAGGTTTGAAGGAGCTACGAGCTGGTAGCTTCGGGGGCTGCACCGATATTCCAAGGCAGCAGTTCCTCGATGTGGTTGATGGGATGGTCGGCGATTCGCTCTAACACCTCACGCAGATACGCCTCCGGGTCTAGGCCGTTCAGTTTGGCGGTGCCGATCAGGCTATAGATGGCGGCAGCCCGTTCCCCACCGGAGTCCGATCCCGCAAACAAGTAGTTCTTGCGCCCTAAGGCCACGGCCCGCAGAGCACGTTCGGCGGCGTTTTTATCGATTTCGATGTTGGCATCTTCGCAATAGCGCAGCAGTGCACGCCAGCGCCCCAGCGCATAGCGGATGGCCGCCGCGATCTCCGACTTCTTCGACACCATTGCCAACGTCGCCTGAAGCCAGTGATGCAGCGAGTCCAGCAGAGGACGAGCACGACTAGCGCCTCAATACCAACCCGGAGAAATTCGAGCCAACGCCGCAGCGCGTTTAACATGGGAGGCATCTACTCGTTCAAGGAGGCCGATTGGCTATCAGCAAGACGTCTTTAGCGGAGCACAAGTATCTGTGGAGCAAGGTGCCGCAGGTCACCCTGGCGTTCTGGTGCGTAAAGATTCTGGCGACGACCGTCGGCGAGACCGGTGGCGATGCGCTTTCCATGACCCTGAATCTCGGCTACGCGGTCAGCAGCCTGATCCTGCTCGGGTTCTTTGTCGTAGTCATGACGGCCCAGGTGACCTCGAAGCGATACCATCCGGTTTTCTACTGGACGGTCGTGGTGGCGACTACCACGGTAGGTACCACAACGTCGGATTACCTCGACCGCACCGTAGGCCTCGGGTATGTCAAATCATCGGCCATGCTGCTGTGCGGCGTGATTGCCGTGCTGGTCATCTGGCACTTCACTACCGGCAAAATTGCCTTCGAGAATGTCACCAGCCGAACGGATGAGACCTTCTACTGGCTGGCAATTCTGGTTTCCAATACGCTGGGAACGGCGATGGGCGATTTCACCGCGACTACGCTCGGGTTCGGCTTCGAACGCGGCGCCCTGATCTTTGCGGGGCTGATCGTGCTGGTAGCGGCGGCGCATTATCTCACTCGACTTCCTGACAGCTTACTATTCTGGTGTGCCTACATCCTCACCCGACCTCTCGGCGCTACCCTGGGCGACACCCTTACCAAGCCTCGCACCGAGGGTGGCCTGGCCTTGGGGCGCATCGCCTCCTCTCTCTCCATGATTGTTGCGATGGTGGTTGTCATCCTGCTTACATCGCAACGCAAGCGCCCGGAGGCTATCTCTGGATCGGAATCGTGAGGGCGGCCCGAGCCTAGCGGTTCTTGCCGGAAAGGAAGTCGCAGAGTAAACCATGACCTCCCCGAAAACTGCATGCGTGTAAGCTATCCGCATGCGACTCTTCCTCCGACTGACGCTCGTCGTCCTATTTGCCGTGCTTTTCCTACCGGCGATCGCGCAAACCCAGGCGTCCGCCGCCAAGGCCAGCCACGCTCCCAACGCCCAAATTCGCTCGCTGAAGATCACTATCCTTTCCACTATGCTGGCGGGCAGCAAAGCCGGCATCGGCGAGTGGGGCTTCTCCGCGCTGGTTGAAGCCGACGGACGCCGCATTCTGGTTGACACCGGCGCTCACCCCGACACGGTGCTCCAGAACGCGCGCGATCTTGGCATCGATCTTTCGGGCGTGCGCGACCTGATTCTCACCCATAACCACGACGACCACGTGGGCGGCCTGCTGAGCCTGCGGCGCGAGCTGATGAAGCAGAACCCGGCGGCGCTGTCCGTGGCCTACGTGGCCAAGGGCATTTTCTACAGCCGGCCATCGCCCGAAGGCGAAGACAACACGATGATCGCGATTCGCAAGCAGTACGAAGCCACCGGCGGGAAGTTCATCGAGCTGTCGGAAGGAGCCGAGATCTTTCCCGGCGCTTGGCTCACCGGCCCGGTGCCCCGCAAGTATCCCGAGCGCAACTGGAGCGCGATCGGCAAGGTGCAGACCCCGGACGGCCTGGTGGAAGACACCATTCCCGAAGACCAGGCGCTGGTGCTCGACACCACGCGGGGACTGGTGGTGGTCACCGGTTGCGGCCATGCCGGCATCGTCAACATCCTGACCTACGCGACGTCCAAGTACGCGGATGAGCCCGTCTACGGCGTGGTGGGAGGCCTGCATCTGTTTCCGGCGAGCGACCAGCAGGTGGACTGGACCGCCGACGAGTTCAAGCAATTCAAGGTAGCCAATCTGATGGGCGCGCACTGCACCGGCATCGAAGCTGTCTACCGCCTGCGCGACCGCGCCGGACTGACGCGCCAGTCGGCCCTGGTCGGCAGCGTGGGCGCCACCTTCACCCTGACCGACGGCATAACCCCCGGAGTGCTGGAGAAATAACGCGGCTGCCTGAGGCAATAACGCGGTCTTTCGCTGACCGCATCTCCCTCTTAGCTGTCATCCGAGCGCAGCCGAGGGATCTGCGGTTCGCCGCGTCGCGTTGAACCTCTTTCCTTTCCACGACTTGTCAGCCCGAGCGGGGGCCGTGCCCTTCTCGCCCGCTCCAGTGTGTGCTCGAAAGTTCGCTTGGCTCGCGCAAGCTAGCAGCGGCTGCCGGTGAAGACAACTAAACGCGTTATGAAGTGCAGGTGGCCAGTTTGTTGCTTGCGCCTGAGTCCACGACGGGGGACTCCCAATTCAAAAGAGTCGAGGCGAAAGGCTGGGCCAGGCGCCCTCATTTGAGATTGTGGCGCGCCCTCAAGGCTAAGAACGTATCCACTGGAAAAGCGGCAATCTCGCGCAGATAGTAGAAGACCCAGCGAAACAAGGAATTCTGGGCGCGACCACTCTCGATCTCTCCGGCTTCTGTGGAAATGCCAGCCAGAAAAAACAACCATCGGCATCGTGGAATGTGGTAGACGTCGGTGCAAACGACGACGCGGCTGAAGGCGGGCAGCGCTCGCAGGATCTGAATGCAGTTTCGAATCGAGCTAAGCGTATCCGTGGACCGCTCCTCGATGAGGATTTTCTGTTCGGGAATTCCCGCCTCGCGCAACAGTGCAGCCATCACACGAGCTTCCGATGGCGGATAATAACCGACGCCTCCGGACGGAAGGAAAATTGAGTCGGGATATTTGAGGGTGCCCGCAAGCGCGCCTGACACACGCCTGCGCATAGCATTGCTGGGAACTCCGCCGGCCCAGACGGCAGCACCGAATATGACGAACACCGCTGGGGCGGTGGAGTTCGCTGTCTTCAGCAGGGGCTATAGCCTCTTGTGGCCACTTCGTAACGGCGGAGATTCGGTTGAATCAGGTTGCCACCCTTACTCTTCCCAATTTGCTCGCCGGCCCAGCTGCAAACTTGAGCTGCCTCCTCCGCACTGAATGTGAATTGCACCTGGGACGTTGGCTGTATCAGCCCGAGCGCCAATCCATAACTGGGAGGGATGCGCAACGGCGGCCGAACCACCATGACAACCGACTTGTCGTCATATTTCAAGCCGGACTTGTCGAACTGCGTCTTCGCATTCATGGTGCGGTCGATACACTCCCGCTCAACGGGAGTGCCGCAGTTTGCAGAGGCCAGCAGGATCTCGTACTTATTCTCGTTCTTCGGCGGGACGTATGCGCCGGTCCAAGTGAACGTTCCGAGAGGGCTGCTCTTGATGACCTCGGGAGCGTCGCGCAGAGCGATGTAGTCGCGCTGCAGTGGCTGCCGCGAGGCTACGGTGCCGGAGTTGTCCAGGAAGACGATCTCGAGCTCCAGCTTTTCGTATCCTTCGTACTGGCCGGTAAAGTTTAGGTTCTCCAGGCCAAAGCCAATCCAGTTCGCTGTGCCCTTTTGCAGGGGATAAGTGAATTTGTCGGGAGAGAAGCCATCGACGTATATCGGCTTATCGTTCACCCTCAGCGAATAGTAATAGTGTTCTGCGGTGACAGCGGCCCCCGTAGCATCGAATTTTACGGTGAACCGAGTGTAGCCCACGCGCTCGCGGTCGGTCATCTTGTCTAGCGTTTGCAGCGAAGGCACGACCCAGCCTTCATCACGTCCATGTGCAGGCGGCGTGTCAGCGTAAGCCAGCGGTAGCAGCCCGGTGTCGAGCGCAACCGAGGCGGCGAGTGGATCATCGCAGCTCATCAGATAGCCCTTGCCACCATCCGTCGACGTGCATTTGCCGTCGCTCGATTTGGTGTCTTTTGAGCACGACAATCGCAGCAGTGTTCCGCTGGATTCCGGGGAGAAGTCCGCCGGAAATGGCTTGTTGGGATTGTCCTTTACGCAGAGCAGGTATTCATAGTCGTGCAGCGCCGAAGGTACCAGCGCGCTCTGTACGGCGCGGTGCACTACCTCTGCCTCGAACATACCGGCGCTGGGGACATCGATGGCATAACTGTAGAGGCCGGCATCTTCCGGCTTGGCGAGCGGAATGTAGATAGGTCCATCAGCCTTCTCCGGGGCCCGTAACCAGAACGAAACCTCCTTGTTATCGAGCGTTTTCAGATCCGCCTCCAGCGGTTTGGCGGAGAACTGGATAGGTAGATGGTAGTGCGTGGTGGGTGGGACGGGTGCGACGCGTACCACCTGCTTCAGTAGGAACAGCGCCACTGCGAAGAAGATCATGAAGGCGGGGATCCACAGGAGGTAGTTTGGTGAGGGACGCGATCCATACATCCACTTGCGCAGCGCAAGTGCCCCTGCGCTTCCCGCTCCCAGCAGCACCTTGGACCAGATGCCATTCACCGCAGATTTCATCCATCCGGGCAGTTCGGTGAATAAATCCCTGCCTGCGAGCTGTCCCGCAATCCACAGCAATAACAGCAATAGAAACGCCGAGACGAATACGATGAACAGTGTATCGAGCGGCGTCGGTTTGTTGCTATCGGCGGCTGGACGGCGTGGAGGGACTCTCCGACCCGGTTCGGGGTATCGGGCGGGCTGTGCTGCACCATTAGCAGCCATAGCTCACCTCCTATCAATATGGTGGTGCAAGATTTCGATGCGACGAAGCATACATCAACTCTGAATCCTGGGAGCAAAGATATTTTCGGAGAACGAAATGGGCGGGGCGCGGGCGGATGAACCCCTTATCTCGCGCCGGGGTGCCCCATTCATTCGCGATGTTCGAATGAGTGGGTTGAGGATGGCCTCTGGAAACGGCGTGCCGTCCCCGAAGGGACTCGAGTTTCATCATCACAGCCTACCCAGCGTTGAAACGCTGGGCTGTCATCTTCCGTCTCGCGTTAGCGAGACTCGGTCATGGCGGGGGATCCGTCTCGCGCCCACGAGACTGGGAGCGTCGCGGGGAGTCATCTGGACGGTCATCGAAGTCAAATCGCGGGCGGTCATGCGGGCAGTCAATCAAAAGTCACATTGCTGGCAAGTGATCAGGGTGCTCCGTAATATGATGGGTTGGCGGGGAAGCACGCCGTGATGGAAAATATCTTGGCTTCTTCGGAGGAAATCTCGTATGTTACGCACGTTCTGTCGCAACCACAGTCTTCGCAGGTACCTGGCCGCATGCGTTTGGATCGCTGCCATTGTCGTGCTGGCGCTCTCGGCGTCGCGTAGCACCGCGGCCCAGGAGCCTAAGGCCGCGGCCGGTGGTGACGTGGCTCGCGGCAAATACATTGTGGATGACGTTGCCATGTGCGGCACCTGTCACACCCCGCGGTTTGCCAACGGCGAGCTCGATCGCGGACGTTGGCTGGCGGGCGCGTCCGTCCCCTATCTGCCGGCGCGGCCTACACCAGGCTGGCCGATTGAGGCGCCTCGCATTGCCGGCCGGCCTCCGGCCACCGACGAGCAGATGATCACGCTGCTGACCACGGCAGTGTGGACCAACGGCCAGCAATTGCGCGATCCCATGCCAAAGTTTCACATGACCCGCGCGGACGCCGAAGCGGTGCTGGCGTATCTGAAATCGCTCAGGTAGGCGCACAACAAAATCCCGCACCGCTGTCGCCAAGGGGGAGCCAACGACGAAACCCCCGTTCTCGCAGGTTCATCGCGCGCTGCCGCACAACATTCCCAAACGAAAAAATGGCTACCCGCTCAGTCGCGGATAGCCAAAGAATCAGCAGATATCGTCTTACTTCGTGGTAAGCGACTGAAAGCCGACTTCGCCGCACCGTCCTGAATAAAGGTAGTTGTAATTCAACAGAGGCCGACGTCCCGTGTTGACGAATATATTCTTATCGTTGACCCACTGCGCAAAGGTTGGAGTTGGACCACTAGGCTGCACGGGTGGCTGCACCGCAGTGAAGTTGTAACTCATCGCCGGCTGCGTCTTCGAACCGGCTTCGATGTTCATGCCCAGTCCGCTGGGAACGTAGTTATTGGGACTAAACGATCCCGCGGGACGCTGGCTGTAGGTCAAGTCGATGAACATTTCGCTTATGCCTACATCGAGCAGCAGATTGCCGCAGAATTGCGGGCTGCCGGCCAGGGTGGTGAACTGGAAGCAGCCGGGCTCAGGGTTCCAGTCTCCGGGGACCGTTGTGTTCGGAGTCAGCGTAACCATATCGAATCCGCTGGCATTGGACGCTGTTATGCCCGAGGTCACTCCTTGCGTGGAAAGAATGTAACCCTGGTTGATGTCAGTACCATTCTGCGTATCGGTAAGCTCCAGAAAGGCATTCTCCGAAGGTGAATCGAATAAGTCGCCCGTGCCCGTAGTGTTGCGGTCGAACCCGACGCCGAGATAGTGCAGGTCGGCATGTTTGGGAGCCTTGCACTTCGGGTAGTTGGGATGGCAATGAACGCCATCAACGGCTAGCACCAGAATAGGGTTGCTTTGCACGAAGCTACCATTGGCTAACTTCACGCTGACCGGCGCCAGATAGTAATGGCCGGTGAAAACGTAGCCGCTGCTGTCGTAGAACTTCTGGCCTGCTGCTCCCGGACCATGAACTTCGGCGCCGAACACCAGGTCGGACTTGGTGACAATAACGCCGAGCGACCCGGTATCGATGGTAAAGGTATGGAAGCTACTCGGGTTGTCAGCGCCCACCACCGCTTGAACCTGGATTGGACTGGGAACAGTGGACGTCATATCGAGCGCGAACTGGCTGGAGCCGTAGCTGCAGGTTGGCCGGTTCTGCTGAACAAACAAGGTAGTGCCCAGCGATTCGGACGAGCCTGACGGATCTTTAATCCAGGCGGAGATTTCCATGTTATTGGGAAAGAATGCGCCGTTATAGGTGAATTGCACGGCGGTTCCGGAGGTGATCACGGTATCGACCGGGGAGATAACTCCGCTAGGTGCGCCGTAAACGTGTATGTGCAGTGGGTTGGTAGTAGTCGGAGTTAACAGGCTACCGTGGGAATCGTAGGCGGTCAGGTTCAGGGTAACCGTCGTGGGTGAGGCCGGAGAAGTAGTCCAGTCGGAACGCACCGGGTTATTCAGCATTACCGTGCCGGGCGAAAATACCACTACGCTGGCGGTGGGATTCGATGGCGGATCGACTGTGGCGTTCGGGGCAGCAGCTACGCCGTCGATTCCTGCGCTGGCTGCGGTTAGAGCCGCCAGCAGAAAAATCGCGGCCAGCAGGAGGGTAGTTCCGGTTCGCCGGCTTACCTTGGTTAGTAGTTTAGAAGCAGCATTAAGCCGCGTTCCCCATGCGAAATTTAGCTGCATTTCGAGTAACTCCTACGCCTTTGTGGACAAGCTATTCCCACACTTCCCATCTTTCAGAAGAGCCGGCCCGTTACGATTTTTTCGAGCAGAGTCGAGAAAAGGCGAGGTTGGAAGGTAACAAGAGTGCGGTTTGGGGATATTTCAAAAGCTTGTGTTTCTTTGCAGAATCGTGTGGCTTACTTTAACGCGTTATTTGGCGACATTAAGGTGAAGTCGAACTTGATTTACCTTTCAGATAGCCAGATGGCTTCTCATGAGTCCCCATCCTGACCCGGGAATGATCAGAATGGGGAGGAGCCGTTGGCTACCAGGGATCGTGACTTTTCGACGGACAACGGTAAGTCAGACCAGCAACTGCAAGCTAGAGCACTGTAGTGAGGAGCGTGTGCTTAGGTGTCTTACTTCGTTCCCCAGGCCCATCCCGTGATGCGCCAGCCGGTAGCTCCTTTTTGCAGCGCAAAGATAAATGCGGCACCCGTCTCGGTAGCAGGCTTGCCGTTATGCTTGGACCTGAAGTTCGCGGGTGCGGAGACATAGGCACGGTCTCCAGTTACATCGATATGCCATGGCTCGCCAAGGGTGACCACCCCGTCGGTGACGCCGTTAGTCTTGGCGAAGGCTTCGTAGTCCTTCATCCACGCCGCGCAGGCTCCTGTGCCCTGCCACTCGTGCGGCGGGAATTCGTCGATGATGGAGGCTTGATCGGCGCACGCCGCCAAGGCCGACTTAGCATCGCCTTTGTTGAAGCCGTCGACGAATTGATGGATGGGAACCATCACGTCGGTCTGATCGGATGCTGCGGCCAATCCCACAGCCAGCACAACCATGCTGAGTGCGACGCCTACCTTGAACATGTTTCCTGCTCCTTGCTGAGTTGAATTGTGCAGAAGATTACGGCTAAGGAAGCTCTGATCAAGTCCTGCAAGTTAAGTTTTGAAAGGGCACAGCTTCAGCTGCGCCGTAATCCCGCCAATTTGGCCGGGCTTTAGCCCCTCCGCAACTTCGATGTGTCTTGATCAGAGTTTCCCTAACAGTTACTCACCAGCAAGGCCGCCAGGTCTAGGAAATTCGCTGCCACTTCCAAGTAGGCGGTTCCACTTCAGCACAGGTTTCGATTCAGCCAAGGCGCAGGCTAGAATCTAGGTGTGGCCGATGACATCCAGGATCACTCGAAGCCGCTTCGCCCCGAACAGCGCGAGATCCAACTGAAGGAGCGACGAATCGCGCGCGAGCGTGTACGCGTGATTGGGCTGCTGATAATCCTGTTCTGCATCCTGATGCTGACCTTCGTGCGCTTCGGCAAACACATTCCCTGGGGAGCGCGATAGGCGCGGGCAAATCTGCAGCAATTTCGCGCCGCCCGCCGAACATCAAACAAATGCCATCCTCTTCGCAACCCGAGCCGCTTCTGGTCGCCGTGCTGGGGCCGACGGCTTCGGGCAAGTCGGCGCTGGCCGTCAACCTGGCGCAGCAGTTTGCGGGTGAGATTGTCAGCTGCGATTCGGTCGCGGTCTATCGCCACTTCCAGATCGGTACGGCGAAGCCGACGGCCGAGCAGCGGGCGCTGGTCCCGCATCACCTGCTTGATATCACTGAACCGGACGAGCCGTTTACCGCTGGAGACTATTCGCGCCAGGCGCGAGTTGCGATCACGGATATTCGCGGGCGACAGCGTTTGCCTATTGTAGTCGGCGGTACTGGTCTGTACCTGCGGGCGCTGCTGGACGGCCTCTTTCCTGGTCCGCAACGCTCAGAGGAACTGCGGGATCGTCTACGCAAACGCGCCACCGAACGCGACTCACCGTATCTGCACAGAATTCTTCGACGGCTCGATCCGGCAGCTGCGGAAAGAATTCATGCTAACGACACGGCCAAGCTGATCCGCGCCATCGAGGTTTGCCTGGAAACGCGTGGGCGGATGAGTGATCTATGGCAGCAGCGCGGACGCGATCCGCTGACCGGATTTCGCGTTCTGCGCATCGGGCTGAATCCCGCGCGCGAGAAGCTTTACCAGCGGATCAACCTGCGGGCGCAGCAGATGTTCGACGCTGGTCTGGTTGAGGAAACTCAGGCATTGCTCGAGCGATACGGATCTTCCGGCAAGTCAACGCCGCTCGACTCGCTAGGCTACAGGCAGGCGGTCCAATTCTTGCGAGGCGAGCTTACACGCGAGCAGGCCGTGGCCGCCGCGCAGCAGGGACATCGCAATTTCGCCAAGCGGCAGATGACGTGGTTTCGCCGCGAGCCTGAGCTCAGGTGGCTAGAAGGTTTCGGTGACGATCCGGCAATCTCCGGGCAAGCTGCCGAACTGGTTTCCTCTTCCCTTTCAGCACGCGCGCCTGGCCTCGCGTTCTGATATTGTCGGTGCGAATGACACGCCTGTCGCTGCTCATGGTTTGCTCCTTGATGGTCGCCGCCTCCACGCTGGCTTACGCCAAGGACAAAGAAAAGTTTCAGACGCCCGGACCGGTTCACCTCGACAAGGCTGGCGAAAAGTGGGCGCGCGAGTCGCTCAAGAAGATGTCGCTGGAGCAGAAGATTGGCCAGATGTTCATCATCTGGGCACGGGCACAGTTTCTCAACGTCGAGAATCCCGACTACATTGCCCTGCGCGATGCCATGCGCAAGTACCACATTGGGGGATTCGGCTTGACGGTCAACTTCCAGGATGGCTTTCTCTACAAGAACGAGCCGCTGGAAGCTGCCATGATGACCAATCAGCTCCAGAAAGACTCGGAGTTTCCGCTCTTCTTCGGCGCCGACTTCGAGCGCGGCCTGGGATTCCGGCTGAATGAGGTGACCAGCTTTCCCCATGCCATGGCGTTTGGCGCCGCCGACAATCCTGATCACGCTCGTGACGCAGCGCGCATTACGGCTCGCGAGGCACGCGCCATCGGCGTGCAGTGGAATTGGTTTCCGGACGCCGACGTGAACTCCAATCCGGAAAACCCCATCATCAACGACCGTAGCTTTGGCGAGGATCCTAAGCAGGTCAGCGCCATGGTGGTTGCTTACATCGAAGGCGCGCACCAGTTCGGCATGCTAACGACGGCCAAACATTTCCCCGGACATGGCGATACTGACATCGATTCGCATATGGCCGTGCCATCGATCAACAGCGACCAGGCGCACCTCGAGAACATCGAGCTGCCGCCGTTTCGCGCAGCTATCGCCGCGGGAGTGGATGCCGTGATGGTGGCCCACATAAAGGTTCCCGCGCTTGATCCCGATCCGCATCACGTGGCGACCATCTCGCCGGCCATCGTTACCGGTCTGCTGAAGCAGCAGATGGGCTTCAAGGGACTGGTCATCACCGATGCGTTAACCATGCGCGGGTTCACGAATCTGTTCGCCGAGAGTGGTTCCGCTGCCGCCGGACGCGCCGCGGTTGCAGCGGTCAAAGCCGGCAACGATGTGCTACTGATTCCCTCCGACCTCGCCGGCTCGTATAACGGCTTGCTCCAGGCGGTGCGCACGGGAGAGATCCCGGAATCACGGATCGACGAATCGGTGCTGAAGATCCTGCGTGCCAAGGCGTCGGTGGGGTTGAACAAGGCGACGCAGGTAGACATCAACGCCGTGAATCACATTGTTGCCGCCCCGGAGAGCCTGGCCAAGGCGCAGGAGGTTGCTGACGACGCCGTCACCCTGGTTCGCGACAACCATCGCGTGCTCCCGCTTAAAGCGGCCGCCAAGGGAACCAATTCCGGGCAGAATCCGTATCCATCTTCAGCGGAGACCGGCGGCAAAACCCTGCTGCTGATTTTTACCGACGACGTGCGCTCCGACTCCGGATGGACACTGGAGCATCAGTTGCGGGCGAGGATTCCCGACGCAAAGGTTATTTATATCGATCCGCGCAATGCAGCCTTGTGGACGCAGTCGGTTCAGGACGCTATAGAACAGGCCGCAACCGTGGTTGTTGCGGTCTACCTTAGTCCGCAAGGTGGAGCGCCGTCGAACAGGTCGGCTTTGCAGAGTGGGCCTGCAATGTTGCTGCAATCGGTGATGCACCATGCAGCCGAGAAAACCGTTGTCATCTCTATGGGGAATCCCTATCTCGCCGGGCAAATTCCGCAAGTGCAAAACTACCTGTGCACGTTCTCCGATGCCCAGGTTTCGGAGATGAGTGCGGTAAAAGCGATATTTGGCGAAAATCCTATAACCGGCCGCTTGCCGGTAACCATTCCTGGCATCGCAAGCCGGGGCGCCGGACTGGATGTAGCGGCGGTTTCAGCGCCTGGTGGAGAACCAAAATGAACAAAAATCTGCTTATGAAAAGACTGCTCGCATTCATCGCCGCAAGCGCGGCGCTATTGCTGCTGGGCGCGTGCAGCATCAACGTAGACGACAAGGACAAGAAGAACGCTAAGGTCGATATTCAGACGCCGTTCGCGAATCTAAAGGTAGATAGCGGCGAGAAGTCGGGCAACAACGGCATCCCTGTCTATCCCGGTGCGCACCTTCGTCCCAAGGAGAATGGCGACACTCACTCGGCGAACATCAATATTGGCGCTGCCGGTTTCGGGCTGAAAGTTATTGCCGCCGAATACGAGACCGACGACTCGCCTGAGAAGGTGAAGGCTTTTTACGCCGACAAGATGAAAGTGTTCGGAACCACGCTGGTGTGCAGCGGACACAGCGGCGGCTCCGACGTTCACATCTCGGGTCTTGGCGACAAGGACAAGAACAAAGACAACGACGACAAGAAGCTGAACTGTTCCGATACGCACGGCGACGGCTGGGAGATCAAGGCCGGCAGCGGCGACGACGAACACCTGGTGTCGATCGAGCCGCACGGCTCCGGCACGCGCTTTGGTACCGTGCTGGTGCAGACCCGCGGCAAACAGGATACGTTGTAAGAGGCGGCCATTAGCATTTAGTCGTTAGCTGTTAGCACCCGCGATTGCTTGTACCTGGCTATGTTGCGCAGATCGTGGGGTGAGTTGGCTTGAGGCCGGGTAGCGTAGGTTGTGAGATTCGTCGCCGTCCCAGTGCCGAACGCGCGACGAATTCAAACGCCGGGGCGCGGCAAAATTTCCTGGCCAATCAACCAAAGCGCCGCAGGCGCGACATAGTCTAGCCCAGCGCGTGAGCGCTGGGTAACCGCCCTCATCGAGACGCGAGCCCCTTCAGGGGCGGCACACCCGGCCAGTTGCTATCTCCTCTGTGCTTCCTGTAACGTTCGGCAGTGGAACATCCCTGCTACCGCTGCCAGGCTGAGATCCAGGAGGGAGCTACCTTCTGTCCGCATTGCGGCGCTCCCCAAATCCGCGTGATACCCCCGGAACAAGAAGCGCCGGCCGTGACGCAGGCGCCAGCCGACACTCCGCAGGAAGACGCTCCGCTGACTCCTCCCGCAGTCTCTCCCTCTTCAGGGTGGTCGCAGAACAGCTTGGCCTATCCCCAGCCTCCCAACGCAATTCGTTGGGACCTGGCGTGGAAAGGCGCGCTCATGTGCGGAATCGGAGCGGCTGTTCTCAGCTCCATTCCCATCATCGCGACAGGCTGCTGTCTGTGGTTGCTGGGTGCGGGAGCTGGGACTGTTGCTCTCTATCGCAAACAGGTGCCGGACGCGTTAATCACGCCCGGGGTGGGCATGCGTTTGGGCGCGCTGGCCGGAGTCTTCGGGTTCGTGGTTAATGCGGTGGTGACCACGGTTTCCTTCGTGGCTCTGCGCGCCAAGGGCGACTTCCGCCAGGTCATGCAGGAACAGATGCAGAAGCAAATGTCGAGTAATCCCGATCCCAAAGTGCAGGAGATGATGCAGCGCATGCTCGACTGGGTCGTGACACCGCAGGGTGCGGCCACGCTGATCGTTCTCATCCTGCTGGTTCTCGCCGTGGTCTTTGTTTTGCTCACGGCGGCGGGCGGCGCCATCGGCGCTTCCATGTTCGGCAAGCGGCGCGAGTTCCGCTAGGCGCCTCACCCCAAAGCGCAGTTTGTTGGCGCGCGTCCATGGTGGTATCGTCGCATATAGAGCCTGCTGCAGGCCTTCGTAGCTCATGTGGTTTCGCCTCCATCGCTTTCTTGTCCCGACAACTCTGCTGGTTTGTGGCATGCCCGGATTGCTGCGGGCACAACAAACCTTGGGCGAGTTGTACGCCTCGGACGCCAGCGTCAAGGGTTCGGTCATTCTTGCGGGATCGGGCACCAGCGTCCTCAGCGGGTCTTCGATTGAGGCGGGCGCCAAATCGGCGACATTGAAGCTGGAGCGTGGCGGGAATGTGCTGGTCTGCGAGGGAACCAAGTTGTCGCTCACGGCTTCCAAGACCGGACGCGAGCTGCTGTTCAGCCTGAACAGCGGCAACCTGGAACTGAACTATCCCTTGGGCGCTGAGGCGGATACCCTGCTGACGCCTGATCTGCGGCTGCTGATGCCTGGTCCCGGTACCGTGCATGTCGCGGTACGGGTTACTCCGCAGGGCGATACCTGCGTGCAGTCGTTGCCCTGGAACGTCTCGGCCATCGTGGTGGCTGAGACCATGGGCGATGCGACCTATCAGGTGAAGCCGGACGAAGCCGTGCTGTTCAAGGGTGGTCATCTGAACCAGGCCAGCCGGGCAAAGCAAAATTGTGGATGCCCGACGGAGCCGGTCACACAGGTGGCCAAAGCCGCCCCGCCTTCTGCGCCCCCGCCCCAACCTGCGGCCAAGTCTGCTGCACCGCCAATTGCTGCGCTGCCCGCCCATGCGCAGCCGATGGCTGCCGCCGCTCCGCCATCGCCGACGCCCGAGCAGCACATCACCATGGAGGCGCCGTTTGTCTATCGCGGCACTGATCCTACGCCGGACCTTGCGCCCAACGTCGCAATTCTGAGGCTGGAGAACAACAAGGTGGTGCAACTGGATCCGACGGTGCTGCCGCCCGGTAAAAAGAAGAAGGCCGCACCCCCTTCTGCGCAGGCCGCCAACAAGGAACAGCCGCACGGCTTCTTCAGCAAGGTGGGAGCGTTCTTCGGGTCGATATTTCATTAGAAGGCGGCTGTCAGCTGTCAGCCATCAGCTGTCAGATTGTGGCGCCGTTCGCTCTTCGCCATTCGCTCTTCGCTTAAACCGCTCCGAAGAACTGGCCTTTTGGAGCATTCATATTCTGCTGGGCGGAAGAGACGTCGCCGCAACCGGAACGCGAGTTTCCTGCGGGCGGAAGAGACCGCGCCGCCGCAAGGGAAACGCGAGTCTTCTGGCGGAATCAATCGGCGGTACGATCCAGCCAGCCGCGCAGCGGCGACATTTGTGTTAGCCGCGGGCGTGAGCCCGCGGTGCAGGGGGGACACTGAAGAGCCGCGGAGCGGCGACACCGATCGCGACACAGTCTCTGAAACTCGAAATGGTGATGACAAGTCGTAAGGCGCGAAGCTCCGGCGAGGGCAGCGAACCGCAGATCCGTCGGCTGCGCTGTGCTCCGGATGATAGCGAAGAAGGCGGCGACGGCGGAAGGCAAAAGGCCAACAGCCAAAAGCGAACAGCGAACAGCGAAGAGCGAATCGCGAATAGCGCCCCGACAACGCAACTCCCAAGCCTCAACTGATGGCTGGACAGCTGACAGCTGATAGCCGCCACCGGCTTCTCTGCTAAACTGGCTCTTCCCCTATGAGCGACCAGCCGCGTTCCCGCGTTTTCCTCTGGGTCATTCTCGGAGGAGGAGCCTTCTTCCTCTTCCTGGTTGCCATCTTCGCCCTGGTCTACTTCTCTGTCCGCTCGCAGCAGAAGGACAGCTTTAGTGGCTTCGGCGACAAGATCGGCGTGGTCGATCTCGAAGGTGTCATCCTCACTCCCAAGGACACGGTTGAACAGCTCAGGAAGTTTGCCGACGACAGCTCCATCAAGGCCATTGTCCTGCACGTGAATTCGCCCGGCGGCGGAGCGGCGGCCTCGGAAGAAATTTACCGCGAAGTGTTGCGTATCCGCGATCAGAAGAAGAAGCGCATCGTGGCTTCCATCGAGACGGTGGGAGCCAGCGGCGCCTATTTCGTATCGTCGGCGACCGACAAAATCTTCGCTGACAACGCCAGCATCGTGGGCTCCATCGGCGTGATTGCTGAGTGGTACAACTACGAAGAGTTGATGAAGTGGGCCAAACTTCAGCAAATTACGATCAAGGCTGGCGAGTTCAAAGATACCGGCTCACCCACCCGGCCCATGACGCCCGAAGAGCGCGCCTACATGCAGGGCCTGATCGACAACATGCACACCCAGTTCATTCACTGCGTGGCCGTCGGACGCAAGATGAAGGATGATGACGTGAGGACGCTGGCTAACGGCAAAGTTTGGACGGGAGAGGAAGCGGTGCCGCTGAAACTCATCGATCAGATCGGCGACTTCCGAGCAGCGATCGACGACACTGCCAAATCCGTCGGCATCAAGGGCGAGCCCACGCTGGTGCATCCTGAAAAAGAGCGCAAGAGCATGCTCGACCTGTTGTTCGGCGACGTATCCGATTATTTACCCAGCCGGGAGAAGCTGATGGAGACGAACGTCGGCTTCTATTACCTTTGGAAATAGCCAATCGCGGGAACCGGTGGCGCAGTGATAGACTTTTGAATCAAGCATTTCCATCAAACTTGTACTTGCCAAGGCTGTAGCAATTTGAGAGTATCCGTTGTGCTGCGTAGCTGCAGTCGGGTTACACTCATGTAATTTTTGCGCCATCAGGCGAAGCGATCTACATCGGGGACGAGGGGCGTGCGAAATGACCAAGGCTGACTTGATCGATGAGGTTTCCCGGCTGACCGAACTCACGCGTAAAGATAGCGAAGTCATTGTGGAGACGATCTTTGAGAGCGTGGTGCGCTCGCTGCGCGCAGGCGACAAGATCGAGATTCGCGGCTTTGGCAGCTTCCGCACCCGCCAGCGCAAGCCCCGCGTCGGCCGCAATCCCAAGACCGGCGACCGTGTTGAAGTGCCGGCCAAGAAGATTCCCTTCTTCAAGCCCAGCAAGGAATTGAAGGACATGGTCAACAGCTACGTAGAGCAGCACACCCAGGCGCAAGCTGCGCCCCGCCGCCGCCGGATACCAACGAAGCGGGCGGTGTTTAAAGCTTGCTGCATAGAGTGTGATTGAGACCCAGCCCGGGCGGCTGGGTTTTGCTTTTGGATTCCATTCACCACAGAGGCACGGAGGCACAGAGAAGGCGGTTTGGGAATCTGCAGGTCTGCTTGAAGTGGGCTGATCCTGGTGCTCACTCGCTACGTCGTTACTTGCAAAAAATACTAAGAATGCACCGTGCGATCGATCTTCGCGCAACGAAGTCGTCGGATTAGGTTCGCGCTGATAGCTGATAGCTGATAGCTGATAGCTGATACCGAAATCTCTGTGTCTCCGTGCCTCTGTGGTGAAATGGCAGCTACTCCGGGCGAATTCCAACTACCGCCATCATCCTCCCGGTCTTGCCAAACTCCGCGCGGTGCGAAAAAAAACGTGTGATATCGCATGCCGTACAGCCTTCTATCACACTGATATTTCCTTCGCGCACTCCCACGTCGAGCAGTTGCCTCCGGTTCGCCTCCACCAGGTCGAGATGGATCTCCGGCCCCAGATCTCCATGGCCGGGCGCGCGCTTGTTCAGGAACAGTAGCGGATACTTCACGTGAATCGCGTTGGAGTCGAAAACTTCTTCGAACACGTCATCTGCGTAGGTGAATTGCGATTCGAATTCCGCGCGCACGTCGGCTCCCACTGAATAACAGCAGCGCCGGATGCACGGCCCGATCGCCACCCGCAAATCACGCGGCAGGCTGCCGAACTGCCGTCTCATTTCGCCCACACCTTTTTCCACGATGCGCGCAACCGTCCCGCGCCAGCCCGCATGAAACGCGCCCACTACGCGGCGCTTGGCGTCGGCGATTAGTACGGGAACGCAATCGGCAGTCTTGATAGCCAGCAGCAGCCCGGAAGTCTTCGTGATGAGCCCGTCGCCGGCCAGCGTGGCATGGTCGTGCGAATCCACACGGTGGATGATCGGCGAATGAATCTGCTTCACCTGAACCAGCGGCCACGCGCTGTCTTTGTTCTTCGTGTTGCTCCGACGGCTTTCAGGAAGAGAGCGCGATTTTGCTCGACATTTTTCGCCGTGTCGTCTGGCGTGAGGCCGAGATTGAGCGACCGTCCGCCATAGCAAGTGGAGACGCCACCCTGTCGAGTGCTGAATCCGTGAACCAGCCAGGGCAAGTCCGCAAAAGTTTCAGCGCGCAGGATCTCGAGCGGCTCGGCCGTGGTGCGGCGAACGCGGGCGGCAGTGGATTTTACAGGTCGGCGGGAAGATGCGGGCACACTTTCATTCTAGCCGAATGCCCCGTACCAAGCCGCGCGGCAGCGAACCTGCCGGATACAATCGAGTCGGCAGATGCTGCTCTACTACATCACGGACCGCCGCGGCTTCGCAGGGAATGAAGCGGAGCAGCGCAGCGCTCTGCTGCGCCGTATTGCCGAAGCGGCAGGCGCAGCGGCTGGATTACATCCAGCTTCGCGAAAAAGACTTGTCGTCACGCGAACTCGAACGTCTCGCGCGTGAAGCCGTGGAGGCTGTGCGGGAAAATTCTGCCAATACAAAGCTGCTGGTCAACAGCCGTAGCGACGTCGCCCTGGCCTGCGCTGCCGACGGCGTTCATTTGCCGGACGGCGACCTTCCCGCGTCGGAGATTCGCACCCTCTGGAGGAAATGCCGCGAGCGCAATCCCGTGATTGGAGTTTCGGCCCACACCATCGACCAGGTACGCTACGCGGAAGCGCATGGCGCGAACTTCGCGGTGCTCGCCCCCATCTTCGAAAAGGTACAGACCAACGTCGGCGGAATCGGGCTGAGTGTCTTGCGCGCCGCGTCGCTGCCGATGGCGCCGCCCGGAAATGTTGAGGCTCCTTATGCAGGCGGCTTTCCGGTGCTGGCGCTGGGCGGCGTTACTCTGGCGAACGCAGCCGCTTGTCTGCAATCAGGCGCGGCCGGCATCGCCGGCATTCGTTTGTTTCAGCTTGGGGATGTGGGAGAGACGGTGCGGCGACTGCGCGGGATGGGTGATCGGGTATAGCAGACCTTCAGTGTGTGCGTGAGAACAGTAGTGCCGAGCTGGCAGTGGAATACAACGGCCAAGAAACCAGCGCCGTAGGCGCGGAACAGCTTAGGCCAGCACGTAGCCAGAGTGCTGGGTAGGGTAGGAAAATTATCGAGTCCCGCAGGT
This sequence comes from uncultured Acidobacteriaceae bacterium, assembly GCA_963796695.1. Classification (GTDB taxonomy): domain Bacteria; phylum Acidobacteriota; class Terriglobia; order Terriglobales; family Acidobacteriaceae; genus Bog-257. Next base: position 42,820 of record CAWCMU010000001.1, on the reverse strand, counting down.
AGCTGTGGCGCCGCTGCGCGGCTGATTCGACTCGCAGCATAATGGCTTCTCCCGCTGCTCCGCGCCAATTGCAGCTAGGACACGGACACCGCAGAAGTCCTCACCCAGATACTTCAGCCTGCATCATTCGCCGACTGTAAATCCCGAGCCGGCTTCACAGAGTACTGAGAAATTCGGACGACGCTCGTGTCGCCGGCTCAAGCCGGCTATGAAAAACAATAAATAAACGACTTAGACGCTGGCCTGAAGGCCAGCTCTACCCGAGATGCGGCCACAATCCAGTTTTTCAGCAAACTGTTCAGCCGGCGCGGCACCCTCTGCTTTACGCGCGCTCCACGTCGCGCGCAATCGCCTTCAACAGCATGTTGATCAGCGAAAGCACAATGGCTCCCCAGAAGGCCGGCCAGAAGCCGCGCACCACGAAATTCGGCGACAATAGGGCAGAGGCGAACAGCAGCATGATCGCGTTGATCACCCACCAGAAAATTCCCAGGGTCAGAAACGTGATAGGCAGGGTGATCAGCTTCAGGAACAAACCGATGGTTGCGTTCACCAACCCGATCACCAGCGCGGCGATGAGTGCCGAGGTGAAGCCCTGCACGTGAAATCCGGGCACAACGCGCGAAACGATGAGCAGGCTGATCGCGCTCAGCAGCCAATTCAGTAACAAACGCATCGCAGGTCCTTTCGCCGGAGGGGCGGTATGCCAAGCATACAGGTTAATCGTTAAGAGCAGGAACCACGTGCCGCCGGACTAAAGTCCGGCTCTGCTGATTTTGACAAGCGCGTGACGCGGCGCTAAAGCGCCGCTCTACCAGCCCTCGCGCAAACGCCGCTCTATTTCCCCGCGTGACGCGGCATCAACGCGCCGCTCTGCCCAGACGGTCAACCGTCGCCAAGTCCGCCAATCCCACAATGTCAGATACCTCCAGGCTTGGCCGGACATCCGCCCGGCGACTTGCGGCAGCCGTTTTTCCCTGGCGCCGGTTTACCCATACGGTATTGATTCCGAGCGAAGACGCAGGTGCCACATCGTGGTACAGGCTTTCCGCAACGTGCAACAGGCGGTCACGTGATATTTCCACACAGCGCAGCAAGGTCTCGAAATTATTGCGCGCAGGCTTGTAGCTGCCGGCCTGCTGAGCAGTAACCAAGCAGTCGAAAGTTACCTGCAATTTTTCTGCGGAGTAAGCAAACAGGTCGTCGTCGATGTTCGACAGAATTGCCAGCTTATAGCGCGAGCTCAAACGCTGTAGCCCAGGAATGGCATCGGCAAAGGGTTCCCACTCGCGGATCGAGTCTGCCAACCCGGCGGCTTCAGCAGCATTGACCTCGACCTGTAGCTCGCGGGCAAAATCACGAACAACATCAGCCAGAACTTCGCGATAAGGCCGGTATCCACCGCTCTGCCGGCGAGGCTCAAACTCGGAATACAGGGTGAGGATTTCAGGGTCGGAAAGCTGGCGACCCTTGCTTGCGAGCAGCGGCCGCAGGTAGCCGAGGATGCCCGACTCCCAGTCGATCAGCGTGCCATAGCAGTCGAAGGAAAGCCACTCAAAGTGCGAGAAGTCGAGCATGCGTCGCTTAGTTCGTCTTGTTCCCTACAGGCGTAACTTTGTGCAGCTCGAATTTCCGTTGCAAGGCTTCGACTGCCGACAGCGGCTTCTCATCTTCCACAGTGGCAGCCGCCGCCGCAGCACTCGCGTTCGCCGCCGGATCGTGGCCATTCGAATCTTCTTCGAACTCAGCCGCGCTGTCCGCCACCGTTTCCACCGGAGTTGCCGGCTTCGTCGTTTCGTCAGCCTGTGGCGCGGCCGGCCGCTTCTCCAGAAACTTTCTGGTATTCAGTAAGGGCCGAGCCAGCGACGGATTGTAGCTGGTCCATGCAGTCTCCAGCTCCGACTCGCGTTCGAACTGCGCTCGCATGCTCTCCATCTTGGAGTCGAGATCGTCGAGATAATGCAGCATGAGCGCTTCGGGAAACATAGGCAGCTTGGGCGAGCCGAATTCGTATTGTCCGTGATGGCTGATGATCATGTGCTCAAGCAGGATCTTCAACTCATCGGGAAAGCCGGGCACGTGCGCCAGCTTCTGGTGCAGCATCTCCAGCTCGATAATCATGTGGCCCAGCAGCTGACCCTTGGTGGTGTAGGAAATGGAGCGCTGATAAGCCAGCTCGTGCAGCTTGCCGATATCGTGCAGGAAAGCGCCGCTCAACAGCAGATCGCGATTGACTTGCGGATAATTGCGCGACGCCAGATCGCATACGGTGAACAGCGACACCACGTGATCCAGCAGGCCGCCGACAAAAGCATGATGCAGGGTCTTGGCCGCTGGAGCATTCTTGTAGGCGGTGACGATGGTCTCGTCCGCCATGAACTCATGCAGCAGGGCCTTCAGCCAGGGATTCTGAAAGCTCTCCACGAAATCGCTCAACGTGCGCCACAGTTGCTCAATGTCTTTCGGCGTCTTGGGCAGGTAATCCGTGTAGTCGATCTCCGAATCGCCCAGCTTGCGCATCTTGTGCACGGTAAGCTGCCAACGCCCGTTGTACTTGTGGACGATTCCCTTGACCTTCACGAAGTCGTCCTGGTCGAAGGCAGAGATGGCGTCGCCAACGTTGTCCCACATGTTGGCCTGCAGCTGACCGGAGCGGTCCGCAAGGGTCATCGACAGGTAAAGCTCGCCATTCTTCTTCGACTTCACCTGCTTGACGGCAACCACAAACAGCGAGGTGATGGTCTGGTTTTCCTGGCTCGCGCAATCGCAAATGTAAAACTCTTTCATTGGGACCTATGTGCGGCGTGACGCCGCAAACGCATGCTCAGCGCTTTATGGTATCGAAAGGCAGTGGCTGGTGGCTAGTTGTAAGTGGCTGGCTTTTCCCCAGGCGCGGGTTCGTTGGTCATGGCACAGCCGCCGACACTGACAACCGGCAACTGCTTCTAGAACAATCCCAGCTTTTTCTTCTTCTTGGTTTTGGAGTCGGAGCCTTCCGTCGTCGCCGTGGTGTAGATCGGCTTGGTCTCGTTCGGACTCGCCCCTGTATCCATGTAGCCGGGCTTGATGTCGATGTAGGCGTCTTCGCGCAGCTTGGTGAGATAGTCGCGGAGGGCCGGCTGCATCTTCGCCATGTAAAGCTGTTCCTGGATCTGGCTCTCCACTTCTTTCAGCGGAGGCACACCAGCCGTCTGATGTTCGGTGACCTTCAGGATCACGAAACCCTGATTCGTGCGAATCGGTTCGGTATACTGACCGGCCTGCATGTCGAAGACTTTGCCTTCCAGCTCCTTCGACAACGTCCCGCGCTTGAAGTACTCGAGGTCGCCGCCGATCGCAGAGGTGGGACCGTTGGAGTATTGCTTGGCGAGGTCATCGAACTTGCCACCCTTTTTCAGCAGTTCGTAAACCTGGTCCGCCTTGGCTTGCGCCGCAGCCACAACTTCAGGACCGGGCGTCTCGGGCAGAGCAGTCTCGCCCTTCTCGGTTTTCACCGGCGGGGTTGTCTGCGTCGAAATCAGGATTTCGCTTAGCCGCACCTGCTCAGGTCGCTCCATCTCGGTCTTATGCTGATCGTAGTACTGCTGGATTTCCTGGTTGGAGACTGTGATGTGGCCGCCAACTTCCTGGCCAATCACGCGCTGGGTGATGATGTTGTTCTTCAGGTTCTGCTTAAAATCCTCAAACGAGATGCCTTGGGCCTGCGCGGCCTTTTCCATGTCTTCCATGGAGTCGGCGTGCATCTGCTTGCGCAGTTCGTCCAGACGCTTCACCAATTCGGTGTCTGCGCTGATACCCAGTTCTTGCGCCTTTTGCAGGAGTAACTGCTGATCGATAAGATCGCGCAGCAAGTCCTTCTCATGCTCTTTCGCCTGCTGCTCGGCGGCGGTCGTGTCCTGTTGCTGCTTGGCCTCGGCGAACAGCTGCTCGCGGGCGCGTCGCAAGTCGGCGCGAGTCACGATGCTGTTGTTAACGCGGGCGATGATTTCCTCGACAACCGTGTCGTCGGGAACAGCTTGGGCGATCAGAAGTGGAGCACCGAGAAAGATTGTCAGTAGAAGGGCGGAGAATCTCTTCATCAAATACCTGGTCAGGCGAACCTACAACACGCGAGAGTCTCACCTGTCGATTGAGCTTAGCCTTGTCCTGATATTTTACCGCTTTCGGCGCATCTGTGCTGCTAAATCATCAACTGAGGCGCGACAATTCGCTGCAACTTTGTGATCACGAGCAACTCTGGATTACCGGCGTGCCCACCGCCTTGGTGGAGATAGTGAAAGGCCGCTTTTGGCGTGCCACACTAAGCCATTAGGCCCACGCACATCCACGCCTACCGGCGGACAGCCCGCGACCCGCCCTTCGACTCTTTCTACTATCGCCGCCGAGAAGCCAGGCGCCTGCGACGCTCATCTGAGTTGAACGTCGGCAGGACAGATTGCAAACGGTTTTCTCTGCGCGTGCTCAGTACGGAGATAGCATGCGCTTTGTTGTTGGGTCCCATTGCTTTGTCTTTGCGTGTTTGTTGATGTTCGGCCCCGGTGCCACAGCCCAAATCGCTCAACCCGTCACCCCGCTAACACTTAATGGCGAGCCGCATACCACGCAGGTACCATCGTATGCCACGCTCAACATTCCGCAATGCGACAACTCGGGCGTGATGTACCTGCAATACGCGGTCGCAAACAGCGGATCGTACTCATCGAGAGTCGCTCGCGTCGAAACGGACGGCACTACCCAAACCATTTCGCTCGCGCCGCTACCGGATACACAGGGCGATCCTCACGTGTTCAGCTTCGCTGCCGCCGACGATACATCCATCTACGAAATCCAGCGAGCCGAGAGCTCGGATTCATCGAGCCACGCTAAGAGCGCCATTCAGTACGTGCGCTTCGACTCGGACGGAAGCGTGCGCTCCCACGCCGCATTCGCCAAGGAATTCATTCCATCGATGCTGTTGCCGTTGCCGGATGGAGATTTCTTTGCCGCCGGTGTTACCTTGCAGCGCGGCGCCGACAGCGTTGCCGAGACTTCCGTGGCCGGCATCTTCGGACCTGACGCCCAATTCCAGCGCTCGCTGCGCAACGATGCCAGCTTGATGAAGAGCTCGGCCGCCGCTAGCCAGGAGCCACCGGACAGCAAAGATTTCGTCCTGCAAGGCGACATCGCCAAGCTCGGCGACGATGGCAACATCTATGTCCTGCTCGCCGGCGAACACGCCAAAGTCGCGGTGGTGCGGCAGTCAGGCAGCGTGGCGCGCCAGATCGTCCTGCACGAGCCGTTCCAGGTGAGTGTAGCCAACAACCTGTGGGCCTCGGGAAATCGTCTGCTGGTGTCGTACGAAGGCGAGACGGACGATCCCAAGGACTCGCACATCTACGTTCTGTACGACGCGCAAAGCGGAGACGTGGTGCGCGTCTATCGTCCGGAATTCAGCGGCACGCCGGCCTGTTTCGAAGACGGCCAGACGCTGAGCGTCCTGCTGCCGCAGTCTTCATCGGGAAACATGGCTATCGCTACTGCCGACCTGCAATAGGCTGGTCGTCTCAATGTTTGTCATCCTGAGCGGAGTGAGCCGCAGGCGAACGAAGTCGAAGGACCCATACCCCCGGCAATCCAATCTCTCGAAGTAATCTCGTTTGGGCTGAAGTTCCACTCTTGCTACCATCAATAGGTGAGCACTTCTAAAGTTCGCGTTCGTTTCGCTCCCTCCCCCACCGGACAACTGCACGTCGGCAACGCCCGGACGGCGCTCTTCAACTGGCTGTTCGCGCGCCAGGCCGGCGGCACCATGGTTCTGCGCATCGAAGATACCGACGTTGAACGCAGCGAAGCTCGCTACGAGACGCAGCTCCTGGACGACCTCAAGTGGATGGGGCTCGACTGGGACGAAGGTCCTGACGTCGGCGGACCGCACGCGCCCTACCGCCAGAGCGATCGCCTCGACCTCTACCGCCAGCATGCCGAGCGCCTGGTGAACGAGGGCAAAGCTTATCTCTGCTTCTGTTCGCAGGAGGAACTGGAGCGCGACCGCGACGAGAAGCTGAAGCAGCAGTTGCCGCCGATTTATTCCGGCAAGTGCCGCGTGCTCGATCCCGCCGAAGCGCAGCAGCGGCGCGCGCGCGGCGAGGCCGCCGCGATTCGACTGCGGATCCCCGAGTACCCCATCCGCTTTCACGACATCGTGCACGGCATGGTCGAGTTCTCCAGCGAAGTGGTGAGCGATCCCATCATTATGCGTTCGAGCGGCATTCCGGTTTACAACTACGTGGTAGTGATCGACGACGCGCTGATGGACATCACGCACGTTATTCGCGGCGACGATCACTTGTCGAACACGCCCAAGCAGGTAGCGCTTTACCAGGCGCTGGGCTGGCCGGTGCCGGAGTTCGCCCACCTGTCGACCATCCTGGGCGCGGACCGCGAGCGCTTGTCGAAACGCCACGGCGCAACCTCGATCGCCAACTTCCGCGACATGGGTGTGCTGCCCGAAGCGCTGATGAACTACCTCGCCCTTCTGGGCTGGGCGCCCAGCGGCGGCACGCGCGAGATCTTTACCCCCGAGGAACTGAAGAAAGAATTCACGCTCGAACGCGTCACTCCGTCGCCCGCCGTATTCGACATGGAAAAGCTCTACTGGTTGAACCGGCACTACATCAAGGAAAGCGCACCGGAACGAATCGAGCGCATGGCTGAGCCGTTCTTCGTCCGCGCTGGACTGCTGCCCGAGCAACTGGACGAGCGCACGCGCGCCTGGCTCGCCAAGGTGATTGCGCTGCTGGTGCCTTCGGTCAATAAGCTGGATGAGCTGCCCGAGCGCGCGGCTCTTATCTTCCGCTACGACGCGGAGGCCTCGGTGAGCTCGCCGGACAATGCCGAAGTACTCTCCGCGCCGAAGACCTCGGAGGTGATCGCTGCATTTGCGCAGGCGGTCGAAGGTGATACGTCCGCCATGACGCCGGAGCGCTTCAAGGCCATTATGAACGAGGTGAAAGCGAAGGCCGGCGTCAAGGGCAAAGATCTGTTTCATCCGGTGCGGGTGCTGCTGACCGGATCGCATTCGGGCCCTGAGTTCGACAAGCTGATCCCGATCCTCGAGGAAGGCTCGCAACTGAATTTGCCGCAGCACGTCATGAGCGTTGCGGAAAGAGTGAAGGCGTTTGGGAATTTGAAAAGCGCATAGGGCAGGATCTAAAGGGGCGCAGCGCTCTATATTTTCTTGTCATCGCGAGGAGGCCTTAAGTGTCTGCGTGAGAACTAAGGTTTCGAATTGATAATGGAGCACAACGGTGAAGAACCCAGCGCCGTAGGCGCGAAACAGCTTAGCCCAGCACGTAGCCTCAGGCGGAGTGCTGGGTAAGTGGGAAATTGATGCGAGTCCCGTAGGGACGGCAGAGGTTCTCACGCAGATTCTTAAGGCCGACGAAGGATCTGCTGTTCGGACTTCTCAACACAAGGCCCATGCTTTGAAGGGGCGCAGCTTTAGCTGCGCCGTCAGCGCCCACAACCCACCCCGAGTCCCGTAGGGACGGCAGACGGCCCGGTCCTCGCAACCCTCACTCCGCGATGTTTCAGGAATAACCTTCGCGCGAACGGGCTACTCTGCATCACATGCCGTCATCTCACATCAGGAACGGCTCTCGTCGACGCACGGAAGCTGAAATCCCGGACCGCCTCCGCGGAGTAAAATCATCTCAGCATGACCGACCTGTTCACGACCGCCAAACCGGAAGCCGAGGAACGCAACTGGACGCCGTTCATTGTCGGACTTCTTGCTGTAGTCGTGGCTATCGGCATCATCTTCGCATTCACCCGCAACCAGCCGGCGCCCAGTGCCGCGCCTGACCCGTACGCGGCCAAGCTGCAAATCTCCAACCCCAAGTTGAGCGCGGCGGAGAATTACGTTGGCGGAACCGTCACCTATCTCGACACCAGCATCACCAATACCGGCGACAAAGCTCTGGTGGGTGCTGACATGAAGCTGGTGTTCAAGAATTCGATGGACCAGGTTGTGCAGCGCGAGACCATGCCTCTGCACGTTCTGGTGCAGAGCCAGATGGGCGAGTATCCGGATCTGGTCGACCTCAGCCGCTCGCCGATTGCGCCCGGCCAGACCAAGACGGTTCGCATGACGCTGGAACACATCTCCGCCGATTGGAACAACGCCGTTCCTGAAATGCAGCTGGTGAATCTGAAGCTCAAGGGATAAGCGCAGGCGCTCTCGTTGATGATTGTCATCTCGACCGAAGCGGAGGGACCTGCTGTCTCACCGCCCCGCCGTTAAAGCCTGTCCATTATTGATGGACATTCCGAATGGCAAGGGTGTCGGTAGCGGCGAGAACAGCAGATCCCTCCACGCGGGCTGAAGCTCTTGGCCGGGATGACAATTCGATTACGTTGCGGCTGTGTAGGCCTGAGCGGCTTAAGCAGGTCCCTCGTGAGACTGAAGTCTCGCTCGTGATGACAATTCAACTATGTGCGGCTGTGTCGGGGGTGAGCGGCAAAAGCAGGTCCCTCCACTTCGCTGCGCTCCGGTCGGGATGACAGCGAATCAAGGCCGAGTACCAAAACTCCCTGTCCGAATCCCAAATCTCAAACCGACAACCGACAACTACCCCCTAATCCCTGACCCTCCCGCTCCTGCTAACCTGATAGCATGTCGCGCTTGTGCATCGTCCAGCTCATCCTTTCGTCGCTCATCATGTTGGCGCCCCTCGCGGCCCAGAATAGCGCCAAGCCCACAGCGTCGAGCAAGACCAAGCCTCCTTCTACCTACATTCCCAACGTCACCACTATCACTTCGTTCGACAAGGACCACACGGTTGTCGGCTGGCTGGAGATCGTTCCCTTCGAAAGCAAGATCTATCACGAGACGCGCACGCTGCGCGTGCTGGTGCCGGCCAACTACTTCTCGCCCCGGCATGCTCACCGCAGTTATCCGGTGCTCTACATGCAGGATGGCCAGAACCTGTTTGACGCCAACACCAGCTTTGCCGGGGAGTGGCACGTCGACGAGACGGTTGAGCATCTGGTCGGCGGCTTCAAGATTCCGCCCATGTTCGTCGTCGGCATCGACAATGGCGGAGAGAAGCGCGCTAGCGAGTATCTGCCGTATCCCGATCCGAACAACAAGGGTAAGGAAAACGTTTCCCAGCAGAAGGATGTGCACGGCAAAGAGTACGCGCGTTTCGTGCTCACCGAAGTCATGCCGTTCATCGAGAAGAAGTACCGCGTCTCGCGTGGCGCAGCCAACACCGGACTTGGCGGGTCGTCGTACGGCGGCGACATTGCGCTCTACACCGCGCTGGAGTACCCGAAAACATTCGGGCATCTCCTGGTGGAGAGCCCGCCACTTGATATCGGCGATGGGCAATTGCTAAAGGATGCCGCCAAGGCCACGCAGTTTCCCGCGAAAATGTATCTGGCGATCGGCACCGGCGAAGACCCGACTGGCGCAGCGGTGAAGAACGTGCAGGCGTTGGAGACGATTCTGCGCAAGAAGGGAATGAATGCGAGCCGCCTGAAGGTTGTGGTGGAAGAAGGCGCGGAACACAACGAAGGCGCGTGGTCGCGCAGATTACCCGATGCGCTGGAGTTTCTCTATGGTGGCGGGAAGTAGCGGTTAGCCGATAGCACTTGGCATTTCGGGTGGGCTGCGTTGCGCGCCGACTGCTCCGGGCGGCGAACAGTGTGACTGAAACGCCCAGACCTAGTTGCTGACCGACACCTTCACCATCTTCTTGCCTGCGCGCAGCGTGAACTCGCTGCCCAACTTCACCGCGACCACCAGCTCGGTCTTGAGCTCGCCATCAACCTTAACCGCGTTCTGCTTCAGCTTGCGCAAGCCGTCGGTTACCGAGGTGGCCAAGCCGGTCCGGGCCAGCAGCTTGTCAAGCTTCACCTGCACCGCGCCGTCGCTGGTCGAAGCATTAGGAGCAGCCACCTCCTCGAACTTCACGGCAATCACGGGGAGGTCTTCGGGCACCTCGTCCTTCTGGAACATGCGCGACCAGTCCTGCGCCGCCTGTTCTGCCGCCTCGGCGGAGTGAAAGTCGGTGACGATGCGCTTGCCCAGTTCCTGCTTCAGCTTCATGGGATGCGCCGCACCGCCGGCGACATCGGCCTTCATGCGCTCGATGTCGGCCATGCTGATGTCAGTCACCAGCTCGTAATAGCGCCACATCAGGTCATCGGAGATCGACATCACTTTGCCAAACATCTCCTGCGGTGCTTCGGTGATGCCGATGTAATTGCCGTACGACTTCGACATCTTCTGCACGCCGTCAGTGCCTTCCAGCAGCGGCGTGGTCAGCACGATCTGCGGCGGCTGCCCGTAATGACGTTGCAGCTCGCGGCCCACCAGCAAGTTGAATTTCTGATCGGTGCCGCCAAGCTCGACGTCAGCCTCCAGCGCAACCGAGTCGTATCCCTGGGCCAGCGGGTAGAGCAGCTCGTGCAAGGCGATGGGCTTCTCTTCCATGAAGCGCTTGTGAAAGTCCTCGCGCTCCAGCATCTGCGAGACGGTGTATTTCGCGGCCAGGCGAATGATGCCCTCATAGCCCAGCTTGTCGAGCCACTCGCTGTTGAAACGCACTTCAGTCTTGTCGCGGTCGAGGATTTTGAAGACCTGCGCCTTGTAGGTTTCGGCGTTCTGATTGATCTGCTCGCGCGAGAGTGGCGGCCGCGTGGCCGAGCGGCCCGTAGGATCGCCAATGAGCCCGGTGAAGTCTCCGATCAGGAAGATGACGGTGTGGCCCATGTCCTGAAAGTGTTTCAGCTTGCGCATCAGGACGGTGTGGCCCAGATGCAGGTCGGGCGCGGTGGGATCGAAGCCGGCCTTCACCCGCATGGGCTTGCCCGATTGGCGCGACTTCTCCAGCCGCTCGCGCAAGTCGCTCTCGCGAATGATCTCCGCCGCGCCCTTGCGCAGGTAAGCCAGTTGCTCGTCAATCTCCGGGAATGAGGGCATAGGGTTTGATTATAGGAGCTTATAAGAAGCAGTTTCGAGTTTCAGGTTTCGAGCGGCAAGCCTCGAGTGGCAAGTTTCGAGTTTTGAATGCGAGCCTCGATCTACAAGTTTGGTGTTCAAGTTTCAAGTCGCGCGTTTCGATTTCTGATTTGTATCAGGGCATGACTTCAGTCATGCCGCCCGTTACTCCATTTATTTGCCGACAAAAACCAGGTCGCTTCAGCGACGGCACAACAGCGCCATCGAACAGCAGATCCATTCGACTCCGCGACCGCCGACCCGCAAAATCGGCGGGTCGAAAACCCGGGCGGTCGCTGCGCTCAGGATGACAAATCGAACGGGTGGTCGTGATGACAAAATCCAACGCTGCTGAAAACCCGACCTTGCTTAGATTGACACAGGCCGTATCCTGAAACACGAGCTGCCCACAAAGCACGACGATTGCGGACTATCGAGCGGAGCTGCACCCTCAACCATGATGAAACTTCTCCTTCCCGCGTCCGTGTTCGTCCTCATGGTTTCGATCGGCATGAGCCTGCGCCTGCCTGAACTCGTGGCCAACTGGCGCCGGCAAACCCTCGACTCCTGGACGCGGCTGCTGTTGGCGACTTTCATCATTCCGCCCGCGGTGGCCTTGCTGCTGGCGCACATCTTTCCGCTCACGCTGTCGGAAACCGCCGGCCTGTTCCTGGTGGGAGCTACGCCCGGCGCGCCTTTGCTGACCCGCAACCTGGCGCGGCGCGGCTTCGACATGCATCTGGCAGCCGCTTACCAGGTTTGGGGCGCGATGCTGACGCCGATCATGATCCCGCTGGTCGTCTTCTGCGCGGCCAAATTGTACGACCGCAACATCTGGATTCCTCCACGCGACCTGCTAGCGCAGATTGCGGAGAAAGAGCTCATTCCGCTACTCGTGGGCATCGCGCTGGTGTACTTCGCGCCCGGGTTCTCACGCAAGGCGCAGCCCAAGCTGACGATTCTGGGCAACGTGGTGCTGACCCTGATATTCGTCGCCCTGTTGTGGAAGATGCGGTCGGAGCTGACGCACATAACGCTTTGGGTGCTGGTGGCAGCGGCGCTGCTCATGGCCGCGTCCATCGGTTCCGTGTTTCTGCTACTGAAGCGCGACCGCACTTCGGTGCGCACCCTGGCGGTGAGTAACGCCAATCGGCATGTTGGGCTGGCCCTGCTGCTCTCGGGACGCTACATGCACAATAAGCAAGCGCTGCCGACGGTGGCCTGCTACGCGCTCATCGTTGCGTTGCTGATGGTGATTGCGCCGAAAGTGTTTCGGGAGCCGAAGCCGGCAGCGCGATCGGCAGCGGCATAAAGGCAGTTGTCAGTAATGAGGGTCAGCCGTCAGGTATCGGACTCCGTCATCTTGAGCGGAGCCGCGACTAATATCGATCAGCACTGGGACCGCGGCTCGCCTCTGTTCAGAGCGACGATCAGGGTGAAGCGCGGCGACCCTTCAGGGTATTCCGACCGGTCTCAAGCTGACGCGGACCGCGTCGACCTGCGCCACGCTTATGCTCTCGGGCACAACCGAAATCCAGTCGAACGGCGTGATGAACAACTGGATACCCACGACCGGCGGTTGACTGTAAGGCCGCCACTCGGATTCATCAGACTGGAAATAGCTTCCCAGCTGCCGATCGTCCCAGGGGTAAATCCAGACATCGTTGCTGCGATTGGGCTGGACTACGAATTCGAGCGACTGCCCCGAACCGTCGGCAAGAAAAATCCGCAAAGTAAGTTTGGAGGGCTTTCGCACTCGCCACCAGAATGGGTAGTTCAACCGCACCCGCAGCTTGAGAAAGTCAGCTCCCTCGGAAGGCCAGCGGATTTGGCCGAAATCGAGGACGCTGCTTCGCCGGGTGATGCGCAAGGGGCCTGCCGGATTTCCCACAGGCTGCTCGCTGAAGCTCAACCGCCCCTCACGACTATCGTCGCGCATCAGGCCGACCAGCGCCGGCGTCGGGCTGCTCACGGCGCGGTAGTGACCCAAGAGGTAGAACCACACCCCGGGGCTACGGGTAAAGTTCGGAACGTAATCCACTCCGAAACTGAGAAAGCCGTCCGGCAAGTAGAGCCCGAATCCCGGACGTGATTTCTCGAGGCCCGCCACTTCCAGCCCGGTCAGGTAGTCGCCGTTAACCAGGTAGCTCTGCAAGACCCCGCCCGCTATGGGGTGGCGCGAGCTCAGACCGAACGCTGTCTGGTAGGGGAAAAGCGCAATCGGCTCAGCCGGCTTGCTGTTTAACCCTATGTAGGTGGAAACGTTACTCAACATTTCAGCGTCGCTGGGAACAAAGCAGGCGCGATCGAATTCCTGCAATCCTGGATTGCAGGTCGTGGGTGGATGAACCATCTGCCTCCAATTGGAGGCCATGTTGCCGGGAAGGAAGATTGAGAAGGCGTGTCCCAGGACCAAGGTTGCGACAATTACGACGGCCGGCATGGTCAGCGACAACCATCGCGGAAGGTCGTAGTCGTCCAGAGCCATGGCGCCGCAGAAAAATAGCAGTGGATAAATCCCGATCAGCACATGCCCGTTATCGGAGCGCACCAGGCTGGTCTGTAGCGCCAGAAAGCCCAAAACGAAGCCGGCGATCAGGTAAGCCGGACGCCGGGTCCACGCTCCGCGCGACTTGCGGAACCACCACGCCACTCCGAACACCACCAGGCTGAGAGCCAGCGTCTCCAGTACTAGCCGCTTGTCTGCCTTGGTCATGGCGAAGGGCTCGAACCAACGATAGGCGGTGGCGATGACCAGGCTCGACTTCCAGAACTGGAAGTTCAAAGGAGAAAACATGGCCGCATTCACCAGCAAGACCAAGGCTGCGCCGAACGCCAGCGCCAGCACCAGAAATCTCGTTAGCCTGGCGGCTCGTCGCCGCTGTGCGATCAGCGTTCCCAGCACACCCAACAAGAGAGCAGCCACGGTGTAGAGGCCGGTATCGGCAGACAGCAGAAACGCGGCCACGCAAATTCCTGCGGCCGCGAGTGCCGGCAGCAAAGTCGCTCCATTGGTCGCCACTGCCTTACCAGTGAGGCGCAGGAAAATCGCGAACCCAAGCAGCACGACCGAGATGCGAACATCCGGCGGCGACCAGAACACCACGGCCAGCAGGACGAACAACGCTCGTCGCCAGGGTGCTGCGTCCAGCAGGAGCAGCCGCGCGCTGACAAAGGTCGCCAGGATCATCACCAGGAAGGGCAGCGTGGACCAGGTGGCAAAGACCGAACCGACGGAAAGGCCGATCCAACGTGAGGGCGCGCTCGAGATCCATTGATAAAGCGGCCCGTAGGTAAAAGCCACGTCACGCCCGAACCACAGCCCGGTGGAGGCCTTGTAGCTGGTGTCGAGCAGCCACGACCCATCAATCAGATTGAGGGTGGGGACCGAGATCAGGGCGCGTTGATGTACCAGTATCGGCGGAATCGAGACCGCGAGCAGCAGCGCCAACACCAGCCATTCGATGGATTGGGCGGCGATCGACGCCACGCCGCGTAAGCGATGTCTCTCCATGCTTCGTGCAGATCAGCGGAACTCGATTGGAAGGCACAACAGTAACATTGCCGCACACCCGCGGGCCACCCGCAGCACCATCATCGTTGCAGCGCCGGCTACTGCGCAGCCGTACCTTTGATCACGATGCCCAGTTTTTGGCTGCCTCCGCCGGCGGTGGGGACAGCGACAGTGAAGACGACTGTGCCATGTTCATCCTTCACCACGGTTGCGGGATCGCCGGCAGTCTCGAGGGCAATCACCGCAGGATGGTTGGTGCCGGTGCTCTTCGCGCTGAGCGCGAAAAGTTTTTTCGCGGGATAACTTTGCTCCGGACGCGCGTCGTTAGCCGCCGGGCTCGCCAGCAGGAAATCCGGATTGGGAGCGACGCCCATATGGTTGCCGTCCTGCGGCAGCAATTGATAACGCAGCGCGTACAGGCCGGGCGGAATACTCTGCCCGCGAAAATCGCTGATGCCTTGCGGCAGGTTGATCACCCCGACAAATTCACCGTCCGTTAACTCGGGATAGAGCGCGGCGGGCACCTCTTTCTTCTCAGTGGCCAGTTGCCTGGCGAACCAGAACTCGGCGGTCCATCCGTCGTCCAGGGTGACGCGATACCCTTTGTTCTCGACGGCCTGCCGCAATCCATCGGATGCGCCATTCACGGCGAGAGGGCCGATGCGGTCGACTTTGGAAGCAGCGGCGGCGGCGCAAGTGAGGGCGAAAACCACAACGATTACTCGGCGGACGTGTCGATGGAGGGCGAGATTCATGCCGTCCATTATGCCGCCTCGCGAGAGAAAAATCTGTGAGCGTCCGCACACTTGAGGTCGGATCGAGAATTGCGTGTTTGGGTGCATCCGCCGATGAGAGCAAATCATCCCAACAGTATTCCCGGAACACGTGAGGTCTTATGGATCAGGATAAAGCGCTTCGGCAGCAGCTCGGCAAGATTCTCGATTGGGGCGAAGCGCACGCTGACTTGGCATCGGCGATCGCCGGCCTTCCGGCCAAACTACGCGGCGAGGTGCCCGAGGGCATGCCGCACTCCGCCTGGCAACTGGTGGAACACATACGTCTCACATTGTGGGACATTCTGGAGTTCAGCCGCGATGCGCACTACAAATCGCCGCCTTGGCCGGAAGGATATTGGCCGAAAGAACCAGCTCCGCCGGACGCCCCAGCCTGGGAGCATAGCGTGAAGGCCATCAAGGAAAACAACAAGCAGCTGCGCGCGCTTATTGAAGACCCTAAGCACGACCTGTTCGCGCCGCTGCCCCACGGCTCTGGACAAACCCTGTTACGCGAGGTGTTGCTGGCCGCCGATCATACCAGTTATCACCTGGGACAGTTGATCCTGGTTCGTCGCGCGCTGGGAGCATGGAAGGGGTAGGAAAGCGGTTGTCGCTTGTCGGTTGTCAGTTGGCGGCTGTTGGTTTACGTCGCCAGCCGGCATCGCAACGTCTCCATGATTAGTTTTGGAGGGCTCCGGGCCGTTTTATAGGTAGAGTGGCGTCAGCGCCGCGCCCAACGCGCTGTAAGTGGGGAGGGGCTAGCATCGGAATTGCAGGTTCGTATCAGGGCACGACTTTTAGTCGTGCCGAGCACGCTGTCGCGAAAGGCTGGGCTTTACAGTTTGCTGAAAAACTCGATTGTGGCCGCATCTCGGGTAGAGCTGGCCTTCAGGCCAGCGTCTAAGTCGTTTATTTATTGCTTTCATAGCCGGCTTGAGCCGGCGACACGGGCGTTGTCCGAGTTTTTCAGCACTCTGTAAAGCCCAAAGTTTTCTTCCGTTCTTTGCGGCACGACTGAAGTCGTGCCCTGATACAAACCGATTTCCCATCACCCATCAAACCCGTGCCCTGATACAAACGAATTCCCATCACGCATCAAACCCGTGCCCTGATACAAACGAAATTCCCATCACACATCAAAGTCGTGCCCTGATACAAACCAACTACCAGGCACGACCAGACCGTGGCGTGAGACAGAGCAACTTACAAAGTACGACTCAAGGCCGGACGATGATACAACCCACCATCTCGTACCTTGTCCGGCTGATAGCTGATAGCTGATAGCTAAAAGCTAATTGCTAACGGCTGCTCTTAAATCAACGACAGCGCATCCACATCCACCACCACATTATTGCGTGGAATCTTTTTTGAGACGGCGTGTTCCAGCATGGCGCGCAGCACGCTGTTCATGCGCTCGCGGCTGGCCGACTTCAGCAGGAAGTGATAGCGGTATTCGGTTTTCAGCCGCACGATGGCCGCAGCGGCTGGCCCCATGACGCGCACTCCTTCCAGGCGCGCGCCCGCAAACCACTTGCCCAGAATGCCGGACCAGGTCAGCGCCTCTTCCAGATTCTGACTGCGCACCAGCACGTTGCTGACGGCGTTGAACGGCGGGTAATGCATCCAACTGCGAAAGCGGATTTCCTTTTCGTAGAAGCCGTGATAATCGTGCGCGGCAGCGAACTGGATGGCGTAATGATCCGGGAAAAATGTTTGCAGCACCACCCGGCCGGGGGTATCGCCGCGACCGGCGCGACCGGCAACCTGGGTCAGCAATTGAAAGGTGCGTTCAGCGGCGCGGAAGTCGGGAAAGCTGAGCGCTGCGTCGGAGCCGACCACGCCCACCAGCGTCACGTTCGCCACGTCGTGGCCCTTGGCGATCATTTGCGTGCCCACCAGCAAATCGATTTCGCCCGCCTGCATCGCGGTCAGCATGCGCTCGAAATCGTCACGCCCGCGCACCGTATCGCGGTCGAGCCGCGCGATGCGCGCCTGCGGAAACATGCTGTGCAGGATGTGCTCCAGCTTTTCCGAGCCGGTGCCAAGGTACTGCACGAACTCACTGCCGCACTTCGGGCAAGTCTTAGGCGCAGGACGCGTGTAGCCGCAGTAATGGCACACCAGCCGGTGCTCGCGCTTGTGATAAGTCATGGCGATGGCGCAGTTTTTGCATTGCACCGACTCGCCACATCCGCGGCACAACACAAACGCGGAGTAGCCGCGCCGGTTCAGCAGCACCATTACCTGTTCCTGGCGCGACAGGCGCTCGCCAATCTCCTCCACCAGCTTGCGGGAGAGTGGCTCGTCTTTCTTGGTGCGCTGAAATTCCTGCCGCATATCGAGGACTTCGACCTCGGGCAGCGGCCGCTTCTCGATGCGCTCCGGCAACTCCAGCAGGCGATACTTGCCTTGCAGGGCGTTGTAGTAGGTTTCCAGCGACGGCGTAGCCGAGCCCAGCACCACCGCGGCATCCGACATCTTGGCGCGCATCACGGCGACGTCGCGCGCATGATAGCGCGGCATCTCCTCCTGCTTGTAGGAGTGGTCGTGCTCCTCGTCTACCACAATGAGGGACAGATTCGGCACCGGGGCGAAAACGGCCGAACGCGTACCTACCACAATATGGGAGTCTCCGGCGCGAATGCGTTTCCACTGCTCGGCGCGCTCGTCGTCGCTTAAGGCGGAGTGCAGAATGGCAACCTGATCGCCAAAAATCTGGTGCAGGTCGGCCGCCATCGCAGGTGTCAACCCGATTTCCGGAACCAATAGGATTGCCGAGCGGCCTTTCGCCAGTACTGCCTGCATCGCCGAAAGATAAACTGCGGTCTTGCCTGAGCCGGTAACGCCGTGCAGCAGCATGGGCAGAAATTTGTGCTCGCCGGCGGACTTGGTGATGGCTTCGAGCGCGGCCTTCTGCGCGGCGGTAAATAGAAACTCCAGCTTGCGCGGCTTCAGTCCCGAAACGTGGAAGCTAGCAGCCTCTTCGCTCAGCTCGACAATGCCGCGGCGCACCAGAGTTTGCAGCGTGGTGCGCGGAACCGCCAATTCGCGCAATGCGGCGACAGACGCACGCTGATTTTCCTGGCCCCGCAGGTACGCGACAATGGCCCCCTGGTTGGCGTTGAGCTTGCCCTCTACATCTTTCAGCGTGGCGAACTGGACGGTGCGGCTGGCGTCGCGCACATCGCTCAGGTCCTCGCGCGCGATCCACTTTTTGCGCACCAAGGCTTGCAGCACGGCGCGCGACGCGCCCGAAGCCGAGCGCAGCGTGGCCTCGCGAACAATCTCGCCATCGGCCAGCCGATTGAGCACGGCGTATTCCAGCATCTGGTCCCCCGGCTCTTTGCGCGAGCGCAGCGACGAGCCGATGGTCGACGCGGCGTGCAACGCGTCAATGCCTTTGTCCGTGATGCGGTATCCGATGACGCGACGAAACTCAGCCGAGAGCGGCAGCATGGTGCGGTAAACTTCGCCGATCGGCGCGATGTAATACTGCGCGATCCAACGGCCCAACTGCATCAGCTCCGGCGTCAGCGCAGGCGTGGCATCGAGGATCTGGCTGACGCGCTTAACGATGAAATCCGGCTGGCGATCATGCAATTCGGTGACGATGCCGCTAAGCCTCTTCTCGCGAAACGGCACGATTACGCGGCCGCCTATGACGGGCTCAGGCGAATTCTCCGGAATGCGGTAGGTGAAGGTGGCGTCGAGCGGAACCGGCACGGCCACGTCACAGAATTGCGGCATCGCCGTCTAGCTGCCCTCAGACGGCGACCCCGCCGCACCAACATCGGGCGCGTCGGAGCCCCCGGGAGCGCGCGGCGGCGCGACCAAGCCGAGAAATTTCATCACCATCTGCAAATCTTTCCAGGTCTCTTTCTTCTGGCGCGGATCGCGCAGCAGGAATGCAGGATGATAGGTGACGGCCAGCTTGCACTCGAAGGGCTCGCCAGTTTCGGTGACGGCGCCGGGTGGCGAGAAGTCGTAGAAGCGGCCGCGCATCGAGGCCATCGAGTCGTTCATGCCGAGCAGGTTTTTCGCCGCCGTGGCGCCCAGCGCGACAATGACCTTCGGGCGAATCACCCCGATCTGTCGCATCAGGAACGGCGAACAGGTGTCGCACTCGTCGCGCTCGGGCGTGCGATTGCCCGGCGGGCGGCACTTCACGATGTTGGCGATGTAGACCTGCTCGCGCTTGAGACCCATGGCGGTGATCATGTTATTGAGCAACTGGCCGGCGCGGCCGACGAACGGCAGGCCTTGCGCGTCCTCGTCGGCCCCCGGGCCTTCGCCAATGAACATCAGCTCCGCGTGAGGGTCGCCGGTGCCGAAGACAATCTGCTTGCGGCCCAGCTTCGCCAGCTTGCAGCGCTGGCAGTTGGGGCCGATCTCATCGAGGATCGCGCGCAGTTGTGCGTCGCGATCGAGAGCTTGGGTAAGGTTCGATTTTCTCGGCGAGGGTTCAACCTCCGGGATGGCATCCGCGATCGCGATCTCGGCCGCCAAAAATTCACGCGCGGCACCAGCCGGAATTTCGCGGCGGTAGAGCGGGCCGATGCCCAGCTCACGGTAGAACTGAAGGCGGTCGCGAAGTGTGTTGCGATCAAGAGTCATCGATGTTGCGATTCTACGGCACGAGGGAACTGGCTGTCGTCCCCTCGGGATTAGGCTGCGCATTGTCATTCTGAGTGGAGAGAGTCGCCACGCGACGAACGGAGTCGAAGAACCCCTATGCTGGGAAACGGCGTTGCGGCGATAGCGGTCCCTCCGCTCGGGCTGAAGCCATCGGTCGGGATGACAGTTTAAGGGGGGATGTCGCCGCCTCGCTGGGGATGACAGGTTAAGAGGGATGTCGCCGCTTCGGTGGGGAATGACAGGTTGTTAGGCGGACGCTCCGCTCAGGATGACAAGTTACCGGAAGGCGACAGCATCGTGGGCACCTGCTGCCAAAGGGCGATGGCGGCAGCGAGGATCTTTTGCGCGACTTCGAGTTTGCTGGCTTCGGGAATGTTGGTCGCCTCAGCGGCGGTCACGATGGTGACTTCGTTGCGGTCGGAGTTGAAGCCGATGCCGGGGCGCGAAACGTCGTTCAGCACAATTGCGTCCACGCGTTTTTTCGTCAGCTTAGTGCGCGCGTTCTCCAGCCCATTTTCGGTTTCGGCGGCAAATCCAATCAGCAGCGGCGTCCGCTTGCCTGTGGCCTCGCGCAAACTGCCAAGGTCGGCCAGGATGTCAGGGTTGGGCTCGAGTTGCAGCTCCAGCGAGCCATTGCGCTTGATTTTTTCCGGCGCAAAGCTTTTCACGTGATAGTCGGCAACAGCGGCAGCCATCACGATGATGCTGGCCTGCTCCCAGCGATCGAGGACGGCGGTGCGCATCTTCTGCGCGGTTTCGACGAAGATGGTTTCGGCTGCGGCAGGCGGCTGCAACGCCGTCGGGCCACTCACCAGGATGACCTTTGCTCCGCGACGCAACGCGGCTTCGGCCAGCGCATAGCCCATCTTGCCGCTGGAACGGTTGCCGAGATAGCGCACCGGATCGATGGGCTCATGGGTCGGGCCGGCGGTGATGAGCACGGTCTCGCCGGCGAGATCTTGCGTGATGCCGAGACGCGCGAGCGTGGCCGCAACAATCTCTTCCGGCTCCGCCAGGCGGCCGGCTCCAACCATGCCGCACGCCAGATATCCGCTGCCCGGCTCGACGATGTGCACGCCACGCTCGCGCAAGATTTCCAGGTTGGCTCTGGTAGCCGCGTGCTCCCACATGTTGACGTTCATCGCCGGTGCAATCACAACCGGCGCGGTGGTGGCGAGATACAACGTGCTCAGAAAATCGTTGGCGATGCCTTGCGCGAATTTCGCGATTACGTCGGCGGTGGCCGGCGCGACCAGCAGGCAATCGATGGATTGCGCGACCGCAATGTGCTCCACGGCCGAATCGAGGTTGGGCTCCTCGGCCGACGAGCCGAACATTCCGGTGATGACTTTTTCGCCGGAGAGGGCGGCGAAGGTGAGCGGGCGGACGAACTCCTGCGCAGCGGCGGTCATGATGACCTGCACCCGCAGGCCACGCTCCTGCAAGTGGCGAACGATTTCGGCGGCTTTGTAGGCGGCGATGCCGCCGCTCACGCCCAATGCGATTTTCATGCGTGTCTATTATGAACCGATGCGGGAGAAAGCTGAAGGACTCGTATCAGACGGGTTCACCACAGAGGCACAGAGGCGCAGAGACAATCAGCGGGAGGGACTTTGGATTGTGGGAATCCGGAAATGGCGGAGCCCGCTTTAGCGGTGCATGAGAACAAGGAAATGCTCCCGGCTTTTAGCCACTGTGTGGGTGAAGTCCTTACCTCAGACGTTAGGCGCAAATCCAAACCTGCTATTTGAATGTACGCCTGAAGGCGTACTCCACCCGCGCGGCCGGAACAGCAGATCCCTCGTCGGACTAAAGTCCTCCTCGGGATGACAACACTTAATAGGCGGGTTACGGCGCAGCTGAAGGTGCGCCCTTTCAAAACGAACGAACAGCCGCAATCGAACGCACTGCCCCTAGTCGTCGGCTTCGCCGCCCACGGGATGATTGCTCAATTCCTCGCTGGCGTCATCGGGTTCCTGGACAGCCATTGCCGGAATCTCCCACTTCACTCGTCCGGCCTGGATCTCTTCTTCGGCGATGCGGCAGGGTTTGCGCGAGTGCGGATCAACCACAGGACGAGCGCCATTCTGGATCTGGCGGGCACGGCGCGCGGCCACTAGAACGTAGCGATAATTGCTGTCGAAACCTTCAACCAGTTTCATAATCACTCCGTAACGGTGGGCAAACGGGAAAGATCGAACGTTGCCAGAATGCTTTCCACTTGTTTCATCATCGAAACCCGTAGAGCGCCTTCGGCAACAGACAGCACCAAGTGGTCCTTCGGAGTCTGAGCGTTCCGGGAGCGTTTCAGCCGCTCGGCCTCGACAATCGATTGCAGGACATCGATGGAGTCCTCCAGCCGATCATTGACCAGAATATAGTCGTACTGGCGGAAATTCTCAATCTCTCGGGACGCCGTCTGCAAGCGGCGCTGGATGATGGCCTCGGTATTGAACAGCTGCGCGCCGTCCCCCATCAACTGGCGTTGCAGGGCATCATCGGCTTCGGCCCGGCGGCGCAAACGCCGTTCCAGTTCTTCGCGCGACGGCGGCAGCACGAAGATACTCACTGCTTCAGGAACTTTCCGTTTCACTTGCGCCGCACCCTGCACATCGATATCGAGCAGCAGGTCATCGCCGCGGGCAGTAGCTTCGCGCAGAAAGCTGCGCGCCGTCCCGTAGTAGTTGCCGAAAACTTCCGCGTATTCCAGGAATTCGTCTTCGCGAATCATGCGCTCGAATTCATCGCGGCTGATGAAGAAGTACTCGCGGCCGGACTGCTCGCTGCCTCGCGGCGGCCGGGTGGTATAGCTGATGGAGAATTCAAGGTTGGGGACGATGCGGCGCAGCTCGTTGGTCAGGGTTGACTTGCCCGAGCCCGAGGGCGCCGAGATGATGAACACGATTCCGCTCATTCTGAACTATTCCAGGTTCTGGACCTGCTCGCGTGCTTTTTCAATTTCCGACTTCATGGCCAGGCCCAGAGCAGTGATGCGCAACGCTTCGCCGGCCACACCCGTGGTCTTCGACATCAGCGTGTTGGCCTCGCGATTCATCTCCTGCAACAGGAAGTCGAGCTTCTTGCCGACCTCGCCGCCGCCGTCGAGCAGTGAAAGAAAGTGGTGAATGTGATTTTTCATGCGCACCACTTCTTCCTGAATATCGCTGCGCTCGGCCAGTATGGCGGCCTCTTGCAGGATGCGGTCGTGATCGATGTGCGAGCCCAGCATCTCTTGCATGCGGCCATGAACTTTGTCCTGATAGGCCTTCAGCACCTTGCCGCGAAGCTGTTCCACTTCATGCGTGGACGACGATAGTAGCGTCATCAGGTTGCGCAGCTCGGAAACTGCGCCCCCGCCTTCTTCTTCGCGCATCTGGTTCAGCCGCTCGATGCACTGTTCCAATGCGGCGGTTACCGCCGTTTCGAGAGCGGCCAGCGCATCTCCGTTCTCGGCGGCGTTCAGCGCTCCCGGCAACTTCAACACCGCGTTCAGGTCGGGATCGGCGCTCACGCCAAACTCTTCGGCAACCTCGCGGAAGGTCCGCAGGTATCCGCCGACAAGATTGCGATTGACGGCGAAGGCCGCGCCGCCGCTGCGCTCCAGGCTCAACGTCACTTCCAGGTGTCCGCGATGCAGCCGCTCTTTGAGGACGCGGCGAATCTTCATCTCTACCGGATCCAGCTCGTTCGGCAGGCGAAGGTGCAGATCGAGGAAGCGGTGGTTGACGGATTTCAAGCTCAAGGTCAAGGTGAGCTGATCGTTGACGTGAGTTTTTATCTGCGCGTACCCGGTCATGGAACGAATCTTCATGGCGCTATTCAGTCCCTGTGGGGGTTTCGATGTCTTCGAATTGCAAATCATACAACCGGCGATAGGTGCCTGTATGTGCGATCAGGCACTCGTGCGAGCCCTCGTCGATGATCATGCCGCTGTCCAGTACCAGAATGCGATCGGCGCGGCGCACCGTCGACAAGCGGTGCGCGATAACGAATACCGTGCGTCCGGCCATCAAATTCTGCAGCGCCGTCTGCACCAGCGACTCGCTCTCGGTGTCGAGCGCGGAAGTGGCTTCGTCGAGAATCAGGATGGGCGCGTCCTTCAGGATGGCGCGCGCGATGGACAGCCGTTGCCGCTCGCCGCCGCTCAGCCGCAATCCGCGTTCGCCCACGATGGAGTCGTAACCGTTGGGCAGCGCCATGATGAAGTCGTGCGCCAAGGCTGCACGCGCCGCCTCTTCTACGCGCCCCTGCGGGACATGCGGCTGGCCGTAGGCGATGTTGTTGCGCACCGTGTCGTTGAACAGGATGGTGTCCTGGGTAACGATGGCGATCTGCGAGCGTAACGATGCGACCGTAAGATCGCGCACGTCCTGGCCGTCGATGAGCAACTGTCCGCGAGTCACATCGAAGAAGCGCGGCAACAAATGCACCAGCGTCGTCTTGCCTGATCCGCTGGAGCCGACGATGGCGATGACTTCGCCCGGGCTGACGTCGAGATTGATATCGCGCAGCACCTCGCGCTCATCGTCCGCCTGCGCGTAGCCGAAGTAAACGTGATCGAAGCGAATGCCTTTGTGGAAGGGCGCCAGCTTGGCGGCCGCGGGCTTCTCGCGGACATCGTCGTGCGCGTCCAGGAAATTGAAAATCTGCTCGGACGCGCCCAGCGCCTGCTGGAAATTGTTATTGAATTGTCCAAACTTACGCACCGGCTCGTACAGCTTGAAGACCGCGATGATGAACGCGATGAAGACGCCTTCGCTGAAAAAGCCGCTCTTGATGTACTCGCGGCCCAGCAGGATAAGCAGGGCAATCGCGATGGCGCCGAAAATGTCCATCATGGGCGAGCTGATGGCGAAGGCGCTGGTGGAACGCAGATTCGCCCGGAACAAGCGCTGCCCAGCTTCGCGGAAGCGCAGCGTCTCCCACGCCTCCATGCAGAAAGCCTTCACAATGCGCACGCCGGTAATGGTTTCGTGCAGGATGTTCTGAATTTCGGCCAGCTTGTCCTGACCCTTGCGCGTGGTGGTGCGCACCCGATGCCCCACCCGGCGGGCGGCGAAAATCACCACGGGCACAAAGATAACCAGCACCCAGGTCAGGCGACGGCCGAGCAGAACCACCACGACGCCGGTGAAGAGGAAAGTAAAGAATTGCTGGAGGAACTCGGCCAGCACGCTCGACATGGCGAACTGCACGCGTTCAATGTCGTTGATGATGACCGACAGCAGCGTGCCCGTGGAATATTTCTGGAAGAACGCGACCGAGCGCCGCAGGGTGGCTGCGTAAATCTCGTTGCGCAGGTCGGTGACCATGCCAAAGCCGGCATAGTTCGCCAGATACGTACCGGTGTAGTCGAGCACACCTTTCAAAATCGTCGAGGCCACCAAGGCAAACGCCACGATGGTCCAGACATTGTGAAAGTGCTCAGGGACGAACCAGCCGAGTTCGACTGGCTTCCCGCTCAGGGGCATGCGAAACAGCGGCAGGTCGTGGGTCTGCGCCGCCGGATTCAACACTTTGTCGAGAATGGGGCCGATCAGCAACAGGCGGAATGCGTCCAGCAGCCCTACCATGGCCATCGAGAGGACCGAGGCCAACAGGTAAATCCAGTAAGGCTTGAAATACCGGAGCAGGCGGTTTATTCGACGCATAAAGTCCGCAGATTGCGGCAAAACGCTGGGGAGCGCAGCGCAGGCCAGACCAAGTTAAGCCAAATCCGATGCAATGTTCGATTCTACTGGATTTGCCGGTGGCAGGAAATAATTGCGCACGTCGGGGTGTTGCGAGCCGGGGGGCACGCGCTCAGATCCAGCGAGCTTTACGTTTCCACCGGCGAGTCGCGGTGCACGGTCTTCACGTTGTAGCCGGCCTTGGCCAGGCGCTTCTGCACGTCTTCGGCGATCATCACCGAGCGATGCTTGCCGCCGGTGCAGCCAAACGCGATAGTCAGATAGCTCTTGCCTTCGCGGATGTAGTGCGGGATCAGGTAAATCAGCAGCTCGGAAATGCGGCGAATAAATTCCTTGGTCTGCGGAAACGAGCGAATGTACTTGGCGACCGCAGGATGGCGTCCGGTGAAGGGCCGGAACTTGGGAATGAAATGCGGGTTCGGCAGGAAGCGAACATCAAATACCAGGTCGGCATCCTCGGGCACTCCCTCGCGATAGCCGAAGCTCACGCACGAAATCAAAATATTCTTCTGGCGATCGCCACCCTGAAAGCGTTCCGTCAGCATGGAGCGCAGTTCGTGCACATTGAACTTGGTGGTATCGATGACCAGGTCGGCCAGCGCTTTCACCGGCAGCAAGCGGCGGCGCTCCGAGGTCAGCGAAGATTTAACGGAAGCATTGCGGCCCAGAGGATGCGGCCGGCGGGTCTCGCTATAGCGGCGCAGCAGCGCATCTTCTTCGGCTTCGAGGAACAGCACCGTGGTCTTCACCAGCCGGCGCAGCGAGCCGAGAATTTGCGGCAGCTTGTCCAGGCGCGCGCCTTCGCGAATGTCCACCACCAGCGCGGCCCGCTGAATTTCCATGGTATCGAGCACCAGCTCGGCGAAGTTGCCGATCAGCCCGACGGGCAGGTTGTCGACACAGTAGTAGCCCAGGTCCTCGAAGGTCTTCAGCGCGGACGCCTTGCCGGCACCGCTCATACCCGAGATGATGACCAGCTCGTGCGTGCCGTGCGCCCGCGCCGACGGAGTGGGCTTTTGTTCGAGATCGGTTTTGCGACGGCGTGGTTCAGTGGCGGCTTTGCGCGGCGGCATCGCTCCAGCCTTTCTTTTGGGGCGAGAGTAACAGACTCGCTCCCTCGGCGTCAGCCTCAACTTGTGCCGGTAGGTGTATCGATGTGCGCTGGAATCAAAAGTCTCAACGCCGCAGATCACAAGACGGTTACGGTAAGGGCGCGACTGCCGCATGAGCGCCGGGCCGCATCGCTTCATGCCGACGCATCCTTCTGGACAGCGGCACTGGTTCTGGCGTACAAGCGGATTCATGGGCGCTTCGACCAGGATCCTCAGGCTCGGGATGGCTGTTCTGCTGGCATGCGGCGGCGCGATGGCCGCCGACTTTGAATGGAACTGGCGCGACCAGCAGATCATCAGCCGTAACGACACTAGCGTGGGGAACACTTCGAAGCTGTCGGAGGCGAACCGCACCGCCCTTATCGACTCAATCGTGCTGCGGCTGCAGAAGCCGATGAGCGAACAGGGCTACGATGACCAGAGAATCCGCGAGATCGCTTCGATCACCCGGCTTCGCTTTAATGAGCTGAGCGGCGATGGCAAGTCTCTGCTGATCGCGGGATCGATTGGACTGGAGGGGGGCTGCGATGGTGCCGGCAATTGCCCGCTGTGGATCTTTCGCCGCGACAAGGCCGCGGGGGAATACGTTTCCGTGCTGGACACGCAGGCTGCCAGCTACACCATCCAGCCCACCAGCAGCAACGGCGTTCCCGATCTCGTAACCCTGGACCGCAAGACGCCGATGGCGGGCACGCTCACCCTATACCAGTTCAATGACGGCAAGTACATCGACGCGGGTTGCTACACCGCGACTTGGCCGGCGGCGAAGAGCGCGGACGAGGACATCCAGGATCCTGAGGTCGCGCCGTGCAAAGCCGAGGACGCGGCCAAGCCCGAGGCGAGCCCGAGTTCGGAGCCGGCAAAAGGTGACACGAGCCCTGGTGCGGAACCGGCGAAGGCCGAGCCGAGCGAGAGCGTAGCGCCAGCAAAGGCGGCCGAGCCGGCGACAACGGCCGAGCCCAGTCCGAGTACTGTTTCGGAGCCGAGCGCTAGCGAGCAGCCCAAGGCCGAGGAACCGGCTACCAAGTCGGAAGCAACCGACAAGTCGGAGCAGCCTCCGAGTAAGCCGGAGACGACGGAGCAAACGGAGCCGCCGGCGAGCGCGCCAGTGCCAAGCTCGACCGAGCAGCCAAAAGCAGACGAGCCGGCGAGCACTTCGGAAACATCTCCCGGTACGCAGCCGAATGCTGAATCGCCGACGAGCGAACCGGCTCCGAGTCCGACGGGGCAGCCAAAAGCAGACGAGCCCGCGAGCAGCCCTGCACCGAGCAACGACGAATCGCCCGCGAGCAAACCCGAGCCGCCAGCTAATGACGAGCAGCCCACCAGCAATCCGGAGCCAGCTCCGGCCGACCAGCCACAAGCCGATCAGGCACCGACCAAGCCAGACACGGCAGATCAGCCGGAACCGCCGGCAAGCAATCCGGAGCCACCTGCCAGCAGCGACGAGCCGCGCGGCGACCAGAAACAAGCTCCGGCTGAGCAGCCACCACAGGCCGAGCAGCCGCCACAGGCCGAGCAGCCGCCGAATAATCCAGAGGCGGCAGATCAGGCGGAACCCCGGGCAACTGCTTCTGAGCCGAGCCAGACTGTTGAGCCGAATGCCGACGCGCCGACGACGGGGAATCCCGAGCCGCCAGCTAGCGCGCCAGCCACCCCTCCGAACGCGAGTCAGCCCGACAATCAGCAGTAAGGCCGTTCCTGGCTTTTCGCAATACCTGAAAATTCCGGCAGCCATCGCGCCGATCCCAAGCCTTAAATTGCACTATTTATGGTGCAGATCAGCGGTCGACGAAAATCTTGTCAAGCCGCACGAAGATGCTAAAAACAGATCTAAACTGCTGAATAATAACTGACATATAAATATCCAAAAACCAGTCAGTTTACCCCTTCTATGTGCTATAATTAGCTTAGAGAGTCAGAGAAGAGGCGAGCCCTCTTGCCTGGCTCTTTGCTTTTAGGGCCGCACCACAAATCGCCGTTGCCGAGTTGAAGAGTCCCTGAAGGCGGCGGCAATCTGCAGCGGTGCGGCATTCTCGGGGTCTGGCCGAATCTTCAGTCGTTCAGCTTCCGAGAAATCTGAATAATCGAAACGCAGTCCCTCAGCGGCTGACGCCGAGTTTACGGACGGCTTAAAAAGGCTGGCCCTTTCAACCCAGGCTCGACCGGCGTTTTCCCAGAGGCGCCGACGCCCCGCAAAGTTGTAGTGACCTCTGCCACAATTCAGCATCCCGATTTGGGATTGCGAGTAAAATCAAACCCATTAGATGGCACCGCTTACCGGAATGAGCCGGACGTTTAACGCATACAGGTACTGATCATCCATGCCGCAAATTGGAAGTTTCACGCTCCTGCTGGCCCTGGCGCTCGCAGCCTATTCGTTCCTCGCGGGCGTGCTGGCGCTTTTCCGCAAAGACGACCACCTGGGTGAGACGGCGCGCCGCGCCGGCATCGCCTCCTGGGCAGCGGTTACCGTCGCCGGAGTAGCTCTGGTAATGGCCGCTTTGGGGAATGACTTCTCGGTGGCCTACATCCTGCACCACAGTAATCGTGACCTGCCGATTGCTTACAAGTTCGCCGCGCTGTGGTCGGGACAGGAAGGCTCGCTGCTGTTCTGGGCGTGGCTGCTCTCAACGTATGCGCTGGTCTTGCGCTTGCGCTACAAGGTCGACCCCAAGCTGTTTGCCTATGCCTCAGCGATCATCGCGGCGGTGCAAGTCTTCTTCCTGATGCTGATCAACTTTGCCGCGAACCCGTTCGGGCTGGTCAGCGGAACGATTCCCCCCGACGGCAACGGTCTGAATCCGCTGTTGCAGTATCCCGAGATGGTGATCCATCCGCCGATGCTGTATCTCGGCTACGTCGGCGTGACCGTCCCGTTCGCGTTTGCCCTGGGCGCGCTGATCATGAAGTACCCGGGCGAGAAGTGGATCCA
Organism: uncultured Acidobacteriaceae bacterium; assembly: GCA_963796695.1. GTDB lineage: Bacteria > Acidobacteriota > Terriglobia > Terriglobales > Acidobacteriaceae > Bog-257. Next base: position 13,174 of record CAWCMU010000001.1, on the reverse strand, counting down.
CATCACGCGCCGCTGGACCATGGTGGCCTGGCTGTTTCTCACTTGCGGCATCTTCCTGGGAGCGCATTGGGCCTACTCGGTACTGGGCTGGGGCGGCTACTGGGGATGGGACCCGGTCGAGAACGCGTCGCTGCTGCCCTGGCTGACCATGACGGCATTCCTGCACTCGGTGATGATGCAGGAGAAGCGCGGCATGATGAAGATGTGGAACATGTGGCTCATCTTCACCACGTTTCTGCTGGCGATTTTCGGCACGTTCCTCACCCGCAGCGGCGTCGTCAGTTCAGTGCATGCCTTCGCGCAGTCGAGCATCGGCACCTGGTTTGTGTGGTTCCTGGCTATCTGTTTTTCGACCTGCGTATTTTTCTTCGTGCGCAATCGCGACACCTTGAAGAGCGAGCACCGCCTGGAATCGCTGGTCTCGCGCGAGTCAAGCTTCCTGTTCAACAACCTGGTGCTGCTGGTGTCGTGCTTCGCAGTGCTGTGGGGCACGCTGTTCCCGGTGCTGTCGGAGTGGGTAACGGGATCGAAGGTCACCGTGGGCCCGCCCTTCTTCAATCGGGTGAATGTTCCCATCGGCATTTTCCTGGTGCTGCTGACGGCGGTGGGCCCGCTGCTAGCCTGGCGCCAGACATCGCTCGATCGGGTGAAGCGAAACTTCATCTGGCCGACAGCGCTCGCGGTACTGACCGCCATTGTGCTGATCATCGGCGGCATGCGGCCCTGGGAAGATTCGGCCTATTTTTATTCGCTGATGGCGATCTCGCTATCGGTGATGGTTGCGGCTACGGTTTTCGGTGAGTTCTGGCGCGGCGGCCGGGTGATCGCGCGACAGAGTGGAGTCAGCATACTTTCCGGAATGGTGACCATCACCCGCCGCAACACGCGCCGCTACGGCGGATACCTGGTGCACTTCGGCGTGATCCTGATCATCATCGGCTTTGCCGGGCTGCCGTTCAATCAAGACAAAGAGCAGGAGATGGGCTTCGGCGACAAGATGCAGATCGGCGGGTACACACTCATCTGCAAATCGTACACACAAGATGACAAGCCGAATTACAGCAGCGAGTGGGCGGTGATGGAGGTGTATCGCAACGGCCGCCAGATCGACACGCTGTATCCCGAGCGCCGCTTTTACAAGGCCAGCGAGCAGACCTCGACCATCGTGGCCAACCGCTCACGTCTGAGCCGCGACCTGTACCTGGTTTACACCGGGCGCAATCAAGACACCGGCAAGCCGATCATCAAGGCGCACGTGAATCCGCTGGTGCTGTGGATCTGGATTGGCGTGCACGTGGTGCTGATTGGAACGATCATTGCGCTCTTCCCCAACATGAAGCCGGGGAAGATCACGATGAAGGAGAAGGAACGTATCGAAGCCGAGGCCGCGACGAGCGGAGCAGTCGGCGTGGGGAGAGACTGAGGGCTGGGCCACCCGGCGGATCTTCGGCCGGGCACAGTACCTTATAGGATAAGAACATGAACGGAATTCAGTATGTAACCGATGAGAAGGGACGCAAGGTCGCTGTACAAATTGACCTGAAAAAACATCGGGAACTCTGGGAGGACATCGAGGATGTATTGGTCTCCCGCTCCCGGCGTCAGGAAAAGCGTATCCCTTTAGAAAAGGTGAAAGCCAGCCTCGTCAAGGCCGGCAAACTCGCGCGTGATTAGCTACCGTGTTGCTCTTACGGCCAGTGCCGGGTGCCCCATCCTTGTCGCCCGATGTTGGCGACAGGGTAGGATTCGAACGAGACGGCAACGCATTAACTGATACATGGAAACTGGTACTCATAACTTGAAACTGGAAACTCAAAACTTGAAACTCGGTCCCTTGAAATTCGGCCGCTCCAAACTGCGCATCGCGCAAGTGCTGCTCATCGCGTTGCTGGCCGTCGTCTTCCTTGGCGCCGACTCGGACGCGCGCTTCAACAAACTGGGTCACGGCCTGATGTGCGCCTGCGGCTGCGGACAGGTCCTGCTGGAATGCAATCACGTCGGCTGCACCTACTCGGACCGTATGCGCAATGAGCTGGCGGCCGCTATCGACAAAGGCGACAACGACTCGCTGGTGCTGCAAAGCTTCGTGCAGAAATACGGCAACACGGTGCTGGCCGCGCCCACCACGACCGGCTTCAATCGCATCGCGTGGATCATGCCGTTTGCGGTGTTCGCCCTGGCCATCATTTTGACGGTCTGGCTGGTACGCCTGTGGAGAGCGCACGCCGTCGCGCAACCCGTGCCACATCCGAATCTCGACGCGAAACAACTCGACGAACTGCGCAAGCGAGCTCGCCAGGAGACAGAGTTTTGATGCACGCTCTTACCGCTTTCATCGTTATGGGGCAAGACACCGTTTTCATTCTGTTCGGCTGCACGCTGTTCGCCGCAGCGCTGTTTGTTTACGTTTTCTACGAGCCGGGTAACTTCGATGCGGGCGAAGAGAAGACGCGCTACACGTATCTGGCTGAACGCAAGGACGCGACGTATGAAAACCTGCGCGACCTGAATTTCGAATACAAGGCCGGCAAGTTGAGCGAGCAGGACTACGCCATTCAGCGCGCCTCGCTGGAAGACGAAGCAGCCGCGATCCTGGCCGAGATGGAGTCGATCGAGAAGGCGCGGTCAGTGGTGCGGCACGCAACCCGGCGTCCCGGCCCGCGACCCGATGGAGGCCGCGCGTGATCAACGGGTGGAGCACCGCTTCAGCGGTGCATTGCAGTTACGCAAATGAAGAAACGGCTTCAGCCGCGGAAGTGACCTCAGGGGCTAAAGCCCCGGTTCAAATAAAAGTGGCGGGACGCTGGCCTGAAGGCCAGCTCTACCAATCTCGCCAGCGTGCATCCGGCCGTTCACGACGATCCGACGACAACTTGCCAGTTCGCCTGCTTACATGCGCGCCTGAAGGCCTGCTCCACCCAATCCTCTCGCGCGCCTGTTTGACCGTCTTTTGCCTGTTCCTTCTTACCGCGTTCGCGGCCGCACAGAACATAACCGGCACGGTGACAAATGGCACTACCGGTAAGCCCTCGGTGGGCGATCAGGTGTCGCTGCTCTCGCTGTCGCAGGGCATGCAGGAGATCGGCACCACCAAGACTGATGCGCGAGGCCGCTTCTCGTTCCCTGCTCCGACGGACACGCAGGCGCCGCACATGGTTCGCGTCACGCATCAGGGCGTCGGCTACTTCCCAGAGAACGGTCCGCTAATGCCGGGCTCAACTACAGCGCAGCTGACGGTCTATGACTCTGCGCCCAAGGTTGATGGCCTGAGTCAGACGGTCGAGGTCGACCGCCTGCAAAGCGACGGCAAGCAGCTCGAAGGGGTGACGCTGTATGCGGTCACCAACAAGTCGGAGCCGCCGCGCACCCTGGCCAGCGAAAAGGGTACCTTCGAGATTGTGTTGCCCATAGGCGCCGAGATTGATTCGGCGCAGGCCAAGGGTCCGGGCGGGCAGCCGATTGCGACCGAAGCCAACGCCGGCAGCGAAAAGAATCATTATTGGCTCACGTATCCGCTGCGCCCGGGCGAAACGCAGTTTCAGGTCGCGTACCACATGCCGTACGGCGGCGAGGCCAGCTTCTCTCCCAAGCCGCTGGCCGACGTGCAGCACTTCGTCGTGATGATGCCCAAGAGCATGACCTTCACGCCGAAGAACGCGCAGAGTTTCCAGTCGATGCAGGACCCGCAATCGACCATCATGGTGGCGACGAATGTGAAGCCGGGGCAGGACCTGAGCTTCCGCATCGCGGGTAGCGGCGTGTTTCAGGCTGACAATCAGCAAGGCGGACAAGCCGGCGGCGGAACTGAAGCGGGCGGCGGCGCGATGGGTGGCGGCTCGCAGGCGGCGGCTAACGACAGTCGTCCTGGCGGCGGACTAGGCGCTCCCATCGACGCTCCTGATCCGCTGCACGATTACCGTGCATACATTCTTGGCGCGTTCGCCCTGGTGCTGGTGATGGGCGGGGCGTTTATCGTGTCGCGATCCAATCGGCCGCAAGCGGTGGCGGCGGTTGGAGGCGCGATCGAGGCGCAAGCTGCGCCGGCTGATTTCGTCGAGCCGGCGGCGCCTCGCAATCGCCAGGCTATGCTGCTGGAGGCGATGAAGGAAGAGTTGTTCCAGCTCGAGATTGATCGCCAGCAGGGAACGATTACGGCAGAGGAGTACTCCAAAGCCAAAGCCGCGCTGGATGAGACCATCAAGCGGGCGATTGCGCGCAGCAAGAGCTAAGGGAATATCTGATCGGGTTTTGATCGAGTTCAATTTTGAAGGGGGCGGCCTTTCAGAATCTGCGTGAGAACGGAGTCTCGCATTGGCGGTAAAGTACAACGGTGAAGAAACCAGCGGCGCAGCCGCGGAATAGCTTAGCCCAGCACGCAGCCGCAGGCGGAGTGCTGGGTAGCGGGAAATTTGTATATGAGTCCCGTAGGGACGGCAGGGGTTCTTACGCAGACGCTTTAGGCCGAGCGCAAGTCTTGCGAGATTAAACCGGCTTCAGCCGCTGGGAGATCCCATTTGCCAAAGGGGTCTGTGATAAACGTGCCGTTCCAATTTTCGGGCTGAAGCCCCGACACATTTGGAGCGGCTTTGACGCGGCGCTGAAGCGCCGCACTACCTTCTACACGGACGGGTCAGTCTACCCGCAACTCTGTTTTTCATGGCCTTGCCGCGTCCATCATTTGCGGGATGGTGACGAACTCGTATCCCTCGCCTTGATAGCGGGCGAGGATGCGGTCGCTGGCTTCGACGCTGCGGCTGCGGTCGACGCCAATGCGGTGAAACTCGCCATCGTGCAGCAGGATGACGTTGCCGCCGCGAATCTGCCGCTCGGCGTGATGAACGATCTCGTCCGCCGACTTGGCCTTCCAGTCGTAACAGGTCACGTTCCACATGACCGGCTGCAAGCCGAGCGAGCGCGCCACGCGCAGCGATGCCGGCCTGCGTCCACCGAACGGAGGACGGAACAGCGTTACGTTCGCGCCGGTTGCGTCGAGAATCGCCTTGTGGGTTTGCTGGAGTTGACGGCGTACCTCGGCCGACGAACGAAAGATCAGGTTGGGATGGTCCCAAGTGTGGCTGCCGATCGCGTGGCCGGCGGCGACCAGCGCGCGCGCGATCTCGGGCTTCTGCTGAACGAAACGGCCGATGAGGAAAAATGTCGCCTTGACGTTATGGCGATCGAGCACCTCCAGCAGCCGCCAGGTGTAGGGATCGTTAGGGCCGTCGTCGTAAGTGAGCGCCAACTGTCGGGAGCTCGCGTCCAGGCCGGTGAAGGTTCGGCCATAGACCTGCGATGTGGGCCACATGGTCTGGAAGCCCGCCCAGGTGGCGGCTCCGGCGACGGCGGCGCTCCCGATCACGATGGGAAGAAGCATTGAGAGTGATTGTAGCGTGGGGATGGCGGCGGTTCGCTTTTCGCCTTTCACTTTTACCTCTTGGCTTTTGGCCGTCAGCTGTCAGCTCTCGGCTCTCAGCAACAAGCCGCTCTCATAAGGTGAAGCAGGAAAGTGAACCGCCCGACCGCATGCCGGCGCAAGGCTAAGGCCTATGAGAGTCCGCGGGAGGACCTCTGTCGTCCCTACGGGGCTCGGTTCAGAATTTTCGTCTTACCCAGCACTGCGCCTCCCCATTCGCGCAAAATCAGCGCGAACGGGGACCCCGGCTGCGTGCTGGGCTAGGCTATTCCGCGCCTACGGCGCTGGTTCGCTTGTTGTACTCCGGCGCTAACCCGAACTCAGTTCTCATGGGAATACGTTGAGGCTGGCGATCCGCACTTGGCACTTGGCTAATTGCCGGGTGCCAAGTGCTAAATGCGACCCGGTGGAAAACTTGTCCTCAGAATTAAATTCTGGTAATTGCCACGGACGCCCTCGCACGATATTCTGCGAGTCGAAGCTTTTCTCCGATCATGGCGAACCTGTTTGAACCACCCCGGTATATCGCAGTCGAAGGTCCCATTCGGGTCGGCAAGAGCACCCTGTGCCAGGTGATTGCCGAAACGCTGCACGCCCAACGCATCAGCGAGCCCGAGAACAACCCGTTCCTGCGCGCGTTTTACCAGGGAGAGGCGGGGGCGGCGTTTCAGGCGCAGTTTGCGTTTCTCATGGCCCGTTATGAGCAACTGGGATCGCTCGATCCCAAGCACAATCCGAATAAGACGTACGTCGCCGATTACATTTTCGAAAAGGACAAGCTGTTTGCCTGTCTCAACCTGGGCGACGCCGAGCTGGATGTTTACAACCGTTATTACGATCTGTTTCGGCAGAACGTGCCGACGCCGGACCTCGTCATCTACCTGCAAGCCACGCCCGAGGTGTTGAAAAAGCGGCTGAAGAAAAAAGGCGCGCCCGGCGAGAAAGCCATCAGCGACGATTACCTGGAAGAGGTCATCAAGGCGTACGAGCATTTCTTCTTTCACTACACGTCGTCGGATTTGCTGATCGTCAACACGTCAGAGATTGATTTCGTGGAGCGCAGCGAAGATTTGCAGGCGCTGCTGCGGCGCGTCAGCGAGCCGATCCGCGGTACGCAATATTTCCTGCCGCTCGGGCCCGACGAGCACGCCGCGCGGGCGTAGCGAGTTCCCTTCTGAACTTCTCGGAGCGGTGGTCGCGACGCCAGTCTGAGGCTTTCGCAGCCTTTACTTCCATAAATTGTCATCCTGAGCGGAGCGGCCACCCGACTTTCGGCCCGCCGGGTTTGTGGGCCGGCGGCCGTTTAGTCGAATGGATCTGCGGTTGTGCCGCCGACTAAACAGACTGCTAAAAAAATCGCCAAAACAGATCGCCGGCTGGAAGCCCACTCGGAATAACAAAAGTAAAGGGCCCGTACGGCGCACCTGAAGGTGCGCCCCTTCAATACACATCCAAATCCGAGTTTTTAAGTAGACTGTGAAGCCGACTCGGGTCGATCCGTAACCAAGTTTTCATCGCTGAATCGTTCGGGCCGCGCTATGCTCTTTGCATCCACACGCAAAGGAGCGCGCCATGGGAGTCTTGTTTCAGGCCTTCTACTGGAATTGTCCTCAGGAAGAATCGCAGGACGGCACCTGGTGGAACTTTGTTGCCGGCAAAATTCCCGAGCTGCAGCAGGCCGGTTTCACCGCTCTATGGCTGCCGCCGGCGTGCAAAGCCGCCAACCTTGGCGGTCCCTCGATGGGCTACGACCCTTACGACTATTACGATCTCGGCGATGTGAACCAGAAGGGCCGCACCAAGACCTGGTTCGGCAACCAGGCTGAGCTGGTCGCGCTGATCAATGCGGCGCATGCGGCCAACATGCAGGTCTATGCCGACCTGGTGCTCGACCACAACAGCGGCGGCGACGCACAGGAAGTCAATCCTGTCGATGGGCAGACACGCTGGACGAAGTTCAATCCCGGCAGCGGACAGTTTGCGCGCAACTGGGAATGCTTTCATCCTTCACCGTACGAAATTTTCGATGAGATGACGTTCGGCGATATGCCCGACCTCTGCCATCGCAACCCGCTGGTCTACTCGGCACTGATCGCCGTGGCGCAGTGGATGATTGAGACCATCGGATTCGACGGCTTCCGTTTTGATTTCGTGAAAGGCTATGCGCCCTGGATGGTGCAATCGATCGCCGAGCTGCGATACCTGAAGAAATCGCAAGACAATTTCTACACATTCTGCGTCGGCGAGTGTTGGGACAACGAGCGCACGGTCGATGACTGGCTGGCCGAGGTCAACAGCTATACTGACAATCCCGTGTCGGCCTTCGACTTTCCACTGCACTACGAGCTGAAAGGCCTGTGCGACAGCTACGGCTATAGCTTGCAGAATCTCGTCGCGCCCGGAACCGTGGTGCAGGACACCCCGTCGCAGGCCGTAACGTTCGTCGACAATCATGACACGATTCGCGATCCCGACAACGCCATCAACAACGACAAGCTGCTGGCCTACAGTTTTATCCTCACGCACGAAGGCTATCCCAGCGTCTTCTGGATGGACTGGTACAACTTTGGCCTGGCGCAAACGGGCACTCCGAACGGAATTGCCGCACTTGTCGCTGCACACGAACGTTATGCGGGCGGCACCACGCAGGTTCTTTATGTGGACGACAACCTCTACATCATGCAGCGGGCAGGCGGCGGCTCACAGCCCGGCCTGGTGTACGTGCTGAACAATCTTGGCGACGCGTGGAATGGAACGTACGTTCAAACCCAGTGGTCGAATGTGCAGTTCACTCCGATCGCGTACGGCGGCAACGACACCAGCCAACCGGATGCGAAGACAACGTCGGGTGACGGTTACGCGGACTTTTGGGCAGGGCCTCGCGGGTGGGCAGTGTACGCGCCGGAATGAGGCTGCGGGAATCCGCAGTTCGCTCTTGCCTTTCGCGGTTCGCTTCCGATGAAGTGTCATCCCGAGCGCAGCGAAGCGTAGTCGAGTGCTGTTTGCGTGCGACGTGATGCTGTCGTCCCGTCCGGGACTAGGCTTTCTATTTCACCTGGAACGGCGCAGCTGAAGCTGCGCCCCTTCAAAGCTGCGGGGTTAGTCGACGAATCGGTTGTTCATTGGGAAGCGAACGAGATGTCATTCGGCCCACTTCCGAGCAATTGTCATCCTGAGCGCAGTCGAGGGACCTGCGGTTTGCCTGCGCCGTGACGCTGCCGTCCCGGCCGGGACTAGGCTTTCTATTTCAGCTGGAACGGCGCAGCTGAAGCTGCGCCCCTTCTAAGCTGCGGAGTTAGTCGAGGAATCGGTTGTTCATTGGGACCGAACGAGATGTCATTCGGTTCACTCCCACTCAACTGTCATCCCGAGCGCAGCGGAGGCGTATTCGAGGGACCTGCGGTTTGCCTGCGCCGTGATGCTGTCGTCCCCGCGGGGACTGGGGTTTCTATTCCACCCGGAACGGCGCAGCTGAACCCGCGCCCTTTCAAACCGTTGCTCCCGGTTAGTGCGTGGGCGGGACGTATTCCTTGGGCTTTTCGGCGCCTTCGCCGAAGAAGTACGCTTCCATCTGCTGCACGATGAATTCCTGGTGCTCCTTCTTCCAAGGCTGCAGGCGGTACTCGTTGAGCAGCATCTTCATGTGCTCCTGCCACTGCTCCCAGGCGAGCTTGGAAATGTTGTTGTAAATCTTCTGCCCCAGTTCGTTGTCGAAGGGCGGCTCGTCGAGGCCCTCCGCTTCTCGTCCCAACTTTACGCACTTGACCATGTGTGCCATGAATTTCTCCGAAGGACGATTCTAGCGGAATTCCCCGTTTTTCGCAGTTCGTGGGATCGCCATTCGCCTTTCGCTCTTCGCTTTTCGCCAGAGGCTTATTGGCGTAACTCGATCCGTCGCCCGCTCAGTCCTGCAGGTGCCCTAGACAATACTCGCCGAGGGGCTTTTCCTTTAATCGGTTTGCTCCTATCCGGTATATGTCGACGTTGTGGCAGTCTTTGTAGGAACCCTCCCCTGGGATCAGCCTGGCAATTTCGTATTGACCGAGTGCAAGTTGGATGCAGTCCTCATGGGATAGTTCGCACGTGAGCAGAACCTGGTCGTCGTCCCCTAGCTTGGCGGAAAGAAGAGCGTAAGCGTTGAGTACGCTTTTCTTCCCGCCATAGCTCGACTGGTGCGTTATCGTGATTCGTTCGTTCTGCGCAGATAACAACGGAGAGATGGCGAGAACGAGTATGAGCGTCTTTCGCAGCATTGCGTTTTCGGCTGGGTCAGGTGCCGGATCCTATCAAGATAACCCTCTGTGTTAATAATCAGAGCGGAAGGCGAACAGCGAACAGCGGCGCCCTACTCTCCCAGCCACGCCCCGTATGGCCGCAGCCGTTCGATGTGGTCGAAGATGATTTTGCAGGCGCCGGTGATGGGCACGGCGAGGATCAGGCCCATCGCGCCCCACAGCCATCCCCAGAACAGCAGCGCGAGCGTGACAGCCAGAGGATTCAACTGCAGCCGCTTACCCAGGATCTTGGGATACAGCACGTTCATCGCGATCAGGTGCAGTCCCATCACGATCATCACCACCAGGACGGCGATGCCGGTGGTCAGATGCCCCAGGTCGGCGACCAAGGGCGGCAGGATGGCAAGGATCACGCCCAAATAAGGGACCAGGCTCAAGAATCCGCTGAACACGCCCAGGAAGTAAAAGTAGGGCAGACCGATGGCGCCGAACAGAGCGATGCTACACGCGCTGAGAAAAACGCCGATGATGAAGTTGCCCACAATGAACGACCGGATCATGCGCGCAATCAGGCCGAGCATGACGTAAGCCGTGTTCCGATTTTCCATGCGGAAGAGCATGACCGACGACGAACGAACGTGGTCCTGCCAACTCAGCATGAAGAAGACGAGGAACGGAATGAAGGTCAGCGCCAGCACCAGTTCCGAGACCGAGCTGGCGTTCTTGCTGACCATGTCGGTCCACGAGCTCGACTGCTTGACGGTGACGGTGTTCTTGTCGTCGTCGGAGGGAACGATGGTGTCCGTGGTCTTCTGAATTTGTTCGGCCTGCTCGCGCAGACCGGCGCCCATCTCCTGAATGCGGGCCTTGTATTTGGGCACCTCATGCATGAAGTCGAGAGCGCGGTTGTAGGAAAGGTAGGTGGCCGTCCCCAGGGCGATGACGAGCAGCGACACGGAAATCAGGGCTCCCAGCGAGCGTGGGACCTGGAAGCGCACCAGGAAATCAACCAGCGGAGCGATCACGAACGACAGCAGGATGGAAACCAGAATGACGACCAGAATCAGCTTGGCCACGTAAATCAGGCTAAGTACCGTAGCCGTCGCCAGAATCAGCAGCGCCGAGGTTTGCAGGTGCTCCATGCGAGAGCGGTCCATCTCGGCTACGGTCGAGCGATTGATGCTGACCTGGGGCACGACCGCGGCGCCACCGGCGGCATTGGCTTCCAGGTCGGGGTCGGCGTCAGAGCTCACTGGATTCGGATTGTCCAATAACTGATCTGGCATTTGGCCTATGGTACTCGCAGAACCCTGAGATTCAGAACATGATATTTTTGCTGTGGCTCAAATGGAAAATAGCTTCTCGACGGCTGACAGCCAGGATCGGCCCCGCCGCATTCTGTCGCTTGACGTCGGTTCCCACACTCTTGGTCTTGCCATCAGTGACGAGTTGGGCGTGACGGCGCAGGGGCTGCCGACGTACCGGCGCAGCAATAAGCGTAACGATCTCGACTTTCTGCGGCGATTGATCAAGCAGTATGGCATTGTCGAAATGGTGATGGGGCTGCCTTTGCGGATGAGTGGCGCCGAAGGCATTCAGGCGGAGAAGATGCAGGTTTTCGCCGAGGAGCTGCGCCGCAAATTCAAGATGCCGGTGCATCTGTTCGACGAGCGGCTGACTTCGGTGGAAGCCAACCGCGTGCTGCGGGAATCGGAGATGAGCATTCGCCGGCGGGCCGAGGTAGTTGACCAACTGGCGGCGGTGCTGATTTTGCAGGCCTTCCTGGAGTTTCGAAAATCTTCTGCCGGAGAAGCTGCTCGCCAGCAAGAACCTTGAGCAGCGCAACTGCTGCTCCGTTCATCTAAACTGCTAGCTTCGTGCGAATTCTCTTAAAGCTCGTGGTCGCAATCGTGCTGGCGTTTGCCTTATGGTTTGCCTGGGCGGCGTTGCTGCCGGTGCAACCTTCGCAAGCGACATTTGTCCTGCTGCGGCCGGGTTGGAGCACTCGCCACATCGCGCGCGATCTGCAACGGGAGGGCGTCATCCGCAGCTCGACGGCGTTCCTCATGATCCAGTACGCCAAAGGGCTGCGAACCTTGAAGGCGGGCGAGTACAAATTCGAGCAGCCGGCTAACGCGGTTGATGTCTGGCACCGCCTGGTGCAAGGCGATGTCTATGCCCGGACCGTGGTTGTGCCGGAAGGCTACAACCTGTATGACATAGCGGCTGCAGTCGAGCAGGCAGGGCTCGGCCCGGCTTCGGATTTCGTAACGGCCGCGCAGAGCGATCTGTTTTTGTTGCGCGACGTCGACCCCAGCGCAAAGTCGCTGGAGGGCTACCTGTTTCCGGACACCTATCAGTTCACGCGCATCGATTCAGCTCACGACATAGCGGCGGCCATGGTGCATCGCTTCAAAAAGGAGGCGCAGAAGATTGGCCTGCTGGGCAATGCTGACACGCATCGCATCGTGACCATGGCGTCGATCGTGGAGAAGGAAACAGCGGACCCGAAAGAAAGGCCGATGGTCGCCGGCGTCTACTACAACCGGTTGGACAAGCATATGGCCTTGGCTGCGGACCCGAGCGTGATCTACGCGGCGTTACTGGCCGGACGTTATCGTGGAACCATTTATGCTTCGGATCTCCAGTTCGATTCGCCTTACAACACTTACAAATATCCCGGGCTGCCGCCGGGCCCGATTGCCAATCCTGGGGTAGCTTCTCTCGAAGCTGCCATGCATCCGGCGCAAACTGATTTCCTTTATTTTGTGAGCGACAACAACGGGCATCACCGGTTTGCGCGTGACTTGGAAGAGCATGCCCGCAATGTAGCAGCGTATCGGCGTGCGGTCGGGGCCAATCCATAGGAATGCGCCGACTTGGAAGAGGCGCGCTCGCAGCTGCTGAAAACTCCGGAAGGTTATGCTTGTGCCGCCGACTGAACAGGTTGCTGAAAAAGTGGCGAAAGCAGATTCCTCGTGGGCTGAACAGAGTGCTGAAAAACTCGGACAACGCTTGTGTCGCCGGCTCAAGCCGGCTATGAAAACAATAAATAAACGACTTAAACGCTGGCCTGAAGGCCAGCTCTACCCGAGATGCGGCCACAATCGAGTTTTTCAGCAAACTGTGAAGCCCACGAGGAATCACAAAAATAAAGGACTTGTACGGCGCACCTGAAGGTGCGCCCCTTCAAAGACGGATCAAAGTCGAGTTTTTCAGCAGTCTGTAAAGCCGGCTCAGATGATTGAACAAATGCTCAGACGCTGGCCTGAAGTATCTGCGTGAGAACCTCTGCCGTCCCTACGGGACTCGCATCAATTTCCCCTTACCCAGCACTCCGCCATCCCACCCCAATTCGCGAAAAAGCAGCGCGACTTGGGGACCCCGGTTCGGCTGCGTGCTGGGCTGAGCTATTTCGCGCCTACGGCGCTGGGTTCTTGACCGTTGTGCTCCCCTACCAATTCGAAACCTTAGTTCTCACGTAGGCCCTGAAGGCCGGCTCTACCTAAACCGCCATATGACTTGC